>NZ_LGLN01000070.1 GCF_001293775.1 Pseudomonas syringae pv. cilantro
GACTGCGGTCAAGCAGATCTGCACACGTGAAGACGTTGATCTGAGCGCGGGGGGATTGAAGTTCACGTCGCGGGCCCTGGAAGCTGTAGGAATCTATGTCCATAGCATGACCAACGACCGAGTTTGAATCAGTACGAAACCCTTTTTAAGTCTGAGAGGGTTTGTCCAATGAGGTAGGCGATGCAGCGCTGCGTTTGAAGAAGAACAGGAACCCTGTACTGATTGCATACCCAACCGCCCAGGCCTGGGCGTTTTGATTACCAAATCGCTCGTGGCCACGATTGATCGGCTGAACGCTGACCAGCTCCCATCCTTCTCTGCCGTGGCGATTCAATATGGCCAGCGTTTCAGGGTTGCTCAAATATCCGTGAATGTCCGGTTCGGTAGTGTCGTCCGTTGACTTGAACATCAGCACGCCGCTGGTCACGGTTTTATAGGGAAGGGGGACGAAGGTCTGGGTGTATTCAAATGTAGTCATAAGTACCAAATGCCAGGCAGGGAATGATGAATCAGGTGTGTCTTCAGGCTGCAACAGCCAGTTGCAACGATAAACCTCAAGGTTGGAAAATGTAACGTGCAGTGAGAGTCTCGTTAGACGATGGGGAAAGCTGCATTACGTAAATTTTGTTCGAGAAGGACAAGTGCAGTGCGGACGATTGACTATCGAAGATTTGAATACAAGGGCGATTACGCGTCGGGGGCTTGCTTTGTACGTGTGGGTATCACCGATGGAGGAATGCTGTTCGGTTTGATCGCTCAGTTGCGATACTATGACGGTACTTCTGTCACGAATGACATCGAAGAGATCATCAGCGGTGTGATTCATCGCCTTCATACCGAGCGGGCTTTACCCAAGGCGTTTTCTTCGATGTACGAAGTTCTTGAGCAATTTACTTGGGTCGAACACTACGCGCCTGGCATTGGAATCTCTTCTGAAGGGTCTTGGGCCATCGTCACTCTCGATGCCAGCAATACACCTGATTGGGAATATATGACCCTCGATGATGTTGTCGCTCATACCGATGTAGACCCCGACTTCTTCACACTGGGCGAAGACGACTCACGTCTCAAAAAGTAGGTGGCTGGGTAGGCACAGGGTATCGAGGTTTTGAGTGCTGCTTCATGTCCTTGAAGCGCTGCATGATGTCGATCGCCAGTGACACTAAAATCTGGCGCAGACCACCGCTTTCCAGCAAGCCTGCCTAGCAGCCGTTGGCCGCGAAGAGGTTTTTCAGAGGACGGGGTGAAACTGGTAGGCATGCATGATCACCGATAGCTTTGAAGGCAAAGACACATCCCTTTACAGCCGAAGGCTGCCTATTAAAGGAATCCAACGAAAAAAACGGCACCACCCCCAGCCAAGCATTTGCCGCTTGCTGAGTGGACTCATAGTGCTGGTCTTAGCGAGATAGCCACTAAGGTGCCGAATTTTAGCTAATTGTCCCGGAGCAGGGTGGTAGTCAGTTAGCGTTGTTGAGATGGGGTGTTCGGGTCAGCGAGCCATTCTGACCATGATCGCGGCGCTCCTTTGGGATTTTGCTTGGCGTATTCGTAAAAAAGCGAGATGAATTCCAAGCGGTCATTGCGCAGGTTGGCTCTGCCTTCGTGGGTGACATCCTTGTTGAAATCCAGAGCGCGCCCCGGATTGAAAACGAGTTGGCGTTCTATCAGGTCATGAAATGATACGTGGTGAGCGTTCTTGAGCATGTCGTGCATTGCGATGAAGATACCTGTGCGGCCTTGCCCGACTCCACAATGGATATGTACCCGACCCTGCTCGGGTAGCGCGCGCTCCATGGCTACGAAAAGGTCAATGTCTTCGGAACGCGGTCCCATGTGGTCGGTCACCATCAAACGAAGGTACTCCGCACCCGTGGACTTCACTAAGTCTTCTTCACTTGAGATATCCGGGTTGTTCAGCACGACCTTACGAGGATTCTCCAGCCCGTGTTTGGCATCCTTGCGGTGAATGATCTCGACTGTTGGCTGCTGCTTGAGCGCAGCGATGCGAGATTGCTCATCGGCGATCACGTCATTGCGACTTTTACCCACATTCGCCCAGTTGTTGCCCAGTCGCCAAGTACATGGATAACCCCCAACGATCGCGTGAGATTCCTCTCGTACGTCCAATACCACGACTGGTCTTTCGGGGGTGGGATGCAAACGTTGCACTTGCTCCAAACTGGCGATACTGGCACTGCCGGAAATGTGCAGCGTGTCCCAGCCTTTCTGATTGAGGTCATGAGGGAGGATAAAACTGTCCGAAGAACGAAAATTTTCCAATTCGCCTGGTGTGCGGTCGTAGATGAAAACGGGTTCGCCGGTTGGCCGCTCCGGGGTTGTCAGTGCTTGTTTGAATTTCGTTATTGCGTGTCGATAAGCTTCGGGTGTCAATTGCGCATAAGCAGGCTTGACATCGCTGGCTGTAACTCCTCTCGACAAAGGTGTGGCGCCTTTGGAAATAATGACATGATTCTGCATGGATTGGATCCTATGAATAAATGCACCTCCTTCGTGGTGCATATGCTCCAACGGTTCCAAAAGAGGACGGGGAGTACATGCCCCGCTGGTGTGATTGCTCATGGTGGTGTAGAACCCGAGTTCTTCACGCTAACCGAAGATGACTTACTTTTTAGAAGGTAGCTGGCTGGGAGAAGGCGGCGCCGCGCCTCAATGTTATGAGCGCTGCTTAATGTCCTTGAAGCGCTGCATGATGTCGATCACCAGCGAGTTGACGGCCAGAATCTTCATGGCTCTTGTGACAGCTACGTACAGAAGGTTCAGCTCATCGTCGCGTTTGCCGGCGTCGATGTCAGGCGAGAGCGGATCTGCCGAAAAATCGTCATAAAGCCCAACGAAGTCCCACTCCAGACCTTTGGCTCTATGCGCGGTGCTGAGGGTCACGGTTGCATCGAGCTCCGACGTGACAGAAGCAGCACGCAGCTGCTCGATTCGTTGAGGTAGGTCTGGGTAGTTTTCGATGATTTTGATCGAACGCAGCATCTCAGGATCCTGCGTGGCCTTCGCGATCACGACATACTGGTCGTAATCGGCATAGTCAGTGAGCAGTTTTCGCTGCTGGACCTGGTGATTCATGTGCCGGCTGAAATAGAACAGGTCCTCCAGATCGCGCAAGGAATAGCTGTCGATCCCTCCGATCCACTGCATGCGGTGGTCTTGGTTGACCAGGCGCAGCGCGTTCTCGATCACGCCGCTCACAGTGCGGTGCAGGTAGGTACGGTGAGGCAGATCGTCCGGTAAGGCTCGTTTCACCAACGTCGGCTGTCCCAGGCCTTGGAGGGGGATCTTTTCACCCTTGAAGGACAGGATGACGTTGGCCACGTAGGCAACTGCCGACCCAAATCTGAAGCTCTGAGTCAGGAAGTGTTTCTCGGCGTCGTTCATCGCCGGGCTGTTTAAAGCATCCACAGCGCCTCTGAACCGATACAGTTGCTGATGCCGATCACCTACGGTCACTTGCGTTATTGTTTGGATCTGGACCAGATTTGCAATGACCGGGTTCACGTCTTGCCCTTCGTCGAGCAGGATCGCACCGAAGCGCTGGCTCAGATCCGGCTGGCTCATCTGGTACAGCTTCAGATAGCCGTCGTGCGTCATGGAGACTGAGCGGTCTTGGATATCGACCATCTTGTCCCAAACGTCTCTGGTCAGATTCAGCGCTTTGCTCATGTACTGCTGCTGGACCGAGGTCAGCGTGCGGTTGCTCTGGAATCTCACAAAGTGATCCTCCTGCAGCTCCAGGTCTTTGCTGGCCATGAAGGCATTGAGTGTCGAGACGATGTCTTTGGCCAGCTCCCAATCCTGCGTATTGATCGTCCTCGCAATGTCGGTCAAACGCAGATTGCCGGCCTGCTTGTGTTTGTACTGGCTGCCATAGACAGCGTAGGCAAGGCCGTGCGCGGTTTTACAGGTCACGTTGCGTGGAAAACGGTTCTTTGCCGCCATCTCAACGGCTTTGTTGTAGCAGAGGTACAGCATTTTGACCGACGCGTTGTGCTCGGCGTAACCGACGAGTGTTGTTGTTTTCCCGGTACCGGCAAATGCCTGGACCAGTAGCTTTTTCGCGCAAGAGTGGATCGCTGGCAGTTGTTCTTCTGTCCATTGCATGAGGGGCACCTAAAGGTATTTTTTGAAGCTGGACGCTGTAATGCTGACGGCCAGGCCGAGCAGAGCTGCGCACGGCAAGAGCACAAGCAAAGGGCTCACGCTGAAAGGCAGGGCCAGGTAGAGGCTCCAGGGGATGATCACCAGCGGCACCATCGTTGCTCGAGCTTTGTGATACAGATAGCTGGACTCGCGGCCGGCACCAAACCGCCGCAGGTCTCGGCGCACCAGTCCGTCGACGAAACCCACGAACGCCGTCATCATAAATAACGGGATTGCGAGGGTCAGGATCACCAGGCGCACGCAAAACACCAGTGTCGTGTAGAGCGCCGCAAGACCGTAATCCTGAAACTTGCTGACTCCCACGCCGAGCATGTAGCGCATATCGAAACCGCGTGATCGTTGTCCTGTCGCAGCATAATCAGAGGTGTGTTGAACCCAGTCCTGAAGCCCAGTCTTGACCACCAGCCAGTCATATGTGGTTTG
>NZ_LGLN01000012.1 GCF_001293775.1 Pseudomonas syringae pv. cilantro
TTCAAACAGGTGCTCGACAGCTCATCAAAGGTCCAGATGGACTATATCTGCCTGCAATATCCAGGATTTTTTCGTTTCGCGAAAATGATGGAGTTGCTGGCACAAGGTATTGCTGATGGCTTCATTAAGGTACCGAAAGAACACTAAGGAGCCGCTGATTTATTCGATTTTTCGTCCCAGCAACGCTCTGGAAACCTTGATTTATCAGGGGGCAACAGCTGGTTTTTTGAATAAATCAGCATCTCCCTAAAAGTGACACACCCGGAAATCCGTTTTCTGAACCGCCACATTCGGGGTAAATCACAAGCCAAAACAGAGGCAGAAACCACCGCTATCTTCCACGCCAGTACCAAGCCGATAGCACGCAGC
>NZ_LGLN01000037.1:0-103499 GCF_001293775.1 Pseudomonas syringae pv. cilantro
TACCAACTGAGCTATCGCGGAACTATTGATTTCAGATTCAACGTTACAACCTTTAGCCTTGAAACCAGCGTGCTGTTAACTCGTTGATTTCAATCTCATCGACCTTTGCGCTTCGTTTGTATCGTTGCGTTCACGTCTCTGAGGCGCGCTATTCTACAATTTTAAAAACACCTGTCAACCCTATAAATTGCTTTTTAAGACAATGATTTGCGATTTTTTTTCAGATGCCCTTTCGAGGCCGATTTTACCGCTGGCAGCCTCCTTATGAAAAGGGCCCTCATCCCGAGAGCCCTTCTATAGAGGAGAGAAGCCGACGAGACGATCAGCCAAACACGATCTCGTCGTCGACCACCTTGCCGGTGATGCTGCTGCCCGGCTCGAAGCCACCCGAGAGGATCAGTTGCGCCAGCGGGTTCTCGATCCAGCGCTGGATGGCGCGCTTCAGCGGACGTGCGCCATAGACCGGGTCGTAACCGACGGCAATCAGCTTGTCCAGCGCCTCGGGGCTCAGGACTAGCGTCAGCTCGCGCTCGGCAAGGCGTTTGCGCAGCCGGCCCAGCTGGATATCGGTGATACCGGCAATCTGATCCCGCGCCAGAGGCTCGAAGATCACCACTTCGTCGATCCGGTTGACGAACTCCGGACGGAAGTGGGTGCCGACGGCGTCCATCACCGCTGCACGCTGTGCCTCGCGATCACCGACCAGTTCCTGGATCTGCGCCGAGCCCAGGTTGGAGGTCATGACGATCACAGTGTTGCGGAAGTCCACTGTGCGCCCGTGGCTGTCGGTCAAGCGCCCGTCTTCCAGCACCTGCAGCAGGATGTTGAACACGTCAGGGTGCGCTTTCTCGACCTCATCCAGCAAAATCACCGAGTACGGTTTGCGACGCACCGCTTCGGTCAGGTAACCGCCCTCTTCGTAGCCGACATAACCTGGTGGTGCACCGATCAGGCGAGCCACGGAATGTTTCTCCATGAACTCGGACATGTCGATGCGCACCATGGCCTCTTCGGTGTCGAACAGGAATTCGGCCAGCGCCTTGCACAGCTCGGTTTTACCCACACCGGTCGGGCCGAGGAACATGAACGACCCGCTTGGACGATTCGGGTCAGACAATCCGGCACGCGAGCGGCGCACCGCGTTGGAGACGGCAACGACCGCCTCTTCCTGACCAATGACCCGTTTGTGCAACAGGGTTTCCATGCGCAGCAGCTTGTCGCGCTCGCCTTCGAGCATTTTGGACACCGGGATGCCGGTCCACTTCGACACGACTTCGGCAATCTCTTCTTCGGTCACCTTGCTGCGCAGCAACTGGTTCTCGGGCTTGCCGTGCTGATCAACCATTTGCAGGCTGCGTTCCAGGTCAGGAATGATCCCGTACTGCAACTCGGCCATGCGGTTCAGGTCACCCCGCCGACGTGCGGCTTCCAGCTCCTGACGGGATTGCTCTATTTTCTGCTGGATCTGCGCAGAGCCCGTGACCTCGGCTTTTTCCGACGTCCAGATTTCTTCGAGATCGGCGTATTCCTTTTCGAGACGCACAATTTCGTCCTGGAGCTTCTCAAGACGCTTGATGGCCGCGTCGTCCTTTTCTTTCTTGAGCGCCTGAGCCTCAACTTTCAGCTGAATCAGGCGGCGCTCCAGACGGTCCAGCACTTCCGGCTTGGAGTCGATTTCCATACGAATGCGGCTGGCCGCTTCGTCGATCAGGTCGATGGCTTTGTCAGGCAACTGGCGATCAGTGATGTAGCGGTGGCTCAACTTGGCCGCCGCAATGATCGCGCCATCGGTGATCGCCACCTTGTGGTGCACTTCGTAGCGCTCTTTCAGGCCGCGCAGAATCGCGATGGTGTCTTCTTCGCTCGGTTCGTCCACCAGCACTTTCTGGAAGCGACGCTCAAGCGCGGCGTCCTTCTCTATATATTGGCGGTACTCGTTGAGCGTGGTGGCACCGACGCAATGCAGCTCGCCACGGGCCAGCGCGGGTTTGAGCATGTTACCGGCGTCCATCGAGCCTTCGCCTTTACCGGCACCAACCATGGTGTGCAGCTCGTCGATGAACAGGATGATCTGGCCTTCCTGCTTGGACAGTTCGTTGAGCAGTGATTTCAGGCGCTCCTCGAACTCGCCACGGTACTTGGCACCGGCGATCAGCGCGCCCATGTCCAGCGACAGCAGACGCTTGCCGCGCAAGCCGTCCGGCACTTCGCCATTGATGATGCGCTGCGCCAGCCCTTCGGCAATGGCGGTTTTACCCACGCCAGGCTCACCGATAAGCACCGGGTTGTTCTTGGTGCGGCGCTGCAGAACCTGAATGGTGCGACGAATTTCGTCATCCCGGCCGATCACCGGGTCAAGCTTGCCCTCTTCAGCGCGCTTGGTCAGGTCGACGGTGTACTTGTCCAGCGCCTGACGCGACTCTTCGACGTTAGGGTCATTGACGGCCCCGTCACCGCGCAGGTTGTTGATGGCATTTTCCAGGGCCTTCTTGCTGACGCCCTGGCCCAGCAATAATTTGCCGAGCTTGCTGCTTTCATCCATGGCCGCGAGCAACACCAGCTCGCTGGAAATGAACTGATCGCCTTTCTGCTGCGCCAGGCGGTCGGCCTGATTGAGCAGGCGCGCCAGATCCTGCGACATGTTGACGTCGCCGGTCGGGTTCTGGATTTTTGGAAGCCGGTCGAGTTCTGCGCTGAGTTCTTTGCGCAGGCTGTTGATGTCAAAGCCGACTTGCAGCAGCAGAGGTTTGATCGAGCCGCCCTGCTGTTCCAGCAATGCCTGCATCAAATGCGCAGGCTCAATGGCGGGATGGTCGAGGCCGACGGCCAGCGACTGGGAATCCGATAAGGCTAACTGTAATTTACTGGTCAATCTGTCGATACGCATTAGTCACCTTCCTTTTAATGCAGGCCGGAGCAATGAACACACCTGTAAAGAAAACCTGCTGAATAGCCAGTTAGATGCGGACGATTCTGCGCGTTTCAAGCGGGCCGGGGTTGATACAGATCAGACGAGTGTTCAGGCAAGCCTGGCTGGCTTGTGCAAAACAGCCCGGCAATCAGGCGTGTTCGATCCAGATCAGCGAGGCAAAGCGGCCAGTGCGCGCAGCGCGGCGGTAGGAAAAGAAGCGTGGATCAGTGAACGTGTCCAGCCCGCCGCCATACACGGCAGAGATGCCATGGGCAGCCAGTCGCAGTCGGGCGAGCGCATAAATGTCGGCCATGAAACGTTCAGGATTCAAACTGGCGACAAACGCGTCGGCAGTCTGAGGATGGCTCGCTGTAAAAGCTTCGCGCACTTCCGGGCCGACTTCGAACGACGGCTGGCCAATGGCTGGGCCCAACCAGACCAGAATGTCTTGCGGATCACACTGCAAACTGTCCGCCGTAGCCTCCAGCACACCCGCTGCCAGCCCGCGCCAGCCTGCATGCGCAGCAGCGACACGAGTGCCGTCGCGGCGACAGAACAAAGCGGGCAGGCAGTCGGCGGTCATGATGGTGCAGGCCACGCCGGGGGCACTCGTCCAGCTGGCATCGGCTTCGACAACCCGGGACGGATCGGCATGCGCCACGTCTACGCCGTGCACCTGACGAAGCCAGGCAGGATCGACATTGAGGCTGGACATCAGGCGCAGACGATTGCTCGCCACCGCCTGCGGGCTGTCATCGACATGATCGCCCATATTGAAGCTGTCGAACGGGGCCAGACTGACCCCGCCCAGGCGGGTGGTAACGCATGACTTGATCTGCGCTGGCGCGGGCCAGTCAGGTATCAGCCAGTCATTCACCCGATGAACGCCTCGCGATCCTGCTTGAGCAACGACAGCAACCAGACGAAATCATCCGGTAGTGGCGATTCCCAGCTCATGCGCTTGCCGGTGATCGGATGATCGAGCTCCAGAAAGCGTGCATGCAGCGCCTGACGCGGGAAGGTCTTGAGCGAGTCGACCATGGTCAGGCTGGCGGCTGGCGGAATACGGAAACGACCACCGTAGGCCGGATCGCCGACCAACGGGTAGTTGATGTGTGCCATGTGCACGCGAATCTGGTGCGTGCGGCCGGTTTCCAGCTTGACCCGCACATGCGTGTGCGAACGGAAGCGCTCCAGCACGCGGTAATGACTGACCGCCTGCTTGCCGCCCTCCATGACCGCCATGCGCTGACGCTGCTGACCATGACGACCGATCGGCGCGTCGATCTTGCCGCCTGCGGTCACGACACCGATCACGATGCACTCGTAGATACGGCTGACACTGCGACTCTGCAACTGGGTGACCAGTTGGGTCTGCGCCTGAATGGTCTTGGCGACCACCATCAGACCCGTGGTGTCCTTGTCCAGACGGTGCACGATGCCGGCACGCGGGACATTGATGATGTCCGGCACATGGTGCAGCAAGGCATTGAGCAGCGTGCCGTCGGCGTGACCGGCAGCCGGATGCACCACCAGGCCGGCTGGCTTGTTGATGACGAGGATCTGGTCGTCTTCATAGATAATGTCGAGCTCGATGTCCTGAGCGACCCATTCACCCTGGGCCTCCTGCTCGGCAATCAGCTCGAGAACAGCGCCACCATGCACGATGTCACGGGGGCGCAGCACGCCACCGTCCACAGTCAGGCGACCGTCCTTGATCCAGGCGGATAGGCGCGAGCGCGAGTGCTCAGCGAATAATTGTGCGGCGACTTGATCGAGGCGTTGACCGCCCAATTCGGACGGCACCTCTGCGCGAAGTTCTATATTTTCGGACATGACCAGACTAGGTGGCGGCTAGCCTTTGGTTTCGGCAGCGCGCTTGTGGTTAAATACGGCGTCTTTTGTCCCGCCGGTATCGCGGGGCGCTCATCATAACAGGACGGCCCCGCCCAAGACAGCAGGCCGTTATAGGGACGCAAGCCGCCATGCAAGTGAAACACCTGCTGCTGATCGCCATCCTCGCATTGACTGCGGCCTGTTCGTCGAAGGAAGTCATCGACGAAAACCTCAGCGAAGTCGAGCTGTACCAGCAGGCGCAGGCCGACCTGGGAAATAATAGCTATAACAGTGCCACCGAGAAGCTCAAGGCGCTGGAATCACGCTATCCGTTCGGTCGCTACGCTGACCAGGCCCAGCTCGAGTTGATTTACTCGAACTACAAGAACGGTGAACCCGAGGCAGCCAAATCCGCTGCCGAACGTTTCATCCGCCTGCATCCGCAGCACCCGAACGTCGACTATGCGTATTACATGAAGGGCCTGACCTCCTTCGACCAGGACGTCGGCCTGCTGGCCCGCTTCCTGCCACTGGACCAGACCAAACGCGACCCGGGGGCTGCCCGTGACTCGTTCAACGAGTTTGCCCAGCTCACCAGCCGCTATCCCAACAGCCGCTACGCGCCTGACGCCAAGCAGCGCATGATTTACCTGCGCAACCTGCTGGCGTCCTACGAAATCCACGTAGCCGACTACTACCTGACCCGTCAGGCCTATGTCGCCGCCGCCAACCGCGGTCGCTATGTCGTGGAAAACTTCCAGGAAACGCCTTCGGTAGGCGACGGCCTGGCGGTGATGGTCGAGTCTTATCAGCGTCTGCATCTGGACGACCTGGCTGCCACCAGCCTGGAAGTGCTGAAGACCAACTACCCGAACCATCCGCAACTGGAAGACGGCAAGTTCACCCCGCGTCAGGCTGAAGCCGACAACCGCTCGTGGCTGTCGAAAGCGACCCTGGGCCTGATCGACGGCAGTGCACCGCTGCCACCGGGCCAGACCCGCGCCGATCAGGACATCAAGAAGCAGTATCAGGACGCCAAGGACTCGATCCCGAAAGAGCTGTTGCCGGAAAATCAGGCAGAGCTGGACGAGCAGGCCGAGAAAGAAGCTGAAGAGAACGGCACCAAGAGCCGCTCGTGGTTCAGCTACATGACTCTGGGTCTGTTCGACTGATCCTGAGCGTGAACAAAAAGAGGCCTGCGGGCCTCTTTTTTCATGCATCAATTTTATGACGCGCAGCCACTGTGCGCGTGCCCACGGCTTGGCTACACTGCGCCATCGTCAATCACTCAGCGGGTAGTCATGATTCGCCTATTAATGTGGGTCGCGTTGATCGCGGCGGTGATCTGGTTCGTCAAGCGCCTGATCAACCCTCCCAAGCCAAAGCCCCGCTCGCAGCCGCCCGAAATCGATGCGGCGCCAATGGTCCGCTGCGCACATTGTGGCGTTCACTCCCCTCGTGATCGCGCGTTGAGTCAGGGTCAGCTCTGGTATTGCAGCGAGGCCCACCGGCTGGAAGGCCCAGCGGCACGTGACCGCTGAGACGCCCCACCTCGCCAGCCCACAGGCGCAACGGATTCTGCGGCTGTATCACCTTTATCGCCTGACCATCGGCGTCGTCCTGGTCCTGTTGATCTCCAGTAGCCTGGAAACCGAACTGTTGCAGCTGGCCAACCCGAACCTGTTCCGCTCGGGTTGCTGGCTGTACCTGGTGTTCAACATTCTGGTCGTGGTATTGCTGGAGCGCCCTACCCGTCAGTCACACCTGTTCAGCCTGGCGATGGTCGACGCGATCATGCTGTCCGGCCTGTTCTACGCGGCGGGCGGCCCGTCCAGCGGTATCGGCAACCTGCTGATTGCCTCGGTCGCCATCAGCAACGTACTGCTGCGCGGCCGTATTGGCCTGTTGATCGCCGCCGTGTCTGCCATCGGCATCATCTACCTGACGTTCTACATCAGCTTCGGCACGCCTTCAGTCTCCAACGACTACGTGCAGGCAGGTTCGCTGGGGGCGCTGTGCTTCGCCGCCGCGTTGCTGGTGCAGGCGCTGACCGCGCGTATGCAGACCAGTGAAGTGCTTGCCGAGCAGCGTGCAGCGGACGTCGACAGCCTGGAAGAACTCAACGCACTTATTCTGCAACGCATGCGCACCGGCATTCTGGTGCTGGACGCTCGACGTCAGGTGCTGCTGGCCAATCAGGGCGCACTGGCTTTGCTGGGCCACGAACGGCTGGCCGGTCAGGTGATCGACGCTTACTCGCCGCAGTTAGTTGATCGCCTGCGCCAATGGCTGATCAATCCGATCATGCAGCCGCGCAGCATCAGCACGTCGGTCATCGGCCCGGAACTGCAACCGAGTTTCGTCGCACTCAATCGGGGCGACCAGCGCCAGACGCTGATTTTTCTCGAAGATCTGTCGCAAATTGCCCATCAGGCACAACAGCTCAAGCTCGCCGCGCTGGGCCGTCTGACCGCCGGTATTGCCCACGAAATACGCAACCCGCTGGGTGCCGTGAGCCACGCCGCGCAGTTGCTCAACGAATCGGAAGCACTCAGCGCGCCGGACCGGCGTCTGGGGCAGATCATTCACGATCAATCGCAGCGCATTGACCGGGTTATTGAAAACGTCTTGCAGCTCTCTCGACGACGTGAGGCGCAACCGGAGCTGCTGGACCTGAAAGTCTGGCTCGACGCATTTGTCGCCGACTTTCGCGATGCCGCCCTGCCCAACCAGTTGCTGCACGTGGAGGTCCATGTCGGCACCCTCACCACGCGCATGGACGCCGAACAGCTGACACAAGTGGTGACCAATCTGGTGCAGAACGGCCTGCGCTACAGCAGCCAGAATCACTCTTTGGCGCAGGTTTGGCTGAAACTCCATCATGACCGGAAAAGCGACCTGCCCATTCTCGAAGTGCTGGACGACGGGCCGGGCGTCAGCGAGCAGCACCTGAGCAAGATTTTCGAACCCTTTTTTACGACTGAAAGCAAAGGCACCGGTCTGGGGCTATACCTTTCCCGTGAGTTGTGCGAAAGCAATCAGGCGCATCTGGAATATGCACCCCGGCCAGGCGGCGGCAGTTGTTTGCGCATCACTTTCGCCCACCCGTTCAAAACGAGCTGAGCATGAGCCAACGGCAAAAAATCCTGATAGTCGACGATGAGCCGGATATTCGCGAACTCCTGGAAATCACCCTGGGACGCATGAAGCTCGACACTCGCAGCGCCCGCAATGTCGCCGAGGCGCATGAATGGCTGGCGCGCGAGTCATTCGACATGTGTCTGACCGACATGCGTCTGCCAGACGGCAACGGCCTTGAGCTGGTGCAGCACATCCAGCACGGTTACCCGCAAGTGCCGGTGGCAATGATTACCGCGCATGGCAACCTGGACACCGCAATTCATGCGCTGAAGGCCGGGGCCTTCGATTTCGTGACCAAACCGGTTGACCTCAACCGCCTGCGTGAGCTGGTCAACAGCGCGCTGAGCCTGCCTTCCAGCGTGCAACCGGTACGCAGCATCGACAGCCGCCTGCTCGGCGATTCGCCGCCGATGCGCACATTGCGCACCCAGATCGGCAAGCTGGCGCGTAGTCAGGCGCCGATCTACATCAGCGGTGAATCCGGCAGCGGCAAAGAACTGGTGGCGCGCTTGATTCACGAGCAGGGGCCGCGGAGTGAAAAGCCGTTCGTGCCGGTCAATTGCGGGGCGATTCCTTCCGAATTGATGGAAAGCGAGTTCTTCGGCCACCGCAAAGGCAGCTTCAGCGGCGCCCATGAAGACAAGCCGGGCCTGTTTCAGGCGGCGCATAACGGCACGTTGTTTCTTGATGAGGTCGCCGATCTGCCGCTGGCCATGCAGGTGAAACTGCTGCGGGCGATTCAGGAGAAATCCATCCGCAGCATCGGCGGTCAGCAGGAACAGGTGGTCGACGTGCGCATTCTCTGCGCCACCCACAAGGACCTCAACGCCGAAGTGACCGCCGGGCGTTTCCGTCAGGATCTGTATTACCGGTTGAACGTGATCGAACTGCGCGTCCCCTCATTGCGCGAGCGCCGAGAGGATATCGACCAACTGGCCGCCAGCGTTCTGCAACGTCTGGCGGGCAAGGATGCGCAACCGGTGGCGCGTTTGCAGGCACAGGCACTGGAAACCCTGAAAAACTATCGCTTCCCCGGCAACGTGCGCGAACTGGAAAACATGCTGGAGCGCGCTTACACCCTCTGCGAAAACGACGAAATCCATGCCAGCGACTTGCGTCTGGCCGAATGCTCCAGCCCTCAGGAACACCAGGGCGCGAATCTGGCCGATATCGACAATCTGGAAGATTACCTGGAAAGCATCGAGCGCAAACTGATCCTGCAAGCCCTTGAAGAAACCCGCTGGAACCGCACCGCCGCCGCAGAACGGCTCAGCTTGTCGTTCCGCTCGTTGCGCTATCGGTTGAAAAAGCTGGGGCTGGATTGACTGCACCGTTTGACTATCGTGCCGGCGCTCTGCGCCCATTTTTATACACAAGTCCGTGGGAGCGAACTTGTTCGCGAAGACCGCACTTCAAGCGATGCATTTTCGGAGAATGTACCGCCCCTTTCGCGAACAAGCGAAGCGTCGCCCGGTCCGCTCCCACGCCCTGCGGGCAGAATCAAAAGCGGACGTGCTTAGTACGATGAGCGCTGGAGCGTGAGGAACAATAATCTCGACTATCGTGCGACGCTCCGCGTCGGCATGCCTTTCTGGACGCTCTGCGTCCGATCCTGTTGGGTGCAGCGAGCGTTGAGGCCACAATAACCGTGACCCTATCCCGCAAAAGTCACTCATTGTCCACTTCCACCAATGCCAGTAAGCTCCACCCCATGAACAAATCCCTCAGTAATCCCGTAGCAAGCCGTGGCCCGGTCGACCATGAAATTCGTGATCAGATCGTGATTGCCGCCACCGAGCATTTCAGCCAGTACGGTTACGGCAAGACCACCGTGTCAGATCTCGCCAGGGCAATCGGTTTTTCCAAGGCGTATATCTACAAGTTCTTCGAGTCCAAACAGGCCATCGGCGAGATGATCTGCGCCAATTGTCTGCGCGAAATCGAGGCTGAAGTCCGCACAGCGGTCAACGACGCGGGCAGCCCTCCTGAAAAGCTGCGACGCATGTTCAAATCAGTCGTTGAAGCCAGCATTCGCCTGTTTTCGCAGGACCGCAAGCTGTACGAGATTGCCACATCGGCAGCGACCGAACGCTGGCAGGCGACGTTGATTTACGAGGAGCACCTCAAGACCATTCTCCAGGACATTCTGCAAGAGGGTCGGCAGAGCGGCGACTTCGAGCGCAAGACGCCCCTTGATGAAACCGTCATGGCGATCTATCTGGTGATGCGTCCTTACATCAACCCGCTGCTTCTGCAACACGGCTTCGATTATACCGATGAGGGACCGAGTCAGTTATCCAGCCTGGTGCTGCGCAGCCTGTCGCCGTGAAAAACAATTCTTTGTGACCATTGACTAATTTGGTCACTAGACTCAAAGTGCAGTCATCGATCACTGCACGTTGAGATTCCCATGCTCCGGCACCACCTCGCCCTGCTCACTTTCGCCTGTGCTCTACCGGTCGTGCTGACCGCTTGCAGCGAAAAAACGCAATCGGACCCACGCACCGAGTCGCCATTGGTGCGCGTTGCGATCCTCAAGGAAGCCAACGTGGCACCTCGCGCCTTCACCGGAACAGTGGCGGCGCGCGTGCAAAGCGACCTGGGTTTTCGGGTTGCCGGCAAGGTACTGGAACGCTTCGTCGACACCGGACAACCCGTCAAACGCGGTCAGCCGCTGATGCGCATTGACCCTGCCGACCTGAAACTGGCTGCCCAGGCGCAACGCGAAGCGGTGACCGCTGCCAGAGCACAGGCAAAGCAGACGGCAGATGAAGAGCTGCGCTATCGCAACCTGCGCAGCAGCGGCGCGATATCGGCTTCGAACTACGACCAGATAAAAGCCGCAGCCGACTCGGCCAAAGCTCGCCTCAGCGCCGCCGAAGCGCAGGCGG
Organism: Pseudomonas syringae pv. cilantro; assembly: GCF_001293775.1. Classification (GTDB taxonomy): domain Bacteria; phylum Pseudomonadota; class Gammaproteobacteria; order Pseudomonadales; family Pseudomonadaceae; genus Aquipseudomonas; species Aquipseudomonas syringae_P. Next base: position 10,780 of record NZ_LGLN01000037.1, read on the forward strand.
AAGTCGCTGTCAATGCGACCCGTTACGCAGACCTCGTGGCAGATGCCGACGGTATCGTCATGGAAACCCTCGCCGAACCCGGCCAAGTGGTGAGCGCCGGGCAAGTGGTGGTGCGCGTCGCCCATGCGGGGCCTCGTGAAGCGGTCGTTCAGCTCCCGGAAAACCTTCGCCCGCGCATAGGCTCTACCGCGCAGGCTACGCTGTTCGGCAACCAGAACCATGACGCGACAACGCGGCTGCGACAGCTGTCGGACGTTGCGGACCGCCAGACCCGCACATTTGAAGCGCGTTATGTGCTGGAGGGCGAGATGGCAAATGCGCCGCTGGGCACCACCATCACCGTGAAGATCCCCAGTGCGGATGCGGTCGAGCAGAACGTGTTGCAGGTGCCGATCAGTGCCCTGTACGACGCGGGCAAAGGGCCAGGCATCTGGGCAATCAAAGGCGACCCGACACAGGTCTACTGGACGCCGGTGACCGTCCGGCACCTTGATGACGAGTACGCCCGTATCAGCACGCCGCTCAGCCCAGGCGCGCCAATCGTCGCCCTCGGCGCGCACCTTCTGCATGACGCCCAGCCAGTACGAGTGAGCGCTCCAGCAGCGGTCAGCGTGGCAGAGAGCGTGCAGCCATGAGTGGCGATCGTTTCAACCTGTCGGCGCTGGCCGTGCGCGAGCGCTCGATTACGCTGTTTCTGATCTGCCTGATTTCACTGGCCGGCATCATTGCGTTTTTCAAACTGGGTCGCGCGGAAGACCCGGCCTTCACGGTCAAGGTGATGACGGTAGTGTCGGTCTGGCCGGGCGCGACCGCGCAGGAGATGCAGGACCAGGTCGCGGAAAAGATCGAAAAACGCCTTCAGGAACTGCGCTGGTACGACCGCACCGAAACCTACACCCGACCAGGCATGGCGTTCACGACCCTGACCCTGCTCGACAGCACACCGCCTTCGCAAGTCCCGGATGAGTTTTACCAGGCGCGCAAAAAAATCAGCGACGAGGCGATGTCACTTCCGTCCGGGGTTATCGGGCCGATGGTCAACGACGAATATTCCGACGTCACTTTTGCGCTGTTCGCACTCAAGGCCAAAGGCGAGCCGCAGCGCGTGCTGGTGCGGGACGCCGAAACCCTGCGCCAACGCTTGCTGCATGTATCAGGCGTGAAGAAGGTCAATATCGTAGGCGAGCAGCCCGAACGAATTTACGTCGAGTTTTCCCACGAGCGACTGGCCACGCTGGGGATCAGCCCTCAAGACGTGTTCACCGCACTGAATAATCAGAATGCGCTGACGGCCGCAGGTTCGGTCGAAACCCATGGTCCGCAAGTGTTCATCCGCCTGGACGGGGCGTTCGATGAGTTGCAGAAGATTCGCGACACACCGGTCGTGGCGCAGGGCCGCACGCTGAAGCTGGCGGACATCGCCACGGTCAAACGCGGTTACGAAGATCCGGCGACCTTCATGATTCGCAGCGGCGGCGAACCCGCGTTGCTGCTGGGCATCGTCATGCGCGACGGCTGGAATGGCCTGGACCTGGGCACGGCGCTGGATCGGGAAGTCGGCGCGATCAACGCCGAGCTGCCACTGGGCATGAGCCTGAACAAAGTCACCGATCAGGCCGTCAACATCAGCTCATCGGTCGACGAGTTCATGATCAAATTCTTCGTCGCCCTGCTGGTGGTCATGCTGGTGTGCTTCATCAGCATGGGCTGGCGGGTTGGCGTGGTGGTCGCCGCCGCGGTGCCGCTGACCCTGGCGATGGTCTTCGTGATCATGGCCATGAGTGGCAAGAACTTTGACCGAATCACACTGGGCTCACTGATCCTGGCCCTCGGGCTGCTGGTCGACGACGCGATCATCGCCATCGAAATGATGGTGGTGAAGATGGAAGAAGGCTACGACCGCATCGCCGCATCTGCCTACGCCTGGAGCCACACGGCCGCGCCCATGCTGTCCGGCACGCTGGTCACCGCCGTCGGCTTCATGCCCAACGGCTTCGCACGCTCCACTGCGGGGGAATACACCAGCAACATGTTCTGGATCGTGGGTATCGCGTTGATTGCCTCGTGGGTGGTTGCCGTGTTTTTCACGCCGTACCTGGGCGTGAAACTGCTGCCTGAGGTGAAGCAGGTCGAAGGCGGACACGCAGCGCTTTACGACACGCCACGCTACAACCGTTTTCGCCGGATTCTGGCCCGGGTCATCGCTGGCAAATGGCTGGTCGCCGGTTCAGTCATCGGGCTTTTTGTGCTGGCTGTGCTGGGCATGGGGCTGGTCAAGAAGCAGTTTTTCCCGGTGTCTGACCGCCCTGAAGTGCTGGTCGAAGTGCAGATGCCTTACGGCACATCAATCGCGCAAACCAGCGCTGCCGCCACAAAAGTAGAAAACTGGCTGGCCGAGCAGGCCGAAGCCACCATCGTCACCGCCTACATCGGCCAGGGCGCGCCGCGCTTCTACATGGCGATGGGCCCGGAATTGCCTGACCCGTCATTCGCCAAGATCGTGGTCCGCACTGACAGCCAGGAACAACGCGAGACGCTGAAACACCGGTTACGCCAGGCGATTTCCGAGGGCCTCGCGGCGGAGGCACGGGTGCGCGTCACGCAACTGGTATTCGGCCCCTATTCGCCGTTCCCGGTCGCCTACCGTGTCAGCGGGCATGACCCGGACACGCTGCGCCACATTGCTTCGCAGGTGCAGCAGGTCATGACCGCCAGCCCGATGATGCGCACGGTCAACACAGACTGGGGCACGCGCACGCCGACCCTGCATTTCACCCTGCAACAGGACCGCATGCAGGCCATCGGCCTGAGCTCCAGCCAGGTCGCGCAACAATTGCAATTTCTTCTGACGGGTCTGCCGGTGACGGCGGTGCGTGAGGACATTCGCACGGTGCAGGTGATCGCTCGCTCGGCGGGCGACACGCGCCTCGATCCGGCGAAAATAATGGACTTCACCCTCGCCGGCGCTGACGGGCAGCGCATTCCGCTGTCGCAGGTGGGCAGTGTCGATGTGCGCATGGAAGAACCGGTGATGCGGCGGCGTGACCGCGTGCCGACCATCACAGTGCGTGGTGACATCGCCGACGGCCTGCAACCACCCGATGTGTCGACCGCGATCACCCGGCAACTAAAGCCCGTCATCGACAAGTTGCCCAGCGGTTACCGCATCGAGCAGGCGGGCTCAATCGAAGAGTCCGGCAAGGCGATGGACGCCATGCTGCCGCTGTTCCCCATCATGCTGGCGATTACGCTGATTATCATCATTCTGCAGGTGCGTTCGATATCGGCCATGGTCATGGTATTCCTGACCAGCCCGCTGGGGCTCATCGGCGTGGTGCCTACACTGATCCTGTTTCAGCAGCCGTTCGGCATCAACGCGCTGGTCGGGCTGATTGCACTGTCCGGCATTCTGATGCGCAACACGCTGATTCTGATCGGCCAAATCCACCATAACGAGCAAGAAGGGCTCGATCCGTTTCAGGCGGTGGTCGAGGCGACCGTGCAGCGCGCGCGGCCTGTGATACTGACGGCGCTGGCGGCCATTCTGGCGTTCATCCCGCTGACCCATTCGGTGTTCTGGGGCACGCTCGCTTACACGCTGATCGGCGGCACCTTCGCCGGCACGGTGCTGACCCTGGTGTTCCTGCCTGCGATGTATTCGATATGGTTCAAAATCAGGCCGAGTGGCAGCGACCGGGCTGTCAACGCCGAGCCCGCAAACTAGAGGGAAGTCGGCGCGGTGATCGCACGATTCAAGGCCACGACCTGTTCGTGGCCCAGCGGCCCCGGTGCAGACATGATTTCTTTGAGCACGGCGTCGCGATGGTGCGGAGCCTGCGCTCTATCAGCTGCGGCCAGGGCCGGCTTCAGCTCGCGGACTTGCAACTCGGTGCAATACGCCGGGGTGCCCGGCTGTTGACGCCATGAGTCGGCCAGACTGCCCGAATCCAGCGCATCAAACCCTGTCGTCTCGACCAGCGACTGGGCCAGCACCTTGGCTTGGGCGTCATCGCCCGCAACGGGCAATGCCAGACGCAAAGGTGAGCCCGCAAGCAGGCCCTTGCTGGCAAGCGTCTCGGCCAGCAACGCATTCCAGGCCTTGATCACGGGGCGACGAATCTGATTGCTGACCCAGACGCTTTCGGGCTGACCGTTGTCGACTTCTTCTATCACGCCGTCGCGCATGGGGTAGTAATTGGAGGTGTCGATCACGACAACGTGCGCGGGCACCTGGCTGAACAGGTCGGCCAGGTCCGCGTACTTGGCGAACGGGATCGAGGTGATGACGACGTCAACACCTTGAACCGCCTCCTCCCGGCTGACGGCGCTGGCACCGACGTCGCGGGCAAGATCGCGAATGGACTCAGGCCCTCTGGAGTTGGCCAGCTTGATTTCATGACCGCTGGCGGCCAGTTTGCGGGCCAGGCTGGCGCCGATCGAGCCCGTGCCGATAATTCCGATTTTCATGTGTGGCTCCTTTTCGTTTTTCCGGGGTGGAGTGCCAAGTGCAGTTCAGTCAACGACAGGACGCGCAAACTCGTTCAGCGTGTCACGAAGTGTTTCCAGCCCGCCGTTGGTCAACTGGCACGCGGTTTTGATCTGGTCGGTGACGCCCCACGCAGCTTCGCGCAGCGCCTCCCCGGCCTCGGTCAACGCAATCAAGACCCGGCGCTCGTCATTGCGGTCGCGGGTGCGCGTGACCATGCCCGAGACCTCCAGACGTTTGAGCAGCGGCGTAATGGTGCCGGTGTCCATCGCAAGCCGGGTGCCCAGCTCGCCCACGCTTCTGGGCGCGGCGCTGAACAGCTCGAGCATGACGAGGTACTGTGGAAACGTGAGCCCCAACGGTTCCAGCAACGGTTTGTGCAGGCGGATCATTCGGTTGGCAGCGCCATACAGAGCAAAGGACAGCTGAGTCCCGACTTCACGGCGCACAGTGGAGGTGCTGGCTGGCATGGCTTTTCTAGCTCGCTACTATCTAGTGCGCTAGACAATAACAGCAATAATCCGCGCTGGCAAAGCAGGCGAATTTGAAAGGTGTGAGCCGTTGAGCCGATCTCGCCGCCCGAACACACTCAATCAAACATGCAGGCGACCTGCCGGAGCATAAGGCGTCGGGTCAATGATCGGCGCGCGATCCAGCAGCAAGTCGGTGAGCAACTGGCATGACGCGGGAGCCAACACCAGGCCGTTGCGGTAGTGACCGCAGTTGAGCCACAGCCCGTCGAAACCCGCGAGCGGGCCGATGAAGGGGATGCCCTCGGGTGAGCCGGGGCGCAACCCTGCCCACTGGGCGATGGGCTCGGCGCTGGCCAGTTGAGGGAGCAATTCGATGGCCGACGCTTTGAGACTTTCCAGCGCTGCCTGCGTGGTGGTCTTGTCGAACCCTTCGTGTTCCAGCGTGCTGCCGATCAGGATGTGCCCGTCACGACGCGGGATCGCGTAGCGCCCTTTCGCGAGGACCATGCTCGACAGAAAATCCGATGCGCACTTGTAGAGGATCATCTGCCCTTTTACCGGTTCGACCGGCAGGTCCAGGTGTAGGGTCTTGAGCAGTTCGCCGCTCCAGGCGCCAGCGGTGAGAATCACCCGGTCCCCGGTTACCACGCCTGATGACGTGTTCACGCCTGAAACCCTGTGGCCCTCACGCACAAAGCCGCTGACTTCGCACTGCTCGCGAATCTCGACAGTGGGCAGCGCCAGCAACGCAGCCTTGAGCGATTTGACCAGCCGAGGGTTGCGCACATTGGCCACGTTGGCCATGTAGATCGCCCGAGCATACCCTTCACCCAGCGCCGGCACGGCGTCATGCACGGCCGAGATATCGACACTGCTCAGTGGCCGCTTCTCGCGGACAGCCCACTCCAGCGCGGCGCGTTCATCATCAAGGTCGAGCCAGTACAGGCCGGTGGTATGAACTTCGGGGTCGACACCGGTTTGCGCATATAAACGCTCGCCAAGGTGCGGATAGAAGTCCTGAGACCAGTGCGCCAGCGCGGTGACCGCCGGGCTGTAGCGCCACGGGTAAAGTGGCGAAACAATTCCGCCACCGGCCCAGGAAGACTCTTGCCCGACGTCGGAGCGATCAAGCACGACGACGTTGACCTGTTCAGAGGCGAGATTGAGGGCGGTCAGCAGACCGATCACTCCACCGCCAATGATGACTACTTTTTGCTTGGACATCTTGGTCTCAGAACCTTGGTCTCAGAACAAAGAAACGGTTTCAGCGGCCCCAACAGTCTTTGGCCGTGACGCCACCGGTGGTCCCGGTGTTGGTGCGCGCGCCGGTGCTGGTGATCACGAAGCTGCCACACTTGTCGCCCGCCATCATCGTGCCTGCGATGGGGTCGGCGGTCAGGGTGAAGTCGGTAGCGGTTAGGGCCGGAGTGATTTTGTAGTAGGTATTGCCAGCAGCCACACCTTTGTATTCCGCGTAGCCTCCATTCTGCGAATAGAAGCGCTCCAGCGCCTGCGTCTGCTCAGACAGCAAGCTGGCAATGGCCGAACGCTGCGTGCGCTTCACATACTCGGTGTAGCTGGGGTACGCGACGGCGGCCAGAATACCGACAATCGCCACGACGATCATGAGTTCGATCAACGTAAAGCCTCTGGATATAGCTCGCATGATTCGTTTCCCTATTGGATTTGTCGCCACATGACGCGCTGGAAGGAGGTAGGCTCTCTGTAATTAAAGATATTTCCTTTGCTGTCCGTTATGTAGGTCACGGCATTGGAAGACGAAGAGACAACCGACGCCAGGCTTGGAATGCCCGCACCGAAACCGATGCCGGACACCAGCAAATCGCTGGCGTTGATTTCACCATCGCCGTTGGTGTCGATAAAGCGGTAAGTCAGCATCTTGCCCGTTGCCGGATCCAGCTGAAACGTGCGACCGGTGCCTGTGCTTTCACAAGGATCGGTGGAGGTTACCGCTGCTGTAGCGAACGCAATTCGCCCCCGGATGAATTGTGCAGGAAAGATGATTCGTTCACCTATCAAGGGGTCAACTGTAGAGAGCGGCAAATACCAGCCTTTCTTACTGGCCCAGTCCACGGTGTTCGAAGAGGTGGTAGAAAAGGAGCCTCCCGTCGCATCGATGCTGGCGACAACTTGCTGAGCCTGCAAATTATTTTCCACAATGCCACCTACTCCGTTATCAGCATCCCAGATGGCATAGAAATCCTGTAACGCGTTGGTCTGCTTGTCGGCCGCCTCAAGAAACTTTCCGGTCCCGAAATAGATGATCTTTCCATTAAGCGGATGATCGAACATCACGGGCTGCACGGTAATAGGCTGGCCCGCACCTCGTGGCGCAGTGAACAGCGGCGAACCGTTGAAGGCCACCTTCCAGCCGCTGGGATCCGTCGAGCTCAGGTCAAACTTCCACATGCGCCCTTTCAAGTCGCCTGCGTAGGCTGCCTGCAGTACATTGCGCGAGTTCACGCGCAGCTTTACCGAGGACAGCCCGTTGTCCGTTTCGCTACCGATAACTGGAGTCGGAATTTCAGCGATCACGGCTCCCGTCGAGGCATTCAGCACAAAAAGAGACGCCCTTCCGGTAAAGCTGCCGTAGCCATTACCGACCACAACGACGCCAACGTCGTTATCCATTCGGGCTGCCTCGGGCCTGGAATAGCTGTACCCCAGATTATTGAATCTGTTGTTGGTGTCAGAAGTGTCTGGCGCTTTGACTTCCCAGAGAGCGCCCACGCTATTGGTTGTGCCCTCGAACAGCCTGATAGCAAAGAACGCCTTGCCGCCTGCACCCAAGCCGCTCGCAGCGACGGTGCGCCATGTAGCGTTGCTGCCGTTCTGAGTATCGAATACCGCTATCTGCCCATCGACTGTAAATTTATGCACCGCCGTTCCGTAGTTGCTCGCGGCAATAGTCGCCAGCGAACTCAATGCCGTCGACGGCATATAGGCGTACGTGCGCTGGCCCGTCGCGGGCGTGATCACGTTAAAGAAACCGTCGTTGGCGTTGACCAGCAGGCTTGAGTTCATTTTGCTGGCTTTGGTAACCAGATAATCAGAATACGACGTGCCGGTGCCGTAATCGGTAGACGTTCTTTCCGACGGGCTGGTGACCACAAGATTGGTATTGATCAGGTCGCCCAGCAACCGCGTGCGAGTTCGTAACGCTGTATTTGCAGTGCCTTTGGCCCAGGCGATCATTTGCGTACCGTTTACGCCATTAGGCAGCGTCGCGGTTAAGGTAGTTTGCTGGGCAGGAGACAGGGCGGTGAAATTCAGCGCAATGGTAGCAGACGATAACGTGTTCCAGGTTTCGTAGGTCGGCGCGGGGGTAGAGTTCGCCAGTATCGTTGTATCCGTAGACCAGGCAACTGTACCCGTATTCCCGGTCACGAGGTCTACGTTGAAAGCATCGACAGTGCCGTGCCAGTCCGTCGGGTCGTACAGCGTCCGAAAAAAAAGCGTACCTGTGTTTAAAAAAGGAGAACTTGCTGACGCACCGCCGCCCGATCCAGTCCTGGCATAAATATCACTTAAAGCAAGGTTCAGCGCGGTGTTCAAACCGGCACTGTCGTTGGTCTGGAAATACTTGCCATGCCCATGATTATCGTCTGCTGTATCAATCAGCATTTGGTTCGCCGCTGTGAAACCAATGGTGTACGTACTCAGGTTTTGCTTGGTGAAACCCGCGTTATCCCAACTTTTCCGGGTCAGATCACCGCCCGCATTAACGGCGTCTCTACGCAAGTCAATGTCATAGGCGAACTTGGCCAGATCGTCCAGATACAGCCTGTCGCCTTCGCCATCACCAAACAGGTCATTACCGTCGTTGGCCGCATTCAGATCCCAGTTGGGTAGAGAGCGGGTGGTATCCAGAACATCGTCAGGGTCGTTGGTCGGAAAGGTCCGATCGTAGGTCGGCAAGCCATCAGTGACCACAACGCCGTAGTTTTTCTGGCAACGGTATTGAATCGGACTCACATAATTAGAACCGCCTTGATAGAACGGTGCAATGCCACGGAAATAGCGCGTGATCTCATAGTAGGTTTCAGCCAGGGGAGTGTTGGCTGTCGGGTTCAGATTGGCAATGGCCTGCCTCAGGGCGTTGATATTGGCAGTGGCCTGCGCCTGAGTAACGCCATTGGGCTGGTATACGGTCGCGGCCACCGGTGACAGGTCGGTGACCACTCTTGCGATCCTGCCGCCAGGGCCGAGGTCGACGTTACCCGGCTCGTTGAACGTGGCGAGTCCGATCCTGAGCGACGTGTTGTTGGTCACCAGCGAGGTCGCTACGGTTTTCGCGACATTCATGCGGAAATCGTTAGGGATGACACCGTTGAGGTAACTGCGAACTCCGAAGAAATTGGGCCCGACCTGATCGATCAAGTAAGACAGGTAATTGGCCGTGTAGCGCGTCAGCCCGCCTCCAGCAGGATCCGGCAAGGCAAGGCAAAACTGAATGTTATCGCGAAACACCGGACGGCCGCCAAACGGGCACCGCAATGACAACGTGATGATATTGGTGCCGTTTATATCGCCCAGCGACAGCGTTTCATCCCCCGAGATGGTGCTCACGAATGGGCAAACTACGGTTATCAGACCGCTCAAGCACTGCGTTGAAAAGTAACTGATATCCGACCGTTTAATCGTTGGATCAAACCCCGACGCCCAGATGATGTTGTACATGCTCCCGGAGTTGTCCACGAGCAACATCAAATTGGGCGGTACTGCCGATGCACTGAGCAGTGGCGCCTGCGCGGGAGTGAATGCATACACCGGTGTCGTCAGGTACAGCGCCAATAATGCGCCGTAGAAATACCTGAACAGCCGCTTAGCAGTTGACATACATACTCTCCAGCACTGTGCGCGGGGCGGTCTGACTGGAAACGGGAGCTACGGCCGTGATCCGATAAAGCGTCACGGCACTTGTACCCGAACAGACGGTAGGCAGCTTGATCGGCGTTATCGTATTGCCCAGGTTCTGAATAGCGTAGACGCCCCCTCCCTCTACCTCCACCCAGGTTACACCCGCACTCCCCGCACCTTTACCTTTCACCGTATTGAAATCAGTAGGTGGCGCGCAATTGACCAGGGAATTACACACCTCCATTGAGAAGCCAACCTTTTTGATTGCGGACTCACCGATACGCAACGCCGCTTCAGCCATCTGGAAGGATTGGTTGCGAACCATGACACTGCCCGCCATCTTTTCCTGCAACGTGGCGTTTTGCATCGACGAAATACCCAGCAGCGTCAACAGCAGCAGAAACACCAGACTGACCAGCAACACCATGCCGCGCTGCTTTGCGGGAAAGGTCCGGGTCATATTAAGGCGCACGATCTTGTTCATGTTTGGCCCGTTCAAAAGCGGTTACGCAAATAGGCGACGACGCTGTACCGCTGGTCCTGAACGCGCCCGTCCGGATCCCGTAGCGTCAAGAGGATGCGCACACTGCGTATATCGCCAGAGTTGGCGGCGGTAATGGTCTGGGTGTACGTCATCGGATTGCCCGCCATACCAAAAAAGAGCTCAAGCCCGGACACGTTCTGCAGCAGCGGTTCAGACCTCCCTGCCGTGGTGGCCTGAATATTCAAGGCTGTGCCATTCAGTGTGTAAACCAGTTGCCGCAAAGGAAAAGCGGTTTGCCCGGCAGCCGGGGCCCGCGTGCCGGCGTATAACTGAGTGGTCTTTTTGCAATCCGAAATGACTGTCCAGGTCGGCGACCCTCCAGTGGTGCCGATATCTGCGGTTACCAGCGTCAGTTTATTGTTCGCGTTATCCCAGAGGATCGGATTATCCAGTGCCGCTGCGGGCCAGGTGATTGCTGGCGAAACGGGCATATAGTCTTTGAAACTCAGGCAGCCATACATCCCGGTCATCCTGATTTCCTGCACCAGCTTGCTCAACAGAAAACGGGCATCTTCCTGCATGCGCGCGGCAGCGTTCTGGCTCTGAAATGTGCCTCTGGAAGCGGTGAAAATCTGGATGATGCCAAGGCTCACGACCAGCCCCAGTACCAGCGCCACCATGATTTCAACCAGCCCGAAGCCTCTTGAAAGTTTGTTCATGGGGTGAGCCCGATGCGCGAGACCAGAACGAAGCTCCGGGGTGGCAGAGTGCCCGTCGCACCTCCTGTTGCCTGATTGCTCGCACCGGCGGCGCGGGTGTCGCTCCAGCCAATGGTGATGGTCACTAACGTAAAGTCGCTGATCACAATGCTGGCCGTGCCGCTCGTGCCTGCAAAATTAGTGATATTGGTCTTGAAATCAAACAGATCCTGCACCCTGGCATCGTTCAGGTTGGCAGCTTGCGCGGCATCCAGATTCGCCAACGCATAGGACGCCAGCACATTCCTGGTACCGTTGGCACTCGCATTGCCATCAACATTGGCGCGTATGCGATCCATCATGTCGTAGGCAATGAAGCTGGCCTGGCTGCTCATGGTCGAGCTGTCGGTGTATTTGAGCGCATTGAGCTGAATGGCGGCGGCTCCCAGCAAGCCAATGGCAAGGATCAAGACCGAGACCAGTACCTCGATCAGGGTTAGGCCGGTCTGGCGATGTCGGGTTCTATACAGCATCAGCAGCTTCCACCAAGGACGATCCGTCCGGTCAGACAGATATTGACGGTTTTGGTCGTGCTGCCCCGGGTGTAGGTCATGATGACCGCCGAAGCCGGGGCAATAAGCCCCCCAAGGTTATTGAAATCAAGTGCTGCTGCATTAGGCGCCGTCACCAACGCTGCCCCGCTGCTCATTGCAGCCACGGTACGAAGTGCTTTCTTGTTGGCATCAGAAGCCAGATACACCTGCAATTCACTGGTCCATGCCGTCCCGCTGGTCGGTGCAATGCGCACCGTCACTCCCCTGTTTATCGCCTCGAGTCGCGCATAGTTGAGCGCGCGCTGCAAATCGCTGACCTCGGTATCGGCCTTGTTGCTCTGGATGGAACTGGTGAAATTCGGGATAGCGATAGCCGCCAGGATACCCACCAGGGACACAGTGACTAACAATTCGATGAGGCTGAATCCCTTGGCTATATGACGCATTGAGTGTCTCCTAGACGTTACGACTATAAGGCAGCAACGCCGCAGGAAAATCCATAGCGTGACGTACGGTTGTTTTGCGACGACGAACGCCCGCAGGGTTCTGAAACGGCGTTTTCCAGGGAGGAAAGCAGATGAAGCATGCAGGGTTCACGCTGGTCGAATTACTCATCGTGGTTGCACTGATCGCCATTCTCGCCAACATCGCCACACCTTCTTTCAAGGAACTCATCGAATCGAATCGAGGACTCGCGACGGCTCAGGAGCTGGCCAGCGGCATCCGTTCAGCCAGAGTCGCCGCGATCACGCGCAATCAGATCGTGACAATCCATGCCATCGAGCAAGACTGGAGCAATGGCTGGCGGATCATACTCGACGCAGATGGCAAAGGGCCGGATGAAAACGATACGTTATTGATAGAACGCGCGAATGGCGGCAAGACACGCGTGGTCGGCAACCGGAAAGTCGCAGGGCACTTGAGTTTCAACGGTCTGGGCAACTTGCGGAACAGAACCAACGGCACGCTGCACGTGTGTGCCAGCGATCAGCCGGCCAGCAACTACCGGGTGATCGTAGCGCCGGCTGGCCGAGTCAGGATCGAAGACACAAAACAGGAAGCAGCCCTGTGTGGCTGAGCGGGATCAGAGCAGCGACTTGACCCGCAGCTCCTTGGGCATCGAGAACGTGATGTTCTCTTCACGACCCGCCAGTTCATCTGCGCCGGTCGCGCCCCAAGCGTGCAATTGCTGGATCACACCCCGCACCAGCACTTCCGGAGCCGATGCACCTGCGGTGATACCGATATGCTGCACGCCGTCGAACCAGCTTTGCTGCATGTCTTCGGCACCATCGATCAGGTACGCCGGGGTGGCCATGCGTTCAGCCAATTCGCGCAGGCGGTTGGAGTTTGAGCTGTTCGGGCTGCCCACCACCAACACCACATCGCACTCGTCGGCCAGTTGCTTGACGGCGTCCTGACGGTTTTGCGTGGCGTAGCAGATGTCGTCTTTGCGCGGCCCGCCAATGGCCGGGAAACGCTGGCGCAATGCATCGATAACGCGGCTGGTGTCGTCCATCGACAACGTGGTCTGGGTCACGAACGCCAATGAGTCCGGGTTGCGCACTTGCAGCGTCGCCACGTCGTCTTCATCCTCGACCAGATAGATCGCGCCGCCATTGGCGGCGTCATACTGGCCCATGGTGCCTTCGACTTCCGGATGACCGGCGTGGCCGATCAGAATGCACTCGCGACCATCGCGGCTGTAGCGGGCGACCTCGATATGCACTTTGGTGACCAGCGGGCAGGTGGCATCGAAGACTTTCAGGCCACGACCGGCAGCCTCGGTGCGCACGGCCTGGGAAACGCCGTGAGCACTGAAAATAACGATGACGTCGTCAGGCACCTGGTCCAGCTCTTCGACGAAGATCGCGCCGCGAGAGCGCAGGTCTTCAACGACAAATTTGTTGTGTACCACTTCATGGCGCACGTAGATCGGCGGACCAAACACTTCCAGAGCGCGATTGACGATTTCGATCGCGCGGTCCACACCGGCACAAAAGCCGCGGGGGTTGGCGAGTTTGATTTGCATGCTGTGCCTCATGTGTGGAGCAGCCCGGCCGAAGCCGGGCTTGATGGCGGAGATCAGGAAGCCAGAATCGCCTTCACGTCGAAGATTTCCACTTCGAAGCTCAGGGTCTTGCCCGCCAGCGGGTGGTTGAAGTCGATGGTGACCTGCTGGTCATCGAATGCTTTCACCACGCCGGGTAACTCGGTGTTGGCCGCGTCATTGAAGATCACCAGCAACCCTTCGGACAGTTCCATGCCCACGAATTGCGAGCGTGGCATGATCTGCACGTTTTGTGGGTTGGGCTGACCAAAGGCGTTTTCCGGCGGAATCTGTACGGTCTTTCTGTCACCCGCCTTGAAACCGAAAATCGCCGCTTCGAAGCCGGGCAGCAGGTTGCCGTCACCGACCTTGAACGTGGCCGGAGCCTTTTCGAAGGTGCTGTCGACGGTGTCGCCGTTTTCCAGACGCAGGGCAAAGTGCAAAGTGACCTGGGTGTTCTGGCCGATGCGCAGTTCGCCTGCCGAGCCTTGGGTCGACGTCTGTTCAGTCATTGACGGTCTCTCCGGTTTTCTTGCTTTTGAACATGTCCAGCGCCAGCATGATCGCGCCTACAGTGATTGCACTGTCGGCGACGTTGAAGGCCGGGAAGTACCAGCGGTTCTGCCAGTGAACCAGAATGAAGTCGATCACATGCCCCAACACCACGCGGTCATACAGGTTGCCCAGCGCGCCGCCCAGCACCAGCGCCAGCGCGATGGCCAGCCAGGTGTCATCGCGACCCAGACGCTTGAGCCAGACCACCAGCACTGCACTGACCACGACTGCGATCAGGGCGAACAACCAGCGCTGCCAACCGGCACCGTCTGCCAGAAAGCTGAAGGCAGCCCCGGTGTTGTAAGCCAGGGTCCAGCTGAAGTAGTCCGGGATCACTATAATCTGCTGATAGAGGCTCAGCGAGTTCTCGAAGTAATACTTGCTGACCTGGTCGACAACCACAATCAACACGGTCAACCACAACCAGGCCAGGCGGCCGAACGAGGCGTTAGGCAACGATGTGTCAGGCATAGTGACGCACCTCGCCCGCACCGCTGATGTTGTCTACGCAACGGCCGCAGATTTCCGGATGCTCAGGGTTCACGCCGACATCCTCGCGGTGATGCCAGCAACGGGCACATTTGGCATGGCTGGACTTGACCACTTTCAGCTTCAGACCCGCGACTTCGGTGACCACCGCATCCGCCGGAGCCGATACGAACGGTGCCACACTGGCGGTCGAGGTGATCAGCACGAAGCGCAATTCGTTGCTCAGCTTCGACAGGTCGGCGACCAGCGAATCTTCAGCGTACAGGGTCACTTCAGCCTGCAGGTTGCCGCCGATGGCCTTGGCCGCGCGCAGGTTTTCCATTTCCTTGTTGACCGAGGTCTTCACCGCCATGATCCGCTCCCAGTAGGCACGGTCCATGTCGAAGTCGGCCGGCATTTCGCTCAGGCCTTCATACCAGGTGTTGAGCATTACCGATTCGTTGCGCTCGCCCGGCAGGAATTGCCACAGCTCGTCGGCGGTGAACGCCAGGATCGGCGCGATCCAGCGCACCAGCGCTTCGGAGATGTGGAACAGAGCCGTCTGGCAGGAGCGACGCGCGGTGCTGTCGGCAGCCGTGGTGTATTGACGATCCTTGATGATGTCCAGATAGAAACCACCCAACTCCTGCACGCAGAAATTGTGGATCTTCGAGTACACGTTCCAGAAGCGGTATTCGCCGTAATGCTCTTGCAGTTCGCGTTGCAACAGCAGCGTGCGGTCCACGGCCCAGCGATCCAGCGCGAGCATTTCTTCGGCTGGCAGGATGTCGGTCGCCGGGTTGAAGCCCGACAGGTTCGAGAGCAGGAAGCGTGCAGTGTTGCGAATACGACGATAGGCATCGGCGCTGCGCTGCAGGATCTGATCGGAAACCGCCATTTCGCCCGAATAGTCGGTCGCCGATACCCACAGGCGCATGATGTCCGCACCCAGCGAGTCGTTGACTTTTTGCGGTGCGACCACGTTGTTCAGCGACTTGGACATCTTGCGACCGTTCTCGTCGACCACAAAGCCGTGGGTCAGCAGTTCGCGATACGGTGCGTGATCGTCCAGCATGCAGCCGGTCAGCAGCGATGAGTGGAACCAGCCGCGGTGCTGGTCGGAACCTTCCAGGTACAGATCGGCACGCGGACCGGTTTCGTGGCCCATCGGGTGTGAACCGCGCAATACGTGCCAGTGGGTAGTGCCCGAGTCGAACCAGACGTCCAGTGTGTCGGAGATCTTGTCGTACTTGGCGGCCTCGTCACCCAGCAACTCGCTGGCATCCAGCTTGAACCAGGCTTCGATACCTTCTTTCTCGACGCGCAGGGCCACTTCTTCCATCAGTTCGACGGTGCGTGGGTGCAGGTCGCCGCTTTCCTTGTGCAGGAAGAACGGAATCGGCACGCCCCAGTTGCGTTGACGCGAGATGCACCAGTCCGGACGGTTGGCAATCATCGAATGCAGGCGCGCCTGACCCCAGGCCGGCACGAACTCGGTGTCTTCGATGGCCTTGACCGCGCGCTTGCGCAGCGTTTCGCCGCTTTCAGGCTGCTTGTCCATGCCGACGAACCACTGCGCGGTGGCGCGGTAGATCAGTGGCGACTTGTGGCGCCAGCAGTGCATGTAGCTGTGGCTGATGGTTTCGGTGTCCATCAGGCTGCCGACTTCGACCAGCTTGTCGATGATGTTCTGGTTAGCCTTGAAGATGAACTGACCACCGAAGAACTCCAGCGACTCGACATACACGCCGTTGCTCTGCACCGGACTGATGATGTCGTCGTTGCTCAGGCCGTATTGCTTGCAGATGTTGAAGTCGTCCACGCCATAGGCAGGCGAGCAGTGAACAATACCGGTGCCCGCACCCAGCTCGACGTATTCGGCCAGGTAGATCGGCGACAGACGGTCGTAGAACGGATGGCGGAAATTGATCAGTTCCAGCGCCTGACCGGTGGTAGTCGCAACGACCGTACCTTCCAGTTTGTAACGGACCAGACAGCTTTCAACCAGCTCGGACGCCAGCACCAGCAGTTTGTCGCCGACATCGACCAGCGAGTATTCGAACTCGGGATGGACGTTCAGCGCCTGGTTGGCGGGGATGGTCCACGGTGTGGTGGTCCAGATGACGATGGACGCAGGCTTGCCCAGCGAAGGCAGACCGAACGCTGCGGC
This sequence comes from Pseudomonas syringae pv. cilantro, assembly GCF_001293775.1. Lineage (GTDB taxonomy): Bacteria > Pseudomonadota > Gammaproteobacteria > Pseudomonadales > Pseudomonadaceae > Aquipseudomonas > Aquipseudomonas syringae_P. Next base: position 27,599 of record NZ_LGLN01000037.1, read on the forward strand.
CAGCTTCGCCTCGTCGGCAGCCGGGAACGCCACGTCGATGGTCGAGGATTTCTTGTCCTGATATTCGACCTCGGCTTCAGCCAATGCCGAACCGCAATCGAAGCACCAGTTGACCGGCTTCAGGCCCTTGAAGACGAAACCGCCCTTGACCATCTCGGCCAGCGCCCGGATTTCTCCGGCTTCGTTGGCGAAGTTCATGGTCAGGTACGGATTGCCCCAGTCGCCCAGCACACCCAGACGGATGAACTCGGACTTCTGGCCTTCGATCTGCTCGGCCGCATAGGCGCGGCACAGCTCGCGCGTGCGATCGGCGGAGAGGTTCTTGCCGTGGGTCACTTCGACCTTGTGCTCGATCGGCAGGCCATGACAGTCCCAACCCGGCACGTAGGGGGCATCGAAGCCCGCCAGGGTTTTGGAACGCAGGATCATGTCCTTGAGAATCTTGTTGACCGCATGACCGATGTGAATAGTGCCGTTGGCGTACGGAGGACCGTCGTGCAGGACGAACTTGGGACGATCCTTGCCAATCTCGCGCAGCTTCTGGTGCAGGCCAATGCTGTCCCAGCGCTGCAGAGTTTGCGGCTCGCGCTGGGGCAGGCCGGCCTTCATAGGGAAGGCGGTGTCCGGAAGGTTTAGCGTGGCTTTATAATCAGTCATTTCAGGCTCTTGTTTAGCGGTTAGCCATGCCAATGGGCACGGGCGGCGGCGACGTCCGCATTGATCGCCGTCTTGAGCGCCTCCAGTGAGGCGAAACGCTGCTCATCACGCAGCTTGTGGTGGAAAGCCACCGTTAAACGCCGACCGTAAAGATCGCCGGCAAAATCCAGAAGATGCACTTCAAGGTGGGCACTGCCATCACCTGCCACGGTCGGGCGCACGCCAATGTTGGCGACTCCCGGCCAGGCCTTGCCGTCGATGTCCATGCTGACCAGATAAACCCCGCTCAACGGCACACGACGACGCTTGAGTTGCACGTTGGCGGTGGGCGTACCCAGTTGCCGCGCCAGCTTCTGGCCATGTAACACCCGCCCGGTAATCTGGAACGGACGCCCCAGCATACGCTCGGCCAGGGCAAAGTCCGCTGCAGCCAGGGCTTTACGCACTTTGGTGCTGCTGACCCGGATGCCATCGATTTCAACGGTCTGCGCCGCTTCTACGGTAAAACCATGCGTCGTGCCGGCCTGCTGCAGAAAATCGAAATCACCGACCCGGTCGTAGCCAAAACGAAAATCATCGCCCACTTCAAGGTGCTGCACGCCAAGCCCGTCGATCAGTACCGTCTCGACGAAGCTGGCGGCGCTGAGTTTGCAAAGGCGCTGATTGAAGGACAGACACAATACCCGGTCGACGCCCTCCGCACCCAGCAGTTCGAGCTTGTCGCGCAAACGCGCCAGACGCGCCGGAGCCGTCTCCGGGGCAAAGAATTCACGCGGCTGCGGCTCGAAAATCACCACGCAGCCGGGCAATCCCAATTCGACGGCACGCTCGCGCAAACGCGCCAGGATAGCCTGGTGGCCGCGGTGAACACCGTCGAAATTGCCAATCGTGGCGACGCAGCCCCGATGTTCGGGGCGCAGGTTGTGAAGGCCTCTAACCAGCTGCATAACGCACTTCTTGCTCATAAAGTGGCCGATTATAACCACACACGGCCTTGGACGACAGGCAACACGCCAAGACCGGACGCCGGTTAGTGGCGCACAACGAAAAAAACCGACAGCCAACCGCTGTGCAGCGGCCTACATGACCGCCTTACGGGCAAAATCCCTGAGCCGGAAGCCGAGCAACAGAAGCATTGCAAAATAGGTCACCACACCTGCGGCCACCAACGCACCGAGCCGCAGAAAACGTTCCAGCATTTGCCCCTCACCCCACGCCGGCATGAAATGCATCAGCCCCAGCAGCACAGCCGACATCACTGCGACGGCAATCACCAGCTTGAACAGAAACTTCGTCCAGCCAGGCTGCGGCTGAAACAATTGCTGCTTGCGCAGCTGCCAGAACAGCAGCCCGGCGTTGATGCACGCCCCTACGCTGATGGCCAGCGCCAGACCCGCATGCTGCAAGGGCACTATAAACACAAGGTTCAGCAGTTGAGTCACTATGAGGGTGAAGATCGCGATTTTCACCGGGGTGCGGATATTTTGCTGCGCATAAAAACCGGGCGCCAGCACCTTGATCAGGATGATGCCCAGCAAACCAACCGAATAGGCGACCAGCGCACGCTGAGTCATAGCCGAGTCCAGCGCATCGAACTTGCCGTACTGAAACAGCGAAACGGTCAATGGCTCGGCGAGCAGCCCCAGCGCCAGCGTGCAGGGCAGAACCAGCACGAAGCACAGGCGCAGCCCCCAGTCGAGAATCCGTGAATACTCCTGACGATCCCGTTGCGCGTAGGTTTTGGACAGGATCGGCAACAGAATCGTGCCCAGTGCGACGCCCAGCACCCCGGACGGCAATTCCATCAGGCGGTCGGCGTAATACATCCACGACACCGAACCGGCGACGAGGAACGAGGCAAATATAGTGTTGATGATCAGCGAAATCTGACTGACCGAAACACCGAGGATGGCGGGCAGCATCTGCTTCATCACCCGCCATACGCCGGTATCGCGCAGATTGAGACGCGGCAGCACCAGCATGCCGATCTTTTTCAGGTGCGGCAGTTGATAAAGCAACTGTAACAGGCCGCCGACCAGCACTGCCCAGCCGAGCGCCATGACCGGGGGGTCGAAGTACGGCGTCAGGAATAGCGCAAAAAAGATCATGCTGACGTTGAGCAGAGTCGGCACGAACGCAGGCACCGAAAAACGGTTCCAGGTGTTGAGAATTGCACCGGCCATCGAAGACAGGGATATCAGCAATATATAAGGAAAAGTCACCCGCAGCAGGTCCGAGGTCAGGGCGAATTTTTCCGGCGTGTCGGCAAAGCCTGGCGCCGTGGCCCAGATCACCCAAGGCGCGAAAATCACCCCCAGCAGAGTGACCAGCGCCAGCGCCAGCGTCAGCAACCCGGTTACGTAAGCGACAAACGTGCGGGTCGCCTCCTCGCCCTGCTGGCTTTTGTATTCAGCCAGAATCGGCACGAAGGCCTGGGAAAAAGCCCCTTCGGCAAAGATTCGGCGCAGCAGATTGGGCAGCTTGAAGGCGATAAAGAACGCATCCGTTGCCATTCCGGCGCCGAAAGTGCGCGCAATGATGGTGTCGCGGATGAAGCCCAGCACCCGGGAAAGCATGGTGATGGAGCTGACGGCGGCAAGTGACTTGAGTAGGTTCATGGAAAGAGTTGTGCGCCTCGGCAAAGGATGGGCGATTAAGCCAGCCATATATGCGATACTTCGCGCCGCAAAAACGCCCGAAGCAAAGGCCGCGAGTTTACAGGTCGCAGGCCGGAAATAAATCCTCCGGTCAAATGTAGCAACCACTCAGCGGAACACCTTAACTGCCCTTGACAAGACTTCAACTCATCGGCATGATTCGCGGCCTATTTTGTTTGCTATTTCACAAAGTCTTTCGAGGAGCTCGACGGTGGCCAACACACCTTCCGCCAAAAAACGTGCAAAACAGGCTGAGAAGCGTCGCAGCCACAACGCCAGCCTGCGTTCCATGGTTCGTACCTACATCAAGAATGTGGTTAAAGCCATTGACGCAAAAGACGCAGAAAAAGCGCAAGCCGCTTATGTTCTAGCAGTGCCTGTTATCGACCGTATGGCCGACAAAGGCATCATCCACAAGAACAAAGCTGCTCGCCATAAAGGTCGTCTGAACGGTCACATCAAGGCTTTGAGCCTTGCTGCTGCAGCCTAAGCGATCCGCTTGTTAAAAAACCGACCTCAGGGTCGGTTTTTTATTGCCCACCACAAAACGTGACTCTCCCAGGAGGGCGTGGGAGCGGACCGAGCGACGCTTCGCTTGTCCGCGCAGGGCTGCGAAGCGGCCCTAAACCAGACTGCGCTGGTTGCACCTGATATACCGCGTGCACAGGCTTTGCTGCCGGTGCCCGGCAGTTCGCGGACAAGTCCGCTCATACAGAAACCTATAGATCGCGGACAAGCGAAGCGTCGCCCGACCAAAAACCAGCCCATCAAGGTGCGGGCGCGGTTGTCCATGGCAGGATCGGGATCGCGGTCACGGCATTTTGCGGGCTGCCTTCGATGACGCGGTCGCTGTAGACCAGGTAAACCAGTGTATTGCGCTTCTTGTCGAAGAACCGCACCACCTGCATGGTCTTGAAGACCAGAGAGGTGCGCTCCTTGAAGACCTCATCGCCATCCTTGAGGTTTTCCTTGAAGCGGATAGCGCCGACCTGACGGCAGGCGATGGACGCCTCGGCACGATCCTCAGCCAGCCCCAGACCACCTTTCACCCCGCCAGTCTTGGCGCGCGACAGGTAGCACGTCACACCCTCGACCTTGGGATCATCGAAAGCCTCGACGACGATCCGGTCGTTAGGCCCGACCATCTTGAACACTGTCGACACCTGACCAATCTCTTCCGCAGAGACCAGCACAGGCACCAGCAACAAAGCAGCCAACACACCTTGCATGACGCGCATCGATTATTCCTTATATTTAGCTGAACCCAGCGACCTGAACCCGGCAGGGACCCAACCCGGCAATCTGTATCAGACGAGAATCAGGTTATCCCGGTGAATCAGCTCCGGCTCGGCCATGTAACCTAGTTCACGAACGATCGCTTCGGATGAGTGACCAATGATTTTCTGCGCCTCGATGGCACTGTAGTTACTCAGGCCACGGGCTACTTCCCGACCATCCGGCGCCACACACACCACCATCTCGCCACGCCGAAAACTGCCCTGCACCAGCTTGACACCCACCGGCAGCAGGCTTTTATGGTCTTTGGCCAGCGCAGACACCGCGCCATCGTCGAGCACCAGCGTACCGCGAGTCTGCAGATGACCGGCCAGCCATTGCTTGCGAGCCGCGAGCATTTCGCGCTCGGGAGACAGCAAGGTCCCCAACCGCTCGCCACCCTTGAGGCGTGCCAGCACACGCTCGATGCGCCCGCCGACGATGACCGTATGCGCACCGGAGCGCGCAGCCAGACGCGCAGCACGCAGCTTGGTCTGCATGCCGCCACGCCCCAGCGCACCACCCGTACCGCCCGCGACTGCGTCCAGCGCCGGATCATCGGCACGCGCCTCGTAAATCAGCTGCGCCTCGGGGTTATTGCGCGGGTCCGCATCGAACATGCCGTCGCGATCGGTCAGGATGACCAGCAGATCAGCCTCGACCAGATTGGCGACCAGCGCCGCCAGCGTGTCGTTGTCGCCAAAACGGATTTCGTCGGTGACCACGGTGTCGTTTTCATTGATGACTGGCACCACCCCAAGCTCGACCAGCGTGCGCAAGGTACTGCGGGCATTCAGGTAGCGCTTGCGATCAGAAAGGTCATCGTGGGTCAGCAGGATCTGCGCGGTATGCCGGCCATGCTCGGCAAAGCTCGACTCCCACGCCTGCACCAGGCCCATCTGGCCGATGGCAGCAGCAGCCTGAAGCTCATGCATCGCACTGGGTCGCGCTGTCCAGCCAAGGCGACTCATGCCCGCAGCCACCGCCCCGGAAGACACCAGCACCAGCTCGACGCCCGCTTCATGCAGCGCCACCATCTGCTCAACCCACACACCCATGGCATTGCGATCCAGCCCCTTGCCATCTGCGGTCAGCAAGGCACTGCCGATTTTCACAACCCAGCGCTGGGCACCCGTCACTTTGCTGCGCATCTTCTTCCAACCTTAGCCAGAGGGTTTTCAAATTCGGGATACAAAAACGCCGCTGACAATCGTAGCGGCGTTCAAGTTTACTTCAAGCGATCAGTCACGGACGTAAATGATTTCCGGACCGTCTTCATCTTCAACGTCTTCTTCATCCCAGTCATCGTCGCCGATGTCGTGCACGCTCTTCACGCCACTACGGCGCAGGGCGCGCTGATCGTCCAGCGCCTGCAACTGCGCCCGCGCTTCGTCTTCGATGCGCTGATCCAGCTCGGCCAGCTCTTCGGCATAACCAGGCTCTTCGGCGATACGCAGACTGCGCTCTTCCAGATAACGCATGATGTCGCGCGTCAGCTGCTCGGTGCCTTCTTTGGCAATGGCAGAGATCACGTAAACAGGGCCGGCCCACTCCAGACGATCGACGATCTCCTGCTTGCGCGCCTCCTGCTCCTCTTCAAGAATCTGATCGCACTTGTTCAACACCAGCCAGCGATCACGCTCTGCCAGTGACGGGCTGAATTTTTCCAGCTCGCGAACGATTACTTCGGCCGCATCCGGCGCGCTGGTTTCATCCAGCGGCGCCATGTCGACGAGGTGCAGCAACAGACGCGTACGCGCCAAGTGCTTGAGGAAGCGAATCCCCAGGCCAGCGCCGTCGGATGCACCTTCGATCAAACCAGGAATGTCGGCAACAACGAAGCTCTTCCAGCGATCGACACTGACCACACCCAGGTTCGGCACCAGCGTGGTGAACGGGTAGTCAGCCACTTTCGGCTTGGCAGCCGATACCGAGCGAATGAACGTGCTTTTACCAGCGTTCGGCAAGCCCAGCAGACCGACGTCAGCCAACACTTTCAGTTCCAGCTTGAGATCACGCTGATCGCCCGGCTTGCCTGGCGTGGTCTGACGCGGAGCGCGATTGGTACTGGATTTGAATCGAGTGTTACCCAGACCGTGCCAGCCGCCCTGAGCAACCATCAGGCGCTGACCGTCTTTGGTCAGATCGCCGATGATTTCCTGGGTGGTCGCATCAATGATGGTGGTCCCGACCGGTACGCGCAGCACCAGCTCTTCACCCTTACGACCGGTGCAATCGGCGCTGCCGCCATTGGAACCGCGCTCGGCGTCGAAGTGACGGGTATAACGGTAGTCGACCAGCGTGTTGAGGTTGACGTCGGCGACCATGAAGACCGAACCGCCATCACCACCGTCACCGCCGTTAGGACCACCGTTTTCAATGAATTTTTCGCGACGGAAACTCATGCAACCGTTACCGCCGTCGCCGGCTTTTACTCGAATGGATACTTCATCTACAAATTTCATAACGCACGCCTCCCGCCACAGGGACGAGCAGAACCACATAAATTACATAAGACTCTTGCAAAAATGAGCGTTGCGATACCGATCAGAAACCAGCGACCCCATGGGTCAACATCACAACAGCCCGCACAAACAGTTTTGCAAGAGACTCACCTACCTCTACAAACAAAAAAGCCCCGTCGCAAGACAGGGCTTTTAAGCAACTGCGTGATTACGCTGCGGAGACTTCAGTCTTCGGAACGATGCTCACGTAGCGGCGACCGAAGGCGCCCTTGACCTGGAACTTGATCACGCCTTCCACTTTCGCGAACAGGGTGTGATCTTTACCCATGCCAACGCCGTAGCCAGCGTGGAATTGGGTGCCGCGCTGACGCACGATGATGTTGCCAGGGATGATAGCCTGGCCGCCATACATCTTCACGCCAAGGCGTTTGGCTTCTGAGTCGCGCCCGTTACGGGTACTACCACCAGCTTTTTTGTGAGCCATGAGTCAATTCTCCAAATGAGGATTAGGCTGAATTAAGCCTGAATACCTGTAATTTTGATCTCGGTGTACCACTGGCGGTGGCCCATACGCTTCATGTGGTGCTTACGACGACGGAACTTGATGATACGAACCTTATCGTGACGACCTTGCGAAACCACTTCAGCCACAACGGTAGCGCCAGCAACAACTGGAGCACCGATATTGACGTCGTCGCCATTGCCAACCAGCAGAACGCGGTCAAACGTGACGGATTCGCCAGTAGCGATTTCCAGTTTTTCAATTTTCAGGTATTCACCTGGGGCGACTTTGTACTGCTTGCCACCGGTAACAATTACTGCGTACATGGTATTTCTCCGAAAATCCTGCTCACCCAGCTCTTTATAAGAAGAGTATTGGCTGGCATGGCTGCATTGGGCTGGAACGGCCCGTTTGCATTGCGTAAGGCAGGTGCTGCCCAGGAAAGTTAGGGTGCGCGATTGTACGCAAGGCAATCATGGGTTGCAAGAGGCGGGTCGTCATACCTTGACACGCTCTACCCCGCAACCTAGCATGCGGCGCAACCTATCCGGAGCACGTGTCGCTGATGCAACCCCAAGCCTTCTACCGCGCAGTGGCGGACGACTTTAGTGCCGTTGACCTTATCATCAAAAAGCAACTGACGTCGCGCGTACCGCTGGTATCGAAAATCGGCGATTACATCACGTCGGCTGGCGGCAAGCGCCTGCGCCCGCTGCTGGTGCTGTTGTGTGGCAAGGCTCTGGGCCGTGAGGGCGATGATGTTCGCCTGCTCGCCGCCACCATCGAATTCCTGCACACCGCAACGCTGCTGCACGACGATGTCGTCGACATGTCCGGCATGCGTCGCGGGCGCTCTACCGCCAACGCGCTGTGGGGCAACGCACCCAGCGTGCTGGTGGGCGACTTCCTTTATTCCCGCTCGTTCGAAATGATGGTCGAACTGGGCTCGATGGAAGTCATGCGGATTCTGTCCAAGGCGACCCGTGTGATTGCCGAGGGTGAAGTCCTGCAGCTGTCCAAGATCCGCGATGCCAGCACCACCGAAGAAACCTACATGGAAGTGATTCGCGGCAAGACAGCCATGCTGTTCGAGGCCTCGACCCACAGCGCCGCCGCCCTGTGCAACGCCTCCGATGCGCAAACTGAAGCACTGCGCACCTTTGGTGATCACCTGGGTGTGGCCTTCCAGCTGGTCGATGATCTGCTCGACTATCTGGGTGATGCCGAAACACTGGGCAAGAACGTCGGTGATGACCTGGCCGAAGGCAAGCCTACACTGCCGCTGATCTACACCATGCGCGAAGGCAGCCCGGAGCAGGCCGCACTGGTGCGGCAGGCGATCCAGAAAGGCGGCCTGGAAGATCTGGAAAGCATCCGCAATGCTGTGGAAAGCGCCGGCGCTCTGGATTACACCGCACGCCTGGCCCGCGATTACGCAGCCCGCGCCATCGCTTGCCTGGACGCCCTGCCGCCCAGCGAGTATCGCGATGCGCTTGTCGAGCTGAGTGAATTCGCGGTCGCCCGCACCCACTGACAGCCTGCTGCAAGCGAAAAGCCCGTCCCGCGTGACGGGCTTTTTCTTGCCCTCGATTCACTGACCTGGATCAACCACTCGGCGCAAAATGAGAATTAATCTCAATAGTGCCTTGCTATTATCTCGATAGGAATTATTCTCATCTAACCAAACGCAGGAGATGAGACATGACTTATTTGATCGATGCATGGCTGGACCGCCCTCACCCTTACCTGAGAATTCTGCACCGCGAGACCGGTGAGGTATGTGCCGTTCTGGAAGAGGAAGCGTTGGAGGAGTTGCGTGATCAGGGCGATCTGGACTTTTACAGCCTGAGTTCCAGCGAGCCGTTGGTTCTAAAGGAGATGGTGCGCAATCTGTTTCTGTTCTGTTATGCACGGGCGTTGCGCCCGATGGGTGAGTTGCACTGAGCATGGCGCATCAGCACAACCCCGCCGCTGAACGAATCAGCCGATTCGTTCAGCGATCTTCGGTATCGAACAGGTCGATTACAGAACGTCCAGCAGTTCCACGTCGAACACCAGCACGCTGTGCGGTGCGATGCTGCCAACGCCCTGAGCGCCATAAGCCAGCTCGCTAGGTACGTACAGACGCCATTTGCTGCCGGCGCTCATCAATTGCAGTGCTTCGGTCCAGCCAGCGATCACGCCGCTGACCGGAAATTCGGCCGGCTCGCCACGGTCGTAGGAGCTGTCGAACACGTTGCCGTCGATCAAGGTGCCGTGATAGTGAACGCGCACCTGATCTTCACGGGTCGGCTTGGCGCCGTCGCCAGCGGTCAGCACTTCGAATTGAAGGCCCGACGCCAGTGTGGTCACGCCTTCGCGCTTGGCGTTTTCAGCCAGGTAAGCCTTGCCAGCGCCAGCCGCCTGTTCAGCTTTGGCAGCTGCTTCGGCCTGCATGATTTCGCGGATGACCTTGAAGCTGGCGGACATTTCTTCCTGACCGACACGGCTTGGCTGACCGCCAAAGGCGTCGCGCAGACCTGCCACGATGGCTTCCAGATCGACACCCGGTGGCGGGTTGTCGCGCAGCTGATCGCCCAGTTGACGGCCGATGCCGTAGCTGACGCGGGTTTCGTCGGTGGACAGATTGACTTCGGACATGACACTGCTCCGCATAGGGGCGCACAGTCGGTGAGCGCGTGATGCCTGACGGCTATCACCTCACGCTGTTACACCCCGGACCAAAAGGCCGAGCAGCCTAGCACAACAGACCGGAAACGTCCTAAAGCGGCAATGGGCAGCTTCCGAGCGTCAGGACCATGAGGAATGAAAGGAGATCGGCATGCGCATCTCGGAACGGTCATTGACCGGCATGCCGCACAACTCGTCATGCACTACGCAGTGCACCAGATAAAACGGTACCGGCGGCAGGTCCTTGAGCAGGTCCCGCGCGTGCTCGACCGAACGCAAATGCAAGGTCTTGCCCGCCTGATCCTTGAGCATCACCGAGGTGCCGTCCATGCGCACATCCAGCAGATAAATGCCGCCTTCCATGGAGATCAGGTTCAGCTCCTCGACGCGCCCGGCCTGGGCATGCGCGGTCAATTCCTGATAATTCATGATCGAACCTCCTGCGCTACACGTTAAGCATCGGAACCGATGTTTTACCGCATCACCGCACAACATGCCAGAAGCCGGGCCCGCCTTGCGGAACCTGACAAGCCATTACAACGCGGGCAACCATGAGGCGTTCAAGCCTCAATGCTCATGCTTGGTCAGTTTGTCCAGATAGCCCATTGCGAATGCCGATATCACGAAGGTCATGTGAATGATCACGTACCACATCAAGTACTCGGTCTTTATGTTGGTGGCATCCATGAACACTCGCAGCAGATGGATCGAGGAAATCGCCACAATCGACGCGGCGACTTTCATCTTCAGCGAAGACGAATCCATGGTGCCCAGCCAGTTGAGCTTTTCCTTGTCGTCATCGATATCCAGTTGCGACACGAAGTTCTCGTAGCCGGAAATCATCACCATCACCAGCAGGCCACCCACCAGCGCCATGTCGATCAACGACAGCAGCACCAGAATCAGATCGGCTTCGGCCAGCGAGAAGATGTTGGGGATGACGTGAAAGACTTCCTGAAAGAATTTTAGACACAACGCCAACAGGCCAAGGGAAAGACCGAAATAGATCGGCGCCAGCAGCCAGCGCGATGCGTACATGGCATTTTCAAAAAAACGTTCCATTGAGACTCGCAAGGTGTTTTGAAAGGACGGGCGAGTATATCAGCGGGAAGGCGCGGCTCTGGGTATGCGACAAAATATCGCACGCGAGGCATCAGGCAGCCGGGTTATGAATGACTAGAACGGCGAGGAACGCTGAAAAGACGCCATGCCGCTGTCGATACGCCGCAGCTCGGCTTGCATGTGCAGGGTCCAGATCGAAAGGTCGTCTGTGCATCGATAGCCGTGCAGTGCCAGGCTTTCGGTAATCGTGGTCAACACCGACTGCGCAGCAGGCTGACCATTGAACGGCCCCTGCGACTTGATGGCAGATGGCTGTTCGTCCGCCATGCCCGCGGCGAACAGCAACATCCAGCGATTGCTGTCACAAGGGAGAGACCGAATGAAACATTCGATACGGGTCATCAGCCCCATGCATTCTCGGGTAAGGCAAAGGCTACGCTGCATGATGCGCTCCTGATCGGCAAAAGCACCCTACTTCTCTCGAGGCAGAGTGCGCGCCAATCGTCAAGGACACGGCGGTTACCGTCAAGACTAGAGGAAAACGGCCACCCGCGAAATGCCCCTGATGAACGGGGCCGGGCCGCCTGGCAGCTACCCGGTCCGATTCAGGCACTTGTCAGAGTTTGAGTTCAGGCTGCAACTGCGCTGGCTCTTTTTCCAGTTCTTCCTTGAGGTCTTCGTCGCTGAGCATTTCCGCGATATCCCGCAGGCGCTCTACGACACGCGCGTTGACGCTGCCTTCAGGGAATTCGCCGTTCTCGTCCGGCGCACCGGCGGGCTCACCAACCAGCAGGCTCAAGGCTTCGTCAGCCTGACGAACCGCATAGATATGGAACTGCCCGTCGCGTACTGCCTGCACCACCCGCTCATCGAGCATCAGCGTCGTGACGTTGGCGTGCGGGATGATTGCGCCCTGCTCTCCCGTCAGCCCGCGCGCTTCGCAGAGCCGGAAGAAGCCTTCGATCTTCTCGTTGACCCCGCCCACTGCCTGCACTTCGCCGAACTGGTTGATCGAGCCGGTGATCGCGAAGCATTGCTTGAGCGGCGTGCGTGAAAGCGCAGAGATCAACGTACAGGCCTCACCCAGCGAAGCGCTGTCGCCGTCGACGTAACCGTAGGACTGCTCGAGCGCAATGCTCGCGGAAATCGCCAGCGGGAATTCCTGGGCGTAGCGGCTGCCCAGATAACCGGTGAGGATCATCACGCCCTTGGAGTGAATCGGCTGACCCAGGTTGACTTCACGTTCGATGTCGACGATGCCGCTGCCACCGGGATAAACCGTGGCGGAAATCCGCGCCGGAACGCCGAAGGCCGAATCGCCCACCTCCAGAACTGTCAGGCCATTGCACTTGCCGACTGCGGCGCCATCGGTGTCGATCAGGATCACGCCCGCCATCATGTCATCGAGAATCCGCGCCGAGACGCGCCCGGTGCGCGTGGCCTTGGCTTTCAGTGCGCGCTCGATATGCCCGGCGTCAGTCTGGTGGTCATTGGCCAGTTGCCGGATGAAGTCCGCTTCGCTGACCAGCTGGAACAGGTCACCGATACGCGCCGACAGACGGCCCTGATGCTCGGCCAGCCGTGCGCTGTAGGTCGCCAGGCGGGCCACCGCGTCGGCCGTCAGCGGCGCCATGCCTTCCTCGGACGTTCGGGTTTTCAACAACTGGGCGAACTGCTCCAGGGTTTCGTCGACCATCGGAATTTCTTCGTCGAAGTCGACCAACACACGAAACATCTCCTGAAAGTCAGGGTCGAGGTCTTGCAGCGTGTAATACAGCGAGCGCGAACCGATGATGACGATCTTGACGCTCCACGGGATGACCTGCGGCGTCAGGGAGACCGTCGCCACGCGGCCCAGCTCGCCCAATGGCGACTCCATTTTCAGCTTGCGCGATTGCAGCGTGCGCTTGAGCGCATCCCACACAAACGGCTCGCCGAGCATTTTCTCCGCTTCCAGAATCAGGAAGCCGCCATTGGCACGGTGCAAGGCGCCGGGGCGCAGTTGCCGATAGGTGGTGTAGAGCGCGCCCTGATCAGTGCTGTATTCGATGCGGCCGAACAGATTGTCGTACGTCGGGTGCTGCTCGAACACCACCGGTGCGCCGCCGTCGTGGGTGTGCCCCACGACCAGACTCGGGCTGTACTGCTCTTCCAGCAACTTGCGCGCCTGGGCGTCGGTCTTGGCGTCATCGACCAGTTGCTCGACCACGGTCTTGAGCAGATACACCTGCATGGCTTGCAGATACGCGCAGACAGCGGCGTTTTCGGCGTACTTCTCCGACAGCGGGGCGAGTAACGGTTGCAGGGTCAGGGTGATGGTTTCTTCGTTCAGTTGGCGCAGTTGATTGCTCGACTCGCGCTTCCACTGCGGCAGGCTGGCCAGCTCTTCGTTGAGGCGCTCTTCAAGGGCGGAGATGTCGTCGTGAAAACGCTCGCGGTCCGCCTCGGGCAACTGCGAAAACTCGGCTTCGTCCAGCGCCTTGCCATCGGCCATCGGCGTGAAGGCGATATTGGAGCTGTCGCGATACAGCGCAATGTCCTTCTCCAGCGACAAGCGCTCGATCACATCCAGAGCGCGGTCGTAGCGCTGATTGAAGGCGCGGTCGATGGAGCTTTTCTTCTGCTGGTAAGACGGATGCTCGAACACGGCCGGAAACGTCAGCAGCAGGTTGTCGATCAGGCCGTTGATATCAGCCATGAAGGCCTGCGCGCTGCCCGGCGGCAATTCCAGTGCCTTGGGCTCGCGCGGCTCATCGAAATTGTTGACATAGACCCAGTCGGACGGCGTCTGCATCCGCTTGGCTTCGGCCTTGAGATAACGTTTGACGAACGAAAAACGGCCAGTGCCGGGCTCACCCATGACGAACACGTTGTAACCGGGACGCGGCATGGCCACGCCGAACTGCAAGGCCTCGACGGCGCGCTCCTGACCGAGGACGCCGCGAAAGGGTTCAAGCTCATTGGTGGTCGCAAAGCTGAACTGTTCAGCGGAAAACGGACGGGTCAGCGCATGTGGCGCCAGGCGTAGGTTGGCTGCGACAGAATCGGGCATCAGTAATCCTTACATCAGGCGGGGCAGATGTCGGCATTCTGGCGCTCGCCGCACGCGACTTGCAAGGCAGGAAAAGCCTGAATGATTTTTAACGTCTTGAACGCTGCCGACAACACCTGCTAAAACATAAGGGCAGGTAACAATCTGCGACACATGACGGAACCCTTGGAACCCGTCCAGGCTCCAAATGGCACAGGTGGTTATCCAATGACCAGCTGTCTTGATGTAGATACTCAAGAAACTCGACCCTTGGCTGAACTAAAAAGAGAAAAAGCTATGAAACGGATTCTTCTTGGTACGCTCTTCGCCGCTGTATCCATCAACGCTATGGCTCAAGCGCCAGGTGGTCCTGACTGCGGTTGGGGCAACATGCTGTTTGAAGGCCAACGCGGTACTCCCGCTCACTTCCTGGCTTCCACCACCAACGGTACTTCGGGCAACGCCACCTTCGGCATGACCTCGGGCACCAACGGCTGCTCGACCAATAGCGCACTGACCTATGGCGGTAAATCCTGGCTTGCCATGAACGGCATGATGGATGAACTTTCCAAGGACATGGCAATGGGTCAGGGCGAAGCACTGACGACCTACGCCGTAGTACTGGGCGTTGCTCCAGAAGATCGCCAGCACTTCGCGGCCGTCACTCACGAACACTTCTCGCAGATTTTCAGCAAGGCCGACGCCACCGCTGAAGACGTTCACACCAACACCGTCAACGTTCTGAAAAACGATCCGACCCTGGCCAAGTACGCTACCCAGGCTTAATGTCGTTCGCCCGCCCTTTCTTCGCAAAGGGCGGGACCTTTTCTGATTTCTCCTGACTAGTTGCCCTCTATGCTCAAACGTCTTGTATTGCTGGCGCTGTTTGTCTGTGCCCCCTTGTCTGCGGCTCCCCATCTGAGCCCTGACCGTTTGCAGCAATTGGCCAATGAGCCGTTCTGGATTTCACTGGGCCACTACGAGGCCGGCAAGCTCGGCGGCTGGCGCAGTTACGTGACCGACCCCAAATTCTTTCTCGCTGCCGACGGTGCCCATGACCCGAAGGCCGAGCTGAGCGCGACACTGGCCGCTCTTTATGCGCCAGTGACCAACGAACAGACCCACGCCCAATGCGTGTACCCGGCGCGCACCCGCTGGCTGCGTGACCAGTTGCAACTCACTGACCTGCCGACCCCGGACTGCAAGGAGTTCAAGGCCTGGTACAAGGACGTGGCCCCGGACAGCACCGTGCTGATCTTCCCGGCGGCCTACCTAAACAGCCCGTCCTCGATGTTCGGCCACACGCTGCTGCGCATCGACCCGGCCAGCGCCAAAACCAACAACACCACGCTGCTGAGTTACGCCATCAACTTCGGTGCCTATATCGAAGGCATGGACAACAGCATTCTGTATGCCTGGAAAGGCCTGGCGGGCGGCTATCCGGGGCTGTTTGCACTGGTGCCCTATCAGGAAAAGCTTTCCGAATACCGCAGCCTGGAAAACCGCGACCTGTGGGAATACCGCCTGAACCTGACCCCGGAAGAAACCGGGCGCATGGTCGAACACGTCTGGGAGCTGAAACAGATTCGCTTCAGCTACTTCTTCTTCGATGAAAACTGCTCTTACCGCTTGCTGGAACTGTTGCAAGTCGCGCGGCCGGGGCTGCGCCTGACCGAACAGTTCGGACTGACCGCGATTCCGACCGACACCGTCAAAGCCATCAAGGCTGCCGGGCTGGTGGAGAAGATCGACTATCGCCCGTCGCGCGAGCGCGAGCTGCTCAGCCGTGCCGCGCCTCTCGATGCCGACGAGCAACAGTGGGTCTTGAAGGTCAGCGCCGATCAGAAGCAGTTGCAGGACAGCCAGTATCTGGCCCTGCCGAAAGAACGCCGAGCACTGATTCAGGACGCGGCCTACCGCCTGGAGCGCTACCGCGCCAACGGGCTGGAGCGGGATGCCCAGCGCTCACAACGCAGCTTCGAACTGTTGCAGGCGATCAACCAGAACCCGCCGCCACAACTCGACATCCCGCGCCCTGGCCTGCCGGAAGAAGGGCATGAATCGCGCACCTGGCAACTGGGCGCTGGCACACGCGGCGACCGGGCGTTTGCCGAATACGGCCTGCGCATGGCTTATCATGACCTGAACGACAACGCTTACGGCTTCCCGCTGGGCGCGCAGATCGAGATTCTGCAGCTCAAGGTGCGGCAATACGAAGGCAACGACTGGCAGGTTCAGCAACTGGACCTGGCCACCATTCGTTCGCTGACACCACGGACCGAACTGCTCAAACCCTGGTCATGGCAGGTCACCGGCGGGCTCGAACGGGTACTCGGCAAGCATGGCGACGAAAACCTCGTCAGTCATGTGAACGGCGGCGGCGGCGGAACCTGGCAATTGGCTGACGAGGTGCTGGGCTTTGCGCTGGGCACAGTGCGTATCGAACACAACAACGATTTCGCCGAGTTCGTCTCCCCTGCCGCCGGCTTCAATACCGGTGTGCTGTGGCGTAATCCGCTGGGCAATCTCAGCCTGGAAGCCAAGGGCGACTATTTCACCAATGGCGAAGTGCGCCGCAGCGTCAGTCTCAATCAGCAATGGGAACTGTCGCGAAACCTCGGCCTGCGCCTGAGTGCCCAGCGCGAATTCAGCCAGATGAGCTCGCCGCAGAACGAAGTGATGCTTGAGGTGAAGTGGTATCACTATTGATTGCATGCCTGGAAAACGCTTTCATCGGACCTCATCCGATGAAAGCACGATGACATCACACATTCTCTACGTCGCTTTTACAAATAACTCACATATTTGCTTCTAGACTCCTCGTACAAGAAGAGGAAACCATCATGAAGCGGTATTGGCTGTTGTTGTCGCTGGCCATCGTGCTGGCGGGTTGTCAGTCCACCCGTGACCAGATGCTGGCCGAGGGTTATCCACCGGGTTTCGCCGACGGCTATCAGGATGGCTGTGGCAGTGGCCGGGAAGCAGCAGGCGCCAGCACCGGGCTGTTCAAGAAGAACGTGCCCCGCTATCTGAAGGAAAAGCTCTACGCCGAAGGCTGGACCGATGGCTTTCGTCAGTGCCAGGCCGCCCAGAACAATCGTGACCGCTTCGACCCCGGGCAGATCTTCAGTGACCGTGATCGCGACTGGGAACGGGAAAAAACCCGTAGCGCCGCCAAGGCTTACCGCCCGAACTGACGCGCACGCCCGTGGCGAATTCGACGAAACCAATGATGTCGTTCCGTGGCCCAATGCCTATTAGGGAGGACACTTCATGAGTCGCGCATTCGTAAACGAAGACAACGCCGCCGCCGAGGCCGAACAGCCGATAGAACGGCCGGTCAGCGAGCAGACCAACTACGTCACGGCCCGCGGCCTGGAACTGTTGCATGAGCAGGTGAGCAATCTGCAAGCCCAGCACAGTGCGCAAAGCGCCTTGGGCGACGATGCCGACAAACAGCGCCTGGCCGACCTTGAACGCGATTTACGCTATTTCAACCAGCGCCTGCACAGCGCGCAGGTAGTCGCTCCGGCCACCTCGACCGAGAAAGTGCAGATTGGCAGTTGGGTCACGTTTGCAGATGAAGACGACAACCGCCAGCGCGTGCATCTGGTCGGTGAGGATCAGGCCGATGCCGCCAATGGGCTCATCAGCTGGGGCTCGCCACTGGGCCGCGCCTTGATCGGCGCACAGAAAGGCGACGAAGTGGTGTGGCAGCGTCCGGTGGGAGATTTGTCGATTGAAGTGCTGCTGATCGAAACCGAGGAGTGATCGGTCAGCGACAGCGCCGCTCCCGGTCGGGAGCGGCGCATGCCTGAAAGCTGATCAGGCCAGCTTTTTGTGACGGACGCGGTGCGGCTGGGCAGCCGCTTCGCCCAGACGCTTTTTACGGTCGGCTTCGTATTCGGTGTAGTTACCTTCGAAGAAGATCGCCTGCGAGTCGTCTTCGTAGGCCAGGATGTGCGTCGCCACACGGTCAAGGAACCACCGATCGTGGGAGATCACAATCGCCGCGCCCGGGAAGTCCAGTAGCGCTTCCTCCAGCGAACGCAAGGTTTCAACGTCGAGGTCGTTGGACGGTTCGTCGAGCAGCAGGACGTTGCCGCCCTCTTTCAACGTCAATGCCAGGTGCAGACGACCGCGCTCACCACCGGACAAGTCCTTGACGAACTTCTGCTGATCGCCGCCCTTGAAGTTGAAACGCCCGACGTAGGTACGCGACGGGATTTCGTAGTTGCCGATGCGGATCACATCGGAACCGTCGGAAACCGCCTGGAACACCGACTTGCTGCCATCCAGATCGTCACGGCTCTGATCGACGCACGCCAACTGCACGGTTTCGCCGACTTCGATGGTGCCCGAATCCGGCTGTTCCTTGCCCATCAACATGCGGAACAGGGTCGACTTACCGGCACCGTTACCGCCGATCACACCAACGATGGCACCTTTAGGCATGGAAAACGACAGGTTGTCGATCAACACGCGGTCGCCGTACCCCTTGGTGACGTTCTTGAACTCGATGACCTTGTCACCCAGGCGCGGACCGGCCGGGATGTAGATCTCGTTGGTCTCGCTGCGCTTCTGGAATTCCTGCGATTGCATTTCTTCGAAGCGTTGCAGACGGGCCTTGGATTTGGACTGACGCGCCTTGGCGCCCTTGCGGACCCACTCCAGCTCGTCTTTCATGGCCTTTTCATGGGCTGTCTGCTGTTTGGATTCCTGGGCCAGACGATCGGACTTGGCCTCCAGCCAGCCAGAATAGTTGCCCTCGTAAGGAATGCCTGCGCCGCGGTCGAGTTCCAGAATCCAGCCCGCCACGTTATCCAGGAAGTAACGGTCGTGCGTGATCGCGACCACGGTGCCCGGGAAATCGTGCAGGAAGTGCTCCAGCCAGGCGACGGAGTCGGCGTCCAGGTGGTTGGTCGGTTCGTCGAGCAAGAGCATGTCCGGTGCCGACAGCAGCAAACGGCACAGCGCCACCCGACGCTTTTCGCCACCGGAAAGAACGGCAACCTTCGCGTCCCAGGCAGGCAGGCGCAGTGCATCGGCCGCCACTTCCAGTTGACGCTCCAGGTTGTGCCCGTCGCTGGCTTGCAGGATCGACTCCAGCTTGGCCTGCTCGGCCGCCAGCTTGTCGAAATCGGCATCCGGCTCGGCGTATTCGGCGTAGACCTGATCGAGGCGCGCCTGTGCGTCCTTGATCACGCTGACCGCTTCTTCAACCACTTCGCGAACCGTCTTGTTCGGATCAAGTTGTGGCTCTTGCGGCAGATAACCCACATTGAGTTCCGGCATCGGACGCGCTTCGCCGTCGAACTCGGTATCGACACCCGCCATGATCTTCAGCAGCGTGGATTTACCCGAACCGTTGAGGCCCAGCACGCCGATCTTGGCGCCCGGGAAGAAGGACAGAGAGATATTTTTCAGAATTTCCCGCTTCGGCGGCACAACTTTGCTCAGCCGATGCATGGTGTAGACGTATTGAGCCATGGAATGAAAACCTAGCGTCTGTGATGAGGACCGATCTGGAACGCGAGCTTAAAGCTCCGGCCGAAAAAAAGCTTTTATTTGTCCTTGAGACTTGCCGCAGGACCGTTCCGCGCCTTGAATGAATCCAGGCATGAACAGATTGGGGCAGTGCAGACAAATATAAAGCCGGGTCGTTAGTGCAAAAAGTGGAGTCACTCATGCTGGAGTCGGTGGATACCACACGTTGCGCAAAGCTACCCGAATGCAGCCCGCAGGGCAAACGATACGGCCCCCACGGGGCTGGCACTCTGCCACAACTAAAGGCATGCTAGCCGCCCTCCGGGTGACCGGCTATGTTGTTTAAAGTATTACGGCTTCAGTTCAGCATTCAGGATCACCGATTTGCCCACTTCAACGCGTCTGTCGTCAACGAGTGTCGCTGCAAACAGTACGGGCAGGCCTCTGCGCGGGTCGGTGAAAGGTGCACTGGCGGCGCTGGTATTGCTGATGCTGGCCTTGCTGCTGTGGCAGTTGATCGAGCAGTTCCAGCAGACTCAGGAACGCCAGCGGCAACGCAGCATCGAGTACAGCGTTCAGCTCTCCGACCGGATCAGTCTGAACATGGCGCTCAAGGCGCAGATCGCCATGAACCTGCTGGATGATGCTCAGTCGTCCGGCGAGCAACTGGAACAACCCGAAACGCTCGCGGCCCTGCGCACGACATTGCCCGCACTGCGCGGCGCCGCCCGCCTCAGCCCGGAAGGTAACGTGGTCAGCGACAGCGCTGAAGCCTCCCGCGACGGGGAGTTTTTGCGGCGCAGCATGAAACAGGCGCTGGGCCGCCCGTATTTCTACACCAGCACCGATGATGGCACTCAAGTCTACCTGCTGGTTCGCGCAGGAACGGGCAGCAGCGAAGATTACTGGGCGTTGCGCCTGTCTCCGGACGCGCTCAAAGACCTGTTCAGCCAGCCCGCTCCCGATGTTCAACACCTGTGGCGCGTGGAGCAGCGCAAGACCCAACGGGTGATCGTGCGCGAGACCTTGCCCGTCGATGACGCCGACAGCGGTCTGGCCGAAACCATTCTGCTGCAGCCCCTGGCCAACAGTGACTGGCAACTGCGCGGCCTGTTCGATACCTACAAAACCCGCATGGCGCTGCTCGGGCCGTTGATCGGCAAATGCCTGATCGGGCTGTTACTGTCCATTCTTCCCTTGATTGCCCTGGTCAGCCTGCGCACTCGGCAACGGCAGATGCAGCAAAGCCGCCGCCGCTATCGGGATATTTTCGAAGGCGCAGGCGTGGCGATCTGCGTCCTGGACATGTCCGGCCTGCCGGAGCAACTGGACATCCTGCAGCTGAAGACCGGCGAAGACCTCGAACGGCTGGTCAGGAATCAACCCGCTGCACTGAAAAGACTGTTGCAGCAACTGCAGATCACCGAAGTCAACGAAGTGGCGCTGGGCCTGCTGAATCTCGAGTGCGGCGAGCGGGCGTGGCAGAAGCTGATCGAGGGCGAGTCGCGCACACGCCCCGGTATCGGTGTTCGATTGATTCAGGCAATGCTCGACAAGCAGCCGCGCCTGGAACTGGAAATCTGCCTCTCCCAGCCTGACGATCAGGATCAGCACCTGTGGCTGGTCATGCGCCTGCCCGAAGTGCGCAGCGACTTCGATGCCGTGATCCTCAGCATCGGCGACATTACCAGCCGCAAACAGGTCGAGCTGTCCCTGCAGGACCGTGAAAGCTTCTGGTCCGACGTACTGCGCACGGTGCCGGATCACCTTTACGTTCAGGACGTGCTCAGTCAGCGCATGATCTACAGCAACCACCATTTCGGCCACACACTGGGCTACAGCAAGCCAGAGCTGCAGGCCATGGGCGAGTTTTTCTGGGAAGTCCTGCTGCACCCGGAGGATGCCAAGAGCTATCAGGACATGCGGCTGCGCCAGCGCCACTATGGCCACAATGAGCTGTTGCAAAGCGTGCTGCGCTTTCGCGACCGGGAAAACAACTGGCGTTGCTTCGACATTCGCGAACAGGCCCTGGCCTGGGACGCCGAGCACCGGGTGACAAGGATCATCGGTATTGCCAAGGACATCACCGATCAGGTTGCGTCCAGCCAGTCATTGCGGGACAGCGAACAGCGTTACCGCATGCTTGCCGAAAGCATCAGCGACGTGATCTTTTCCACGGACAATCAGCTGCGCCCCAATTATGTCAGCCCTTCGGTGGAGAGCATTCTGGGTTACAGCCCCGACTGGATCCTTGAGAACGGCTGGGCCGGTGCCATCGCCACGCAACAGCAACTGAGCGGTTTCTACGCGCTCATGAGCCGCATTCACAAGGTCCTGAAAAAGCCCAAAGAGCTGGCCAGTCTGCGTAGCGAAGTCACCACCCGACTGTTTCTGTTCGATTGCCTGCGCGCCGACGGCCGCAAGATTCCGGTCGAGCTGCGGGTGGTACTGGTTTGGGATGAACACGACAATTTCGAGGGCATCCTCGGCGTCGGCCGGGACATCAGCCAGCAGCGACGGGCGGAAAAAGACCTGCGCATGGCCGCAACGGTATTCGAGCACTCGACCTCGGCGATCCTGATTACCGACCCGGCGGGCTACATCGTGCGGGCCAACGAGGCTTTCACCCGGGTCAGCGGCTATGAGATCGCTCAGGTAGTCGACCAGTTGCCGAGCATGCTCACCGTGGAAGCCGAACAGGAAGCGCACCTGCGTTACATCATCCGGCAATTGAGCGGGCGAGGCACCTGGGAGGGCGAGGTCCGGCTCAAGCGCCGCAATGGCGAGCACTATCCTGCCTGGGTCGGCATCACGGCGGTGGTCGATGACGAAGGCGACCTGGCAAGTTACGTGTGCTTCTTCACCGACATCAGCGAGCGCAAGGCCAGCGAGGATCGCATTCATCGCCTCGCCTACTTCGACGCGTTGACACATCTGCCCAATCGCACCCTGTTCCAGGATCGCCTGTATTCGGCGCTGCAACAGGCCGAGCGCCAGCAAGCTTGGGTGGGGCTGATGTTTCTGGATCTGGATCGTTTCAAACCGATCAATGACTCGCTGGGACATGCCGCAGGCGACCGCATGCTTCAGGAAATGGCCACGCGCCTGCTCGCCTGTGTCGATGTCAATGACACGGTGGCGCGCATGGGTGGCGACGAGTTCACCCTGCTGCTGCAACAGGGCAGCACCCGTGAAGAAGCGCTGAATCGCGCGATCCACGTGGCGGAGCGGATTCTGACCAGTCTGGTGACGCCGTTCGTGCTGGAGGGCCGCGAGTTTTTCGTCACCGCCAGCATCGGCATCGCGCTGAGCCCGCAGGACGGCAAAGAGCTGAGCCAGTTGATGAAGAACGCCGACACGGCGATGTACCACGCCAAGGAATGCGGCAAGAACAACTTCCAGTTCTATCAGGCGGACATGAACGCCACCGCGCTGGAACGTCTGGAGCTGGAAAGCGACCTGCGTCATGCCCTTGAACAGCAGGAGTTCACCCTCTACTACCAGCCGCAGTTCAGTGGCGACGGCAAGCGCCTGACCGGTGCCGAGGCGCTGCTGCGCTGGCGTCACCCGCGGCGCGGGCTGGTCCCGCCCAATGAGTTCATCCCGGTGCTCGAAGAGCTCGGGCTGGTGGTCGAAGTGGGCGACTGGGTGCTGACTGAAGCCTGCCGTCAGCTGAAACACTGGCATCAGCACAAAGTGCGCGTGCCGAAAGTGTCGGTCAACATCTCGGCCAGGCAATTCTCCGACGGCCAGTTGGGCAAACGCATCGCCACGATCCTGGAGCAAACGGGACTGTCGCCCGCCTGCCTTGAGCTGGAACTGACCGAAAGCATCCTGATGCGCGAGGTCAACGAAGCGATGCAGATTCTCGACGGCCTGAAAAACCTCGGGTTGAGCATTGCCGTGGATGACTTCGGTACCGGCTACTCATCGCTGAACTACCTCAAACAGTTCCCGATCGATGTGCTGAAGATCGACCGCACCTTCGTCGACGGTTTGCCCTCCGGCGAGCAGGACGCCCAGATTGCCCGCGCCATTATCGCCATGGCGCACAGCCTGAACCTGTCAGTCATCGCCGAGGGCGTGGAAACCCACGAGCAGCTGGAGTTTCTCCGCGAACACGACTGCGACGAAGTCCAGGGCTACCTCTTCGGCCGCCCGATGCCCTCCAAGCAATTCGAAGCGCAATTCAGCAACGACGCGCTGTTTATGCTGGATTGAGGCAGTTGTGAGCCTCAAGCTTCAAGCCTCAAGCCTCAAGAACCGATCACATTCCAGACTTTTGGCTTGTAGCTTGTAGCTTGCTACTCAGACCATATCAGCGCCCGACGGCGATGCTTGCCCGCCAGTCGTTTGCGCGGCGACAGGCGTCGGGTGCGATCCGGTTATGTACCGGAAGCTTCCATAGAGGCTCGCCACCATTTGCCCGCCTGCGCCCCTTCCGGGAACGGCCGCCTGCAGCGCGCCGACGGCGCCGCCCAGCCGCGATGTGCTGACGTAATTCCCGGCCCAGGAGGCTGCCGCCTTGCCAGCCTGATGGGCCGCCTTGCCCTTTTCAGTCATGTAGCTCAAACCCTTGCCGGCAGCCGAGCCTGCCACTTCACCGACCATACCGGGCAATGTGAGGTTGGCGGCGGTCAGCACTGCCGCACCGGCGGCATAGCCTTTCAAACCTTTGTCGAGGAAGTTCCAGGCCTTGTTGACCCCCAGAAACCCCGTCATCACCAGATTAAGACCGACGATTTCTTTGAAAACCTGAACCGCTTTCTGCATGTCGACGTCGGGGTTTATCGCCATTTTGAGCATTTCCGAAGCGCACCACACGCCGTCCGCCGCGTAGTCGGCTTTACCGACCATGCTCTTCATCAGCATCACCAGCGCAGCACCGATCCCCGCAGTCAGGGCAACCAGGCCCATTTTGGGGTAGAAATCCGAATCCGCCTTGCGCTCGGTCTCAGGCAAAGCCTGGCCTGTGCGCATGGCATCGCCGGCTTCAAAAGCAGCCTTGAACTCACTGCTCTTGGTGCCCAGGTATGTCAGGCTCGAGTTCATGATGTCGGTGATGCTGCTGTCTTGCTTATAAGCTTCGGTCGCGACTTTCATCTGCTGAGCGAAATGCTCGCTGACGTTGAAGTGATTGACCACTGCACTGTGGTCTTCCTCGGAAATGTCGGCATCCCCCGTGTCCTGCCTGGAGAGCTTGCTTTTTGCGAGCTTGAAGGCCGACGCGATCGACTCCCGGTTGAACACTGCCAGCGTGGCGGCACCGGACGTCACGGCGGTTGCGATGCCGAAACCGACCTGCTCCAGCAGCTTTTCGTTCTTGGCAAAGGTGGGCTGCGCCACGATGGCGTTGGCCAGCACCGTGACGAAATAGCGGTTGAGCCCGTGGTCGATGTTGGTTCGGGTATTGGTCAGCTCGTTCATCATCAGGCCGGCCATGAACACCGCATTCTTGGTGAAGTGTGCAACCAGCGAGGAACTGTAGGAATTGTCCTTGCTGACGAACGCCACTGCCAGGGGCAACGGCGCCAGGGCCAGCAGCATCGCCGGACTCGCGGCAACGCGGCTCATGAACGAGGCGCCGTTCTTGAGTGTCGCCAATTCGGTGTTCATGCTCTTGTTGAGGCTGAGCAATTCGTCGCGCACTTGAGGCGGGAGCCCCGACCGGTTGAGGACCTCGGGCAGACGCTCGTTATGCGCGTGCCAGGCCTCGAGCTGCCCTTGGCCGTTGGCTTCGATGATCGCGTCAAGCATTTCCCGCTCCGCCTTGCTCAGCGCAGACGAAGGTTTATCCAGCAGCGGCTTCAGCCCCTCGGACGTCGTGCTCGTCGCCTTGGGCAGGTTTTCAAGATCGGCCAGTTGCTCTGCGGTCAACACCAGCGAACCTTCGGCCAGGGCCAGACGAAACTTTTCGTCGAACCCCATGCCGCCCTGCGCCTCGATATCGCCCTCGCGGGCAGGAGGCAGCGCGGTATTGCTGACAATCGTGCGCTGCTCTTCAGTGAGACGGATCGCATGTCTGTTCAGAAATGCGTGCATCTGTGCGGGCGAAAGGTGCGGTGCCCGGGTACGCAACAAGGCCAGCAGTTTCTTGTCGTCCATCGGCGCAACCGCCCCGTAGGCATCGAACTTGCGCACCAGCTTGCCGCCCGCCTTGAGCAACGCTTGGCTTCGCGTCAGCGCGGGCTCGACGCTCTCACGACTGTGTACCGGGCTTTCCCCGGCCTCGCTCACGATCTCTCCCGAGCCTGGCAAAAGAGCGTTTTCACGCAATTTTGTCAGCAACTCACCCGTTGCGTCATCAAGAGCGCGCAAATCTTTCTGGGTGGGCATATCCGGACAATGCTCGATCAAAGCCGCCAGGATGGCTGGCAGCTTCTTCAGCGCCTCAAGCGTATCGGCCTGCGGGCGGAGCAGACCGGTCGTTTCCCCGGCAGGATCACTCAGGCTTACGTTTAGCGCCGCCGTGCTATCCCTGGCCGTGCGAATGAAATGGCCGAACGATTTGTAAGATGCCTGCCCGTCAGGCTTCTCGGCCAGCACCTTTGGATCAAGCTGAGTCAACGCCAGCAGATCCGCCACACCTCGTGTTTGAGTGTGCGATATGCCAGTCAACATCGCGAGAGACTGATGCAACCGCGCTGTCTTCAGTCCTTCGCAGGCCTGGGACAGAGGTTCATGGGATGCATTAGACGCAGGCGTGTCCGCCAACTGGCGCGTACAATGATCAAGCACGCCTTTCAGCGCCTGCTGCTGTTCCTCGTTGGCCAGCAGATGCGCGCCCTGCTCGGTCATCGCGGCAGCGGCGAGCGCTTTGCCAAGTCGGGCAAGCTCGGGACCAGACGGACTCTCTTTCGCCAGCTCGTGCTGAAGATTGGTCAGCACGTGCACCGCATCGTGCGCCGGCGCAGTAGACGTGCGCCCGAATGCCTCAGACAGTTCAGCTTTGGCGATAAACGCCCTGGTGCGGACCTGCTGCGGCGATTGCTCGATACTGCTTGCAGCATCGGAAGAAGGGTGAGAGGCATCCGGCAAGGATGAATGAGAGGAGCGCGTGATCGGAGATGGCATCATGGCTTTTTCCCTACGGTCGGTGGTACCGATAATCAAAGGTCGGGCCTGAGTGGCGCTCGGTCCGGAACGGTTCCCGGTGACAGGGGAAAAATCGACGACCGACCGTTCGGCGGTCTGTGGCGGAGCGCCAGGAAATGCATGTCTGCGCGGCATTGGCATGCGCCTCAGCCTCGAGAGATACCCGCGTGAGCCACGTCGCGACTCAAGATGATTCCCTTTCATATGCCAGATAAAACCCGATGGGGTAGAATACCCGCCTTTTCCGCCATGCCCCTTTGAGGACTGCCATGTTCAGCCGTGATTTGACTATCGCCAAGTACGACGCCGATCTGTTTGCCGCCATGGAGCAAGAAGCTCTGCGTCAGGAAGAACACATCGAGCTGATTGCCTCGGAAAACTACACCAGTCCGGCCGTCATGGAAGCTCAAGGCTCGGTCCTGACCAACAAGTACGCTGAAGGCTACCCAGGCAAGCGCTACTACGGCGGCTGCGAGTACGTCGACGTTGTCGAGCAACTGGCTATCGACCGTGCCAAGGAACTGTTCGGCGCCGATTACGCCAACGTCCAGCCACACGCAGGTTCGCAAGCCAACTCGGCGGTTTATCTGGCTCTGCTGCAAGGTGGCGACACTATTCTGGGCATGAGCCTGGCCCACGGCGGTCACTTGACCCACGGTGCCAGCGTTTCGGCCTCGGGCAAGCTGTACAACGCTGTTCAGTACGGCATCGACGGCAACGGCATGATCGACTACGACGAAGTCGAGCGCCTGGCCGTTGAACACAAGCCAAAAATGATCGTTGCGGGTTTCTCTGCCTACTCGCAGATCCTCGACTTCCCGCGCTTCCGCGCAATCGCCGACAAGGTCGGTGCCTACCTGTTCGTTGACATGGCTCACGTTGCCGGTCTGGTCGCCGCAGGTGTCTACCCGAACCCGGTGCCGTTCGCCGACGTCGTGACCACCACCACGCACAAGACCCTGCGCGGTCCACGTGGAGGTCTGATCCTGGCGCGCGCCAACCCGGAAATCGAGAAAAAGCTCAATTCTGCAGTATTCCCAGGCTCCCAGGGCGGTCCGCTGGAGCACGTCATCGCGGCCAAGGCGATCTGCTTCAAGGAAGCGCTGCAGCCTGAGTTCAAGGTCTACCAGCAACAAGTGGTCAAGAATGCCAAGGCGATGGCCGGCGTGTTCATCGAGCGCGGTTTCGACGTGGTGTCCGGCGGTACTGAAAACCACCTGTTCCTGCTGTCGCTGATCAAGCAGGACATCTCCGGTAAAGACGCCGACGCCGCCCTGGGTCGCGCCTTCATCACCGTCAACAAAAACTCCGTACCCAACGACCCACGCTCCCCGTTCGTTACCTCCGGCCTGCGCTTCGGCACCCCGGCAGTGACCACTCGCGGCTTCAAGGAAGCAGAGTGCAAGGAACTGGCTGGCTGGATCTGCGACATCCTGGCTGACCTGAACAACGAAGCCGTGATTGACGCGGTCCGCGAGAAGGTCAAGGCCATCTGCGCGAAACTGCCGGTTTACGGCGCGTGATGAGCATCGTCTAAACGCAGTAACGAAAAGCCCCGGTTCGTGAGAGTCGGGGCTTTTTGTCGTCAGCGCATCGAGTAACAAGCAGAGATATCATGGTTGCGCCCGTGAAGGGCTCTATCAGCAAGACGTTACCGCCCTGCCGACCGAGCCTTCCAAGGTAAGATGACATTCAACAGCATGGGGCCATTCTTGCCCCAGAACAGGATCACCTGATTAAAAACGCCCCACGTTAAGGTCGACAGCAACTTCTATACCATCCACCCGACCTTTATCACTGCGCTGCCAGATCGACCAGCTTTTGCCTTTAGATGCCCAGCTAGACGGAATGGCAGGCTCATCAACATCCCAATCAGCAATCCATAGAGGGTAGTCTCCAAACGAATACTTATCGCCTAGAACATGGTCCTTCCAAAAATCATTATCACAGTAGATAAACGGCTTTTTGCCCCGAAAGATCTCCTCGTCACCCAACAGAACTAATAGTTTGTTGAGGTTATCCGTCAGTTGATCAGGCGTAGCCTTGTCATTCCCCTGAAGCTCCGCGTCTATCGCAAAATACTCCGTAGTGGCATCAAACCCGACAGCAGTAAGCGTCTTTACAATGTTATCTCTTTGCGCTTCAGGGGTGCTGCTGAGGGCTCGAAAATAATGATAGGCACCCGTTATAATCCCGGAAGACCTAGCATCAGTACGATATGTAGAGTATTTGTTATCCTGAACGGTCGCGCCTTCAGTCGCTTTTAGGATTGCAAATTCAATGCCGGCAGCAGCAACCTTTTTAAAGTCAACATCGCCGTTGAAGTGCGATAAATCAATACCTTTTTTATCCATTTCCACGAGCCTCTAGTAGTCGTATAGACCGATGGATCCAATACCGGGATCTAGTCTGTGCGTGATGCTGCATTCGACAAATCCCGGCAGGACAAGCAGTGAGCGGTCAGCGTGAACAACGCATGGCTTTCGAAGCGTCTCAGCTCTCCGGATCGCTACATACCAGGCCCAAAAAGCCTTGGTATAAGGCATGAGTGGTTATTCTTCTATTTTTGGTTCCACTTTTTTTGCCCCCCCCCCTTAAGCATCCACACACCCGCTATCTACAGCACATGCCTGAAGAATAATGGCCCGTCGCTCACGTCGAGCAGTTAGGCCAGATCGATCTTGCCGTAATCAAACGTGCGAATCGCGACGCGGCGGTTGATGCGGGTCAGGCGTGCGCTGAGGGCATCGAAGGCTGCGTTGTCGACCAGATCGCGCTTGCTCAACAGCAACCGGTCGACAAAACCGATCTGCGCCTGGGCAAAGTTCGTGAGAGCCGAAGCTTTTTGCATTAAGTTCGATCAGCTAACGGAGATAAGGAGTTCAGGCTGCGTGCTCTTTCAGTGATGTAAGGAAGCCTGATCAGCGCTGGCCTGCCTCGTGAGATCTTCCTTGGTTTTTTAGTTATGGGAACCGATTGGCAGTGAGAGCCACACAATTGCAATAAAACTAGCCTGCCGGTGCCCTCATGCGAATCGGCAACCCTCAAAACTCTATCCCACTCCAATCGAGAGGGCCTGATCAGTCCTCGTATCCGTGGCGCCTTTTGCTCGCACTTCGTGCTAGCTGCCTATCAGGCCGCGGCTAAACAGATAGGGATTCCGTTCACTGACGCATTAAAAGTTGATGCGGAAGCAACCTCGGTAAGAACGCTTGAACGCTATTTAAAGAAAGATGATCAAGGCTTTGATTTCAAGGGCTATCTGAATATTGATCCGGAAGAAGTCCTTTATAAACAGTGATAGATCTACCCTTGCAGGATTCGGATTTCTACTGTCATCAGGCTGAAGACTGACCGTGCCCAAACGGACGAGTTAAATCCGGCTAACGCCGAGAAGGCATGATCTACATAAATGAAAACTGACGGACTCAGGTGGCTATCACATAGAGCCGCCGCGTGAAGCAATCCTCCTTGACGAGCAGGGCAACATCACGCGGGGTACGTGGAGCAATGTTTGGCAACAATGTCACCCCACTATCGCCGCAAACCCAGCCCGGATCTTCTCTTCCGGCAACTCATCGGCAATGAACACGATCACGCTTTCGCGCGGCTCGCCTTCTGCCCACTCGGCATCCCAGTCGAAGCCGTACAGTTTGAGCACGCCCTGAAACACCATCTTGCGCGGCTCGTCTTCGATGTTGAGCACGCCCTTGTAGCGCAGCAGTTGCTTGCCGTGGTCTTCGAGCAGTTCATTCATGAACTCGCTGAGGCGGTCCAGGTTCAGCGGTTTTTCGCTGCGCAGCACCAGGCTGGTGATGCGGTCGCTGGATTGGCCGGCCGGGGCCAACGGGCGCAAGGTCATGCCGCCGCCGAGGTCGGCGTTGAGGTTGAAGCCGCGCACGTCGAGCAGCTCGGCCAGATCGATCTTGCCGTGATCGACCGTGCGAATCGCGGCGCGGCGGTTGATGCGGGTCAGGCGTGCGCTGAGCGCATCGAAGGCTGCGTCGTCGACCAGATCACGCTTGCTGACCAGCAATCGGTCGGCAAAACCGATCTGCGCCTGGGCGATGGTTTGCGCCAGGTGGGTATCGGCGTGGGCGGCGTCGACCAGGGTGATGATGCCGTCGAGGATGTAACGCTCGCGAAGCTCTTCATCGATGAAGAAGGTCTGCGCGACGGGTGCCGGATCAGCCAGCCCGGTGCACTCGATCACCAGCCGGTCGAAAACGATTTCGCCACTGTCCAGACGCTCCAGCAACAGGTAGAGCGCCTTGGTCAGGTCGGTGTGGATGGTGCAGCATACGCAACCGTTGGACAGGGTCATGATCTGCACAGGGTCGGTGCCGAGCAACTGGCTGTCGATACCGGCATCGCTGAATTCGTTTTCGATCACGGCGATTTTCAGGCCGTGTTCGGCCTTGAGCAGGTGGCGCAGCAAGGTGGTTTTGCCTGCGCCCAGAAAACCGGTGAGCACGGTCACGGGGATGGGTTGCAACTCAGTCATAAGGCTCCTGGCGTGATGCATTCAGCTGAAATGAAAACGCGCCACAGGTGATGGCCTGCGGCGCGTCGGGTCGAACAATAACGCAGATCAGAGGATCAGCAGCACTTCGGCCCGCCCTTGCCGCCGTAACGCGCCTCTTGCCGCTCCCGAAAGAACTGTTCGTAGGTCATCATCGGCTTGTCCGGATGAGTGTTCTGCATGTGCTCGACGTAGGTGTCGTAGTCGGGCATGCCCACCATCAGGCGCGCGGCCTGACCTAGGTATTTGCCGAGGCGACTCAGGTCATTGAACATGGGCAAATCCTTTGTGGATAACCATCATCACACTTGCGACGCGGGCGGCATGGCCTGATAGGGAGCTTCCTTGTCGGTGCGCGCCTTGGTGCTCCAGGCCGCGCGGCCGACCTTGATGGCATAGAACAGGATGCTGAACACCACGAACAGGAACAACACGGTCAACCCGGCGTTGGTGTAGGCGTTGAAAATCACGTGCTGCATCTGATCCATGGTCTTGGCCGGGGCCAGAATCTGACCGGCATCCGCGGCGGCGCTGTATTTCTTGGCCAGGGCCAGGAAGCCGACCGCAGGGTTGGCGTCGAACAGTTTGATCAGGCCCGCCGTCACCGTGCAGATCAACAGCCAGACGGCAGGCAGCATGGTCACCCACACATAGCGCTGACGCTTCATTTTGATCAGCACTACGCTGGCCAGCATCAGGGCGATACCGGCAAGCATCTGGTTGGAGATACCGAACAGCGGCCACAAAGTGTTGATCCCGCCTAATGGGTCGATCACGCCCTGATACAGCAGATAACCCCACAGCGCCACGCAACCACCGGTGCCGATGGCGTTGGCGGTCCAGGACTCGGTGCGTTTCAGAGCTGGAACGAAGCTGCCCAGCAAGTCCTGCAGCATGAAGCGGCCGGCACGCGTACCGGCATCAACGGCCGTCAGAATGAACAGCGCTTCAAACAGAATCGCGAAGTGATACCAGAACGCCATGGTGTTTTCGCCGGGCAGCGCCTGGTGCAGGATCTGCGCGATACCCACCGCCAGCGTCGGCGCACCACCGGCACGGGCCAGAATGGTGTTTTCACCGATGTCTTTGGCGACCGCCGTCAATTGCTCCGGCGTGATGATAAAGCCCCAGCTGGAAACCGTTTGCGCAACCGTCACTACGTCGCTGCCGACCACCGCAGCCGGGCTGTTCATGGCGAAGTACACGCCCGGCTCGATCACCGAAGCGGCGACCATCGCCATGATGGCAACGAACGACTCCATCAGCATGCCGCCGTAACCGATGTAGCGGGCGTTCTTTTCGTTATCCAGCAACTTGGGCGTGGTGCCCGAGGAAATCAGAGCATGGAACCCCGATACGGCGCCGCACGCGATGGTGATGAACAGGAACGGGAACAGGGCGCCCTTCCAGACCGGGCCAGTGCCGTTGGTGAACTGGGTCAGGGCGGGCATTTTCAGCTCGGGTGCCAGCACCAGAATGCCGATTGCCAGTGCCAGAATGGTGCCGATTTTCAGGAAGGTCGACAGGTAGTCACGCGGAGCCAGCAGCAGCCAGACCGGCAGCATTGCGGCTACAAAGCCGTAGCCCACCAGCATCCAGGTGATCTGGATGCCGGTAAAGGTGAACATCGGCCCCCAGGTCGGATCAGCCGCAACCACGCCGCCGACCCAGATAGAACCCAGCAACAGAATCACGCCGACAATGGAGATTTCACCAATGCGGCCCGGGCGGATGTAGCGCATGTAAATGCCCATGAACATCGCAATCGGGATCGTCGCCATAACCGTGAACATGCCCCACGGGCTTTCGGCCAGGGCTTTGACCACGATCAGCGCCAGCACCGCAAGGATGATGATCATGATCAGGAAGCAGCCGAACAAGGCGATGGTGCCGGGAATACGGCCCATTTCCTCGCGAACCATGTCGCCCAGCGAGCGACCGTCGCGGCGCGTGGAGAGGAACAGGATCATGAAGTCCTGCACCGCACCGGCCAATACCACACCGGCAATCAGCCAGAGCGTGCCGGGCAGATAGCCCATCTGCGCAGCCAGAACCGGACCGACCAGCGGGCCGGCGCCAGCAATGGCAGCAAAGTGGTGACCGAACAGGATGTGTTTGTTGGTCGGCACGTAGTCCAGACCGTCATTGTTGACCACCGCCGGTGTCGCGCGCAGCGGATCAAGCTGCATGACGTGAGTGGCGATGAAAAGACTGTAGTAACGATAAGCAACCAGATAAATAGCCACCGCAGCGACCACTATCCACAAGGCGTTGATCGCCTCTCCGCGACGCAAGGCCACGACCCCAAGAGCACATGCTCCGACAATTGCAACGATGAGCCATGGAACATGGCGCATCAGGCTATTATTATTTTTCATTTTATTATTCCAGCAGAGTTGACTAGAAGGCTAGCAGTGCGAGTTTAGCGCCGCTTCAGCGAAAGACCACCCCCAACCATGGTCTAGGTCGAAATTTGATCAATTGCGGCAGATACCCGGCATAGAGGGCTGGAATAGTGCCTGGAGATGGTTCCCGGATCACAAAACGCTCATGTGGAACTGTTCTGTAAGGGTTTTCAGGTCTATCGTGCATAAACATCAACACTGATCAGAAAACAACCTGCCCGCTGATGCCTGCAGCGACTGACAAGAGAGCCACTCGATGACCGACTCACACGAAGATCGACGTCGTTTCAAACGCATTGCCTTCGATGCCAAGACCAAGCTCAAGCAAGGCGAGCAACACTGGAACGTGACGCTGGTCGATCTGTCTTTGAAAGGCATGCTGATCGAGCGACCCGAGCCATGGACCGGCGATCCGGAGCAGACGTTTGACGTCGATATCATTCTCAGTAATGACACGCACGTAAAAATGGATGTTGCTATTACTCACGATAACAATCGGCAACTCGGGTTTGTCTGCCGGCACATCAGCCTGGACTCGATCAGCCACCTCAAGCGCCTGGTCGAGCTGAACCTGGGCGATCAGGCCGAACTGGACCGTGAGCTGGCGGCGCTGATCGAACTCTAGAATCGAACTGCGTTATTCGAACAGTGCGTCGAGTGCCTGCTCAAGCCGCGTGACGGCAATGATCTGCAAGCCGGGAGGCGCTTCTTTCGGCGCATTGCCTTTCGGCACGATGGCCCGCTTGAAGCCATGCTTGGCGGCTTCCTTGAGACGCTCCTGGCCGCTCGGCACCGGACGCACTTCGCCAGACAGCCCGACTTCGCCGAACACCAGCAAGTCATGCGGCAGCGGGCGATTGCGCAGGCTGGACATGACGGCCGCCATCAACGCCAGATCCGACGCCGTTTCCAGCACTTTCACGCCGCCGACCACGTTGAGAAACACGTCCTGATCGTGGGTCGGAATGCCGCCGTGTCGGTGCAACACCGCCAGCAGCATCGCCAGTCGATTCTGATCCAGCCCCAGGGTGACCCGGCGCGGGTTGGACATGTGGCTGTCATCCACCAGCGCCTGAACTTCCACGAGCATCGGACGCGTGCCTTCCCAGGTGGCCATGACCACGCTGCCGGGCACTTCTTCCTGCGCGCGGGTCAGGAAAATCGCCGATGGGTTGGAGACTTCTTTCAAGCCCTTGTCAGTCATGCCGAACACACCCAGCTCGTTGACTGCGCCGAAACGGTTTTTCACTGCCCGCAGCAAGCGCAAACGCCCGTCCGACTCGCCTTCGAAATACAGCACGGTGTCGACCATGTGCTCCAGAACGCGAGGACCGGCCAGCGCACCTTCCTTGGTGACGTGACCGACCAGAAAGATCGCCGTACCGCTCTGTTTCGCGTAACGCACCAGCAAGGCGGCACTTTCGCGAACCTGTGACACGCCGCCCGGTGCGGACTGCAATTGCTCGGTGAAGATCGTCTGGATCGAGTCGATCACCATCACCTTGGGTTTCTCGACCTTGGCCGTGGCGATGATGGTTTCGATGCAGGTTTCGGTCATGACGCGCAGCTTGTCCTGCGGCAGGCCAAGACGGCGGGCGCGCATGGCGACCTGCTGCTGGGACTCTTCGCCGGTGACATACAGCGCCGGCATGCGCTGGGCGATATTGCAGAGGGTCTGCAACAGAATCGTCGACTTGCCAATACCGGGATCGCCACCGATCAACACCACCGAGCCGTCCACCAGACCGCCACCAAGCACGCGATCCAGTTCGGCGGAGTTGGTGGAAAAACGCGGGATCTCTTCGACGCTGACTTCCGCCAGGGTCCTGATCTGTGCCTGCGAGCCGGTCCAGCCGGTACGTCCGCTGGGCGGCGCGGCGGCACCGCTTTCAATCATCGTTTCGACCAGTGTGTTCCAGGCACCGCAATCGGCGCACTGGCCCGCCCACTTGGGAAATGTCGCGCCGCACTCGGTGCAGCCGTACAAGCGTTTGGCCTTGGCCATGACAACCCCAGTCGTAAAAACGCCCATGATAACGCAGGTTGCAGCGCCTGCGACCCTGCTCGACGAAGCCCGGCTTCTGAAAACCGGATCAAACTTACCCAGACAGCTCCGGTCGATTGAACGTAGACCGGGCGGCAATAGCACGGCTGGGCTACACTCAACTGGATCAAATTTATCTGTTACAAGGAATTACCCCATGAGCGTGCTTACAGAATTCAAGGCATTCGCGGTCAAAGGTAACGTGGTCGATATGGCCGTCGGTATCATCATTGGCGCGGCATTCGGCAAAATTGTTTCTTCGTTCGTCGGCGACGTCATCATGCCGCCGCTTGGCCTGTTGATCGGCGGTGTGGACTTCAGCGACCTCGCCGTTACCCTGCGCCCCGCGCAAGGCACGGCACCTGCGGTACTGCTGGCTTACGGTAAGTTCATCCAGACGGTCATCGACTTCATCATCGTTGCATTCGCGATCTTCATGGGCGTCAAGGCCATCAACCGCCTGAAGCGCGAAGAAGCCAAAGCCCCTACTCTGCCGCCAACACCGTCCAAACAGGAAGTGCTGCTGAGCGAGATCCGTGATCTGCTCAAGGCACAGAACACACCAGCGGCGCCGATTACCGTGGACCCTGCTCGTCCGCTCTGATTAATAGCCCGGAAAACGGGGTTTCTGCCCGGAGGGCGCAGGAGCGGACCGGGCGACGCTTCGCCTGGTCTGCTTCCGCTATCCCTGCCCTACCAATACGTCTCCACCGCCACCTGCCCCGGTTTGCGTGACAGGCTCAAGCGCATATCGCGCTGTTTGAGCAATGCCCGCGTGTCGTCGATCATCTGCGGATTGCCGCACAGCATCACCCGCGAATGTTCAGGCGTCAGCGCCATACCGGCAGCCCGTTCAAGCTCGCCGTTTTCGATCAGTTGCGTGATCCGCCCATTCAGCGCGCCCGGATGTTGCTCGCGGGTAACTGTCGGCAGGAACAGGAACTTGTGCGCGTATTCAGCCAGGTACTCTCGCTGCATCAGTTCGCTGATCAGTGGCTGATAGGCCAGCTCGCAGGACTCGCGAACGCTGTACACCAGTATCACCCGCTCGAATTTCTCCCAGACTTCGAAGTCCTGAAGGATCGACAGAAACGGCGCGACGCCTGTGCCTGTGGATAACAACCAGAGATCGCGGCCGTCGACAAATCGGTCCAGTGTCAGATAACCGAACGCCTGCTTCTCGACCATCAGGCTGTCGCCCTCACGCAGACGGCTCAGTTCGCTGGTGAATTCGCCACCCGGCACCACGATGGAAAAGAATTCCAGAAACTCGTCATGAGGCGACGACACCATCGAATAGGCGCGCCACACGGTCGTGCCGTCAGCCTTGGTCACACCGAGTCGGGCGAACTGCCCTGCCCGAAATCGAAAACCGGAATCACGCGTGGTGCGCAGGGTGAACAGATTGGGGGTCAACGGCGTGACGCGTTGCAGTGTCTGCCGTGTGAACTTGTCTTCGCTGACGGTCATGGTGCGCCTCGGACTCCTGAACATGAAAAGCAGACCGCCAGTGTCCCGCAAAGCACGCTCGATAAACACCGGCTGTTTGTGTTGACTTGCCACAGCCCGCGACCTGCATGCACAGAAAATGCACGCCGCTGTTAGAGCATTTGGTTCTTGAAGCGTGCAACAACCGTCTGCATGCAATACCGCACATGGCGACAAGGCCTCTGCCTCGGGGTTTTCAGCCTGAGCGAAGCGTGTACTAAAGAAAGTGCCATCATCCCATCCGTCAGCCCGGGTTTGCGGCTCATGAATGGCCGACATTTGTTTCCTAGACTGGAACACATACAGCAGGGTATCGCTGTCCAGGGGACGGAGGCTTCATGAAAACCATGGAAATCAATTTTTTACAGCCCTCGCCAGCCAAACACCTGACACAGAGAGAAATAGAAGTCCTCAAGTGGTCCGCTGAAGGTAAAACGGCTGGCGACATCGCAATCATTCTTTGCCTCAAGGAGCGCACTATTCACTTCCACATTGCCAGCGCCATTCAAAAAATGGGCGTATGCAACAAAACCGCCGCCGCTGTACAGGCAGCGTTGAGCGGGATGTTCTGATAAAGCCCGCAGTCAAACCGCAATATGCAGATATCCAACGGAAAACGACGTAAAATCGACCGCGTCATCGAGCCCGCCAGTCGTCGGGCTCGTTGGCCCTCCTTCGATTGCACAGAGTTTTCCCACCAATGCCCCTGCTCATCAGTCCCTTCGCTGAACTTGATCTCATTCGCCAGCCCGAGCAACAGGATGAACCGCTACAGGCATTCGACGCCGCTGACGAATACCTGCTCAATCATGTTGCAGAGAGCGGTCTGAACCTGCAAAGCCGTGTGCTGGTGCTCAACGACAGTTTTGGCGCGCTGGCGGCCAGTCTGGCCCGTCACGCGTCAGTGGTCAGCAGCAGTGACTCGTTTCTGGCGGCGCAAGGGCTGGAGAAAAATCTGGCACGCAACGGGATGAGCTATGACGCCGTACCACTGATCCCGGCCAGCGAGCCCTTGACCGGGCCCTTCGACTGGGTGCTGATTCGGGTGCCCAAGACACTGGCGCTGCTGGAGGAACAACTGATCCGCCTGCAAGGCCAACTGGCGCCCGGCGCTCGCGTGGTGGCGGCGGCCATGGTCAAGCACCTGCCACGCTCGGCGGGTGATTTGCTGGAAGAATACATAGGGCCGGTGCAGGCTTCGCTGGCAGTGAAAAAGGCGCGCCTGCTGTTCGTGACACCAGAGACCAAAGCGCTGCGCACGTCACCCTACCCGACCCGCTATACGCTGGACGAGCCCGCCATCGAACTGCTCAATCACCCCAACGTGTTCTGCCGCGACGGGCTGGATATCGGTACGCGGGCGTTCCTGCCGTTCCTGCCCAAAAACCTTGGCGCGGCACGGGTCGCGGACTTGGGTTGCGGCAATGGCGTGCTGGCGATTGCCAATGCGCTGGACAATCCGCAGGCGCATTACACGTTGGTGGACGAGTCGTTCATGGCCGTGCGGTCGGCTGCCGAGAACTGGCGGGCAGCCTTCGGTGAGCGCGATGCGGTGATTCGCGCGGCAGACGGGCTGGAAGGCCAGGAGCCTGACTCGCTGGATGTCGTACTGTGTAACCCGCCGTTTCACCAGCAGCAGGTGGTCGGTGATTTCCTCGCCTGGCGGATGTTCCTTCAGGCGCGCGCCGCACTGGTCACCGGTGGCGCGCTGTATATCGTCGGCAATCGCCACCTGGGTTATCACACCAAACTGTCGCGCCTGTTCCGGGGCGTCGAGCAGGTCGCGGCCACTCCTAAATTCGTGATTCTCAAAGCCCGTAAATAGGCCCCGCAGAGGGCAAAAAAAGACCCTCTTGCCACACCGGGCGGCAAGAGGGTCGCAAAATGTGTCCGCAGACACGAACGGGAATTCAGAGCTTCAGAATCAGTGCGTCGTCAGGCCCGCAGCGCTCATGAACATGCGCATAAGGCTGGCGACGATGAACAGCGCAAACACGCTGCCCGCCCAAATACCGACCAGCCACGCCAGTCGTTGCCAGAGCGGCTTGCTCAGCGCTGGATCCGGGTCGTGCAGGGAATTTTTACCAGACATCGTCATTCTCCTCGGTTCGGACTAGTGATAACCGTCTTCGGCTGTCACCTTGCCGCGGAACACGTAATAGCTCCAGAAGGTGTAGCCCAGGATGAACGGAATGATGAACAGCGTGCCGACCAGCATGAAACCCTGGCTTTGCGGCGGTGCAGCTGCCTGCCAGATCGAGACCGCAGGCGGGATGATGTTCGGCCACAGGCTGATGCCCAGCCCGCTGTAACCCAGAAAGATCAGCAGCAGGGTCAGCAGGAATGGCGTGTAGTGAGCATTGCGCGCGACGGCCTTGAACAATCCGTACATGGTCACCAGCACCAGAATCGGCACCGGCATGAACCAGAACAGGTTAGGCATGCTGAACCAGCGATGCGCGATGTCCGCATGGGCCAGCGGCGTCCACAGGCTGACCACCGCCATGACCGCCAATACCGCCAGCGCCAGAGGGCGCGCCAGGTCATGCATCGCCTTCTGCAACGGGCCTTCGGTTTTCATAATCAGCCAGGTGCAGCCCAGCAGCGCGTAGGCAACGATCAGGGCCAGACCGCAGAACATCGGGAACGGCGAGAGCCAGTCCAGCGAGCCGCCTGCAAACTGGCGATTGACCACGGGAATGCCTTCGATATAAGCCCCTAGCGCCACGCCTTGAAAGAAGGTCGCCGCCAGTGAGCCGCCGATGAAGGCCTTGTCCCACCAGTGACGCTTCAGTTCGGTCGCCTTGAAGCGAAACTCGAATGCCACGCCGCGAAAGATCAGGCCCATGAGCATGAACATCAGCGGCAGATACAGCGCCGACAACACCACCGAGTAGGCCAGCGGGAACGCGCCGAACAGCGCTGCGCCGCCCAGTACCAGCCAGGTTTCGTTGCCGTCCCAGACCGGCGCAACGGTGTTCATCATCACGTCGCGGTCGTGACTTTCCTTCATGAACGGGAAGAGAATCCCGATGCCCAGATCGAAGCCATCCATCACCACGTACATCATGATGCCGAAGACGATGATGATGGCCCAGATCAGCGGAAGATCGATACCCATGGCTTAATTCCCCTTGCCGAGACGGTCAGAATTGTCGCCATCTTCTTCGCCTTCAACAGCGGCGGAGAGCGGACGGGCCGGTGTGCGTTTCTGGCCGGGACCACCATGAGGTACATGCTCGACGTAGGCTTTCGGCCCTTTGCGGACCAGCCGCATCATGTAGCCAAGGCCTGTACCGAACAGCACGAAGTAGACGACCACGAACAGCACCAGGGTGATGCTCATCTGCGCCACGCTATGCCCGGACGAAGCATCGGCGGTGCGCATCAGGCCGTACACGACCCAGGGCTGACGGCCGATTTCGGTGGTGAACCAGCCGGCCAGGATCGCAACCAGGCCCGACGGCCCCATCCACAGCGCCAGGTACAGGAACGGACGCGAGCTATACAGTGTGCCGCGCTTGCGCAGCCAGAGGCTCCAAAGGCCGGTGAAGATCATCAACATGCCAAGGGCGACCATGACCCGGAACGACCAGAACACGATCAGCGAATTCGGGCGGTCCTCAGGCTTGAATTCCTTGAGCGCCGGCACTTGTTTGTCGAGGCTGTGGGTCAGGATCAGACTGCCCAGGTACGGAATTTCGACCTTGTACTTGGTGCGCTCTTCCTTCATGTCGGGGATGCCGAACAGGATCAGCGGGGTCGGCTCGTCGCCAATGTTTTCCCAGTGACCTTCGATGGCGGCAATTTTTGCGGGCTGATGCTTGAGCGTATTCAGCCCGTGGAAGTCACCGACCACTGCCTGAATCGGCGCCACCAGCAAGGCCATCCACATGGCCATCGACAGCATTTTGCGCACGGCGGGCGTGTCACGACCGCGCAGCAAGTGCCAGGCCGCCGACGAGCCGACAAAGAACGCCGTCGCAACGAATGCAGCAATCGCCATGTGTGTCAGGCGGTACGGGAACGACGGGTTGAAGACCACCGCGAACCAGTCAGTCGGGATCACCCGGCCATCGATGATTTCAAAACCTTGCGGGGTCTGCATCCAGCTGTTGGACGACAGAATCCAGAACGTCGAAATCAGCGTGCCGATGGCAACCATTACCGTGGAAAAGAAGTGCAGGTTACGGCCAACGCGATTCCAGCCGAACAGCATCACGCCAAGGAAGCCGGCTTCGAGGAAGAACGCGGTCAGCACCTCGTAGGTCAGCAGCGGGCCGGTGACGGCGCCGGCAAAATCAGAGAAACGGCTCCAGTTGGTGCCGAATTGGTAGGCCATGACCAGCCCGGACACCACGCCCATGCCGAAGTTGACGGCAAAGATCTTGGACCAGAAGTGGTACAGGTCACGGTAGACGTCGTCGCGGGTCTTCAGCCACAGGCCTTCGAGCACAGCCAGGTAACTTGCCAGACCGATGGTGATGGCAGGAAACAGGATGTGGAACGAAATCGTGAATGCGAACTGAATTCGGGCGAGATCGATAGCCTCTAAACCGAACATAGAATGTTCCTCTCTCAGATGAAACCTGCTGCCGCCTGAAGGCCAACAGCGATTGCCCCCACGGTGATGAGTGCTAATGTTTCTTTTTATGCAGCGTTTTCGAAGAAGAAAACGCTGGTCGATTCATCGTTCGCTGCCTTAGGGCAATGACATGGATCAATCGACAATGAAAGAGTAGACCTGTTCAGCCCGTTGAGCCGTGTGGTCTATTGTCGCGTGGCGGGATGTCTCACCTTTGCCTGCGGATCGAAGAGGCCGGTGCAAACGCTGAATATTCAGGATCAGTCAGTCTGTCTTCGCGAGCAAGCGAAGCGTCGCCCGGCTCCCACAGAGGCAGCGTACCCGCGTGTGGGAGTGAGCTTGCTCACGAAGAGGCCGGTGCAAACGCTGAATATCCAGGATCAGTCAGCCTGTCTTCGCGAGCAAGCGAAGCGTCGCCCGGCTCCCACAGAGGCCTCCTGTCGTAATGGCCGGAGCCCTGTTACAACAGCTTATCCAGCGTGATCGGAAACTCGCGTATCCGTTTACCCGTCGCGTGGTAGATCGCGTTGGCGATCGCCGCAGGCACACCGACGATGCCGATCTCGCCAACGCCTTTGGAGCCAAGCGCGTTGACGATCTCGTCGTGCTCTTCGACAAACAGCACGTCGATGTCACCAATATCCGCGTTCACCGGAATGTGGTACTCGGCCAGGCTATGGTTCATCGGCCGACCCAGATCATGATCAAGCATAGCTTCTTCGTGCAACGCCATGCCCATTCCCCAGACAACGCCCCCCAGAATCTGGCTGCGGGCCATCTTCGGATTGACCACCCGGCCCGCCGCCACGGCGCTGACCACACGATTGACCTTGACGGTGCCCAGGTCCTCATCGACCAGCACCTCGACGAACACCGCAGAGTGCGTGGCAGCCGCATAAGCTTCGCGCTTCTTGTCCGGTTCGGCATCGACCTGCACTTCAATCACGCCGCTGGCCTGCGACGCCGCCAACTCCGCCATCGACAGTGCCTGATCGCCCAGATACAGCTTGCCTGATTCAAACCGAACTTCATTCGGCGTGACTGAAGCAAACTGCGGATGCAGCCCTTTCGCCACTTCCAGCACCTGACGCTGCAAGGCCTGACAGGCCTGCTGCACCGCCGTACCGACTGAAGACACCGTGAACGAGCCACCCTGCAGCGGCGCGGTCGGCAGCGAAGAATCGCCCAGCAGGAACGTCACGTTCTGCACATCGATCCCCGAAGATTCAGCCGCGATCTGCGTCATGACCGTGTAAGTGCCGGTGCCGATATCGGTCGTGGCGCTGCTGACCACCAGCGTGCCGTCCGCTTCCAGACGCGCCTTGGCACTGGCCTTCATCTGCATGGCTTCCCAGACACCACCCGCCATGCCCCAGCCGACCAGTTGGCGACCCTGGCGCATGCTGCGCGGCTCCGGGTTGCGGCGCTCCCAGCCGAAACGCTCGGCGCCCTGGGTGTAGCATTCGCGCAGTTCCTTGCTGGAATACGGCTTGTCTTCGTTACCGTTGCGCTCGGCGTAGTTGGTCAGGCGCAGGCGCACCGGGTCGATGGCCAGCGCGCAGGCCAGTTCGTCCATGGCGCATTCCAGACCGATCATGCCCAACGCCGCACCCGGCGCACGCATGTCCAGCGGCGTGAAAACATCCAGCGGCACCAGCTTGTAGGTCAGTTGCACGTTGTCGCACTTGTAGAGCATGCCGCTCCATTCCACGACGTGCTCGCTGAAGTCCTCGAAACGCGAGGTCTGACCGATGGCTTCATGGCCTACAGCCAGCAGGCGACCATTGGCAGCAGCGCCCAGACGCAGACGCTGAACAGTGCGCGGGCGATAGCCAAAGGTGAACATCTGTTGACGGGTCAAGGTCAGGCGCACCGAACGCTTGAGGTGCAGCGCAGCCATCACCGCCAGCGGCAGTTGGTACTGCGGACGCAGGCCCGAACCGAACGCGCCGCCAACAAAAGCAGCCAGCACGCGGATCTTGTCTTTTTCCAGACCGAAGACCTTGTGCAGGTAGTCCTGACAGTTCTGCGTGCCCTGGGTTTTGTCATGGATCTGCAAGCTGCCGTCGGCCTGATAGAGGACGGTTGACGCATGCGGCTCCATCGGGTTGTGGTATTCGCTGGGCGTGCTGTAGGTCACGTCGACACTCAGCGCAGAACTGGCCAGCTCACCTTCGAAGTTGCCACGCGGCGGCGGCAGTTCGGCAGGTGCATCGTAGGCCGTGTCGAGCATGGTCTGCAGGTCGGTCTGGTGATCCTGCTGTGCGTATTCGATACGTACCAGCGAGCCCGCATGCCGCGCCAGTTCCAGCGTGTCGGCGACCACCAGCGCCAGCGGCTGACCGCTGTACAGCACTCTATCGTTGTACAGCGGGCGGAACGGCGAGCCGTCGGCCGAATCCGCGTCCTCATAATTCTCGTCGTAGCTGGCCAGCGACGGACGATTGGTGTGGTCCAGCACCGCAACAACGCCCGGCACCTTCATCGCTTCGCTGATATCGATGCTGACCACGCGACCGCTGGCGATGGTGCTGGAGACCACGCTGCCATGCAGCAAACCCTCTTCAGGGTATTCACCGGCGTAACGCGCGCCACCAGTCACTTTCAGTCGGCCGTCAACGCGGTCCACGGGTTTGCCCATTGGCGAAAATGGCTGGTTCATTGGGCGCTCCCTCCCGTTGCGGCATCGCTCAGGGCGCGAATGATCGCGCGGCGGGCCAGTCTGACTTTGAAACCGTTGTGCGCAAGCGGCTGCGCGCCTTCCAGCATGGCGTCGGCCACGGCGGCGAAGTTTTCGCGAGTAACCGGTTTGCCGATCAGCAGGCTCTCGACCGCCTTGTCACGCCACGGTTTGTGCGCAACGCCGCCCAAGGCCAGACGCACGTCGCGTATCACGCCATTATCGAGGTCGAGCGCAGCCGCGACCGAGACCAGCGCGAACGCATAGGACTGGCGATCACGGACCTTCAGATAAGCGCTGTTGCTGACGAAACGTGCCGCCGGC
The DNA here is from genome assembly GCF_001293775.1 of Pseudomonas syringae pv. cilantro. Lineage (GTDB taxonomy): Bacteria > Pseudomonadota > Gammaproteobacteria > Pseudomonadales > Pseudomonadaceae > Aquipseudomonas > Aquipseudomonas syringae_P. Next base: position 72,548 of record NZ_LGLN01000037.1, read on the forward strand.
AGTTCAACGGCGGTGATCAGCTCGTCGTCAGCCAACTGGTTGTCACGCTCTGGTGCGTCGCCGGGCAGGCGGTGGAAATCCGCGAACTCGATGGTCCGCTTGCCAGCGCGCCCTTCTACATGCACCACGGCCTCGAGTGCCGCCAATGCCACGCACATGTCCGACGGGTGCGTCGCGACGCAGTCGTCGCTGGCACCAAGGATCGCGTGGATGCGATTGAGGCCTTCACGCGCCGGGCAACCGGTGCCCGGTTCGCGCTTGTTGCAGGGCACGCCGGTGTCGTAGAAATAGTAGCAACGGGTGCGCTGCAACAGATTGCCACCGGTACTGGCCATGTTGCGCAGTTGCGGCGAAGCACCTGCCAGCACGGCCTTGCTCAACAATGGATAGTTCTGTTCGATCAGCGGGTGATACGCCAGGTCGGCATTGCTGACCAGCGCACCGATCATCAGCCCGCCCGACGCGGTCTCGCTGACTTCGCGCAACGGCAGCCCGGTGATATCGATCAGGTGCTCGGGCCGCGCGACGTTTTCCTTCATCAGGTCCAGCAGGTTGGTGCCGCCCGCGATGAAACGTGTGGCCGGACCGCTCAGGTTGACGGCGGCGCTGACGTCGGTCGGCTTACTGTAGGTAAACGGATTCACGAGTTCACCTCCTGCTTGGGCGCAGCATTGTGGAACTGCGGCAGGGCGTCTTCGACGGCAGCGAGGATGTTGCTGTACGCGCCGCAGCGGCACAGGTTGCCGCTCATCAGTTCCTGAATCTCGGCGCGCGTGCTGGCGCGGCCTTCATTGGCGAGCCCGACGGCCGAACATATCTGGCCCGGCGTGCAATAGCCGCACTGGAACGCGTCATGCTTGATGAACGCCTGCTGCATCGGATGCAGTTGTTCGCCCTCGGCCAGGCCTTCGATCGTGGTCAGCTCGGCGCCGTCACACATGATCGCCAGCGTCAGGCAGGCATTGATGCGCGTACCCTCACGCAGCACGGTGCAAGCACCGCACTGGCCGTGGTCGCAACCTTTCTTGGTGCCAACCAGGTCGAGCTGATCACGCAGCAGGTCCAGCAGGGTGGTCCAGGGCAGCACGTCCAGTTGACGGCGCTGCCCATTGAGGGTCAAAGAAATCGCGTGGGTCGCGAAATCCTGGGGGTTCGGGGTCGTTGCACTCATGGAAACCTCACGGTAGGCGTTCACTTAGCGCACTTTTATGCGTCTTGAGGGTGGGACTTCGTGAGGTTTGCAACGTTCAGGCTTAATTGACGAGCGTGTTTATCGTCGAAAGGCCGTCATCCACAGGCAGCCATCCCGACACGCTGCTGGTATGATGCGCGGCTTTTTCCGACCCGCAAAAATCCAACGGGCTGCTGTGCAGTCTGTGCTTTGCTGTTGGAGTCGATCATTCACGACGCGCCCAGCGTCACGGAGAGCCAGACATGCTGGAAAGGCTGTTTCAACTCAAGGCACACAACACCAACGTGCGGACCGAGATTCTTGCGGGCGTCACGACTTTCCTGGCGATGGCCTACATTCTGTTCGTCAACCCGAGCATCCTTGGCGAGACCGGCATGGACAAGGGCGCCGTGTTCGTCGCCACCTGTCTGGCAGCGGCCATCGGCTCGACCGTGATGGGCCTGATCGCCAACTACCCGATTGCCCTGGCACCGGGCATGGGCCTGAACGCCTTCTTTACCTACACCGTTGTTCTGCACATGGGCCATAGCTGGCAGGTGGCGCTGGGTGCGGTATTCATTTCGGCGGTGATGTTCTTCATTCTGTCGATCTTCCGGATTCGCGAATGGATCATCAACAGCATTCCCCTGCCCTTGCGCTCAGCGATTGCTGCCGGTATCGGTCTGTTTCTGGCGCTGATCGCCCTGCATAACGCCGGCATCGTGGTCGCCAACCCGGCCACTGTCATCGGCATGGGCGACCTCAAGCAGCCTGCCCCGGTACTGGCCACGCTTGGCTTCTTTCTGATCGTAGCGCTGGACCACCTCAAAGTGCGCGGCGCGGTGCTGATCGGCATTCTGGCGGTGACACTGGTGTCCATCGCGCTCGGCTTCACGCCGTTCGGCGGCGTCGTATCGATGCCACCGTCGCTGGCACCGACCTTCATGCAGCTGGACATTATGGGCGCGCTGGACGTCGGCCTGGTCAGCATCATCTTCGCGTTCCTGTTTGTGGATATTTTTGACAACTCCGGCACGTTGATCGGCGTCGCCAAGCGCGCCGGGCTGATGGGCAAGGACGGGCACATGCCGAAAATGGGCCGTGCCCTGATCGCCGACAGTACAGCGGCGATGGCCGGCTCGCTGCTGGGCACCTCGACCACCACCAGCTACATCGAATCGGCTGCGGGCGTGAGCGCCGGTGGCCGTACCGGCCTGACCGCTGTCGTGGTTGCCGTGCTGTTCCTGCTAGCGCTGTTTTTCGCGCCGCTGGCCAGCAGCGTGCCAGCCTTCGCCACCGCACCGGCGCTGCTGTTCGTCGCGGTGCTGATGGCTTCCGGCCTGGCTGAAATCGACTGGGACGACATCACTGTCGCCGCACCGGTGGTGATCACCGCGCTGGCGATGCCGTTCACCTATTCCATCGCCAACGGCATCGCCTTTGGTTTCATTTCCTGGACAGCGATCAAGCTGCTGTCGGGACGCTGGCGCGAGCTGAATTCGGCGCTGGTGATCCTGTCGATCCTGTTCGTGATCAAGCTGGGCTGGTTCAACGCATGAGTGTTCCCTTCGACCCTGCGAGCTACGACCGTCAGCTCGAAGAAAAAACCGTCCGCCTGCGCGAGTTGCTGGCGCCGTTCGATGCGCCCGAGCCGCAAGTGTTCGACTCGCCACGCGAACACTATCGGCTGCGCGCCGAGTTTCGTCTGTGGCGCGAAGACCAGAAGCGCTACTACGCGATGTTCGCGCCGGGCGACAACCGCACGCCGATCCTGCTGGAAGGCCTGCCGATTGCCAGCGAACGCATCAACGCGCTGATGCCGGTGCTGCGCGAGCGCTGGGAAGCCAGCCCGACGCTGAACCACAAGCTGTTTCAGGTAGACTTTCTGACCACGCTGGCGGGCGATGCGATGATCACCATGTGCTATCACCGTCCGCTGGATGATGAGTGGCTAGCCGCTGCCGAGCAATTGGCTGCCGAGTTGGGCGTGAGCCTGATTGGCCGCTCCAAAGGTCAGAAGCTGATCATCGGCCATGACTACGTGACCGAGAAGCTCGACGTGGCGGGCCGCACCTTCAGCTATCGCCAGCCGGAAGGCGCGTTCACTCAGCCCAACGGCACCGTGAACGGCAAGATGCTCAACTGGGCGTTTGATGCGCTGGGCGAGCGGCAAGACGACTTGCTGGAATTGTATTGCGGCAATGGCAACTTCACCCTGCCGCTGGCCACTCGCGTACGCAAGGTGCTGGCGACCGAGATCAGCAAGACCTCGGTGAATGCCGCGCTGAGCAATCTGGATGACAATGGCGTGAATAACGTCACGCTGGTGCGCCTGTCGGCAGAAGAGCTGACCGAGGCGCTGAACGAAGTTCGCCCCTTCCGCCGCCTGCAGGGCGTGGACCTGAAAAGCTACGATTTCGGCAGCGTCTTCGTCGACCCGCCCCGCGCCGGCATGGACCCGGACACTTGCGAGCTGACCCGTCGTTTCGAGCGCATTCTGTACATCTCCTGCAACCCGGAAACCCTGGCCGCCAACATCGCCCAACTGCACGACACCCACCGGGTACAACGCTGCGCCCTGTTCGACCAGTTTCCGTATACACACCATATGGAATCGGGCGTGCTGCTGGTCAGACGCTGAGGCTTATCTGACTGACTATCGTGCGACGCTCCGCGTCCGGCCTTGAATGCGCAGCGCAGCGTAAAGCTGTGACGCAGAGCGTCACTCAAGGCATTCCTGCGCCGGAGCGTGAAGAACGAAAGGTGTCTGGGCCGGAGCGTGCGGAACGAGAGCCTTACCGTTCGTACCCTCCTGCGAAACTGTCAGGTGATTTATTAGCTTCCTATCGATCCGCTGAGGTATAAATCGAAACCCGATTTAAACGTCCGATGGGATCCGATCTTGAGCTCTGAGTCCTCCACTGCTTCTGCCCCGACCAAGCTGTCCCGCCAGCCTGGTTTCGTCAGTTTTATCCTGTCACGTCTGATGGCGGTGTTTGCCATGCAGATTCAGGCGGTGGTGGTTGCCTGGCAGGTATACGACATGACCCGCGAGCCGATGGCGCTGGCCTATGTGGGGCTTGCTCAGTTCATTCCGATGTTGCTGCTGTTGATGCCTGCCGGGGATCTGATCGACCGTTACAACCGCAAGGTCATCCTGATGCTCAGTTGGGGCGTGCAGGCGGTGTGTGGCGTCATTCTGCTGGTCTTCTCGGCGCTTGAACTGCAAGACTTGCGGCTGATCTACGGCGCACTGATGCTTTACGGCTGTGCCCGCGCGTTCACCGGCCCGGCCCTGCAAAGCCTGCTGCCGCAGATTGTCCCGCGCGAGCAACTGCCTTCGGCGATTGCCACCAACAGCGTCATCATGCGCTGCTCGACGGTCGGCGGCCCGCTGATCGGCGGTTATCTGTACTGGCTGGGCGGCGCAGAACTGACGTATTCGGTGTGCGTCGCCGCATTCATCGCCGGCATTCTGCTGCTGGCGCCGGTCGCCACGCCGTTTGCCGGCAAGCCGGTGGAGCCGGGCTCGAATGCCTGGGGCCGATTCACGGCGGGCATCGCCTTCATCCGCTCACGGCCGATCATTTTAGGCACCATCTCGCTCGACCTGTTCGCCGTGCTGCTGGGCGGCGTAGTCGCGTTGCTGCCGATCTACGCCCATGAAGTGCTGCACCTCGGACCGCAAGGGCTGGGCATGTTGCGTGCGTCAATGAGCCTGGGCGAGCTGGGCGTCGGCATTTACCTGAGCATGCGTCCGCTGGAGCGCAATGTCGGGATGACCATGTTTCTCGCCGTTGCTCTATTCGGTGTGGCGAACCTGGTGTTCGCCTTGTCGAGCCTGTTCTGGCTGTCGTGCCTGGCACTGCTGGTCGCAGGGGCGGCAGACATGGTCAGCGTTTTCATCCGCTCGGCGCTGGTACAGTTTTCGACCCCGGACAACATGCGCGGCCGGGTCAATGCGGTGAACATGCTGTTTATCGGCTCCTCCAACGAACTGGGCGAATTCCGGGCGGGCACCAGCGCGTCGCTGGTCGGTGCTATCCCGGCGGCAATCCTTGGGGGCGTCTGCACGCTGGGGGTGGTTGGCGCGTGGATGACAGGCTTCAAATCGCTGCGCCAGGTCGACCGATTTGCCGACGCCTCGCCCCAGGAAGAACAGGCGGCGCAATCTACTCGACAAGCCCCGGCCCAGTCCGCGAAACAGGCCTGATCGCAGCCGGACGAATGAAAATCGGACCAGAGCAATACGGGCAGAACCAAACGGCCCGTCACACCTCTATACTGTCGCATTCTGCACAACGCTGCTCGGATCGCCGCACTGGCCAGACCTGTATCAGCAGCGATATTTATTGCAAGACACCAAGAGGGATCCGACATGCTCTGGAAAAAAGGCCGACGTAGCGACAACGTAGTCGATGCTCGCGATGGCGGCAGCGGCGGGGGCGGCGGGGGCATGCGCATCGGCGGCAAGGGCCTGGGCATCGGCGGTATCGTGATCATCGTCGCCATCGGCCTGCTGACCGGCCAGGACCCGATGCAGATCCTTGGCCAATTGACCGGCCAGAGCACCGAGCAAACCGCGCCACCCAGCGCGCAGACGCGCGAAGCGCCACCCGCCAATGATCAGCAGGCCGAGTTTGTACGCAGTATTCTGGGCGACACCGAAGACACCTGGCGCGCGGTGTTCGCGCAAAGTGGCCGCGAGTACAAGGACCCGACGCTGGTGCTGTTCAGTGGTCAGGTGAATTCCGCCTGCGGTCGTGCCACCTCGGCAACCGGCCCGTTCTACTGCCCGGCTGACCAGCAGGTTTATCTGGACATGGACTTCTTCCGGGAAATGTCCCAGCGCTTTTCTGCCGCCGGAGACTTCGCCCAGGCTTACGTGATTGCGCACGAAGTCGGGCACCACGTGCAGACGTTGCTGGGCATTTCCGCCAAGGTCGACAAAGCGCGTCAGGCCGGGCAGAAAATGGAAGGCAGCAACGGCTTACTGGTGCGCCAGGAGTTGCAGGCCGACTGCTTTGCGGGTGTTTGGGCCTACAACGCACAAAATCGTTTGAACTGGCTTGAGCCGGGTGATATTGAAGAAGCATTGAACGCGGCGAACGCTATCGGCGATGATCGCCTGCAGCAGCAAAGCAGTGGTCGAGTCGCTCCGGACTCCTTCACGCACGGCACGTCTGCACAGCGCGTGCGCTGGTTCAAGGCCGGCTTTGCCGAAGGCCAAATCAATCAATGCGACACGTTCGCCGCCAAGAGTCTCTGAGCACATGATTAAACCGCTTCTGGTCCTGTTGTTAAGCACTGCCTTCGTGAGCCTCGGGGCGCATGCCGAGGATCAAGCGGTGAATTCAATCAGCCCGGATCGTCTGGCGATCAACGGCGCCGAAGCGACGCTCGGGCTGAGCCAGGAGTGGGTGCACCCCAAGCCGAAAATCGAGCGTGTGGTGATCGTGCTGCACGGTCGCCTGCGCAACGCGCAAACGTACCTGCGCAGCATCGAACGTGCGGCCAACCAGTCCAAAGAGCGCAGCAAGACCTTGCTGATCGCCCCGCAGTTTCTGGATGAGAAAGACATTGTCGCCCACCATCTGCCGGAGTCGATCCTGCGCTGGCGTCAGAACAGCTGGATGGAAGGCGCGACCGCCAGCGGCCCCAAGCCGGTCAGCTCGTTTCTGGTGCTGGACAACATCCTCAAACGCCTGAGCGACAGCAAGCTGTTCCCTAACCTGAAAGAAATCGTCATTGCCGGGCATTCCGGTGGGGCCCAGGTGGTGCAGCGCTACGCAATGATCGGCGGCAAAGAAGACGCCCTGCTGCTGCGCGAGGGGGTGAAGCTGCGTTACGTGATTGCCAACCCGTCGTCGTACGCCTACTTCGACGACGAACGGCCTGAGCCGGTGACCGCCCAGAGCTGCCCCGACTTCGACGAATGGAAATACGGCCTGAACAAGATGCCGTTCTACTCGGGCAAGGAAAAGCCGGTAGACATCGAAAAGAACTACGTGAAACGTGACATCACCTACCTGCTGGGCGAACTGGACACCGACCGCAATCACCCGGCGCTGGACAAGACCTGTGCGGCCGAAGCACAAGGCGCGTATCGCCTGATTCGCGGGCAGAACTACTTCAACTATCTGCAGAAGCGCCATCCGGAGGGGTTGAACCAGCACCTGGTGATCGTGCCTAAAGTCGGCCACAACGGTGACGGGATCTTCACCTCACCCGAGGGGCAGGCGGTGTTGTTCAAGCCGTTTTGAGTAGTTGACCTTCGAGCCAATGCTCCGCGTAGGCCCCCCTTCGCGAACAAGCGAAGCGTCGCCCGGTCCGCTCCCACGGCCTTCGGCCAGAATCAAAAGCGGAAGCGCTGAGAGTCGGGACTGGCAATGGCACGAGAGTCAGGTCACCCCAACATCCCGCGCAGCGCTGTGCAATCCACGGCATGCCAGTCGGTCAGTTCCGGCCAGGGGTTTTCCGCCAGGTTGACGAGGATGGTTTTCGCCCCCGCCGCGCGGCCGCAGCTCAGATCGTGCAGATAATCGCCGATCATGACCATTCGTTGCGGCTCGACGTCCCAGGTGCTTGCCAGCTTCAGCAAACCGGCCGGGTCGGGTTTGGGCGTCGCTTCGTCACGGCCCAGCACATCCTCGGCGGCAAAACACTCCGCCAGGCCGATGGCTTCCAGCGTGATATAGGCGAGTTCGCGGGCGTTGCGGGTCAGTATGCCCAATCGATAACCACGCCCTGCCAGATCGCGAACCAGCTCGACCGCGCCATCGGCAGGCCGCGAGCCCAACGCCAGCTCTCGCTCGTGCTCCAGCAGCCAGGCATGTTTGGCCGCCGACTCTTCGGCAGGCAATGCCGCAAGGTGGCCCAGAATGTCGTCGTCCTGCGGGATCCCCAGTTCACGCTTGATCGCCGGGAAGTCGTGGACCGGGACGGTCAGGGTGCCATCCATGTCGAATACCCAGTGCCTTATGCTGTCGAGTGTCATGCCCAATCCTTACGATGACGAATCAGCCCTTCCTGGCTGACCGATGCGACCAGTTGCCCGGCGCGGTTGAAGACACTGCCGCGCGAAAAACCGCGGGAATTGCCCGCCCATGGGCTGTCCATGGCGTACAACAGCCAGTCATCGGTGCGCAGATCGTTGTGGAACCACAGCGAATGATCAAGGCTGGCGACCTGCATGTCGCGCTGCCAGACCGTCTTGCCATGCGGCCGCAACGAAGTGGTCAGCAGGTTGAAGTCGGAAGCATAGGCCAGCATGTAGCGGTGCAGCGCCTGCATGCCTCGCAAGTTGCCATCAGCGCGAAACCACACGTACTTCACCGGTTCGCCAGGTTTGGGGTCATAGGGGTCGTCTGCGGTGACCGGGCGGAATTGAATCGGTTTGGGACGCAGAAACTTGTCGTGCGCCGATTCGGGAATCAGATGCGCCCGACGGGTCAGTAGCTCAAGCTCCGACGGCAGGTTATCAGGGCCGACAATTTGCGGCATCGTGGCTTGATGCTCGAAGCCCTCTTCGTCGTACTGAAAAGACGCACTACAGGTAAAGATCGGCTTGCCCTTCTGGATCGCCGTCACGCGACGGGTACTGAAACTGCCACCGTCACGCACCCGGTCAACCTGATAGACCACAGGCAGATACGCATCACCGGGGCGCAGAAAGTAGCCGTGCAGCGAGTGAACGTGTCGGGTGTCCTCTACCGTCTGGCTGGCAGCGGACAACGACTGGCCCAGTACCTGGCCACCGAATAGCTGTCGGAAGCCCAGATCCTGACTGCGGCCGCGAAACAGGTTTTCTTCGATGGCTTCCAGCGTCAGCAGCGCAACCAGATCATCCAGCACTTGACTCATCATCACTCCTCGCGCATATCGGCGCTGCCCCTGCAAACAGCAGCGGCCGACAGGGTGTGTGGCGAGCCCCGAGGCCCGCACTCGTGAAGGGAATGATACAGATTTAAGATGGCGGGCTTAATCCTGTTTGCAACTCAATCAGGGCTCTGCGTATTGAGCCACTGCTCGCGACTGATCCGGTACAGCACATGCGGTTTGAGCGGATGGCCATCCGGCAGGTCGGGATGCTCGAAGTTATCGGACTCGTCATGCTGCATACCGATTGCCTGCATGACTTTCTGCGACGGCTGATTGTTGACCGCTGTGAACGAAACGATCTCTTCCAGCTTAAGGCGTTCGAAACCACAGCCCAGCGCGGTCCAGGCTGCCTCGCTGGCAAACCCCAGACCCCAATGCTCGCGCGCCAGTCGCCAGCCAATTTCGATGGCAGGCGTGAAAGGCGCCTTGAAACCCACCACATGCAGGCCGGTAAAACCAATGAATTCGCCCGTATCCTTGCGCTCCAGTGCCCAGAACCCGAACCCCAGTTCAGCGAAGTGCCCGCGCAAGCGGCCGATCATGGCCGCGCTTTCCAGACGGCTCAGGGGTGACGGAAAATAGCGCATGACCTGCGGGTCGGTGCACATTGCGGCGAACACGGGCAAGTCGTCGTCACGCCACTGCCGCATCAGCAATCGGGCACTATCAAGCTTGACTATCGGTTCCATCGATTTCCCCGTGTTACAAGACTATTCAGGCGTCAATGTGAGCGCAGTGTTGCCAGCTATCTGCCAGACAACTGGGCGACCGCGTGCATAACTGGCACTATCGGCCTTCGACTTTCGAACGGACGTCCGATGTCCCTGCCACTCATTTACCACGACGACTACAGCCCGGCGTTTCCAGCGGACCATCGTTTCCCCATGGACAAGTTTCGCCTGTTGCGTGACTACTTGGTCGACAGCGGGCTGACCCGCGACGTTCAATTAATACGTCCCGAGTTATGCCCGATGGACATTCTGGCGCTGGCTCACGACCCGTCCTACGTAAGCCGCTACCTCAGTGGCGACTTGTCACGCGAAGACCAGCGCCGCCTCGGCTTGCCCTGGAGCGAAGCGCTCGCGCGACGTACCATCCGTGCCGTAGGCGGCTCGCTGCTGACCGCCGAAAAGGCCCTGACGCACGGCCTGGCCTGTCATCTGGCGGGCGGCACCCATCATGCGCACTACGACTACCCGGCCGGTTTCTGCATTTTCAATGACCTGGCAGTGATCAGCCATTACCTGCTGCAAAGCGGCCGTGTAAATAAAATATTGATCTTCGATTGTGACGTCCATCAGGGCGATGGTACGGCGCGCATTCTGGCGGATACGGAGGATGCGATTACCGTTTCGCTGCACTGTGAAAAGAACTTCCCGGCCCGCAAGGCCCAGAGCGACTGGGACATCCCGCTGCCAATGGGCATGGGCGACACCGAGTACCTGAACGTTGTCGATGATCTGCTCAACTATCTGCTGCCATTCTACAAACCGGATCTGGTGCTGTACGACGCTGGCGTCGACGTCCACAAGGACGATGCCCTTGGTTATCTGCAGCTGACTGACCAGGGCGTGGCCAATCGCGACGAAGCGGTGTTGCGTCATTGTCTGGGCCGCGATATTCCGGTCATGGGCGTGATCGGCGGTGGGTACAGCAAAGACCGTCAGGCGCTGGCCAGACGCCACGGAATTCTGCATCACAGTGCGCAGAAGGTATGGAACGACATGGGCTTGTAGCGGCTCCGCACCTGAGTGCACACCTGAAAACAGCCCTCGGGTAGAATGCCCTACCCTTCCGCTATCGATACGTTGCTGACCATGAATGACCTCGCCTCCCCTGCCAGCCAATCCGTTGCCGTCATCGGAGGTGGCCCTGCGGGATTGATGGCAGCAGAAGTGCTGAGTCAGGCAGGGTTCAAGGTCGATCTGTATGACGGCATGCCGTCTGTAGGGCGCAAGTTTCTGCTGGCCGGCGTTGGCGGCATGAACGTTACCCATTCCGAACCCTACCCTGCCTTTCTCGGGCGTTATGCTGAGCGATCGCCGATGATCGCTCCTATTTTGCGAAAGTTTGATGCTGACGCGTTGTGCCGGTGGATTCATGAGCTGGGCATCGAGACTTTTGTCGGCAGCTCTGGCCGGGTGTTCCCTACCGACATGAAAGCCGCGCCACTGTTGCGCGCCTGGCTCAAGCGGCTGCGTGATGCTGGCGTGGTTATCCACACCCGGCATCGCTGGCTGGGCTGGAATGCCGATGGCAGCTTGCGCATCGCCCACGCCGACGGCGAACTGGCACTCAACCCCGCAGCGACCCTACTGGCGCTGGGCGGTGCCAGTTGGGCTCGGCTGGGGTCCGATGGGGCCTGGCGGCCGTGGCTGCAAGCGAAGCAGATAGACGTTGCACCCTTGCAGGCCGCCAATTGTGGTTTTGAAGTGACCGCCTGGAGCGACGTGCTGCGCGCCAAATTTGCCGGCGCGCCACTGAAGAACATCGCCATGGGTCTGCACGGCCAGACGCTGCGCCTTGGCGAATGCGTGCTGACCGAGACCGGCGTGGAGGGCAGTCTGGTTTATGCACTGTCGGCGCAGATTCGTGAGCGAATCAATCTTGATGGCTCGGCCGTTGTGCAAATTGATCTGCTGCCGGGTAAAACACTGAGCGACGTGCAGAAAGCCCTGAGCAAACCACGTGGCTCGCGCTCGATGTCCAAACACCTGCACAGCCAATTGGGGCTGGACGGTGCGAAGGCAGCGCTCTTGCGCGAACTGGCGCCCCGTGAAGCGTTTATGGATGCGCTTTTGTTGAGCAAAGCCATCAAAGCGCTGCCACTGACCCTGATCAAACCGCGCCCCATCGATGAGGCCATCAGCACTGCAGGCGGCGTGACCTTCGAAGCCATGGACGAGCGCCTGATGCTCAAGCAACTGCCCGGCGTGTTCTGCGCAGGCGAAATGCTCGACTGGGAAGCGCCCACCGGCGGCTACCTGCTCACCGCCTGCTTCGCCAGCGGCCGCGCAGCGGGATTGGGGATGGTTGAGTGGCTGAACTCGCGATGATCATGCATGGGGGGCGGTTATGGACGCTCTGCGTCCGATCTTGAGTACGCGGCGCAGCGCAGATCGGTGACGCGGAGCGTCACGCAAGGCGTTCCCACGCTGGAGCGTCGGGAACGATAATCTCAACTATCGTGCGACGCTCCAGCGTCGGCATGCTGTTATGGACGCTCTGCGTCCGCCTTGAGCGCGCAATGCGCCTCAAGGCTTTTTCTTGCGTGGCCCGGTGTTGAAGACTGGCACTTTGCGCACTGGTTTGACCACCGGCGTGGGCTCGGACTCGCCGCTATCGACCCATTTGCCCAGATTGCGCTTGCTCCCCGAGACCTTGGGCTTTTTCGGTTTCTTGGGCTTTTTCAGGATCTGGCCGCTGGCATCAGTGCTCGGCACTCGATGCTCCGGCTCAAAATCCTGCTCTTCCTTGCGCTCCAGGGTCTGCCGGGTCAGTACTTCAATCGCCGACAGCAGCTCGACCTCATCGGCACACACCAGCGAAATGGCCTCGCCGGTCAGGCCCGCACGGCCGGTCCGGCCGATACGGTGGATGTAATCCTCGGCCACGATCGGCAGATCCAGATTGACCACCGTCGGCAGGTCATCGATATCCAGACCGCGCGCCGCCACGTCGGTGGCAACCAGGATTTTCACTTCATTGCTCTTGAAGCGGTCCAGCGCGCGCTGACGGGTGGCCTGCGGTTTGTCGCCATGAATGCCGTCGGCGTTCAGGCCCAACCCCTGCAAACGATCCACCAACTGATCGACGCCAACACGAGTCTTGGCGAATACCAGCACCTGACCCCAACGATGCTTCTTCATCAGATGAATGAACAGATCCGCCTTGCGCTTCTTGTCGACGGTCACGACCCATTGCTTCACCGAAGACGCCGCGACATTGCGCGGGCTGACTTCGATGGTCAGCGGATCATTGAGCATCTGCGCGGCCAGCAGACGAATCTCGTCGGAGAAGGTCGCGGAGAACAGCAGCGTCTGGCGCTGCCTGGGCAGAACGGCATAGATGCCGCGCAATTCCTCGGCAAAGCCCAGATCGAGCATGCGGTCCGCTTCGTCGAGGATCAGGGTCTGCAACTGAGAGAACTTGATCGCCTTCTGGCGGTACAGATCGAGCAGGCGACCCGGCGTCGCGACCAGAACGTCCACGCCCTTGCGCAGCTTCATCATCTGCGGGTTGATGCTAACGCCGCCGTAAGCGGCATACGTGCTCAGCGGCAGGTGCTCGGCGTACTGACGAATACTCTCGTGAACCTGATCGGCCAGCTCGCGGGTCGGTGCCAGCACCAGCGCACGAATCGAGTTGGGTGCGACCTTGGGGCCTTCCATGGTCAGGCGTTGCAGCAGCGGCAGGGCAAAACCGGCGGTCTTGCCGGTGCCGGTCTGGGCCGCAGCCATCAGATCGCGGCCCGCCAGTACCGGAGGAATGGCCTGTGTCTGTACAGGCGTCGGAGTCTGGTAACCGAGCGCTTCGAGGGCGCGCAGCAAGGGTTCGATCAGGCCGAGAGAGGCGAATGTCATGGGGATACCGTAGGAAAAATTCACGCAAGGCGCGCAGTTTACCCTGTCCGGCCCGCCTCGGTTAGCGTGTGCGTGTCGATCCGGCTTATCTGACCCGGGCAGACAAGCCCGAAATCAGAAGCCGCGCTGACGCTTGAGGGTTTCGCTGATCCTGGCGGCGGGGACTTTCTGCAGCGAGCACAGCATCTGGTGGGAAATGCCAGCGATACCGTGAGTGTTGCGCAGTTCGTTGGTCAGGTACGCCGTCAGGTTGGCGGCCATTTCCGCATCAGCCATGGCCCGGTGAGCCTTGCCGGTGTTGGGCAGGCGCGCATAGCTGGTCAGCGTGCCGAGCTTGTGATTCGGGGCGCCGGGCATCAGACGGCGGGCAAGCAGCATGGAACAGGCGAAGCTCTGTTCACGCTTGCGCTGGATACGGGAGAGTTCGTAATCCCAGAACTTCTGGTCGAACGAGGCGTTGTGCGCCACCAGCGGCGTCGCGCCGACGAAGTCCGCCACATCACCCATTACTCGCTCGGCACTGGGCGCGGTGCGAATCATGTTGTTGCTGATCCCGGTCAGCCCTTCGATGAACGCCGGGATTCGCACACCGGCATTCATCAAGCTTTGAAAGCGCTCGACGATACGCCCCTGCTCCATGATCACCACCGCAATCTCAGTCGCTCGGCAGCTGTGGTTCGGAGAGATTCCGGTGGTTTCAAAGTCGATGACTGCAATACGTTCCAACACTGGCCTGATCCTATGAATTCATTTCAGCAACAACGCGCCTTCGATGGGCACATACCGGCTGGCCGCGCGAATCAGCGAGTTCGCGGTCAGCCCCGGCACCCCGTAGGCCACGGCTTCGACGCCATGTTTGCTGATCACGCGCTCGAGCAGCATATCGAAGTCGCCATCACCTGACGCCAGCACTATTTCGTCGACTTGCGGCGCGAAGTCCATGATATCGATGGTGATGCCCACATCCCAGTCGCCTTTGGCCGAGCCATCGCTGCGCTGAATGTAAGGCTTGAGCCTGACAGTGAAACCCAGATTGCGCAGGATCTGCTGGAACTGCTGCTGCTTGCTGTCGCCCCGGTCAATGGCGTATGCAAAGGCGTGAACAATCTCGCCGCGCTTACTGATGTCCGCCCACAGTGCGGCGTAATTGAAATGACAGCCATGCGCCTGGCGCACGGTGTAATACAGGTTCTGCACGTCGGCGAACACCGCAATCTTCTTCACCGCAATTCCTCATGGCGGGCAACGCCCGCTGGTTACAGCGATCCGGAATGTGAATCGGCGACCAGTATGCCAGCTTGAGGAAGGAAGTGAGCTTCAACTATCGTGCGACGCTGCGCGTCGCATGCATTTCTGGACGCTCCGCGTCAGGTCTCAAGTATGCGGCGCGGCGCAGACCTGTGACGCGGAGCGTCACCCAAGGCATTCCCACGCTGGAGCGTGCGGAACGATCATTGCCGTCTCAAACAAACGAATCGTCATCCGAAAACGGGTCACTGCCATCATCGACGCTGTCATCGGCCGTGAACTGCTGATCCGGCTGGCCCCAGTTGCCTTGATCATTGAACGAGCCGGTGTCCTGCAAGGGCGGCGCGTCATGAATGACTTCGACAATCTCCTGCGGCTGGCTGTGATGGCTGAACATACTGCTGATACCTTCGGCCAACAGCACGCCACCCGCGACACCGGCCGCCGTCTTCAACGCGCCGCCGAGGAAACCGCTACCGGCAGCAGGCGCGGCATACCCGCCCTGTGGCGCTGCGGGTGCAGGCGCTGGATTGAACCCCGCGCCATCACGCCAGCCGCCACCGGAGGCCTGACTCGATTGCGATTGAGGCGCACGCGCTGTGCTGTTGCCAAAAATATTCGACAAAAACCCGCCACTGGCCGGTGCCGATGAGGATTGCCCCTTGGCCTGCTGAAGCTCGGCCTGCAATTGCTGAATCTGCTCGTCGCGCTGTTTGATCTGCTGATTCAGCTGATTGACCGCGGCCTCCTGCACCAGAATCGCCTGCGTCATGTAATACGGCGCAGCGGGCTGGCGAGCCAGATGCTCCTTGATACGCGCCTCGGCCGCCGCATCGCGCGGGGCCGAGGCCGCTTCGGCGTCTTTCAGTTTCGAGAAAAGACCGTCGATCAGGGTTTGTTCTTCGCTGTTCATGACCACCTCACTGAGTTGCCACTTAACTTCTTCCCTGCCGCAATGACAGGATCATGCTCAGGAAATGGGGCCTCCTCCACGCGCTTCAATGACATGAAAAAAAAGATAACCAGCCGCGCCGCCGCACAACCGCTGCGCTTGGTTCGGCCAGGGTCATGGGCTAAAGTGGCGACCTGCTTTTAGCCTGTGATCTATCTACATGAACCCGTTGACCGTCATCCAGGATTCGCTCTACTTCTTCCGCCGCCATCTGGGCGGCATTCTGGTCCTGTGCCTGCCGCTGGTGATTCTCGAAGTCCTCGCCAAGCAAGCCTTGAGCAGCGCCATGTCCGCCGAAACCTCGCCGGCCTACACCCTGGTGATCGGGCTGTTCTTCTACCCGATCTACACCGCCGCACTGATCCTGTTTCTCGACGCCCGCAGCCGCGGCGAGGAGGCGCAAACCCGCGACCTGCTGGCCATGGCCTTGCGCCTGTGGCCAACTTTCGCGGTGCTCTCGGCCATGAGCACCCTGCTGATCATGTTCGGCCTCTCGCTGCTCGTCGTCCCCGGCCTCTGGGTGATGGTCAAACTGGCGTTCAGCGAATACTTGCTGGTCCTGCGCAAACTCACACCGTTCATGGCCATGCGCGAAAGCATGCAGATGACCAACGGGCATTTCACGCGCATTCTGGTCTGCGTACTGGGCGTCTACATTCCGCTGTGGCTGCTCGAAGGCGTCAGCCTGTACGTGTTTCCCGAACCACAGAGCCTGCCGGTTTCGGTGGCCATCGACAGCCTCAGCAGCTTTCTGCAACTGTTCACCACCATCGTGATGTTTCGCTTGTTCATGCTGGTCAGCGAGCCTGTGCACAGGGCCTGAGTCAAAGGCAAGGGCTGACGTCAGACGCACCGATTCGGTATGCTCGACGCCGAATCCCTCACCGAGCGCCAGGCGCTCCAAGTCGAGCCGATGCCCCGTGTCCTGATACGTCTGACCTTGTCCTTTCTGCTGTTGATCGTCGTGCTGCTGGTGCTGGTTTACCAGATGACCTGGCGCCCGCCCGCGCACGAGTTACTCGCCGCCAGCTGCAACCCGGCGGTTCAAGCCCCGAAGCTGGTGCCCGGCCAGGCCCTGAAAGTCATGACCTGGAACATTCAGTATCTGGCGGGCAAGCGCTACGTGTTCTGGTACGACATGGCCGACGGCAGCGGCCCGGACGAACGTCCGACACCTGAAGACCTGGCCTACAACCTCGATGAAGTCGCCCGGGTGATCCGCGATGAACAGCCGGACATCGTGCTGCTTCAAGGCGTCGACGACGGTGCCAAAAACTCTGATTATCAGGATCAGTTGAAGCTGCTCGAGGAGCGCCTGATCGACCTGTACCCGTGCAGCACCCAGGCGTTCTACTGGAAAGCGGAATTCGTGCCCGACCCGCACATCTGGGGCAGCGTCGGCAGAAAACTCGCCACCCTCAGCCGCTTCCACATCGACAGCGCCGAACGCCTGCAACTGCCGGTGCCCGACACCAACCTCATCAGTCGTCAGTTCCAGCCCCGGAATGCCCTGCTGGTCAGCTATCTGCCTCTGCGCGACGGAGGAAAACTGGCCGTCATCAATACCAGCCTGACCACCGCCAAACGCGACGGCGCTGCGCAAAAACAGATCGCCGCCACCGAAACACTACTGGACAAACTGGAAGGCGGCGGCACCCCCTGGCTGATCGGCGGCGACTTCAACCTGCTACCACTGGGCCAATACCAGCGCCTCCCAGAACCGCAGCGCCTCGGTTATGCAGCCGACAGCGAGCTGCACGAACTGTGGGAAAAATACCCGATGATCCCCTCCAATGCAGAGTCCAGCGGCATTGATCGCAGCAAATGGCTGACCCGCTTTCCCAACGACAGCCGCATCAACGGGCCGGACAGGACAGTGGATTACCTGTTCTACAGCCCGGCCTTGAAGCGCGTCAGCGCAAGAGTGCGCAGGGATGACACGCTGCTGATATCTGATCACTTGCCGGTGATCGGGCGGTTTTTGTTGCCGGTATTGCCTTGAAACGTTAACAGGCAGTACTACGTTTGCAGCATGCATACAAAAACTGCGAAGAACCGTAGTACCGCTATCCGTCCAGGACCAGAGACAGGTCCGGGTAACGGGCGCACATGAAATCGACAAACGCTCGGACCTTTGGAGCCGCCAGGCGCCTGGACGTGTGCAGGACCCAGAGCGCCGGCTCGACACCCGACACCGTGCCCCACTGAACCAGCTCACCCTGGGCAAGCTGTTTCCATGCAATGGACTGTGGAATGAGAGCGGCGCCACCCCCGGCGATGGCAGCGTCGCGGACCATCAGCAACGAAGAGAACTGCAGCTTCGGGACAGGCTCCAGAACCAGCGCCCCGTCATCAAGCGTCCAGTAAACGGGCTGGAAACTCGACGTGACGATGCCGGGGACTGACCGGATCGCGCCCGGCGACGGCTTGATCACCTCAGGCGCGGCGACCACCACCATCCGGTCCTTTGCGAAGCAGCGCCCGACCAGATTGCTGTCCTGACTCGGGTTGATCCGAATGGCGACGTCAAATTGCTCTTCAACAAGGTCCACCATGCGGTCTTCCGCTACGACTTCAATCACGACTTCAGGGTAGGCCGCACAAAAATCAGCGCCGATGCGGCCCATCGCAAGCTGAGAAAACAAAATGGGGGCGGCGACACGCAGACGTCCACGCGGCGTCAGAACACCCTCCCTCGCCGCGACCATTGCGTCAGCCACCTCGCTCAGAGGGCCTTCCGCGCGTGACACCAGCAACTCACCGGCTTCGGTGAGTTTCAGTCCGCGAGCGCTGCGCTCGATCAGCCTGACGCCCAGTTGATTTTCAAGGTCGGCAATGCGGCGCGACAACGTGGCTTTGGAAATGCCGCTCGCACGGCTCGCCTTTCCCAACCCCTCGTTGGTTGCGACAAGCATGAAGTCGATCAGCGCGTTGAGGTTCATGGTGTTCCATTTATGAAACGAGGTGTCTGAATTTTGTGGCCTTCGTTTTATTAGCGCAACGGAATACTTTCTCTTCAGCGGAACGCACTCATACCGTTTTACAGACGGACCAGGTTATTGCGGCCTTTATTCGCTGATCTCTCACTCTTTCATGCCGGAGTTTCAACTATGAGCATTCTTGTTATTGGTGCCACGGGCACTATTGGCGCCCTCGTCACCCAAGGCCTTGCTGACGCAGGTGCCGAAGTCAAAGCCCTGGTACGCCAGGCCGGTAAACGTGAATTCCCTGCGGGGGTCACTGAAATCGTCGGCGACCTGACCGATGTAGCGTCGATGCGCGTTGCCTTGTCGTCGGTGCGCACGCTGTTCTTGCTCAACGCAGTAACGCCCGACGAAGTAACCCAGGCACTCATCACGCTAAACCTCGCTCGCGAAGCGGGCATCGAGCGGATCGTTTACCTGTCGGTGATTCATGCCGATACGTTCATCAACGTCCCGCACTTCACCGGCAAGTACGCGGTCGAGCGCATGATCGAGCGTCTCGACATTCCGGCAACGATTCTGCGTCCCGCTTACTTCATGCAGAACGACCGCATGGTCCAACAGACTATTCAGAACTACTCGGTATACCCGATGCCAATCGGTTCGGCCGGCGTTTCGATGATTGATACACGCGATATCGCAGATGTCGCCGTTGCAGAGTTACTGCGACGTGACAAGGCATCTTCTGCACTGGACCGCGTGACGCTGGAGTTGGTGGGGCCGCAGGCGCTTACCGGTGCATCGGCGGCCAGGGTCTGGAGTTCGGCTCTGGGTCGCGAGGTCGCTTACGGGGGTGATGATGTCGCCGCTTTCGAAGCGCAACTGGCCTCGTACGCACCCACTTGGCTGGCTTATGACATGCGCTTGATGATGGCGGGCATCCAGACCTTTGGCATGCAGTCAGCTGAAGGAACCGTCGAAAAGCTCCAGACCCTCATTGGGCACCCGCTGCGCACTTACGAAGCGTTTGTGCACGAGGCAGTCGCCGAGGTTTGAACGGGCAAGCCAGACAGGGTGGAGTCGACTCCGTTAGTGCACTGCACACGCCAACGGTAATAAGCGAAACCTTGTCCCCTGCCAGGAATTTAGCGTACCTGGCCTTGTCACAATTTCCGTTGCAGGAGCAATCTCGCCAGCGGTCGACCCACCCCCATCACAGGAGAAGCGTGTGACCTCCAGACAATCCTTATTGAATCATGTCGCCAAAACGTTCGATGTTCAGCCCGATTTCCCTTGGAGTAAATTTCCGGATTATGCCGTTCTTCGGCATGCTGGCTCCGAGAAGTGGTTTGGAATAGTGATGAACGTCCCGAAAGAAAAACTCGGGCTCAAAGGCGAGGGAGAGCTTGATATTCTGGATGTGAAATGTCGTCCGGAAAAAGCCGGCTCACTGCGTCAAATGGAAGGGATTTACCCTGGCTATCACATGAACAAAGAGCACTGGATCAGCGTAGCGCTGGACGGCTCGGTGCCAGCCAAACATATACATGAGCTTATTCAGGATAGCCATGATCTGACCAGATAGCAGGAAGCCGGGCAATACAGGCGTATGCCCGGACGCGTAGCGCTGACGGTATGATCATTGGCTCGGAAATCTGTCCAGATTAGTCGGCCTTGAATACCTTGGTGAGCTGACCAGGCGCCAACCATCTGAATGTCGTCCTAGCGCAGCCAATGTGACAAAACAGTTTGAACCGTTTCTGGACGCGCTCGCCTAATGATTAGCCTGCGGATACCTCCATAGGCTGCGTGCCAATATCGGCATACTTCAAAGGGTGATGAACGTGGCTAAAGACGAAAAGAAAAGCAAAGGTGAAGCCTCGAAAGCCAGCAAGGACTTGAAAGACAAAAAGGCCTCCCCGGAAAAGAAATCAGCAGCAGCCTCGAGTCTTTCTAAATCCTCCGAAAAGAAAGACAAGAAAAAAGATGCTGAGCCAAAGAAAGCTGCAAAAAAAGCTGACAGCAAGCCAGAAAAGGCCAAGAAGTCAGACAAGGTAGAGAAAGCAGAAAAACCGGCGAAAAAGAAAAAGTGATGTCTGCTGCCTGCCAGGGCGTTACGCCCTGGCGTCTTCCGGGTCTGTTGCCACAAGTATCCAACATCGTGCGTTTTCTATTGCCAATGCTGACTTGAGCGGCGCCCTGACCGCCTGAAGTTTCAACGTTACTTCGGAGCCACTGCCAAAGGTGCTACAACGCTCGGTGTGCGGCTGACGCGTGTAAACCAGACGTTTGACAAAAACACCGCGACGCAGACCGCGGTCACCAGAAATGGAACCCAGAACGTGTGCCAGGCGGACAACATGAACTCGGCGGCGAGTGCAATGACAGGCACGCAAGGCGTCAGAATCGAGACTCGCCCTCCTCCCAGTTGCTGGATTGAATACTGAAGGCTGAACACCGGGATCAATACCGAAACGACGGCCAGTCCGACTAACTGGAACAACATCTGTGTATCAAGCGTAAACAGTTGGACAAGCCCTTCCCTGCCGACCCATCCGGTAACGAGCATCAGCAGAAAAAACCGCGTACAGAGGATGTCCATGGCGCTGTACTGCTTGCCAAGGTTAAGACGTCCCGAACAATACACATAAACACCACCGGTAATCCCTGCCACTGTTGCCAGCGCAATGCCCTCATACAGACGTTCGACGCTGACCATCGCAGTCGCCCCTAAAAGCACGCGAACGATCACCAGCCCCAAAAGTGAGGCAAGTATCAACAGCGCGCCTATCCAGCGGAAACGACTGATCGGCGTCTTCAAGGCGATGGCTTCGCAGATCAATACAACCAACGGCATCCACCCTTGATAAATCGCCGACTCGACGGAAGCTTCTATTCGTTGAAGGGCCATGAACATGAACCACCAGCTGAACAGCGTCAGGACATTGATCAATACCACCGCACGCCATTTTTCTCGCAGAAGACGAAGCGGATCATGACCTCGCAGCAAATGAACGATATAGAACGTCGCCCATGCCATCAGAAAAGTGATGAATGTCAGTGTCGCACCGCTGATGCGAGAGAACGCGAACATTACCCACACTGCTGAAAGGGCAGTCGACAGGCAGTACATCGCCATGCTGAAAGCCCCAAGATACCCTGCGTTCATGATCCCTCCCGGTGCGCGATTCTGGTAGTCAACACGTTGCTCATCCAACCCTTAAAGTGCTTCGACCTGGGTGGGCTGATAACCCTGAAGCGCATCGAAATCCGCACGTAGAGACTTGGGATCAAGGTTATAGAACGTCAGAATTCCCGCGTTATCCGCCAGTGATTTCGAATCAACCACCATGCCGGGAGACACTTTCCACTCAATGACGAATTCACTGGAAATCGGCGGATTGTTCAAATGGCTTATCTTGCCCTTGCGCAAAGGCAACAATGCGGACACGACATTGTTTTTCGAATGCGGCTGGATGGTGTTCAGTTTCTCAGAGCCTGCCGTCAGGTACAGGTTGGCGTCGATCAGATTGATGTCACTGTTTTTCTCGTGGTAAGGCACACCGATACCACCCGGAACTCGCGCGGCTATTTCAAGAAAAACAGGCTCGCCGCTCTCATGATCGACAAAGACTTCGTGATGCGTCGAGCCGTTACGAAAATTCAACGACGCAATCACATCCCGGTTGAATGCCTCCAGACGGGACTTCAGCGCCGGGTCGAGTACAGGAATGACGCTCAGCGGTTTACCCTGAACAAAGTCAAAGTTGGTGCAGCCCAGTTCAAGCACGCCGCAGTACCTGACTTCGCCGTCTACAACGAACGAATCGCACTGGAACATCTGCCCATTGATGAACTCGTCGACCTCGTATTCAAAGTGAAACAGCGAAGCCGTTATCTGCTCGCGAGTCGCCAGAAAACCGGACTTGTCGTGAACGATGGAGACTTCAAAGCTGCCGGCAGAGTTCACAGGTTTGATCACCAGTGGCAACCCGAAAGCAGCACACAGCTCGGTGTAATAGCCATCGGGATCTTGCGTCAGACGTGTCTGGTCCAGCTTTGCAAACGCCGGGATACGAATGCCTTTGCTGCTGACCGCACCTTTCATACGTACTTTGTCACGGAAGTTTGATACGACACCCAGCGTGTCGCCTTCAATACCGAACTCTTCTCTGAGCAGCGCAGCCAACTCGACATGGCATTCTTCCTGGCAGAAAATCCTGATCGCCGACGAATCTCCCCCCAGTCTGCGCAACTCGTCACTTATAACAAGACGGCACTGTTCATGGTCCAGCAGCGTACGAATGTTGCGATGCGGATCGCCGTCGGCACGAATAACCACCGACATATGCGACTCGATCTTGTCGAGCAGGACATCCGCACGATCGGCGATCAGTACCGTTCTGCACGTGTCATGCAGCGTTTTCAAGGCCGCGACACTGGCGAAGTTCAGGTAGTGGGGGGTCAGGAAAACAATTGTTTTAACCATGATGGCTGTCCTCGATAAAGTCGACGTTCATGCGGTAGAGGAGACGAGCGTCATCGCCGCCCACACTTTTGGGAATGACCGGGCCTCGGTGCATCGTCGAAAGGTTGTCCCAGATGACGATATCGCCGGGCTGATATTTGTGCTCGTAACGAGGGGCGTGAAGCACCAGAAAGTCCAGTAATGTATCCAGAACCCGGTGGGCAAGAGCATCCGGCAAGCCCTTGATACGCATTGAAGTCCCGGCAGTGGCGTACAGGGAATGCGCGCCGGAGAGAGGATGTACAGTGACCAGTGGATGCAGAACTGCGCCGTTTACGTGCTGAATCTCACTGTCATTCAAGGACTGCGATTTGGCATCGGTGTTACGTAGCACGTCGCGGTTGCCGAAGACGTGATAAACATCCAGCGCATCGAGATCCAGCGCCTGAATGAATTCCGGGCATTCACGACTGTTCATCCATTGCTGCACCGCTTGCAACCCGGCAACACAATCCATGAACTCGGTCTGGCCGCCCAACACAGGAACATGCACCGATAACATGGAGGTGAACACCGTGTTTGCGCTCTTGTACGACATGTCCGTATGCCAATAAGCCCCGCCGTCATGCACACCCAGTGGCTGGTCGTCCTTGTAGACGTTGGTGATGGTCAGCACTTCGCGATAATCACTCAGGCAGAAATTCTCCAGAACATGCAGCACTGGCGTTCCCAGGCGACGGATCAACCGCACATAGGGCTCAACGGCAACATTCTTATTCGCAATGACAACGACCTTGCTTTGAGCGACCTCGTGACGCAACTCTGTATCCGACATGTGTAGCGCGTCACCGAGCTGCAAGCGCAGTGGTGCGAACTCTCTCACGCCCATGACACACGCTCCTGCGCCCGAGGCTGCCCGATACTCGCGTTAGCGGAGGGAATCATTGTATTGACCGATGCATACCCTGACGCAGCACCTGCCACGTAAAGTCCATCGACAGGACTTTGGCCGTTCTGATGTGCGGCGAAGCCGGTGCCTTGATCCAAAAGATGCGGCCAGTCCGTCGCCGGCAACTGCGCGGTAATACCTGTTGCGGAAACCAGGCTGCAATCGTCTCTCAGGTAATCAATGCGCAACTCGTATCCCGGCGCGTCACTCAGGCGACTCAACAGCCCCTCATTGGCCGACGCTTCACAGGAGCCTTTCAACAGCGGATGGCTGTTCAGCTCTTCAGTCAGTATCAGCCTCAACGAGCTGTCCACTGCCTGGAGTTCGCTGTAGGCGTGCAACCAGAGACGCGCCCGGCTGGCGGCCGAATGATTATTGAGCGGGCCTTCACACGTGTTCAGGGTGGACTTGGCAATCATTTCCAGCGTGCGCTGACTAAGCGAGCGCAAGGCAAAACGATTGTCGGTCTCCTGCGGATAAAGCCCGAGGTAAGACTTGACCAGGATGGTGATATTGCGAGCCAGGGGCGCCAGTAGCAGAGCAATCTGAAACGCACTGTTGCCGCTCCCGAATATGAAGACGTCTTTGTCCCGGTAATTTTCTATCTGTTCGCAACTGGCTTCGCTGTAAACGTCGAAACAGCTTTTCCATGGCTTCCCTTCCAACGGGATCGGCACAGACTTTGGCCTTATGCCGGTGGCCAGAATGACCCGGGAGGCCCTGAGAATGCGTTTGTTTCGGGTGTCGCCCAGCACCATCTCGAATACATCGGCATTTTTCTTCAACCTCAGGACACGGTCCTGAACAAGGACGAAGGGCAGCGCTTCAAAGTTGCCTTTGATGTAATCCGCATATTCTCTGCCGGTCGGGCTGATCGACAGATGCTGCATGAAATTCTTGAGCGGAAGCGGAGCGCCCGCTATTTCCAGCTCATTGCAATACGTGCAACGGCAAATCTCCCATCATGCCCATGCAACCGCCGAAGAAATCACTGACTACAGCGACCTTCAGATCTTTGCCAAGCAGTCTTATCGACTCACTCAGACCTGCAGGACCACCACCAATTACGATGACATCGAACATGCACTGATCCATTACATTGCCTCCATACGTCTGCAGGCCTCGTCCAGAACGGGTCTCGACGCTGAGAATGAAAATCTGACTTGGCTATGGCTGCCTTCCATATAAAACGGACTTGCCGCCAGCGGCATGACCCCCACGTGCTCGGCCATGTGCTGGCTGAATCGATGGGCATCCATCTGCGGCGCAATGTGTGAGTAGTCGGCCATGATGTAATGGCCGCCTGCAGGAAGGCCGATCTGGAAGCCCGCAGCTGTCAGCGTTCGGGCCAGACGGTCACGCTTGTCTCGGTAAAGTTTTTGCAGTTCATCAACTCGCTGTGGAGTCAACTTGTCCAGTAACAGCGCAACAGCCCCCTGCAGCGGACGAGGTTGGCAGTAGCTGAGATACAGGTGACGTGCATAAGCACTTTCAACCAGTTGAGTATCCCCGAGCAGCCAGCCGATACGAACGCCTGTCATGGACAGCATTTTGGATGCGCTCCCCGCACTCAACCATTTGAATGTTCTTTCGGGAAGGTCGCCGGAATCTATCGTTTCATAGCTGTAATATTTGTAGGCCTCGTCCAGAATGACCAGAAAATCATAGGTGGCCGAGAACATCTCCAGTTGCTTCCAGTCTTCATCGCCCATGCACCAACCGGTAGGGTTGTGCGGCGTGTTGAGCAACAGGATTCGGACACCGTCACGAAGTTGTGCTTCGACCTGCCCCCAATCAGGACCACCACCCGAAGACACAGACGCAAGCGGTACGGTGACGAAATCCATTCCGCAGAGACTGGCGAGCCCCGGATAATAAGGATAAAACGGCTCAAAAAAGATGATGCTATTGCCAAACTCTGATCGCGCCGCCATCAGCGCAAGAAGTAATGCTTCCGTGCATCCCGACGTGACCAATACACCTGTATCAGTACCGCCTTCCGGTAAAAAGCGCTGTGCAATTCGTTCACGAAGCATACCCTCCCCGCGAGGGTCGGCGTATTGCCAACCCTCTACAAGCTGGGTGACCAATACACTATTCATTTCATCGTCAAACAGCGGTTCAGGAAGCCCTTGGGACAAGTTTACCGCGTGCATCTGACGGGCGTAGTTGCTGGCCTCTTTAAACAAGGCAGCACGGCCGACTAACTCCAAGAGTTCCATAGTGCCTGGCTTCCTTCACATGAATAACGAACTTATGAATGAGTGGCGATGCGATCGAGCCCCTTCCAGAACTGTGTCAGCAGCCCGAGTACATCGTGAGCACCCTCAAGAATGTCACCGCCTCTGTCACTGTATTTGGCTGCTTCCATGACCGCTTCGCTGATCCATTCCACATGATCCGTTTCGACCAGCATGTGCAGGTAGAAATACGTGAAGTCTTCATGCTTCCAGCCCTCGTATAGCCTGAAACCCTCGTAAAGATTGGCGATCATGGGGAAGCCGAACTCTTCGATAATGTAGTGGGCACCGATGGCATGCTCAGTCGACCCTTCGAGGAAAATCCGCTTCAGGCCATCCACGAGCTTGTGAGCCTCGGGAATGTAATCGACGGTTTGCCAATCATCGAGTTCGACGCCTACACCTTTGAGCACACGTTGGAACATCAGAAAATGTGGCTCGCCTACCCCATCGCCCAACTCGGAAACGACGGTACGCGCCAGTTTCATTCTGATTAATTCATTCTCAGTACGGTGAGAAGTGCCCGCCAGAATCTGAGGAAAGGTACGAATGTAATAAAAGTACTGTTGAAAGACGCGCTTTAAAACAGGCTGAGCCAAGGGGGCTTTGCGAAAAGTCTTGTAGAAGACATTTTCATTGATCCCTGACTCATCAATCATTTGCTTCATCGAAAGAATGATTTCTTCACCGGTAAGACTGTCCGACTCTTTTCTCTGGGCCAGCATAGGTACCTCCAGTAGGATAAGGTTGTCTGAATGGCTGAGACGACGGTCGCCGCCTGTTTCATATAGTAAACAGCGCTATGCTTAGAGCCAATTGATTGTTGCAATGGTCAACGAGTTACCGATATACAAAATCTGAAATTGGATCCTCTTTTTCATTTTTATCTTTGCAAATCAAAAGCTTGAAAATAATAGGGCGCGGAGCAGCCCGCACAAAAGGTAAGCTTGCTAACCTTTTAAAATAAAGGACGCACGAGGGGAAAACCTTCAAAAGCCTTTGAATTAACTGGAATTTCTTATAGTGAACAAGAATTTTGTAGATATCGCGTGCATCATCAGGACGGAGCGCGCTGCGCGAGGCTGGTCAATCGGGACCCTGAGCGAGAATTCAGGCGTCTCCAAGGCGATGATCAGCAAGATCGAAAACGCCCAGACAAGCCCGACCTCCAGCATTCTGGGCAAGCTCTCCGGAGCGTTCGGGTTGCCTCTCTCCACACTGCTTCACCGAGCAGAAGGCCGCTCCGGACTGCTGTCAAAGGCAAGTGAGCAACCCATCTGGGTCGACCCCGAAACCGGCTATAGCCGCCAGAAGGTTTCACCCCCTGAAGGATGGCCGCTCGAACTGGTCAACGTGAAAATCCCGCCTGGCGTCAGCATCAGCTACCCGGCAACCGCCTACGCATTCCTCCACCAGCAGGTATGGGTCACTCAAGGGCAGTTGACGTTTACCAAGGGACAGATCACGTACCTGCTTGAAAAGGGCGATTGCCTGCAACTGGGCTCGCCCGAGGAGAAGTGCACGTTCAGTAATGAGACTGACGAGACGTGTGAGTATGTGGTGGCGCTGGTTTATCGGTGAGTGAGGAGGCGGATCGGTTATCGCATGAGGTGGCTGAGCCTCCTCGCCGGTGACAGCCGCATCAATGTCCGAATCCCGGCGAGGATGACTCGTTGTGTGGTCGAGGTTGAAGCAGTCTGTGCGATACAGAGCGCTCACCCTGACACACTGTTACGTCGTTACGTCCCCCTCGGCTTAACCCGCGCCGTCGCCTCCGCCACCAACGGGTCATCCGGCCAGTAATGCTTCGGATACCGCCCCTTCAAATCCTTCTTTACCTCAATGTAAGTCGACCGCCAAAAGTTAGCCAGGTCCTGTGTAACCTGCACCGGACGACGCGCCGGGGACAGCAGGTGCAGCATCAGCACTTGCCGCCCATTGGCAATGCGTGGCGTATCGGACAATCCAAACAGCTCTTGCAGCCGCACCGACAAAATCGGCGGGTGGTCGCTGTAATCGATGCGGATATTCGAGCCGGACGGCACTTGCAAGGTCTGCGGGGCCTGCGCTTCCAGTTGTTGCGGCATGGGCCATGGCAGCAGGTTGCGCAGGATAGATGACAGGTCGAGCTGGCTGAAATGGCTGAGCCGAGTGACTTTGCCGAGGTAGGGCATCAGCCAGTTTTCGAGTGTCGCCAGCAGTTGCGGGTCGCTCAGGTCGGGCCATTCGCTCGTGCCGTTTTTGTCGATGTCCAGGTTGCGCAGCAGCGCGATACGCGCCTGCCACTGACGCAGTTCCGGCGTCCATGGCAGCAGTTCCAGGCCTTTGCGACGCACCAGCGCCAGCAGCGCGTGGCTGCGGGCTGCGTCGTCGAGGCCGGTCAGCGGTTCGCGGCTGATAATCAGCTCGCCCACTTTGCGCTGTCGCTCGGCGCGGAATACGCCTTCGCGTTCGTCCCAGTCGATCTGGTCCACGTTGACGACTTGCTCGGCGAGCACGGAGTCGAACAGCGCCGGATCAAACTCGGCGGCAAGGTAAATGCGTTCTTCGCGCTGACCCTGTCGGCTGCCGAGGTCTGCGATGACCAGCCATGGTTGTTTCATCAACGCGTCGGCCTCGGCGAACAGTGCCGCACGACCGTTGGCCAGCCGGTACTCGGCACCGCCGGGGCGACGTTGTTGTGCCACGCGATCCGGGTAGGCCAGCGCCAGCAGAACGCCCAGCCAGCGTGAATGATCGGGATCGCTGACCGGGCTTTTCGCAGTGCCGCGCAGGTATCCGCGATATTGCCGTGCCAGTTGTTTAGCCCGCTGCACGCCGCCCTGTGCGCCACGCGCAGCACGCTCGGTGCCCGCCAGCAAGGTCAGGCGGCTGTGCAGGTCCGCGCCGCCACCGCGCAGGATGTCGCGTTCGCCCAACAGCGCGGCCACGTCACAGGCCAGTTCGCCCAGGCCCAATGCATGCCCGCGCAACAGCAAGTGAGCGATGCGTGGATGGGCGGGCAACTCGGCCATCGCCTGACCATGGGGCGTCAGGGCGGGCAGTTGACCCGGCTGATTGCTCAGCGCTTCAAGCCTGACCAACAAATCCTGCGCCTGTGCATAAGCCGCCGCGGGCGGCACGTCGAGCCAGACCAGTTGCCCAGGCGTAACGCCCCAGCGCGCCAGTTGCAGCGCGAGCCCGGCGAGGTCGGCCTGCAGAATTTCAGCCGCCCCGTAGGCGGCCAGTTGGTCGTGTTGCGCCTCGGACCACAGCCGGTAACACACGCCTGGCTCCAGCCGCCCTGCCCGTCCGGCCCGCTGGGTGGCGCTGGCGCGGGAAATGCGCTGGGTGTCGAGGCGCGTCATGCCGCTGCCCGGATCGAAACGCGGCACCCGCGCCAGCCCGGCATCGATCACCACCCGCACGCCGTCGATGGTCAGGCTGGTTTCGGCAATGTTGGTCGCCAGCACTACCTTGCGCGTACCCTTTGGGGCCGGTTCGATGGCTGCGCGTTGCGCATTGAGGTCCAGCTCGCCATGCAAGGGGCAAAGCAGAATGTCGGCACGCTCGCCCAGCGCTTCCGCCAGTTGCTGGTTGACCCGACGAATCTCGGCCTGCCCCGGCAGAAACACCAGCAGGCTGCCGGACTCGCTGCCCAGCGCATCCAGCACCGTCTGCACGACTCGCGGCTCGACAAATTCACCCGGCTGAAAAGGACGCCCCCACTGCATGGTCACCGGAAACATCCGCCCGTCGCTGCGTATCACCGGCGCGTCATCCAGCAACGCCGCCAACCGCTCGCCTTCCAGCGTGGCCGACATCAGCAGAATCTTCAGCGGCTGATCATCACGAAACAGCTCCCGGCCATTGAGGCTCAGGGCCAGCGCCAGATCGGCATCGAGGCTGCGCTCGTGAAACTCGTCAAAAATCAGCAGCCCGACACCTTCCAGTGCCGGATCGTCCTGCAAGCGACGCGTAAGAATCCCCTCAGTGACCACCTCAATGCGCGTCTTCGGCCCGACCCGGCTTTCCAGACGAATCCGATAACCGACGGTCTCGCCCACCTTCTCACCCAGCTCACTGGCCAGGCGCTCCGCTGCCGCCCGCGCAGCCAGACGGCGCGGTTCGAGCATGAGAATTGTCTGCCCGGCCAGCCAGGTTTCCTCAAGCAGCGCGAGCGGCACACGCGTGGTCTTGCCCGCGCCGGGAGGGGCTTCGAGCACGGCTTCGTGGCGGGTGGTCAGGGCCTGGCGCAGGGCTGGCAGGACGGCATCGATGGGTAACGAGATCATGGGGGCTCCCGGAGAGGTGCGGGGAGTATACCGGGGTGGAGTTGGGGAATCAGGCAGCGTGTTTTAGCTTAAGGGAAGTCGGATGGTGCGCAAACGGCTGAGGGCTACAGGAGAGGTGCGCTTGTAATGCGGAAAAACATTTTGGAAAGACATCTCAGTGCTTATCTGCTGTGCCTTATGCCTGCCAGTGGGGGTGTCAGAAATTTTGTGTTTGGGCATAACATGAGTAAGAGGTGCATGTATGCCAACCAAAAAGAAACCC
>NZ_LGLN01000037.1:104429-180355 GCF_001293775.1 Pseudomonas syringae pv. cilantro
CACAAAAAATCTGACAGTCCCCGATTACCAAATCCGGCGGGGTGCTGGTTCACCGTAAAAACGACAATATCGACTGGAAGGTCACTGGTCTGCTGACCCTCGGCAGCGTTCCGGCCGTGCTCATGACGCTGTGGTTTCTGAGTTCGCTGCACACGGCACCTGATGCGCTGAACGCGATCATCAAACAGGCGCTGGGGTTTGTCCTGCTACTGACCGCACTGGCCATTCTGTTCAAGAAAAGGCTGCTGGCCTTCGCCCACGGCCGCGGCGACGGTCATTCCTTTTTCAGCGGCACCAGCCTGACGATACTGACCGTTATCACCGGCCTGATCCTCGGCACCATGGTCGCACTGACGTCCATCGGGGCGGGCGCGCTGGGCACCGTGGCGCTGTTCATTCTTTATCCGCTACTGCCCACCCGACGCCTGGTCGGCACAGAAATCGCGCATGCCGTCCCGCTGACGCTGGTCGCCGGTCTGGGCCACGCGAGCATGGGCAACATGAACTGGGAATTGCTGGGCTGGCTGTTGATGGGTTCGCTGCCGGGCATCTATCTGGGCAGTCACATGGCTGGCCGCGTGTCCGATGATCTGCTGCGCCCTTGTCTGGCAGTCATGCTGGGCATTATCGGCTTCAAACTGGCATTCTGATTCGCCCTCCCCACAGCCTGTCACATTTTTGCGTCAGGCTGCCCGCGTGCAAACTTTTTCAGCGCTCCGATGCAGGCTTCAGACGATAAGTCGCATTCATCGGGATTTGTAATTTTTTGTAGCCCAATGCGGATTTTCGGCGCAGGATTTCGTCGTCTGCTTTCGCGCCGATGACTCGGCACAGATTCAACCTTACTGACTGGAGGATGCCAACCATGCTTATCCGAATTGAAGAAGGTATGTACGGAGCTAACTGGGTTGTAAAACTGGATGACTATCCGGTGAGCTGCCGGAGCTGGCAGGAAGCCAGAGAATTTGCAGATCGCATGAAATCCCGGATCGATGCGCCCCATCCACTCCCTCACATGACGCAACATGTCGCTCCAGAGCGAAGCGCCAGGGCCATGGCCCGCTGAAGCTTTGAGACTCGCCTCTTGAATCGCGGATCAGCGCTGTCATACGGCTGATCCGTTTGCTGCTGGTCTTACCGATGCCGCGCGTGGGTACGCCGGGCACTCTGCAACCACTCCGTTGCACGCCTCTTTCAGCGCTTTTCAGAACTGTCCTGAATTTGAAACAGTTCTCGTTTCCATGACATCCGTTTCACATCCTCTTCACGTCAGGCTGGATAAATTGAACCCACTCCTTTGATGAATCCCATTTGGCCCACCCCGTTGTGGGCCATTTTTTTGCCTGCGAAAAAGTAATGGCCTGGCGAGCTCATTCAACCCGTGTGTCAGCACTCAAGCTGGCGACTGCTGACGTCGTCAGTACGCCACTGTTCAGTTCTGCCAGCCGGTCACTGCCTGTGCCACTGGCAACGTTATTGCTCCAGCTCGCCGTGACTGACGCCATCCAGCCCAACACAAATAATGCAACCGCCTGCAACGCCCACTTGGTGATGATCGACATGTGCTCTCTCCTTTTCGGGTCTGGATGGCGAGCATATAAACACCTCGTCATTGCAGAAGAATTGCAGAGTTTTTTATTTTTGCCAGTCGACGGCGCATCTTTCCATGCAGAGGGTCTGAGGATGGGGAAAATGGCGCTGAAAAAGAAATACCCCGCTGGCTGGCGGGGTATTTATCGAAGGCGGGGTCAGTACTTGGTGCTTTGCTGCTCAGGTTTGGCAGGGGTGTCCACATGACGCGGACCTGCAACGATAAGAGCGAGTACGCCAGCAATCGGCACGGCGACGACGACGATGATCCACATCAGCTTGTTGCTGGACTGTGTCTTGCTTTTGCGAATACGCATGACTGCCCAGATGTCCGAAATCACGATCAGGGCGGTCAGCGCTGCAAACAACCACAAATGATTTTCCGATATCCAACCCATTTGAAATCTCCTGCACCTTCAACGAAGGCGGCCAGACCAGCCGCCCTACAGTAGAAGAGGCCAGAGAGCGCACTAAAGTTCAGAGAATCTTTCGGATTGTGCTCAACACAGCGCGCAGCGGCACACCCTGTCAGGTAATCGGTGCCGGGTTGAACAGGGTGATGTCGTTGTGCAGACGGTAGTGTTCGGTCCAGGTTTTTTTCTTGCCGCTGGCCACGTCCAGATAGAAGTGGAACAGCTCCCAGCCCAGATCCTCGATGCTGGCGCGTCCGGTGGCGATGCGGCCGGCGTCGATATCGATCAGGTCGGGCCAGCGCTGGGCCAGTTCGGTGCGGGTCGAGACCTTGACCACCGGGGCCATCGCCAGACCATATGGAGTACCGCGCCCGGTGGTGAATACATGCAGGTTCATCCCGGCGGCCAGTTGCAGCGTGCCGCAGACAAAGTCACTGGCCGGCGTGGCGCAGAAGATCAGGCCTTTGCCGCTGACACGCTCGCCAGGGCCAAGCACGCCATTGATCGCGCTGCTGCCGGATTTGACGATCGACCCCAGGGATTTCTCGACAATGTTCGACAACCCGCCCTTCTTGTTGCCTGGCGTGGTGTTGGCGCTGCGATCCGCTTCGCCTTTGGCCAGATAGCGATCGTACCAGTCCATCTCGCGAACCAGCGCCTGAGCGACGTCCTGGTCCTGCGCACGGGAGGTCAGCAGGTAAATGGCATCACGCACTTCAGTCACTTCGGAAAACATCACCGTCGCGCCAGCGCGCAACAGCAGGTCCGAGGCATAGCCCAGCGCCGGGTTGGCGGTGATGCCGGAAAACGCATCACTGCCGCCGCATTGCATGCCAAGGATCAGCTCCGAGGCCGGAACGGTCTCGCGACGACGGAGATCCAGTTTCTTCAGGCGCGTCTCGGCCAGTTCCATGATCTGCTCGATCATTTCATTGAAGCCGTGGCTGGAGTCCTGAAGCCGGTACAACCAGGGATCGCTCAGGTCCACCGAGCTGTCGCCTTCGTGCATGACCTGCCCGGCCTGCAATTTCTCGCAGCCCAGGCTGATGACCAGCGCTTCGCCGCCCAGATTCGGGTTGCGCGCCAGATTGCGCACGGTGCGAATCGGGATGTAGGCATCGGTGGCAGTGATCGCCACACCACAGCCGTAGCTGTGGGTCAGCGCCACAACGTCGTCAACGTTCGGGTACTTGGGCAACAATTCGTCACGAATGCGTTTGACCGCATGGTCCAGCACGCCGGTCACGCACTGCACGGTAGTGGTAATGCCCAGAATATTCCGGGTGCCCACTGTACCGTCGGCATTGCGGTAGCCTTCGAAGGTATAGCCTTCAAGCGGCGCCTGTTTCTCCGGCACCGCGTCGGACATCGGCAAGCTGTCGAGCGCCGGCGCAGACGGCATGCGCAGTTGATCTTCCCTGACCCAACTGCCGCGCGGGATCGGTTGCAGCGCGTAGCCAATGGTATGGCCGTAACGAATGATCGCCTCGCCGACCGCCAGATCAACGGTGCTGACCTTGTGGCTCTGCGGCACGTTATCGACGGTCACCAGGCCGTTGTCGAACTCGGTCCCGGCCGGCACGCCCTGGTCGTTGACCACGACCACGACGTTATCCAGCGGATGCAGCCGGATGTAGCGTGGAGAATCGGCATGTTGAATCAGGTTCATCACGGTTTCCTCAGGATTTTGCTTCGGAAAGGTCGCTGACTGGATCGTTCAGCAATGGCCCCTTGGCAGGCGGCTCTTTCAATTCCACACGCTTGATTTCACCCACGATGAAAATGTAACTGATCACCGCCACCAGCGCGTTGGCGCCGACAAACACCAGTGCCCATTTGAACGAGCCGGTGCTGCTGATGATGTAGCCAATCACAATCGGGGTGGTGATCGATGCAACGTTACCGAAGGTGTTGAACAGGCCGCCACTCAAGCCGGCGATCTGCTTGGGCGAAACGTCGGACATCACCGCCCAGCCCAGTGCGCCCACGCCTTTACCGAAGAATGCCAGCGCCATGAAGCCGACGACCACCCATTCCACGTCCACATAGTTGCAAGTCACGATCGAGGTCGACAGCAGCAATCCACCGATGATCGGCGCCTTGCGGGCGAAGGTCAGCGAGTGCCCCTTGCGCAGCAGGTAGTCGGAAATGATTCCGCCCAGGACCCCGCCGATGAAGCCGCAGATGGCCGGCAACGACGCGATCATGCCCGCCTTGAGGATGGTCATGCCGCGCTCCTGAACCAGGTACACCGGGAACCAGGTCAGGAAGAAATAGGTAATGCCGTTGATGCAGTACTGGCTGAGGTAGATGCCCAGCATCATGCGGTTGGTCAACAACTGGCGAATGTAGTCCCACTTCGGCCCGCTGCTGGCTGCTTTTGGCGCGCCTTTGCCTTTGTCCTGATCCAGATCGACCAGTGCCCCATTGCTGGAGATGTGTTCGAACTCGGCCTCGTTGATCATCGGGTGATTGCGCGGACCGTAAATGACCTTCATCCAGATCATCGAGAACACGATCCCGACCGCGCCCATGACCACGAACACATGCTGCCAGCCGTAGGTGTAGACGATCCAGCCCATCAACGGAGCGAACAGCACGGTGGCGAAGTATTGCGCCGAGTTGAAGATCGCCGAAGCCGTACCGCGCTCGGCGGTCGGGAACCAGGCCGCCACGATGCGCGCGTTGCCCGGGAAGGAAGGCGCTTCGGCCAGCCCGACGAGAAAGCGCAGCATGAACAGCGCGACAATCGCAGTGGAAATGCCGAATTCACCGACGTAGCCTTGCAGCAGGGTGAACAGCGACCAGGTGAAGATGCTCATGGCATAGACTTTCTTCGACCCGAACCGGTCGAGCAGCCATCCACCAGGGATCTGACCGGCCACGTAGGCCCAGCCGAATGCAGAAAAGATATAGCCCAGCGTGACCGGCGTGATGCCGAGGTCTTTCTGGATGCTGGAACCCGCGATTGCGATGGTGGCACGGTCGGCATAGTTGATCGTGGTGACGAGAAACAGCATCAACAGAATCAAATAGCGGACGTGCGTCGGCTTGGACTTTTGCATGGTAAAGCTCCCACTGATTATTTTTTTACGCGGGTAAAGCTGTTTTTTGGGTGTAGCGTTACAGGCCCCTTGGCAGTGTCACGGCGATGACACCTGCCACCTGTAAGAATCATGCAGGGCAACGAAAAAACCGCTGATCGCTCAGCGGCTCTGGCGTTACAGCTGTTATTGCTTGCCTTGCTTGTCCATCAGAGCGGCGAGCATGTCGCACTCGTCCGGTGTCAGGTCGGTCAATGGCGCGCGAACCGGGCCTGCGTCGTAGCCGGCGATCTTCGCGCCAGCCTTGACGATGCTCACGGCATAACCGGCTTTGCGGTTGCGGATTTCCAGATAAGGCAGGAAGAAATCGTCGATGTACTTGCCAACGGCCTCGTGATCGTCGCGGGCAATGGCGTGGTAGAAGTCCATCGCCAGTTTCGGAACAAAGTTGAACACCGCCGACGAGTAGACCGACACGCCCAGCGCCTTATAAGCCGCAGCGTAGACTTCGGCGGTAGGCAGACCGCCCAGATAAGAGAAACGATCACCCAGACGGCGACGGATCGAAACCATCAGTTCGATATCACCCAGGCCATCCTTGTAGCCGATCAGGTTCGGGCAGCGCTCGGCCAGTTGCTCCAGCAGGGTTGGCGTCAGGCGGCAGACGTTGCGGTTGTAGACCACCACACCGATCTTGACCGATTTGCAAACCGCTTCAACGTGAGCGGCAACACCGTCCTGGCTGGCTTCGGTCAGGTAATGCGGCAGCAGCAACAGACCTTTGGCGCCCAGACGCTCGGCTTCCTGAGCGTATTCGATGGCCTGGCGGGTGGCACCGCCTACACCGGCGAGGATTGGCACGCTGGTGGCGCAAGTGTCGACGGCAGTCTTGATGATTTCGGAGTATTCGCTGGCCGCCAGGGAGAAGAACTCACCTGTACCGCCCGCAGCGAACAGAGCGCTTGCACCGTAAGGAGCCAGCCACTCGAGACGTTTGATATAGCCAGCGCGATGAAAATCGCCCTGTGCGTTGAAATCGGTAACCGGGAAGGACAGCAGACCGGAAGAGAGGATGGACTTCAGTTCTTGTGGATTCATTATTCGAACACCCTGGAGACATAATTGTTAGAAGATCACCGGGCCAGTGCCGATGTCGTAAGTCATCGTACAACTGATAATAAAATCACTCAACAGGGATTTTCGGGTTTTTTCAGAGGGAGCGGACGGGGGCAGGTTTTGACTTCTGCGATGCAGCGCAGATTTGTGACGCAGAGCGTCACGCAAGGCATTCCTACGCTGGAGCGTGCGGAACGATCTCGACTATCGTGCGACGCTACGCGTCGCATGCAGTTCTGGGCGCTCTGCGTCCGCTTTTGATCTTCAAGCCCGCTGCGATTCAGCCTCTTCATGCGCATGGCGCAGGCGTTCGCGACTGTTGGTCAGGTGCAGGCGCATGGCGGCGCGGGCGGCGTCGGAGTCCTGGCGGGCGATGGCGTCGAAGATTTCTTCGTGCTCACGGCTCAGGCGGTCCATGTAATGCTGCTGATCATCATGGGCCAGACGCGCAGAATTCAAGCGCGTGCGCGGAATGATACTGGTCCCCAGGTGAGTCATGATGTCCGTGAAATAGCGGTTACCGGTCGACAGCGCAATTTGCAGGTGAAACTGGAAATCCGAGGCCACCGCATCGGTCGCGTGGGCGGCGCTTTCATTGAGCGCGTCCAGTGCGGCGCGCATGGCTGCCAGTTGCTCATCGCTGCGACGTTGAGCGGCAAGCCCTGCCGACTCCACTTCCAGACTGATGCGCAGCTCCAGAATCGCCAGCACATCACGCAGGGTAACGATGGTCGCTGGATCGATGCGAAAGCCGCTAGGGCTCGGCGTGTCCAGAACGAAGGTGCCGATGCCGTGCCGGGTCTCGACCAGACCGGACGCTTGCAGACGCGAGATCGCCTCGCGCACCACCGTCCGGCTGACGCCCTGCTCTTCCATGATCGCGGATTCAGTGGGCAGTTTATCGCCGCGCTTGAGCTGGCCGCTGCGAATACGCTCGGACAGCTCGGTCACCAGCTCCTGCGCGAGGCTGCGGTGTTTTCTGCGGGCGCGAGGCAGAGCGCTTTGATTTTCCATCCAACATCGATCTCTGGACTGCTAAACAAGGGCTAATCATAGCTCAGCGGTTGTATGATCACACCCTCAAAAAGCGCCAACCTCCGGACAGGACCGACCTCAAACAGGTTCGGAAGTCGATTGTTCGATCAAGGTGCGCCCCTCAACGCGTATATGCCGGTCATGAAAACGCTTCAGGCTGCTGCGATGCCCGACACTGAGCAGGCCGATCCCGGGCAGGCCGTCGATGATCGCGCGATGCATCGCTGTCTCATCCTCTTCATCCATCGCCGAAGTCGCCTCATCCAGATACAGCCAGCGCGGCGCAATCAGCAGCGCACGGGCAAATGCTACGCGCTGCTGCTCACCGGGCGACAAAAAGCTTTGCCAATGATTGCTTTCATCCAGACGCGGCACCAGATGCTCAAGACGGCACTGCATCAGCACGTCGGCAAAACGCTCGGCCGGATAATGATCGGCAGGCTGTGGATAACTCATCGCTTCGCGCAGGGTGCCGATGGGCAGATAAGGCCGTTGCGGTAGAAACAGCGCGGGACCAGCCGGCAGTTGAATCATACCTGCGCCTTCTGTCCACAAGCCGCCCAGCGCCCTGAGCAAAGAGCTTTTGCCACTGCCCGACGGACCGCTGAGCATGACTCGCTCACCTGCGCCGATGCGCAGGTTGGCATCGTTCAGCAACTGTCGCCCCCCGCCGATACTCAGCCCAAGATCACTAAGAACCAGCGCATCCGCACCGGAAACCGTGTTGATGGCAGGCTGTTGCGCCTCGAGTTCGGTCATGGCCTGGCGGAAACTCAGCAGACGATCCGACGTGGCACGCCATGACGCCAACGTGCTGTAGGCGCTGATGAACCAGCTGAAGTTCTCCTGCACGTTGCCGAACGCCGAATTGATCTGCATCAGATCACCCAGCTCGATCTTGCCTGCGAAATAGCGGGGCGCGGCGACAATGAAAGGGAAAATCAGCGCGATCTGCGCATAACCGGACGTAAAGAAGGTCAGGCGCTTCTGGACTTTCATCGAGGTCCGGAAGTTATTCCAGATCATCGTGAAGCGCCCGCTCAAACGCTGATTTTCATTCTTTTCGCCCTCGGACAAAGCGATGCTTTCAGCGTTTTCCCGCACGCGCACCAAGGCAAAACGCAGGTCTGCCTCGTAGCGTTCCTGTTGATTGTTCAACGGGATCAGGCGCTTGCCGATCCAGTGCGTCAGCAAGCTGCCCACCAACGCATAGAGCATGGCCGCCCAGAACATGTAACCGTTGACGGTGATGCCAAACAGCTCAATGCTGCCCGATACGCCCCAGAGAATGACCGAAAACGAAACCAGACTGACCACGGCGCTCATCAACCCCAACCCGAGGCTGAGGGTGCTGGTGGTGAACTCATTGAGGTCTTCGGACAGGCGCTGGTCGGGGTTGTCGGTGTAACCGCCCTGCTCCAGATGGTAGTAATTCTTGTGCTCGAGCCAGCGGGCGAAGTGCTGCTCGGTCAGCCAGCGACGCCAGCGGATGGTCAGCATCTGGGTCAGGTACAGGCGGTAGACAGCGGCCAGGATAGCGATGGCGGCAATCCCGCTGAAGTACAGGATCAAGTGAGTGAACGCCGCCAGATCCTTGTTCTGCAGCGAATTGTAGAAGTCCCGATACCAGCTGTTGAACAGGACTGATATCTGCACACTGAACAGTGACAAGGCGATCACTGCGATCAGCAAAGCCCAGGCAGACTTCTTTTCCTCACTGCGCCAATACGGCGCTATCAGCTTCCAGACACGGGGGAAAAATGCCCCCTTTACCGTATCGTTGACGACCGAATATTCAGCATTGCGATTCATGTGGTTCAGGCTCGCTCTCTATGGAACTACGATGCCTGAGCACAATGAAGCAAAAAAACGCCTACGCGATCACTATGAAAAAACCTTCATCAGCGCCGAACGGGGCGCTTTTGCAATTTACGCTGCAGGGTTCGGCGGTGCATGCCCAGCGCCCGTGCCGTCGCTGAAATGTTGCCTTCGTGCTCGGCCAGCACGCGCTGGATGTGCTCCCACTGCAGGCGGTCAACCGACATCGGATTCTCGGGCACCAGCGTGTCGAGGTTGGCGTGCTCGGACAGCAGCGCAGCGAGTACGTCGTCGGCGTCGGCGGGCTTGCACAGGTAATTGCAGGCACCACGTTTGATGGCTTCGACCGCCGTGGCAATGCTCGAATAACCGGTGAGAATCACCACGCGCATGTCCGGGTCCATTTCCAGCAGTTTGGGCAGCAGCACCAGGCCGGAGTCGCCGTCCATTTTCAGGTCCAGCGCGGCGTATTCAGGAATGTCCTGCTGCGCCAGCAACAGCCCCTCTTCGGCCGACCCGGCCGTGCTGACGCGAAATCCGCGCCGACTCATGGCGCGGGCCATCACGCGGGTAAACGTTGCATCGTCATCGACCAGCAACAGATGCGGCAGCTCTTCGCCTTCGACCTGATTTTCATCACTCATGCTTCTTCTCCTCGCGCGTCACGGGGCAGGCGCAGCTCGGTGAGCGTACCGCCTTCTTCATGACTGTAGAGTTTTACCGAGCCACCCGCACGGGTGACACTGGCTTTGCTCAGAAACAGACCCAGGCCGAAACCTTTGCCCTTGGTAGTAAAGAACGGTTTGCCAATCTGCTCGGCAATCGCCAGCGGCACGCCAGCGCCGTGGTCGCGAATGCTGATGCAGACTTCTGCGCTGTCCCAGTCCAGATTGACTTCCAGCCCGTCGGGGCAGGCATCAGCGGCGTTGTTGAGCAGATTGAGCAGCGCCTGGGTCAAGTCCGGCGGCGGGGCCAGCATGGGCACCTCGCCTTTGCCCAGCTGAAAGAAGCGGTAACTCACTTCCGGGCGCATCAAATGCCAGCGATTGAGCGACTCGTCCAGCCAGCGGGTGGCGGGCTGTTGCTCCACGGCCATGCGCCGATTGGCTTCAGCAGCGCGCACCAGTTGCTGGAGGGTCTGTTTGCACTGCTTGACCTGCTCCTGCAACACCGCCAGGTCGTCCTGCAACGCGGGGTCGTTATGGTCCTGACGCATTTCCTTGAGCAGCACGCTCATGGTCGCCAACGGAGTGCCCAGCTCATGGGCAGCGCCTGCGGCCTGGGTCGCGACGGCGAGCAACTGTTGATCGCGCAGGCCCTCCTCGCGTCGCTCGGCCCGCAACTGTTCCTGACGACGCAGCTCTTCGGCCATCTTCGCCGCAAAAAAGGTGATAACCCCCGCCGCCAGCGCAAAGCTCAGCCACATGCCGTAGACCTGCATGTTTTCCCGCGCGATGGCGTCGGTTTCCAGTGGGTAGGAACGAACCATCAGCATGGTGTACATCGTCAGCGCGAAGCCGGACAGGATCAGCGAGTACCGCCAGGGCAGCGTGGCGGCGGCGATGGTCAAAGGCACCAGATAATAGGAAACGAACGGGTTGGCCGAGCCGCCCGAGTAGTACAGCAAGGCGCTGTGAATCAGCAGGTCGAGGGCCAGTTGCAGCGCGTACTCGAACTCGGTCAGCGGCAGGGAGGTGCGCAGGCGGATGACGGTCAGCCCGCACAGCACCAGCGAACAGCCCAGGGTGATCGACAGTTGCAGCCACGGCAACGGCAGAAAATCGAACAGCCACGCAATCCCGACCGAACCTGCCTGCGCGGCCAGCACCAGAATGCGGATGAATGTCAGGCGCCACAGGTTTTGCCGTGTGGCTGAAAGCATTTGAACGGGGGCGAGCATGAGCTCTCCTGATGAGTGCTCCAGGTGGACCGCGACGAGTATAACCAAGCGGGAGGCAAAACTGGAAAAGTGCGTCATCGCACCACACGTCAGAGCGTCTGGTCATCGCAGAAACCGGCGTATAAGGCTAAAGTCTTGAGGCTTTGCACCATCCGGCAATCGTTGGATGGACGTTTGATAACAAGGAGCTCCCATGTTCAATCTCCGCCCCGCTGCCGCGTTCGTCGCGCTGGCCGCTGCTCTGTCCAGCCTGCCGGCTCTGGCTGAGGAAGCCCGTTACAATCAGATTTCCCTGCGTGCCGAGGTCAATCAGGAAGTCCAGCGTGACCTGATGCTCGTAACGCTGTACACCGAAGCGCAGGACAGCGACCCGGCAAAACTGGCGGCGCAGATCACTGAAACCCTGAACAAAGCGCTGAGCCAGGCGCGTCAGGTCAAGGACGTGAAAATCCGTCAGGGCAGCCGCAACAGTTACCCGGTCTACGACGACAAGGGCCAGAAAATCACCGGCTGGCGCGAGCGTGCCGAACTGCGTCTGGAAAGCGCCGACTTCGCGGTCCTGTCAAAGCTCACCGGGGAGATGCTGACGGACCTGAAAATGGGCGGCATGGACTTCTCTATTTCGCCATCGACCCGCAAGACCAGCGAAGACGCTCTGCTCAAGGATGCCGTGACGGCGTTCAAGGCTCGCGCCCAGCTGGTCACCGAAGCGCTGGGCGGCACAGGCTACAAACTGGTCAACCTGAACCTCAATACCTCCGGCTACCCGCAGCCTTACCTGCGCGCGCCGGCCATGATGATGGCGAAATCCTTGCGTGACGAAGCGGCACCGACTCCGGATGTCGAAGCCGGCACCAGCCAGGTCAGCGTCGCGGCCGATGGCGTGATTGAAGTCGCGATGCCTTGATTCACCAGGCGGCAGTTTCGACTGCCGCCACTTTCCATTACCTGCGAACCACTTCCCCCCTCTCCTCTTGATCCCCCTCTGCGCCCCGGCAATCTCCTACGTTTGCCGGCGTGTCGTCTGATTGGCGACAGCCTCCCAACCCGCGAAACTACGCACTCACTTCACAGACCACCGCCCTGACCGAGCGATACGGCCAGCGCGTCTTTATCCCAAAGGAATCAAGGATGAACCACCCGGAGAGCACTTCCGAACGCTTTGCTGTTGCCCACAATCCGG
This sequence comes from Pseudomonas syringae pv. cilantro, assembly GCF_001293775.1. GTDB lineage: Bacteria > Pseudomonadota > Gammaproteobacteria > Pseudomonadales > Pseudomonadaceae > Aquipseudomonas > Aquipseudomonas syringae_P. The sequence goes on from NZ_LGLN01000037.1 coordinate 116,529, forward strand.
ATACAGACATAAACAGCGAACCGCTTCCCGCGCCATTGGCGTTTGAAGCCGGGAAAGGCGACGAACACAAGCATACTCATGGCGCTATCGAGGCAGTTCTCGAGTCCGCAGGTTTCAGACCTGACGAGATACGCGCAATCTATTTCGGCAACTGGCTGCGCGACTATTCGCAACTGCTCGACCCGAAGATCGTCCGGGCGACGACCATGCCGAAAAGTTTCCCTGACCTGCTGTCCCGCGAGGCCTTGACCCGCATCGTAGACGTGCTGGCGGTGAAGGAATTCACCGATCTGATGCAGACCGACCGCTCGCGCTTTGTCGTGACACCGGAGCGACTCGGCGTCTATAGGCCTGCTGAACACATCGATAATCCCAAGGCCATCACCCCCAAACCGGCCAGCCCCAAAGAGCGCGACGCCGATTTCGATGACTGGGTAATGCCCGACGACCCGGTTTTACAGGTCGATCATGAGACCTCGATGAAACGCTATATTCAGCGTTCGGTGGACATCATGACCGCAGGTCTGGAGTCAGCCGTAAAGGCTGGCCCACACTCCACTGACGGTCTCCGGGACATGGGAGCGGCGCTGCATATTCTTGAGGACTTCTTCGCCCACTCCAACTTCGTGGAACTGAGCCTGATCAAGCTCGGCCACACCCATGTGCTGCCCTGGACGTCCAGGGCAAACTGCAAGCACCAATTGCCACTGGTGACCGGCACGTTCGGCGGCAGCGATATCATCGCCAGCCTCGCAGAACCGCTGGGCAATATTCTGTTCTCACCAGACGACAAGCCGTTCGAGATGTTCAAGGCCGGAGAACGTTATGAGCGCGACCAGATTCTCCTGATCATCCTCGGCGAGCACCCGGATCAGCGTCTGCTTGCGGGCTACGAGGCGTTTCTCGAAGCTCGCGATCAATGGGCCAGCCTGCCGTTCTCCGAACAGGTCGAAAAGTTCTACGCATTCATCGGTACGCCGGGGCGATTGCTTGGCAATGCGTTTGGTATCGCCATGCAAAGTCTGGCCGTCTGGCTGGGCAACAGCGTCGACGATCTGCAAACCCTGCTCGACGAAGACCCCAATACCAGCGGCTCGACCGACCCGTCACACTCGCAACTGGCCAAGGATCACGCGCAACATCCCTTGCATGTGCCCGCTGCAATCCTTGCCAGAAAAGCAGTGCTTCAAGTGGGTCAGGCTCTTCTGGGCCAATGGCAAGGCAAAGAGGATATCGAGCATCCGGCCCGCGTTGCCGCACGGTTTTTCACTCACCCAATGGACTGTGAATGGCAAGACGCCATCATCCGTGAATGGGCCGAGGCAAATCCGGCGCAAATCGAACGTGCCGCACTCAAGAGCGAGCTGGATCGATATCAGTCCGACTTGCAAAGCAACGCAAAGAAAGACTTGCAGCGTTTCAGTCAGGACAGCAGCAGCTTTCTGAACATTTTTTTCGAAAGCACTTCGTTGGCGGACTTGTGGACGAGAATGACCGGCAAGTAAGCGTGTTGTCCGAACCCGACCAAGTACGGCACTATCCGCTGGCTATCTGATTATCGATATTCATGCACGGTGACTGCCGTACCACGCGAGGGATCCATGGGACACACACTTTTCAAACCGCTGCTTTTGACTACTGCACTGCTGGCCTGCGTACCAATGGCCCAGGCGGCGAGCACTCTGGTGTATTGCTCCGAAGCCAGCCCGGCCGGTTTCGACCCGAGTCAATACACCAGCGGTACGGACTTCGATGCCTCGGCTGAGACTGTCTTCAACCGTCTGACCCAGTTCAAGCGCGGCGGAACCGAAGTAGAGCCCGGGCTGGCTACCCGCTGGGATGTGTCACCTGACGGATTGACGTACACGTTTCACCTGCGCGACGGTGTGAAATTCCATACCACGGATTATTTCACGCCGACCCGCACCTTCAACGCCGACGATGTGCTGTTCACTTTCAATCGCCTGCTCGATGCCAATCACCCGTTCCGCAAGGCCTACCCGTCGGAGTCGCCGTACTTCACCGACATGGGCCTGAACACGACGATCAAGAGCGTCGAGAAAGTCGATCCGCAGACCGTGCGCTTTACGCTGAACAACATTGATGCGGCATTCGTACAAAATCTGGCCATGAGCTTTGCCTCCATTCAGTCCGCCGAATACGCAGACCAACTGCTCAAGGAAGGCAAAGCAGAAGAGCTGAACCAGAAGCCGATCGGCACCGGGCCTTTCGTGTTCAAGCGTTACCAGAAGGACTCGCAGATCCGCTACGTCGGCAACACCGACTACTGGAAGCCCGAGGATGTGAAGATCGACAACCTGATCTTCTCGATCAGCAGCGATGCCGCCGTGCGCATGCAGAAGCTCAAGGCCGGTGAGTGCCAGGTCAGCGGTTATCCACGTCCGCAGGACATCGAAGAGATGAAAAAGGACCCTAAGCTCAAGGTCCTGAGTCAGCCAGGCTTCAACCTGGGTTTTCTGGCCTACAACGTGACCCACGCGCCGCTTGATCAACTCAAGGTTCGTCAGGCGCTGGACATGGCCATCGACAAGCCGGCCATCATCAAGGCGGTCTACCAGAGTGCAGGCCAGCTGGCCGACAACGCCCTGCCGCCTGGCCAGTGGAGCTACGACCGGACGATCAAGGATGCGCCACACGATGTGACCAAGGCCAAACAGCTGCTCAAGGAAGCAGGTGTGGCGCCGGGGACGAAGATCGATCTGTGGGCCATGACCGTTCAGCGCGCCTCCAACCCCAATGCGCGCATGTCGGCGCAGATGATTCAGTCCGACTGGGAAAAGATCGGGATCAAGGCCAACATCGTCAGCTATGAATGGGGCGAGTACATCAAGCGCGCCAAGGCCGGCGAGCATGACGCGATGATCTACGGCTGGACCGGTGACAATGGCGACCCCGACAACTGGCTCGGTGTGCTCTACAGCTGCGCAGCCGTCAAAGGCAGCAACTACGCGAAATGGTGCAATCCGGCTTATGACAAGCTGGTGCAGCAGGCCAAGATCACGACCAACCGCGATGAACGCATCAAGCTCTATCAGCAAGCCCAGCACATTCTCAAGCAACAAGTGCCGATCACCCCGATTGCCAACTCCCGGGTGTTTCAGCCCATGCGTCAGGAAGTGCGGGACTTCAAGATCAGTCCTTTTGGTCTGACGCCCTTCTATGGTGTCAGCCTGGGAACAGCAAAGTAACAACATGGCTCCAACCGGGTGCATTTTTCTCACCCGGTTGCGCCCCAATGGTGCGCGAACAGATTCAAAATGCACCGCGCAAACGATCAACTGCCCAGAAAATTACACTTTCGCGACATTCTTGTACGATCGTGCCACTCTTTGTCGCTTCTTTGACGTCATTGCCTTGATTTGGGTATGGCCCCTGCATAAGTATCGGACGGATCGGCTTCTCGAGGCCGTTTCCTCTAATCAAAAATGACAACAACTGAGGCAATCATGCTCAAACACGCGGTCATTCCGTTTCTGCTCGGCGCCAGCTTGCTCGCCAGCGCACCTTTCGCCCACGCAGCATCGAACCTGGTGTTCTGCTCCGAGGGCAGCCCTGCCGGCTTCGATCCAGGTCAGTACACCACCGGCACTGACTTCGATGCCGCGGCAGAGACCATTTTCAACCGTTTGAGCCAGTTCGAACGCGGCGGCACCGCCGTTGTGCCAGGCTTGGCAACCAGCTGGGATATCTCGCCAGACGGCCTGAGCTATACGTTCCATCTGCGTGAGGGTGTGAAATTCCATACCACGCGTTATTTCAAGCCGACCCGCGAATTCAACGCCGACGATGTGCTGTTCACATTCAATCGCATGATTGACAAGGACATGCCTTACCGCAAAGCGTATCCGACCGAATTCCCGTACTTCACCGATATGGCGATGGACACCAATATCAAGAAGATCGAGAAAGTCGACGACCACACCGTCAAGTTCGTTCTTGGCACCGTCGACGCCGCGTTCATTCAGAACATGGCCATGAGCTTCGCTTCGATTCAGTCCGCAGAATACGCCGCCAAGCTGCTCAAGGAAGGCAAGCCGGAACTGATCAACCAGCAGCCGATCGGCACTGGCCCGTTCGTGTTCAAGAGCTACCAGAAAGATTCCAACATCCGCTACACCGGCAACAAGGATTACTGGAAGCCTGAAGACGTCATGATCGACAATCTGATCTTCGCCATCACCACCGATGCATCGGTGCGCATGCAGAAGCTCAAGAAGAACGAATGCCAGGTCACCGCTTACCCGCGCCCTGCCGATCTGGACCCCCTCAAGGCTGACAAGAATCTGAAGATGCCTGATCAGGCAGGCTTCAACCTGGGTTACATCGCCTACAACACCATGGACAAGATCAAAGGCAGCGACGAGCCCAACCCGCTGGCCATCAAGGAAGTTCGTCAGGCGCTGGACATGTCGGTCAACAAACAGGGCATCATCGATGCCGTGTATCAGGGCGCAGGCCAGCTGGCCGTCAACGCCATGCCGCCCACCCAATGGTCCTACGACAAAACCATCAAGGATGCGCCGTTCGACGTCGAGAAAGCCAAGGCCTTGCTGAAAAAGGCAGGCGTCAAGGAAGGCACTGAAATCACCCTGTGGGCGATGCCGGTACAGCGTCCTTACAACCCCAACGCCAAGTTGATGGCCGAGATGCTCCAGTCCGACTGGAAGAAGATCGGTCTCAACGTCAAGATCGTCAGCTATGAATGGGGCGAATACATCAAGCGCGCCAAGAATGGTGAAAACGGCGCGATGCTGATTGGCTGGAGTGGCGACAATGGTGACCCGGACAACTGGCTCGGCACCCTGTTTGGCTGCGACGCGCGGAACGGCAACAACTTTGCCAAGTGGTGCGACGAGCCTTTCGACACGCTGATCCATCAGGCCAAGGAAACATCTGATCAGGCCAAGCGCACCGAACTGTACAAACAGGCGCAACACCTGCTGAAAGACGCAGTGCCGATGACCCCTATCGCGCACTCGACTGTCTATCAACCCATGCGTACCAGCGTTCAGGATTTCAAGATCAGCCCGTTTGGCTTGAACTCCTTCTACGGTGTGAGCGTGACCGGGAAGTAATAGCGGCGGTTGCTGCGCCGTTCACCCGGCGCAGTGTCCGCCATACCTGAACATGCAGCCCGTGCAGTCAGCTGGAAACGTGTCGTCAGCGATGCGTTTTCACTGTCACCGCGCTTTTTCCTACGAGCTTTGCAGCCTTCAAGCCTATATACCGCACGCCGCTATCGACTTAACGTCGAAATGTTGTGGCAACAGGCAGGAAGCTGTCGCCGCATGGCGCTGGTAAATCGCGAAGCACCGGGCGTGCCTGGGGGCCTTGTAGACATTCGAGCCTTGGCTCGTCCTTTTAAGGATAGGGATCATCATGCGTAAAACTCTTGCGATGACGTCGTGCCTGGGGCTGTTTGCCCTGGCTCCGCTGGCTCAGGCGAACAACCTGGTGTTCTGCTCGGAAGCGAGCCCGGCGGGCTTTGACAGCGCGCAATACACCTCGGCCACTGACAACGATGCATCAGAACCGATCTACAACCGCCTGACCGAGTTCAAGCAGGGGGACACTTCGGTGGTTCCGGGTCTGGCGACTTCGTGGGATGTTTCGCCGGATGGTCTGGTCTATACCTTTCATTTGCGCGAAGGCGTCAAGTTTCACAGCAACAAGGACTTCAAGCCCGGTCGCGACTTCAACGCCGACGACGTGCTGTTCACGTTCAACCGCATGCTCAAACCTGATCACCCTTTTCGCGTCGCTTACCCGACCGAGTTTCCGTATTTCACCGGAATGGGCCTGAACAAGAAGATCAAGTCCGTCGAGAAAACCGATCCGCTGACCGTGGTCTTCACCCTCAATACGGTTGACGCCGCGTTCATTCAAAACATCGCGATGAACTTCGCCGGTATTCTGTCTGCCGAGTATGCAGAACAGTTGATGGCCAAAGGTGATGTCAGAAACATCAATCAGCAGCCGATCGGCACGGGACCTTTCGTGTTCCAGCGCTATCAGAAGGACTCGCAGATTCGCTACAAGGGCAACAAGGAATACTGGGACCCGAGCCGGGTGAAGATCGATCAGCTGATCTTCGCCATCAACACTGACGCTTCGGTACGCATGCAAAAACTCAAAGCCAACGAGTGCCAGGTGTCGCTCAACCCGCGCCCGGCGGACCTCGCCAAGCTCAAGGAAGACAAAAGCCTGCAGGTTATCGAGAAACCGGGCTTCAACCTCGGTTACATCTCCTACAACGTGCGTCATGAACCGCTTGGCAACCTTCAGGTACGTCAGGCGCTGGACATGGCGGTCAACAAGAAAGCCATCATCGGCGCGGTCTACCAGGGCGCGGGGCAGTTGGCAGTCAATGCCATGCCGCCGACCCAATGGTCTTACGATGACAGCATCAAGGATGCGCCCTACAACCCGGAAAAAGCCAGAGAGCTGTTGCGTGCTGCCGGGGTCAAGGAAGGCACCGAACTGAACCTGTGGGCCATGCCGGTCCAGCGTCCTTATAACCCCAATGCAAGGCTGATGGCCGAGATGCTCCAGTCCGACTGGGCCAAGGTCGGCATCAAGGTCAACATCGTCAGTTATGAATGGGGGGAATACCTCAAGCGCACCAAGAACGGCGAGCACGATATCTCGCTGATCGGCTGGACCGGCGACAATGGTGACCCGGACAACTGGCTCGGCACCCTGTACAGCTGCGCCGCCATTGGCGGTAACAACTATTCGATGTGGTGCGACGAGAAATACGACCAGTTGATCAAGGCCGCCGTTGCCACCACCGATCGCGAGCAGCGCACCGATCTGTACAAACAGGCGCAACGCTACCTCAAGGAACAGGTGCCAATCACGCCGGTTGCCCACTCGACCGTCAATCAGCCGCTGCGTACCGAGGTCAAGGACTTCCATGTCAGCCCGTTCGGCCGCAACAACTTTTCGGGCGTGAGCGTCGTTGACTGATTCCCGCCCAGGCTTGCCTTCGCCGTATTGTGTACGGCGCAAGCCCGCCGTTGCGCATTGATACCTGTAACAATGCAGGGCCCCAGGCCCTGCACCACCAAAAGCCAGACTTTAAAAAACTGGCATTTATAAAAGTGATAAAGGGAGCTGCACATCGTGAAAACAACAAGCACTGCATTATTGGCCTTATCTCTCTCGTCATTTGGCGCGATGGTTCAGGCAGCGCCAGCCAGCCAGACCTTCGTGCCGACCGAGCTGAGTTCCAAGAATGCACAGGCCGACGCCAATGGCTTTTTTGAAGATCAACATCTGACCGGCACAACCCGCAACTGGTACGCCAACGAACTGCGACGTCGCGACAGCACGTTCAGCTATAACGACGACGGCGTCAGAAAGCAGACCCCGCGCCGCATCAACTGGCAGCAGGGCACCATCATCAACTACAGCTCGGGCTTCACCCAGGGCGTGGTCGGTTTCTCCACCGAGCTGGCGCTGTATAACGCCATCGCGCTGGATCGTGACACCGATGACTTTGCGGGTAATTCCAACCGTACTCTGGCCGACCGTGACGGCGATGCCGTCGGTCAGTGGAGCAAAATGGGTCTGGGCAACGTCAAGGCACGTGTTTCCAACACCGTGCTGACCATGGGTCGCCAGTCGGTGAACACCCCGGTCATCGCCTTCATCGGCAACCGCGCACTGCCTTCCAGCTTCCAGGGTGTGGCCGTCCAGAGCGACGAGTTCAACAACCTGTCCCTGCAGGCCGGCAGCTTCGACCGTGTATCGCCACGTATGGAACAGAGCCAGGACAAGTTCCGCTCCGAGTACGGTGATCGCAGCCAGACTGCCGACCGCCTGGACATGTTCGGTGGTGACTACAAACCGACCGACAGCCTGACCGCCAGTTTCTATGCGTCGAACCTGGAAGACTTCTGGCACCAGTACTACTTCGCGTTCACCCACGAACTGGGCGACAGCAAAGTATTCGCGCTGAGCACCAACCTGAACTACTACAAAACGAAAGATGCCGGTCAAAGCAAACTGGGCGCAATCGACAACGACACCTACAGCCTGTCCTTCACCGGTACGCACAATGCGCACAGCGTCAGCCTTGCCTACCAGGAAGTAAACGGTAACGAGTATTTCGACTACGCCCACGACACCAACGCTATCTTCCTGGCCAACTCCCTGCTCTCGGACTTCAACGGCCCGAACGAGAAATCCCTGCAGATCGCTTACGTGCTGAACATGGCCGAATACGGCGTGCCAGGCCTGAAGTTCAACATCTATCAGGCGCGTGGCTGGGACATCGACGGTACTCACTACAGAGGCACTGGCTACACCGACGTGCTGGCAATGGACGGCGAAACCCACTACGAGTACGGCATCGGTTCGTCCTACTCGGTCCAGTCCGGCCCGCTCAAGGCCACCGCTATTCGCGCAACTTACACCACGCACCGCGCCAGCGAGAATCAGGCTGATGGCAACATCAACGAATTCCGTCTGGTGACCACCATCCCGTTCAACATTCTTTGATTCGCTGAAAAAACCGCTCTGACGCGAGGCAACCGTCTCGCGTCAGAGCACCAAGACCGGCGTCAATTCTATGGAGGGTTCACATTGAAACTGTTATCGCTACGCAACTCGATCGCCCTGACCCTGCTCAGCGTCGCCGTCAGTGTTTCGGCAAAACCTCTGGTGGTCTGCACCGAAGCGAGTCCTGAAGGCTTCGACATGGTGCAATACACGACCGCCGTAACGGCCGATGCCGTGGCTGAAACCGTGTTCAACCGCTTGGCCGATTTCAAACCCGGCACCACGGAAGTGATTCCGGCACTGGCTGAGTCTTGGGATATCAGCGAAGACGGCCTGACGTACACCTTCCACCTGCGTAAAGGCGTCAAGTTTCACACTACCGACTACTTCAAACCGACCCGCGACATGAACGCCGACGATGTGCTCTGGAGTTTTCAGCGTCAGCTGGACCCGAAACACCCATGGCATGACAAGTCGAGCGTCGGCTTCCCCTACTTTGAAAGCATGGGCTTCAAAGAGCTGCTGAAAAGCGTCGAGAAAACTGACGACTACACCGTCAAGTTCACCCTGACCCGCCGTGAAGCGCCCTTCCTGGCTGACATCGCCATGGCCTTCGCCTCGATCTATCCGGCCGAATACGCCGACCAGTTGCTGAAAGCCAACAAGACTAACGACCTGAACAGCAAGCCGATTGGCACCGGGCCGTTCATTTTCCAGCGCTATGCGAAAGATGCGCAGGTGCGCTTCAAGGCCAACCCGGAGTACTTCCGCGGTAAGCCGCCGTCCGAAGCGCTTATCCTCGCCATCGCCACTGACAACAACGTGCGCCTGCAAAAGCTCAAGGCCAACGAATGCCAGATCGCGCTGTATCCTAAGCCGGACGATATCCCGAGCATCAAGAAAGACCCGAATCTCAAGGTCGATGAAATGGATGCGATGACGACGTCCTATATCGCGATCAACACCACGCACAAATACCTGAGCGACGTACGGGTACGTAAAGCCATTGACATGGCTTTCGACAAAGCAGCGTATGTCAATGCGTTGTTTGGTAAAGGCAATGCTACCGTCGCGGTAAACCCTTATCCTCCGACCCTGCTGGGTTACAACAAGGACCTGAAGAACCCGCCTCTGGATCTGGACAAGGCACGCGCCTTGCTGAAGGAAGCGGGTGTGCCGGAAGGCACTGTGTTCACCCTTTACACCCGTAACGGCGGTGGCCCGACCAACCCCAACCCGATGCTCGGTGCGCAAATGATGCAATCCGACCTGGCCAAGGTCGGCATCAAGATCGACATTCGCGTCATGGAATGGGGTGAAATGCTCAAACGCGCCAAGAATGGCGAACATGACATGGTGTCGGCCGGCTGGGCAGGCGACAATGGCGACCCTGATAACTTCCTGACCCCGATGCTGAGTTGCGAAGCGGCGAAAAACGGCGAGAACTATGCACGCTGGTGCAATGCCGACTTCCAGAAGCTGATCGACAAGGCTCGCGAAACAGTGGAGCCGCAGGAGCGCGCCGCGCTCTATCAGCAGGCTCAGGCACTATTCAACAAGGACCAGCCATGGATCAGCATGGCACACACCAGAATGTTCACGGCCATGCGCAACAACGTAGAGGGCTATCAAATAAGCCCGCTCACCACTAACAACTTCGCCACTACCAGGGTGAAGTAGAAAAATAATCCGGCGAGCTCATAACCCGAGACTCGCCGGAGCACGCCTAACCGGCTGATGAGGTACACACCAAGATGTTTAGTTTTATCGCCCGCCGAGTGGGGTTGCTGATACCCACTTTCTTCGGCATCACCTTATTGACCTTCGCCCTGATCCGTCTGATTCCGGGCGACCCGGTCGAAGTCATGATGGGTGAACGCCGGGTCGATCCGGAAATGCACGCTCAGGCCATGGAACGTCTTGGTCTGAACAAGCCACTCTATGCCCAGTACATCGACTACATCGGCAAGCTCGCCCAGGGCGATCTCGGTGAATCGCTGCGTACGCGCACCAGTGTCTGGAGCGAGTTCACCTCGCTGTTCCCGGCAACCCTCGAGTTGTCGCTGGCAGCACTGATTTTCGCGGGCATCCTCGGCCTGCTGGCTGGCGTGATCGCCGCCCTCAAGCGAGGGTCCCTGTTCGATCATGGGGTCATGGGCATTTCCCTGGCCGGTTACTCCATGCCGATCTTCTGGTGGGGCCTGATTCTCATCATGTTTTTCTCGGTGAGCCTGGGCTGGACCCCGGTGTCCGGGCGCATCGATCTGCTGTACGACATTCCGCCAGTAACGGGCTTCATGCTGATCGACACGCTGCTCAGCGACGAGCAAGGCGCGTTTCTCGATGCCCTGCATCACCTGATTCTTCCGGCCATCGTGCTGGGCACCATCCCGCTGGCGGTGATCGCCCGGATGACCCGCTCGTCGATGCTTGAAGTGCTGCGTGAAGACTACGTGCGTACGGCTCGGGCCAAAGGCCTGTCGCCGGCACGTGTGGTATTCGTTCACGGCCTGCGCAACGCGTTGATTCCGGTGCTGACCGTGTTCGGTCTGCAAATCGGCACGCTGCTGGCCGGTGCGGTCCTGACCGAAACGATCTTCTCCTGGCCGGGTATCGGCAAGTGGCTGATCGAAGCCATTGGCGCGCGAGACTATCCGGTCGTGCAAAACGGCATTCTGCTGATCGCCTGTCTGGTGATCCTGGTCAACTTCGTGGTGGACATCCTCTACGGCTTTGCCAACCCACGCATCCGTCATCAGCGCTGAGATTATCGATATGACCTCCCCTACTCCTGCGGTAGCAGTCGATCAAAGCCTGCTTTACCCATCCCCGTACAAAGAATTCTGGCAAGCGTTCTCGAAAAACAAAGGCGCGGTTGCCGGCCTGCTGTTCATGATCCTGATCGTGTTTTGCGCCCTGTTCGCCCCTTGGGTTGCACCGCATGACCCGAGCGAGCAATACCGTGACTTCCTGCTGACCCCTCCGGTCTGGCTTGAAGGCGGCCAATGGCAGTTCATCCTCGGCACCGACGAACTGGGCCGCGATCTGCTGTCGCGCCTGATTCAGGGTTCGCGCCTGTCACTGCTGATCGGTCTGGCCTCGGTGGTGATGTCCTTGATCCCCGGCATTTTTCTCGGGCTGCTGGCGGGCTTCTTCCCGCGCATACTCGGCCCTTCGGTCATGCGCCTGATGGACATCATGCTGGCCCTGCCCTCGTTGCTGCTGGCAGTCGCCATCGTGGCAATTCTCGGCCCTGGCCTGATCAACACCGTGATCGCCATCGCCATTGTGTCGCTGCCGTCTTATGTCCGCCTGACCCGTGCTGCGGTGATGGGCGAACTCAATCGCGATTACGTGACGGCTGCACGTCTGGCCGGTGCAACCCTGCCGCGCCTGATGTTCATCACCGTGCTGCCGAACTGCATGGCGCCGTTGATCGTTCAGGCAACCCTGAGCTTCTCGTCGGCGATTCTCGACGCCGCAGCACTGGGCTTCCTGGGTCTGGGCGTACAACCGCCGACGCCTGAGTGGGGCACCATGCTTGCCTCGGCCCGCGACTATATCGAACGTGCCTGGTGGGTCGTGAGCCTGCCCGGTCTGACCATTTTGCTCAGCGTGCTGGCAATCAACCTGATGGGCGACGGTCTGCGCGATGCGCTGGACCCGAAACTCAAGAACGCCGCCTGAGGAGATCCGCATGTCACTTCTTGAAATCAAGAATCTCAACGTCCGCTTCGGCGACACCAAGGCCGTACCTGTTGTGGACGGCCTGTCCCTGAGCGTAGACAAGGGTGAAGTACTGGCCATCGTCGGCGAATCGGGTTCCGGCAAGTCAGTGACCATGATGGCGCTGATGGGGCTGATCGATTCCCCCGGCATCATCACCGCCGACGCACTCAATTTCGACGGCAATGACCTGCTCAAACTCAACTCCCGGCAGCGTCGCCGCATCATCGGCAAAGACCTGGCGATGGTGTTCCAAGACCCGATGACCGCTCTGAACCCGAGCTACACCGTGGGTTTCCAGATCGAGGAGGTGCTGCGTCAGCACCTGAACATGTCCGGCAAGGCTGCACGTCAGCGAGCGCTGGAGCTGCTGGAAAAGGTCGAAATCCCGGGTGCCGCTGCGCGCCTGAATGCCTACCCGCACCAACTGTCGGGCGGCATGAGCCAACGTGTGGCGATTGCCATGGCCATCGCTGGCGAGCCAAAACTGTTGATCGCCGACGAGCCGACCACAGCCCTGGACGTGACCATTCAGGCGCAGATCATGGACCTGCTGCTGAGCCTGCAGAAAGAGCAGGACATGGCACTGGTGCTGATCACGCATGACTTGGCCGTGGTCGCCGAAACGGCGCAGCGCGTCTGCGTGATGTACGCCGGTCAGGCAGTCGAAGTGGGTCAGGTGCCCGGTCTGTTCGACGTACCTGCCCACCCGTACAGCGAGGCCCTGCTGGCTGCCATTCCCGAGCACAGCATGGGCGCCGAACGACTCGCCACGCTGCCGGGCATGGTGCCGGGCCGCTATGACCGTCCGCAGGGCTGCCTGCTGTCGCCGCGCTGCCCGTACGTGCGCGACAACTGCCGGACCCAGCGTCCGGATCTGGCCCCCAAGGCGCATAGCCTTGCACGTTGCTTCTATCCCTTGAATCAGGAGGTGGCGTAATGAGCGTCGTACTTACCGCCCGCGACCTTACCCGTCACTACGAAGTCTCGCGCGGCCTGTTCAAAGGCTCGGCGCTGGTACGCGCGCTTAACGGCGTATCTTTCGAACTGGAAGCCGGCAAGACCCTGGCCGTGGTCGGCGAATCCGGCTGTGGCAAATCGACTCTCGCCCGCGCCCTGACGCTGATCGAAGAGCCGTCCTCCGGGTCACTGAAAATCGCCGGCCAGGAAGTGGCCGGGGCCAGCAAGTCAGAGCGCAAGCAGTTGCGCAAAGATGTGCAGATGGTTTTCCAGAGCCCTTACGCCTCGCTCAACCCGCGTCAGAAAGTCGGTGATCAGCTCGGCGAGCCGCTGTTGATCAATACCAAGCTGTCGGCCGCAGAACGCCGTGAAAAAGTGCAGGCGATGATGGCTCAGGTCGGCTTGCGCCCCGAGCACTATCAGCGCTACCCGCACATGTTTTCCGGCGGTCAGCGTCAGCGTATCGCGCTGGCCCGGGCGATGATGCTGCAACCGAAAGTGCTGGTGGCGGATGAACCGACTTCGGCGCTGGACGTGTCGATTCAGGCTCAGGTGCTGAACCTGTTCATGGACCTGCAGAAGGAATTCAACACAGCTTATGTGTTCATCTCCCACAACCTGTCGGTGGTGCGTCATGTCGCCGATACGGTGTTGGTGATGTATCTGGGCCGCCCGGCGGAAATGGGTCCCAAAGACGAGATCTACAACCGCCCGCTGCACCCGTATACGCAGGCGCTGCTGTCAGCGACCCCGACCATTCACCCGGACCCGCTCAAGCCGAAGATCAAGATCGTCGGCGAGTTGCCCAACCCGCTCAACCCGCCAAGCGGCTGCGCCTTCCACAAGCGCTGCCCCTACGCGACCGAGCGTTGCGCAACCGACGTACCGGAACTGCGTCTGGTGGATAATCGTCAGGTGGCATGCCACTACGCCGAGCAGTTTGTGGCGGCGTAGGCGCAAGCTACGAGACTATCGTGCGGAATGCCTTGGATGACGCTCTACGCCGCACTGCTGACTCAAGATCGGACGCAGCGCGTCCNCCCCCGCCGCCATACCCAACAGGCTGCCGCAGATATAGATCGCTGCGCCGTCGCCCACCCACGCGCGCAATTCATCCGCGGCCTCGCGCAAGCGGTCCTGCACGTAGATTTTCTCCGCCTGATCACGTGAGAACGCCAGGTCCAGTCGGGTCAGGTGGCCTGCCTCAAGCCAGCTCTCAAGTTCCGCGCCGCAATGAAAATCGTGCGCTCGGTTGCGTTCGCCGAACAGCAGCCAGTTGCGCTCCTGCCCTTGATCGATCCGTGACTTAAGCAAGCTGCGCAGTCCGGCAAGCCCGGTGCCGTTGCCCAGCAAAATCAACGGGACCGGCTCGACAGGCAGGNGGCTGATAGCAGCGTCGAGCGCCGCGTGCTCGGTCAGCCAGCCAGAGCACAGCCCCAGACTGCCCTCAGGATGAATTTCCTGACGCACGATAAGTTGCAGACAGCCATCCTCGGGGATCGACGCAATGGAGTACTCACGAGCAGACACCGGCGCCAATGCATCGACCAGCGCTTGCGCATGCAGCCCGACAAGGTGCACACGGTTGTGCGGCAATTGGCGGCTGGCGAGCGCCTGAACAAGCGTCTCCTGCAACCCGCCGACCTGTACTTGAGTCAATGGATCAATACCCAGCCCGTCAAGAAACAGCTCGATGACAGGTGCCGGGTTTCGGGGCATCACCTCGACCAGATCGCCTGCCTGCCAGCAGGCGGATGCTGGCGCGATCAGGTCCAGAAGAAACACTTTCGCACCGCTGCTGCCGGGGTTCAGGTGCTGGCGACGTGCGAGGGTCCAGTTCTCGAAAACCGGAGTCAGCCAGTGGCTCGATTGCGGCACAGCGCCGGTCAGTTGCCCGAGTTGCTGCTGCCAGTGCTGCAAGGCTGCGGGATCGACTCTGTCCACTTCAACCGGAGCGAACAGCGTG
Source organism: Pseudomonas syringae pv. cilantro (assembly GCF_001293775.1). Classification (GTDB taxonomy): domain Bacteria; phylum Pseudomonadota; class Gammaproteobacteria; order Pseudomonadales; family Pseudomonadaceae; genus Aquipseudomonas; species Aquipseudomonas syringae_P. The sequence continues at coordinate 131,707 of NZ_LGLN01000037.1, forward strand.
CGCGCGCCGCACTGCGCCAGCCAGTCATGCAGACGATGAGCGAAGCCGCAAAAATGCGCATACTGCCGGTCCCCCAGCGCCAGTACGGCGTAATTGAGCATCTCCAGCGCCAGCGGACTGCCCAGCAACTTGCGTTCGAAACCGCGAGCGCTGTCCGGCGCCTCCCCATCACCGAAGGTGCTGACGATAAACAGCGCGTTGCGGTTTTGCAGCAGATCCTGCACGGTCAGTTCACCCAACCGCTGCACGCGCGCAGACACGCCGGCAAGCTGCAACTGGCTCGCGGTCTGCCACGCCAGTTGCTCGGCAAAACCGCTTTGGCTGGCGAAACCGATCAGCCAGGACGGCGCATCAGTGGAAAGGTCTTCCGGTACAGCAAAGCGTGCGCTCTTGATCTCGCGCTGTTTGCGGCGGCGATCCAGATACAACAGCCAGCCGGTAATGAAAAACAGCGGCATCATCAACGACGCAACAGTCATGACGATTCGGCCAACGATTCCGAAGTAGCTGCCAACGTGCAGCGCATAATTGCTGGCCAGCAGTTGCGCACCGAAGCTGCGCTCGGCGTAACGTGACACCGAACTGACCTGCCCGCTTGCGGGGTCAAGGGTGATGCTGTTCAGCGCGCGCGAATGCGGGGAGTCCTTGAGCAGGTAAAACACGGTAGCGGGCTGGTCACCTGCAGCAGGCAGGCGCAGGTTATAAGAGCGCAGTTCGGGCCCGGCGGTTTTCTGAATACTGTCCCAGATAGCCGCATAGTCGACGACCAGCGGTGCTTTATTGCCGGTAACAGCGACAGTGACTTTGCGCGGCTCCAGCGGCGAGTCGCCCAGCAGCTTGTTCAGACCGCTGCTCACCCAGTCGTAAGACCAGTTCAGCCCAGTGAGGGCGAACAACAGGTAGAACACCAGGCACCACGTACCAAAAACCGAATGCAGATCCCAGTTGAAACTGCGGCCCTTCTTTGCCCAGTCCAGTGTCAGCCAGACACGCCAGCTCAAGACGTTGCGAGGCCAGCGCAGATAAAGTCCGGACAGACAGAAGAACACCAGAATCAGCGTACACACTGCCGTAATCTGCTTGCCGAACTCGCCCATTGCCAGATAACGATGCAATTGCAAGACGAAATCGAAAAAGCCTTCACCCACGGCATCGCCTTTAAGCTCGCCGGTGTAAGGATCGAAATTGCGCTTGGGGCCTCGGCGCTCGCCCGGCTCCGGGGTGAAATACACCTGAGCCGCGCGGTTACCGAGGGTTTCGACACGTAGAATTGCCACCGTCAGACCGGTTGCAGCCTCCAGCTTGTGAACCAGCTCGATGGGCGGTAGCGTTGCGGAGCGCTCTTCCACGAGCAGAACGTCCGGGTTCAGCGCGTCGAGAATCTCGTCCTCAAACGAATACAAGGCGCCGGTGATGCCCATCAGGGTCAGAACCAGACCTGCCGTGATTCCGAAGAACCAGTGCAGCTGAAACAGGACTTTCTTCAACACGCTCGCTACTCTCACTCATATTGCGCGGCGCAATTAATGCACTGACCGCCATAGCGTGTCTATCTGTAACGTGTTTTTGCCACACGCCGAAAACCCCGCCTACGTTAACAAGCGGGGCAATAGCAAATTATCAGCTGCGCCAGCTTCCTCGTAGATCTACCAGATAGGTATTCAGTGCATCTGCTTGACGCCTGAAATGACTGACGCGCTCCTCAAGCACTTCAGAGGCGGGCAGTCGGCAATTGGCCAGAACCTGAGTCAGCGCCATATGCAGTTTGCCGATTTCTCGAGCGTAGTCGTTCTTGCAGACCTGAACCGATGCCAGCCCCGAAATCTGGTTGCGCTTGCTCACTTCGACATCAAGTGCCGCGCGAGCCTCACCAACCCTGCCCTGCAGATCGAGCAACTGCGCCTGCAACGTATCGCGCAGGGTCATCAGGTGATCATAATCAACGGCATCGTCCAGCAGATCCAGCATATTGGACACGCCGGCGATACCCGCCTTGATGGACCCGATCAACGGATTTTTGGGATCGATATCCGGCAGCGTTTTCAGCGAAGCGATCAAAGGCTTCAGCTTGTCGAAAAAGCTGAGACTCTCTACATCGGTAATCAATGCATTGACCACTTTTTCCTTCGCCAACATTTCCTCCAGACGCGTTTTTTCAATCGCCAGCCTGGCCTGCAGCGTGCTGATCTCCTGATCAAGGGCGGGCGTCAGATGATCCACTGCGTTGACCTGCACGGCGTTCAAATTGATCAGCGCTTTATCAAGCGCTTTAGCCTGGCTGGCCAGAGAAGCAGTACGTGCGTCCAGAAGCATACTGATTTCTTCATTGAATTCTAAAATGGCGGTTTTACTTTTCGCCTCGTCAGGCTCGCCCCTGAGCGTTGCAATCGCTTCAACAAAAGGCAGCATCTCATCGTCATTGAAAAAATGCGGAACCAGCGTCAGCGTATCCAGTGCTTCTTTATCGACATTGCCTATTTCGTTCACCAGGCTGCGCAGCGTTTCTTTCATCACGGGTAAATAAATATCACCTAGCGCGTCGGCCTGGTGTTTCAGCTTTTCACGACTGCCAATAATAATTTCCATATCGGGTTGTGGCAGTTGAAAAGGCGTATCGAGTACATGAACGTTCATAACGGCATTCTCATTAGATATACGTTGATCGATGCTTAAACAGCGGACTCTTCAAGTGCGTTATTGAACGCAGTCAGCAGATCGAAGGACTGAACTTGAATCTCTTTCCAGTTGCTCATCAGGGTTTGAAAGCGAGAGACAAAACTGACGAGGTACACCGCATTATTGGTGTTCTTGATGCGGTCGTACGAGGACTCGACCAACTCCTCCAACAGCACCCACAAACTTTCAATGTTGCTGACGCCACTGGCAGCGCCATCGATTCTGGTTTTCAAATCCTGAAGGCTGGTTTCGAACGCCAGCAGATCGCCCAACAACCTGTTTTGTTTTTTCAACGTCAGCTCGACCTGACGTTTTTCTTCAATCAGGCGATCTTTTTCACCGAGCGCTGCCGAGGCTTTGGGACCATAAATGGAGTAGGACAACGCCCCGACGATGGGCCCCCACCAGAAACCGATCCACTTGTATTCCGAGTATTCTTCATACTCAGCAAGTTTCTGATTGATGCGATTGTTAAGCTGATCAACATCGGCTGTGAGCCGGGCGATTTCGTCACCTGCGCTTCCCGAGCGGGCCAGCCTTATCTTCAGCGCCACGCCGGGGGCTATCTCTTCCTTGAGGCAACGTTTGAAATCAGTCACCCCGACTCTGGTGCGGGTGGTGCTTGCGCTGTGGTCCTTGATATGAATCTTGAGATCATCCACCAGGGCCAGTAAGCCAGGTATTTTCCTGCTGTCCCGGTCCATCAACGCGACAGGAGGCATTTGATCAATCTGCGCCGGGGTCAGCTCCCCCACCTGCAGGGTCTGATAGGATTCCAGCCCCGTGATGAAATCCACGACATGGGTAGCGATGTTAATCAGATTGCCTGAGAACACATAAAGGTCGCCGCCGACTTTCTGCATATTGGTTTCAATCGCCGACCAACTTTTGGCGTGGGCCTGAATACCGGCATGCAGCTCAGCAATGGCGTCTGGCCCCAGACCGGGAATAGCGCTGTCAATGCCACCCGTTAACTGGCTGACCTCATCCAGAGCGGTCGGAAGTGCCAGACCGGAATTGACATAACGCCTGATGCGTCGGACATCTTCGTTTGTAATCAGCAAGCCAGGGGCGCGCGCGACACCGTCCCCTTGACTGCTGAGAACATCCATTAATTCCTTGCTGACACGACTGACATCTTCGACCGCGTGCTCTTCACCATCTGTAAATTGCGGCTCAACTAAAGTAACCATGATTAATTTCCTTATTATGGGCATCTTGTTTACGACAGCATTCAACTGTCGTTTCAAGGCCACTGAAAATTAACAGAGGTCGTCGAGCTTAAATAGCAAGCGAAGTGGACATTGCCTGTAGGAATCAGCAACAAAATAGATGAGGATTATTAATCAGCGACTATAGAACAGCAGACGACTTCATACCTAACGCACTTCAACGCCTGGAGAGGTTTATATATTTATTTTTTCTGCTCGAAAAAAAACCCATTTTCATGGGTTTTTTTCTGAAGCTGGAAATTTACAGGTAGAACGATTTCAGCGGCGGGAAACCGTTGAATTCCACTGCGCTGTAGCTGGTGGTGTAGGCACCGGTCGACAACCAGTACATGCGGTCACCGATGGCCAGGTTGAGCGGCAGGCCGTACTTGTAGTTCTCGTACATGATGTCGGCGCTGTCGCAGGTCGGGCCGGCGATGACCACTTCTTCCATCTCGCCTTTCTTTTCGGTCCAGATCGGAAACTTGATGGCTTCGTCCATGGTTTCGATCAGGCCGGAGAATTTGCCCACGTCGGTGTATACCCAACGCTCGACCGCAGTACGCGATTTGCGCGCGACCAGCACCACTTCGCTGACCAGAATGCCAGCGTTGGAGATCAGCGAACGGCCCGGCTCCAGAATGATTTCCGGCAGGTCATCACCGAAGTCTTCCTTCAGGAAGCGGATGATTTCCTCGGCGTAGGTTTCCAGGCTGTTAGTACGGGTGATGTAGTTGGCCGGGAAGCCGCCACCCATGTTGATCAGCTTGAGAACAATGTCGTCTTCTTCTTTAAGGCGTTCGAAGATCACTTTGACCTTGGCGATGGCCGCGTCCCAGACGCTGATGTCGCGCTGCTGCGAGCCGACGTGGAAAGAGATGCCGTACGGCACCAGACCCAGGTCACGGGCCAGAATCAGCAGGTCCATGGCCATGTCGGTCTGGCAGCCGAATTTACGCGACAGTGGCCAGTCAGCGGTGGTCGAGCCTTCGGTCAGGATACGCACGTAGACTTTCGAGCCCGGTGCCGCCTTGGCGATGTTGCGCAGATCCGCTTCGGAGTCGGTTGCAAACAAACGTACGCCCTTCTCGTAGAAGTAGCGGATGTCCTTGGATTTCTTGATGGTGTTGCCGTAGCTCATGCGCTCCGGACCAACGCCGCAGCTCAGGACCTTGTCCAGCTCGTAGATCGAGGCGATGTCGAAGCTCGAACCCTTGTCTTTGAGCAGATTGATGACTTCAACGGCCGGATTGGCTTTGACGGCGTAATAAACCTTGGCGAAATCGAAGCCCGCACGCAGGTCGTCATAGGCCTTGCTGATGATGGCGGTATCAATGACCACGAACGGAGTTTCTTGCTTGTCAGCGAACGCCTTCATTTTCTTGAAGGTGTCGGCTGAATAGTAGTCTTCGACATTGATCGACATGCTGCTGGAACTCCTGATGGCAAACGGTATTGGTCAATGGGTGCAAATGAACGCCCTCCGTATCCCCACTTTGGTTCGCCTACTTCCCAAGGCATGTCGCCGAAAGCAAAAAGGCCACTGAAGGGCTGCCTTCCTGGCCTTGCTGTCTCGTCGTCAGTACTTGAGCCGGATGGATCGTTTCCAGCATGGACGTTCGGCGCGAACTTTAGGACCTGAGGGGCCGGAGATCAACAAAAAATGTCGCGTTTTTGCACAAGGCGCTTGAGTTGCCTCGCCAAGGACCTGTTTAACCGACCTGCATGACAGGCAGATGTTCCCTTGGCCCAGAACGGCGATGAGGCAAAAGGCTGACCTGCCTGTCAGTTCTGACAGTAGACGGATCGACTGTCCGCGCGCCCAATAAAACCCCGAGCCACCTCATCTGGAAACGATCATGGACGATAGACACGATGGTACGCCAAGCTCAGCACCTGCCAGCCTCACGCCACGTCAAACAAGCTTTACCGTCACAGGGAGGACGTCTGCCTACCTGAACAAGGTTCGGCAGATGCGCCCCAGAGCGCACAGTGACTACCAACCGACCAGTATTTATGTCACGAAAGGCGAGCGCCTTGAACTCAGTCACTATGATGAATCGGCAGGGAAAATTTCTGCTGTCATCGGCGTTCCCGAACTCAATAAACCCATCGTTATTGACCTGAGTTTCGGCTTTAACGCCATAGACGTGCCTGAGTCAGGCCTGCTGAGCTTTATCTATCAAACACCAGGCAAATCGGTGCTAATCAGCATTAAAGGCTCCTATAGCCACGTACCTGCCTTCACGTTGAAAGAAACAACCAACGCGATGTGGCAAACCATGATGGCCCAATACAACAATGCGCCCGTTGTAATGCTGACCAGCGAGCGAGCCATCATCGTCGTCCGCTACGAAAGCGCCCGGCTCTACATCACCGACCCTGAAAAGCTGATGGCTTACTACGATGACGTCGTTCGCACTCAGGATCTTGTCTCCGGAGTGGTGGAGTACGGAGAAAATGAGTGGTCCATTGATCCTAACAAGCATTTTTATGTAGAGGCCGACCGGCTTTATATGTTTGCGTCGGATGGGCACATGGGGTTCAGCGGCGCGACGGCCTTGAGGCACCTGCTATCAGGCAATACCGCAGACGGCTGGGGCCCTTGGCATGAAAGTGGTCATCAGCGGCAGATAAACCCCATGACCTGGGCGGGCATGACTGAGGTGACGGTCAATATATATTCACTTGCAACGCAAGAAAGAATGGAAGGCCGTGCATCACGCCTGGACAGTCAGTACCCGTCCATAAAACAATACCTGAACAGTTCACACAGGGTTTTTAGTACGCTGCCCAGTCTTTTTCAGAAAGTCGCCATGTTTTGGCAACTCCATCTTACCTTCCGCATCGACTTCTACTCTCAATTGCACCAGCGCTACCGGCTCATGCAAAACCCGCCACAGCAGAGTGACGATATACTTCAGCGTTTTATCGTGGAAACCTCACTGCTCAGCGGAAGAGATCTCTCGGCATTTTTTGACCGCTGGGGACTTTATCCAACACCGGCGACGCTGCGACAAATCTCAGACTTGCTGCCGCTGGAAAAAGCCATCTGGGAGACCGATGCAACAACGACGTTTCCGATTTTTCTACCGGTTATCATGTATTTTCGTGAACTGGCCCATATCCTGGCGGACCTACAGGCTGACTTCAGGCAAACCACCCGTTTCTCCATTAATGAGAAATGGTACGGGGGATATCGCTACAACGTGACCAAGAATGGACTGGTTATGTCATCGTTGAATCATGCGTCTGCTGTAAATTGCAGAGTCAGTTTTGATGGCGACCGTTGCTATGTGGATACCCCCATTCAGATCATGCCGGGTGAGCGATGGGCTGTAAATATCGTATCTAACGACTTAACCTCAATCAAATACGAGGCTGCCAGCAATCACGACTACCCTTTGCTTTTGGCCAGTATAAAAAATCTGTTTACCGATGAGCGTTGTGTCGTACTAAAGCCCGGCCTCACACAGCAAGCTTTGAACACGTATTTCTCAGAGGTTAACAGCCTTCAACTGAACAAAACTCATCGTCACTTATTGAACCGAGCGCAGCGTATTTTTCTAGAAAAAATTATCCGCAGCGTACAGCTAAGCTCGCAAGGTATCAGCGTCACTTTCGCAACCGCAGAATTCAAGAATCATAACTACCAGCTAAAGATGAATACATTTATTATTGCAAGGCTTGACAAGGGGCACCCTCTCTTTTCGGACCTGGTTGAAAACACCTGGATAACGAAATCACCCGTAACCCATAATCTTCTGCATTCCATCTCTGTGAGCCTGGACCACTCAAGCACACTCTATACACTTTTTTCAGGAACCCTCAACGAATACACTATAGCTCAGCCGATACGAGCGCTTTTTACCGACCACACCATGACTCAACTAACCCCCTTGGCCGATCAGAAAACCGTTACTGCCTTGTATGCGACAGTCAATGGCAACCCGGTTATCAGCATCAAAAATCGCGCAGATTATCGATCGTATCTGAACATTGCACAGCACATACTACTTCAAAGAACCATCACCAAAGTAGTACGGACAACGAGCAGCCTGTCTGTTCACTTCGCGGGGGAGGCGTACAAAAAACTCAACTACAAAATGCACCTCAACAATGCTTATGCATCCGAGATCACCCAAGGGCTGGCTTATTACTCCAGCGTGACCAATGGGGTGTGGACCACTTCCGGTAAGCATGACAGCGATGACAATTGCAAAGTCTTGTGCGTATACGAGGAAACGACCTATACCCTTTACGAAAGCAATGCCATGGACCGAGCCAATAAAGCCGAGCAACAGAAACCGGATATCACTCATTGCAAAATAGAGGATCTGTAGCTGCGTTCATAACCGCCAGTCCTAAAGACTGGCGGTAACCCGGCAAATCAGGAAGCCACTTGCTCCGCAGGCGAAACACTACTGGTCTTCATCCCACGCGAACGGCCCGAGCTCAGATAAGCCGCAATCGACTCCTGCGTGACCTCACCCAGGAGCATATTCTCGACATCCAGCACCGGCAGCCGGGCGCAACTGAACTCGTGTATGCGCGACAGCAGTGCGAATCTTCATATTACTTGAACGGCCCTCATTCAAAAAAAGGGTAACCTCGTCTTCAAGCCTTATCAACCACGACAAAAAAAGCCCTGACCTGATTAAGAAAGGGCTTGAACTGATACCGTTCATCACGCCTGCGTTCAGCGAAGAAAATGCAGTACTCTTAATTATCCAAATCGTTTTCGTAGTCGGCCAGAAATTCCTCCCAGCTTATTTCATCATTACCATCTGAGTTGATCTTGGCAAGTAAGGCCTTAAAGTCTTCCGGGGTGAGGTATTTCTCCATCGTTGAACGAAACTCCGCCACTGTTACTTTTTTGTCGCCATTCGCATCGTACCGCTTAAAGTCTTCGCGCGCGCGCGCCAACTGCTTTTCCGTCAGCTTAGTCATTGCCCATTCCTTCAATCAACATAAAGTAGCCCATGCAGCACATTTATTAAAAACTTGCTGCGTCAAGCAACGATAAGCTCGCGGCCATTGCACGACCACTGACAGAGTTGATAGTTGACATAGCCTGAGACCTGAGGGCAATGACACTGTCCAATCAAGCTTGCCCAGGCCATTACAGCACTGGGCTTGCTGTTTTCAAATTAAACCTGTGCGTCTGCCGCAGCCGTTTCAGCCGGCGAAACAATACTGGTCTTCATGCCACGCGAACGGCCCGAGCTCAGATAAGCCGCAATCGACTCTTGCGTCACCTCACCGAGGAATACGTTCTCGGCGTCCAGCACCGGCAGCCAGGCGCGGTTGAACTCGTACATGCGCGACAGCAGAATGCGCAAGTGCTCGTCATAGGCCGCTGTGGCATTAAACTCTTGCAAGAACTGCGCGCAGGTGCCTTGCTGGCGATGCAGGTCACGACGGCGCACGTAGCCCATTGCCTTGTTCTCGCTGTCTGTGACAACGATATAGCGACGGTCATTTTCGTCCATGACTTCAAGCGCATCAGCCACCGGGGTTTCCGGACTGACTGACGGCGCGTTGTCGGCGGCGTCTTCGGCCTTGACCAGCAGCAGGCGCTTGAGCGTGCTGTCCTGACCCACGAAGCTGCTGACGAAGTCGTCAGCCGGATGCGCGAGCAAAGTGTCCGGGTGATCGATCTGCAACAGTTTGCCGCCACGGAAGATCGCGATCTTGTCGCCCAGTTTGATGGCTTCGTCGATGTCGTGGCTGACCATGATCACAGTCTTGTTCAGCGCCCGCTGCATCTCGAAGAACTCGTTCTGGATCATCTCGCGGTTAATCGGGTCGACCGCACCAAACGGCTCGTCCATCAGCAGCAGTGGCGCGTCGGCGGCCAGCGCGCGGATCACGCCAATACGCTGTTGCTGACCACCGGACAATTCGCGCGGGTAGCGATGCAGGTATTGCTTGGGCTCCAGCTTGATCATGCTCATCAGTTCGCGCGCACGGTCGTGGCAACGCTGCTTGTCCCAGCCCAGCAATTTGGGCACGACCACGATGTTCTCTTCGATGGTCATGTTCGGGAACAGACCGATCTGCTGGATCACGTAGCCGATGTTGCGACGCAGGGTCACTTCATCCAGGTCAGTGGTGTCTTCGCCGTTGATCAGCACTTTGCCGGAGGTCGGCATGATCAGACGGTTGATCATTTTCAGCGTGGTGCTCTTGCCGCAGCCCGACGGACCGAGGAAGACACAGATTTCGCCTTCGTTGACCGTGAGACTGACCGAATCGACAGCCTTCACTTCTTTGCCGTTGCTCTGGAAAGTCTTGGAGAGGTTCTGGAGTTCGATCATTTCAGTAATCCTTTTGGAGTCAGCGTGCGTTGCAGCCATTGCAGAAGCAGGTCGGCGATGATGGCCAGAATGCTGACCAGGACCGCGCCAACGATCAGCATCGACATATCGCTGCGGCTGATTGAAGCGAGAATAAGTACACCCAGACCACCGGCACCGATGGTCGCGGCGATGGTCATGACACCGATGTTCATCACCACGGCGGTGCGCACACCGGCGAGGATGACGGGCACAGCAATAGGCAGTTCGACCATGCGCAGGCGCTGGCCGAAGGTCATGCCGATGCCTTTGGCGGCTTCGCGAATGCCTGGCTCGACGCCGGTCAGCGCCAGATAGGTGTTACGCATGATCGGCAGCAGGGAATAGAGAAACACTGCGGTGATCGCCGGCATCGGGCCAAGGCCCTGACCGAACTTGGAGTAGAACGGCAGCAACAGGCCAAACAAAGCAATGGACGGCACGGTCAGCAGCACGGTAGCGCTGGCTTGCAGCGGGCCGGCCAGTGCCGGGAAGCGGGTCATCAACACGCCCAGCGGCACACCGACGACGATGGCCAGGGTTACAGCGATGCCGACCAGCGTGATGTGCTGCCAGGTCAGGTGCAGAACCTGTGCCCAGTCCAGATGGGAGAAGGCGCTCAAGAAACTCATATCGTCTCCTTCCTTAGTTCAGGGGATGCTGGCGCAGGAAATCTGCAGCAACCGAGGATGGGCTCTCATGGCCAACGTCAACGCGGGCGTTGAGGTCAATCATGGTCTGGTTGTCCAGCAAATCAGCCATAGGCTTGAGCAGCGTGGCGATCTCCGGATGTTTATCCAGATACTCCTGACGAATCACCGGCGCAGCGGTGTAGTCCGGGAAGTAGTGTTTGTCGTCTTCCAGCACTTTCAGTTTGAAGGCGTTCAGGCGGCCGTCGGTGGTGTAAACAAGCCCGGCGAAAACCTGACCGTTTTGCAACGCGGTGTAAACCAGCCCCGAGTCCATCTGCCGGGTGTTTTCACGCCCCAGGTTCATGTCGTAATGCTTGACCATGCCAACCAGACCGTCAGAGCGGTTGGCAAACTCGGTGTCCAACGCGACCAGATGGCCTTCTTTGGCTTCGTCTTTAAAGACTTTGGCCAGGTCGGTCATGGTGTTGACCTGCGGGTACTTGTCAGCCACTTTCTGCGGCAGTGCCAGCGCGTAGGTGTTGTTGAACTTCGACGGGGAAAGCCAGACCAGGCCCTTTTTGGCATCGACTTCCTTCACCCGCGCATAGGTCTGTGCGCTGTCGAGCTTTTCATCAATGTGGTTGTAAGACACCAGCGACACACCGGTGTATTCCCACAGCAGATCGAGCTGACCGCTTTCCTGTGCGCTGCGTGCCAGATTGCTGCCCAGGCCGCCAGTGATTTGCACGTCGTAGTTCTTGGTGCGCAGGTATTGCGCGGTCAGTTCAGCAAGGATGGTCTGTTCGGTGAACACCCGTGCGCCGATGCGCAACAGCGGCTTTTCCGCTGCCTGGGCAAATGCCGGAAACAACAAGGCAAAGCCTAAAAACAAGCATATTTTTTTCATGATAATTCCTTTGCTCAGCGAGCCAGCCCGCGTTCCAGCCAGAGACGACTGGCCAGTGTCACCAGGCCATCGAGCAGCAGCGCCAGCAGCGCGGTACACGCCGCACCCAGCACCAGCTGCGGCTGGTTGTTCAACGCGATGCCCGGGAAAATCAGGCTGCCGAGGCTGTTGGCACCGATGAGAAAAGCAAGCGGAGCAGTACCGACGTTGATCGCCAGTGCGACGCGCACGCCACCGATGATGATCGGCACGGCGTTGGGCAACTCGACACGCCACAGCACCTGACGCGGGGTCATGCCGATTCCGACAGCGGCTTCCTTGAGCGAACCCTGAACGTTTTTCAGGCCTTCATAAGTGTTGCGCACAATGGGCAACAACGAGGCGAGAAACAGCGCGAAGATGGCCGGCCCGCTGCCGATCCCGAGAATCCCGAGGGCAATGGCCAGAACGGCGAGAGGCGGAACGGTGTTGCCAATATTGAATATCTGCATGAAGCGTTCGGCGCGACCCACCATGCTCGGCCGGCTGAGGGCGATGCCTGCGGGGATACCGACCACCAGGGCCGCCAACATTGAAACCAGAACCAGAATCAGGTGAGCCTGAAGGTAGAACAGCAGGTCATCCTGGTATTGCTTGATAGTACTGATGCCGATCCAGTGGATCAGCAGGGCCAGGAGTGCGATCACAACCGCACCTCCCAATAGCCCCTTGCCATAGCGATTAGCCACAGGCGGACTCCTTATTTCAGTCGGCGAACGCGTTGACTTGAACGCCCGGAAAAGGCGCCGCAATAACGTTCGCGAAGAGCAGCGGGTGGGTCGCCGGTAAGGGTTGAACCTCGGCGAAAACACAAGCCATAAGCGCAGCTTCGTCAAGCCAACATGCTGATGAATCAGCCCCTTGCGTTGGCTTCGTTGCGAGCCTTGACGGGGGAGTGGACGTCTCCACGGCCTGAAAGGTTCCCACACGAGACACTATCTGGCCATCGTTTATTGTCTGAACGGTTCGGATATTGCCGCAAGTTGAGCTATAATCTGCGCCCTTTTTTCAATCCCATCCCAGGCGATTTCCCATGACCCAACAGGCCGCCGAAGTCGCGAAACGCCGCACTTTCGCCATTATTTCCCACCCGGATGCGGGTAAAACCACCATCACGGAAAAACTCTTGCTGATGGGCAAGGCCATTTCCATCGCCGGTACGGTCAAGTCGCGTAAATCCGACCGTCACGCCACCTCCGACTGGATGGAAATGGAAAAACAGCGCGGTATCTCCATCACCACGTCGGTGATGCAGTTCCCGTATCGCGATCATATGATCAACCTGCTCGACACGCCGGGGCACGAAGACTTCTCCGAAGACACCTACCGCACCCTGACAGCGGTCGACTCGGCCTTGATGGTCCTCGACGGCGGTAAAGGCGTCGAGCCACGCACTATCGCCCTGATGGACGTCTGCCGTCTGCGCGACACGCCTATCGTCAGCTTTATCAACAAGCTCGACCGTGACATTCGCGACCCGATCGAACTGCTTGACGAGATCGAAGCGGTACTCAAGATCAAGGCCGCGCCGATCACCTGGCCGATTGGCTGCTACCGGGACTTCAAGGGTGTCTATCACCTGGCTGACGACTACATCATTGTCTACACCGCAGGCCACGGTCACGAACGCACCGAAACCCGGATCATCGAAAAGCTCGATTCCGACGAAGCACGCGCCCACCTGGGTGACGAGTACGACCGTTTTGTCGAGCAGCTGGAACTGGTGCAGGGCGCCTGCCATGAATTCAATCAGCAGGAATTCATCGACGGTCAGCTGACGCCGGTGTTCTTCGGTACGGCCCTGGGTAACTTCGGCGTCGACCACGTACTCGATGCGGTGGTGAACTGGGCACCCAAGCCTCTGGCACGGGTCGCCAACGAACGCACCGTCGAGCCGATCGAAGAGAAATTCGCCGGTTTCGTGTTCAAGATTCAGGCGAACATGGACCCCAAGCACCGTGACCGGATCGCCTTCATGCGCATCTGCTCTGGCCGCTACGAAAAAGGCATGAAAATGCGCCATGTACGGCTGGGCAAAGACGTGCGGATCGGCGACGCGCTGACCTTCTTCTCCTCGGAGCGTGAGCAACTGGAAGAAGCCTACGCAGGCGACATCATCGGCCTGCACAACCACGGCACCATCCAGATTGGCGACACCTTCACCGAAGGCGAAGCGCTGGGCTTCACCGGTATCCCGCACTTTGCCCCGGAACTGTTCCGCCGCGTGCGCCTGAAAGACCCGCTCAAATCCAAGCAGTTGCGTCAGGGCCTGCAACAGCTCGCCGAAGAAGGCGCCACGCAGGTGTTCTTCCCGCAGCGCAGCAACGACATCATTCTCGGCGCAGTGGGTGTGCTGCAGTTCGATGTGGTCGCCAGCCGTCTGAAGGAAGAATACAAGGTCGAATGCGCCTACGAGCCGATCACCGTGTGGTCTGCCCGCTGGATCGAATGCGCCGACAAGAAGAAGCTCGAAGAGTTTGAAAACAAGGCGGTGGAAAACCTCGCAGTAGACGGCGGCGGTCACCTGACCTACCTCGCCCCTACCCGCGTGAACCTGGCCCTGATGGAAGAACGCTGGCCCGACGTGAAATTCCGCGCTACCCGCGAGCATCACTGACAATCCCTGCGTGTGCTCCGCGTCATAATCTGCGCCACGCTACTGGCTCAAGATCGGACGCGGAGCGTCCAGAACTGCATGCCAACGCTCGGAACGATAGGTGCTCGAGAAGACTATCGTTCCGAACGTCCGCGCAGAGTGAGTATTCTTGACGCGGTCAGCCCGCAATCAGCAGATGCAGACCCAGCAACCCCATGCCGATGAAGAACATGCGCTTGAACAACACGGCACTGATCCGCTGCCGCAGCCACTGGCCGAACAGCATGCCCAGCAGCGCCGGTGCCAGGGCCAGCATGGAAGCGCCCAGCTCTGCGCCACCCAAAGCGCCGCTCCAGGACAACGCGATTGCCAACGCAAGGGTCGACACGGTGAACGACAACCCCAGCGCTTGTATCAGCTGATTACGTTCAAGCCCGAGCGCTTGCAGATAGGGCACCGCAGGAATCACGAAGACCCCGGAAGCCGAAGCGATAACTCCGGTGACAAAACCACCTAGCGGCCCCAGCCAGCGCTCGGCAGTGGCCCTGACCTTGAAGGTCGGCAGGAACAGTCCGCTCAGCGCATACAGCAGCAGTGCCGCGCCCAGCACCCGCGTCATAGAATGGCTGCCGCTCATCCCCAGCCAGGCCGACCCGGCCAGCGTGCCGACAAAGATCATGCTCAGCATCGGCCACAGGCGTTTCAGCAGCGGTCGCAAATTCCCACCGGACGCCAGTTGCCAGACGTTGGTCAAAGTGGAGGGAATTATCAGCAGCGCCGCAGCCTGCGCCGGCAACATGGCCAGCCCCAGCAAGCCCATTGCGACGGTTGGCAGGCCGAGGCCGATGACGCCCTTGACCGTGCCCGCGAGCAGAAAGGTGCCGATCACCAGCGCTGAAAGGCCCCACCCAAGGTGTTCGTAGAAATCAAAGACTGTGCTCATGGCATCCCTGTCCGCTGGCTAAACGTCTCGCAGGCTAAACCCGCGATGCACGCTCGTTCAGATAACCCGACACGTCCATCTGATTACCCGCGAACTCGATGCGCGCCGCCTTCTGTTCGCGTTGGTAGATGTACATCGGGTCGTAGTATTCGCCGAGCAGACCTTCGATCCAGCCCCGGTGCAGCTCAACCGCCCCACTGCGCTGCTGTTCTTCCAGCGCCGCCTGCATGAGTGCCAGCAAGCGTTGATGACGCTCGCCGCCCAGACGCTTATGTATGTTGTTCAGGCTTTGCAGCAAGCGATCGGCGAACAGGCCGAAGCCGAGTTCTTCGCCCTTGACGCTGATGAACTCTGCACAGAGGTTGACCACGTAATCAGCCAGAATGCGCTCGACGCGGTGCTCGAAGCTGTCTTCCAGCCAGACCATCGGGCAGTGTTGCATGGCCTGGTGCAATTCCAGTGGCACGTTGCAACTGCCGACCAGACGGCTTTCGTCTTCGACCACGAATTGTTCGATACCGGCGGCGCGCTTCTTGAGCAGATCGATGGCCAGGCGGTTCTCGAAATCGATCTGTGCTGGCTGCCCGGTAGCGCGCTTGCCAAAGCTGGAGCCGCGATGGTTGGCAATGCCTTCCAGGTCCAGGCTGTTGGGAAGTTGCGTCAGCACTTCAGTTTTGCCGGTGCCGGTCATGCCGCCGAGCACGACCAGATCGCACTCGGTGACGGCTTCGTGCAGGGTGTCGAGCAGAAAGCTGCGCATTGCCTTGTAACCGCCGAGAATACGCGGGTAGTCGACCCCGACGTCCTTCAACCAGCGCTGCACGGTCTGCGAGCGCAGGCCACCGCGAAAGCAGTACAGATAGCCATCCGGGTTGGCCCTGGCGAATTCGATCCAGGCTTCGACCCGCTCATCCTTGACCTGCCCGCAGACCAGTTGATGCCCGAGCTGAATGGCCGCCTCCTGGCCGTGCTGCTTGTAGCAGGTGCCGACCTTCTGCCGCTCGATGTCGTTCATCAGCGGCAGGTTGATCACGCCCGGAAACGCTCCCTTGGAAAACTCCACCGGGGCACGAGCGTCCATCATCGGCACATCATTGAGAAAGAGTGCGCGGTAGTCGCTGCTGTTGTCGGCCATCAGCACACCTCGACGGCGTGGGTCTGTCGCTCGAGCAAGGTGCCGATCGGGTTGAGCAGCAGGCCCAGTTCGGCCGCCACCGCCAGAAACTCCGCTTCACCTTCAGGGCTGACCGCGACCAGCAAGCCGCCGCTGGTCTGCGGATCGCACAACAGATCGCGCTGGGCATCGCTCAGCGCGGCAATCTTGTCACCATAGCTTTCGAAGTTGCGCAACGTGCCGCCCGGCACGCAGCCCTCGGCAATGTAGTGCTCGACACCCGGCAGGCGCGGCACGGCGGCGTAATCCAGACGAGCAGTCAGCCCTGCACCGTCGGCCATTTCAACCAGATGCCCGAGCAGGCCGAAGCCGGTGACATCGGTCATGGCCAGCACACCGGCCAGCTTGCCGAAGCGACTACCCGGCTTGTTCAGCGTACACATCCAGTCCCGTGCCAGGCCGACGTCCTCTTCGCGCAGTTTCGCCTTCTTTTCGGCGGTGGTCAGAATGCCGATGCCCAGTGGTTTGGTCAGGTACAACGTGCAGCCGGCCTGCGCCGTGTCATTGCGTTTCATGTGCTTTTTCTGCACCACGCCGGTGACGGCCAGGCCGAAGATCGGCTCTGGCGCGTCGATAGAATGCCCGCCTGCCAGCGGAATACCGGCTGCATCGCACACCGCGCGACCGCCGCGAATCACTTCGCGGGCCACTTCGGGTGGCAGCAGATTGACCGGCCAGCCGAGAATCGCGATGGCCATCAGCGGGTCGCCGCCCATCGCATAAATATCGCTGATCGCATTGGTCGCCGCGATGCGGCCGAAGTCGAAGGGGTCATCGACGATGGGCATGAAGAAGTCGGTGGTCGAGACCACGCCGCGCTCGTCGTCCAGCGCGTAAACCGCGGCGTCGTCACGCGAGGCATTGCCGACCCAGAGTTTCGGGTCGAGGTTCTGCGCGCCGCTGCCAGCGAGGATCACGTCCAGCACTTTGGGGGAAATCTTGCAGCCACACCCAGCTCCATGACTGTACTGGGTCAGGCGGATTGGCTCATTCATCGCGACACTCTCGGTAAGCGGGAAACAGGCTGCGGAGTCTAGGGGCTGTTCGCGTATCAGCGCAAACCGCAGTGCCCGCCGGGCGTGTCAGACGACGACGGCGCGCTGAACTGGTCTTTCTCGCCATGCCTCTTATAATCCCCGCGCACGGCTACCCAATTCTGCAAAGCGCTGCCTGTTCACTCTCGTGGCCTTCGCCCTTTTTTTCCGCTATTGAACCGGAGAACTTCCATGCTCAAGCGTACCCTGGCGCTCGCCGCCGGCCTTGCCCTGTCCTTCTCCGCGCTGACCAGCCACGCAGCCGGCACCCTGCGCGTGTCGGCCATTCCCGACGAAGCGCCCACCGAACTGCTGCGCAAGTTCAAGCCGCTGGGGGCTTATCTGGAGCAACGCCTGGGCATGAAAGTCGAATTCGTCCCGGTAGCGGATTACCCGGCAGTCGTCGAAGCACTGGCCACCGATCGCCTCGACATGGCCTGGCTGGGCGGCTTCACCTTCGTGCAGGTCAATCTCAAGACCGGTAACGCTGTGCCGCTGGTCCAGCGTGAGCAGGACGCCAGATTCACCAGCAAATTCATCACCTCCGATCCGCACGTGAAGACGCTTGCCGACCTCAAGGGCAAGACGTTTGCCTTCGGTTCGGTGTCGTCGACTTCCGGCAGCCTGATGCCGCGCTATTTCATGCTCAAGGAAAACATCAAGCCGGAGACGTTCTTCAGCCGCGTTGCCTATTCCGGCGCTCATGACGCGACGGCTGCCTGGGTTCAGGCGGGCAAGGTCGATGCCGGCGTGCTTAATGCCAGCGTGTGGGACAAGCTGGTCGCCAGCGGTAAGGTCGATACCAGCAAGGTGCACGTCTTCGCGACCACACCGACCTATTTCGACTACAACTGGACCGTGCGCGGCAGCCTCGATCCGGCGCTGGCGGCGAAGATCAAACAGGCATTCCTTGACCTCGATCCGGCCAACCCGGAGCAGAAGGCGATTCTCGATTTGCAGGCTGCCAGCCGCTTCATCGAAACCAAACCCGAGAACTACAAGGGTATCGAAGAAGCCGCACGCGCTGCCGACCTGCTGAAATGACCCTGCGCCTGTCCGCCATCGACCTGCGCCACAGCAATGGCATGCTGGCGTTGCGCGGGCTGGACCTGAGCATTGAGCGCGGCGAGCGGGTGGCAATCATCGGCCCGTCCGGTGCGGGCAAGACCACCTTGCTCAACCTGCTGGCCAGCGCTCTGCCACCCAGCGCCGGGCAGCTGGACGTGCTGGGCGTCGATCCGTGGCAGCTGTCCAGCCGGCAACGCCAGCATTTGCGCAGCCGCATTGCCCTGATTCATCAGGCACCGCCGTTGCCTGCGCGCCAGCGTGTCGTCACGGCGGTGTCGGCGGGCAAGCTGGGGCAATGGGGGCTGGGCAAAAGCCTGTTGAACCTGCTGCACCCACTGGACGTGCCCGGCGCACGCGCGGTGCTGGCGCGTCTCGATCTGGCCGACAAACTGTTCGAGCGTTGCCAGCAGTTGTCTGGTGGCCAGTTGCAGCGCGTCGGCATCGCCCGCGCCTTGTATCAGGCTCCTGAATTGTTACTGGCCGACGAACCTGTCTCGGCGATGGACCCACGTCTGGCCGAACACACCTTGGCGTTATTGTGTCAGCACGCCATCGAGCACACCGTCACGCTGGTCGCCAGCCTGCACGCAGTCGAACTGGCGCTGGCACACTTTCCGCGCATCATCGGCGTGCGCGATGGGCGCATCCACTTCGACCTCCCGGCCAGCGAGATCGAGCGGCAACACCTCGACACGCTGTACGCCAATGAACAACTGAGCCCGCAGCAGGTGTCAGAGGTTAAAGAAACCGCCTGGACGCCGCGATGCTGAGTCGCGACCAACGCGATCCGGCGGCATTGCCGCGCCTGATGCTGGCGCTGCTGGCAGTCGCGGTGCTCTGGCCGGGCATTCGTCTGGCTGAGCTGAATCCGTTTGTGCTGCTGCAAGCCGACAACGCCCGGACGATGGGCAACTTCCTCGCCGGATTCTGGCCTGTGGCGCACTCCGCAGAATTTCTCGGCCTGCTGCTGGACGCCACGCTGCAAACCCTCGCCATCGCCACTGCCGGTATCGCCCTCGCCCTGCTGCTGGCGGTACCGGCAAGCCTGCTCGCCAGCAAGGCACTGTCTTTGTCGGCCGCTTCGCGTGGCGGCCGGCCGGGTTGGCTCGGCCAATGCCTGCGCTGGCCGGTGCGTGGGCTGTTGATCTTTCTGCGCAGCGTGCCGGAAATCGTCTGGGCGCTGCTGTTCGTGCGCGCGGTCGGCCTTGGCCCCACGGCAGGCGTGCTGGCCATCGCGATTACTTACGCGGGCATGCTCGGCAAGGTTTACGCCGAGATATACGAATCGGTGGACCAGCGCCCGGCTCACGCTTTACTCCAGTCAGGCAGCGGACGGCTTGCCGCGCTGGCTTATGGCATTCTGCCCAATGCAGCGGCCGAGTTGACGTCGTACACGGTGTATCGCTGGGAGTGCGCAGTGCGTGCCTCGGTGGTGATGGGTTTTGTCGGCGCGGGCGGCCTGGGCCAGCAGATTGACCTGTCGATGCGCATGTTCGCAGGCGATGAAGTGGCGAGCATGCTGCTGACGTTCCTGCTGCTGGTGCTGATTGCCGACCAGCTCAGTCGCTTGTTGCGCAGGCGGTTCACATGAGGCGCACAGGCAATTTGTTACTATTGCTGGCGATTGTGGCGGCGGTGATCGGATCGTTTGTGTACCTCGGTCTGGACCTGTTCACGCTGGGCAGTCACGACAACCTGACGCAGATGGGCCGTTATGCGTTGCGCTTCATGAGCCCGGACCTGAGCCGCGATCACGTGCAGGCCATTGGCAAAGGCGCTCTGGAAACGCTGGCCATGTCGGCTCTGGGCGCGTTGCTGGCAGCCGTCGCCGGTCTGCTGCTCGCGTTGCCCGCTGCAGGACGTCTGGGCTGGCCGCTGCGCAGCCTGAGTCGCTTGCTGCTCAATGCGTTGCGCGCCATTCCGGAACTGGTGTGGGCCGTGCTGATGGTGCTGGCCGCCGGGCTTGGGCCCAACGCGGGCACGCTGGCACTGGCGTTGCACACCACTGGCGTCCTCGGCCGCCTGTTTGCCGAAGCACTGGAAAACACCTCTCCGGAGCCCGCCGCGGCGATTCGCCTGCACGGTGGCAGCGCCTGGCAAGCCTTCGGCTACGGCACGCTGCCCAACCTCTGGCCGCAGTTACTGGCCTATACGCTGTACCGCTGGGAAAACAACATTCGCATGGCCAGCGTGCTGGGCTTTGTCGGCGCAGGCGGGCTGGGGCAGATGCTTTACGTCAGCCTCAGCCTGTTTCAGGAAGCGCAGGCCAGCAGCGTGATTCTGGCGATGCTGATACTGGTGTTTGCCGTCGATGCGTTGAGTGGCTGGAGCCGCCAGCGCTGGGTGCGCAACTGATCCGGCAGCAGGGCAGCACCAACAAAAACGCCACGCCCCTGTAACTCAGGGCCGTGGCGCAATCAACAGAGTGACTCAGTAACCCAGCGATAACCCGGTGTTGCGGCGTGGGTCGTTGGCGCCGTAGAAACGGTTGTTACCGACCGGCTTGCCGCCCAGCGAAGGAGCACCGACCAGAATCGCCGCCACATGGTTAGGCGATTGCGGTCCGGCGAACTTGTGGCCCCAGCCCTCGAGAATCTTCAGCGTGTCGGGGCTGACGGCGAAAGTGTCGATGTTGGTTGTCTCAGGTTGCCATTGCTGGTGGAAGCGCGGCGCGTCCACGGCCTCCTGAATGTTCATGCCGTAATCGATGACATTGAGCATGGTCAGCAGGGTCGCGGTGATGATGCGACTGCCGCCCGGCGTACCGACGACCATGACCGCCTTGCCGTCTTTGGTGACAATGGTCGGGCTCATCGACGACAGCGGCGTCTTGCCCGGCGCGATGGCGTTGGCTTCGCCCTGCACCAGCCCATACATGTTGGGCACGCCGGCCTTGACGGTGAAGTCATCCATTTCGTCGTTGAGAATCACACCGGTCTTGCTGGCCATGACGCCCGCGCCGAACCAGTTGTTCAGGGTGTAGGTCACCGAGACCGCGTTGCCCCATTTGTCGACAATCGAATAATGGGTGGTATTGCTGCCCTCATGAGGCGCGACGCCCGGTTTGATCTTGTTCGAATCACCGGCCTTTTGCGGATCGATGGCCGCACGCAGCTTGGCCGCGTACTTCACGTCCAGCAAATGCTCGACCGGATTCTTGACGAAATCCGGGTCGCCCAGATAGCTGTTGCGGTCCACGTAGGCATGACGCATCGCTTCGATCTGATAGTGCATACCCTGCGCCGAGCGGAAGCCCAGCTCTTTCATCGGGTAGCCTTCGAGGATGTTCAGAATCTGACAAATGACCACACCGCCGTAGCTCGGCGGCGGTGCCGAGACTACGTGGTAGCCGCGATAATCACATTCGACAGGCGCCAGCTCGCGGGTTTTGTAATGGTCGAGGTCAGCCTGGGTGATGATGCCCTTGCCTGCCTGGCTCGAATCGACCAGCGCCTTGGCAACCCAGCCTTTGTAGAACCCGTCGCTGCCCTTCTCGGACACTTCCTTGAGGGTCCTGGCGAGGTCTTTCTGCACCAGCTTCTGACCGACCTGCATCGGCTCGCCCTTGTCGAGGAAGATCGAGCCGGAATCCGCCATGTCGGCCTTGAACACCTCGGTGGCGCTGGACAGCATGTCGATGTCGCCCTGCCCCAGTACGAAACCGTCTTCGGCCAGCTTGATCGCCGGTGCGATGACTTCTTCGCGCTTGCGTGTGCCGTATTTGCTCAGCGCCATTTCCATGCCGGACACAGTGCCCGGCACGCCGACGGCCAGATGGCCTTTGGCGCTCAGATCCGGGATGACGTTGCCGTCCTTGTCCAGGTACATATTGGCAGTCGCTGCCAAGGGCGCCTTTTCGCGGAAGTCGAGAAAGGTCTTGCGCCCGTCAGCCAGCTGGATGGTCATGAAGCCGCCGCCACCCAGGTTGCCGGCGGCGGGGTAAACCACTGCCAGCGCATAACCGACTGCAACAGCGGCATCGACCGCGTTGCCACCCTTCTTGAGCACATCGACACCCACGTGGGTAGCCAGATGCTGGGCAGTCACGACCATACCGTTTTCGGCGGCGACCGGTGCCTGTGATGCGGCGAATGTGGGGGAATACGCGACAATCAGTGCCGTCGCGATCAGCGACCTGGCGAGGGGTTCGAGCTTCATGATCGATCTCTTCTTTTTCTGAATCAGGGACGTTTGATGAGTGCAGCGACAGCCTCTGGGCGAGGGATGCTGCGCTTCTCGTCGAAGCGTACCGGGCATCCCTGCGCGGGTCTGACAGGGTCAAAGTAGCCGGTTCTGGCGCGTTTACCTAGCGTAAAAAATATCGATGCACGTCACTTATCAGCTGAGCCAGGCACTGGTTTGTCGCCCCGCAAGACAACTCTCCAATCACAAATGGGATAATATCGCGCCACTCAATGAGAATCATCCCCAGCCGTGCCGCAGGAAAAACACGATGCGCCCCTCCCTTCAGTCTCGCCCTGCCCCGCGCATTCTGGTCGTGGACGATCACCGCAAAATCCGCGATCCGCTGGCGGTCTATCTGCGTCGCCACCTGTTCGACGTGCGCACGGCCGAGGATGCGGCGGGCATGTGGCAACTGCTCAAGCAATTGCCGTTCGACGCCGTAGTGCTGGATGTGATGCTGCCGGACGGCGACGGGTTTGAGCTGTGCAGCCGTTTGCATCGACGCGAGAACATCCCGGTGATTCTGCTCACCGCGCGCGATACCTGTGCAGACCGGGTGCACGGCCTGGACATTGGCGCCGACGATTACATCACCAAGCCGTTCGAGCCGCGCGAGCTGGTGGCGCGCCTCAACAGCGTGTTGCGCAGGCGTGGGCCGGTTCCCAGTGGGATCGAGGCAGCACCGGTCGACGCTGCGCCTGCGCTGACGCACCACTATGCGTTCGCCGGCCTGCGTTTCATCAGCAGCACCGCAACGCTGTTACGCAGTGACGGCTCGGCGGTCAGGCTGAGCACGGTGGAAAGTCGTCTGCTGGGCGTATTACTCAGCCATCCCAATACCATTCTCAGTCGCCAGCGCCTGATCGACCTGACAGCGCGACCGGGCTGCGAAGTCTACGACCGCGCGATCGACCGACAGATCAGCCGCCTGCGCCGCAAGCTCGGTGACAACCCGGTCGAGCCCGTGCTGTTGCGTACCATCTGGGGCGACGGCTACCTGCTGGCGGCCACTGTCGCAACGCTCGACGCATGACCGTGTTGAGCCGACTGTGGCCCAGACGCATGACGCAACAACTGGCGCTGTTGCTGCTGATTGCCCTGCTGGCCTCGAATGGCATCGCGATGCTTTATCTGCAACGCACCGGCGCGCTGATTCATCCGTTGTCGCGCACGCTTGCCATCGAACGGCTGATCACCGCTTACCATGCCACGCAGGGCCTGTCGGCCGCAGACGCATCGCGCTTGCTGGCGGCCATGCAGACGCCGGATTCGGAGCTGTGGGTGTCCGCCTGGCCCGTCGCCAACACGCAGGACATGCGCGCAGAGGAATATCGACTGGTCGCCGACCTGAGTCAGCGCCTGATGCTGCCCGCCGAAACCACCATTGGCATGCAGCTGGAACGCATCAGCGGTGGCCCGGCGCGCGAGCACGTGTTCGTGGCGGCAGGCTGGGCGCCTTTGCGCCTGCGCACCAGTATCGACCTGCTGAACGGTTCGTTCCTGAATGGCATTCAGCACCCGGCGGGCGGCTATGAGTGGGGCCGAATGCTGGCCTACACCCTGCCGGTGACGACCATTCCGGTGCTGCTGATCGTGGTGTTTTTCATGCGCCGTATCGTGCAGCCGGTCAAGACCCTGGCCAAGGCCACCGAACGTGTCAGTCGGGGTGAATGGATACCACCGCTGCCGCTGTCCGGCCCGCAAGAGGCACGCGATCTGACCACGGCGTTCAACATCATGCAGGCGCGCATTGCCCGCCATGTGGAAGGTCGCACGCGCATGCTGGCCGCCATCAGTCATGACCTGAACACGCCGCTCACCGAACTGCGTCTGCACATGGAGTTGCTTGAAGACGGGCCAGCGCGCGATGACATGCTCGAAAGCCTTGATGAGCTGCGGGCGATGGTGCGCGAGACCCTGAATTTCGTGCGCGGTGATGCGGTGCAGGAAGCCACGGCAGAGATATCACTGACCGCCCTGATCGATGATCTGGCAAAGCGTTACGCGACGATGGGAACGCCGATTGGCTGGGATGGTGCAAGCGAGATCAGGTGTCGCTGCCGCCCCCTGGCGCTGAAACGCGCACTGACCAATCTGATCGACAACGCACTGAAGCACGCCGGGGATGCCACGGTCCGGTTATTCAAAACGCATGACGGGGATATCCGCCTGGAGGTCCTCGATCATGGTCCGGGCATCGAAGCGGCGTGGCTGACTCACGTGTTCGAACCCTTCGTGCAATTGAGCAAGACCGGCACAGACCACCCTCAAGGCGGCGGGCTCGGGTTGGGCCTGGCCATCGCCCGAGCTTGCGTGCAAGCCCACGGCGGCGAACTCACCCTGGAAAACCGCCCGCCAGCGGGGTTGTGTGCGGTGGTGCGGTTGCCTGCGGGCGGATGACCAGACTTTCGTATCAATGCTCTGCGCTCAGCGTTCATAAGTCCTGATGGGCCTGGAAAGCGGAGCGCTTGTGGGAGCGGACTTGTCCGCGAACTACCGGGAACCGGCAGCAGAACCCGGCGCCTCGGTGTATCAGACACACCCGAGGTAGCCTGTTTCAGGGCCGCTGCGCAACCCATCGCGGCCGTCGTAAACTCCTGAATCTCCCACGCCCTCCGGGCAGAAGCACGTTGATTCAACCTGACCGATAGTCGCCCGGTCCACTCCTGTGGCCTCCGGCCAGAATCAAAAGCGGACTTATGTATAACGCTGGGCGCTGGAGCATGAGGACGACAAGTGCCACCTCAAAACCGTACGGTGGTGCTCGCCCACAGCGTGCGGCCGTAATTGACGGTGCCGTAGGTTTCATCATCCAGTCGCTTGTCTGCGACGTTGTACAGCGCGGCGTTGAGCGAGATGTTTTTGCTCAGTTCATAAGAGCCGCCCAGGTCCGCTGTGGTGTAGCCCGGCGCGGCCACGTCAGTGAGGGTGTTGCCGTATTCCTTGCCGTAGTAATGGGTCGAGGCCCACAGTTGGGTACGGTCGTTGAGCGTCCACTCGACGCGCAGATTGGCCTTCTGCTCCGGCGTGAGCGCCAGCGGGGCACCGGCGTTGGCGCCGCTTTTCTGCTCGGAGTCGGTGTAGGTGTAATTGCCCTTGATCGCGACCGCAGGCGTGATGTCCCAACGACCATTGAGCTCGACGCCCTTGATGACCGCCTTATCGACATTGACCCGATCCATGACGATAAAACCATTCCACACTTCGGTGGTGGTCACAGTAGAAAGCTTGTCCTGAAAATCGTTGTAGAACACCGTCGCGCCCGCCGACAGGTCGTTGCGGTTCGACCACAGCGCCGACAGCTCGTAGTTGGTGCTGGTTTCCGGCTTGAGGTCCGGGTTGCCGAACATCACGAACCGGTTGCGACGCAAGTAGGAATAACCCGGCACAACGGCGCGCACTTCAGGCGCCTTGAAGCCTCGCGCCACACCGCCTTTGATGGTCCAGTCATCGGTAGCGCGCCACACGCCATACACCCGTGGGCTGAAATGCACGCCGTACTGTTCGTGATGGTCCATGCGCAGGCCGCTGGTCAGCGCGAAGGTGTCGGTCACCGACCATTCGTTTTCCGCGAACAGCGCCTTCTGCACCACCGAGAACTCGTAGTCCTTACGGTCGCCCAGGCCCTGATTCCAGTCGGTCACCGTGGTGTCGTTCCACTGCAGGCCGGTGGTGGTGATATTGCGCTCGGTGGGCATCACCAGCTTGGCGTCGAGCACCCGGTTTTCAACTTCAGGCTTGCGCCCCGATACGTCAGTCTGCGTTGCGCTGGCCTCGCCTTCGCGGCTGGATTTTTCATAGGCCAGCGACACGTCCGAGGTCGCCCAGCCCCAGCGGCCCTGGTGCGAAATCGACCAGTGATCGCGGTTGTTTTCCTGCTCGCGAGTGGCCCAGTTGGCGCTCACGCCATCGCCGTTCTTGAGGCGCGTGGCCCCGGCCTCCAGAAGAATGTCGTGGTCGATGGTCGGCGTGAATGACAGCCGCGCCGTCAGATCACGATGGTCAGCCTTGCTGAAACCGTTGGTGGTTTCAACGTCGTCGTCAGCCTGACGATCCAGATAACGCCCCCAGACCTGTAACCCCAACAGGTCTTCCTTGATCGGGCCGCCGAGAAAGAACTGGGTCTGACGCGCATTGCCCTGATCGCTGTGCTGGCGCGCCGAGTAATCGTAGGTAACCGAACCGCCCCACTCCGAGGTGACCTTGCGCGTGATGATGTTGATCACCCCGCCAATCGCATCCGAGCCGTACAGCGACGACATCGGCCCGCGAACCACTTCGATACGCTCGATGGCCTCGGCGGGCGGAATGAAGCTCTGCTCATAACCGCTGTTGCCGTTGACGCGCGATTCACGGGCGCTCTGGCGTTTGCCGTCGACCAGAATCAGCGTGTAATCGGCGGGCATGCCGCGAATGGAAATATCGGTTTCGTTGGCCCCACCATTGACGGTCACGCCCTCGACATCGCGCAATGCATCGGTCAGGTCGCGGAAAGATTTCTTGCGCAATTCGTCGCCGGTAATCACCGTCATCGAAGCCGGTGCATCCTCCAGGTTCTGCTCGAAACCGGAAGCGGTGACCACAACGTCGTCAAGCGACAGCACATTGGCGGGCTCGATCACAGGCTCGGCAGCCTGAGCCTGGCCCACTGCCAGAAAGGCCAGCGCGAGTTTGACCATCACAGCCGCAGGCCGCAAACGAAGAGGAGAATGCATGGAGCTTCCTTACGATTCACAAGTAAAAGAGAATCGTATGCATCTGCATTCAGGAAGGTTGGACAAGATGTGACAACATCTTGGGGCTGAACGACCGCCCAGGTATCTGTTCTGTCAAAGCGCTTTTTTACGATACCCCTCGATGATCGCCGAGAAGTCCTTGCCGCCGTCTCCGCGCAGGCTCATCGCCTGATACAACTGCTGGGCCACAGCACCGAGAATCACCGGCTGATGCGCCGAACGAGCGGCTTCGGTCGCCAGCCCCAGATCCTTGAGCATCAGCTCCGCGCCAAAGCCGCCGCTATATCCTCGCGATGCGGGCGCTGTTTCGACGATGCCCGGCCAAGGGTTGTACGCCTCGGAACTCCAGCAACGGCCGGTCGAGGTATTGATGATGCTGGCCAGCACCTCGGTGTCGATGCCCAGCGCGTTGCCCAAGGCCATTGATTCGGACACGCCGATCATGGAAATCGCCAGCAGCATGTTGTTACAGATCTTGGCGATCTGCCCGGTGCCCACTTCGCCGCAATGCACAATGTTGCGGCCCATTATTTCCAGCAGCGGTTTGAGCTCGGTAAAGTGCTGCGCCGAGCCGCCGACCATGAACGTCAACGTGCCAGCCTGCGCCCCTGCGGTGCCGCCCGATACCGGCGCGTCGCCCAACACCACACCTTGCAGCGCAGCGGTGGCGGCGATGTCGCGGATCGTTTGCGGATCGATGGTGCTGCAATCAACGGCCGGAACGCCGGGCGCAATCCCCTTCAACACGCCGTCGTCGTTCAGGTACACGCTGCGTACATGCGCAGCGGCAGGCAGCATGGTGATGACCAGTCCACTGCCCTCAGCGGCTTGCTTGGGTGAATCACTGACCTTTGCGCCCAGCCCGGCGAATTCGCTCAGTACATCCTTGTTCAGATCGAACACGTGCAGGCTGTGCCCGGCGTTGATGAGGTTGCGAGCCATGGGCGCGCCCATGTTGCCCAGACCGATAAATGCGATGTTCATTATTGTTCTCCTTGGCCTGGCTGACAGGCAGCACTCAACGCAGATTGATCGTGGTGTTCACGCCATCATTCACGCTGTCGTCATCGAACCAGCGGCTGGTGACAGTCTTGGTCTGAGTGTAGAACTGCACCACCTGTTTGCCATAAGGACCCAGATCGCCCAGTTTGGAGCCTCGCGACCCAGTGAAGCTGAAAAACGGCACCGGCACAGGAATCGGGATGTTGATCCCGACCTGGCCGACGTCGATCTCGCTTTGAAACTTGCGCGCTGCGGCGCCGCTCTGGGTGAACAAGCCCGTGCCGTTGCCGAACGGGTTGGCGTTGACCAGCGCAATGGCCTCATCCAGCGTGTCAACCTCCAGCACAACCAGCACCGGGCCGAAGATCTCTTGGGTGTAAATCTGCATGTCGGTGGTGACACCCGAGAACAGCGTAGGCCCGACGAAGTTGCCGCCTTCATAGCCCGGCACCGAGACTTCCCGACCGTCCAGCTCAAGGGTCGCGCCTTCACGCACGCCGCTTTCGATCAGATCGAGAATGCGCTGCTTCGCGCGCCGGGAAATCACCGGACCGATGTCAGTGCCAGGCTCGTGACCGGCGTTGACCTTGAGTTTCTGCGCCAACGCTTTGAGGTCCGGCAGCCACAGCTTCGATGCGCCGACCAGCACCACCACCGAGGTCGCCATGCAACGCTGCCCTGCTGCGCCAAAGCCTGCGCCCACCAGCGCGTTGAGCGTCTGCTGACGATTGGCGTCGGGCAGCACGACCGCATGATTCTTCGCGCCCATCATCGCCTGCACGCGTTTGCCGTGCCGCCCGGCCAGGTCATAAACGTGCGTGCCGACGGCGGTCGAACCGACAAAAGAGATGGCCTTGATGTCCTTGTGCGTGCAGATCGCGTCCACTACGTCCTTACCTCCATGCACCACGTTGAGCACGCCCGGCGGAATGCCCGCTTCGATCGCCAGTTCGACCAGCAGCAGGGTCGATAGCGGGTCCTGTTCGGAGGGTTTGATGACAAAGGTGTTGCCGCAGGCAATCGCCATGGGAAACATCCACAGCGGAATCATCGCCGGAAAGTTGAACGGGGTGATGCCTGCGCACACGCCGATGGGTTGGCGAAGGGTGTAGGTATCGACGCCACTGGCGACGTTCTCGGCAAATTCGCCCATTTGCAACGTACCAATCGAGCACGCATGCTCGACCACCTCAAGACCGCGAAAAATATCGCCTTCGGCATCCGCCAGCGTCTTGCCCTGCTCGGCGCTCAACACCGCCGCAATACGTTTGGAGTGCTCACGGATCAGCGCCTGCAACTTGAGCATGATGCGCATGCGAGCGCCGATGGGCGTTTCACGCCAGGTGCAATAAGCCGCAAGGGCGGCAGCAACGGCGGCATCGACTTCACTGGCTGTTGCGAACGGCACCTGCGCAAGCACTTCCTGCGTGGCCGGGTTGACGATGTCCTGCCATTCGCTGCTTTGCGAGTCGACCCACTGACCATCGATCAACAGTTTGACGCGGGCTATCGAGGTAGCGGTGCTATTCGGCGAGGCATTCATTTCAGCTGTTCTCCCTTCAGCAAACCAAGCGATCCGGGGCAGTTGCCGATGGATGCTCGTGGCCTCCCGACAGTATTGTTTTTGAGTTGGTCAGGGGGCGTGCTTTGGAGTATAGATGTGCAAACTTCTAATAAGAATGCAGATAAAAGCAGGGTCAACATGCAAAAAAACATCACTTCCTTAAGCCTGTTGAACTGGGATGACCTGAAGTTTTTCCTCGAAGTGGCACGCACCCGCAAAGTCAGCAGCGCCGCCAAACGCCTGGCCGTCGACTACACCACCGTGTCGCGGCGTATCAACTCTCTGGAAACCTCACTCGGCACGTTGTTGTTTGAAAAGTCCCGCAACAACGGCTTCATCATGACCGCCGAAGGTCAGCGCCTGCTGGGCTACGCCGAGTCCATCGAAAGCACACTGCACATGGCCTGCGAACAGGTTTCAGGCTCCAGCGTGGCGCTCTCGGGGCACATCCGCATGGGCTGCACCGAGGGTTTCGGCAGCTTCTTCATCACCCCGCAACTGAGCCACTTTCTCGACAATTACCCGAGCATCTCGGTGGACATACTGCCGCTGCCGCACTTCATCAGCCTGTCGAAACGCGAAGCAGACATCGTCATCGCCCTGGAGCGCCCGGAACACGGGCCGTACGTGTGCTGCAAACTCTGCGACTACAGCCTGCGCCTGTACGCAACCCAGGAATACCTCGACAGCCACGCGCCAATCCAGCGCAAGGCCGACCTGAGCGAACACGTATTCATCAGCTACGTCGACGACCTGGCGTTCAGCTCGGAGCTGCTGTATCTCAGCAACCTGCTGCCCAACGCCCAGGCGCAACTGCGCAGCACCAGCGTCATCGCCCAATACACCGCCGCCCTGCAAGGCCGCGCGCTGGCGATCCTGCCATGTTTCCTCGCCGCGCAAGACCCGAGGCTGTTGCCAGTGCTGGAGGATGAAGTGAACATCACCCGGCAATTCTGGATGTACTGCCGGGAGGACCTGCGCAAGTTGAAGCGGATCACGTTGCTGTGGGATTACATTCGGGAGGTGTCGGACTTGAATAAGGGGTTTTTGTTGGGTGAAGGGGCGGCGTTGCGGTTCGTCGAGTGATGCGCAAGAGATTGCTCAGTAAAACCTGCATCACCGCCGATTTTCAGGCTTGAGGGCGCGGATTATTTGCTCGTCAGATACTGCGCAGTCTGGCGTAGAAAGCGCGCACTATCCTGCGCAGGTTTTTCGGTTTTTTTACTGTTTTTTCGTTGGCAGATTTTCAACCTATTGATCTGTATAGAAAAAATTCCGATGGCACTGTTCTTGTAATGACTCTCTCGGTTCGACGGGCGCGATTGCCCGTTACTGCGGAGAGTTTTGGATGTTCGCTTCTGCCCATCAGCCACGCTTCAGCCTGAGCATTGATTGCTCTGAACGCCCTGATAACGTCGATCATGGCTTTCAGATTCTGGCCTTCACCGGCCACGAAGCCATCAACCAGCCCTTCTGCTTCACGCTGGAACTGGTCAGCGAGCGCCTGTCACTGGACCTTGAACGCCTGCTGGGACTTCCGGCATTTTTGCAATTCGGACCCAACGACCGAGGCGTTCACGGGCTGATCGATCGTATAGCCCAAGGCGATTCCGGCACCCGTCTGACGCATATTCGGTCACCCTGCGCCCGCATCTGGCCCGACTTGGGCACCGCACCAATCACCGTATTTTTCAGCACAAAACAGTGCCGCAGATCATTGCCCTGGTGCTGAAAGATCACCGATTACCAGCCGACAGTTATCAATTCCATCTCGGCACAATTTATCCAGAACGCGAATACTGCGTGCAGTACAACGAGTCGGACCTGCACTTCATCCAGAGATTGTGTGAAGAAGAAGGCTTGCATTATCACTTTGAACACAGTCCGACGGCGCATCAACTGGTGTTCGGCGATGATCAGACAGTGTTTCCTGAACTGGCGCCAGTGCGCTATCAGCAAAGTTCGGGGCTGCAGGAAGGTCAGCCCGTGGTCAACCACTTTCTGGAGAGGCTGGAAACCCGGCCAGGCCAAACCGTGCGCCGCGACTATCATTTTGAACGTCCGCGCGTGGAAATGCAGGGCGCAACTCACAATGACGAAAGCAACCCGCTCGAAGACTACGCTTATCCCGGCGGCTTCACCGATAAAGATCGTGGCATTCATCTGGCTAAACGGGCTCAGGAGCGGCATCGCCACGACTATCGTCTGGCTGAAGGCCGAAGCAAGCAGCACATGCTGGCAAGTGGTCATTTCCTGCAGCTCAGCCACCATCCCAACACAGACTGGAACGATCTATGGCTGCTGACCGAAGTACGCCATGAGGGCCGTCAGCCGCAGGTATTGGAGGAGTCTCTGGTGCCCGGCCAGCACGATAGCGACTTTCAGCAAGGCTATCGCAATACCTTTCTGGCCACACCCAGGAAGGCGACCTACCGCCCGCCCCTGCGCCACCCCAAGCCAAAGATCTTCGGCAGTCAGACCGCCGTGGTCACCGGCCTGAAAGGTCAGGAAATTCACTGCGACAAACATGGCCGAATCAAGGTGCAGTTCCATTGGGATCGCGAAGGCGCGGGCAATGACCGCAGCAGTTGCTGGCTGCGGGTGTCGTCCAGCTGGGCAGGTAATGGTTACGGCGGCATGGTCGTCCCGCGAGTCGGCATGGAAGTGCTGGTGACCTTTCTGGAAGGCGACCCCGACCGGCCGTTGGTCAGCGGCTGCCTGTACCATGCCGAGCACCTGCCGCCCGGCAAATTGCCTGCGGATCAGACGCAAAGCGTCTTCAAGACCTTGAGTAGCCCTGGCGGTGGCGGGTCGAACGAACTGCGTATCGAAGACCGCGCCGGGCAGGAGCATATCTATATTCACGCCCAGCGAGACTGGGACCAGATCGTCAAGCACGACCAGACATCAGCGTCGGCCATGAGCGTCATGACCGGGTCCAAGCCAACAGCTACAGCGAGTTCGGAGCTGAGGAGCACCGGACCGTTGCGGGCGCCCGGCTGACTGAAGTGAAAATGAGCGATCACCTGACGGTGGGAGGAACGCAGCACATCAGGGTGGCAGATGGGTTGCTGGCAGAGGCCGGGCAGGAAGTTCACATCAAGGCTGGCAATAACGTGGTGATCGAGGCAGGTCTGGAGATCACTTTCAAGGCTGGCGAATCCTTCATCAAGATCGACGCCAGCGGTATCACCGTGGACGGGCCGCAGGTCGTCAGGCTCGGTTTCGGGGGCAAGTTGCCTGACGGAACAGCGCCCACACCGCGACTGCCGGGGCGGGTGCAGCGGGTCGATGACAGTGCGCCGGGGCAGTTGCTGATGCAGCGTCTGAGTGGATCGGGGCCGATCATTGAACTCTGCCAAAAACCGAAAGGTGGAACACCTGCGAATTGCCCGCTGGCCGATTGCGGCTGCCGAAAAGCATTGCAGTCGGGAGCGTGGCGATGAACATTTATCTGTTGCTGGAACGCACTGACTCGCTGCTGGAACAGCTTTACCGACGGCTGCCCGACCCGGCGCCAACTCTGCTGTTCGACAAGACCGAACTCGCCGCCTACCGGGATAAAAGTCCCGTCTTGCTGGATGCGTCCGTCCAGCATCCGCTGCTGAACATCGTGCTTGAGCACCCCGACGCCTGGCCCGGCCTGATCATCGAAAGCACCTCACCTGTGGAGGTCGTGCTCGCGCATCTCAGGCACATTTTATTCGTCAGGTTCGAAGGGGTACGCCGAGGCGTTATGCGTTATTCACACCCGGTGACTGCCAGCTATTTGTTTACCGCCGACACCGCGCAATCCAGTGCCCAATGGCTGGGGCCCATGTCTCGACTTCGCTGGCATGGCGGAACCTGGGCAGACGTTGCGCAAGGCAATCAGCGCTGGATCAGCATTGACAATCCGCACGCGTCTCACTGGATCCCCCCGCAGCCTCCCATGACCCTGGCGCTGAGCCAACGCCAGGAAGATGCCTTACGCCGCCAGATCAAGGAATTCCAGCAATGACCGCCAGCCGCTTGAGCGCAGGGCCTTCCTGCGAGATGGACAAGCTGATCGTCCAGATCGTGGGCAAGCATCATTCGGACCAGCAGAAGGTTCAGCTGATCAGCGCAACCGGCGACCGTGTCTATCCGTCAACACCGGAAAAGCTGGAGCACACGCTGTACAGCAGCACTCTTGAGGTCTGGGATCACGTTAACGGCACGCGTCTTGAACTGCAGATCGAAACCACTGAGGGCGAGCCGATTCGGCTGCCGCTATTCAACGATACGCAGGCCACGCCGCGACAGGCCGATGCGCAGTTCAACCAGATCGTGCCGGTGCTGCCCTTTGTGCCGCTGCCCGGTTCGAAGACCGTGTACGACCTCGGCACACCCGTGCTGGCGCGCGCAGGTTACGTGTACGTTTTTTATCAGGCGACGCTGTGGCGCGAACTGGAGATTCAAGTCGGTGAAAACGGCAGTACTTATCACGACATCGATATAGCCCGTTATCGCCAGCCAGACGGTTTCCTGCCCGGCGAGCGCAAGGCCACCGGCGCGGCGCTTGAAGACATCTGGCTGCCGGCAATCTGCAACAACCGGCGAGTGCAAAATCTGCAACTCTGCTTTTCGGAAATTCAGCTCAGCGCGCCGCGTCTTGAACGTCTGGAAACCGATACGACGCTGAGAGCACAGCGCTGCAAGAGCCCTGACCTGGGCTGGTCAAAAGAGCGCTTCACGGACCTGTACAAGGGCAAGCCCGATGGCGCGGCGATGCTCAAAGCGTTTTCCGAGTTCGATGCAAAAAATTACGCGGCCCAAGCGGTGATCGCTCGGGTTAACGCGACTCGTCTCAATCTGGAACACAGCGCCTTTCCGGTCAGCCTCGCGGCACCGCAGCGTGCGCGGCAACCTGGTTATGAACGCCTGCTCGATCATCCAGCGCGCTACCTGTGTGATCTGTCGGGGCAGTTTCCGGTCGAGTCGTTCAGGCAAGCCAGAGCTTTTCTGGCTCAGGCTGCCCGGGGCACTGCCGTTCAGGACGGCGGACCTCTGGAACTGACAGCGATGGCAGACGCCTTGCTCGCCAGTTTACCGGCTGAAACGCAGGGCGAAACGGTCGATACCGATGTGCTCTGGCAAGCACAGCCGAATGCCGTCGATGTGCTGACCCTTGCGCGGCAGCGTCAGGTCTGCGGTGTGCTGCTGGACGATGCGTGTTTCCGGCTGCGTCATTTGCGGCAACGCATCGACACTTACCAGCAGTTGTTCGGCCTGTGTGCCAGACAGGCCATTCGTCAGCCGCATCACGCCAGCGCGCTGCTGGTGCAGCAACTGGTCGTACCGCGCAGCATTCGCGGCAAGGAGAACCCGTTACACGCGACGATGGCCAAGTTGCATGAGCCTGGCAGGCGCGCTATCAACCAATGCACCGCCACCGTTGAACGCGCCATGGTCTGGCGGCACATGATCGGAACGCAGGACACGCTGGTCGCGACGCTGAAGCAAGCGGGCACCGTTCAGATGCTGGCCGACCACCTGAGTCTGGATGGCTTTGCCTACGTGGCGGCAATGTACGAGCTGAGCCGGACACTGGCGACGGTGGCGCTTGTGCCGTCCAATGTCGACCCGCTGGCTCCCAGCGGCGACATTGTGGACGCGGTCACGGGTATCGGCCTTTGGGATCAGGCCGTGAGTCCGGGGCAGACATTTCTGAATGCGCTTGCCAGCGACGACACCTCCCCTCTGCACGCGATGCTGTGGCCCGAGTGCGATCTGCAGACAGTCTGCGCGCCCTACGTAACGCCGCTTGAAGACGCTAAAAACCTGGGCGATGGGCGCTTTCGGGCCACCGAACTGGCCCGCTTCGAAAACCGGCCAACGCCCGACCCCGTCGCTCAAGTCACGCTGGACGCCACCACCCTGGCCAACCTGCTGGAAGGCGACAGCCTGCAGAACTTCTTCCTCATCAACAACGGCAAGGCGACCACGGCGGCGCTGGTCGGGATCTTCGAAAATCTGCAGAGCGCCGCAGATGGCGCAGCGAATGCAATCGACAAGGCCAGCCAGGCACTCGCGCCAGCCAACGGCAACGTGCAAAACGCCAGCGCCAACGCCCGCTCTGCATCTGACCGACTGGCGCAGATGCAAGAGCGACTGGGTGCAAACGCACACAAGATCAACGTCAACCGCCAGGGCCGCGGCGTGCAACAACTGCGCAGCATGATGCCCGAGCATTTCGGTGCAGCGTTCCTGATACGCCGCAATCAGGTCACGCCCCAACACTACGTATTCGGCCTGGAAGACCTGCCCGGTCGGGAGTCACTGCCAAAAACGCGCTACGGCGAATACCTGCGCGCCGACGGCAGCCCGTTCGGCGACATCGACCCACCGCCCCACTACTCGACTCGCGTGCCCACGGGCGACAACTGGGTGCTGGTGATCCCTCGCGGACACAAGACCGCACAGGTGGTCGGCGACATGAACCGAGCACTGAAAAAAGCTCGGGAAATGGCAGGCGCGGTGGGGGAAGCGCAAGCGGCTCATGTCCGGGCGAAAAGCGGGCTGAGTGAAGCGATAGAGGGGCTGGACTCACAGAGGAACAAGGCGGCTTACAGAGTGCTGGCGTCGACCCCGTTTTGTCTGGCGGTGTTGATGTTGGAGGTTTGGAATGTGAGTTCGGAGAGTGAGGCTCTGAAACAGACAATGCGAGAAAAGAATAGTGCAAGAGCAACCGCCGGCCTCATCAGCGCTATTGTAGATCTGACCATCGCGCTGGAGGCGCTGACTTTCAAATTACTGGGTAGCCAACCAAAGGATTTTTTAAGTAGAAAAGCTCTGTGGGTAATCTCTGAAGAAGGCGCAGAACGGTGGCTTGGAAAGACACTTGGCGAAGTTGTAACCAAGGAAATCAACAGCCGCCTCATCGCTCAAATAATTTCAGGAAGTCTACTTTGCACTGTCAACCTATATGACATTTGGTATGCGTGGCAATGGAATGATCAAGCTATATATGGCTATCTGCTAATGTCCATGGGCGGTCTACTAAGCGCTCTTGGTTCGATATTCGGAGGGCTAACGGTCTACTTCGGCCTCAATCCGCTAGGCTGGGCGGCGTTGCTGCTGATCGGTATGGGCGTGGGCTTGGTCGTCATTATGAGCTCAACGCCACTGGAGTCCTGGTTAGCAAACGGACCATTCGGTGAGAGCCATTCAATTGACCTGTATTTACAGGACCCATCAGAGGCCTTTTACCGGCTGACAAGCCTGCTTGCGGGTATCAGTATCTCAATAGAGAAAAATCCGGCTCACGAACAGCACGCCACATTTGATACCCACGCAAAAATACCGCATGCCATACGCAGCGCTGACACCGTCATTCGTTTAGAGAGCCGCCTACCAGGCGTTATTGGTAGCCTTCACAGTGTCAGCATTCAAGCCGACTGCCGTCAGTGCCGCATTATCGAAAGGACCAATAATCAAGGTGTTCCCTACCAGGCAACAGTAGAAGTCGCAGATAAAGCAACACGCCCCAATGCGCAGCGCCTCTACCCTGATGCGATTGAGCTCTTTTTCACCACACCGACTAACCAGATCTCATTAACTGGCAACAGCAGGCATTATTACAAATGGGCTGTAAGGGCTCAGTTCGTTTTAACTCACGAAGGAGAGAATTTATATTTCCCATCGCCCCCTGTCAAAGACCCCACTAGATATAGTTCAAAATGGGCAGTGCCAAATTTTGAAATAATCAATCAACCCTTTTGGGCAGATGAAGTAACGCACAAGGCATCTTTGAATGACTGAATCAAAAACGCACACTTGCTATGGACATAAAGCCTATAACCCTCACAACATTCCTGAGCAAAGACCGTCTATTCGAAAATCATGCGCGACTTACAAGTTTCGCCTGCCATGGGGTTTGACTCAGCAAGTGGCTACAGCGGGGATCGTTAGGCAATCTACCCCAGAAAAAATGAGATTCTGGGAGAGGGTGAAAATAGAGGATGACCGAAAAAAAAACATCGGAACCTATAAAGCCAGAATATTTGAAGACGTGGAGCTCCATCAAAAGTTTGATCAGGAACGCTTTAGATTTTCACAGCTTCCATTCAGGTCTCAATTCTGGATATTTATTCTGCAGTTTGGAAAAGTAGGCTTCATTATGCTCTTTCCAATTTCAATAATCTCACACATCGCTGTTGTCCACGCTTCCGATGACTCGTGGCAACAGGTCACTGTCGAGCTGCTAATAGGCCTCTATCCATTTTTGCTAGGCATTCCGTTGCTCAGTTGGCTTATCGGTCACATCGTTATCAATCACTTTCCCCGCATCTGGTTCCGCCCACCAAAAGGTCCACTCTGGGAGCTCAATCGCAGAACCGGTCTGGTCACGATCTTCGGCTACAAACGCCATCGAAAAGAAGGGGTGATCGACGAGTTCGTCGCGCCGTTCTACGAGTTCGATGCCTACATGATCACCACGCATGATCGTCATGGACCGTATTACGGCCTGCTACTCCAGCATCGCTACGAGGAGCAGCACATCAACTTCCACGCGCTACTCGGCCCCGACGACTTCCAGCAGCGCCCCTGCGCACTCTGGGACTTCCTGCAAAATTACATGGACACCAGCGGCCCGATTCCGGATATTCCGTTGTTCGAACCCTACCGGCATTTAGACCCGGTGACCGCTAGCCACGATCAGCAAAATGGCCGCAACCCACGCTACTGGATCGACATGGACAACGACACGTTCAAAGCAGAGGTCGATGCCATGTGGCAGCGGGTTTATACGATTGATACGTTTAGTCGCCCGAACCTTATGGCGCGATATGTGGATTATGGCGTGTGAGGTGTTGTGTCGGATCTGCGGCGGCCCTGAAACGGGCTGCCTCAGTTGCGTCTGATGTACCGTGTGTACCGTTGCTGCCGGTTCCCGGCAGTTCGCGAACGAGTCCGCTCCCACTACAAGCGAAGCGCCAGGCCCGCTCCCGCGCCACTCGGGCAGACGCTACCTTTCAGAGCGTTCACGACTTGTGCATTACAGACTGCAGCCTGTTTAGGCGCGGGCGTTTGCAGATTCAAAGCCCAAGCATCAACCCACTCAGGCGTTTGACCTTGCGGCGCAGGGCTTCTTCGAAGATGCCCTGGCGGGGTTCGATCAGGCTGAACCAGTGTTTGGCGCGGGTGATGCCGGTGTAGATCAGTTCCTTGGTCAGCACCGGGTTGAGGGCTTCGGGCAGGATCAGGGCGGTGTGGGCGAATTCCGAGCCTTGGGATTTGTGCACGGTCATGGCGTATACGGTTTCCACTTCGTTGAGGCGGCTGGGCAGGACGAAGCGCACGCCGCCAGTGCCGTCGTTACGCGGGAAGGCGACACGCAGGACTTGCTTGCCGTCGCCATCGCGCTCGGGCAAGCGCAGGGTGATGCCGATGTCGCCATTCATCAGGCCGAGGCCGTAATCGTTGTGGGTCATCAGCACCGGGCGGCCTTCGTACCACTGCTGTTCGCTTTCGATCAGGCCAGCGCTGAACAGCGCGTGAGTGATGCGCTGGTTCAGGCCTTCCACGCCCCACGAGCCTTTGCGCACGGCGCACAACAACTGGAATGCGTCGAACGCGTTCAGCACCGAGCGGGCCCAGACAGTCCAGCACGCGTCGTCGAGTGCCGAACCCTGCGCGGGACGCTCGGCGGCCAGCACGTTGAGGTAATGCCGATAACCCTGCGGGCCTTGTTCACCCTTGCCAAGACCGTCCAGCACCAGCCGTTCGAACTTGAGGTCTTGCTCGCCCTTGAGCGCCAGGGCGAACAGATCGGCGTGGCTGCCTGCCGACAGCAGGGCGCGCGCCTGTTTGTCCTGCTGCTGGTTGACCAGCCGGGCCAGTTGGCCAATGCCACTGCCCTGACCGAAACGGCGTGAGTGCCGCAGCATGACCACTTGCTGTGCCAACGGATGTCGTTGCGCATCGCCCGGTTGCAGCGCACCTTTGCTCAGATCTTCGCCGCCGACGGCTTCAAGCCAGGCTTGGGTTTCGGGACTGTAGAAACCCTCTTCAGCGTCGCGACACAAATCCCCCAACACGGCTCCCGCTTCCACGGAGGCCAGTTGATCCTTGTCGCCCAGCAAAACCATGCGCGCATGGGATGGCAGTGCGTCGAGCAGATTGGCCATCATTTCCAGGTCGATCATCGATGCTTCGTCGACCACCAGCACGTCCAGCGGCAACAGGTTGCCGGCGTGGTGGCGGAAGTGGCGAGTGCCGGGGCGACTGCCCAGCAAGCGGTGCACGGTGGTCACTTCGCTGGGGATTTTTTGCCGCACTTCGGCGCTGACGTCCAGGCTTTGCACTTGCTGACTGATGGACTCGGTGAGACGTGCCGCGGCCTTGCCGGTCGGGGCTGCGAGGCGAATGCGCAATGGCTGGCCGCTCTGCACGGCAGGTGCCTGAAGCAGTGCCAGCAGGCGCACCACGGTGGTGGTTTTGCCCGTACCGGGACCGCCGGTAATGATGCTGAATGCCCGACGGGTTGCCAGAGCGCAGGCCAGTTTCTGCCAGTCGATGACGGCGTCCGGCGCAGAATCGGCAGCTCCGAATAATGCGGTCAGGCGCTGTGGCAGATCTGCTGGTGGCGTGTCAGGTTGGGCGAGTCGCTGGCGCAGGGCCGCAGCGATACGGCGTTCGTAGGTCCAGTAGCGGCGCAAATACAAGCGCCGCTCCGCCAGCACCAATGGTTTTTTCAGCGCTTCGGCGCTTGAGTCTCCGACTTCCGCGACCAGCGCACTGCGCGCCAGCGCCTGACACCACGCCGCGCCGTCCAGCGCAGCCAGCAATTGCGAGGGCAGCAGCATTGCGCCGTCTTGCTGATCGCCTTCGGGCGGCAGCGACAAGGCGAAGTCCGGTTCTTTCAGCGTCTCGTAGAGGTCGAGGCAGACATGACCATGCCCCAACTGATGGCTGGTAAACGCCGCCGCCACCAGCACCAGCGGATCGGCCTGCGGATCGAGTTCGCCGAGAAACGCGACGAACGCCCGGTCCAGTGCGCGTAACCAGCCGCGCTCGACCCAGCGTTCGAGCAGAATCAGCAGGTCGTCGACACGGGTCAGCGGACTCAGCTCGGCAAGACCAGCATCGTCCAGCACGGTGGGCAACAGGTCGTCAAACGTGCGGATCATACCAATGCTCCCGGCAGGTCGTGCGGTACTGGCTTGCCCTGAAACAGCAGGTCCAGGCTTTCGATCAGCTCGCGTGGCGGGCGGGTGAACCAGGCACCTTGCGAGGCTGAGCGACTGCCCCGCAAGAACAGGTATAGCGCGCCGCCCATGTGCTGGTCGTAATCATAATCGGCCAGCCGTGCCTTGAGCTGCCGATGCAATGCCAGCAGGTACAGGACGTATTGCAAGTCGTAGCGGTTGTCGAGTATCGAGGCTTCCATCGCCAGTTCGGTGTAGGCATCGTCGTCGGCACCCAGCCAGTTGGACTTGTAATCGGCCACGTAATAGCGGCCTTCGTGCTCGAACGTCAGGTCGATGAAGCCTTTGAACATGCCATTGAGCGAGACAGTTTCGGTCGCGGCACGCGGCGCATTGTCGTGGGTGAAGCGGCGCACCAGGGCATCCATTTGCGCCACATTGACGTGGTTGCTGGCGAACCAGAATTCCATCTCGACGCGGTACTGATTGGGTTGATTCAGATCACCCAGCGCAACCGGAGTGGCGTCGGGCGACAGGCGCATCGGCATGTTCAATAACTGATGCAGCCAGTCGCGCAAGGTCTCGATCCAGCCCGCCCAGCCGCGGCGATGGCAGCGACGGGCAACGGCGTCTCTTATCAACTCGACGTTATGCGCTGTGAGCGCAAACCCGTCGTTGCCTGCCCACTCCAGCAAGCCATGCAGAAAGGTGCCGGGGTTCGGGCCACGGGGGAAACGATGGATGTCTGCACCGCCGACCAGAATGTCGCGAGGCGCCTCGGGGTCAAGGCGCTCGTCGTCGAACAGCTTCTGCGCCTGCGGGCTGTCCGGCGACTCGTCGGCGCCAGCTGTCACTGTGTCGCCAATCCGCAAGGCGCTGTAGGACGCGATCCACCAGTTCTCTGCGGCACGGCGTTTCGGGACCAGCAGCTTGACCAGCGAAGCTTCGTTGCGTGGCGCGACAAAGCTGTCGGCCGTAGGCTCCGGAACCGGCTGCAAGGCAATCGCAGGGCAGCCTTCGGCCAGATCACGTAACCAGACTTTAAGGGCCGTCGACTCAGGCAACGCCGCGCCGCCGCCCAGCAAATAACCCAGCGCCGAGCGGTGCAGCATCGAGCTGTTGGCATTGCCGCGCTTGAGGTCGGCAACGCCCAGCCAGCAGGCGTGTTCCGAGCGGGTCAGTGCGACGTATAACAAACGCAAGTCTTCGGCCAGCCGCTCGCCATCGGCGTGTTGAATCAGTTCCTCGGTGGGCTGCAGACTGATTTGCGCGCGGCCCTCGGCGTCGTGAAACAGCAGCGGCAGACGGCTGCCGTCCACCGGTTTGGACGAGCAAATGAACGGCAGGAACACCAGCGGGTATTGCAGCCCCTTGGATTTGTGGATGGTCACCACTTTGACCAGTTGCTCATCGCTTTCCAGGCGCAGGATCTGCTCTTCTCCCGCCTGACCGGACAGCGCCAGGTGATCGCTCAAGTGACGAATCAGCGCTTGTTCACCGTCCAGTTCCGCTGCCGCCTGTTGCAGCAGTTCGGACAGGTGCAACAGGTTGGTCAGCACCCGCTCGCCGTCGTTACGCGAGATCAGTGTCTGCGGCAGGGCAAAGTCGTGCAGCAGACGACGCAGCATCGGCAGCACGCCCTGAATGCGCCAGATGTCGCGGTAGCTGCGGAACTGCATGACGCGCCTTTCCCAAGCCAGTTCGTCCTGATTCAGCCGCTCGAGTTCGGCCAGTGGCAGGTCCAGCGTGATACAGGCCAGCGCCGCGCGTAACGTGCGTTCGGAATCCGGTTCGGCGCAGGCCTTGAGCCACGACAGCAGGTCGTGGGCTTCCTGGGCGGCGAACACTGAATCCTTGTCCGACAGGTAGACGCTGCGCACGCCGCGCGCCGACAACTGGCTGCGCACAGCCTGCGCCTCTTTGCCGTCACGGACCAGAATGGCGATGTCGGCCGGGCGCAACCCGCGCAGTGTCTGGTCAGACGCGACGAAGCCGGCACGGCTTTGCTGACCTGCATTGAGCAAGCGCACGATTTCACCAGCACAACTGGCGGCCAATTGCTGTCGATAGACGACGCCGGATACCGGCTGCTCGCTCTCCAGCTGCCAGACCGTCAACGCGGCCAATGGACTGCCGTCGAGTTCCAGCGTCTCTTTACGACCTTGGGCCAGTGCGCTGGAAAACGGCACCGGGTTGTCTTCGCCTTCGCGGAACAGGAACGCGCCGCGCCCCTCCGGACGCTGTTCTGCGCGCATGAAGACATGATTGACCGATTCGACCATCGCTAGGCTGGAACGGAAGTTGGTGTCCAGCGTGTGCCAGCGACCCTGAGTCGCGTGGCGGGCGCGCAGATAGGTGTAGATGTCCGCGCCGCGAAAGGCGTAAATCGCCTGCTTCGGGTCGCCAATCAGAAACAGGCCGGTCTGCTCGTCGTTTTCTTCAAGACGATAGATACTCTCGAAAATGCGGTACTGAACGGGGTCGGTGTCCTGAAATTCATCGATCAGCGCCACCGGAAACTGTTCACGAATCAGGGTCGCCAAACGTTCGCCGCCAGCGCTGCGCAGGGCAGCGTCGAGCCTGAGCAGCATGTCGTCAAACCCCATCTCGGCGCGACGA
This sequence comes from Pseudomonas syringae pv. cilantro, assembly GCF_001293775.1. Lineage (GTDB taxonomy): Bacteria > Pseudomonadota > Gammaproteobacteria > Pseudomonadales > Pseudomonadaceae > Aquipseudomonas > Aquipseudomonas syringae_P. The sequence goes on from NZ_LGLN01000037.1 coordinate 175,602, forward strand.
CGCTTTTCTTCCTCAAAGCGCGCACTTACCCACTGTGCAGCGTGCTGCAATACCGCCGCGTCCGGTTTGGGCAGCGCGTCGAGCGCGGCCTTGAGCCCGGCCATCGCGTCAAATGCCGGGTGCGAAGGCGGGTCGCTTTTCCAGGCTTCGGCTACGCCTTCTGGCGTCAGGCGCGTGAAGCCGGTGCCAAGATCCAGTTGTTCCTGGGTTGGGTCAGCGGCCCATGTGGAGAGTTTTTCGAACCACGGTTTGAAGTACCGCTCCTGCATCTTGCGACCATCGACCGCCTTGCGTGCGACCGCGTCCTGGCAGATAGCGTACAGCTCGTCAGCCCAGGCGGCCCAAGGTGTTTTCAGGGCGATCAGGGCGGCTCGACGCTCCTGCAACGACGCCTGGATCAGTTCGGCGGGTTCTCGATCGTCGGTACTGCGTTCGCGGCCAAACAGTCCTCGCACGCGCGGCAACAGCGCCGCCGGACCGCTCCAGTTTTCCCGCACCCAGGCCAGCGCGTCGCCACTCATGGGGTAGCAGAATTGTCGCCAGTAATCGCGCAGCACTTCGCCGAGCAAATCGCTGTGGTCGGTTTCCAGCGTCTGGGTGAACAGACTGCCACTGTCGAAGGCGTGTTCACGCAGCATGCGCTGGCACCAGCTGTGGATCGTCGAAACGGCGGCCTCGTCCATCCACTGCGCGGCGATGTCCAGGCGACTTGCGCAGGCAGGCCACTGCTCGGCCTCGAACTGCTCGCGCAGCTCGGCAATCAGAGCATCCGGCGCAGGAATTTCGTCCCGAAAGAACCGCGCAGCTTCGGCCAGCCGGGTCCGAATCCGGTCGCGCAGTTCCTTGGTTGCAGCGTCCGTAAAGGTCACCACCAGGATTTGTGGCGGCAGCAGTTCGCGACCAAAACCCGATTGTTCGCAACCGTGGCCGAGGACTAGACGCAGGTACAGCGCGGAGATGGTAAACGTCTTGCCAGTCCCGGCGCTGGCCTCGATCAACTGGCTGCCGCGTAACGGAAAACGTAGCGCCAGAGGAAGTGTTTGATTGCTCATGCGCTGCCCTCGCCGCCAGACACTGATTGCCAGGATGCGTCGTAAATCGGTTTGTAGAGCGTCTCGCACCAGCCTGCGAACTCTTCGCTGTCCATCAGTGCATCGAAATCAGGAAACTGGCGGGCCAGTGCCGTGCTTTCACGGCGTTCGCCATCAGTGGTCTGGCCGTCACCTTCGTAGGCTTTGCGTGCCGCGGCTTCGGCTTTGTCGGCAGGTTGGCTCAGCCAGGCGAACGCGGTTTTGACAGCCACCGGCAACGGTTGCTGCATGCCGTGCAGCCAGGCCATCAGCAAGTGATTGAGGGTGGTGGTTGCGGCGTCTTTTTGCAGCGGCTCCAGCATCAGGCTTTCATCGCTGGCGACCAATGCCGTGCTCAATGGCAGCCCACAAGCGCAAGCCACCAGATGATTCACCCATGGACGGATCAGCCGGTGCCATTTACGGGTCTTTTTCGAGCCGATGCTGTTGGGAATGGCCGTCACCAGCAACAGGTCGCCGCTGGCGTTGCGGTGCAGGCCACCCAGCCAGCCATCGATGCTCACCGCGCCGTGGGCGAAACTGATCGGCAACGCGCTGCTCAGTGCCTCGGGCCAGAGCGCCAGCAAATCGTGGTAACGCTTCAACACGTCCGGCAACGGCTCGATCAGTTCGTCCTGCATACAGGTGCCAAAACCGGCCAGGGGCAACAGGCCGCTGGCTTGCAGTTTCAGCGCCTGCGTGTGAAGCGCACTATCGATGTCGTCAGGGGCTGCCATCGCGGCGCTGAGCAGGCTTTCACTGAGCCCGTAACGCTCAAGGGCATCGAGCACGAACGGCTCTTCGTCGGCCAGTGGCGCTTCAGCCACTTCGAAATAGATCTTCAGGCGCTGGCTGAAAAAGTGCTTCACCGGGTTTCTCAGGAAGTCCTGCAATTGCGCGATAGTCAGCGGCTCTTCCTGCTCGTGGGGTGACAGTCCACTCGGGGCAGGCGACGGCGCATCGGTTTCGTGCAACAGACGCCACTCGCGGGCGAAGCTGAAATAACCTGTGCCGGCGTGGAAGTAACTGGCACTGAAAGGTTGTAGCGGATGATGCACGGTCAAGGCTTTCAGCAACCGCTCGCCTTCATCCTGCGGACTGGCAGGGTCGGTTTCGCCTGCCAGCTTCCAGCCACTGGCGAGGTGATCGCGCAACTGACCGATCAGCACCGAGGCCGGACGTTCGCTGTTGTCACGAATGCTTCGGCCGACCCAACTGACGTACAGTTGGTCTCTGGCTGAAAGCAGCGCCTCGAGCAGCAGATAGCGATCATCCTCACGCCGCGAACGGTCGCCGGGACGGTAATCGCTGCCCATCAGATCGAAATCCAGCGGCGGTTGCGCGCGGGGATAGTCACCGTCGTTCATGCCCAGCAGACAGACGACCTTGAACGGGATGGCACGCATCGGCATCAGCGTACAGAAGTTCACCGAGCCTGCCAGAAAACGCTGAGACAAGCGCCCTTGATCGAGCCCAGCCAGCCACGCTTCGCGAACCACCGTCAGCGGCAGCTCGTCGATCAGTCCGACGGTTGAGCAGGTTTCAAGCCAGTTTTCGCGCAACGTTTCGAGCTGAGCCAGCAGGTAATCGTCATGCTCGCTTTCGGCCTGGAAGAACAGTTGCAGCAGCGCTTGCAAACGCGCGCCCCATTCTTCTGGCGTAGTCGGCGTAGACAGTTGCGCGTGAGCCACCTGAAGGGCGTCGATCAAGGCCACAAGAGGGCCGATCAAGGCCGCATCCAGTCCGCCGATCTCGTCATAGGGTTCAATACCGTGATACGCCGCACCAGCACCGACGGCGTAGCCCAGCAACATGCGGCGCAGACCGAAATGCCAGCTGTTCTGCTCCAGCGCATCAGGCAGTCCCAGACCGGCGCGCTGTTGCGCATTGAGCCCCCAGCGAATGCCCGCACCTTCGATCCAGCGATGCAGGGTCGGCAGGTCGCGCTCTTGAATCCGGAAGCGCGCACGTAACGCCGGAACGTCGAGCAGGTCGAGAATTTCGCTGACCGGGAAGCGGCTGTCGGGAAGCTTGAGCAAATGCTCGACCGCGATCAGCAAAGGCTCACGGCCGCGCTGCCCCTGGTCCGCCAGCGTGAAAGGGATGAAGCGCCGATCTTCACGGTCGATCTGGCCGAACACCGCCCGAATATGCGGCGCGTAGCTGTCGATATCCGGGACCATGACAATCACGTCACGCGGGCGCAGGTCCGGGTCTTTGCTGAACCTGGCCAGGAGCTGGTCGTGCAGCACTTCTACTTCGCGCTGGGCACTGTGGGCGATGTGGAAACGGACCGAGCGGTCTTCCAGAGGATCGACTGCCGGCCACTTTTCCCGAGTCTCATCCAGCGGGCGCAATTCGAGAATGTCGTCCTGCAGCTGGTTCAACAGGTTGGCAGGTTCGACCTCGCTGAACAGGTCAATGCGCTCGTCCTTGAACGACGAGCGATAGCTGCGCGGATCATCATGGCTATCCAACAGGTTGATGTAGTCACGACCTTGCTTGCCCCAGGCGGCGAGTAGCGGGTGGGCGTGCTGATGCAGCGCTTGCGGATCGAGGACCATCGGCATGCCGGTCTTGCGCGCCTGACGTTTGTACTGGTGGCGCAGCAAGTCCTTGTCGGCAACGATGTCGGCCCAATGGTGCCGACAGGGGTTATGCACACAGAGCAGCACCTGGCTGAACTTCGCCAGGCCCGCCAGTGCTTCAAGCGCTTGCGCTGGCAGAGAGGAAATACCAAACACGATGACGCGCGCCGGCAAACCTGGAGGAGCTTCGGTCATGTTGCCAATGCGCTCGATGAAGCGCTGATGCACACCCGCTCGGCTCTGTGACATGCCTTCGGCACCAACATCGTCGAGCAGCGCACGCCATAGCTCTGCCTGCCAGCAATTGGCAGCGGTCAGCGGTCTGGACTGATTTCGAGCGTCGCGTAATTGATGGCGCCCTTCGGCCCAGTCTTCCAGCCAATCGGCGCGATAGACCTGATACTGGTCAAAGAGATCAGACAGGCGCTCGGATAGCTGATAGCGCTTGCGCAGGTCGGTGTCGTCGGTCAGAAAGCGCTGCAGTGGCTCGAAGTGCGGCTGATTGATCAGCGCAGGAAGCAAGCGCATCAAACGCCAGGTCAGAGGCCCTTTGTCGAGCAGTGAGGTCTCTGGGATTTCGCCACGACCCAGAACGGTTCGGTACAGCGTCCACATGAAACTGCCGGGTAACTGAACGTCTATGGCGGCGGCGATACCGCAGCCTCCGCTGTCTTCATCCTGAGCATCTTCGGCGAGGGCCAACTTGAGCCACTGCGCAATCCCATTGCTCTGCACCAGCGCGATCTCGTTCTCCAGTGGTGACAAGGGGTAACGTCGCATCCAGGACACCACCAGACTGCGCAGTTCATCCGGGCGGTTACCTTGAACCACCATGAAACCTGCGCTTAGGGAGGTTGTTACGGGCATGCGTGCTTCCTTGACCAGTGCGATAGAAACCTGAGGCCGAACCATAAGGGCAAGCGCGTTGGATTGCCATATGCACGTTGATCTGGATGACTGGCGGGATGTGTCTAAGGGACAAGCTGAAGTTTTTCAAAAGCTAAAAAAACAAAAACCCTCAACGCGTGAGCGATGAGGGTTTTTGGAATTTAATCTTGACGATGACCTACTCTCACATGGGGAAACCCCACACTAC
>NZ_LGLN01000097.1:0-566 GCF_001293775.1 Pseudomonas syringae pv. cilantro
TCAGATGGGACTGCGCAAGCTGTCTGATAAGATCGTTCTGATTGGGCACCTGTAACGATGGATCGAGGTCGATCAGTGCGCGGGCGAGATCCCGATACAGTGCTGGGTACAGAGCCCAAACGTGGTGTTCGGTGAGCCAGGCTTTGCGGGCTTCGGGCGGGTCGTTTTCAATCGTGTGGCGCACGGCCAAGGCCAGCGCCTCACGTAGAAGCTCTATCGAGAGCGAGCCCTGTACCTGTTTTGGCGCTGACAGGGGAGCCGGTGGTGTTGTCATTTCCAACCACCAACCGCTGGGTGCTTGACGGACGTCGGTCAGCGCAAAAGGCTGAGGGGACATGCCTTCTGTTCCATTCCAGAACCAATAGTAGCCGAGTTGGGTTGGCGTTAACTGCGACCAGACAAGTGTTGCTGTGCTGAAGTCAGTTGGCGTATTCATAGCGAGTGGGCCTCATACGGCTGGACAGCAGACCGTTGAACATGAGCGGGCAGGACCGCACGGACTCGTGGGGAAAGGGTGCCGGACGCAACCGGTGGTAGAGTTTGGTTTCCAAACAAAAACCCAAACC
>NZ_LGLN01000097.1:2494-2957 GCF_001293775.1 Pseudomonas syringae pv. cilantro
ATATCCATCACGCCCTCCCGATGCTTGCCAGGGACGACGAGTCCTGATCGTCGACGCAGGCCATCTCAATGGCCCCCTTTGACGAGGGTTTCTACGGCGTTTTCGGTCATTGACTCAAAGCGGTCCGCCCATTGCGGAAAAAGCTCGATGGCTAGATCTCGGATGATCTTCAGGGCGCTGGGCGCGCGGCGATTGCTAGGTTGCTTGTACTCTATCCGATGAGCCGACATGCCTGCGGTTGAACCTTGGCGGAAAATAACTGAAGCGGGAACTGTATTTCTGAGGACGTCGATCTCAGTGTTGTCAGCAAAAGTCCTTCTGATCGCGTCATGGATCTCGCGGGCATCAACAGTCTGGTCGAGACAGTTCACCACGACCTTGATGGGGGGAACGAGCAGTCCCAGCCTTGAGTAAGGACGCAGGCCTTCAAGCATCTGCAATGTGCCACGGTTAAATTCCCGGG
>NZ_LGLN01000059.1 GCF_001293775.1 Pseudomonas syringae pv. cilantro
TAGTCTGGATTTCATGACTACGATGCGTTCAACGCATTAATCCAACCCCTAGTTCGCAAAGCATTCGGAAGCGCGAACAGTTGATCAGGTTATCTGATTGATGAATGCACATTGATTCTCTCACCCCATCGGGACCTTTCCCGTAGGGTCGGTCTCGTGCGCAGCAGGAGACCTTCATGAAAAGCAGTATTGCGCTGTACCAAGTATTGATTTCGATTGATGTTGAGGAAAAACGCGCCGCTGCAGTCGTCGATGCTCTGGAGTCGGATATGCAAACGCAACTCGCGACAAAAGCCGACATCGACAATCTCGAGTCTAGACTCGAACTGAAACTCACCATTCGTATGGCTGTCATGCTGACTGCTGCCGTAGGCGTTATGCTTACTGCGTTCAGATTCATGCATTGATTGTCGTGAAATTTCGCTTTACCACCCATGCGGGGAATACCTTCCCCCTAGGCGAAGTGTATCTCCGCTTTGATCATTCAAAACTGGAGACACACCATGAGCAACTCTACTAACGAAAGCAAATACTTCGACCTGCATACCACTGGTATTGGCTATCTCAACCGCATTCGTGAAGTGAAACCCCGTAAAGGGAATCCTTTCATGGCTGTCACAGTGGCCGCCCTCAAAGGCAGCACTGACTCGGCTGAGTACGCCTACATCGATTGCAACGTGGTGGGTGCTGAAGCTGACAAGCTGATTCGCCGTTGCCAGGAAGCTGTTGGTGCCGAGAAGAAGGTTCTTGTCTCTTTCCGGATTGGCGATATCTGGGCTGATGTTTTTACCTACAGCAGTGGTGCTAAACAAGGCCAACCAGGTGTCAGCCTCAAAGGCCGCCTCTTGTACCTTGCCTGGATCAAAGTTGAAGGTGAATACGTCTATCAGGCTCCGCAGAAAGAAGAAGCATCTGCCTCTTCTGAAAGTTCAGAGCCGGACACTACCCCAGTCGTTCAGTCCGAGGCGTCTGCCGCAAGCGAACCAACTGATGTAGCTCCAGCTGCTACTTCCTCTAAGCCCACACGAGCAAAACCAGTTCGCGCAGGACGAGGAAAGAAACAAGCCGCTTGATAGATCTTTTACAACCTCAAGGCGCCCTGCAGGCGCCTTTTCTTTTCATCACAACCTAGGTGTCGATTTCATGAAAAGCGCCATCGCTACGCTCGTGCTTACAGTGCTAAGCATCTTTTTTTTGGAATGTGGACAGCAAATGTCCGCGCAAGTATTGACTCAGATAGGGGCTGGTGGATTGGTAGCCACTTTCCTTTCCTTGATGGCTACCGTGATGATGTCCTGATACGACGCGTATACAAACCTCCCTTCCCCAAGGATCCTCATCCTCAGGAATCGGGGACTCCGCATTGGAGCTCCGAGATGGCATGTAACCCGAACCGACTAACCCTGCTCCTGGACATCGGCTTTCTTGTTTCAAGAGCTAAAGCACAAGAAAACATTGATCGCCTTATTATAGCGGGTGATGTTCCGCCTCCACCCATGGCTCATATTTATTGGGAAGATGTACTTGATAAGCTCGAAGAGCTGGCTCTTATGGACCACATCGATGACTTTACGCCGGACCAAAGCCCGATGCTTGAAGGTACTGGATGCCTAAAGTCTTATCAGACTCTTAGGCATTGGTACAAATTGGGTGATATGCCAGATGACTTCCACGTTATAGAAAGATTCTAACTAACCGTTCTCAAGAACGTAAACCCACCTGACCGGGTAATTCACCTCCCGGTCGGGCCAGGTGGTTACCCGCACCTGGAGAAAGACTATGTCCATCACCGTAAACC
>NZ_LGLN01000101.1 GCF_001293775.1 Pseudomonas syringae pv. cilantro
TGTACATGAGCCGCCACCTGAATGGTTGGGATCCAAGCAGTGTCAGCGAACAGATGTTGCCATGCTTGCCGAAGAAAATGTAGTCTACAACTGCTTGTTTAGGTTGGTTTTTTTGTAAATTTCAATTCGTGCAAAGCTGCCTTTCTAGCCCTTTCGATATCCATTTCCGGCGGAATCGCCGGCCTTTTCAGGTAAGGCACTTACCCTTATTCCCCATTCCATTCAAACCCTTTGCTTCGCCATTTGCTTCAGGCCATTTTGCCCTTTTGGTGGTGCAGCCTTTATCGGGGAAAGTAGTTTTCATCACTTTCAGTTCCCGCAGCTAGCCCCTATTGGGATTTAACTGTGAAAGCTTGTCATCGAAAGCAACTGTGCTCGCAATCAGCGCTCTTTTCGGCCCATATTAGCTGCACTGATGGAGCCCTCAGGCTCAGATTAATTTCGAGCGAGCTTGCTTTCAGCCGCGTTGGCTCATTAGTTGCGCACCCAGAAGCGGCGTATCAAGGGTGTCCTGTTGTGGCATTTCCAATGAGTGTCAGCAGCGCAACTGCATAGACGGAGTTCATGCATTTTCACCGCGGCGCAGGGAACTATTCTGGGCGGGACACCACACATCTCTTTATTTTGCAAAGCTATACCGCTGACAAATGGAGTAAACCAATGAATCCAGCTCAGATCAGGTTCTCTCATTCGTTCATACCGAGTTTTTCCGGTACTTCCTCTGCAGCCGAAACCAGTCATGCGCAATCGCCGCAGCAGGTTCTTACTCGAGCGTTCGTCGCGTCTGGTGAACTGAATGCGGCGTTCGGACGGACCTCCACTGCCTCTGAGCAGGACTTCACAAGCCTCCTGGGTACCCTTCAGCGTGAGTTGGAGAGAAAGACCCTGTCGTTTCCGGATATCGCCGAACTAGCTAATCAGCTTGCCGAGGCTGCGAAGGGCGATCAGGGCGGGCATTGGCTGGGCCGTGACGAACAGCAGACACTCAAAGGTATGATTGACCGATGCAAAAGCCAACTGGCACACACACACACGCATCTGATGCTTCTTATGATCCGCTGGCTCAGGTTTGTGAAAATCTGAAAACGGCGCGGCTGCATCAGTCAATAAGCCAAATGACCGGTGAGGCGCACGCGAAGGTGCGGGGCGTTCCGGATCTTTTGGCGCTGATCCAGCTTGACCCCGATGTTCTAGCCGAAAAGCCAGTCGGCATGACTTCCTACGTGAATTTTGGAAGCTTCATTTGCATGGCAAAGGCCCGCACTGCGGAGCTGAGTGAAGATCTCCGTAGTGATCCCAACGAAGTTGCTCTTTTGCTCCATCCCCACGCCGATACGATTTTAGAACTTGAGAGGTTGCCGGATGCTTTGGCGGCATTGACGGAAAATTGTCCAGATACGCCTACTCGGGATGATCTCCGCTCCCTGGCGAAAGAGACCGGAGAGCTACTGCAGCAGTTGCGGGCCAACGATCTCTTGCCGCGATCGGAGGAGGTATCGAGCTACCAGGGCGAAACGTCTGTGCGCAGCCGTGAAGTCGTCGAGCCGAAGTTGACGCTTTGCCAAGCGGGCGGTAATGGGCAGGGGCAACTCGAAGCCTCGAGTGCCCGTCCCGAAAGTTTGCGCTACGCTCCTACACGTGCCGCTTCCAGCGGCTCTGAAGCTCGCGTGCCCGGGCAAGCGGTGGGCGGTAAAATCGCCGACGATGCGCAAAAAGTAGCTGGTCTTTATGCAGAGAAAAAGAGGACAAATTGGACACAGGCAAACGGAGTTGCCGGGAAAATCAGCCACAAGATTCAATCCCTGCTGGGGATGCGAGATGCCGGGTCTCGTGTCCAGGCGTTCGTCGCATTCATGGCCGATGGAAAGGGGAGGCCAGGCGCAACGATGCTCGATCTAGGCGATGGGTGGATGAGGGCAACGCGTGTTATCAAAGGGGAGGCGGCCTTGATCGATTTCCAGTGCGACAGCGATGGTAAGGTCGTAGACGCACGACATCCCGGTAGATTTCCTGTGCTACCTCAAGGAAATGAGCGGGAAGCCTTTAAAACTGTACTTCAAGAACTGAAGTTCAGGGGCGCTGAAACGTTGTCTAAGGTTCCTGTGTATTACGTTAACAGGAATACACGGGGTTACGTCATTCCTACGCATGGCTATGTGGTCGCTGGTCATCCCAACCGCGGGCGAAAAAGTGGCGCAGTTTTGTATGGGGTGGGAGGTGATCCGAAACGTGGCCCTGTGGCCTTGGATGAAAAACTGCTCGGTCATCTTGTAGGCAGGTCCGATTCGAAAACTTCTAGCAAGTTATCGGCGCCTGTCAGGGCTGCGATTTCAGCGCTTGCTGGAGCGTCATTTGCTACTCGCGAAGACTTTTATGACGCCTATTGTACGGTCAGGGGTGATGCCATTGATCCATTGGAGCTGCACAACGAGATTTCTTCTATCTATCGCCTTCTGCCTTTATCCACGATGGAAATGTGGCCAAAGAAGGCAGGTGATTACAGGGTCGCAAGGCCGGCAGCGCCGGAGCGGGATCTTCGCGCATTTGAAAATCTACCAAAAGACATTGGGCGAAAGGCTCAGCTGAAGAAAGTATCTAACGTGGACAGCATCGACCTGCTGGAAGCGAAGAGACAGTTTACGCTTCATCAGCTTTATCAGGACGAGATGTTGGGCCGCGACGGAACAGGAGTTCGATCTGCAGGCTTCAAGCCGAAAGTAGATGCTCAACGCCGTGACCAGTTGGTGGCTTCCACCCCCAAATTTCAAAGATTGCCGCCGCACACAACTGACAAGGTGGGGAATTGTAACACCGGTGCATCATCCCTCCTTCAGCGAGCAGTGGACACCTATACAGAGAAGAATAACTTGCCCCCCGAGAAGGTCACTGCAGCTAGTATTTTTGGTATTGGGTCGAGTCATCGACTGGCCATCTGGGACCCATTGGACGGTTCCTCATCAAAAAAGTCCTCCGAGGACCTTTGAAGGGTGCCTAGTATAGCGTTTCAGAAACCACTGAAAATCTGGCCTAGTTTTTGTATAACCGGACGGCAAAGTAGTCTGTAGCAGTTGTCCACCTGTTCGTCGGGGGCTTGATTTTCAAGGGGAATTGGGCTGAATATACCCACTAGTGGGTTATCAATTGATGTCAATACGACATGCTCTAATCGACCGGCGAGGTGACACATGACCCCAGATGTCAATACGGATTTAAGCGGTGCAGCGCGTTTTGGTCACGTGCTCGGTCGTGGTCTGCGTCGAATACTCAATGTTGAGCGCGCGTTCTGGTCGCTTTT
>NZ_LGLN01000045.1:0-20645 GCF_001293775.1 Pseudomonas syringae pv. cilantro
CCAGAATCAAAAGCGGACCTGAGTACAGTGATTGACGCTAGAGCATCGCTCCAGCGCAGGCCATCAAAGCTTCTGCTACAACTTCGACCTGAAGAACAGTGTCTCCCACGGCCTTCGGCCAGTATCAAAAGCGGACCTGAGTAAAGCGATTGACGCTGGAGCATCGCTCCAGCGCAGGCCATCAAAGCTTCTGCCACACCTTCGGTTTGAAGAACAGTGTCTCGCCCCTCGCCAGCCCGACCAGGCTGTCGTGATCCTTCACCACTTCGGCTTCGATCAGTTCGCTCTGCCCTTCTACCTTCAGCGTGACCCGCGTGGTCGCACCCAGCGGGCGGATGTCGCGGACTTCGGCGGCGTGGTGGTCTTCGATTTCCTGGCGTGACAACGACACTTCGTGCGGCCGGAACAGCACATGGCCTTCGTCGCCCAGGCTCAGGCGGTTGGAGTCGCCGAGGAAGTGGTAGACGAAATCGTTGGACGGGTTCTCGTACACCTCGCCAGGCGAGCCGATCTGTTCGATCACGCCCTTGTTCATGACCACGATGCGGTCGGCCACTTCCATGGCTTCTTCCTGATCGTGGGTCACGAACACCGAGGTCAGGTTGATGTCTTCGTGCAAGCGCGCCAGCCAGCGACGCAGTTCCTTGCGGACCTTGGCGTCCAGTGCGCCGAACGGCTCATCCAGCAACAACACTTTCGGCTCGACCGCCAACGCCCGGGCCAGTGCGATACGCTGCCGCTGACCGCCTGACAACTGCTCAGGGTAGCGATCAGCCAGCCAGTCCAGTTGCACCATATTCAGCAGTTCGTGGACTTTTTCGGCGATCCGCGTTTCGTTCGGGCGCTCGCGTTTGGGCTTCATGCGCAGGCCGAAGGCAACGTTGTCGAACACGGTCATGTGGCGGAACAACGCATAGTGCTGGAACACGAACCCGACGTTGCGATCACGCACGTCATGCCCGGACACATCTTCGCCATGAAACACGATGCTGCCGTCGTCCGGGGTTTCCAGACCGGCGATGATGCGCAGCAGTGTGGTCTTGCCGCAGCCTGACGGGCCCAGCAAAGCCACCAGCTCGCCACTCTGGATGTCCAGACTGATGTTGTTCAGGGCTTTGAAGGCGTTGAAATTCTTGCTGACGTTACGGACTTCGATCGACATGATTATTCCTCCGCCGCGTTATGACGCAGACGGTTAATGCGGGATTCGCTCCACTGCTTGAGCAGCAGGATGAACAGCGCCAGGATCAGCAACAGGCTCGCCACGGCAAAAGCTGCGACATGGTTGTACTCGTTGTAGAGAATTTCGACGTGCAGCGGCAGGGTGTTGGTAACGCCGCGAATGTGCCCGGACACCACCGACACCGCGCCAAACTCGCCCATTGCCCGAGCGGTACACAGCACCACGCCGTAGATCAGACCCCATTTTATGTTCGGCACCGTGACGTGCCAGAACATCTGCCAGCCGTTGGCGCCGAGCAGCCGCGCGGCCTCTTCTTCCTGCGTGCCCTGCTCCTGCATCAGCGGGATCAGCTCACGCGCAACGAACGGCACGGTGACGAAGATGGTCGCCAGCACGATGCCCGGCAGCGCAAACACGATCTGGATGTCGTGATCCTGCAACCACGGCCCGAACAGGCCCTGCGCGCCGAACATCAGCACATAGACCAGACCGGCAATGACCGGCGACACCGAGAACGGCAGGTCGATCAGCGTGACCAGAATGCTCTTGCCACGGAACGAGTATTTGCTCACGCACCAGGCCGCGCTGACGCCGAACACCAGATTGAGCGGCACCGAAATCAGCACGGCAATCACGGTCAGTTTGAGTGCCGACAAGGCGTCCGGCTCGAGGATCGCGGTGAAGAATGCGCCCAGACCGTTTTTCAGCCCTTGGGAGACCACGATAAACAGCGGCAAACCCAGAAACAGCCCGAACACCAGCCAGCACAAGCCGATCAGGATGCGTCGCGACACCGCGCTGCCACGACGGGCGGCGTTGGCGGAGGCGGCGGCTGAAACAGATGAATAAGACATGTTCTGCGCCTCCTCAGGATGGGGTTTCGATGCGCCGCTGCAACAGATTGATCAGCAGCAGCAGAATGAAGGACACCACCAGCATCATCACGCCGATAGCCGTTGCACCGGTGTAATCGTACTGATCGAGCTTGACCATGATCAGCAGCGGCAGGATCTCGGTTTTCATCGGCATGTTGCCGGCGATGAAGATCACCGAACCGTACTCGCCCACACCGCGGGCAAACGCCAGGGCGAAGCCGGTCAACCAGGCGGGCAGCAAGGCCGGAACGAGAATATGACGAAACACCTGCCACGGACGCGCGCCCAGACAGGCAGCGGCTTCTTCGACTTCACGGGGGATATCGGCCAGCACTGGCTGCACGGTCCGCACCACGAACGGCAGCGTCACGAACGTCAGCGCGAGGGTGATACCCAATGGCGTATAGGCGATCTTGAAGCCCAGATCCGCAGCGAACTGCCCGACCCAGCCGTTCGGCGCGTACAGCGCTGTCAGGGCGATACCGGCCACCGCGGTCGGCAGGGCGAACGGCAGATCGATCATCGCGTCGATGATCTTGCGTCCGGGGAAGGTGTAACGCACCAGCACCCAGGCCAGCAGCGTACCGATCACGCCATTGATCAGGGCCGCATAGAACGCGGTGCCGAAACTCAGTTTGAGCGCCGCGATCACGCGAGGGGCCGTGATGATGGTCCAGAACTGATCCCAGGTGAGCTGCGCGGCATGCACGAACATGGCGGCCAGCGGTATTAGCACAATCAGACTGAGGTACACCAAGGTGTAACCCAGCGTCAGCCCGAAGCCGGGTATGACGGGGGAGATGCGACGCGACATAAAAGTCCCTGGTTTCACTTGCACGAAGCCCGGACATTAATCCGGGCCGCTTGACCTGACCTGCGGTGCCACTCGCGCGGCATCGCCATTCGGTTTATTGCGCTTGGTAAATCTGGTCGAACACGCCGCCATCATTGAAAAACTTAGGCTGCGCAGTCTTCCAGCCGTCAAAGTCTTTGTCGATAGTCACCAGCTCCAGTTTCGGAAACTGGTTCTCGTATTTGGCAGCGATTTCTTTATCACGTGGACGATAGAAGTTTTTTGCGGCAATTTCCTGCCCTTCCTTGCTGTACAGGTGCTTGAGGTACTCGGTCGCAATCTCGGTGTTGCCCTTCTTCTCGGCATTCTTGTCGACCACGGCCACTGGCGGCTCGGCGAGAATCGACAGTGACGGCACGACGATGTCGAACTTGTCCTTGCCGCCGTCTTCTTTCAACGCCAGAAACGCTTCGTTTTCCCAGGCCAGCAGCACGTCACCCTGGCCGTTGTTGACGAAGGTGATGGTCGAGCCACGAGCGCCGGTGTCCAGAATCGGCACGTGCTTGAACAGCGTCTGCACGTATTCCTTGGCTTTGGCTTCATCGCCGCCGCCCGCTTTCAGGCCATAAGCCCACGCAGCCAGGAAATTCCAACGAGCGCCGCCGGAGGTTTTCGGATTAGGCGTGATCACGGAAACGTCTTTCTTGATCAGGTCGCCCCAGTCCTTGATGCCTTTCGGGTTGCCCTTGCGCACCAGAAACACGATGGTCGAGGTGTACGGGGTGCTGGCGTCGGGCAGACGGGTCTGCCAGTTTTCAGGCAGGGACCTGCCGAGCTTGGCGATTTCGTCGATGTCACCGGCCAGCGCCAGGGTCACCACATCGGCACGCAGGCCGTCGATCACGCCACGCGCCTGTTTGCCCGAGCCGCCGTGGGATTGCTTGATCTCGACCTTGTCGTCCGGATGGGTCTTCTTCCAGTGGCTGACGAATTCTGCGTTGTAATCCTGATACAGCTCGCGCGTCGGGTCATACGACACGTTGAGCAGTTCGTAATCCTTGGCAACAGCCGAACCTGCGAAAACGGCACTGGCGATAGCGGCCAGTGCAAAGCGGCGAATGGACATAGATGAAGCTCCCGGGAATTCTGTGTGTCGGCTTTTTGATTTCTTCTTGGCGCGTCAGAACGGCATCCGTGCTGGCGAGCTGCTTGTGTTCAGGGGTGCATCAGGAGTCAGGATGAAGCCCTCCGGTTGACCAGTCGGGTTACCACGTCAGCTTTGCTTGGCGGCAGGGTTCTGCAAGCGGAATTTTTCCTTGCGCTCGATCTGCACCACCTGCGCGTTGTGCACAGTGATTTCGACGGCGCCAAAACGCAGATCACGCAACGCACTCTGTATCTCACGCAGAATGGCTGCTTCGTCCTGACCGTCAACACTACGTAGAGATGCGCTCATTATCTTATTCCTTGAAAGGTGAGTAACCTGCCGTCGTGACTGGGTCGATGGCTGTGGCGATGGGCCAATCATAGTGAGCCGGAGATATTCTTAAAAAGACTATTTAAGAATGCAGATATAACCAAAAGACATTTAGCGCGCAGGTTTATGGTCAGGATGTATTGCACATCCCGACGCCTGTCACGCGCGTAAGGCGGGCTAGTTGAAAGCGGGCGCGTGATACCAGTCGATCGACTGCGCAGCCATGGGTCGGGCGAACCAGTAACCCTGGCCCAACTGGCAACCGTTGCTCAGCAGAAATGACGCCTGGCTGGCATGTTCGATGCCTTCTGCCAGCACGTGCATGCCAAGGCTTGAGGCCAGCGCGATGACCGCCCGCACAATTGCAATGTCATCGTCGTCGCCAGGCAGCCCGGCGACGAAGCCCTGATCGATCTTCAGCTTCTGCACCGGCATGCTCTTGAGCCGCAGGAGTGACGAGTAGCCCGTGCCGAAGTCGTCAATGGCCAGGCTCAGGCCCAGTTCACGCAGCCGATGCAGCTGTTCGATGGCCTGCTCGGGGTCTTCCATGACGGCGCTTTCAGTGACTTCCAGCTCAAGAAACACGGGATCGAGCCCGGTCTCGTTCAAGACCTGAGCCACTTGCCGGTCCAGATCGCCCCGGCTGAACAGACGGCTGGACACATTGACCGCAACGGACGCAATCGGAACGCCGGCCGCCAGCCAGGTCTGCATTTGCCGGCAGGCTGTATTCAATACCCAGGCGTCGATATCGACGATCAGCCCGTTCTGCTCGGCGATGGGGATGAATTCGCCGGGCAACACCATGCCGCGTGTCGGGTGCTGCCAACGCACCAGCGCTTCGGCAGCGCAAATTCGCCCGGTATTCAAGTCGTAAACAGGCTGATAAAACACCCGCAACTCTTCCTGCTCGATCGCCTGACGCAGCTCGCTGGCCAGTTGCACCCGTTGCTGGGCCTGGGCAGTCAGCTCCTCGGTATACAGGGCAAAGCCCTCCCGGCCATCGTTTTTTGCCTTGAACAGCGCCGAATCGGCATTGCGCAACAGCTGTTCGGCGGTCTCGGCGTCACCGGGAAACAGGCTGATGCCGATGCTGGCGGTGACAAACAACTGATGCCCGGCAATCGCATAAGGCGGCTTGAACGCATTGATGACCTGCTGCGCAAGGGCGGCGGCATGCACCATTTGTGTACAGTTTTTGACCAGCAGTGCGAATTCGTCGCCGCCCAGACGCGAGACCGTCGTGTCGCTGCCGGACAGCACCTTGAGCCGTTCGGCAGCCGCCTTGAGCACCTCGTCGCCGATGTTATGGCCGAGGCTGTCGTTGATGTTTCTGAAGTTATCCAGGTCCACCAGCAGCAACGCACAACCGCGCTTGCTGGAGCGCGCAGACGTCAGCGCCTGGCTGATACGGTCGGTCAGCAGCAGGCGATTGGGCAGTTCGGTCAGCGCATCGTAGTGCGCCAGTTGCGCCAGCTCCTGCTCGGAGCGCTTGATGGCGGTAATGTCGGAAAACACCGCCACGTAGTGCCTGGCTTTGCCGTCATCGCCCTTGATACTGCGGATGGTCTGCCACTGCGGGTAGATCTCGCCGCTTTTGCGCCGATTCCAGATCTCGCCGCTCCACTGCCCGACACTGAGCAGCGAGTGGTACATCTGCCGATAAAACTCCGGGCCATGTCGGCCGGACTTGAATTTGCTGGGGTTGAAACCCAGCACTTCTTCGGCCTGATAACCGGTGATGTCCACAAAAGCGCGGTTGACGTGGACAATGCGTCCGTCTGCATCACTGACCAGCACGCCCTCACGCGTGCTGTCGAACACCACCGCCGCAAGCAGCAGCCGGTCATAGTCTTCCTGCTGTCGCGCGAACGTCGCTTCGCCGCCGATGATGCCCTTCAATCTGTCGCGCACAATGAAGATCATGACGGCGCTGAGCAGCGCCCAGCTGTAACCGATCATCTGGTAGCCGAAGGCCAGTTGCGCCGGATCTTCGACAAAAACCGACAGCAGGTAGTCGCCGGTCACGAACCACAAAATCGACAGCAGCCCATACAGGACGGCGGTTCGCAGCGCGCCACGGGAATATTCGGACATAAAAAACGCAAGCCTGGCGAAAGGTCTGGATTATAAAGCAGGAAACATCCTGCGACTCTTATCTGCAAGGGTGACTGGTTTTCTGTGGAATGTCAGTGATAATGCTCTCGCGACTTTTTTCTTCACAGGTACTTTTACGAGGGCCAAACAGCCTATGTGGTACAACGGTTTGCTCGACCTTTCAGTCTGGCAGGTAATAGCAGTCACGCTGGTGATGACCCATGTAACGATTATTGGCGTCACGGTCTATCTGCACCGCTATTCAGCTCACCGCTCGCTCGAACTCAATGCCGGGCTGAAACACTTCTTCCGGTTCTGGCTGTGGCTGACCACTGCCCAGAACACCCGCGAGTGGACCGCCATCCACCGCAAGCATCACGCAAAATGCGAAACCGTCGACGACCCGCACAGCCCGGTCGTCAAGGGCTTGTCAACCGTGCTGCGCAAAGGTGCCGAGCTGTATCGCGAAGAAGCTCGCAATCAGGACACCCTGCGCATCTACGGCAAAAACTGCCCGGAAGACTGGATCGAGCGCAATCTGTATTCGCGCTACAAGCTGCTGGGTATCGCCCTCATGGCAGTAATCGACCTGGCGCTGTTCGGCGCGCTCGGTATCACGGTCTGGGCTGTGCAGATGATGTGGATTCCGTTCTGGGCCGCCGGCGTGGTCAACGGTCTCGGCCATGCGGTCGGCTATCGCAATTTCGAATGCCGTGATGCGGCGACCAATCTGGTGCCGTGGGGCATCGTGATCGGCGGCGAAGAGCTGCACAACAATCACCACACCTACCCCAACTCGGCCAAGCTGTCGGTCAAGCCCTGGGAATTCGACATGGGCTGGGCGTGGATCAAGGTATTCAGCTTCCTGCGTCTGGCGAAGGTCCAGCGGGTCGCACCTATCGCCCACCGGGTCGAAGGCAAGGGCAGCATGGACATGGACACTGCCATGGCGATCCTCAACAACCGCTTCCAGATCATGGCGCAGTACCGCAAGCTGGTCATCGCGCCGCTGGTTGCTCAGGAGCTGGGCAAGGCTGACGAATCGGTGCGTCATCAGTTCCGTCGGGCCAAGCGCTTGCTGTCGCGTGAAACCAGCCTGCTTGATGACAGGCACCACATGCGCATCCAGACCATGCTCGAACACAGCCACGCGCTGAAGGTGATCTACGAAAAACGCCTCGCGCTGCAACAGATCTGGGTCAAGACCAGCAGCAATGGCCATGACATGCTGTCCGCCATGAAAGAGTGGATTCACGAAGCCGAAGCCAGTGGCATTCAGTCCCTGCGCGACTTCGCTGACCAGCTGAAAACCTACTCGCTGCGCCCTGCGCACGCCTGATACCGTTGATCGGCGCGCCCTTCACGGGCGCGCCCGTTTCGGAACTTCCCCCCGTTCAGCCTATCTCATCAACTTTCCCGGGAAATATGGGAAAGGGTTTGGCAGTGCCGCCAATGCTTGAGATACGTGCTCATGGAAAAGCAGTCCCCTATCGCCTCAGCCGGCGCACCGATCACAGATATGCCCGCAGCCGCAGAAACCCTGTTAGCCCTGATGCACGCTCAGGCCGAAGTTGCACGCCTGAGCGAGCGCGAACAATTGTTCAGCTCGCTGCTGGTGAGTGTGAACGCTGTTCTGTGGGCGTTCGACTGGGAAACCCAGCACATGGTCTACGTCAGCCCGGCCTACGAGCGCATCTTCGGCCGTTCAGCAGGCCTGCTGCTGGCCGACTACGGCGAATGGCGGGACAGCATCTACCCGGATGATCTCAACTACGCCGAACGCAGCCTGAGCGAAGTCATCGAGAAAGGCGCCATCGAAGATCGCGAGTACCGGATCATTCGTGCCGACGGTGAAGTCCGCTGGCTCAGCGACAAATGTTTCCTCAGCCACCGCGCCGACGCCAGTCAGCGCTTGATCGTGGTGGGCATTGCTGAAGACATCACCGAGAAAAAACACCTCGAAGATGAACTGCAACGCCTGGCGACGACCGATGTGCTGACCCAGAGCAGCAACCGCCGTCACTTCTTCGAGTGCGCCCAGCGAGAGTTCGAACTGGCGCGGCTGAACGGCACGCCGCTGGCCTTCCTGCTGCTCGATATCGATGACTTCAAACTGGTAAACGACACCTACGGGCATCAGGAAGGCGACACGGTGCTGCAGCGCATCGCGGAGAGCGGTCGCTCGGCATTGAGGCGCGGTGATCTGTTCGGGCGTATTGGCGGCGAAGAGTTCGCTGCGTTATTTCCCGGCTGCGCACCGGAAATGGCCATGCAGATTGCCGAGCGTCTGCAACGCGAGATTCAGCGGCAGAATTTCCAGGCAGGCGGCGTCACATTCAGCATCACCGCCAGCCAGGGCCTGACCAACCTCGGCCCCGAAGACCAAGGCCTCGAAGCCCTCTACGGCCGCGCCGACGCAGCGATGTATCAGGCCAAGCGCCAGGGCAAGAACCAGATCGTACTGGTGTGAAATGCCTTCTCGAAGGCAGAAAGCACGACTGGTCCATCGCGAACAAGGCGGATCGCCACCCCGGTCGCTCCCACAAGTGCGCACACGGCACCAAGCCCTGTGGGAGCCTGCGGTGCCCTGTAGGAGCGGACTTGTCCGCGAAGAGTTCGTTGCAGTCGATGGATTTTCTGCGTCAGTAATACCGCCTTCGCGAACAAGTTCGCTCCTACAGGAGAACGCGGTACCTTGTGGGAGCGAGCTTGCTCGCGAAGAGTCCGGTACAGTCGATGGATTTTCTGCGTCAGTCAGGTTTTTACTTTTCGGGCGGACCCTGAATAGCGCCAGCCGGATCCTCGATCGCAGCAGGCTCTTCAGCAGGTGCCTCAGGTGCCAGGTCCAGTAAGTCGGGCTCGTCTTCCCCCTCTGCCGCCTGAACAGCCACATCAGGTTCGATCGCAACCGGTCTCAGCAGACTCGGATCAGTCACGCCGGTCAGTTTCTTGCGCAGCCGCTGTAAATCGCCCACGCTCAATTTCAGCAGCTTGGCCGATTTGGTCTTGATCAGCGCGGTGACGCTCTCTTCCTCGCCCAGTCGCGCCATTTGGCCCGCCAGGTTCATGGTCAGCACTTCGCGCGTGTAGATGCCGGTGTTGTACTGGTACACCGCAGCGATCAGTTCACGCAGTTCCAGCGGCAAGCGCCAGCGAGTGCGCAGTGCCGAACCAAACGCGGCGGAATACTGCTCCAGCGATTGCTCGATGGCTTGCTCGTTCAGTTCGCCGCCCGCCAGCAGCCATTCTTGCAGGCAGCCCAACACCGCCAGATCACCCAGCGATTGCAGTAGCCCGGCGCAGAAACAGCGTTCGACATCCAACTCCAGCATGCCGCCCAGAATGCGCGCGTACTCAGCAGTGCGCTGCGACATCGCCCACAGCTCGCTGGCCCGCGCCAACAAGGCGTCATGGGTCAGAACGGCCATGCGCTTTTTGGCCAGGCCCGATGCGATATTCGCCCCCTGAACCGGACCCAGAACGGCCAGCGCTCCGGTCAGCGACTGAATCGGCTTGCCCAGATGCTGGGCGGCGCTGTTGGCAGCAGCAACCAACACCGCCGTAATATGCGGATCGTTGCGCAACTCTTGCTCAAGCAGCACCGGATCCGTTCCGTTCGGCGTCTGACTTAGCTTGATCGCCGTCGCGACATCGACGTACAGAGGCGCACCGTCAGCAATATCACGACGCTTTTCGAGAAACTTGCTCAGCGTCAACCCCGGAGCAAGTGCGGGCACCTCGCCCGGAGCCGACGCACGATGCTCCAGCAGCAGGCCTTCGAGGCGCTGGCGCAAACCTTCGGTGTTGAGCGGCTTGGTCAGGTAGGCGGTCGGCGCCAGCGGCACGACTTCGCGCACACTGGCGCTGTCATTGCGATTGCTGATCAGGATAAACGGGATGGCAGGCTGACGACGCAGGTTGCGCACGCCGCGCAACAGACTCAATCCATCGATCCCCGGCAGTTCGCGAGCGGCGATGACCAGATCAGGAAGATGCTTTTTCATCCACTCGACAGCCTGTTTGCCATCGGTGCACATTTCCAGCTCGACATCCGCACGCACACTCAGCACCAGATCACTGAGCGTCTCGCGAACCCACGGATCAGACTCAGCAATCAATACGCGAGGAACCGCGGGCAAAACTACAGCAGTCATCATGACTCTCCGGTGTCGATGCGCTCACCTTAGCCAATGCAATCGCCCGTATATAGCCAAAAGAGCGAAAAACCTCGCTCCAGACGAAAAAAAACCCGTCGAAACGGGCTTTTTTTGTCTATTTGGTCACAAATTAATCAATTCGTGACGTCACACTTTTCAGGCGATTTCAGCGAAGCATTCTTCCAGAATCGCCAGACCACGGTTCAGCAATTCATCTTCGGCAGTCAGCGGGACAAGCACGCGCAACACGTTGCCATAAGTGCCGCACGACAGCAGGATCAGGCCCTTGTCACGCGCCTTGGCGACGACCTGAGCGACGGCTGCCGCGTTCGGCTTGTGCGAGTCACCGTCCTCGAACAGCTCGACAGCAATCATTGCCCCCAGCGCGCGCACTTCACCGATCACCGGATACTTGGCTTGCATCGCCTTGAGCGACGTCACCAGATGCTCGCCCAGTGCCTGGCAACGCTCCAGCAGGTGCTCTTCTTCGAAGATATCCAGAACCGCCAGTGCCGCCGCGCAAGCGACCGGGCTGCCCGCATAGGTGCCGCCCAGTCCGCCTGGCGCGATGGCATCCATGTATTCAGCCTTGCCGCACACGCCCGCCAGCGGGAAGCCGCCTGCGATGGATTTGGCAAAGGTCGTCAGGTCAGCAGCAACGCCCATTTGCTCCATGGCGAAGAACGTACCGGTACGGCCAGCGCCGGTCTGCACTTCGTCAGCGATCAGCAGGATGCCGTGCTTGTCGCACAGCTCGCGCAGACGCTTCATGAACGCCTTGGGCGCCACGTAGAAACCACCCTCGCCCTGCACCGGTTCGATGATGATGGCGGCGATATCTTTAGGCTCGGCGTCGTTCTTGAAGATGCGCTCGATGCTGGCGATGGAATCGTCAACGCTCACGCCATGCAGCTCGCACGGGTAAAGCGCGCGGAAGATCCCGCCCGGCATCAGGCCCATGCCGGCCGAGTAAGGCACCACCTTGCCGGTCAGACCGAGGGTCATCATGGTGCGACCGTGGTAAGCGCCGGTGAAGGCGATCACGCCCGCACGGCCAGTGGCAGCGCGCGCGATCTTCACGGCGTTTTCCACCGCTTCGGAGCCCGTGGTCACAAGCAGGGTTTTCTTTTCGAAATCACCCGGAACCTTGGCGTTGACCTTCTCGCACAGCTCGACGTAAGGCTCGTAAGCCAGGACCTGGAAGCAGGTGTGAGTCAGCTTGGTCAATTGTTCTTGCACCGCCGCAACGATCTTCGGGTGCAGGTGACCGGTGTTCAATACCGCAATGCCGCCCGCGAAGTCGATGAATTCACGACCTTCTACGTCGGTGACGGTAGCGTTCTTCGCCGAAGCAGCGAAGATCGGGTGGATCTGCCCAACGCCGCGCGGGACGGCAGCATGGCGGCGTTGCATCAGGGAGTCGTTAGTCTTGCTCATGTATTCCTCATTCGCCGCTCATCGGTCGGCGTGGTTCAAGGATCAAGCGGGCTGGATCAACTGCGGCAGCATACGATGATCGACTGCTGCAGCCTTCAGGCCACCAAGAAACTGCTGTGCTGCAAAAAGCCGATGACACGTCGCTCTCGCGCGCCATCGGCTGCAATACCTCAACGTCAGTCAATCAGACCGACAGGCAGAGGTATTTGATTTCCAGATAATCTTCGATGCCGTACTTGGAGCCTTCACGGCCCAGGCCCGACGACTTGATACCGCCGAACGGTGCCAGTTCGTTGGAGATCAGGCCGGTGTTGATACCCACCATGCCATATTCCAGCGCTTCGGCAACCCGGAACACACGGCTCATGTTCTGCGCGTAGAAGTACGACGCCAGACCGAATTCGGTGTCGTTGGCCAGTGCAATCGCTTCGGCCTCGTCCTTGAAGCGGAACAACGGCGCCAGCGGACCAAAGGTTTCTTCCTTGGCGACGGCTGCATCTTTCGACACGTTAACCAGAATAGTCGGCTCGAAGAACGAACCTTCCAGGCTGTTGCCACCGGTCAGCACGGTTGCGCCTTTGCTGACCGCGTCGGCGATGTGTTCCTTGACTTTGGCCACAGCCTTGTCGTCGATCAGCGGGCCGGTAGTGATGCCGTCTTCCAGACCATTACCGATCTTCAGCTTGCCGACCGCAGCCTTGAGCTTCTCGGCGAACGCGTCATACACCGCGTCCTGCACATAGATGCGGTTGGCGCAGACGCAGGTCTGGCCGTTGTTGCGATACTTGGAGATCATCGCGCCCTCGACCGCCTTGTCGAGGTCAGCATCGTCGAACACGATGAACGGCGCGTTACCGCCCAGCTCCAGCGACACTTTCTTGATGTCCTTGGCGCATTCGGCCATCAACTGGCGACCAATCTCGGTCGAGCCGGTGAACGACAATTTACGCACGATCGGGTTGCCGGTCAGCTCGCTGCCGATGTCGCCCGCGCTGCCGGTCACCACGCTGAACACGCCAGCCGGGATGCCCGCACGTTCGGCCAGTTCAGCCAGCGCCAACGCAGAAAACGGCGTTTGTGACGCAGGCTTGAGCACCATGGTGCAACCCGCCGCCAGCGCAGGGCCAGCCTTGCGGGTGATCATCGCTGCCGGGAAATTCCACGGCGTGATCGCCGCCGTCACACCAATCGGCTGCTTGAGCACGATCAGACGCTTGTCCGGCTGGTGACCAGGAATCACATCGCCATACACGCGCTTGGCTTCTTCGGCGAACCACTCGATGAACGACGCTGCATAAGTGATCTCGCCCTTGGCCTCAGCCAGTGGCTTGCCCTGCTCCAGCGTCATCAGCAGACCCAGGTCGTCCTGGTTCTCGATCATCAGCTCGAACCAGCGACGCAGCTTGTTACCGCGCTCTTTGGCGGTCAGCGCACGCCAGGCCGGCAGCGCCTTGTCAGCCGCCTCAATCGCCCGACGCGTCTCGGCTGCGCCCATTTTCGGCACCGTGCCGAGGATCTCGTTGGTCGCCGGGTTGTTGACCTTGATCGACTGACCACCGTCCGCGTCCAGCCACTGACCGTTGATGTAGGCTTGCTGGCGGAACAGAGTGGAATCTTTAAGCTGCATGTCGGGCCTCCTAAACAGCGCCGCACAAAGGCGGAGCGAACAATTGAATATCGATGCACCCCGTTTGGAAGCCATCGTCAGGAAAACATTCCATCGGGTTCCAGCGATGCGCAACGCATAAAAGCAGGAAGACCGAACAAGAGCGTTTGAAATCTCAAACGAATCCTAGGCATTGCGGGGGCAAAGGACAATAGGCCGTTCGAAAAAAAGAACGGCCGTTCAGGCGTGTGTGGTTTTCGGATCAGTGCCAGCCCCGGAGGGACTGCACCACTATCGATAATCCGGCAGCGTGAACGCCTGCACTGCCGGCGTCAGCGCCTTGGCAGCACGCTTGCTGATAAAGGGGGTCGCCACCAACCGCTGCACAGCGCGAAGGATCGTAACGCCCGCGCGGCTGCTAGGATGCACGAGACGCGGAACAAGCTTGGGCACACTCTGCGACTTTTTCACCATCGGGCGCAGGACATACTCGTACGCGGCAAGGGCCGCTGCAATGGAGTCGGTTTTAGTCAGTTCGCCAGCCAGCACATACGCGCCAATCAACGCCAGCGAAGCGCCGACCCCGCCCAACGGCGTGACACACCAGGCCGCGTCGCCCAGCAACACCACAGACCCGTTCGACCAGCGATCGATCTTCACCTGGCGCAGATCATCGAACCAGAAGTCCTCCGCTGCCTCCATCCCGGCCAGCAGACGAGGCACCTCCCAGCCCGCGCCGTCGAAAGACGCCCGAAGAAAAGCCTTCTGCTCGGCAATACTGTTGCCGACCCCGAGGTGGCTGCGGCCGTGCACATTAAAGAACGCACGCGTCGTACCGCGATTGTCCGGGCGAACACCTGCGCTTCGGCCGCCCACCGCGTTATACCAACGCGCGGTCTGGCTATCAGTCGGTGCACGAGGCACGGTAAAGAATGCGCACGCCATGTCCATCCTGCGCGGCTGATTCTCGCCGGGGAACACCAGCTCCCGCGTGCGCGAACCGACCCCTTCGGCAATGATCAACAGATCAAAACGCTCCTCATCACCGTTCTCGAACGCAACCGACACCCCCTCCTCATCATGCTCGACCGAGACGATACGATCACCAAAGCGATAGAAGGCATCGGCAGAAGAAGCCTCATACAGCAGACGGGCAAGGTCACCACGCAACACCTCAAGCTCAGCCGTCGGACCATCGCCCTCCAGCCCGGACAGATCAATGCGCGCCGCCGTGCGATTGCCCTCATCGACCCACGCCAGCCCCGTCTCGCCGGTATTAAGATCCTTCACCGCCTGCTCAAGGCCCATCAAACGCAAGACCTCCCGAGCAGCGCCCCGCACATCCACATTCTGCCCACCATCCCGAAAGGCAGGCGCCTGCTCGACGACCGTGACATCGCAATTGCGCTGCGTCAGCCACCATGCCGCCGCGCAGCCTGCGATGCTGGCCCCGGTGATGAGAACGCGGCACGGGCTGCGCTCAATGCTTTTGAACTGATTGATAAGATGGCCTCGGTGAGAACGAACTGGCTGGGGGGGTAGTGGGGCATCATGCACCACGTGGTGGTTTTGCCGGAAGCGGTGGCCTGTCCCTTTGTGAGCGTCAGTGGATGTGGGGTGATGAAAGGCTTACGGGTGTTCGTATGCCGGGGGCGCTGGATGATTTGCGTTGCAGGCCGACCGCAACTGGACGCCCCGTACCCATGTGAGTATCATGGCGCCCGCGCTGCACCAGTAGCTCAGCTGGATAGAGTACTGCCCTCCGAAGGCAGGGGTCGTGGGTTCGAATCCCGCCTGGTGCACCATATTTTGCAGTCTGGATATGTCTTGAGTTGTGGACAGTCTATGAAATGCCCGAAGCCCGCCTTGTGCGGGCTTTGTTGTTTCTGGCTTTTGGTGCTGTATGAGATCGTTATGTGCGCTTCGCACGTCATCGGCGAGAAGATGTTGGCCCAGAACATGGCCCAAGCGAACAAGGAACTGAAAGCTGGCATCGAGGTACGCATGCTCACCATCCCAACCGATGCCAGGTATGTTCGCCGTCCTGAACGGTTCAGAAGATGCAGCAGCACCGGCACACCGCTCACCGCTTTTCTCACAGCCCCAGGAAAAAGATGTATTTATTTTCATACACAATTCGAAACACCTCCCCCCCTAAATCCGAACCCCTCAGACAATGCAACCGGACATATTGTCGCACCAAAAAAAATGGCATGCGGTTGTGATGAATCGTTTCATCTGGCATAAAAGGCTGGCTTCGGGCTCGAAAATCTAGAAAAACATAGATTAATGGGTCGACGATAGCTGCTCCAACGTCTGCCCCCCCACGCGTCAAATAATCAAGCCAGTTTTGCTCGCTGCCCGAAGCGGATGCCTGTGCTATCCAGTCTGCCTTTCAACCTCATCGAGGCCATTCATACGGCGCGCCCAAACGTCGTGCATCAAAAAGGACCGGAAAATTGAGCGATCAATCGACTCCGAACACTCCACTCGTTAGATTCTGCGACAAAGTTGGTATTCCCTATCCCATGTTCTGGGGTTTTGTCGGCCTGTTGATCTTCATGATCGGCGATGGCGTAGAACTCGGATACCTCTCGCCCTTCCTCAGTGAACGCGGCATGCCCGGCGACGAAGTCGCCATGATCTTCACCATCTATGGCGTCACGGTCGGTATTTCATCGTGGCTCGCCGGCGCGCTCTCCAATATCTGGGGCCCGAGACGGGTGATGTTCCTGGGATTGATCATCTGGAGCGTGTTCGAAGTGCTCTTCCTGATCTACGGCCTGCAGGAATTGAGCTATTCCATGATTCTGCTGACCTATGGTTTGCGCGGTTTCGGTTATCCGCTCTTCGCCTACGGTTTTCTGGTCTGGATCGCGGCTTCCACGCCGTCCCGCAAGATGGGCATGGCAGTGGGCTGGTTCTGGGTGGCTTACGCCGCGGGCCTGCCAATGCTGGGCTCTCTGGTGGCGAGCATCGCTATTCCGCTGATTGGCGCATTGCAGACCTTCTGGCTGTCCTTCGCCCTGGTGGTCATCGGTGGTGTGATTGGTCTGGTCGGGGTGCGCGAAGCTCATGGCATGCGGCGACTGGCACCAGAAGGCGAGCGTCCGCTGGTGTCGATTGCCAAGAACATCACCATCATGTGGACACGTCCTAAAGTGTCGTTGGCCGGTATCGTCCGCGTCATCAACACCTCGTCGATGTTTGGCTTTCTGGTGGTCATGCCAGGGTTCTTCATGCAAACCGTTGGCTTCACCCTGGAAGAATGGCTGCGCCTGCTGACCATCGTTTTTGTGTTCAACATCATCGGCAACCTGGGCTCCAGCGTCATCAGCACCAAGATCGGTTATCGCAACACGATCCTGTGGTTTGGCGCAGTGGGCAGCACGATCAGCACGCCGCTGTTCTTCTTCATGCCACAGGCGTTTCCGAACGACTTCCTGATCGCCTCGATCTTCGGCGCCTTCTACGGCCTGACCCTGGCGTGCTTCGTGCCGCTGTCGGCGCTTGCCCCTGCTTTGGCACCGAACAACAAAGCGGCTGCCTTGTCGGTGTTGAGCCTGGGTGCAGGCGCGTCGACGTGGGTTGGCCCGGCTGTTGTTGCGATCTTCAATGAAAGTTACGGCATTGAAGGCGTGGTCTGGGCGTTCTCCGGGTTGTACGCACTGAGTGCTGTGCTGACCGTATTCCTGAAAGATCCGGAGCCGGTGCATGACCCGATTCTGATCAAGATCAAGCGTCGGATCAAAGTGTTCGCGCCGCGTCTGGATTATCGTTGGGCTCACGCCGAGGATCCGAAGCAAGGGCAAAGCTGATTTAGCACCCCAAGCTTTGCAGGAGAGAGCCGCCGCAGACTGCACACGCACTCTGCGGCGGCTTCGTTTTATTTGCGTGACTCATGTCTGGGCACCCTATTGAAATCTAGATACGTGTATGCCTAACCGAAACACCATTAACCAAGCCCTTATGAAATGGGGTCTGCAGGGCTCAGTTCAAATGACGCCTGCAAGCTTTGATAGCAAAGCGGTTAAACCGGCCATGGTGCACATTGAAATCCAACCACCTCTTCGGAAAATAGGCTGAACTTGTATCAGGTGCCGTCTCTCTCAATAACTACGTGCACCTATCTATAAGGGAAACACCATGTCCAAACTCGCAGAATTCCGTCAGCTGGAAAAGCACCTTGCCGAGCAGCTCCAGGCTTTGGAAACAATGAAAGGCGACAAGGGACTGAAGAAAGAAATCGAGTTCGAAACGAAGCTGCGCAAACTGCTTGAGCAGTATGGCTTTAGCCTGAGGCACATCGTCAATCTGCTGGACCCGCAATCCTCGTCCCGCCACCAGACCTCGGAAAAACCTGCGGGCACTCGCAAACCACGTGAACTCAAGGTGTATAAACATCCGAAGACTGGTGAAGTGATCGAAACCAAGGGTGGAAATCACAAAGGCCTGAAGGAATGGAAAGCGGAGCATGGAGCTGATGTTGTTGAGGGGTGGTTGAAGAAGTAAGGCTGTTTCAGCTGAAAAAGGGTCCTGAGGGGCTCTTTTGAGTAGAGGCGTATGATTAAAAGCAAATCTAAAGCCGTCAAACTCACTCAACCATAAGTTTCCTCTCAAGCCCCAGCCGTCGAACGTGCTGAAAAGCGCGCCCGTACCCTTGCCCACGCCTCCGCAACCGGCATAAAGAACAGCGCGCTCACTTTAAGCACCCCAAGCACTGCACCACCAGGTCGCGTAACAGGCTCACTGGCATCATGAAGGGTAAGCAGATATCGATAAACTCGCCGGCCACTCATGGGCAGCAACCCTAACTGCTCGAGGATCGAAGGCCCAACCTCGTGAACCATGCCGGTGACGATAATCCAAAGCATTACGACTTCTGCACACAGGAAAGCGCTGATCAAGATGTTGGCGCCTATTGTTCGCCAGTCCTGTACGGCTTCAAAGATGGCGTCGATGCTGCTGCCCAAGGTAACGATCGTAGTAAAGATTGCGGCGATAGCGATCAGCAACCCAATGAATCGTGCAGGATCGGGTAACCGAAAGAACGCTGCCATACGTGGCCCCATCGTGTCGTCGCTGGCCAGCCGCTTCAGCTCTTGACGCTCTTCCCACAGGAGCTTCAACCCCCTCGCCTTATCGAGCAGTTCGCCGGGCTCACAGTTATAGCGCGTGCAAAACCACTGTTGCTTTAGCTGCGCGCGCTCTGAGGGCGTGGTTGCAGCTGCGGCTCCCATCTGCTCAGCCCGGACCTCTTCATAAATCTCGGCCAATCGCACTGTACAGATCATGGAAACCAGCAGCACAGGAAATAAAACAGGCATGGAGCCCGTCAGGGTAGCCCCAGGTAAAAATATCAGCGCGCTCGTGAGCGCCAATATCCATGCAACCATCCAGGTCAGACAGATGCGAGCGTCACGTCGACGCCATGCTTTCTTGAAGGGTACTCGCTCAAAGCGCTGAAAATGTTCTTCAACATCGAGACGTAATTGTTTAATGCTCATTATTCAGTTCACTTATTCGACGGATATATGAGCTTAACCGCGTTGTTCTGCAATGCAACGTGGCTAGAAGAACTGAGTACGTCGCCGCGCTTACCAAACTCTGTAGGAAAAGTATGTCAGCGAAGGCCATGCGAGTAAGCAATCGGAGTTGCGTTCGGCTCTAAGGGGTGTACCTGTGTAATCGTCGTCATCCATGCATTTTTGGATGATGGGACTGTCAGATTTTTTGTGTGCGGGCCGGTTAAGGCCTGCCGCTAGGCGGGCCCTGCTTTTACCAGGTCGGCCTGATAAATCGATCCCCGTACAAAATCGCGAATTGATTCATTGCACTCTTCCAGTCATGGGCCGCAGAGCCCCAGTTTGCGGTGATATTGCGCAGCCCAAGCCAGATCAGTTTGGTGGCCGCATCGTCGGTCGGGAAGTGGCCGCGAGTTTTGATGATCTTTCGTAGTTGAGCGTTGATGCTCTCAATTGCGTTGGTCGTGTAGATCACCTTTCGGATCGCGGGCGGGAAAACGAAAAACGGAATTACCCGATCCCAAGCCCGCCGCCAAGCACCCACTATCGTTGGATATTGCTTGCCCCAAGGCCCGGCTTCAAATGCATCCAGAGCCTGTTCGGCCGTTTCGGCGGTGACCGCTTGATAGATCGGCTTNAATGAACGATGCATGTTTGCAGTGTCGTGTCTGGAAAGACAGCGCCAAGGGCTTCCGGCATGCCTTTGAGCCCATCAGTCACAGCTATCAGCACATCTTCAACGCCGCGTGTCTTGAGGTCGTTGAACACTTTCATCCAGAATTTAGCGCCCTCGGTATTTTCAATCCAGATGCCGAGAATATCGCGTGTACCGTCCGGTAAAACACCCAATGCCAGATATATCGCCTTGTTGCGAACCAGCCCCTCTTCGCGGATTTTGACCCGCAGGGCATCGAAGAAAATAACCGGATACATCGGTTCCAGAGGCCGCTGTTGCCAAGCACCTATCTCTGCCATGACCTCATCGGTTACCGAGCTGATGAAGTCTGGCGAAACGTCGGTGCCGTACTGCTCAGAAAGGAACGCGCGGATTTCTCTGACCGTCATTCCTCGGGCATACATGGCGATAATTTTGTCGTCAAAACCAGTGTAACGGCGCTCATGCTTGGGAATCAGAATGGGCGAGAAACTGCCGTCCCGGTCGCGAGGGATATCCAGCCGGATAGGACCGTCTCCGGTCAGAACCGTCTTGCCGCTTTTGCCATTACGCTGGTTGGTTTCATCCTCTGGGCGCTGCGCGCCCGGCGGATAGCCCAGGTGATGGCCGAGTTCGGCATTAAGGGCTCGCTCGATCAATGCCTTCTTGAACGCTGCTGAGGCGTCCTCAATGGCTTCAGCGGTCATCAGTCCGCCGCCAAATTGATCAAGCAGCTCCTTTGGGATTGCAGGGAGCTTCCGCAGCTCGGGTTTCTTTTTGGTTGGCATACATGCACCTCTTACTCATGTTATGCCCAAACACAAAATTTCTGACACCCCC
>NZ_LGLN01000045.1:22190-98238 GCF_001293775.1 Pseudomonas syringae pv. cilantro
ATTGCAGGGAGCTTCCGCAGCTCGGGTTTCTTTTTGGTTGGCATACATGCACCTCTTACTCATGTTATGCCCAAACACAAAATTTCTGACACCCCCCTCGGGGTGCGATCAGGACCGTCGCCAGCTTTTTCTTGAGCTGCTGGCGCACGGTGTCACCTAATTTGCGCCACTCCTTCAAAGCCCGGGCATCGAACTCAAGGCTATAAGTCATCCAATGAAACCTTGACCCGTTGTGGAGCAACAAGACGCTCACGCACTTTCGCCAGTAGCGCTGCATCTTCCTCGGTCATCAAGACTGTCTTGAATGGCAGCTGTCAGCGCTCGGCTACGTACTGCAGGGTCTGACGCATCAGTTCAGAAGGGGTAACGCCAAGCTTTTCCAATTCCTGAAAAGCACGCGCTTTGAGATCGTCATCGATACGAATATTTATAGATGCCATCAGAGCGGCCTCCATGTGTAATGACATTAGTCTTTACACTGAGGCAAAAGGCTCGCTTTTGCAAGCAGGAAACGACTGATCAAAGCATGGACCAAACTATCGCCCCCCCCCCCCCNCCCCCCCCCCCCCCCGCCCTCCACGCTTCCCGCGTCATCTCCCAGACCTCAACCCCATACCGCCCACCGACAAACTCATCTTCATGCGTGCCCACCACACGCATGCCCTCGTTGATCGAGATGCGGCGGGACGCTTCATTCAGGACGGCCTTGGGAACTTGCATCAGCGGCATGTTCAGCACTTCAAACCAGTAACGGTTGATAGCCTGGCACGCTTCCGTCATGTAGCCGTTGCGCTGCCAGTTCGGGTGCAGCCAGAAGCCGCGGTTGTTACCGGGCTGGGTCATGAGGGTGATGCTGCCGATAATGTCGTCAGGAGCGCTTTGCAGACGGATCATCCAGTGCCACTCAGTGCCTCGGGCGATGGCGGGCAGTGCAACGTCCTCGATGTAACGCAGCGCACCCTCTTCCGGATAAGGCCAAGGGACGCGGCTATAGAGGTAGCGCACGATGTCCCAGTGCGGGAAGCACCGCTGGACGTCGGCTGCATCCTCCAGCCGAAGTGGTGTCAGCAATAGCCGATCGGTCTGCAAAGTTGGTGTGGCGCTCACGACGAATTCCTTCTCGGTCAGTAGTCCCTACAGGATGAACGGTCTCTGTACCGGGGATTTACGCCGAACTGCACGACGCGAATCAAGGTCTATGCAACATCTTTTATACATCGGAAAGCCTAGTGCCCAGAATCATTACGGATCAGACGCCTCAGACTGTGGCAGATGAGCAGCAGACCAAGCTATTTGGCTCGCCCAAGGAGCGACTGGATTTTTATCGGCGCGAGATTCATTACGAAACCACCAACCTGTCCAACCGCACCAACGCGTATCTGTCGGCACAGTCGTTTCTGGTGATTGCCTATGCGTCGTCGATGGCGAACATGAACCCGGAGTGGGGCGTGATGTTCACGCTCGTCGTGCCGCCCATGCTGGCCTTGTTGGGATTGCTCAGCACGCTGTTCGCCTGGCCCGGCATTCGGGCAGCGTGCGACATCATTCAGCACTGGCATCACAAGCAAGCACAACTGTTGCGCAGCGAACCGGTGATCGGACTGACCTATGATGACTCGCCACTGTTCAGCGACTGGGAATCCAGCGAGACCGGGCCGAAGAAGTCCCTGCTGTTCTCCAAGCGCACCCCTTGGCTGTTCAGCTTTTTCTGGATTTTCCTCGGCAGCTTCGCAGTGTTCGTGCAGTTGATCGCGGACTGAGGGCCATCGGCTCTAGAGCGGAGGTAGACGTAGCCCTGCAATCGCCGCCTGTGACGCAGAGCGTCACGAGAGGCATGCCCACGCTGGAGCGGTGGGCACGATCAGGACGCAGGCGACTTTTTCGTCAAGCCGCCTCCCCCATCAAAAAACGCTAATCGGGTAGTCGACAAAAATACGGGTCTCGTTACCGTCGCTGTTGTAAGCCTGTGCATCGTCTGACACGCGCAAGAATGAGTTGCGCAGGCGGATCGAGAGGTCTTTGGCCGGGCCGTTCTGGACGACGTAGGTCAGCTGGCTGAAGATCTCGCGCTCGGTGCCGTCGCCGCTGCCAACGGTGCCATCATCGATGTTGTCGCCGCGCACGTAGGCGGCCTTGTAGCTCAGGCCGGGCAGGACCAGCCCGGACAGGTCGATGCCGTAGGCTGCTTGCCACGAGCGCTCGTCCTTGCCGTTGAAGTCGGACCAGTAGGAGTTGGCGAGGTAGATGGTGTTGCCGCCATCGCCGAAACCGCCGTCATTGCGGTAGCCGCCGTAGGCGTAACCCATGTCGCCGCTGCTGCGCTGATGCGCCAGGGTGAAGGAGTGAATGCCGACCGCCCAGGTTGCCGCCAGGCTCCAGATTTTATTGTCACGCGCATCGCTGGTGGTGAAGTCTTTATCCAGCGTGGTCTTGTAGCCGTTGAAGTCGAGGGTCAGCGACTGGTCTTCCGGCAAGGCAAAAACGTAGTTCAGGTTCAGGTACTGCTTTTTGAGCACGTCTTCGTTGTCGGAGGCGTAGAACGCGGCGCTGAATTCATCGGTGAATTTGTAGCTGGCGCCGTAGACGTTGATGCTTTTCAGGTCACCACTGTCGCGGCCTTCGGCGCTTTTGCGCGCTTCCTGCGTGAAACGTCCGGCAACCACTTCAAGCCCGTCGATCTCTTTCGAGGTGATCATCGTGCCGGTGTAGCTTTCCGGCAGCAGGCGAGAGTTGTCGTAGCTCAGCACCGGCAGTTGCGGCATCTGGTCGCCGTACTTGATGACGGTGTTCGAGAAGCGCGCTTTTACCGCAGCACCTGCGCGGGACAGGTCATCGGCTGCAGCGCCGCTGTTGCCCTGTTTGAAGAAGTCGATGCCGCCATTACCACTGCGGCCTTTGCCACCATCAAGGCGAATGCCGTACAACGCGAAGGCATCGACGCCCACGCCAACCGTGCCTTGGGTGAAGCCGGATGCGAAGGTGCCCATGAAGGCCTGTCCCCATTCGGACTTGTCTTCACGGCCATTCTTGAAGTCGCGATTGATGTAAGCGTTGCGCAGGTTGATGTTCAGACTGCTGTCTTCGACGAACCCTTTTGAATCTGCCTGTCCCTGGGCCATGGCCTGACTGGCGCTGATGATGCCCAAAGCGAGCATACCCATACGTTTGTTAAGCATCTTGTCTTCCTTTTTTTCTGCAAATTAACACGCACTGTGGCAACGGCACATGGCTGTCCTGGCTTCCAGCCTATGAACAAGCAGTGTAGAGAGCCGCACAAAGTCATTGCAGTGAAGGACTACTGATGCACGTACAAGGAATGGGGCCACAGGCAGTGGGGCGCGAATCCTAGTCCCGGTGCCTGGGGGTGTCAAACCCACAAGTGGCCGGTCTGAAGCCGGTGTATTGCCTAATCTGTCAGCACGTGAAGCAGCGCTTCAAACTCGGCGTCGTTGAACAGTCCGGCCGGGTAACGCTGCAACAGCATTGCGCGCACGTCTGGCCTGGGTTTCGCGGGCCTGGTCATCCTTAACCAATCCGCCATTACCTGGCGGGCCTCGTTACTGTGGGAAGCAGATAAACCACGAACGTACTGCGGGCTCATCACTGCGTTCATAACGAAAACCTCTTGATTCATGAGGGGCTAAATCTACTGATGCCATGTGACAGTCAAGCTAATAAAACAGGTTTGCGCCAATCGAATTTACTGTCACCGCTGATAAATCTGACGAGGGAGGTTATACAGTAACGTATAAAAAAGCCCATCAGATGATGGGCTTAGTAGAGCAAGATCGAGACCATTTAGTTACTGCAAGATACAACTAGTTACGAAGTATTAGCCTTTGTAGGAGGCTGGTTGTTGCTGCGTCAGGCAGTGGATATTGCCGCCACCCAGCAGCAATTCCCGGCCAGGTGCCATCACGACCTCGTGCTCTGGAAACAGCTTTTGCAGGATTTCACGGGCTTTTTCGTCCATAGGATCATCGAAGCTCGGCGCGATAATGCCGCCATTGACGATCAGAAAGTTCACGTAGGAACCGGCCAGACGCACCGACGGGTTGCGTTCCTGACTGCCATGCACCTGATCCACGCCGGCACATTCTTCTTCTGTGGCGAACAATGGGCCAGGAATCGGCATTTTATGAACGATAAACGAGCGCCCCTGCGCATCCAGGGTGTTTTCGAAAATACTCATCGCCGCATGGCAACGCGAGTAGTTGGGGTCTTCGGGATCATCGGTCCACGCCAGTAACACTTCACCCGGACGCACATAGCAGCAAAAGTTATCCACATGCCCGTCGGTTTCGTCGTTGAACAGGCCATCAGGCAGCCAGATGATCTTATCCACAGCCAGATAATCGCTGAGCACCGTTTCGATCTGCTCGCGAGTCAGGTGCGGATTACGATTGCGATTGAGCAGGCACTCTTCAGTGGTGATCAGGGTGCCTTCGCCATCGACGTGGATCGAGCCGCCTTCCAGCACGAAGCCTTCGGTGGCGTAGCGCGGGCAGCGTTCGATTTCCAGCACTTTGCTGCCCAGCTGCGAGTCCAGATTCCACGGCGCGTACAGCCCGCCGTCGAAGCCGCCCCAGGCATTGAATTCCCAGTTCACGCCACGCACTTCGCCCCGGTCGTTGATGACGAAGGTCGGACCACTGTCACGCACCCAGGCATCGTTGCTGCTCATTTCCACAACACGAATGTTCGGCATGTCGAGACGCGCTCGGGCGTTGTCATACTGCCCGGCGGACACTGCCACCGTAACCGGCTCGAAGCGGGCGATGGCCTTGGCGATGGCAACGTGGGCGGCCTGCGCGGGCTTACCGCCAAGGCGCCAGTTATCCGGGCGCTCCGGCCAGACCATCCAGATCTGGGTCTGCGGCGCCCATTCAGCTGGCATGTGGAAACCGTCGGCGCGTGGCGTGCTGTTGAGCGTGGTCATGGTGATCAGGACTCCAGCGAACCGTCGAGGGTCTTGATCGCACCGTACAGGTTCGGACGGCGATCACGGAACGTGCCCCAGGCGCTGCGAATGTGCTCCAGTTCGTCCAGGTCGAAGCTGTGCACCAGCACGCCTTCTTCGGTTTCGTCGAGCTCGGCGACTTTTTCACCGAACTGGTTGGCGATGAACGACGAGCCGTAGAAGGTGATGTCGTAGCCGTCCTGTTCTTCGTTACCGATGCGGTTGCTGGCGATCAGCGGCATCAGGTTCGCGCCGGCGTGGCCTTGTTGCACGCGCTGCCAGTGGTCGCGGGAGCTGATGGTCTTGTCATGCGGCTCGCTGCCGATGGCGGTCGGATAGAACAGGATTTCTGCGCCCTGCAACGCCATGCTGCGCGCGCACTCCGGGAACCACTGATCCCAACAGATGCCGACGCCAATTTTCGCGTAACGGGTCTGCCAGACCTTGAAGCCGGTGTCGCCCGGGTTGAAGTAGTACTTTTCGTGGTAGCCGGGGCCGTCCGGGATATGGCTCTTGCGGTAGATGCCCAGGTTGGTGCCGTCTGCGTCGATGATCGCGATGGTGTTGAAACGCGCACGACCCGCCAGCTCGAAAAAGCTGATCGGCAATACGACTTGCAGTTCTTTGGCGACTTTCTGGAAATGCTTGATCGCGACGTTGGATTCGAGGGTAGTCGCCAACTGCAGATAGTCCGGGTTCGGCTTCTGGCAGAAGTACGGAGTTTCGAACAGCTCCTGAATCAGGATGATCTGTGCGCCCTTGGCGG
Organism: Pseudomonas syringae pv. cilantro; assembly: GCF_001293775.1. GTDB lineage: Bacteria > Pseudomonadota > Gammaproteobacteria > Pseudomonadales > Pseudomonadaceae > Aquipseudomonas > Aquipseudomonas syringae_P. Next base: position 27,917 of record NZ_LGLN01000045.1, read on the forward strand.
CAGCTTCACGCACCAGCTTTTCAGCGGTCTCGATGTTGGCTTCCAGATCCCAGGAGCAGGCCATCTGGGTAGCAGCGACAGAAACGATACGGCTCATGAAAATTTCTCCAGGGGCGGTTGCAAAGGACTTAACACCATAGCAGACAAGCAATGACGATTATGAACGCCTTTATATCGGATATAAATCGGCATTAAAAGCTTAAACTATACAAGCAGCGTATTAATTTGTTTATTTTGCCGATATTAATCCACTTAATACTCATGGCGGCGCTCATTTCTACGAGCTGGGCGTAACGCGGAGCGTCACGAGCAGCGTTCCACGCTGGAGCGTGCGGAACGATGGGTGTCGGGCTCCACCTATGGTGCCCATGCTCCGCGTGGGTATGCCGTTCTGGACGCTCTGCGTCCTCTATTCCAGCTCGAGGAGCACCTTCGACACGTTATCGACAAAAAAATCCACGCTCTGGCGGGTGGTGCACATCGGGGGTTTGATTTTCAGGATGTTCAGATGATCGCCGGTGGGCTGCATGAAGATGCCCAGTTCACGCAAGCGCTCGCAGAGTTGCGCAGTTTCTTCTGTGGCGGGTTCCAGGGTCTGGCGGTCGCGGACCAGTTCCACGCCCAGGTAGAAACCCATGCCGTGCACCGCGCCCACCAGCGGATGTTTATCGGCAAGCGCCTGTAAGCGCGCCTTGAAGTGATCACCGACAATCCGCGCGTTGTCCCGCAGCTTTTCTTCTTCCATGACATCCAGCACCGCCATGCCGATCCGGCAACTCACCGGGCTGCCACCGGAGGACGAGAAGAAATAGCCCTCGGCCTCCAGCGCCTCGGCAATCTCGCGCCGAGTGATGACCGCGCCCAGCGGATGGCCGTTGCCCATGCCTTTGGCCAGAGTGATGATGTCCGGCACCACGCCCTGCTCTTCAAAGCCCCAGAAATAATGGCCGAGGCGGCCATAACCCACCTGCACTTCATCGGCGATGCACACACCGCCGACCGCGCGAACGCTCTGATAGACCTGTTGCAGATAGCCAGACGGTAACGAAATACCGCCTGCATTGCCGTACACCGGCTCACAGATGAACCCCGCCACCTGGCGCGCTTGCCCGGCCAGCGTTGCCAGCACCTGATCGACGCTGCGCACATATTCCGGCGCACTGTCCGCGCCACGAAACGGCCCGCGATACGTGTTGGGTGCGGTGACCGGGTGCACCCAGTCCGGCCGGGTGCTGAGCGCCTGCGGGTTGTCGGCGATTGAAGTGGAGATGGCATCGGTCGCCACCGACCAGCCGTGATAGGCCTCCAAGACACTGAGCATGTCGCGCCCGCCGCTGAAGGCCCACGCCAGCCGGATCGCCAGATCATTGGCCTCGGTGCCGCTGTTGACCAGGAACACCCGGTCCATGCCGTCAGGTGCCAGCTTGAGCAAGCGTTCTGAAAACTCGGCAATCGCCGCGTAATGAAAGCGCGAGTTGGTGTTGAGCAATGACCACTGCCGAGCCGCTTCGTGGGCCATGCGTGGATGGCCGTGGCCGAGGACCGCGACGTTATTCAGCATGTCCAGATACGAGCGGCCGTGCATGTCGATCAAATGATTGCGCCAGCCGCGCTCGATCTGCGGCGGTGCCTGGTAATAGTGCTTCTGCGAACGGGCAAAACTGGCATCACGACGCGCCAACAACAGCGCGGCATCTTCCAGTGCTGGCGCGTCGCAATCAAAGCCCAGCAAGGTCGAGGGCGATGGGCAAAACCGGCGCCAGGCAGCGGCCCATGACGGTGTGGTGAACAGCGGCGGGCTGAGCTCTGGCGCCGTACACAATTGCAGCAACAACGAACCGCCGCCCTGCCCGATCAGCGCGCCAGCCTGAACCTGCCCAGACAACGCAGCATCCGGCAGCACGCCCCACAGTTTCAACGTGATGCCGTCGCCGACCAGCAGCAACGCGGCATCGGCGGTCAGGCGGAGCGTGCCGTTGAACGGCGCATGCAGCGCTGTCTCGGCCGGTACATGCAGTTCGACGTGCAACGCGAATGTTTCAGGCTCCTTCGCGCTGTCAGGCAGAGTGCGTGACAGGCGGTACTCACCAAAACGGCTGACCGCCAGCCCGTCATCGCCGGCCGCTTGCGAGAGCAAATATTCATCAAACCCGCTCTGCTCCCAATTGCCTGCCACGAAATGCTCGCTGAGCACGCCCAGATCGACCTGTTTCGGCTTGAGCCCTTGCAGACCGGGCAGTAGCGGTTGGTAAGCGGGCTGCTCGACGGAAGGTAAATTCATCCCCACGGCCTGCAGGATTGCCGCCTCCATCAACGCCATCGGCACCGAAGTGGCAACGTCAAAAATGTTCCATTCGCCCGCCAGATTGGCCTGAATATAGGTGTTGTCAGGCTCGACACTCGCCTGTTGCTCGCTGCTGAGCACCAGCACGGCAGAGCGGGCGACGATCAGCGGCCAGAGCGCCTGCAACTCTTCGGTCTTCAGTGGATTGAGCGCGTTATAAGCAACCACCGCAGGCAGGATGTACAGCGGATCGCCGTCGGCTTGGTGCAGCAGTGCGGCGCAGGTGACCGACAGATCGGCGACTCGCCAGGTGCTGAGCAGATCACCGAAATCGATCAGCCCCTGTATCTGCCATTGACGACGACCATCACGCTGCCAGACCACGTTGTGCTCGGTGATGTCCAGATGCACCGCCTGCATCGGCAGCGCCGCAATCAATGGCAACAAACGATGATGAGCCTGCTCTGCCGCCTCGATCACGCAGGCGCGGGCGTCGGCATCCTTGAGCACCGGCAACAGATGTTTGATCAGCGCATGGGCATGACGCGGGTCCCATTGCAGAATACGTTCGAGGCCGGGGTGTTCGAAATCGGCCAGCGCCAGATCGACCCGCGCGCACAGCTCGCCAAGCCCGACGACGACCTCGCGGCTCAGATGCCCGGCATGCCCCAACGATTGCCCGTCGATAAATTCCAGCACGCGCACATGCACCGCCTGCCCATCGATCTCGACGGACAACAACTGCTCGGTGTCATTGGCACGGATCACGCCAGGCACGTTGACGGCGCCGTGGCGGCCGAGGTGTTGCAAGGCCGCGTGCTGGGCGTTCAGTTCGGCAGTCGAATAAGCGCCATGGCAGATTTTAAGAACGTACCGCCGCGTGTCGGTTTGCAGCAAAAAGTTACGATCCTGCTGACTGCCCAAGGCGCTCAACACGCCGCTCAGCCCATAATGTTGCGCGAGCAATTGCAGCGCCTGATCCACACTGACATCGGGGCAAGGCAGGCTGGAGCGTCGGATAAGCGTGGCGAGCGGCATGGGAGACCTCAATTATTGTCATACCCCGATGCAATGGACAGCGCTTCACGGGCAATCGGACAACTATAGGGCGATTGACGCTCGCCACCAATCCGGCGCGGCACCTCAGGTCGGGAAACCTGCGGCAGTTCTATTCAGCGGCCCACTCAGGTTTAATGACCTCATCCTGTCATACGCGCTCAAGCGCTATGCTGCACTACTTTCAGAACTCACAAGAAGGTCAGTTCATGCGAATACTCGTCACTGGGGGCGCGGGCTTCATCGGCTCCGCACTGATCCGCCATTTGATGAACAACACCGAACACGACGTGCTGAACTTCGACAAATTGACGTACGCTGGCAACCTTGAGTCGCTGCAGTCGATTGCGACCAACACGCGCTATGAGTTCGTACAGGCCGATATCTGCGATCAAGCCAAGGTCAGCGCAGTGCTGGAGCGGTTCGCACCGCACGCGATCATGCACCTGGCGGCTGAATCCCACGTCGACCGTTCTATCGATGGCCCGGCAGAGTTTGTGCAAACCAACATCGTCGGCACTTACAGCCTGCTAGAGGCCACGCGCGCCTACTGGCTGAAGCTGCCGGAAGTCGAGCGTCAGGCCTTCCGCTTTCACCATATTTCCACCGATGAAGTGTATGGCGACCTGCACGGTGTCGATGATCTGTTCACCGAAACCACGCCCTATGCGCCCAGTTCGCCGTACTCGGCGAGCAAAGCCGCGTCCGATCATCTGGTTCGCGCCTGGCATCGCACTTATGGCCTGCCGGTGGTGGTGACCAACTGTTCCAATAATTACGGCCCGTTCCATTTCCCCGAAAAACTGATCCCGCTGGTGATTCTCAACGCCCTCGCGGGCAAGCCGCTGCCGGTGTACGGCAATGGCCTGCAAGTGCGCGACTGGTTGTACGTTGAAGACCACGCGCGGGCGCTGCTCAAAGTGGTCACCGAAGGTGAGGTCGGCGAGACCTATAACATCGGCGGCCATAACGAGCAGAAGAACATCGACGTGGTACGCGGTATCTGCACGCTGCTCGATGAACTGGCCCCGCACCATCCGGCAGGCGTTCAGCACTACAGCGACCTGATCACCTACGTGGTTGATCGGCCGGGCCACGACCAGCGTTACGCCATCGACGCCAGCAAGATCGACAAAGACCTCGGCTGGACACCTGAAGAAACTTTCGAGTCCGGGCTGCGCAAGACGGTGCAGTGGTATCTGGACAACCTGGACTGGTGCCGCAGGGTCCAGGACGGCAGTTATCAGGGCGAGCGACTGGGCTTCAGCGAAAACAAAGATCTGATTGCCTGATCGCCGCACTTTTCGATTGGCACACCTGAGTGCAGACTGTCGAACAGCCACTATTTATCGAAGATTGCAGGGGAAGTCACGTGAACGCAGTAGCCACACAATTGCCGGAAGTCCTTATTCTGGAACCCAGGGTTTTTGGTGATGAACGAGGCTTTTTCTATGAAAGCTTCAACGCCAAAGCCTTTCAGGAAGCCACCGGCCTGACCCGGCAGTTTGTGCAGGACAACCACTCGCGCTCGCAACAAGGCGTGCTGCGCGGCCTGCATTATCAGATCGAAAACGCCCAGGGCAAACTGGTGCGCGTCACCGTCGGCAAAGTGTTGGATGTGGCTGTGGACATCCGCCGCAGTTCGCCGAACTTCGGTCAGTGGGTCGGCGTCGAGCTGTCCGCTGAAAACGCCCGTCAGTTGTGGGTTCCGGAAGGGTTTGCGCATGGTTTCGTGGTACTCAGCGAGCATGCCGAGTTCCTCTACAAGACCACCGACTACTACACGCCTTCGGCCGAGCGCTGCATTGCCTGGGACGATCCGGACCTGGCCATCGACTGGCAGCTGGACGGCCAGCCGAGTCTGTCGGCCAAGGATCAGCAAGGCAAGCGCCTGAAAGAAGCCGATCTGTTTCCCTGAGCGAATGACCACAGGCACCGTGGCGCAATGTCCGGGTGCCTGACACGTCGGCGGCGGGCATAATACGCGCCTGATGCCCACGTCAGGATCGACCGGGTGTTTCTGTTGCCCGTTGCGACTCCTCGCAACCGGCATCGTCAACCCTTCGGCGACGGCCAATCGATGACCATGACCCCCACTCTGCCGCCCCGCCCCCGCTGGCGCAGCCTTGCCCTGTTGGCGCTGTGCCTGGCGCCGCTGCTGTGGCCGCTGGAACATCTGGCCGAGCGCTATTACCGCAACGTGCTGGCCAACCAGAACCGTCAGACCCTCGACCTGTACGTCGCCAACCTGCTGGGCACCCTGCACCGCTACGAAACCCTGCCGCAGATTCTAGGCGACCTGCCCGCGTTACGCGGCCTGCTGGCCGACCCCAAAGACAGCACGACGCTGGAAAACGCCAATCGCTTGCTCAGCGACATCACGCGCCAGACCGGCGCGGACGTCATGTACCTGATGGACGCCAACGGCCTGACCCTGGCCGCTTCGAATTCGGAGCAGAAAGACAGCTTCATCGGCCGCAATTTCTCGTTCCGTCCGTATTTCATCGATGCGCTGGCGGGCCGGACTGGACGCTTCTTCGGCTTGGGCACCACGTCGGTCAAGCGCGGCTACTTCTTCGCCGCGCCAGTGCGCGACGGTGATCGGGTCATCGGCGTGCTGGTGATCAAAGTCGATCTGGACCACACCGAGACCCTGTGGGGCAAGACACCCGAACAACTGCTGCTGACCGACCAGAATGGCGTGGTGATTCTGACCTCCAACCCCGAATGGCGCTTCCGGGCGACCCGTGACCTGTCGGAGGAAGAGAAAAAATCCATCACCGCCATCCAGCCCTATCCGACCCGTGATCCGCGACCGTTGCGAATCGATGAACATGCCTGGCTGACCCAGACCCAAGTCATCGAAGAAACCGGCTGGAACGTGAACATACTCGCCCCGCGCGCCCTGATCGACCGGCCGGTACGCACCGTGCTGGCGATTGGCGGCGCGACACTTCTGGTGCTGATGCTGCTGTTGGGCCTGATGATGCAGCGTCGTCGCCATTACCTGGACCGTATCGCCTTCGAAGCCAAAGCACGGCGCGAGCTGGAAATGCGCGTGATCGAACGCACCAGCGATCTGGAAGGCCTCAACAGCCGCCTGCGTCAGGAAGTGCTGGAGCGCGAACAGGCGCAACAGGAACTGGTGCAGGCTCAGGACGAACTGGTCCAGACCAGCAAACTCACCGCGCTGGGCACCATGTCGGCGAGCATCAGCCATGAACTGAACCAGCCGCTGGCCGCCATCCGCAGTTACGCGGAGAACGCCGAAGTGCTGCTCGATCACCAGCGCACCGAAGAGGCGCGCGGCAACCTCAAGCTGATCAGCGAACTGACCGGGCGCATGGCCTCGATCATCGCTCACCTGCGCGCCTTCGCCCGACGCGACCGTCACGCGCCTGAAAGTGTCGCGCTGCAACCGGCGCTGGACGACGCGCTGGCACTGCTGGCCAAGCGGCGGCGGGCCATGGAAGTCGAGCTGATCCGCGATCTGCCGGACGCGACGCTGTGGGTGCAGGCTGGCGAGACCCGTTTGCGACAAGTGCTGGGCAATCTGCTGGCCAACGCGCTGGACGCCCTTACCGAAAAAGGTCCGCCGCGCAGGCTGTGGATAAGTGCCGAGCAAACCGCCGAGGGCGTCAACCTGTACATTCGCGACAACGGCCCCGGTTTTTCTCAGGAAGCACTGGCGCGGGCCCGCGAGCCGTTCTTCACCACCAAAACGCGTACTCAGGGCCTTGGGTTGGGCCTGGCGATTTGCGATACGCTGATGCGTGCGCTGGGCGGCGAATTGCTGTTCGCCAACCATCCCGGCGGCGGCGCGCTACTTACCCTGCGCCTGCGTGCGGGGGCTTCCGGGGCCAATCTTCAAACGCCAGAGGACCTTTCCGCATGAGTTCGGACACAGCCATCGACAGCCAGATTCAAGTGGTGCTGATCGACGACGATTCGCACCTGCGCCAGGCATTGCGCCAGACACTGGACCTGGCCGGTCTGAACGTTCTGTCGCTGCCCCAAGCCACGGGCCTGGCCGAACGCATCGGTCGCGACTGGCCGGGCGTGGTGGTCAGTGATATCCGCATGCAGGGCATGGACGGTCTGGAGCTGCTCGATCAACTTCACGAACAGGACCCGGACCTGCCGGTGCTGCTGATCACCGGCCATGGCGATGTGCCGCTAGCGGTGAAAGCCATGCGCGCCGGAGCTTACGACTTTCTGGAAAAACCCTTCGCCAGCGATGCCATGCTCGACAGCGTGCGCCGCGCCCTGGCATTACGCCGACTGGTGCTGGATAACCGCAGCCTGCGTCTGGCATTGAGCGACCGCCAGCAACTGAGCACCCGGTTGATCGGCCAGTCGCCGTCAATATTGCGTCTGCGCGAACAGATCGGCGCCCTGGCCGGAACGCGCGCCGATGTGCTGATTCTGGGTGAAACCGGCGCCGGCAAAGAAGTCGTCGCCCGCGCGCTGCATGATCTGTCCAACCGCCGCAGCGGCCCATTCGTGGCGATCAACGCCGGGGCGCTGGCTGAGTCGGTGGTTGAAAGCGAACTGTTCGGCCACGAGCCCGGCGCGTTTACCGGCGCGCAGAAGCGGCGTATCGGCAAGTTCGAGTTTGCCAACGGCGGCACGTTGTTTCTTGATGAAATCGAAAGCATGAGCCTGGATGTACAGGTCAAGCTGCTGCGCCTGTTGCAGGAGCGCGTGGTTGAGCGGATGGGCAGCAATCAGCAGATCCCGCTGGATATCCGTATCATCGCGGCGACCAAGGAAGACCTGCGTCAGGCGGCTGATCAGGGCCGCTTCCGGGCCGACCTGTATTACCGGCTGAACGTGGCTTCGCTGCGTATTCCACCGTTGCGCGAGCGCGGTGAAGATGCGCTGATGCTGTTCGAGCACTACGCCGATGCGGCCAGCATGCGCCACGGCATTCCCAAGCAGGAGCTCAAGCCGGGCCAGCGGGCGCTGTTGTTGCGCCATAACTGGCCGGGCAATGTCCGAGAACTGCAAAACGCCGCCGAACGCTTCGCGCTGGGGCTGGAACTGGAGCTGGAAGGCGCGGATGCCGAGCAGGCTCCGCCGCCGGGCGGAGGCTTGAGCGACCAGGTGGAAAGCTTCGAGCGAGCGTTGATCGCCGCCGAACTGGCGCGTCCGCACAGCTCGGTGCGCAGCCTGGCCGAAGCGCTGGGCGTACCACGCAAAACCCTGCACGACAAACTGCGCAAGCACGGTCTGAGTTTTGGCGACAGCAGCGGAGCCTCCGATGACACCGATTGAGTCCGAAGACAAAGCAGCCCGCGAGCTGGAACGGGTGCTGCACCACGACATTCCGCTGACCCGCGACATGGGCATGCGGGTGATCGACTGGCGCAACCATACGCTGCGCTTGCACCTGCCGCTGGCCCCCAACGTCAATCACAAGAGCACGCTGTTCGGCGGCAGCCTGTATTGCGGCGCAGTGCTGGCAGGCTGGGGCTGGTTACACCTGAGGCTGCACGAAGTGGGGATCACCGATGGGCATATCGTAATTCAGGACGGGCAGATCAGTTATCCACTGCCGGTGCGCAGCGATGCGATTGCCCGGTGCGATGCGCCGGAGGTGGCCCAGTGGGAGAAATTCATCACCACCTACCAACGCCGAGGTCGCGCCCGCCTGACGCTGCACACCGGCATTACAGCGCAGGACAGCGACGAACAGGCCGTGCGGTTTGTGGGGCAGTTTGTGTTGCACAGGTGAGGCCAGCGCACGAAAGCTCATCGTCTGAACCATAGTCTTCGCGATCCGCATGGTTGACGAAGCTGATGTGGGAGTGAGCTTACCCCGGCGTGAACGGCTTCAGGACTGTGCCAGTACCAGCAGTTTCTCGCGCCAGGCGGCGTTGGCGGGCAGGGCCAGGAAGAACGGGTTGAGCAGCGATTCGCGGGGTGGGTAGCTGAAAGGTTTGCCGTCCAGTTGCAACACCGCACCTCCAGCGCCTTCAAGCACGCCTTGTGCCGCCGCGGTGTCCCACTGCGAGGTCGGGGCCAGCCTTGGATAGCAGTCGGCAGCGCCTTCGGCCAGCAGGCAGAACTTCAGTGAACTGCCGATATTAGTCAATTGCAGCGGTCCAAGCCCGTTCGCCAGGCCGGCCAGCAAATGCTCTTGCTCGGGGCTGGAATGGCGGCGGCTGGCGACAACGGTAAACGTCTGCCCGTTGCCGATCTCATTGCGCACCGCAATCGGCTCAACGTGATCACTATCATCGCTGCGCCAGGCGCCCAGCCCGGCACCGCCGAAATAACAACGGTTGTTGGTCGGCATCGAGACCACACCGAACACCACGCGACCGTTCTCTATCAGTGCGACGTTGACGGTGAACTCTTCACTGCCGGAAATGAATTCCTTGGTGCCGTCCAGCGGATCGACCAGCCACCAGCGCTCCCACGTCGCCCGCTCACTGAGCGGGATGTCGGCGTCCTCTTCGGACAGCACGTGAATGCTTGGATCAAGCGCTTGCAAGCCCTCGACCAGCACCTGATGGGCGGCCAGATCGGCGGCGGTTACCGGGGAATCGTCCGTTTTGGTGGTCACGGTGACGTTGGCGCGCCAGAACGGCAGGATCACGTCCCCGGCCAGTCGTGCCAGCTCTATCACCGGGGCGAGCAGCGGATGGGGCAGGTTTTTCAGCGAATCGGTCATGGCTGGAACAGTCCACGCTGGGTCAACAGGTCACGGGTGAGGTACAGCGCCGCCAGCGCGCGGCCTTCGCTGAACTGGGCATTCTGCGCCAGGCTCGACAGTTCCCGAAGGTTGATCCGGTCGACCCGAATCGGCTCGGGCTCGTCACCTTCCAGCCGCTCCTCGTAAAGGTCGGTCGCCAGCACCACCTTGATTTTCTGGCTCATGTAGCCCGGGGACAGCGACAGCTCGGTAAGCAACTCCAGATGGCGCGCACCAAACCCGGCTTCTTCCTTGAGTTCACGGTTGGCGGCGTCCAGCACGTCTTCGCCCGGCTCGATCAAGCCCTTGGGCAAAGACAACTCGTACTCATCGGTGCCACCGCAATATTCTTCGATCAATACAGCGTGGTCGGCATCCAGCATGGCCACGATCATCACTGCGCCGGGGCCGCCTTTGCTGGCCAGACGCTCGTAGGTCCGCTCGACGCCGTTGGTAAAGCGCAGTTGCAGCTCTTCAACGCGGAACAGACGACTGCTGGCAACGATTGCACGAGCAAGTACGGTAGGTTTCTGACGCATGACAGGCTCCTTTACATGAGCGAGGTACTATACCGAGCTTTTCCTGAAGTCTGTGTCGGATATGCTTGCCCGACACCCACCCCCCTGACGAGGCCAGAATGCTTTCCATGCCCTGGAGCGAAATCGATACCGTCCTGCTGGATATGGACGGCACGTTGCTCGACCTGCATTACGACGAACACTTCTGGATGCAACACCTTCCGCAGCGTTACGCCGAATTACATGGCGTCAGCTTCGCCATGGCCTGGCTGGAACTGAAACCATTGTTCGAAAACAACGCGGGCACGCTCAACTGGTATTGCCTGGATTTCTGGAGCACCGAGCTGAAATTATCGGTGCGCGACCTGAAACGTGAAATCGCGCACATGATTGCTCTGCGCCCCGATGCAGAAACCTTTCTGGCCGCCATCAAGGACGCCGGCAAGCGCGTGATCATGATCACCAACGCGCATCGAGATTCATTGTCGCTGAAAATGGAGCGCATAGAACTGGCGCCCTACTTCGAGCGCATGATCAGCTCCCATGACTACGGTTTCCCGAAGGAAAACCAGCAATTCTGGGACGCCTTGCAGGCCGAAACCGATTTTGATCCGGCACGCAGCCTGTTTATCGACGACACGCTGCCCGTCTTGCGCAGCGCTCAGAAATTCGGCGTTGCTCACTTGTTGGCCGTCAGCCAGCCGAACAGCCAGAAAGGCCCGAAAGACACCGAAGAGTTTGCCGCAGTGGACGACTACCGCGAGCTGATCAAGGGGTTGTGACACTGACAGGTGCCCGCCTGAAAGTGGGCACCTGTTTAAGATCACCTGGGAATACGAAGCTTCTGACCCGGATAAATCTTGTTTACGTCCTTGAGCATCGGCTTGTTGGCTTCGAATATTTTCTGGTACTGGTTGGCATCGCCATACACGCGCTTGGAAATAGCGCTGAGGGTGTCGCCCGACTTCACTTCGACGTATTGAGGTTCAGCAGTCTCGCCGCCCGCAACAGTCATTTGGTCGTCGACTTTATCCACGCCATGAATATTGCCCAGCGTCACGACAATCTTTTCCCTTTCCTCCTGATTGGCGACCTGGCCTTTGACGATCACAGTGCTGCCGTTGACTTCGGTCTGCACATTGGGATTGCCCAGACCGACTTTGAAAATATGCTCTTTCAGCACTTCGTCGGTAGCCTTGTCTGACGTCAGCACGTCCAGAATTTTCTCGCCTGCTTCTTTGATAAAACTGATAAGGCCCATTCTCTAGATCTCCCATAGTGTGGTTCAAGGAATGCCGCTATAACTGTAGCCCTTATAAATCAAGGCCTGCAGGCTTCCGACCAACGTTGCTCGACCATGGTTCAGCCTGAACGCGTAGAATCGGCGGCCTGGACTGCCCACCGGAGAGAATATGGACATCAAGCAACTCAAATTTCTGATCGCCCTCGATGAAACGAGACACTTCGGCCAGGCGGCTGCGCGCTGCAATATCACCCAGCCGACGCTGTCGATGCGTTTGCGCAATCTGGAAGAAGAGCTTGGCTTGCCGCTGGTCAATCGCGGCCAGCGCTTTGAAGGTTTCACGGCGCCCGGCGAACGGGTGCTGGCGTGGGCGCGCACGGTACTGGCCGCTTACGACGGCTTGCAGGCCGAAGCCGCCGCGTGCCGAGGCCATCTGGTCGGCACCCTGCGCCTGGGCGTGGTGCCACTGTCGAGTTTCGATCCGTTGCCGCTGTTGCACCGGCTGCATCAGATGCACCCCAACCTGCGCTTCGAGCTGTCATCACTCAGTTCCGAACAAGTGCTTGAGCAATTGGCGAGCAATCGCATCGATCTGGGCGTGTCTTATCTGGAGCGACTGGACAACGAGCGTTTCGATTCGCTGACCCTGGACGACACGCGCATGGGGTTGCTGTACGACCAGCGGCATTTTTCGTTTGGCGAAAAACCGCTGAGCTGGGCGGATCTGGTCGAGCTGCCCTTGGGCATGCTGACCAGCGGCATGCATTTTCGCCAATCGATCGACCATAACTTCCACAGTCGCAATCTGCAGCCTCATCCGCTGATCCAGACCGATGCCGTTCATCAGTTGCTGCAAGCGGTGCATGGCGGGTTCTGTTGCGCAATCATGCCGCTGGACGGTGGCCTGGAAACGCTCACTGAACATTTGCGCCTGCATCCGATTGCCGATGCGCGCACGTTGGCGCGGCTCGGGCTGATCATGCGCCGCAGTGCGCCGCGTTCTGCGCTGGCTGAAGCATGTTTTGCGCTGGTCGCGGAAATACCCCGTTAAAACGCTGATCGACGTTATCTATCGAGGCATCAGCACTAGCGATTAGACGATATGCAATAAGACGCCTAGTCTTGCAGATGTCAATCTGCCGGTACTTAAGCCCATGCCCGTTACGCGCAAGGTCAGCTCGGCGCCCGTTCCTGCGCCCGCCCCCGACGCAAGTCAGTCTTACAGCTACTCGAATCTCGAGGGCAAGGACGCTGCACGCAACGCGCTTGCCGAAGAAGTGGCGTTGGCCATCGCTTACAACGGCATCAGCCAGGCCGTCATGCTGGTCAGCCCGACCGACCTGGAAGACTTCATCGTCGGCTTCAGCCTGGGCAGCGGCATCATTGCATCGCCCGATGAAATCTACGACTTCAAACTCAGCGGTTGCGGCTCGGCGATGCAGGCCGAGGTCGAAATCGCCAGCCGCGCGTTCTGGGAGCTCAAGCAGCAGCGCCGACAAATGGCCGGCACCAGCGGCTGCGGATTGTGCGGTGTTGAAGCGGTCGAACAGGCGCTGCCGAAACTGAACGTCCTGCCCGGCGCGCCCTTGCCGCCGATTGAATGGCTGGAAGGCCTGCGCCAGCGCATCGGCGAATTCCAGCCCCTCGGCCGCCATTGCGGCGCCGTACACGCGGCGGTGTTCATGGACGGCAATGGCCAGTTGCTGCTGGGCCGTGAAGACATCGGCCGCCACAACGCGCTGGACAAGCTGATCGGCGCACTGGTGCGCCAAGGCATTTCGACTGTCGGCGGCGCGGCTATCGTGACCAGCCGCTGCAGCCTGGAACTGATTCAGAAAGTATTGCGCGCCGGCATCCAGACCCTGGTCAGCCTGTCTTCGCCCACCGGACTTGCCCTGCAATGGGCTCGCCGTCACAACCTCAATTTAATTCACCTGCCGCAGCACAGTGCGCCGCGGGTTTATAGCCCTGCGATGGAGATTCAACCGTGAGCACTCATCATCAAGCCGACAAGACACCTACCCCCCGCTACAAGCCGTACAAAGGCGCGGCAGGCGGCTGGGGCGCACTGATCAGCGTGACTCAGGCCTGGCTGGGCAGTGACAACGCGCTGAAAAACCTGCGCATGATGCTCAAGACCAACCAGAACGGCGGCTTCGACTGCCCGGGCTGCGCGTGGGGTGATTCGCCGGAAAGCGGCATGGTCAAGTTTTGCGAGAACGGTGCCAAGGCGGTCAACTGGGAGGCCACCAAGCGCCGCGTCGACCCGGCCTTTTTTGCGCGCTACAGCGTCAGCTCGCTGCTGGAGCAGAGCGATTACTGGCTCGAATATCAGGGTCGTCTGACCGAGCCGATGGTTTACGACGCAGAAACCGACCGTTACAAGCCGATCAGCTGGGATAACGCGTATGCGCTGATCGCCAAACACCTGAACAACCTGCCCAGCCCGAACATGGCCGAGTTCTACACCTCGGGCCGCGCCAGCAACGAAGCGGCTTATCTGTATCAGCTGTTCGTTCGCGCCTACGGCACCAACAACTTCCCTGACTGCTCGAACATGTGCCACGAAGCCAGTGGCGTTGCGCTGTCGCAAAGCGTCGGCGTCGGCAAAGGCACCGTGACCTTCGATGATTTCGAACACGCTGATGCCATCTTCGTCCTCGGCCAGAACCCCGGCACCAACCACCCGCGCATGCTGGAGCCGTTGCGTGAAGCGGTACAGCGCGGCGCTCAGGTGGTCTGCGTCAACCCGCTCAAAGAGCGTGGTCTGGAGCGTTTCCAGCACCCGCAGCACCCGGTTGAAATGCTCACCAACGGCGACCGCCCGACCAATACCGCTTATTTCCGCCCTGCATTGGGCGGTGACATGGCACTGCTGCGCGGCATGGCCAAGTTCCTGCTGCAATGGGAACGTGATGCACAATTGGCGAATGAACCGTCGGTTTTTGACCACGCGTTCCTTAACGAACACACCGAAGGCGTGCTGGATTACCTGGCGGCCATTGATGAAACATCGTGGGACGAGATCGTTGAGCAGTCCGGCCTGCCGCTGACTGACATCGAGCAGTCGGCGCGCATGTATGCCAAAGGCAAGAACGTCATCATGTGCTGGGCGATGGGGATCACCCAGCATCGTCACTCGGTGGCGACCATTCAGGAAATCGCCAACCTGATGCTGCTGCGCGGCAACATTGGCCGCCCTGGCGCAGGTCTATGCCCGGTGCGCGGTCACAGTAACGTGCAGGGTGACCGCACCATGGGCATCAACGAGCGCCCACCGGTGTTCTTCCTCGATGCGCTGGAAAAACGCTTTCAGTTCCAGGTGCCGCGTGACAACGGGCACAACGTGGTCGAAGCGATTCATGCCATGGCCGAAGGCCGTGCCAAGGTGTTCATCGCGCTGGGCGGCAACTTCGCGCAGGCAACCCCGGACAGCCATCGCACCGCCGAAGCCCTCAGCAATTGTGATTTGACGGTGCAGATCAGCACCAAGCTCAACCGCAGCCACCTGTTCCACGGTAAGGACGCATTGATCCTGCCGTGCTTTGGTCGTACCGATATCGACATTCAGGCTAACGGCCCGCAAGCCGTCACCGTGGAAGATTCGTTCAGCATGGTGCACGCCTCCAACGGTCAGTTGCAGCCGCTGTCGAAGCAGATGCGCTCGGAGCCTTCCATCATTGCCGGTATCGCCAACGCGACACTGGGCAAAAAACCGGTGGACTGGTTGTGGCTGGTGGAAGACTACAACCGTATTCGTGAGCTGATCGCCGACACCATTCCTGGCTTCAAGGACTTCAACGAGCGCATCAAGCATCCTGGCGGGTTTTATCTGGGCAATGCCGCCGGTGCGCGGCGCTGGAATACCGCATCGACCCGCGCCAACTTCAAGTCCAACGCGCTGCCGCTCAAGCTTATCCATGAAGGCATCAGCTCGACCGGTGAAGTTCCGGACCTGATCATGCAGTCGATGCGCTCCCACGACCAGTACAACACCACGATTTATGGCCTGGACGACCGTTATCGCGGCGTGAAAGGTCAGCGCGACGTGCTGTTCGTCAACGAGGCGGACATCATTCGCCTGGGCTTCCAGCCGGGTCAGAAAGCCGACCTGATCTCGATCTGGGGCGACAACCGCGAACGCCGCGTCAAAGGCTTCACGCTGCTGCCGTTCGATATCCCGGCAGGTCAGGCTGCGGCTTACTATCCCGAGGTCAACCCGCTGGTGCCGCTGGAAAGCGTCGGTGAAGGCAGCAGCACGCCGACGTCGAAGTTCGTGGCGATCCGCCTTGAGCGCTCGGCAGAATCGGCGCGGATTGTCTGACGCTCAGAGTAATTTTGAGTCGCCCATGCAAAAGGCCCGTTTCATTTGAAACGGGCCTTTTGCAAGTAACCTGAGACTGTGTTTTTGAATTTAAGTTCCTTATTTAAAACAGTAACTTAGGCTTATTTGTGGCAAACGTGTTACTCGTCGGATTTGAATTGCTACATTCTTAACTTGACACCAATATCGCATCGTCATCCCTATGAGATTCCACACATGAAGTATTCCTCGATACTGTTGTTGTCTCTTGCTCTGGCAAGTGGTGTCGCATCAGCAGGCGGAACACTCGAATCAGGCTTGGGCGGCGCGGCTGGCGGTGCAATCGGTGCAGCAGTTGGCCAGCAGCTCGGCGGCACTGGAGCTTCGGCGATCGGTGCAGGTCTGGGCGGCGCAGCAGGTGGCGCCCTCGGCGCTGACCGCCGCAACCGTACAGAAGCGGCCCTTGGCGGCGGTCTGGGTGCAGCAGGCGGTAACGTTCTAGGCGGCGGGAGCGGTACAAGCGGCCTGGTAGGCGCAGCCGCGGGTGGTGGCGGTGGCGCAGCACTCGGTAGCTATCTTGGCAACAAGAGCCAGAGCGCTGATCGCCGGGATCGTGGAGGCCGCGAATATCGGGGTAATAAACGTAACAAGCACCACGGCCATCGCCGTCACGATCGCGACTGATTTGATCGTTGAGTGTTGATACGTCCAGAACCGGCCGCTCTTGAGCGGCCGGTTTCTTTTTACAGCATCCCCTGCACCCACACCCTCACCTGCGCATACGGATAATCCTCCAGCACAGCGAACCCTGCGGTCGCGCGGGCCTTGAGTTTGGTGAACAATGGCACGCTGATGCCGCACAGGAAGCGGGTCAGGCATTCAGCGCTTGGCGGCTGGCCAGTATAGTCCTGATGCTTGTGGATAAAGTCGCCACACAGTTGCTGAAAGTCCCGATTCGCCAGCGGTTCCAGAGCCGGCGGTTCTGGCAGGTGCGCGACTTCGCCATGGCAGACCGAACAATGCCCGCACTGCTCAGGTGCATGATGATCGCCAAAGTAGCGGGCCAGACGATGGGTCAGGCACTGATCGCTGGAGAACACTTCCAGCATCGCGTGAATGCGTGCCACCTCAGTGGCTTCGTGGTGAGCAAAATAGTCATGCAGTTCAGTGCTCAGCGCCTGCGGGTCAAAATCGCTGCGCAGCAGGCTGTACACCTCGGTCATCTGCTTGCTTTCAAGCTCGATCCAGCCCTTTTCCTGAAAGTAATCCAGCGCCTTGACCACGCGCCCACGCTCGGCGCCGTATTGCTGGTACATCGCATCGAAATCGACGGTGGCCCAGGTCCTTGCCCGGCTGGACGTGTTGATCAGCGCCTGCACGAATTGCTGTCGCTCGCCTTCGAAACGCGCCATCAGGTCAGCGGGCTGTAGCAGGAACTTGAAACGATATTCCGCAAAATACGCGTAACGCGGCGCGATGATGCCGCGCAGTTCCAGTTGCACCAACAGGGTTTTCAATGGCAGCTGGCGAATGTTGCTCAGATCGGCCAGCGGCCCGAGCAAAAACTCCCATTGGCCGTCATGCCGTGCGTTGAGCAAATCGTCCAGCACACGTGCGATGCCCTCGCGTTCAGGCGTGTCGCCATACACGAAGTTCTCCAGCACGTTGAGGCTGTCGCGGTTGGCCAGCACCAGGCAGTCGGATGCAGCCCCGTCGCGCCCTGCCCGGCCGATTTCCTGGCTGTAGTTCTCGATGGACTTGGGCAGGTCGAAATGCACCACGTTACGAATGTCGCTCTTGTCGATGCCCATCCCGAACGCGATGGTCGCCACAATGCAGTTCAGGCTGCCGCCCATGAAGCGCTTCTGGATCGACTCGCGCTGATCATTAGGCAGCCCGGCGTGATAAGCGCTGGCCGGCAGACCGTTTTGCTCAAGGTGCGCGGCAATGTATTCGGCGGTCTTTTGCAACGTCACGTACACAATGGTCGGCTGCCCGCGCTTGCCATCGAGCCACTCGACCAGCCGTCGCCGCTTGTCACGCCCGCTGACCGGTTTGACCCACAGGTGCAGATTGGCGCGATAAAACCCGGTGGTGATCACATCCTCGGGGGCGATGGCGAACTTGTCCTGCATGTCGATAATGACTTGCGGCGTGGCGGTCGCCGTCAGCAGCAAGGCCTGGGGGATGTTGAACTCGCGCTGGTAGTCCGGCAGCTTCAGGTAGTCGGGCCGAAAGTTATGCCCCCATTCCGAGATGCAGTGCGCCTCGTCGACCACCAGCAAGGAAATCGGCACTTGCGCAATGAAGTTACGGAAGCGCTCGTTCTTAAGGCGCTCGACCGAGATCATCAGGATCTTCAGCTCGCCGGAACGCGCCCTGGCCATGACGTCTGCGACATCCTCGCGGCTTTGCGCCGAATCGATGCTCGCCGCCGAAATGCCATGGCGGTGCAGAAAGGCCAGTTGATCCTGAATCAGCGCCAGCAACGGCGAAACCACCAGCGTCAAATGCGGCAACATCAACGCAGGCAATTGGTAACATAGCGACTTGCCAGAACCCGTCGGAAAGATCGCCGCAGCCGAACGCCCGGCCAGCACAGCGCTGATCGCAGCCTCCTGCCCGGGCCGGAACTGTGTGTAACCGAATACGTGTTCGAGACGCTGGTGCATGGGCGATCCTTCCGTAGCAATCAAAACGGCCACAACCTTAGCGCGCCAAGTTCAATGCACCTAGCACCAAAGCGTTGCAGAAACCCGATACCCAGCCGATAGCATTGTAATATCATGCACGGACAACGCTTGATCAGGAGCAGGAATGGAATCCCTACAGCAACCCGAGGACGACGGGATTATTCGCATCCAGCGCCTCGTGCCAGGTCAGGTCGACGTTGTGCTGGGCTCGCATCCACGTCGAAAGCGCGTTGCTGCGCCTCGCCGTTCAAAACCCTACGGGCTGTGGCTGGCAGGCTTGATCGTTACCTTATGTCTCGCCGGGCTGATCGCTTCACACCTGAAAGGTCCCAAAGCGGTACCCCTTCCCCCTGTCGAACAGCCAGCACCTGACGCCACGACAATCGATATCCAGCCGCAACCCGCGCCAGCCGCCGCAGCCCCTGCGCAATTGCGTAAGACGGCAGAGCTTTTGCCTGTCGCAGCAACCACGCAACACCCCGCCGCCGTGCAGCCGCTGGACAACTGCATGAAAAACGGCAATGTCATCGATGAGAGTGTGGCCAACTGCCGATTCGGCCAGGTGCCGCGCCCCGTTCAGGCGGAAGCAGCCAAAGGCATGGTCTCTGCGAGCTACATGGCCGACTTCAAAACCAATGCAACGCGTAACCCTGCGCGGTCATCCAGGCCTTACAGCGTCGCAACCGTTTCGATCCGCGAATGGAATGGCCGCAATCGCTATAGCGCGCAATGGCGCGTGTACGGCAACACCATCGACGGCGACAGCGTCTGTGAAAACTTCGCCAGCCATTCATTGGAAAGAAGCGAATGCCGCAAGTCGGCACAGGTCAATTTCAAAGAACAGTGCCGTGAGTGGAGCAAGCGTTCGGCGCGAGATCGTGATGAAGCGAGTAAAAATGCCAAGCAGCGTTATTGCGAGGTAGCAGCGACGTTCTTGCCCTGAACCGGCGTTAACGCCTTGTTTTCTATGGCCTGCAGGCTTTATGCGTGTGCATGGGCAAAGCCGGAAATCGATTATTTCCCACACGCATGTAAGCTAAGGCTTACACGTAATCGAGGAAATTGGCTATTTTGCAATGTCAGCGTGCCCCGTAATATTGGATCCAACAACTGGTGAACAAGGAGTTCACCAGGATCAGGGACGATCGACCATCGCCGGGAAGGCAGCCGACAGGGAGTTGGAATGGTCTTGGTACAAACCCGCTTCGGCGGGTTTTTTATTGCCTGCATTTTGCCGTCGGCTAATCGATACGATTCAATAAATACCTGACGCCAGAATAACCGCCCTCTCACTTCACGCTCAGACGTGGAAAAGTCAGGTATAGCGAAAGGCTTACACGCACTGGAGTCAGTTGGCTATTTCTGAGCCGCTGCACACGCCGTAATATTGGATCCATCAAGTGGTGAACAGGAGTTCACCACGATCAAGGATGATCGACCATCGCCTGGGAGGCGGCCGACAGGGAGTCGGGATGGTCTTGGAAAAACCCGCTTCGGCGGGTTTTTTGTTGGCTGCGGGAAATTGCCTACTTGTGTCGCGCCTTGTTCCTGCGCAGCCTCTCACGGTTTTTTTCCAGCATGTCCTGACGACGCGCGTCAACACTGCTTTCCTTGCGCTCGAACCGCAAAGCCACGAACTCCGCACGCATTTCCCTGTGCAACTTGCTGTTGAGCAGCAACAGACCCAGCAGCGGAAAAATCAGACCCAGCACGTAGATGAACACGAGCCCCCCCGGACCATTCGACGGATACGCAGTCAGCACCGCCAACAGACTCGCCACCATCATCGCCACCAGCCCCCAAACGCCCCAACTACGTCCACGACTGATCAACAAGCCTGCGAGCGCGAGCAGCATTGATGCGCCAATCAGAAACACGACCTGATACATGCCAATGTCGGCAACGTCGCCAAACCAGACATGGCTGACCTGCGAAGTGGCGATGACCACCGCAAAAAGAGTCAGGAACATCGATCCCAGGAACGACGGAAAGTAGCGCGCGCGAAAGGCGTAGTAATTGTGGCGGTCGGTCATTCGGTGATTTCCTCATACAGACCCACCGCGAAGGTTTGCACATAATTGCTTCCGACCAACCCGACGCCCATGCTCAAGACATCCTGAAACTGAATGACGGTAGCGGCTTTAAGCTGGGTTGACGTCAAACGCGTAGGCAATTCGCCACTTCGTTGTTTGAGTTTCAGTAGCCTGGCAGTCAACTTCGGATTCTGAAGTGTCAGCAACTCGTCGGTCAGCTGTTTGCGCTGCTGCCGATTGAGCTCTTTAGTGAGGTCGTACCAACTGCGTCCCGTTGCAGCCTTCTTCGCTTGCATCAGTTTGTACGTCGTCAGGCCGGTGGCGCCAACCCCTGCCAGGGACGCAATATCCAGCACCGAGCTGATGGTGTTGTACAACTCGGAATCGCTTAGCCGATCATTCGCTTCGGGGCTTTGTATTTCGTTGATGGTTCTCGCCAGACCGATGCCACATTGTGCCGTACTGGCTGCGGTGGAAGCATAGCCGATGGCCGTGATGACCAGACTGGTGCCGCCTGTAAACGGTACGGCAGCCCCACTGCCAAACACCGCGATCCAGCCCAGAATCGCGCCGCCACAAGACATCGTGGCGCTGAACGCCTCGTAGAGCAGACGCGATTCACGAGGGTTGGTCTGCACGTCTCTGGCGAACTGTTGGGGTGCTATGTATTTTTTCGCCTCCCGCAAAATAACCCGCTTGGGTTTGATGCTGCAGATCGGCGTGAATTCTCGAAGGGTTACCACGTTGAAATCGGCGTCGACGTAGACAACACCGGCACCGACGATGCCAGGGTCGGAATCGATGGCGGCGAAAAGCCGCTGAGTATTGATTTTGCCCGCAATCTGCTGGCGAGCCAGCACCTGCGAAGGGCTGTTGGTCAGCCCGATCATTGCTTGAGACATTGATCTTCCTTGAATCCCGGAAAACTTCACCGACCTCCCGCAGGAGATCGGCGAATCCATACGTCAAAACACTCAGACGTTAGGGCAAGGCACTGGAGCCCAGTCGCTTACATCAGGGCTTTTGCACATTTTTTCGACTTCGCTCTTACCGGCGGTAACCACCTGCTGGCTTTCAGCCTGTTTGACCTTGGCCTGTTGCAGTTCTTTCTCGGTACCCACCGCTTCTTTCGGCACGGCTGGCAGTTTCACCTTGGCCGGTTGCTTGGCTTTGCCGTTCTTTTTGGTCGAAGTGGCGGCAACCGGCGCAGTCTCGGCATTGGCAACAACGACGACGTCATTGCGTTTCACACCAACCTGCTGCAGGTCTTTCTCGTAAGCCTGGGTGTAGCTGCTCAGGTCTTCGGTGGCGCGACCGTTGACGGCGGCGATCAGGTCGTTGGACTCTTTGAGCCCGGCCACGATCTCGGCCAGGCGCTTGCGGCCTTCGTCGGCGTTGATCTTGTTCGATTTGCGACCTGAAATCAGGTTGCTGAACTCACGCTGGTAGCAGGTCTGCGAAGCCTTGGCATAAGCAGTGCTGCGGTCGATATCGGCAGCGCTTTTGCTGATGTCGGTGGAGTAGGAAGCGATGCGCGCCTTGTCATCGGTGATCTGCTTCTGACGCTCGGTGTAGTAACCCGCTGCGCCGCCCACCAGAGCACCGCCTGCTGCGCCAATCGCCACATTCCGTGCGCGCTTGTCCGAGTCACCTGTCAACGCACCGGCAAGCGCACCACCGACCGCGCCCAACGCGGCGCCGGTAGCAACCGATTTGGTCGTGTCCGAGTCTGTCTGACGCAGATGCTGCACCGGCTCGTAGCAAGAAGGGTAATACTCGACCTTGGTGGTCGCGCCGACTCTGGATACCGGCGAACTCGCGCAACCGGTCAGCAGAACAGCACTGAAACCGGCAGTGGCCAGCAGCAGAGAACGGCTTTTGGAGGCCGAGACAAACGGTTTACGGGACAAAAGCATATTGGCATTCTCTTCGTTGGTATTGACTAGCCCGGCGCAGCTTGATGCCACCCGAGTCCCTTCTTTGCTTCCCACACCCCGGCCAGTCATTGCTGACTGGCCGACGCAAGCAATTGCTTCAAGATCGTTTCCGGGTCGGCCCGCTTTTGCTGGCGGTACTCACCGACATGGCGAACGAACAACGTTGCCCTGGACACCAGACTCCTGCCGATGACCGGTTTGCGATTAAGCTCTTCTTTGATCCGCTGAAACTGCGCCTGAATCACCGCATCGGTGTAACGCGTGCCGGTCGCCAGGTTGTCGATATAGATCGCCACCGCACCGTCCAGCGCGCTGCGGCCATTGTCGATTGCAATGGCATACAGCCTGGCGCCGGTTTCGTCCTTTGCCGCAGCGGCCTGTTGCTGGCTTTTCTTCAGATTGGTCAGGCGAATGTTGTAGTTACTGATGGTCTCGGCCACCAGCGCAGCGGACTGGATCAGGTTGCCAGCGGCTTCCTCGCGCTGCCGGGCGATGAGCGAGACGTTGCGTTTCAGTTCTTCGTTGACCAGCCCCAATTCGGCTTGCAGACGAGGATCGGCACTGGCGGCAATGATGCTGTCCAGACGTTTGGTCGGATCATCGGTATCGGTGATGTCATCGGTCAGCGCCGCCAGACGGCCTTCCTTCTGCCATTGTTCGAACAATTCCTTGTAGCGTGAGCGCGGCGCGGACAGCGCCCCGATGGCGACCCGAAAGCCGGTGGTTTCGTTGTTTTGCTCGGTACCGTCGGCGGCGAACAGCGGGTACTCGCGACGCATGCCGGTAAACAGCGTGCCCTCGCCCTCCAGGTAATTCCCGCCCTTGGCCACAAAACCGCCATAGGCCCCCTGACGACGTCCGGCATGCACCAGCTGGAATGACTCTTGGACCATTTCCGCCGCATTGCCTATCACGTCGAACATGCCGATGGGGTTGGGCAGCTTCGTACCGACAGGCATCAGCCGCGCCGCCTGCCCGGTGCCGCCAGCGACCTGGTTGAACACCGCCCAATCGGCCAGAGGACCATCGCCCTCGCTGCCCTCGATGCGCCGTGGAAACAGACGCCCGTCCATGTCCTGACGACTGACGGCTTGCGCTCCGCGTGCCGCAAACTCCCACTCGACCTCGGTCGGCAGGCGGACAAAGCCGACCCCGCCGTCTTCTGTGTCGCTACCGCGCCCGCTGACCGGCAGCAGATCCCGGTGATTTTTCAACAGCCAGGCGCTGTATACCGCGCCAAAGCGCTCGGCCTCGAAGCGCGACAACTTGACCTTGGGCAAGCGCCCTGCCATGCCGGTCGGCGCGTCACAGGCGGGTGCTGCTTCGCCGTTGGCGAGGGACTGCGCTTGCGACATGACCTGCGCATACTGCCGCGCGGTGACCTCGTATTTGCCGATGAAATACATCATCGGTTTGAGCGGTGTTCCGGCATCGGTTTTCGGCAGCAGCGGGCCGATCACCTTGCGCCAGTCACCGGGCAAATCCTTCAGCGTGAACTGGCCGTTGATGAAGTCGCGGCGATAACCGGAAATGAACGACTGCTTATAGCCCGCCTCGCCTTCGCTGAACGGATAGCCGAGGTTGATCTCGCGGTCGTCCAGGCTGCCCTGAGCCAGCACGTAAACGTAACGAAACACCATTTCGCCGTCACACGGCAGCGGCAGGCTGATGTCATCCGCCAAGGGCTTGGGGTTATCCAGCGTGCCGTTGTCATCCGCAAAAGCGCTGAACGACGACACGCACAGCGAAGCGATCACCAGCCTCAGGGCAGCTCTGCGCAACTCAAACATCTCTGATTCCTTCCGAAGCTTCGATTCGGGCCACGCGCAGGCCGCCCAGCGCCGCAGCAACAGCGCTGGCACCCAGCACGGCCAACAGGGCCACGAGGTAATGACGAGCGAGCAGATGGCTGGCGTATTCGCCGGACACCTGCACGAACAGACGATTCAGGCCCAGTTCGGCCACGCCGTACAACGCGGCGGAAGTCAGAGCCGCCAATGCGCCGCTGTAAATGGCCTGCAATACCACGAACAACAGCAATGCGCCGGTACTGAAACCCAGCAGGCGCAGCACTGAAAGCTCACGGCGTTTGCGCTCGACAGAGGCCAGAGCCCCTGCAAAGATTGCTGCGCAGGCGCCGCACAGGGCCAGACCGGAGATGATCCAGAACACGATTGAAAGATTGCGGCTCAGCGACTGAACCTGGGCGATGGCTTGCGACTGAGTCGACACCAGCAGGCCGTTTTCGGCGAAGTAGTGGCGCAACGTTTCGACATCATTCAGGTTGCGCGCATACAACCGGAAGGCCGGATAGATGCGCTGCGCTTGCGGCGCTGACTCGCCCGGCCAGCCCAATACAGGCACAGCGCGGCCGTCACGATAATCTTCAGCGGCCTGCAACAGCCCCAACGATGCAAATAACGCATCACGCTGAAACGCTTCAAGCGGCAGCACCGCCGAGACACGCAGCCGAGTACGTTGCGTCTGAAGCACACCTGACACCTGACGGGTGAACGCGGCATCAAGCCAGTCGCCGGCCCGTGCATTGAGCTTTTCTGCGGCGGTTCTGCTCAGCACAACGCTGTCCAGCCCCGGAGGCGGAAGCAGGCCACTCAACAGCGGGTCGCCCTGTGCAGTCGGAATCATCTCGACGTTAAGCAGCTGGTTGTTCAGCGACAGATCAGCGGTTGCGGCTATCTGCCGGGTTCTGGGCAGTGCAAAGCTGACGTCCGGGCGCGCGGCCAGGCTGTCGATGAATTGCGCCGTGAAACGACCGCCGCCTAGCGGAATGACTTCGCGCACGGCCGGGTCTTGCTCCAGACGTTCGGTGAGGCTGCCGACCAGGCCGAACTTGAGGCCGAACAACACCAGCAAAGGTGCGATCACCGCGACCAGAGCCAATACGTTACAGGCGGACAGTCGGCTTTCGCTGCGATAGTCCTGCCAGGCCAGACTGGCGATGAGAGGCACGCGCATCAGTTCGGCTCTCCCAGCGTTGCGGTCACGCCACCGTCGGCATCACGCCGACATTCAATGCGCAACACTGCAAGCCCGGCGCTGCGGGCAAGCGTTTCATCGTGAGTTGCAATCAGGCAGCAGGCGTTCTGTTTCTTTGCCTGGGTGAGCAGTAATTGCATAACCCGGCCGGCATTGAGCGGGTCCAGCGCTGCGGTCGGCTCGTCAGCCAGCAGCAACTGCGGCGAATGCGCGAGCGCCCTTGCACAACTGACCCGCTGGCGTTGCCCGACCGAAAGGGCAGCAGGCTTCTTGCGCAGTTGATCGCCAATTTCCAACTGCTCGGCCAGTTGCCCGACCGTGCCGTCGTCGGCCAGCCCCAACAGCTTG
Organism: Pseudomonas syringae pv. cilantro; assembly: GCF_001293775.1. GTDB lineage: Bacteria > Pseudomonadota > Gammaproteobacteria > Pseudomonadales > Pseudomonadaceae > Aquipseudomonas > Aquipseudomonas syringae_P. The sequence continues at coordinate 54,029 of NZ_LGLN01000045.1, forward strand.
CGCGACAGTCCGATATTGCTCTGCACATCCAGATAACCCAGCAGCCCGCCCGTTTGAAGTACGTAGCCGAGGTGTCGACTGCGCAAATCCGCCAGCTGCTTCTGCAGACCTTCGCGCCACAGCTCAGCGATATCGTACTCGCCTGCAGAGGTCGCGAAATCGAAGCGCTGCACCCGGTCGGGGACCGACACCAGCGCCAGAATATCCAGCAGGGTACTTTTGCCACAGCCGCTGGGTCCGACCAGTGCATATTGCTGCCCGGCACGCAGTTCCAGACGCGGGATCACCAGGCTGTAGCGCTGACTGCCCTGCCCTCGGGCCTTGTGTACCTCGCGCAGACTCAGCATCACGGCAGCGTCGACAATGGAACGCGGTACAACGCATCACCCGGCTCGGCATCGCCAAAGCGTACCCAGTTGGCCAGATCGTTATGAAAGGTTTCATAGAGGCGGATTTTCGAATCCAGCTCATCGATGAAATCTTCCTGCTCAGCCACGCTCAGGGACAGCCACAGATCCTGGGTCATGTTCAGCGATTTGCTGCGGTACGGCAGCCCCTCCAGATATTCGCCCAGGATGCCGCCTTCAGTCAGATTCCCGCCCTTGCGCAAGGCTGACGGATCACGACTCATGTAAGCACTGGCGCTGGCGATTTCCTGAAAGAAGTCCTTGGGCGAGGTTTTGGTCTTGCGGGCAGCGTCCACGATCAGTTTGAGCGACTGCTGCAAGTCGTTAAGCTGCAATTTGGTTAGCATCACACACACCTGAAACGCCGGAAGCTTCAGATTGGTGACGTCCCGGTCGGCCGTCCAGGCGCTGACCAGTTGGGGGGCCTGGCTGGCCGACTTGCGGCCCAGAAAATCCATGTGCATGGCATAACCGACTGCCGCAGTTTTTTCGGCGATACTCGGTGCTGCGGTCAGGACCGGCACGGCTTGCGACGGATTACTGCGGACCTGATGCACAAGGTCGGCAAACACCGAACCTATCTCGTCGACGCGCGCGCCAAACTGGCGGACATCGCCGCCCGCCACCGGGATGTAAAGGTTGCCGATCTGCGGGTTCGCATCGGCAGTCAGCGTGCGGTATTGCTGCTCGGCCGAGGCATGATTTTTCTTGCCCGCATCGGTACGCAGATGCAGGGCAAAAATCTTGATCTGCTTGCCAAGCGCCGCCTGACGCACCTCGGCCTCGTTCATCTGGGTACTGCTCAGCGGATCGCTTTTGCGCAGCGATCCGGCATCGCTGACCAACAGGATCAGCCGGCCACCATAGCCCGACCAGTCCATCTCGTTGACCGCCTGCATCACCCCGGCAAAGGAGTCCTCGTTGAACGCATGGCTGGAGACTGACGTGGCCTTGACCTGCCCGGCCAGTTCCATGAAGCGCTGCGGGTCACGGCCCTGATCCAGAGTGACCAGGGTTTTGGTCAGATACTCGAGACCCGGGGTTTTACTGATGTTGTTACGAAAACCCACCAGACCGAAACTGACGCTGTCCAGCTCGCCGCGCTGGGCGATTTTTTCCTGCAAGCCATGCACCACCTCGCGGACCTGATCGATGTAGGGCTGCATCGACACCGAGGTGTCCACGACCAGCACCACCGCTGTGCGGAAGGCATCGGCACTTTGAGCGGCCCTGACTTCATTGCCCGCCGTCTTTTGCGGCAGGTTGCCTGGATCGATCGAGGCCACGTTCAACAGTTGAACCGGCTGGCCGTTTTCATCGAAGCTCTCTTGCGACTCGAAAATCGGCAGCAGGTAAAACTGATCCTGAGGCACTGCGCTGGCGGCAGGCTCCAGGGCCAGCACCTGAGTATTGTCTTCGGCATGCTTCTGAGCATCGAGCAGCAGCTTTTTGGCTGCCGCAGGATCAGCAATCAGTTTTTCCAGTTGCTCGGGCTGGCGCACGAACATCACTGGCGCACGTCCGGAGCGTTCGGTGAATTTCAAGACCAGGCTCTGTTTCCAATCACTGACCTGCTCGGCAGGCAACCAGCCCTCGCTGCGCCCGTCGCTGGCAGCGCCGACCCTTAGCCACTGGCTGCCATTGACCGTCTGGCGTTGATAAACGTACAGCACGGAAAATGCGGGCAGTTCCTCCCCGGCGGAAGCGCCAGGTTCACTGGCATAGCGCGTACCTGGCTTGCTCAGGACGCGCTGAAACAGAGTTTTCTTGCCCGGCATCAGCAACGGGCGCTGGCCACCGTCGCTGTCGGACGATACGGAGGAAGGCTGTGTCTGCGCCGCAACCGGTGTTGGAGCAGTCTCCGGTGGCTTGGTCTGCGCCTTGGCATCGCGCACGTCAGCATCATGCACGTCGCCCCGCAAAAACCAGTAACCGCCGGCTCCAATCGCCGCAGCAATGGCCACGGTGAGCAAGGCCAGCGGCAGCACCCGACGTTTCTCAGGCGGCGCGGTTTTGCTCAGGATCAGCTCGGGTGGCGGCATCAAAAGAGGCGCGCTCACCGGCGGCGGGCCGCTCGGAATGTCGATGGACACCGGCGTCATACCGGCAAGCTCGTCGCGTGGCGCTTCGGGCTTGAGCAACGGCTGAAACACCGTGCGCTCAGTATCGTCGAGCCCGAGCGTGTCCAGCGCGGCCAGCAAGGCCTTGGCGTCAGGAAAGCGCTCGGCCGGGTTCTTGGCCAGCAGACGCGTGAGAATGTCCTGATAGCGGCCGTGATGCACCGGCAGCTCGGGCAACGGTTCGGTGAGATGCGCCAGCGCCGTGGAAAGCGCATCGACACCGTTGTACGGCAGCTTGCCGACCAGAATTTCATACAACACTACGCCCAGCGCATACAGGTCCGCACGCCCATCGATATCCTGGCCGCGAGCCTGCTCCGGGCTCATGTAACTGGGCGTACCGACCGCGAAACCGGCCTGCGTGAATTGCGTGCGGTCATCCAGCGACTTGGCGATGCCGAAGTCCGACAGTACAGCATTGCCATCGGCGCGAAACAGAATGTTGGCCGGCTTGACGTCCCGGTGCACCAGCCCCTGATCATGGGCGTAACCCAGTGCAGAGGCGATCTGCCGGATGTACAGCAAACCCTGCTCGGCACTCAGGCCAGACGCAATGCGCTCTTTGAGCGTGCCGTTGGGCAAGAACTCCATGGCCATGTAATACAGGTCGTCGACATTGCCGATGTCATGGATGGTCACGGTGTGCGGGTGTGACAGACGCGCCAGCGTGCGGCCCTCACGCAGAAAGCGCTCGCAGAAGCTCGGATCGGCGGCCAGCGTGGCGGCCATCACCTTGAGCGCCACCTTGCGTTCGAGCGAGCGCTGGGTGGCCAGGTAGACCGTCGCCATGGCGCCTTCGCCAATCTCGCCTTCTATGTCAAATCCAGAAATCCGTATGTCCATGTGTATGTTCTTCAACCGGCTTTGACGACGATGGCAGTAATGTTGTCGGGTGCGCCCCGTGTCAGCCCGAGGTGCACCAGGCTGCGCACGATTTCGTACGGGTCCTTGTGACTCAGTACGTCACGAATCTCATGGTCTTCGGCGGTCTTGTTCAAGCCGTCGCTGCACAGCAGGTAGGTGTCGCCGGGCAGGATCTGGAGTTGCACCTGCGACAGTTCGAGCCGGTCCTGAACCCCGATTGCCCGGGTGACGATGTTCGAGCGCGGATGCACTCGCGCTTGCGCTTCGTTGAGCAAGCCGCTGTCCATCAAGTCCTGCACATAGCTGTGATCGCGTGAAATACCTTGCAGCTCGCCGTCGCGCAGGCGATACAGGCGGCTGTCACCGGCCCACAGACAAATGCCCTGATTTCCCCGTACCGCCAGCAACACCACGGTGCTGCCCATCATGCTCACATTGCGTTGATGGGTTTCCTTGCGCACTGCCGCGTTCACTTCATCCAGGCGTTCGCGCAACAGCTCGACGCAGGCATCCAGCGCGGAGGCAGAAGGCGAATTGCGCAGGGTGTCGACGATCAGACTGCTCACGTAGTCGCCCGCCGCGTGCCCGCCCATGCCATCCGCCACGACCCACAAGCCCTCGGCGGACCTCTCCAGAAAGGCGTCTTCGTTGATCTGACGGACCATACCGACATGGCTGTAGCTGGCCGACGTGTAATTCATGCTTGAGGGTGCGCTCATCTAGACCTCTGCCCCATTGCCCAACAGGAAACTGCCGAAATCCGCCGCAGCCGGTAGCCCTTCACAACGCAGCATGCCCGGTGCAATGCTTTCCGACCCGTTGCCCCACCAGACGCTGGCACCTTCGCAAGCGCGCTCGACCAGCGCGGTACTCCGCTCCTGAGGTGTAACGGCAGAAAAGCGTTGCAGCCCGGCAAAAGCGTGCACCGGCTGACGTGGCGCCAATAGCGGCGCGCCCAGCGCCTGCAGCCCGGCTTCGAACAACTCGAACGTCGCCTGCGGTTCAAGCGTCGCCAGCAGCAGCTCTTCCGCCTGCTCGAACCAGCCATCCGCGCCACTGAGCAGTGAACCCGGTGCCTGTCCGGCTTCGATGGGCACCGCGACTGTCATCGGGAAATAGCGACCGACCCGATCAATGCTCGGCATCAATACGCCAGTGACCGCCTGTGGGCCGCACACGCCCGAGGCCAGCACGAACCGCCACAGCGGGCTGATCAGATAGGCATCGAGCCAGGCACCACCGAGCTGTCTCTGGCTCGCGAGCAAGCCGGCCGCCAGCCAGGCGTCCCACGGCTGAATGAAGCTCTGCGGCAAATCGCGGCTGACGAAATCGCCACGGCTGGCCAGTTTTCCGTAGAAGCCCACCGCTGTCATAACCGCTCCGGCAGACTGAAGCCGCTCAACACGCGACTTTTGAACGGGTTGAATGCGCTATTGGCGCGCAGTTCGTAAGAGATACTGGCGCCGTCAACGCGCAGTCGCAGATTGAAACGATCTGGCGCATTGCCTGCGGTCAGATCTGACTGTTCCAGCAGACGAAACCAGGCCCAGGGCCCATCTAGCGTTACACCTGAACGGCCACTGGCAGACGGTGGCGAAATCGACAACCGCACGACGCCGATACTGCCCGGGTTCGGCCACTGCATGGCGACCGGGCGGCTGGGGCCGTGGTCATAACCGATCTGCTGACCATCCAGATCCAGCAGAAATTGGGTGATGGAGGCGTCCATGGCGATCGGTTTCAGCTCGAAACGAACCGTCGGCTGAGTGCCTCCGGAGCGAAAGAACGCATCGCGAATCGCACTCGCACGCTGGAATGTCTGCAGCACGCCCGCATTGATCCCCAGCTTTTGCGCGGCACCGGACTGCCAGCGCCAGGTGCTGGCAGACGTGTCGACATAAGGCTGCAGGTATTTGCGGAAGTAGCTGTCCATCACGCCGCCGACACCGAAGAACTGACCGAAATCGTCCAGCGTCGCATCACGCGTGCTGCCGGGGGACATCGGGTAGCGGCCGCTGAGTGACTGGCGATAGACGTTCACCACCTCGCTGACCCAAGCGGCATTGAGCTGATTGCGCACCCCGCCCATCATCGTGTTGGTCGTGGAGCTGACAACCGACTTGACCAGCCCCTGCACCAGAGGCGGCTGACGCTCCGCGGTAAGGCTGACCCGTGCAGCGGCGGCCGTGGCCTGGTTTTTCGCTTCACCGAGCAACGCATCGCCACTGGCCCCGACCATAGCGCTGACCTGCACATAAAGCGCGTTCATGTCGGACAGCAACGCATCGATTGCCGCAGGCTCACCTTCGCCTTTAGTGACCAGACCCTTGAGATCGGCAAAATGCGCGCTCACCGGGTCCTCCACTGCCACCGGCGCAGTGCTGGCGGCCGCCTGCTGCTGGCCCAACAACGAACCGAGGCGCTGCTTGAGCTGATCAACGTTGCCATCGACCTTCTTGCCTTGTTCCGCGAGGAGTTTCTCTTCTTCCTGCAAGTCGGTTTCTCTGGCCACTGCCGACAGCAGTTTTTTCAAGGGCGAAGCAGGCCCCGAGATGACCCGCAGCACATCGGCAGCTTGCGCCACGCTGGTAATCGGCACAAAGTCGATGTCCGCCAGCAACGCATCCCACTGGCGCACGTAATCCTGGAAGTACAGGCGACGCACTTCGGCAGCCAGGCTGGCCACGTCCAGTTGTTCGGCCTGATCACGGCCCAGTACCCACTGTTCTTCTGCCAGCGTTGAAGCCTGATTGAGGCTGCTCAGCAGAAAGCCCTGGCGATAGCCCTTGGCGGTGAACAGGCCACTGAGCGGTTCAGTCAGAGGCTTGCCACTCTTGCGACTGAACACCAGTGCCGCGTCACGGCCACCGGCTTCGCTCAAGCGAAAATCCGGCACGCCTTCAGGCAGCTTCTGCCGTTTGACCCGGTCATAGACGCGCTGCGCCACCGGCAATTGCTGCAACTGGCGGCGCAGGTCATCGATCAGGCGCTGATCCAGACGGGCTTTGGGCGGGTGCCGCTCGAACAGCGCCTGCAAGTGCTCGCCCAGTGCCAGCCGCTGTTCCGGCGGCAGATCGCGGGGCAGGCTGCTGTCCCAGTCCAGAGCAATCCAGGCCTTGATGAAATCCGGGTCGTAATGCTCCGTATCGGCAAGCATCAGATAAGCCTTCAGGCCCTCGTACAGAAAGTCCGAAGAACCCCCGTTGTGCAATTGCTCTTCCAGCCTTGTCACCAGGCGCGGCGCGAATACGGCGATCAGCAGCTTGCGGTAGACGCTGGACGACTCCGCCTCGAGCATGTCGCCCTGATACAGGCCCAGCCCTTGCGCCCAGTCCGGCGGTTCACTGGCCAGATGACGGACCGCGTTGAGCAACGGCAGTACCGCCAATACATCACGCTGAGCGGGGCTGAGGTTCTGGACGGTCTGGCCAAGTGGCGCGACTTTCTGATCGACCTGCGCGATGTAGCGCTGGTTGGCGTTGTAACTGATCAGCCACAGTGCGCCAACCAGCAACACCACCGCGACCGTTGCAGCCAGCACAGCGCGGGCGATCCACTTGCGGCGGCGCTCCACTTTGGGATCGACCCCCATCAACCCCTGCTCGGCAAACGCTACGGCGGTAAACAATCGCTCGATGAAATAACTGCGTCCGGTGCCGGATTGCCGCGCCAGTTGCTGTCGGTCCAGGTTCATGCTCTGGGCCATGCTGCCGATCAGACGATCGATCGGGCTGCCTTCCTGAGTGCCGCTGGTGAAATAAACGCCACGCAACAGCGCGCGCGCCTCGAACGCATTGGGCTTGAAGACGCCGTCCAGAAAGCCTTGCAGCGTTTGTCTGAGCGCAGCGAACTGCTGCGGGAAGCCATAAATCAGGTCGCGCCGCGCCGGGTCACGCTCTTGCTGCAAGCGCTCCACCAACCGTTCATTGAGACGCCGTTCCAGCGCCGAAAACTCTTTCTGGAAGTCCTGCAGCGGGTCTTCGGCACTCTTGCCGTCGTCCAGCGCAAATGTCATGCCCCAGACCTGAGCGCGCTCTTCCTTGCTCAGCGCATCGAAGAACTCCATGAAGCCCGGCACCAGATCGAGCTTGGTCAGCATCAGATAGATCGGGAAACGCACGCCCAGTCGAGTGTGCAGCTCCTGAATCCGCAGGCGAATCGCGGCGGCATGATCAGCCCGCTCGGTATCGCTGCCAAGCAGCAGATCGGAAAGACTGATGGCAATGAACGCACCGTCGATGGGCCGACGCGCGCGCTGGGTCTTGAGCAGGTCGAGAAAGCCCAGCCATGCTGCCTTGTCGACTTGCGCGTGGCTGTCCTGAGTGGTGTAGCGACCTGCGGTGTCGAGCAGCACCGCCTGATCGGTGAACCACCAGTCGCAGTTGCGTGTCCCCCCCACGCCACGAACGGCACCCGCGCCAAGCTGGGCTGCGAGTGGAAAATGCAGACCCGAGTTGACCAGCGCTGTGGTTTTGCCCGAACCGGGCGGCCCGATGATCACATACCACGGCAGCTCATACAGATTGCGCCGCTGATCACCGCCCAGACGGGCCTTTTTCAGCAGGGTGAGCGCTTCGTCCATGCGTTGCCGCAAGGTCGCCAGTTCCTCGGCGGTGGCGACGCTGGCAGGGTCCGGCGCGGTCTCGGCGGCCAGGCTCTGCATGACGGCTGCCGCCTGGCGACGGGCCTGAATGATGCGAAACACCCGGTAACCGATCCAGATCGCGAACAATAGAATGATCAACGCCCAACGGCGACCTTCCGGGACCAGGATGTCCAGCAGCGGACCGACAAACCAGATGATCAGGCTGAGCGCGATCAAGCCCAGCAGCGGGACGAGCCAGCGAATGACAAAACCGAAAAAAACCTTCACTCGACCCCCTCCGCCAATACAGTGATTTCAACCCGGCGATTCTTCGCTCGGCCCTCAGCGGTCGCGTTGGAACCCAGCGGCTCGGTATCGCTGCGCCCTTCTGCGGTGAAACGTTGCGGCTGGCCAGTCTTGGCGGCGAGGATTTGCAACACTTGTTCGGCACGAGCCTGCGACAGCGCCCAGTTGGACGGAAAGCGCAGGGTCGCAATGGGACGGTTGTCGCTGTGCCCGGTGATGCGCACGTCACCCTTGACCTTGCGGATGGCATCGGCAATGCGCAGCATCAGTGGCTGGAAGTCGTCCACGATGGTGGCGCTGCCCGACGCAAACAGCTCGTCACCGCGAATAGTCACCACCGAGCGATCCACGGCGTCTTCAACCGCCACCTTGCCGGCCTTGATGTCGTCGGCCAGAAAGCCTGCAAGACGCGGGCGTTCGATCAGTTTCGGCTGCACCACGGGACGATCGATGGACTGCACCGGAATCTCGCCCAACGCATGAATATTCCTGAACACCGGCTCGGCGTCAGACGCCAGTTTCAGTCTCAGCACCAACAGCAACAGCAGCAACAGCGCCAGCCCGATGGCGACACCGACCCACGGCGGCATGAACTGGGTCAGGCGATCACGGGCCAGAGTCAGACCGCGCCAGTGTGGCGAGAGCTCACGTTCATGCTCGCCGCGGGCACTGCGGATCGCTGCACTGGTCCGCTCGCGAAGGGCTTCAAGTTCGCTGCGACCGTTGTTCATCACCCGATAGCGGCCCTCGAAGCCCAGGCACATGCACAGGTACAAAAGCTCTAGCAGGTACAACCGCTCGCGCGGGCTTTGCAGGCAGTGGTCAAGCAACTGGAAAACCTTTTCACCTCCCCAGGCTTCGTTGTGCACCGTGATCAGCAGGCTTTGTTTGCCCCATTCGCTGGTGCTGCCCCACGGTGTACTCATGACCGCTTCATCAAGCGCGGTGCACAGTACGTAACGCCCCAGCAGCACATCGTTGCGGGCGACCCCGGCCGCTTCGGCGCGCTCCTCGAACTGGCGCAGCCAGGCCAGCAATTGCGCCCGCAGGCTGGCCGGTGCCGGGTGGGCAATGGTGCTGCGCAGGCGGGCCAGCAAGGCCAGCAGCGGACCTGCGGCACTTTCCAGCGGATTGAGCCCCTGCGCTTGACCGGTTGCCAGCGGCGCCGATGGCACATTGAGCGGCGGAGTAGGCTCCGGAGCGCCACTGGACCCGCTGCGACCGCCGGGACGCGGCATGAACTGGGTGCGGTCGCTGGCGGGCGGGGATGAACCGTCGTCGTTGGAATGCATCGCGGTTTATCCTCGAATGGCCCAGAAGGCCAGGTTCAGCCCCGGGAATTCACCCGCGACATGAAAGGCAAAGCCACCGGAGTGCATCAGCTGTTTCCAGTGCTCGCTGCCGCGGTCCAGTTCGTAGTAGGTCGAGCCCGCGTGGTACGGAATCTGTCTCGGCGCCACGGGAAGTGGCAACAGGCCGATGCCGGGCAGTTGCAGGTTGACCAGATCACGGATGTGCTCCACCGAGCCGATTTTGCTCTGCTGGCTGAAACGCCCGCGCAGGGTTTCGCTCGGGATATCAGCACGCACCACGAGGATGAAGCTTGCAGTGTCGATCAGGGTCTTGTCTGCCAGCATCGCGACATGCACGCCGTAGGCTTTTTCAACGATTGGAATAGGCGTGGCCTTGCTGTCGATCAGCATCGACAGCGCCTCGCGCAGCGCATGCATGACCGGCGTGAAACTCAATGTCAGGTCGTCATGCTGATAACGAGGGAAATCCTCAGGGCGACGGCTGCTCGACGAAAAGGTCGCAAACTCCCCGGCCAGCGCGACCAGTACGCTGTAGAAACGCTCGGGGTGCACAGGGCTCAACTGACTCAGGTGGTTGATCAGCGGCTCGGCGCGATTGACCAGTTGCAGCAACATGAAATCAGCGATTTCCGAAGCGCCGCCCGCGCCAGACGCCACAACCCGCCCGGCCAGCGCCTCGCCACGCTGGCGCAACAGGCCCTGTAGCTCGCTGCGAAACGCCGACAGCGGCCGGCTTGCGGTAACGTCGAGCACTGGCGGTATGTAACTGTCATCCAGCACCAGCGCGCGGTCGGCGCGCTTTTCCTTGATACGCACCACGCCTATGGCAGCGTAATCGCCCAAGCCGTCCTCAGCCGTCAGCAAGCGCAGAGCTCTGGAACCGACGGCCACTGGCGCTCGGTTTTCGAACGGAGCGTTGTCATCGCGCACCTCGCGCACCTGGCTGAGGTAACGTGCGCCACCCAATGCTTCGCCTTCGTCCACGGTATCGCGTGCACCGGCGCGCTTGAGCGGCAAGGCCAGGTACACCACGCCGTCACGCAGGTTGTCATCAATGCTCAACGGGCTGGGTGCCAGATCATCCTGCGGAATGCTGAAAGGTGTGCCGTCGGGCAGCAAACCCCGGGCCGAAATGATTGCCAGTTTGCCTTGGGCCAACAGACCCTGATCGATCAACAGCTCGGAAAACCCCCACGCGCCTGCCGACAGTGGCCGATTGCGGGCATCGATCAGGTTTTCCAGGTATCGGTCATGCTGCTGAAAGTGCTGGGTTCCGATGAACATGCCTTCCGACCAGACCACTCGATTGTTCCAGGACATGGGTACTCCGTTTGCTATTGAGCCGGGCGGGTTGGGGTGGCGACGTCAGTGCGTACGGCCTGCACATCGAGGCTGATCCGGTGTTCGCTGGACTGTCGCGGCGAGACGTCGATGACGGCACGCCACTGCGCACGATCTATTGCGCGATAGCCGACCACCAGGCCGATATGACGGGTCGCCGGATCAAGATGGCGAACGACACGCTGCTGCGCACCGGGCTGGACCAGCACTTCATCCTGATCAAGCAGATCGGGTCCCAGCGTGGCGGGAGCGCGCTCGGCCAGGGCGAAATAGTCCGCACGCAGGAAAGACGCTGTGTTTTTCAATTCGTAGAGGCGCACCCGGACGGGCGCAGCCTGACCGGTCGCGCCGGGGTTGAGCCCTGCGGCAGCCTGAAAGTCGAGCGTGACGGCGGCTTCCGAAGAGGACGCAGACGCATCCTTCGGAGTTTGCACATCCTTGGCACAGGCACCCAGCAGCAATACAATGAGAGCGGCCGAAACAACGCTGCGAAACATCCTTGATCCTTAAGTTCTGGCTAGTGGTGGTTGATCCTGCAACTCAGGGGCGGCGCAAACGGGCGCTGTGCTCCTCATAGGCGCGGCTGAACTCACGCCCGAAAAGCTCTTGGAAATCGTCTTCCGCTTCGCGCGAAATATTGCTGTAGAGCTCGGTGAACTGCTGCCAGTAACGGGCTTGTCGGGAACCGCCCAGCAGGCTCGATAAAGCACCTGACGGTGCGCTCATACGCGCCTCAAGCTCGGCAGGTTCAAAGCGTTTGAGCAGATGCTTGATCGCTGCCTGCACACCGGCCATCACGGCCAGCTGGTGAGCGCGTAAATCATCAAAACTGTCGGTCACCGCCTGTTCCGGTGCCATGAATGCCTGATTGCCGTGACGCAGCAGCAGCAGCAACAGGGCCTCATCGGCATTCGGGGCGAATTTCAACGGGTTGTTTTCCACCGGGCCTATCACGGTCTGCTGCATGCGGAACTCGCCCTTGAGGCTGGTGCGCGCCCGCAATACGTCGATCAGCCCTTCAACCATCAGCCGATAGCTGCGCCCTATCGCCTCCATCTGGGCCTCGGCCTGAGCGGTGTCGATGCGCAGCTGATCAAGGCCTGCGCCGCGCAGAAAGGCTTGAAGCAGATCGGGCGTATGAGCGGAGGCAGTTTCGGCTGGCGACGGCGTAGCGACTGGCGCTACGGCTGGAGCGACTGGGACAGCGACGGGTTCAGGCCTCGTCAGCTCAGGCTCAGGCTCAGGCAGAGTATCGGCCCGCGGTTGCGTCGGTGTCGGGGCGGGCGTATCGGCTAACAGGTCCCAGTCTTCGGGAATGAGTCCGACAGCGGGCGCGGACTCAGGCATTTTCAACGCCGGGGCCGGTCTCGAGGGCACCGGGGCTCGAAAGTCATGTTGCTCGGCAGGAACATGATCAGGCTGTGTCGGCGGCGTGATGCTCGACGGCGTCAGAAAGTCGAACAGATCAGGAAAGGTATCGTGTGCCGATCCGCCCTGAAAATGAGCGGTAGCCGGCACGCTGCTTACTGGCGCAGCACCGGGTTGCGCTGCGCCGCTCTGGCGCCCCATCAGCGCTTCGAAACTGTTGGGGGAGTCGATCCCGCTCGCTGGCATGACGTCCGCAAAATTCAGACCCGCGTCGATGCGTGCCTGTATTTCGTATTCACCAATACGGATGATTTCGCCATCCTGAAGCGGTTCGCTGTTGCCGCGCCGCAGACGAATACCGGCATTGATCAGCTCGACGCCATTGGTGCTGTAGTCGGTGAGGTAGTAACGACCATCTTTGTACTGGACAACGCAATGCTTCTGGGAAACCAAGCGCTCGGGATCAGGCAGCACCCAGTCATTCTCCGGGCCACGACCGATCGCCATCACCCCATTATCCATTGATTTTTCAGGACATTGGCCAGGGGTTATCTTGTGATAACTAGTGATCGTCAGACACAGCGTCATTGCGCCTCCTTGCTTACAACGCGCATGAGCAACAATAACGAAAAACCTGAAACGATGAGCGCAGCAGCCTGAATGAGGCAAAAAAGCTCAAAGAACGATTTTAAAAATTATTGGTGAACATGAAAGCACGCGACTTTATACACAATTCCATGGCAGTGACACAGGCGACGGCAAAACAACATTTCGGTTGCCACCCCCGTCACACCCGCGCAAAGCCGGCATAGCTTAACCTTGACAAGCCATCTGTACTACACCAAAAATGCACAACGCCCATGCCCCAGTGAGTTCATAGTGGCATCACTGCGAGTAACCGCTACCCATGGAAGTTGTTCAGGGAACGTCCTGACTAGCCGCGCGACAACAACTGATTTGATAAGGAGATCGATCTTGGTGGATGTACCGTTGCTGCTCGCTGCAGTGTCCGCCAATTTTCCTTGCGGCGATGATCTGGAATACGACCCGGATTTTCTGCAATTGGAGCGCGATGCGCTAGGCCGTCCTGAACGCGTCATGGGCGATTCGATACAACCTGCCGAGCCCCCCCAATGGCGCGCCATCGAGCAATCGAGCGTTGCGCTGCTGCAGCGCAGCAAAGACCTGCGCATCACCCATTTCCTTCTGCAAAGTGCCCTGGCGCTCGACGGCGTTGCTGGCCTGGGCAACGTGCTCACGCTCATCAGCGAACTTCTCAAGCAGTACTGGGCCGATATCTACCCGCAGCTTGATGCAGATGACGATAACGATCCTACCGTGCGTATCAATGCGCTTTCAGGTCTGACCTGCGACACCAATATCCGCCTGTTGCGCGAAAGCGTTCTGATCCGTTCCCGGGCTTTCGGCACTGTCAGCCTGCGCGCCGCGCTCAGTGCCAGCGGCCTGCAGAGCTGTGCCGATGAGACGCTGACCGCCGATACCTTGTCTGCCGCTCTGCGCGACAGTGATCCCGAGCAACTGGACGCCACCCGAAGCGCGCTGAGCGAAGCACGCTCGGCCGTCGAATTTATCGAGCGTTTCGTGTCAGAGCAGGTCGGTTCGGCACAGGGTGTCGACCTGTCCCCGCTGAAACAGCTGCTCAGGCAAGCCATGCAGATTCTGGGCGAACAGAGCGTCGCCAGCGCTGACAACGAGTCGGTCGACGAAGCGCCAGGGTCTGCCGCGCAAGCGCCCGCCTCCATCACGCCAAGCGCGTCCGGCGACATCGCCACTCGCGACGACGTACTGCGCAGCCTTGATCGAATTCTGAGTTATTACACCCGCCACGAGCCCTCGAGCCCGCTGCCGGTGCTGTTGAACCGAGCAAAGAATCTGGTGCACGCCGATTTCGAAGCCATCGTGCGTAACCTGATTCCAGACGGTATGTCGCAGTTCGAAAACTTGCGCGGACCCGAGGCTGACTGACTCCCTGATGGGGTCTGTGTCCGGATCACGCAATCCCGTTACCGGCAACGACCGATGACGCCAACACCGTCGCAGCAGCGACCAGGAGGAGCAACGTGGCGAAAACCAGTTCTCAGAAATTCATTGCGCGCAATCGCGCGCCGCGAGTTCAGATCGAATACGACGTAGAGCTTTATGGCGCCGAGAAAAAGGTCCAGTTGCCCTTTGTCATGGGGGTCATGGCAGACCTTGCCGGCAAGCCGGCAGAGCCTCTGGCAGCGGTGGCCGATCGCAAGTTTCTGGAAATCGATGTCGACAATTTCGACTCGCGCCTCAAGGCCATGCAGCCACGTGTGGCGTTCAACGTGCCCAATGAGCTGACGGGCGAAGGCAACCTGAGCCTGGACATCACGTTCGAGAGCATGGATGACTTCAGCCCTGCGGCGGTTGCGCGCAATGTCGACTCACTGAAAAAACTCCTCGAAGCGCGGACGCAGCTGGCAAACCTGCTGACCTACATGGACGGCAAGACCGGCGCTGAAGAAATCATCATGAAGGCTATCAAGGATCCTGCGTTGCTCCAGGCCCTGGCGAGTGCGCCAAAGCCTCAGGACTCCGAGCCCAACGCGTAATCAGGACCAGACATCATGACCGAATCGAGTCGCGAAAATCAGCCACAAGCCGCCGTTGCCACCGAGCAGACCAGCGAGTTTGCGTCGTTGCTGCTGCAAGAGTTCAAACCCAAGACCGAGCGTGCCCGCGAAGCGGTCGAAACTGCCGTACGCACCCTCGCTGAACAGGCGTTGGCGCAAACCGATCTGGTGTCCAACGACGCCATCAAGTCGATCGAGTCGATCATTGCAGCGATCGACGCCAAGCTGACGGCGCAAGTCAATCAGATCATCCACCATCCGGATTTCCAGCAAGTGGAAAGCGCCTGGCGTGGCCTGCACTATCTGGTCAGCAACACCGAAAGCGACGAGCAACTGAAGATTCGTGTCCTGAATATCTCCAAGCCGGAGCTGCACAAGACCCTGAAGAAATTCAAGGGCACGGCGTGGGACCAGAGCCCGATTTTCAAGAAGATGTACGAAGAAGAATACGGCCAGTTCGGCGGCGAGCCTTACGGGTGCCTGGTGGGTGACTACTACTTCGACCAGTCGCCACCGGACGTCGAACTGCTCGGCGAGCTGTCCAAGGTCTGTGCCGCCATGCATGCACCGTTCATTGCGGCCGCCTCGCCCACCGTGATGGGCATGGGCTCCTGGCAGGAGCTGTCCAACCCGCGCGACCTGACCAAAATCTTCACCACCCCGGAATACGCAGGCTGGCGTTCGCTGCGTGAATCGGAAGACGCACGTTACATCGGCCTGACCATGCCGCGTTTCCTGGCTCGCCTGCCTTACGGGGCCAAGACTGATCCGGTGGAAGCGTTCGCGTTTGAAGAGAACACCGACGGTGCCGACAGCGCCAAGTACACCTGGGCCAATGCGGCCTACGCCATGGCGGTGAACATCAACCGTTCGTTCAAGCACTACGGCTGGTGCTCGCGGATTCGCGGTGTCGAATCGGGCGGCGAAGTGGAAAATCTGCCTGCTCACACCTTCCCGACCGATGATGGCGGCGTGGACATGAAATGTCCGACCGAAATCGCTATTTCGGACCGTCGTGAAGCCGAGCTGGCCAAGAACGGTTTCATGCCGCTGCTGCACAAGAAAAACACTGATTTTGCAGCGTTCATCGGCGCGCAGTCCTTGCAGAAGCCTGCCGAATACGATGACCCGGACGCCACCGCCAACGCCAACCTGGCCGCGCGCCTGCCGTACCTGTTCGCCACCTGCCGCTTCGCGCACTACCTCAAGTGCATCGTGCGCGACAAGATCGGCTCGTTCAAAGAGAAGGACGAAATGCAGCGCTGGTTGCAGGACTGGATTCTCAACTACGTCGACGGCGACCCGGCGCACTCCACAGAAACCACCAAGGCTCAGCATCCGCTGGCGGCAGCAGAGGTGGTGGTCGAAGACGTCGAAGGCAATCCGGGGTACTACAACTCCAGGTTCTACCTGCGCCCGCATTATCAGCTCGAAGGCCTGACCGTATCACTGCGTCTGGTTTCCAAGCTGCCGTCGGCCAAGGGTGCCTGACCACGTCCGCAGCTAAAGCTGCGAGCGGTTTTGCGCAATGCGAACAGGCTGCACGTCCAGACCGGCGTGCAGCCAATCAACACATGAGTGGTCCACGCCACATCAGGAGAGAACATGGCAGTCGATATCTTTATCAAGATCGGTGACATCAAGGGCGAGTCCATGGACAAGGCCCACAAGGAAGAGATCGATGTGTTGAACTGGAGCTGGGGCATGTCCCAGACCGGCAACATGCACACCGGCACAGGCGGTGGTGCAGGCAAGGTCAATATTCAGGACCTGTCGATTACCAAGTATGTCGACAAATCCACGCCGAACCTGATGATGCATTGCTCCAGCGGCAAGCACATCGACAAGGTCAAGCTGACCGTGCGCAAGGCTGGCGGCGAAAGCCAGGTCGAGTACCTGATCATCAATCTGGAAGAAGTGCTCATCACTTCACTGAGCACCGGCGGCTCGGGCAGCGATGATCGCCTGATCGAAAACGTCACCCTCAATTTCGCCCAGGTGCTGGTGGACTATCAGCCACAGAAAGCCGACGGCACCAAGGAAGGTGGCCCGGTCAAATACGGCTGGAACATCCGCTCCAACACCAAGCGCTGAGTGCATGCGGCCCCGTCAGCAGATGCCGGGGCCATCGGTATCCGGAAGCTCCGATCCATGCCGTTTCGAGATTGAATGATGGCCAAGCCAGCTTTTATCAATTTGTGGAAAGCGTACAACGACATGATGGGGACTTCGCCCAGCGGCAAGCCCTGCGATGGTCCTTGGGACAATCAGTGTGCGATCCGCCTGAGCATAGCGCTGTGCAATGAGCGTTCGCTTGCGGTTAACAGTTCTACCTACAGCGAGCCTCGATGTGCTCACGGGCATGCCCGAGGTGCCGAATCTCTGGCCAACTGGCTGTGGAAAAAGAAACAACTCGGCGCGCCGAAAATCTACAGCAACAGTTCGGCAGACCGAAACAGCCTGATCGACAAGACAGGCATTATTTTCTACAAGGATTTCTACGCGCAGCCGAACGATGCCGAGGGCCATCCCACCGGCGACCATATCGACCTGTGGAATCGCGGCCAGACCCAGACCGGCGATTATTTTCACCGGGCCAAGGCTGTCTGGTTCTGGGAGCTGACGTGATGCGCAAATCGGTCGTTATTCCCGTGCTGACTGCCACTCTGATCAGCCTCAACGCGTGTGCCGAACAGACAGACCCGCCCCCCATTGGCCTGATCCAGGCCGAAGTCGGTGGCCAGCAACTCAGCCTGAGCAACGAGCAGGGTCGTTGTACCCTGAACCGCACGGGAAACGCGCCCCTGACGCTGGAGATGCAGTGGCCCTGCCGCTTCAGCGAGGACCTGCAAAAAAAAGTGCGCGTAGAAACCTATCGCAAGGCTCTTATCGTTATGGTCGAGCGCAGCGATCGGTTGCCCGCGCCAAGCAAGAACTGCGTCACTGACCTTCAGCCAGTGCGCCTGTTCAACGGCAAACTTGAGGCATCGCCCGTTAGCCGGGTCGCCGCATGCGGACCAGCCCACTGGGATCAGAAAGCGTTTGTCTGGCAGTTCGACTGGTGAACGACATCACTCTGCGCGAGCGCCTGCAGCCGTCGCTGCTTGATCGGCTGACCGACGAAGACCCTAGCAATCCGCAGGAAAGTGCGGACAGGCGCGTGTTGTCTCTCAGTCAGCTCAAGGCCTCGGTACTGCGTGATCTGGCCTGGCTGCTGAACACTACGTCCTTGCTGGACGCCGATGCCACGCTGCACACCCCGGCCGGTACTTCGGTCGTCAATTACGGATTGCCGGCGCTGGCAGGCAACAGTGCATCGAGTATCGATATAAGCCTGCTGGAAAGCCTGATTCACCGTGCGATTGTGACGTACGAGCCGCGCATTCTGCCCCAGACATTGCAAGTGAGGGCCCGAGTGGGGCGTGACGAAATGAATCACAACGCATTGAGCTTCGAAATCCAGGGCGACCTGTGGGCTCAACCAGTCGCCCTGCCCTTGCTGCTGCGCACCGAACTGGATCTGGAATCCGGCCATGTCTACGTGATGCCTGCCGAACAACGGAGGCGCTCATGAATCCCCGCCTGTTGGGGCTGTACAACCAGGAATTGCAGCACATCCGCGAAAGCGCCGCCGAGTTCGCCAGGGAATACCCGAAAATCGCCGGGCGTCTGACCTTGTCGGGCCTCGATTGCGCAGATCCGTATGTCGAGCGCCTGCTGGAAGGGTTCGCTTACCTGACCGCTCGCGTACAACTCAAACTGGACGCCGAATACCCGACCTTCACCCATAACCTGCTGGAAATCGCCTATCCGCACTACCTGGCGCCCACACCCTCGATGACCGTCGTGCAGCTGCAGACGGACCCGAACGAGGGTTCGTTGAGCAGCGGCTTTACCCTGCCCCGCGACAGCGTGATGCGTGCCGCACTGGGTCGCGACTCGCAAACACCCTGTGAGTATCGAAGCGCGCATGACGTGACGTTGTGGCCTTTGCAGGTGACCCAGGCGGAGTACTTCGGCAATCCGGCAGCCGTGCTCGGACGCCTGGCCGCCAGCGAACCCAAAGCCAAGGCCGGGCTGCGCATTACCTTGCGCACGGGCGCAGAGCTGACCTTTGACAAGCTGGCGCTGGATAACCTGCCGTTGTTTCTGCATGGCGCAGACGAACAACCCTTTCGCCTTTACGAACAACTGCTCGGCAACGCCTGTGCCGTGTTTGCCCGCCAGCCCGGCGGCGACTGGGTAGAGCGCCTGCCTGCCGACGCCTTGCGCCCCTGCGGGTTCGATGACCGTGAAGCGGCATTGCCCGTGGTGCCACAAGCCTTTCAGGGCTACCGCCTGTTGCAGGAATATTTTGCCCTGCCGCAACGCTTTCTGTTTGTCGATTTCAGCCAGCTGACCCGTGCCGTGCAGCGCTGCTCCGGGCAGGAGCTGGAACTGATCGTGCTGTTCAACAGTTTCGAGCAAAGCCTGGAAAGCAGCATCGGCGCCGAGCAATTCGTGCCGTTTTGCACGCCCGCCATCAATCTTTTCCCACGCCGTCTTGACCGCATTCACCTGACCGATCGCGTCCATGAGCACCATGCGATTGCCGACCGTACGCGACCGATGGATTTCGAGATTCATTCGCTCAAGAGCGTGACCGGGCACGGCACCGGTCCAGATCAGCCATTCCTGCCGTTCTATGCGGTGCGCGACCCGTCGCGTTACGGCCGTGACAAGGCGTACTACGTGCTGCGCCGGGAGCCGCGGGTGCTGTCCAGCGAGCAGCGACGCAATGGAACACGCTCGAACTATGTGGGCAGCGAGACGTTCATCAGCCTGGTCGACAGCCAGCAGGCACCTTATGGACATGATTTGCGCCAATTGGGTCTGACTGCATTATGCACCAATCGTGATCTGCCCCTGTTCATGAGCGTCGGCAGCGGCAAGACCGACTTCACACTGGCCGACAGCGCGCCGGTGTCCGCCGTGCGCTGCCTGGCCGGCCCGAGCCGCCCGCGCGCCAGCCATGCCCACGACAACAAGGCCTGGCGCCTGATCAGCCAATTGTCGCTGAATTACCTGTCATTGAGCGAACAGGGTCAGGGCGCAGCGGCATTGCGCGAACTGCTCCGGTTATACGGCGACGACAACGACGTTGCCCTGCAATTGCAGATTGAAGGCCTGCGCGAGGTCAGCAGCAAACCCTGCACCCGCCGCCTGCCGATGCCGGGACCGATCGTATTTGGCCGAGGCCTGGAAATTACCCTGGAGTTTGACGAGAACGCCTTTCGCGGTACCGGAGTGTTTTTGCTCGGCACGGTGTTCGAGCGTTTCCTGGCACGTTACGTGTCGATCAACAGCTTTACCGAGACCGTGTTACGTACCACCGAACGCGGCGAGATCATGCGATGGAAAGCCCGACCCGGACGCCGTCCGACCCTTTGAATACTGTGACGGCCATGCACGAGCAGCCCTGGGAATTCGATTTCTTCCAGGCGCTGCGGCGTCTCGAGTGCGAATCGCCGGATTTGCCCAGAATCGGCCATTCCGTGCGGCTGGCCGACGACCCGTTACGGATGGGTCAACAACCGGACAGCGCGTTCGCCCCGTCGACACTCGCCTCCATGACGCCGGCGAGCGAAAACAGCCCGGCACGCCTGGAGCAGTTCTTCTTCGGCCTCGGCGGCCCTAACGGCCCGCTGCCGCTGCACATCACCGAGTACGTGCGCGAACGTCAGCGCAACAACGCCGACAGCACCAGCAAACGCTTTCTGGACGTGTTCCATCATCGGTTGCTGAGCCTGTTCTACCGCGCCTGGGCGGAAGCCCGTCCGACCGTCAGCCATGACCGCCCGGATGATGATTACTGGTCGGCCCGGCTCGCTGCACTCAGCGGACGCGGGATGCAGAGCCTGCTTGAACAGGGCCTGATTCCGGACACGGCCAAATTGCATTTCAGCGGCCATCTGGCGGCGCAGACGCGCTACCCGGATGGCCTGCGCGCGATTCTGTCCGAGTACTTCGGCCTGCCGGTAGAGATCGAAGAATACGTCGGCCAATGGCTTGAACTGCCTGAGCGCAGCCGCGTCGGTGTCCGTTCGAATCAACTGGGGGTGGACTTCTGTCTGGGCAGCCACGTCTGGGATCGTCAGCACAAGTTTCGTATACGGCTCGGGCCGCTCAAGTTCGCTGATTACATGGGCATGTTGCCTGATGGCCAGCCGTTCAAGGAGCTGGTGGCCTGGGTTGCCGAGTATCTGGGCCACGAACTGGACTGGGATCTGAACCTGATCCTGGAACAACCCGAGGTCCCGGCTTTTCAACTCAACGGCCGTCAGCGGCTGGGTTTCAACACTTGGCTCGGCACGCCCGAAGAGGACGCCAAGGATTTGATTCTGGCTCGGCACTACGCCGACCAGGCAACGTCAGCACACCTTTCAAGGAGCAGGAAACATGGGTGAAATCAGTCGCGCCGCGCTGTTCGGCAAACTCAACAGCGTCGCCTACAAAACCATCGAGGCGGCTACGGTGTTCTGCAAATTACGTGGCAACCCGTATGTCGAACTGGCGCACTGGTTTCATCAGTTGTTGCAGCTCCAGGACTCGGACCTGCACCGCATCATCCGTCAGTTCAACGTAGAACCGGCGCGCCTGGCCCGCGACCTGACCGAAGCGCTGGATCGCCTGCCACGCGGTTCGACATCAATCACCGATCTGTCTTCCCACGTCGAAGAAGCGGTCGAGCGCGGCTGGGTGTACGGCAGCCTGATGTTTGGTGAAAGTCAGGTGCGCACCGGCTATCTGGTGATCGGTATCCTCAAGACGCCGAGCCTGCGCCATGCCCTGTTGGGCCTGTCGGCAGAATTCGACAAGATCAAGGTCGAAGCCCTGAGCGAGCGTTTTGACGAGTACATTGGTGACTCCCCGGAAAACGCCTTGAGCGCTAGCGACGGTTTCAATGCAGGTGCCGTCCCGGGCGAAGCCAGCGGCGCCATGTCACCCAGCGCGCTGGGCAAGCAGGAGGCGCTGAACAAATTTACCGTCGACCTGACCGAGCAGGCGCGCAGCGGCAAGCTGGACCCCATTGTCGGTCGTGATGAAGAGATTCGTCAGATGGTCGACATCCTGATGCGCCGCCGCCAGAACAATCCGATCCTGACCGGCGAAGCCGGTGTCGGCAAGACCGCCGTCGTCGAAGGTTTCGCCCTGCGCATCGTTGCCGGTGATGTGCCGCCCGCGCTCAAGGATGTCGAGTTGCGCAGTCTGGATGTCGGCCTGCTGCAGGCCGGCGCCAGCATGAAAGGCGAGTTCGAACAGCGCCTGCGTCAGGTCATCGAAGATGTTCAGGCCTCGCCCAAACCGATCATTCTTTTCATCGACGAAGCCCACACGCTGGTCGGTGCGGGCGGCGCAGCAGGTACGGGCGATGCTGCCAACCTGCTCAAACCGGCACTCGCACGCGGCACGTTGCGTACCGTCGCGGCGACCACTTGGGCCGAGTACAAGAAACACATCGAAAAAGACCCCGCCCTGACCCGCCGCTTTCAGGTCGTGCAGGTCGCCGAGCCGTCGGAAGACAAGGCGCTGCTGATGATGCGCGGTGTGGCTTCGACCATGGAGCAGCACCATCAGGTGCAAATCCTCGACGAGGCGCTGGAAGCGTCGGTGAAACTGTCCCACCGGTATATCCCGGCGCGTCAGTTGCCGGACAAGTCCGTCAGCCTGCTGGACACCGCGTGTGCGCGCGTTGCGATCAGCCTGCATGCGGTTCCGGCCGAAGTGGACGACAGCCGTCGTCGCATCGAGGCACTGGAAACCGAGTTGCAGATCATCGCCCGTGAACACGCCATCGGCATTGTCACAGCGACTCGCCAGAGCCACAGCGAAACCTTGCTCAACGCCGAGCGCGAACGCCTGGCCGTACTGGAAACCCGCTGGGCCGATGAAAAGGCGCTGGTCGACGAGTTGCTGGCGCTGCGTGCGCAGTTGCGTGACAGCGCTGGCACTGTCGATGCGATTGCCGACCCGGATAACCACGAGCAAAAGGCGCTGCGCGAACAGCTGGTCGATTTGCAGCAGCGTCTAAGCGCGTTGCAAGGCGAAAATCCGCTGATTCTGCCGACGGTGGACTATCAGGCCGTGGCCTCGGTGGTTGCCGACTGGACCGGCATCCCGGTGGGCCGTATGGCGCGCAACGAGCTGGAAACCGTGCTCAATCTGGATCAGCACCTGAAGAAGCGCATCATCGGCCAGGACCACGCCCTGCAAATGATCGCCAAGCGTATCCAGACCTCACGCGCCGGGCTGGACAACCCGAGCAAACCGATTGGCGTGTTCATGCTGGCCGGTACGTCTGGTGTGGGCAAGACCGAAACAGCGCTGGCACTGGCCGAGGCCATGTACGGTGGCGAGCAGAACGTCATCACCATCAACATGAGCGAGTTTCAGGAAGCGCACACCGTTTCGACACTCAAGGGCGCTCCGCCGGGCTACGTCGGTTATGGAGAAGGCGGTGTGCTGACCGAGGCGGTTCGCCGCAAACCCTACAGCGTGGTGCTGCTGGATGAAGTCGAAAAAGCCCACCCGGACGTACACGAAATCTTCTTTCAGGTGTTCGACAAAGGCGTGATGGAGGACGGCGAAGGTCGGGTGATCGACTTCAAGAACACCCTGATTCTGCTGACCACCAACGCCGGCACCGAACTGATCTCGCACCTGTGCAAAGACGCGCTGAACGTCCCGGACCCGGAAGCCATCGCCAAGGCGCTGCGCCAACCACTGCTGGAGATCTTCCCGCCCGCGCTGCTCGGTCGACTGGTGACCATCCCGTATTACCCGCTCAGCGACAGCATGCTCAAGGCCATCACTCGCTTGCAGCTTGACCGTATCAAAAAGCGTGTCGAGAGCACCCACAAGGTTGCGTTCGATTACAACGATGACGTAATCGACCTGATCGTGTCGCGCTGCACCGAAACCGAAAGCGGCGGGCGCATGATCGACACGATTCTGACCAACACGCTGCTGCCGGACATGAGCCGCGAGTTTCTGACCCGCATGCTGGAAGGCAAGGCGCTGGCCGGGGTTCGCATCAGCCAGCGCGATAACGAACTGCATTATGAGTTCAGTGATGCAACGGCCTGACACGCTCGGCGTAATGCAGCCGTTGAACGCTGAACGGGACAACCCATGAACTTCCAGCAACTCACGCGTCTGGCACAAGTCAGCAGCCCGCTCGGTCCGGATGTGCTGCTGCTCAAGGAAATGAGCGGCGGCGATGAGCTGGGGCGGCTGTTCAGTTACGACCTGCAACTGACCTCGGTCGACGGCGCGCTGGACCTCAACCAATTGCTGGGCAAGCCGATGAGCCTGTCCGTGCAACTGGCGGGCGGTGCGCAGCGTTATTTTCATGGCATTGCGGCGCGCTGCAGCCAGAACGTGACCCGCGATCAATTCGCCAGTTACCAGGTCACGCTGCGCCCATGGCTGTGGCTGTTGACCCGCACGTCCGACTGCCGGATTTTCCAGAACCTGACCATTCCGCAGATCATCAAGCAGGTGTTCCGCGACCTGGGTTTTTCCGACTTCGAAGACGCCCTGAGCAAACCGTATCGCGAGTGGGAATACTGCGTGCAGTATCGCGAGAGCAGTTTCGACTTCGTCAGTCGGTTGATGGAACAGGAAGGGATTTATTACTTTTTCCGTCACGAAAAGGATCGTCACGTACTGGTGCTGGCCGATGCCTACGGCGCTCATCAACCGGCGGCCGGTTACGAGTCGGTGCCCTACTTTCCGCCCGACGGCCAGCATCGCGAACGTGATCATATCAATGACTGGCGTCTGGCTCAGGAAGTGCAGCCAGGTTCGCTAGAACTGAATGACTACGACTTCCAGCGACCGAGCGCGAGCATCGACGTGCGCTCGGCCATGCCGCGTCCGCACACCGCCGGCGATTATCCGCTTTACGACTACCCCGGCACCTACGTGCAGAGCCAGGACGGCGAGCACTACGCACGCACTCGCCTGGAAGCACTGCAAAGCCTGCACGAACGGGTCGAGCTCAGCGGCAACGCGCGAGGCCTGGGTGCCGGGCACCTGTTCAGCCTGACCGGTTTCGGCCGTCAGGATCAGAACCGCGAATACCTGATCGTCGGCGCGCGCTATTACCTGGCGCAGGAAAGCCTGGAAAGTGGCGCTTCCGGGGGCAGCGTGCAATTTGAACTCGGCCTGAGCTGCATTGATGCCCAGCAGAGCTTTCGGCCACTGGCCACGACCCAGCGCCCGATCGTCAAAGGCCCGCAGACCGCCGTGGTGGTAGGCCCCGCTGGCGAAGAAATCTGGACCGATCAGTTTGGCCGGGTGAAGGTGCATTTCCACTGGGACCGCCACGATCAGTCCAACGAAAACAGCTCATGCTGGATTCGCGTCTCGCAAGCCTGGGCCGGTAAGAACTGGGGATCGATGCAGATTCCGCGCATCGGTCAGGAAGTGATCGTCAGTTTTCTGGAAGGTGATCCCGACCGACCGATCATTACTGGCCGCGTCTACAACGCCGAACAGACGGTGCCTTACGACCTGCCCGCCAATGCCACGCAGAGCGGCATGAAAAGCCGTTCCAGCAAAGGCGGCACGCCGGCGAATTTCAACGAGATCCGCATGGAGGACAAGAAAGGCGCGGAGCAGTTGTACATCCATGCGGAGCGGAATCAGGACGTGATCGTCGAGGTGGATGAAAGCCACTCGGTGGGCCACGACCGGTTCAAGGGCATCGGCCATGACGAGACCGTGTTGATCGGCAACAACCGCGTGCGCATCGTCAAACAGGACGATGTGGTGGCCGTCGGCGCGAGCAAGACCGACAGCGTCAGCCAGAGCTACATCATAGAAGTGGGGGAAAACCTGCGGCTGGTGTGTGGCAAAAGCGTGCTTGAGCTCAACGCCAGCGGCCAGATCAATATCTGCGGTGTGCAGATCAGCCTGCACGCCAGCGGCGACGCGCAGTTCAACACCGGCGGCGTGCTGCACCTGAACAACGGCAAGGGTGCCGATGCAGCGCCTGACGGTCAGGGCATCAAAGCCACCATCGACGCCAATATCGCCAGCGCTTTTCCCAAGCCTCAATAACGAGAAATCAGCCCCATGGTTTACCGCCTCAATGAGTTCCAGCTGCAACTGCCCGACAGCGAACTGCTGGACGCATCGATCAACATTCTCAAGTTCCCGGCGCTGGGCACGTCGCTGATTGTCAGCCGCAGCCAACTGGCCGACGGCGAAACCTTGCACAGCAACTTCGACGCGCAATTGCAGCGTCTGGAGCAGCAGGTTCAGGATCTTCGCTACCAGCCGGCGCACAGCACACGCCTGGGTGCCGACCAGTCGATTGAAGGGATCGAGCTGCGCAGCCAGTTCAGCAAAGGCACTGAAAAAGTCTTTCAGTTCCAGCTGGCGCTGGTGCTGCCGGGCACACGCAAGATGATCGCGCTCAGCTACGTCAAGGCTCAGCCGCTGGGCGATGCGGAGGTCGCCCATTGGGCAACGCTCAAGCAGACGCTGACCCCCGCATGAAGAGCGCCCTGAATGTCTGACGCGTTATGGGCTGCCCGCCTGGGCGACGGTCTCGAACACAGCTCGATGATGGCCGACATCCTCGGTGGCGTGCTCGAGGTCGCTGCTTATGCGGCCATCGGTTCGCTGGCCACGATGGCCGTGGTCGCGGCGACCGGCATTACGGTTGCCACCGGCGGGCTGGGGGCCTGTGTGCTCGGTGCGGTCGTGGGGGTGATCGTCGGTCTGGCGATGAGCAGGACGGGGGCGGACAGAGGGCTCACCGATTTATGCGAATCGATTGCCAACGGCCTGTTCCCGCCCACGGTACAGGCCACGATTCTCACCGGCTCTACCGACACGCTGATCAACTCGATCCCGGCTGCTCGCGCGGCGGGTGCCGTACCGTCGCAGATGAACCCGTTGCGGTCACTGGACAGCGAAGAGGCCGAGGACAGCGCTGAAAGCGAAGAAGCGCCGCAAACCGGGCCCGCTCTGATGAGCGTCGGCAAGGCGGAAGAATCCGGCTTTCTGGACATGGCCAAAGGTTTTTTCTCGCAGCTCTGGCAACCCACCGTCGCAGAGCCAGTGCCCGGCGCGGTGCCCAAGCCGCTGGACTTGGTCACCTGCATGAAGCATCCGCCGATGCCACCGCAGTTTCTCGCCGAAGGTTCGGAAAAGGTCAGTATCAACGGTCAGCCCGCCGTCCGTAGCGGCGACCGCAGCACCTGCGAGGCCAAGGTGGTTTCGTCGGGTATGGTCTCTTCCAACGTGACCATCGGCGGCGATTCGGTGGTCGTGCGCGAGATCCGCAGCGGCAAAACGCCTGGCGTCGGTTTGGCGCTGACCGTCCTGATGATGCTCAAGGGCGGCAAGGGTAAGTTTCGTGCCAACCTGCCCTGCATGCTGCTGTCGGCCGTGAACGGTTATGTCGTCAGCCAGGTCACGGGGGCGCTGAACAACGCGATGTCCGGCTCGCCCAATCCGGTGCATGCCGCCACTGGAGCCAAGGTACTGGGGGGCGACGACGAACTCGACTTCGTACTGCCGGGCGTCTTGCTCATCGACTGGCAGCGCTTTTACAACAGTCGCGATGAGCGACGTCACAGCCTGCTGGGTGCTGGCTGGAGCGTCCCCTATGAAATCAGCGTACAGATCGAGCCGCATCCTGATGGCGGCGAGCGGCTGATTTACACCGATGAGCAGGCCCGACGCATCGACATGGGCTCAATCGCTCTGGGCGGTGCAGTTTTCAGCGCTGGCGAGGGGCTGGCGGTACGCCGCAACGACAACGGCCAGTTGCTGATAGAGAGTGATGACGGGCTGTACCGGTTGTTCGAACCGACACTCGCAGACCCCGCCCTCCTGCGCCTCAGCCAACTGGGTGACCGAAACGACAACCGGATTTACCTGGATTACGACGCCGCAGGAAAACTGATTCGTCTGCGCGACACGCTGGACTTGGTGCAGGTTGAACTGACCTACAGCGCGCAATGGCCTGACCGTGTGCAGCACGTTGAGCGGCTGTTTGCCAATCAGCAACGTGAAGTATTGGTCAGCTACGATTACGACGCTCTCGGCAATCTGGCCGAAGTTCGCGATGCACTCGGGCAGGTCCAGCGGCGCTTTGCGTATGACGCGGGCCAGCGCATGGTCGAACACCAACTGCCCACCGGCATGCGCTGTTTCTATGAGTGGGCGCAGGTGGACAGCGTCGAGTGGCGCGTGGTCCGGCACTGGACCGACGAAGGCGACAGCTACACATTCGATTACGATTTGCGCAACGGCATCACCCGCGTCATCGACGGCCTGCAACGTATCAGTGTTCGCCACTGGAATGCGCAGCAACAGATCACCGAATACACTGACACGCTGGGCAACACCTGGCGCTTCAGCTGGAGTGACGAGCGCCAGTTGCTGAGCGCAACCGATCCGCTGGGCGGGCAGTATCAGTACAGTTACGACGAAGCAGGCAATCTGAGCGAAACGCTTGACCCGCTCGGCCGTCGCGAATCGGTTCTGTGGCTGGAACTCTGGTCACTGCCGCTGGTGGAAACCGATGCGGCCGGCAACCACTCGAGCTATCGCTATGACCAGCGCGGCAATTGCATTGCCGAGACAGACCCGCTGGGTCAGGTGACACAGTACCGCTACGACGAACGCGGCCAGACCATCGAGATCATTGATGCCACTGGCAAGCACAAAACCCTTGAATGGAACGACCTTGGGCAACTGATCGAACACGTTGACTGCTCGGGTTATCCGACCCGTTTCAGTTACGACCGGCACGGTTATTTGCAGGTTGTGACAGATGCCCTTGGTGAACGCACGCGCTATGAGCATGATCGCCAGGGTCGTCTGCTGCACTGTCAGTTACCTGATGAGCGCATCGAACAATACCTGCGCGATGACAGCGGCCAGCTCATCGGCTATATCGACCCCGCAGGGCACACCACTCGCTATCAATACGACCGGCTGGGCCGGGTGCTTCAGCGCGTGGACGCGGTTGGGCGCTCGGTGCAATTCAGCTACGACGCGTATGGCCGCCTGCTGGCACTGACCAACGAGAACGCTGAAAGCTATCAGTTTGCGTGGGACGCAGGCGACCGGCTGATGCAACAGCAGGATCTGGACGGCAGCGGTCGGCGCTACACCTACGACGCACTGGACAGCGTGATACGCCTGGAATATATCCCCGCTCCCTTCGGCAATGGGCTGGCCGTGGTTCCGGACGAGCCGGTTGCGCCCATCGTTCACGCGCTGGAGCGCGATGCGGTCGGGCGACTGATGGCCAAAGTCACCGACGACGGCAGAACGGCGTACCAGTACAACCCGGTTGATCAACTGACCGGCGTGACGTTCACAAACCAGGCGGGCGAGGCACAGCGCCTGAGTTTCAGCTACGACGCGCTCGGCCAGTTGCTGGAAGAGCAAAGCGCGGCAGGCAGCCTGAAATACCATTACGACGAATTGGGCAATCTGCTCCAGACACACCTGCCTGACGGCCGCTGGCTCAATCAGTTGTATTACGGCAGCGGGCATCTACACCAGATCAATCTGGACGGCCAGGTCATCAGCGATTTCGAGCGCGACCGCTTGCATCGCGAAGTGCTGCGCACGCAGGGTCAGATCATTACCCGCAGCGAATACGACCGCAGCGGCCGACTGCGCTCGCGCAAACGAAGGCTCGCAAGCCAGTCACCGATTCTCCCGGCAACCGTGCAGAAACACTTCGACTTCGACCCGGCAGACAACCTGATTGGCCGCCTGGACCAGCAGCCGCGCGGCGACCATCGCCAGTTGCTGCATTACGACGCCACCGGCCGCATCATCGCCAGCCAGGACAACGTTCAGGGTCAGAACGAAACCTTCGCTTACGACGCCGCAGCCAACCTCCTCGACGGACCGCCGAAAAGCGCGGGGCTGGTGGTGCATAACAAACTGCTGACCTATCAGGACAAACGCTACCGCTACGACGCCTTCGGCCGGATGATCGAAAAGCGCAGCGGCAGCCAGCGGGTGCAGCGCTTTATCTACGACGCGGAACATCAGTTGATCGAAGTGCGCAACCAAGGCGGCGCGCGCAACACCGTGGTGAAAATGGCCTACGACCCGCTAGGGCGGCGAATCGCCAAGACCGAGCATGACGAGCATGGCTTCCCGCTCGGCGAAACGCACTTCACCTGGGACGGCATGCGCCTGCTGCAAGAACAGAAACACAGTCAGACCAGCCTCTACGTATACCCCGACGGCGGCTACGAACCTCTCGCCCGCGTCGATGGCACTGGCGCGCTGCAAAAAATCCGCTACTACCACAACGACCTCAACGGCCTGCCCGAACAACTGACCGAAAACGACGGCCAGACCGTCTGGCAAGCACGCTACCGGGTGTGGGGCAACACCGTCGAAGAAATTCGCGAACCGTATTACATCGAAGAACAGAACCTGAGGTTTCAGGGCCAGTATCTTGATCGCGAAACGGGGCTGCATTACAACACCTTCAGGTTTTATGATCCGGATATCGGCCGGTTTACCACGCCGGACCCGATTGGGTTGGCGGGGGGGTTGAATCTTTACCAGTACGCGCCGAATCCGATTGGGTGGGTGGATCCGTGGGGGTGGATAAAGTGTGGCACTGGCGAGTATAAGGATGTAGGGGGCCATCACGTTCACGCAAAGGCCGGCTTTAAAGCCAGTGTTAAATACGACCCCAAAAAAGGATTCTCGCTGAGCCAGAAGTATATGGATGATCTGGGACTTGACCACCAAGCGATGACCACCTATCAACGCCAAGCGTTTAAACAGCTGCATCTTAGCGGAAAACCCAATACACTGGCTGCGCACACTAAAATAGCAGTGGGAGCGCTTCAAGCTGGCGGAGCAACTGCATCACAGGCGAGACAGCTGACCGCTCAATCGCTCTGGAATCTACGCCAGCAAGGCGCAATAAAACCAACTAATATTCCTTGGTATCGATAGGTTAAGAAATGTCAAACGCACAAATACTTGATGCATTTGGTGAGATGCTCGTTTTACTTGTAAGAGATCGCACTATTGAAAAATTTGAAAAAATTGAAAACGGCTCACTTAAGTCTCAAAAAGGCCAAGAGCTTCATGGCACGCTTAGAAAATTTAATGAAGAACAGAAAATAGCCATAAAAAACTTAATTGTTGAAACTGTAGACAATTCCCTATTCAACTTACTCGACATGCTCGAGCAAAACGCTGAAAAAATAGAGCTAAACCTTAACAAAAAAAATATTAATTTGCTTAGCGACGGACTATCAGGCGAGCTATTTACAGATGATGGCTGGATCAAAAAGTTTAGCAAAAAAAAATGATTGAGGTTCATCCTGAAAAAGCAAAGAAGGTTGGCCAGAGGGGCGCGCTTGAGTCCATCACTTCAGGGCTTTAGAAGATACGAGCACGACGATCAAACCAACACAACCAAACCAACGGCGGCAACAATGCCAGCAGCGCCGCCAGATCCAGCCACACATGCGACCAGACACCGCCGTGCACCGAAATCATTATGTCCTGAGGCGCCCAGAGCAGAAGCCCGGCCATCAGCCAGCACCACGGCGCTGGGCTTTTCAGGCGGTTGCCCAGGTGCACGAGCGCCAGCATGTACACGGAATACGTTTGCAGGGTGGCACCGAACAAGGCCATCCACCAGACCTGTTGCGTGCGGGCAGCGGCGGGAACGGCTTCGGTCCAGAACGCCTGTTCGAGCGTGGTCAGGTAGCCGTCGAGCAAACCGGCATAGCCCGCCCAGGTGAACACGAGACTGCCGAGCACATGCGCCCCTGCAACGGCGTATAACCAAGTCACCAGCGTGCGGCGAAGAGTGTCGGAAGAAAGCGGCATGCCAGGTCCTTGCGTTATCTGTACGAGGTGCCGAGTCTAGCGATTTCTGGCGGGCACAACATCGAAGTTCTGGCCTTGTGCGTTGGCTCTGGTGCCAAAGTGGCCCGCCCATCGTTATCACAGGCCTGCTTTGACTCTGAACGAAGTTCGGGACCGTCAAGACCAAGCCATATCGTGGCCGCAGGCCTTTTGCCTCCAGTCAAAACTACCAGTAGTCAGCATCGCGTTCTTCCGGGCAATGTACGGCTCCGCTTTGCAGGCCATCTGCCGGGCGAGCCTTACGTTCAGGAGTTGCGTTTATGGATGCGCTGAATGTTATCAATATTGGCACTGACCGAATCAATTCGTTGCTCAACATTGTCCTGCAATACGGGGTAGCGATTGTCCTGAAGCTGGTGATCGCGGCGTTGCTGTGGATCGTGGGGCGCTGGCTGATCGGTGTTGTGGTGAGGATGGCGCAACGCTCACTGACGCGGCAGCGGTTCGATCCGACGGTGTTGCGCTATGTAGGCTCGTTCATCACGGTGACGCTGAATATCATTCTGGTGATCGCGATTCTGAGTTACTGCGGTATCGAGACCACCAGTTTCGCGGCGTTGCTGGCGGCCGTGGCGCTGGCGATCGGCATGGCGTGGTCGGGGTTGCTGTCCAACCTGGCGGCTGGCGGCTTTATCATCGTGCTGCGGCCGTTCAAGGTCGGCGATTTGATTTCAGCAGCGGATGTGACGGGGACCGTGGTGGAAATCGGGCTGTTCGTGACGTCGATCAACACGGCGGATAACGTGTTGAGCCTGGTGGGTAACAACAAGATCTTCGCCGATACGATCGTCAACTTCTCAAGCAATGACTTCCGCAGCGTAGAGTTGACCGCAACGCTACCCGCCACAGCGGACGAACAAACGATCATCCCGCGCCTCAAGGAACAGGTCGCTCGCCTGCCCAATGTGCTGACCAGCCCTCCCGTCGATGTGCATCTTTCATCTACGACGGCCGACTCCATCACCCTGTCCGTGCGGCCTTATTGCCACAACGATCATTATGATTCGGTGCACCGTCAGACGCTGGCCGTGATCCGGGCGTTGATGCTGCACATGGCCTGAACGGGCTTACATAGGCACAGCAATCGGGACACCCTTGCTGGCGTCCCGATCACACGCCCGGCAGCTTACTGCTGACCCAGCGCGCCGATTCGGCCCAGAATGTTGCTCATGAACTGTTGAACAGTCATTTTCTGGCCGTTGAAGTCGACCATGTCATTGGCGTAGTGCAGATCGGAAACGATGTTGTCGCCGTCCACTTTGGCCAGCTGCATCATCTCGGCCATGACGCTGGCCATGTCGCTGGCAGCCTTGGCCTGTTCTGCAATCACCTTGAGGTCAGTCTGACCTTCACGGATGGCCTGCTGAGTGGCGAGATCGCGGATCATTGGTTTGGACAGGACAACCTTGGCGTTGATCTCGCCCAACGCTTTCAGCACCAGCGCGTTGGCGGGTTGATCGAGCGAGCCCGGATCAGTCAGGTCTACGGCGATGCGCACATGGCTCTCACCGTTACTGGTTTTGAGCGACAGCTTTTCCAGCTCGACATGCGGTTTGGCCGCGAAGAGCTTTTTCAACTGGGTGTTCATCAGTTCCTGATCGGCCGGGCTCAGTTCCAATCGGAAAGGCTGCTTCTGCGCCGCTGCCGCTTGCTGCTGTGGCAGGATCTTGTCCTGATAGAACTGGCCCAGCGCCTGGCTGGCCGCAGCGTCAACGTTGGCGAATTTGAAGCCCATGTGGGCGGCACCGACGTCCTTGCCGCCGTAAGCAATCATTCCGGCATCGTAGCTGACCTGAGCAGCCAGATTGCCCGCATCTTCCTGAGTCAGGTTGACGGCGGTCAGATCCTTGATCTGCACCTGTGGCTTGCCAACCACCTGAAAGTTGAAGCCTTGGGCTTTGATGTTGGTATGACCCAGGTAGAAACCGGACTTGCCCTTGGTGCCGCCGGTGTCAAAGGTCATGCCTTTGATTTCGACGTTGACCGGACCGTCCGGCGAAGCGACGTTGAGTTGCAGGTTATCCATGCTACCGACAGCGCTGTATTTCTCGGCGTCGGCTGACAGGTCGGTTTTCAGATCAAGACCGGAGAACTTGAACGTACCGTCCACGTCGGTCATTTCCAGCGGTGCCATCTGCAGCCAGCCTTTGGTGGCACGGTCATAGCCGATGCTGGCCTGCCCTTTGAGTGGCGTGACGTCTTTGCTCATGGCAAACCACTTTTCGGAACTCGGGCTCTTTTCCAGCTGGAAATTGCTCAGGGCCATGACCGGCAACAGGTTCAGGGTTTTCAGGCGGGACAACGGGATCGGACCGTGTTCGATCTGATCGACCAGCAGAAACTGGCTGTTCTGCGTACTGTCCGCGAGGTTCTGGATGTCGACGCTGTAATGCGCGGTGCTGCTGAAAAAATGCTTGTCCAGCGAGACCAGTTTCAGCGTCACGCTGGTTTCACCACCCTTGAACGATTTGGCGAGCTCCTGATTCGCGTTGCTGATCGAGTCGTTCAGCGCGCCTTCCAGTTTCGTGCCGGTGTACCAGGCACCCGCCGTAACCAATACGCCCGCCACGACGATAACGCCAACCGCTATACCTGCTGCTTTATTCATAATGACTCGAAGATATCCGTTCTGATGAGGAGGAAGTCGTACCGGGACCGGCAGCGCTGCTTGAAAACCGCAAGAGATTATCACCGCTGGAGCCCGGCAGCCCAGCATTCACGGCCATTTCGGTGAGCACGTCGGCATTATGGCAAGCGAAGGGGCGTGGCCTGAGGCCTTTTGTTGTACGCCATATTTCTCTGCACAGGTTTCTGAAACACAGGGTAGCCACAGTATTCATGGAAACGTTAGGCTGAAACCGAATTCGAAAACCGGACGGGATCACATGAGCGAACAGCACAACGAACGAGGCCATATCAAGGCCGTCATTTTCGATATGGACGGTCTGTTGCTGGACACCGAGGGTGTCTACACGGAAGTCACGCATCTGATTGCCAGCCGTCATGGGCGCACCTTCGACTGGTCGATCAAGCAGCACACTATTGGCCGCGGCGCCCGGGACTTCTCGGATTACGTGATCAAGGCGCTTGAACTGCCGATGTCGATCGACGAGTTTCTCGAAATTCGTGAGCCGATGCTCGACGAGCGTTTCCCTAAAGCGCCGGCAATGCCCGGAGCCGAAGCGCTGGTCCGCCATCTGGCCGCCCACAATATCCCGATCGCAGTGGGCACCAGTTCTTCGGTGCATTACTTCGAGGCCAAGACAACGCTGCACCGGGCATGGTTCGAGCTGTTCGATACCGTCGTGACCGCCGACGACCCTGAAGTCGGCGCTGCCAAGCCGGCCCCGGACATTTTTCTGGTCGCCGCCCGCCGCCTTGGCGTCTCGCCAGCAGACTGCCTGGTCTTCGAAGATTCGCCGTTTGGCGTGACGGCCGCCAAGGCTGCCGGGATGTACGCCGTGGCTGTGCCGGATTCGCACATGCCGGTCGAGCAATATCAACATGCCGACCTGCTGCTCGCCTCGCTGGCCGACTTCCCGCTAAAGGCGTGGGGGCTGCCTGAACCCGTTTGAATGACAAGGAGATGTTGAGCATGAATTATCGAACCCTCGGCCAGTCCGGCCTCAAGGTTTCCACCCTGACCCTCGGCTCGATGATGTTCGGCGAGCAGACCGCTGAAGATGAATCAGTGCGCATCATCGACAAGGCCAGGGATCAAGGCATCAATTTCATCGACACAGCGGATGTCTACAACGGCGGACGCTCGGAAGAAATCGTCGGCCGGGCCATCGCGGCACGGCGCAGTGACTGGGTGCTGGCCACCAAAGTCGCCATCGGCCCGGCAGATGGTTTGCCCAACCGGGCAGGTCTGAACCGCAAGCACATCTTCAATGCCATCGAGAACAGCCTGCGGCGGCTGGATACCGATTATCTGGATATCTATTACCTGCACAAGGAAGATCACGATACACCGCTGGAAGTGACCGTCTCGGCGATTGGCGATCTGATCCGTCAGGGCAAGATCCGCTACTGGGGCGTGTCCAACTTTCGCGGCTGGCGGATCGCTGAAATCGTCAACGTCGCGCAGCGCCTGGGCGTCGACAAACCGGTTATCAGCCAGCCGCTGTACAACATCGTCAACCGCCAGGCTGAAATCGAGCAGATCACGGCGGCCGCGCATCATGGCCTCGGTGTCGTGCCCTACAGCCCGCTCGCACGCGGCGTGCTCAGCGGCAAATATGCTCCGGATATCGCCCCTGACAGCGAGAGTCGTGCCGGACGTCAGGACAAGCGACTGCTGGAAACCGAATGGCGCATGGAATCGTTACGCATCGCCCAGCGGATTCAAGCGTACGTGCAGGACAAAGGGGTCGGCATCGTCGAGTTCGCAATTGCCTGGGTTCTCCACAACAAGGCGGTAACGTCAGCCATCGTCGGGCCGAGAACCGGGCAGCAGTGGGACAGCTACACCAAGGCGCTTCAGGTCAATGTGACGGCGGAGGACGAGACGTTCATCGACTCACTGGTAACGCCTGGGCATGCATCGACGCCTGGCTTCAATGACGTTCAGCATTTCGTCTCGGGCCGTCTGCTTCGCTGAGGTGGCACGGCCTGCGGCCTTATGCCGCAAAGGTGAGACCATGCGCTCTGGAATGCCTGTCTCAGAGCGCAACGTTACACCAGCACACGGTTAAAATCCGCCGCAGGCCAATGCATATTCGGTACATCGGCGAGATGGGCGGTAAGATACGCGCACATGCTGATGAGCTTGCCAGCGGGCAGGCAAACCGTTTTCATACGGCTGAGCACAATAATGCCTTGGTTTTCGCGACTATCCGGAGAGTCTTGACTAGTCTGTCGGAAATCCAGCGATTAATCGGATCCCATCCAGACAGGTTGATGAAGAAGTAGGCCGATGCGTAAATCAGATAGAGAAGCCTTTCTGGGCTCGGTACTGGGCACTGAACAGCCTCCGGCGCACCTTGCCCGGGCTGTGATTGAAGAAAAACTGCGCAACGCCATCATCGATGGCAGCCTGCCAAGCGGTACCGCCTTGCGCCAGCAGGAACTGGCGACGCTGTTCGGCGTCAGCCGCATGCCGGTGCGTGAGGCCCTGCGCCAGCTTGAAGCGCAGTCTCTGCTGCGCGTCGAGACGCACAAGGGCGCGGTCGTGGCGCCACTCATTACCGAAGACGCTGTGGATGCCTACGCGCTGCGGATTCTGCTGGAATCCGAAGCATTGCGCATGTCGATTCCTCTGCTGGACGAGCAGGATCTGGCGACGGCTGCCAGCTGTATCAAGCAGCTTGAAGTCGAAACTGATTTTACGCAGATCGGCCGGCTCAACCGGATGTTCCACCTGTCGCTGTACGCCAAGGCACGCAACAAACGGCTGATGCGTCTGGTTGAAGAAGGCCTGAACGAAGAAGAACGCTTTTTACGGTTCAACCTGTCCGACATGGGCCTGGGCAAGCTTTCTCAGGATGACCACTGGGAGCTGCTGCGGCTGGCCGAGCAGAAGGCCGTCGAGCCGTGTGTCGAAGCCCTCAAGCTGCACCTTAACCGCGGCGTTCAGGCGGTCACGCACTACCTGAGCAACAAAAAAGCCAACGACACGCGACAGAAACGCCCGCGCAAGCAAGAACCCGCCTGAATCAACGACGCGGCTGATTCACAGGGCTTCGACTCTGTGGATCAGTCGATGCTCTGCTGCACACCTCCCTTCGCTCTACTCCGCCAGGCCAGACCATGGCGCAGTGTCATTACGTCTATTTTCCTGATCCGCCGGGTGCCCCGCTGCCGGAATGAGGCAAACTCGGCCGTGGCTCAAGAGATTCCAGCCGGAGGATCTACCTTGGCCACGGCCGAACTGTCCACGCAGGACCGGGACAGTTCTCTGTTCATCTGAACTCAATGGATAAGGAGTTGCTGAACAGGGCAGAGAGACAGTGGACGTCATGTCCAACGTCGCCCGTCAAAAATTCAAAAACCCAAACTATTTGATATGACGGCAACGCTGAACGAGGCATTCGTTCATTATTTATAATTCCAGCCTAATAAGCCGGAAGGGTTGCCTGCGCATTTATAAAACGTGTTAGCTCAGTTTTATACGCACACTTATATTCCGAAAAAACCCTCCAATAAATATTATTAAAAATTGATTGCACAGGTGATTGGATATGTTCTAAGTTTTCTACGCAGCCCATGTGACATCAGCGCTTGATCGCACGCCCTGCAAGGCCTACAGCCTTTTAGTATGGCTTACTGACAGGCGCTTCAGGAAACAGAAACCCTGCAGGCTTTTCGATAAAAAAGACTTTACGGCAGGCTGACGCTCGCCTGAATTTCGGGTAAAGCGTGATGTTGATTTTGCACTAACTGCTTTTGTTTCAAACGAAGATCACTACAAACTTTAATCGCAACTCTGACTGAGCGGGTATTGCCATGCTGTGTGAAAAGACACTGTTGAGCCACAAAAAAGTTGAACTGAGTCGGCATCCGATTTTTGCGGAGATCAACTCGTTGCCGGTACTCCGGCGCTTTATGGAAACGCATGTATTTGCTGTCTGGGATTTCATGTCACTGACCAAGCGCTTGCAGCAGGAACTGACGTGTACCCAATTGCCCTGGCTGCCGCCGAGCGATGCCTCGGCCGCCCGGCTGATCAATGAAATCGTGC
Organism: Pseudomonas syringae pv. cilantro; assembly: GCF_001293775.1. GTDB lineage: Bacteria > Pseudomonadota > Gammaproteobacteria > Pseudomonadales > Pseudomonadaceae > Aquipseudomonas > Aquipseudomonas syringae_P. Next base: position 92,565 of record NZ_LGLN01000045.1, read on the forward strand.
TGGGCGAGGAATCCGACGATCAATTGGGCAGCGGTCATTACAGCCATTTCGAACTGTATCTGGACGCCATGCGTGAAATCGGCGCCAGCACGTTGCAGATTGAGCGTTTCATCGAACTGCAAAAACAGGGCGTGCATTACGCCACCGCGTTGCAGCGGGTCAATGCAGACCAGGCCGCTGCCGCGTTCGTCACCCACACACTCGACACCGCGCTTCATGCACCTGCGCACGGCGTCGCTGCTGCATTCCTGCACGGCCGCGAGAGCGTTATCCCGCTGATGTTCCAGAGCATTCTCGATGACTGGGGCATCACTGCCGATCAGGCGCCGACCTTTCGCTATTACCTGGAGCGCCACATCGAAGTGGACTCTGAAGACCACGGCCCGGCCGCAGAGCAATTGCTGGCGCGACTGGTGGCGGGCGATGCGCAGCGCGAAAAGGAGGTTTATCAGGCGGCCATCGCAGCGGTGGAAAGCCGGCTCCAGCTGTGGGACACGCTGCGCATGAGCCTGCGACCACCGCTGATGCAGGCCAGCGCGTAAGACCGGTCGCCAATCCAGAAGCTCTTACAAGGAAGCCATCATGAAAGCAGAAGACTACCGGTCGTTCATCGATGCGTGGGAGGGCCGCGCGACCATTCGCACTCGTCCGCGCAGGATCGTCGAGAACGATGAAAAACTGATCTATCCCCTCAGCCGCCAGCCGCTGGTGCTCAGCGACACGTTCACCCGCGAATGCGCGCATCTGCGTGATTACGCGCTGGTGCAGAGCCTCTACAAGTTCATCAATGACGTGGTGATCTTTGAAACCGAAATCGTCGACAAGACCGCACGCAGTATCGCCAAGGACAACTTCGCGATTCGCTTTCCGTTCGCCTGCCGTTATGACGCAATGACCGTGGTGGTCGACGAGGATTACCACGCGCTGGTGGCGATGGACTTCATGCAGCAAACCATCGCCCTTACCGGCATCGAGCCGATCATGTTGCCCGACGAAATCGAACTGAGCCGGGCGATACCCGCAGCGCTCGCACTGGCGCCCGCCCATCTGCGCAGTGCCGTGGAACTGATCTGCGTCGCCATTGCGGAGAACACGGTGACCAGCGATGTTGCAGCATTCGCCAGGGATGACTCGGTCAAGCAGTCGGTGAAGGGGCTGATGGCCGATCACTTGCTGGACGAAGGCCGGCATTCCGGATTCTGGGCACGGCTGGTCAGAATCTACTGGCACACGGCACCCGGGCCGGACCGTGACTGTATCGCGCGCATCATGCCGGTGTTCATCGCTCAATACCTGACCAACGATATCCAGAGCGGCTTCGACTTCACCCTGATCGAGCACTTGCAGGTGCCCGATCAGGTCAAGCAAGCGCTCAAAGCAGAAACCCTGGCCATGAGCTTCCCCGTCAACCGCCATCACCCGCTGATCGGCAATATCGTGCGTTTCTTCAAGAGCAGTTCGATGCTGGACGATCCCTGTGTGCAGCGTGAGCTGGCAGCCTATCTACCGGCTCAGGGATCGCTGCAATGAGGCGCCTGGAGATTGTGCTCATGGGTCACAGCCTGACCCTGAGTGAACTGAGTACCGAGTTGCAGGCGCACGGACATGCGGTGCACCACTTGCCTGACCAGCACGCCCTGCAAGCGTGGTCGGGCATTGCTGGCGCGCTGCTGATCGAAGATGGCAGCCTGGACCTGAACGATGCCCTGCCGGACGTATCCGGACACTGTGTGCAGCTTGGTCTGCGTGTCTGTCTCAGCCCTGCGCAGGCGTCGGGGCTGCCTCGGCTGGAATTGCTGTGCTGGCACGGATCTGTCAGCACTCAACGGTTAATCACCCATGAGTGGCTGACCGCAGATGAATCAGGCAACGGGCGCATGCTGCGTAACGAGGCGGTCGCCAGACTGGTGGAGCTTGCGGCATTACACGTCAGCCGCTTTTCCAGGGATGACCGCCACTTCGAGAACCTGCCCACCACCGAGCCTGCGCAGAGTAACCGGCAGGACGGTTTGCAGGCGGTGGATCAGTTGCTGTTCGAACATCGCCTGAACCAGACCGCACAACCGCACCTGCTGAACATCGCCGAAACGCCGATCAGCACACGACTGGACCAGGCGTTGCTGACGTTCGCCGAACGCCCGGCGTTGTCCGTCCACGGTCAGTCGTTCAGTTATCGCGAACTGCAGGCGCACAGCGTCGCGATCCAACGCCATGTGTTGCTGTTGCTGATCGAGCACCGGGCGGCTGGCACACAGCCAGTGATCGGGATCTGTCTGCCCAGGTCGGTTGAGCTGTATGCGGGCATTCTGGCGATTCTGCGCTGCGGCGCGGTGTATCTGCCGCTTGATCCCGGTCAGCCGTTGCAGCGTCAGCAGTACATCCTGGAAAACGCCGGGGCAATGCTGTTGCTGCACGACGGAACACATCCGTTGGCGGCTGCCGAATTTCCGGCGTTGAACATCAGTGCGATGACGGTGCTGGAAGTGCCTGCGGCCCTGATGCCGGTTCGGCCCGACCAGGATGCGCCGTGCATGGCGCTGTACACATCGGGCACGACCGGGCAGCCGAAAGGCGTGTCGCTCAGCCAGCGCAACCTCAGCCACTTCACCGCCTGGTACGCCGAGTACGTCAGCCTGAACGAACGCAGCCGGGTGCTGCAGTTTTCAACGCTGAGTTTCGACTCTTCGATTATTGATATCTTCCCGACCTGGCTCAGTGGCGCTGAACTGGTGGTGCCCGATGATGATCAGCGACGTGATCCGTTGCAACTGCTGGGTGTGCTGCAACAAGGCATCACCCACGCGTTTTTGCCTCCCGCGCTGTTGAGCATTCTGCCGCTGGATCAGCCACTGGGGCTGGAACACGTGATGACCGGCGGCGACGTCTGTGAACCGCACGTCATCGCGCAACTGGCCGGGCAGTGTCATTTCCACAACCTGTATGGGCCCACCGAAGCGACGGTGCTGGTCACCGCCTGCGAGTTTTCGTCATCTGCCAGCAACCGCACACTCGGGCATCCGATTGCCAACAGCCAGGTCTGGATTCTGGATGAGCAATTGCAACCGGTCGCCGAACAGACGCCGGGGGAGCTGTACATCGTTGGCCCCGGCGTTTGCCTGGGCTATATCAACAATCCCGAGCTGACAGCCGAGCGCTATGTACGGCTGCGCACCCCGGACGGGCAGTCTCTGCGCGCCTATCGCAGCGGGGATATCGGGAAGTGGACGGCTGGCGGTGTCGAGTTGATCGGTCGTCGCGACAATCAGGTGAAGATTCGCGGTTTCAGGGTCGAGCCTGAAGAGATCGAACATTGCCTGCGCGCCAGCCAGTTGTATCGACAGGTGGCCGTGGTGGTGGACAGCCAGCGACGGATTCTGGCGTTCCTCGCGCACCCGCATGGCTCTCATGACGAACAGGCGCTGAGGGCTCATGTGCAGCGTCTGCTGCCGGACTATATGCACCCTGCCGTTTACACGCTGCTGCCCGGTATGCCATTTGCCAGTAACGGCAAGATCGACCGCAAGGCGCTGCTGGACATGCCGCTGAGCTTTACCGATCAGCACGCCCTTCGTTTACCTGCGACCGGACAGGAACAGGCACTGGTGGAGTTATGGGCAGAGTTGTTGGAGCTGCCGCCGGGAGATATCTCGACCGACGAAAGCTTTTTCAATCTGGGCGGCCATTCGATTCTGTTGTCGCGCTTGCTACTGGGTATTCGGGAACGGTTCGGGCGCAGCATTCCGATCAACCGCTTCATCGAAGCACCCACTGTTCTGACACTGGCCAGCCTGATCGATAGCGACGGCACATCAGCCCACACCATCAGTCCACAGGCGCTGCAGGATGCCAATGCGCAGTTCCAGCTTGCGACGTTGCCCATCGGCAAGCTGGGTGATGTTCACAAGGTCATTGTCACCGGTGCCAATGGTTTTCTCGGTGTGCACATCGTGGAAGCGCTACTGAATTGGGGCGCAACCGAGATTGCCTGTCTGGTTCGTGAAGGACAGGGGCAAAGCGCACAGCAACGCTTCGAGCATGCGCTGCGGGAGAATCGGCTGGATCATTTGAACCTGAGTCGGGTGAAGGTCTATTCGGCCGATGTCGCAAAGCCCAGGCTGGGGCTGAACGATGCCGTTTATGAAAGGCTTGATCGGGAGTTCGGCGCACTGGTGCACAACGCGGCCAATGTGAACCACGTTCAGGACTACGAAACCCTCGCCCGAGATAACGTCGTACCGGTGTTCGAGTGCCTGAAACTGTGTGAAGGGCGCAGCAAGAAGGTCTTCAACTTCGTCTCGACGCTCTCTGCCTCCAGCGCTGTCGATGCGGCCGGCCATGTGCTTGAACAGCCAGCTACCGAGACCCCGCCGATCTACATCAAGAATGGTTACAACCTTTCCAAATGGGTTGCTGAGCGTGTCCTCCAGCGCGCGAGGGATCAGGGTGCGTGGGTGAACATCTATCGCCCTGGGAACATTGCGTTCAACAGTGTCAGCGGCGTCTGCCAGCCGCAAAAAAACCGTCTGATGCTGATGCTGAAGGGGTCCTTGCAGTTGGGTCAGGTCCCGAAGTTCGACATCGCGTTCGACCTTATGCCGGTGGACTTTCTGGCGCGCTTCATCGGCTTTCATGCCAGCCGTTATCAGCCCGAGCGTGCGGTGTTCAATCTGCATAACCCGGAGCCATTGAGCTGGAACAGCTACGTGGAGGCCTTCCGCGAGGCCGGGCGCCAATTCGAGCTAGTCAGCGTGGCGCAATGGCAGACGCAGCTCAGTCGGGTCGACAGCCACAACGCACTGTTCGGCGTGCTGGGCTTTTACCTCGATGGCTTCGAAGAGGACATCGGCGATATCTCGATGATCGAGTACCAGAACACCCTGGCCGGCATCCGCCACATGGGCGCGCAGTACCCGCAAAAAACCCCGGCGCTGCTGCGCAAGGGATGCGATTACCTGAAGGACATCGACTTCATCTGAGTCGACACCTCTACGACGTAAATGGAGAAACACATGAACACACTTCACAACAATTTGAAGCCAGACACCCTGATCAAAAACCCTGAGCAATGCCGAGTGGTTTCAGCGGTGGAAACCCCCGGTGATGCCGACAGCGTTTGGGCTGTCGTAGGCAACTTTGGCGGCTTTCAGGCTTTCATTACAGCACTGGAAAGCACTGAGGTTACCGGCACAGGTGCAGGCTCGGTTCGCAAGAAACGGTTCAAGGACGGGAATGTAGCCATCGAGCAGTTGAACTCACGTGATGATAAGGCGTTGTACATGACCTGGTCGCTGATCCACACCAGTTTGCCTGTCAGCAACTTATGGGCGGCGATGACTGTTGAACCGATCAGCGAACAGGCTTGTATTGCCACTTGGACGATCGTAGCGGACTCCGTTGCGGGCGGGCCCGAGGGGGCTGCATTCGAAGCGTTTCTTCAGGGCTTTGCAGACGGTGCCATGAGTAATGTGCGCAGTCTGTTTGCCTGATGACACGGTCTGATAGCACTGCTCAGTGAACATGTTGAAAGCCATAACGACAAAACCCCTCATCGCGTCAGCGATGAGGGGTTTCGGAATTTGATCTTGACGATGACCTACTCTCACATGGGGAAACCCCACACTACCATCGGCGATACATCGTTTCACTACTGAGTTCGGGATGGGATCAGGTGGTT
>NZ_LGLN01000016.1 GCF_001293775.1 Pseudomonas syringae pv. cilantro
ATCCGGCTGAAAGCGGCTTGGCCAGTTTGCTGGGGTTCAATGGCGAACGACGTGATCCGGTTACCGGGCATTATCTGTTGGGGAATGGGTATCGGGCTTATAACCCGGTGTTGATGCGCTTTAACAGCCCGGACAGTTTGAGCCCGTTTGGTGAGGGCGGGTTGAATGCGTATGGGTATGTGGGTGGGGATCCGGTTGGGTTTGGGGATCCGACAGGGCACATACCATTCAAAAAAGTCATGGATTTGCGGCGCTCTGAAGCGTATTTGAGACGAGTTAGTAGGGAGCAGGCTCGTGCTAAAAATCCGATCTTAAGTCGCATGCTGGATAATAAAGTTTCGCATGATCCAAAGAGAATTGATTTGAATGTGGACGACTCTTCTATTGTTACACCTGTTGCGACAAGTAGTGCTGGAAGCTCAAAAGGTTCTTTGAATGAGTTAGTTTCTCAGCCTGAGGGGTGGCTGAGTCAGCGCGATTTAAAGAAATATAGAAATGTACTGGATACTAAGCTAGATATATCGCGCGCTAAAACTATTAAGGCAATGAATGCTATGGATAAACGCATACAAAAACGCGTTGATGCGGTGGCAAAAATAAAAAAACATTTTGAAGTGCGCGTCGAAACAGGTGCGGCTAACACTAACTATGAACGGTCGTTAAAAAACTATACTAAAATGTATGAAGATATTGCTCATGACCATAGTGAGTTCAGAAAAAACATGTCATCTGTAAGAGGTTCTGGCGATCAGGCTTGACAGTGTGATTGGATTTTCACGAGATTATCTTACAGTTAAGAGATTTATAAACTGCTCACTATTTCTTCCCCAAAAAAACCGGCAAATACAACCCCAAATAAGCATCAAACACGCGCATGCCTTCCTCAGCCATGCGCGGTGTGATCTCGTCATGCAACTGAACCGACCGCGCATACACCCGATCCCCCAGTTCCATTGCCAGCGCAAACACGTCCACGTCATCCAGCAGCGCAGGCAGTTGGAAGTGGTTGTCAAAATATCGAGCCGGAGGCGTTCTGAGTCGATGCTTGCTTAAAAGCACTTTTTACCTAGTAGTTTTGCGAGGTAGGCGGCTTAACGGTTTTGCTGGATGCTGAAGGCTGATTCCCTCTGAAGCACCTGGCCATGGCCTCTTCAAATCAAACAGTGTTATGCCGCTACAGTTACGACCCGCTGGACCGTCTGGCTTCCAGCATGCCGAATGGCCAGGCGGGTATTCAGCGCTTCTATCAGAAGAACCGCCTGGCGGCCGAAATACAGGGCACGCTGCGGCGTGCGGTCTTTCAGCATGACGACCTTTTATTGGCTCAGCAACGGCGTGTTGACGGTG
>NZ_LGLN01000084.1:0-360 GCF_001293775.1 Pseudomonas syringae pv. cilantro
TCGAAACCCTGAAACTGAGGGTTCAAGACTTCACCCGCTTCAACGAGCCAGCCAAGGCCCCGAAAGTGTATGAAACACAGATCGTTTTTGACCCTGATCGGTTCGAAGCGCTGATCCATGTGCCACCTGAGCGAGCCTGGCGTAATGAAACGCTGTTGGCACTGGCTCACGATATCGCTGCAAAGAGGGGGATTCAATGTCCAATACCCGAATGACACACCTATTGCCGCCAGATCTGGCGGCAGTGTTCGAGTTCCATGACAGTCATGCAGGGGCAAGCCTGGGCGTGTCCTTGGCCACACTGCTGCAATGCCTGTGTATCGCAGAACAGCGTCACCTGGTACCACCGCTTGAAGCGGA
>NZ_LGLN01000084.1:2362-2988 GCF_001293775.1 Pseudomonas syringae pv. cilantro
ACAGAGAGACATTCTGTGTCATCGAGAGACATTCAGAGACAATCTTGGGTCTGACCCAAAATCTCGAATTCGCTAAACAGGCACGTTACCGATTGTCTACAAAAAAGAGCTTCGCCTTTTTCGTAGCCAATCGACGTGCCAAAGGGGGAGCCCCTTTGGAACCCCGCAGAGCGGGAAAGCGTTGTCGTTGTCGTTGTTGGTTGTCGTCATTTTAGGAGCCCTCAGGAGGTGATCTTGTGGCTGAAAAAGTGAACAAGTCGTGCCCTATGTCATGCCGTTTAACGGATGAACAGTTCGCCCGGTTTGCCGAACCCATCGCGCAATCCGGTCTCAAGCCAGCAAGATTTTTTCGTGACCTGGTGATCAGCCGTTCGCCTACCTTCGAGCAGTCTGCAATCGACAAGAAGCAGATGCTGCAGGTATTTGAAAAGTCCGGACATGCTCTAAACCGAGTTGCTTACTCCGCGAACTCGGCACCCTATAACGGCGCGCTTTATCAAAAGCAGTATCTCCACTGGCTTAATAGGTTAAACGCTATTCAACAGCTTTTGCTCACAGTTTTGCCTGAGACTGACCCACCTAAACCTATAAGGCCAGTCCATAACGGCAACCGTGGTTCGCCCAAT
>NZ_LGLN01000084.1:4424-5845 GCF_001293775.1 Pseudomonas syringae pv. cilantro
CTACCTTGAAAAACGCCGATACATCCGGCAAAAAGGTTCATATCATCCGGTTTCGACTCACACAAGACGAAATGGCCCAGTTTGATGACATGATCAAGCGGGCGGGCTGTTCTGTATCTGATTTCTTTAGGAAGCTGATCTTAAATCAACTCCCAGTATTTAGAGAGTTTACCGGGTTTAAGAGGAGAATTGTATTTATCGTTAATAAGGCGGGCAACAACATTTCTCAGTTGGCTTACATCGCAAAAGCGGCGAGTGATAGGGGGATCATCACCGACAGTGTGAGAGATAAATGGTATGAAACGCTGATGGTCATCGAATCGATTTTATTAGCGGGTATTGATCATGCTGATTAGAGTCAGTGGTTATAATACAGGGGCGCAGGAGTATTTAGAGCAAGGCAATAAATCAGGTCGAGAGTTTACGCGTGATGAATTGGATCATCGCTTGATCATTGAGGGGCAACTCAGTGTGACTCGGGCCATCTATGAAAGTACTCCTGATCATGGTCAGGGTCGCTATTTGACATTTACGCTAAGTTTCAAAGAAGACACGGTTCCACCTGAGTTGCTTAAAGCAGTGACGACCGACTTTAAGAATTTTTTCATGCATGCGTACAAGCCTGAAGAATTTAATCTGTATGCCGAAGCGCATTTGCCCAAAATGAAGACTGTCACTGACAGGAAAACTGGTGAGGTGATCGACCGCAAACCCCATATCCATATTATTATCCCGCGTATCAACCTGCTGAGCGGCAACGAGGCCAATCCGGTCGATGTTTATAAGAATCATGAGAAGTACTTTGAAGCTTTTCAGGAGCACATTAATCAGAAGTATGGTCTGTCTTCACCGCGTGAGAATGTCCGTGCGGACATCACCGACGCGGCCAGTGTCCTGTCTCGTTACAAGGGCGATGACTTCTACGGTAAGAATCGGGAGTTCAAGCAAGATTTGGTCAAGCAGATAATTGAACGTGGTGTGACTACACGGGCTGACTTTTATGCCTTGGTAGCTGAACACGGTGAGACACGCATCCGTAACGAAGGTAAGGACACTGAATATATTTCGGTCAAGTTACCTGGTGACGCAAAGGGCACGAATCTGAAAGACACCATCTTTCAGGATGACTTCATTGTCAGGCGTGAACTGAAGAAACCACCGCTTGAAGCCAGTGTGATTCAGGAACGCTTGCTCGCCTGGCCACAGCGCGCAAAGGAAATTAAGTACGTCAACAAGGCCACCCCCAAGTTTCGCAAAGCCTATTCCGAAGCCTCCCCTGAAGATCGTGTTCGACTGCTGGCCGAGCGCGAAGCTAGGTTCTATCAAACTTATGGAGAACACAATGACAACGTACACACCGGGCAACGACAGAGAGATCACCAGCGAAGTCCTGCTGAAACTGCAGGGCGACGCACTGCCGC
>NZ_LGLN01000084.1:7569-9361 GCF_001293775.1 Pseudomonas syringae pv. cilantro
TGACGCTCAAGCCCGAGGGGGGTAAACCCCGCACGGTGTGGGGCGTAGGGCTGGAAGATGCCATGAAGGATTCGAATCTGAAGCAAGGAGACCAGGTGCGTTTGAAAGACCTGGGCACCCGGCCTGTCGTGGTGCAGGTAATAGCTGAGGACGGCACTACGACTGACAAGACGGTAAACCGCCGCGAATGGTCAGCGCAGCCGACCGCGCCTGAGCGGGAAGTGGCAGAGACCACGCCCAAGGGGCAGGCCATAGCAGCCGGCACTCCGGAGCTGTCATCGCCGGATGAAGATGACGGCATGAGCGTGGACTGAGCCGTCCGGTTACCCACCTCCTTAGTATGGAGGTGGGTTCCTTTCTGACGACTCAGTAGATTCCTCATAGCAAAATTTCCATAACTTATGTAAGTTATGTCACTTCAATAATCAGTACCAAGGGCAGTTCATGATCTTACTTTTAGGTGGTGAAAAAGGCGGCAGCGGTAAAAGCTGTCTGGCTCAAAACCTGGCCGTCTGGCTGCAGGCCCGCGGAGGTGACGTCCTGCTTCTGGATGCCGACCCTCAGGGCACAACTGCAGACTGGGCTGCTGAACGCTCTGCACAGGGAGACCTCCCTGCGATTCCTGTTGTGCAAGCACACGGCAATATTCGTCAAACACTGACAGACCTTCGGGGCCGGTACAGGCAAATTGTGGTCGATGCTGGAGGGTCTGATTCGGAGGCGCTGCGGTCAGCTATGACGGTAGCAACTCATATGTTGATCCCTTTCCGACCCAAGCGACGAGATCTCAAAACCCTCCCAAAGGTCGATAACCTGGCTCGGTTGGCTACTGCAGTGAACCCAGCATTGAACGTGCGTGCAGTGATCACCCAATGCCCTGCCCTTCCTAGTCAGATACAGCGGATATTGGATGCCAAAGAAGCATGCCGCTCCTTCGGCATTCAACCTCTTGACGCTATTACTACAGCCCGCAATGTCTACGACGATGCGGATGAAGACGGTTGCTCCGTCTTGGAAAGCAACTCCGACGCACGTGCTATAGAAGAAATACAGACGTTGGCAGCAGAGCTTTGGGGGGATGCCAAATGGGATTGAAAGATTTGATTCGTAAGGCTGAACCGGTCTCTCCATCGTCTGAGGCCAACGATGAAGCCGCACTGGCTTTCATATCTGCGGCACCTGTAAGTGCAACGCCCGAGCCTAAGCGCAAGCGTAAGAAAGCTTCTACATTCGTGCGTACTACTTTTTCCCTATCCAAGGACGTCAACAGGCAGATAGATAAGATTTCTCTTTTGCCACGGACCTTCCGCATATCTAGATCCGATGTGATTCGGGCAGGAATCATGGCTCTCCAGGAGCTTGATAAAGCAGACCTCATTGCGCTGCTTGAGAATGCGTCTAATGCTGAACCCATAACCGATTCTACGGAAGACGAGTAAGTTCTATAACTTACGTAAGTTATTCCCATTACATAAATTACATCACTCATTCCGCTGAAAGCCACGTCATGCAAGGGCTATGGCCATACGCACTAGGCTGAAAAAATGGTGGAATATAAGCTTTGAAAAATGGCATTTTCATTGCGGATGGGGAATCCGGGTGATAGTGTTCACCCACTTTGCCTGCCCACCGTTGCTGGGATGCCATATTTTTCATGCTCGAATGAGCGTAGACGGGAAAATTTCTAACGATTTAGCCAAATAGCAGAAACCAAAAAGCCCCGCTTGGCGGCGGGGCTTTTTGGAAAATCTTGAACAGGCCGTTTGGTTGCGGAGTACCTGTTCAACACACA
>NZ_LGLN01000084.1:10641-11279 GCF_001293775.1 Pseudomonas syringae pv. cilantro
GAGAGCCCTTAAAAACAGAACATGAGGATGGTTCATGATTGGGAGTGGTCGTATCAATTCAGTGCGGGCAGCGATGGTTTTGCGTGCTGTTTGTCGACTTTAGTGGAGTTGTTGAGGCGGTGAGTCGCGTTCTTTTTTAGACGTGTCACAATAGTGGCCTATCCGCAGGGGATCTGCGCAGTTTCACGTTTAGGGACGAGTCGTCTTGTCATCACTGTCACCCCCCGTTCCTGTCCCGCTTTGCTACGCAAGCTTGGACAAAGAAACCATAGTGACCTTGCCCCTGAAAAACGTATCCCTTGCCAGGTGCCTCAATAGCCGCAAGGATACGACATGACTAAGCCCAAGACAGATCGCGTTAAATACACCCTTGAGTTCAAACTTGAGGCCGTGCGACTGGTTGATACAGGCCTGACGCTTGCTGCCGCTGCCCGCTCTCTGGGTATATCCGACCAGACCTTGTTCAACTGGGTCAAGGCGCATCGCCAAGGCAGGCTGACCGGCGCTGACATCAAGCCTGTCACTCCCGAGCAGATGGAGATAAGCCGTCTACGAGCCGAGCTGGCACGCGTCAAGATGGAGCGCGACATTCTGGAAAAGGCGACGGCGTACTTCGCAAAAGCATCCAGCTGAAGTAC
>NZ_LGLN01000056.1:0-49544 GCF_001293775.1 Pseudomonas syringae pv. cilantro
GTAGTGTGGGGTTTCCCCATGTGAGAGTAGGTCATCGTCAAGATTAAATTCCAAAAACCCTCATCGCTCACGCGTTGAGGGTTTTTGTTTTTTTGGGCGCAGAAAACCTGTTTTCGTTTCTATGCACCATGCTCCTGCATGGCTATGATGCGTGCCTTATTGCCGGGCGATTCTAAATGCTGACCTTGTTAAAGCTTCTTGCCGATGGTGCGTTTCATTCCGGACAGGCTCTGGGTGAAGTGCTCGGTGTGAGTCGTAGTGCTGTATGGAAGCAGCTTCAACAGCTTGAAGCTGAGCTGGGAATTGAATTTCATAAAGTGCGTGGCCGTGGCTACCGGCTGGCGACGCCTATCTCTCTTTTGAGTCCTTCTGCCATTACCCAATCTGGACTTCCCGCAGGCTGGACTGTTCGTACTTATGATTCCATCGATTCAACCAACGCCGAGGCTGCGCGGTTGATTGCTGAAGGTATCTCCATGCCGCTTTTGGTGCTCGCCGAACAGCAGACCTCAGGCCGGGGGAGGCGTGGCCGAAAGTGGGTGAGCCCCTTTGCGGAAAATCTTTATTACAGCGTGGTTTTGCGCATTGACGGCGGAATGCGCCAGCTCGAAGGCATCAGCTTGCTGGTAGGACTGGCAGTGATGAATGTCTTGCGCGATCTCGGCGTGTCAGGTGCTGGCCTTAAATGGCCTAATGATGTGCTGGTCGGCAAGCAGAAAATTGCCGGTATTCTTCTCGAGCTGATCGGTGATCCTGCTGACGTCTGCCATGTGATTATCGGTATAGGTGTGAACGTGAATATGCAGGCCTCGACTGAAGTGGACCAGTCATGGACATCCATCCGTCTCGAAACAGGAAGCCTCGCTGATCGCAATGATGTAGCGGCCCGTATAAGCACCAGGCTGGACGCCCTCCTTCATGTGCATCGTGACAAAGGCTTTGCCGCATTTCGGGAAGATTGGGAGCGTGGCCATCTATGGCAGGGTGCTGCTGTCACGCTGCTTTCAGGCGTCCAGACGGTCGAAGGTGTGGTGCTGGGGGTCGACTTGCTCGGCGCTCTAAGGCTGGAAATCAATGGTGTGGAAAAGAGCTTTAGCGGTGGTGAGCTCAGCCTGAGGTTGCGCGATGATTCTTGAACTCGATTGTGGCAACAGCTTCATCAAGTGGCGCGTCATGGGAACTGACGGTACATCACTGTTGAGCGGTGGCGTTGTTGACTCGGACCAAGCCCTGTTGGAGCAACTGGGCAGTTTGGCGAGTGTAGAAGTGACTGGCTGTCGGCTCGTCAGTGTTCGCAGTTCTGAGGAGACCGACGAACTGGTGTCTGCGTTGACTGCTGCTCTGGCGATATCGCCCGTACGTGCGTTGCCCGCGCGCGAGCTTGCGGGCGTGACCAATGGCTATGATGACTACATGCGTCTTGGGCTGGATCGCTGGCTTGCTTTCGTGGGTGCATACACCATCGTCCGAAATGCATGCATGGTGATTGATCTGGGTACTGCAGTCACGTCGGACTTCGTTGACGCCCAAGGGCAGCACCTCGGCGGTTTCATATGCCCTGGCATGCCGTTGATGCGCAGTGAGTTGCGAACCCATACCCGGCGTATCAGGTATAACGACACCGAAGCTGAAAAAGCGCTTGTTCGGCTCGTCCCGGGGCGGGCTACGGCTGAAGCCGTAGAGCGAGGATGTTCGTTGATGCTGCGCGGTTTTGTTCTGACTCAGCTCGAAATAGCACGCGGGTATTGGGGGGATGACTTTACTGTCTTCGTGACCGGAGGAGACGCTCCTCTGGTTTCTGATGTCGTACCAGGAGCGCGCGTGGTGCCCGATCTGATATTCGTTGGCCTGGCTCTCGCTTGCCCTTTGCGTTGAGGTCTTTATGCGTTGGTTATTTCTTCTGCTGTTGATGCTCAATGGCTTCTACTACGTGTGGCACCAGCAGGAAGCGCCGCTCAAGGCCAAACAGATCATGCCTTTATCGCTTAATCGGGCTCCGCAGCAGGATATCCGCCTGCTGAGTGAGTCCGACGCGGGGCACTCGTCGCGCGATGTCGACAGCAATTGCCTGTATCTGGGTGGGCTTGCGCGGCAGGAAGATGTGCGCATGGTTGAGCAGCGCCTGAACAGCCTTGATATTCAGTCGAAATTTCAGGTGCAGCAGGTGAATGGCTCTGTCGTGTACTGGGTAAAAATTGCCCCGGAAAGCAGGCGTCTGGTGGAGTCTGATCTGATCACTCAGATGGGCAAGGATTTCCCGCAATTAAAAAATCAAATAATGTCGTGCGAGGGCATTGCAACTACGCAGTAGTTTACATAGAATGGCGCCCGCTTCGCAGCGAGCTGAAAATCTTGCGAACGGAGTGGAAGTTGTCAACGCATGTAACCTCAGGTTTTTAATGAGAAAAAGGTTGACAGAAGGGTAGCATGAGTTGAGAATGCTGCCTCGCTTAGGAGGGGTTCCCGAGCGGCCAAAGGGATCAGACTGTAAATCTGACGTCTACGACTTCGAAGGTTCGAATCCTTCCCCCTCCACCAGATTTAGCGCAAGCTGCAAATTGCGCGGGTATAGTTTAGTGGTAGAACCTCAGCCTTCCAAGCTGATGATGCGGGTTCGATTCCCGCTACCCGCTCCAAGCTTGCAGCTTATGCATTGTGTTTTGCTCTTGTAGCTCAGTTGGTAGAGCACACCCTTGGTAAGGGTGAGGTCAGCGGTTCAAATCCGCTCAGGAGCTCCATTGCTAAAGGCAGATATGAAAATATCTGCCTTTGTTTTAGGTGGGTCGGCCTTACTTGATCTGCCTGATGCTTTGTTCGGTTTCTGCTTTTGGGGCAGAGGTGTGCTGAATGAAGTGTTGAAAAACTCTCGTCAGGTCCGCATAATGGTCGGCCTGATTTCGCTTTTAGGTCAGTAGCTCAATTGGCAGAGCGACGGTCTCCAAAACCGTAGGTTGGGGGTTCGATTCCCTCCTGACCTGCCAGATTCCCTAGATGTAATCTGGCTTTCTTTTCACAGGATCTCCGTAGATGAATCCCAAGGCTGAAGCATCAGACTCTCGCTTTGACTTGCTGAAATGGCTCCTGGTGGTCGTTTTGGTTGTCGTGGGTGTCGTCGGTAATCAGTATTATTCTGCTGAGCCGATCCTGTACCGTGTTCTCGCTCTCCTTGTGATTGCCGCTGCCGCTGCCTTCGTAGCGCTGCAGACGGGTAAAGGTAAGGCTTTCTTCGTTTTGGCGAAAGAAGCTCGCGCTGAGATTCGTAAAGTCGTATGGCCTACTCGCCAAGAAACCACGCAAACCACTCTGATTGTTGTGGCTGTTGTGTTGGTTATGGCGTTGCTGTTGTGGGGGCTAGATTCCCTGCTCGGCTGGCTTGTTTCCTTGATAGTTGGCTAAGGGTGTCCCGTGGCTAAGCGTTGGTACGTAGTGCATGCTTACTCGGGTTACGAGAAGCATGTTATGCGCTCGTTGGTCGAGCGTGTGAAGCTGGCAGGCATGGAAGATGGCTTCGGCGAAATTCTGGTTCCCACTGAAGAAGTGGTTGAAATGCGTAATGGCCAGAAGCGGAAAAGTGAGCGCAAATTCTTCCCGGGTTACGTGCTTGTTCAGATGGACATGAATGAGGGTACTTGGCACTTGGTCAAGGATACCCCGCGTGTCATGGGCTTCATTGGCGGTACTGCCGATAAGCCAGCACCGATCACTGACAAGGAAGCAGAAGCGATTCTGCG
Organism: Pseudomonas syringae pv. cilantro; assembly: GCF_001293775.1. Taxonomy (GTDB): domain Bacteria; phylum Pseudomonadota; class Gammaproteobacteria; order Pseudomonadales; family Pseudomonadaceae; genus Aquipseudomonas; species Aquipseudomonas syringae_P. The sequence goes on from NZ_LGLN01000056.1 coordinate 3,732, forward strand.
CCGTGTTGCTGACGGTAGCGATAAACCGAAGCCAAAAACACTGTTCGAGCCGGGTGAGGTTGTACGTGTCACTGACGGTCCGTTCGCTGATTTTAACGGTACGGTTGAAGAAGTTAACTACGAAAAGAGCCGTATCCAGGTGGCGGTGCTCATTTTCGGACGTTCTACTCCGGTAGAGCTAGAGTTCAGCCAGGTCGAAAAGGTCTAGCTGATCTGCAATCCCATACCCCGCAGCCTTAGGCTGTGGGGTTTTTTCGTCACTGGGATATACGCGTAAGTAACCGGGGAGCCTTTATTGGCGCTTGAACCCGTAATTGGAGTGCCTCATGGCCAAGAAGATAACCGCATACATCAAGCTGCAAGTGAAAGCCGCTCATGCTAACCCTAGCCCGCCAGTTGGTCCTGCTCTGGGTCAGCACGGTGTGAATATCATGGAATTCTGCAAAGCGTTCAACGCCCGTACTCAGGGTATTGAGCAAGGTCTGCCGACTCCAGTGATCATCACTGTATACAGCGACCGTAGCTTCACTTTCGAAACAAAAAGTACCCCTGCATCGGTTCTGCTGAAGAAAGCTGCAGGCTTGACCAGCGGCTCGGCTCGCCCGAACACCGTTAAAGTTGGCACCGTGACTCGTGCTCAGCTGGAAGATATCGCTAAAGCAAAAAATGCGGATCTGACTGCAGCTGACATGGAAGCGGCCGTGCGTACCATCGCCGGTTCCGCTCGTAGCATGGGCCTTAACGTGGAGGGTGTGTAATGGCTAAGCTGACCAAGCGCCAAAAGGCAATCGCCAGCAAAATCGAAGCTGGCAAGTCTTACAATTTTGTAGACGCTGCTGCTCTGCTGGCTGAGCTGTCGACTGTCAAGTTCAGCGAGTCTGTAGACGTTGCTGTCAACCTGGGCGTTGATCCTCGTAAATCCGATCAGGTTGTTCGTAGCGCTACCGTACTGCCGCACGGCACCGGTAAAACTGTACGCGTTGCAGTTTTCACCCAGGGCCCTGCTGCTGAAGCTGCTCTGGCTGCTGGTGCTGATCGCGTTGGTATGGACGATCTGGCTGCCGAAATGAAAGCTGGCGATCTGAACTATGACGTCGTTATCGCTTCTCCTGATGCGATGCGTGTTGTAGGTCAATTGGGTCAGATTCTCGGTCCTCGCGGCCTGATGCCTAACCCGAAAGTCGGCACTGTTACTCCTGACGTGGCTAACGCTGTCAAGAACGCCAAGGCTGGTCAGGTTCGTTATCGCACCGACAAAAACGGCATCATCCACACTTCCGTTGGCAAGGTCGGTTTCGACGTTGTCAAGCTTAAGGAAAACGTTGAAGCCCTGATCGCTGATCTGAAGCGTATCAAGCCAGCTTCCTCGAAAGGTATTTATGTCAAGCGCATCACCCTGAGCACCACCATGGGCCCGGGCCTGGTCATCGACCAGGGTTCGCTGGAAGCGTAAGACAAAGCGGCATGGTTTTCCGTGCCGTTTGAAAGATTGGGGTCCCTGCCTGGCGGGGGCTATCCAAGACCGTAGGCGACGCAAGTCTTAAACCTCAAGCCTACGCAGATGGTGCTCCCGGTTCCTTACCGAATCAGACACCAAAACGACATCTGGCTTCGGTCGGATGAAACGGTAACAAGCAGGAGTTAAACCCGTGGCAATTAAACTCGAAGACAAGAAGGCCATCGTCGCTGAAGTCAACGAGGCTGCCAAAGCTGGTCTGTCCGCTGTCGTGGCTGATGCCCGTGGTGTGACGGTTAGCGCTATGACCGGACTCCGTAAAGAGGCTCGTGAAGCTGGCGTTTACGTACGCGTTGTACGTAACACCCTGCTCAAACGCGCTGTTGCTGACACTGAATTCAGTGTTCTCAACGACGTGTTCACCGGCCCGACCTTGATCGCGTTCTCCAACGAACATCCTGGCGCTGCTGCCCGTTTGTTCAAGGAATTCTCGAAAGGTCAGGACAAGTTCGAGATCAAGGCAGCTGCGTTCGAGGGCAAGTTCCTCGCAGCTAATCAGATCGATGTACTGGCAAGCCTGCCGACCCGTAACGAAGCAATTTCTCAGCTGATGAGCGTGATTCAAGGCGCTACCAGCAAGTTGGCTCGTACTCTGGCGGCTGTTCGCGACCAAAAAGAAGCAGCTGCAGCCTAAGGCTGAGTCAGATCTTTTCGCGTATTTTTGTTTATTTTGATGGTCGCGTAGGCCGTCCCCCAATTCAGGAAATTGAGTCATGTCCATCTCTCAAGACGATATCCTTAACGCCGTAGCTGAAATGTCCGTTCTGCAGGTTGTAGAGCTGATCAAGGCGTTCGAAGAGAAGTTCGGCGTTACTGCTGCTGCTGGCTCTGCCGGCCCAGCTGTTGCTGCAGCGGTTGTTGAAGAACAAACTGAATTCAACGTCATGCTGCTGGAAGCTGGCGAGAAGAAAGTTAACGTGATCAAGGCTGTACGTGAACTGACCGGTCTGGGCCTGAAAGAAGCCAAGGCAGTCGTTGACGGCGCTCCAGCCATGGTTCTGGAAGCTGTTGCCAAAGACGCAGCTGACAAAGCCAAAGCTACTCTGGAAGAAGCAGGCGCTAAAGTCGAGCTGAAATAAGCATCGATTTTGAGTGTCCAGCCCACGCGTTTAGCGAAAGGCTGATGGCTGGTGGCTTTTGCCACCGGCCTTTTTCCGTTATAGACGATTGGCGCTGTCAACGTTTGTAACGTGCGGTATCCACCGATGGCGGTGGCGCAAACCAAAGGGTTTGCAAGATTTTCTGGCTGCTTCCGTCGGGAGGGAGCCAAACAAGCAGGTGACCAAGCTGGGGAACGCTGATGGCTTACTCATATACTGAGAAAAAACGTATCCGCAAGGACTTTAGCAAGTTGCCGGACGTAATGGATGTGCCGTATCTCTTGGCCATTCAGCTGGATTCGTATCGCGAATTCCTGCAGGCGGGAGCGACCAAAGATCAGTTCCGCGACGTCGGTCTGCATGCAGCCTTCAAATCCGTTTTCCCGATCATCAGCTACTCCGGCAATGCTGCGCTGGAGTATGTAGGTTATCGCTTGGGCGAACCGGCATTTGATGTCAAGGAATGCGTGCTGCGCGGTGTGACTTACGCAGTACCTCTGCGGGTCAAGGTCCGTCTGATCATTTTCGACAAAGAATCGTCGAACAAAGCGATCAAGGACATCAAAGAGCAAGAAGTCTACATGGGTGAAATTCCCCTGATGACTGAAAACGGTACCTTTGTAATCAATGGCACCGAGCGCGTTATCGTGTCTCAGCTGCACCGTTCGCCAGGCGTATTCTTCGACCACGACCGTGGCAAGACGCACAGCTCCGGTAAGCTGCTTTACTCCGCTCGTATCATTCCTTACCGCGGTTCGTGGCTGGACTTCGAGTTCGATCCGAAAGACTGCGTATTCGTCCGTATCGACCGTCGTCGCAAGCTGCCTGCGTCTGTACTTCTGCGCGCGCTGGGTTACACCACCGAGCAAGTGCTCGATGCTTTCTACACCACCAACGTCTTCCATGTGCGCGGCGAAAACCTGAGCCTGGAACTGGTGCCTCAGCGCCTGCGTGGTGAAATTGCCGTTCTGGACATCCTGGACGACAAGGGCAAGGTCATTGTCGAGCAGGGTCGCCGTATCACTGCCCGTCACATCAACCAGCTGGAAAAGGCCGGGATCAAAGAGCTGGAAGTACCTCTGGACTACGTCCTGGGCCGTACGACTGCCAAGGTCATCGTGCATCCGGCAACCGGCGAGATCATTGCCGAGTGCAACACCGAGCTGAACACTGAAATCCTCGGCAAGATCGCCAAGGCTCAGGTTGTTCGCATCGAAACGCTGTACACCAACGACATCGATTGCGGCCCGTTCGTTTCCGATACGTTGAAGATCGACTCCACCAGCAACCAACTGGAAGCGCTGGTCGAAATCTATCGCATGATGCGTCCTGGCGAGCCACCGACCAAGGATGCTGCTGAAACCCTGTTCAACAATTTGTTCTTCAGCCCAGAGCGCTATGACCTGTCCGCTGTAGGCCGGATGAAGTTCAACCGTCGTATCGGTCGTACCGAAATCGAAGGTTCGGGGGTGTTGTGCAAGGAAGATATCGTCGCGGTTCTCAAGACCCTCGTTGATATCCGTAACGGCAAAGGCATCGTCGATGACATCGACCACCTCGGTAACCGTCGCGTTCGCTGCGTAGGCGAGATGGCCGAGAACCAGTTCCGTGTAGGTCTGGTCCGCGTCGAGCGTGCTGTCAAAGAACGTCTGTCCATGGCGGAAAGCGAAGGCCTGATGCCTCAGGACCTGATCAATGCCAAGCCTGTTGCGGCCGCGGTCAAAGAGTTCTTCGGTTCCAGCCAGCTTTCCCAGTTCATGGACCAGAACAACCCGCTTTCCGAGATCACCCACAAGCGTCGTGTTTCTGCACTCGGCCCTGGCGGTCTGACTCGTGAGCGCGCCGGCTTTGAAGTTCGCGACGTTCACCCGACTCACTATGGTCGTGTGTGCCCGATCGAAACGCCGGAAGGTCCGAACATCGGTCTGATCAACTCCCTGGCGGCCTATGCCCGCACCAACCAGTACGGTTTCCTCGAGAGCCCGTACCGTGTTGTAAAGGAAGGTCTGGTCACCGATGAAATCGTGTTCCTTTCGGCGATCGAAGAAGCTGACCACGTCATTGCCCAGGCTTCGGCTGCAATGAACGACAAGCAAGAGCTTATCGACGAGCTGGTTGCTGTGCGTCACTTGAACGAATTCACCGTCAAGGCGCCAGCCGATGTCACCCTGATGGACGTTTCGCCCAAGCAGGTTGTCTCGGTAGCGGCTTCGCTGATCCCGTTCCTCGAGCACGATGACGCCAACCGTGCGTTGATGGGTTCGAACATGCAGCGTCAGGCTGTACCAACCCTGCGTGCCGACAAGCCGCTCGTGGGTACCGGCATGGAGCGCAACGTTGCTCGCGACTCCGGCGTTTGCGTCGTGGCCCGTCGTGGTGGCGTGATCGATTCGGTTGATGCCAGCCGTATCGTTGTTCGCGTTGCTGATGACGAAGTTGAAACAGGTGAAGCAGGTGTAGACATCTACAACCTGACCAAATACACCCGTTCGAACCAGAACACCTGCATCAACCAGCGTCCGCTGGTCAGCAAGGGTGATCGTGTTCAGCGCAGCGACATCATGGCCGACGGCCCGTCCACTGATATGGGTGAGCTGGCACTGGGTCAGAACATGCGCATCGCGTTCATGGCCTGGAACGGTTTCAACTTCGAAGACTCCATCTGTCTCTCTGAGCGCGTCGTTCAGGAAGACCGCTTCACCACGATCCACATTCAGGAACTGACCTGTGTGGCTCGTGACACCAAGCTTGGGCCTGAGGAAATCACAGCTGACATCCCGAACGTGGGTGAAGCTGCTCTGAACAAGCTGGACGAAGCCGGTATCGTTTACGTAGGTGCCGAAGTTGGTGCTGGCGACATCCTGGTGGGCAAGGTCACTCCGAAAGGCGAGACCCAGCTGACGCCGGAAGAAAAACTGTTGCGCGCGATCTTCGGTGAGAAGGCCAGCGACGTTAAGGACACTTCCCTGCGTGTGCCTACCGGCACCAAAGGTACTGTCATTGACGTTCAGGTCTTCACCCGTGATGGTGTCGAGCGTGATGCACGTGCCCTGTCCATCGAGAAATCGCAGCTCGACGAGATCCGCAAGGACCTCAACGAAGAGTTCCGCATTGTCGAAGGCGCTACCTTCGAACGTCTGCGCTCTGCGCTGGTCGGTCGTGTAGCAGAAGGCGGTGCTGGCCTGAAGAAAGGCCAGGAAATCACCAACGAAGTGCTCGACGGTCTCGAGCATGGTCAATGGTTCAAGCTGCGCATGGCTGAAGACGCTCTGAACGAGCAGCTTGAGAAGGCGCAGGCTTACATCGTTGATCGTCGTCGTCTTCTGGATGACAAGTTCGAAGACAAGAAGCGCAAGCTGCAGCAGGGCGATGACCTGGCTCCGGGCGTGCTGAAAATCGTCAAGGTTTACCTGGCAATCCGCCGTCGCATCCAGCCGGGCGACAAGATGGCCGGTCGTCACGGTAACAAGGGTGTGGTCTCCGTGATCATGCCGGTTGAAGACATGCCGCACGATGCCAATGGCACGCCGGTAGACATCGTCCTCAACCCGCTGGGCGTACCTTCGCGTATGAACGTGGGTCAGATTCTCGAAACTCACCTTGGCCTCGCCGCCAAAGGTCTGGGCGAGAAGATCAACCGCATGCTCGAAGAGCAGCGTAAAGTGGTCGAGCTGCGCAAGTTCCTGAACGAGATATACAACGAGATCGGTGGTCGCCAGGAAAGTCTGGAAGACCTCTCCGACAAGGAGATCCTCGATCTTGCGAAGAACCTTCGCAACGGTGTGCCAATGGCTACACCGGTGTTCGACGGTGCTAAAGAAAGCGAAATCAAGGCAATGCTCAAGCTGGCAGATATGCCGGAAAGCGGCCAGATGCAGCTGTTTGACGGTCGTACTGGCAACAAGTTTGAGCGCCCGGTAACGGTCGGCTACATGTACATGCTGAAGCTGAACCACTTGGTGGACGACAAGATGCACGCGCGTTCCACTGGTTCGTACAGCCTGGTTACCCAGCAGCCGCTGGGTGGTAAGGCCCAGTTCGGTGGTCAGCGTTTCGGGGAGATGGAAGTGTGGGCGCTGGAAGCATACGGCGCGGCGTACACTCTGCAAGAAATGCTCACAGTGAAGTCGGACGATGTGAACGGTCGTACCAAGATGTACAAAAACATCGTGGACGGCGATCACCGTATGGAGCCGGGCATGCCCGAGTCTTTCAACGTGTTGATCAAAGAAATCCGTTCGCTCGGTATCGATATCGATCTGGAAACCGAATAACACGTGACGTGAATCGGGGGCAGGGCGGTCATGCCTGCTCCCTGCTCCGCCAGGAGGAAAGCCTTGAAAGACTTACTGAATTTGCTGAAAAACCAGGGTCAGGTCGAAGAGTTCGACGCAATCCGTATCGGACTTGCATCGCCTGAGATGATCCGTTCCTGGTCGTTCGGTGAAGTTAAAAAGCCGGAAACCATCAACTACCGTACGTTCAAGCCTGAGCGTGACGGTCTGTTCTGCGCCAAGATCTTTGGCCCGGTAAAAGATTACGAGTGCCTGTGCGGTAAGTACAAGCGCCTGAAGCACCGCGGCGTCATCTGCGAAAAATGCGGTGTTGAAGTGGCCCTGGCCAAGGTTCGTCGCGAGCGTATGGCTCACATCGAACTGGCTTCGCCGGTTGCCCACATCTGGTTCCTGAAATCGCTGCCGTCCCGTATCGGCTTGCTGATGGACATGACCCTGCGTGATATCGAACGCGTTCTCTACTTCGAGAGCTATGTCGTTATCGATCCAGGCATGACCACCCTTGAAAAAGGCCAGCTGCTGAACGACGAGCAGTACTTCGAAGCGCTCGAAGAGTTCGGTGATGACTTTGACGCCCGCATGGGTGCTGAAGCTGTTCGCGAATTGCTGCACGCTATCGATCTGGAACACGAAATCGGCCGTCTGCGTGAAGAGATTCCGCAAACCAATTCCGAAACCAAGATCAAGAAGCTGTCCAAGCGTCTGAAGCTGATGGAAGCCTTCCAGGGTTCCGGCAACCTCCCCGAGTGGATGGTGCTGACCGTTCTGCCGGTTCTGCCGCCAGATCTGCGTCCTCTGGTTCCGCTTGACGGTGGCCGTTTCGCGACGTCCGACCTCAACGATCTGTATCGTCGAGTGATCAACCGTAACAACCGTCTGAAGCGTCTGCTGGATCTGTCCGCTCCCGATATCATCGTGCGCAACGAAAAGCGCATGCTGCAGGAAGCGGTCGATGCACTGCTCGACAACGGTCGTCGCGGTCGCGCCATCACCGGTTCCAACAAGCGTCCTCTCAAATCCCTGGCTGACATGATCAAGGGTAAGCAGGGTCGTTTCCGTCAGAACTTGCTCGGTAAGCGTGTTGACTACTCGGGTCGTTCGGTAATTACCGTAGGTCCGACCCTGCGTCTGCACCAGTGCGGTCTGCCGAAAAAGATGGCTCTTGAGCTGTTCAAGCCGTTCATCTTCGGCAAGCTGGAAATGCGTGGCCTGGCTACCACCATCAAAGCTGCCAAGAAAATGGTCGAGCGCGAGCTGCCAGAAGTCTGGGACGTTCTTGCCGAAGTGATTCGCGAACACCCAGTGCTCCTGAACCGTGCGCCAACGCTTCACCGTCTTGGTATCCAGGCCTTTGAACCGGTTCTGATCGAAGGTAAGGCTATCCAGCTGCACCCGCTGGTCTGTGCTGCGTACAACGCCGACTTCGACGGTGACCAGATGGCCGTTCACGTGCCTTTGACGCTGGAAGCCCAGCTCGAAGCGCGCGCACTGATGATGTCGACCAACAACATTCTGTCGCCAGCCAACGGTGAGCCGATCATCGTTCCTTCTCAGGACGTTGTATTGGGTCTGTACTACATGACTCGTGAAGCGATCAACGCCAAAGGCGAAGGTCGTGTGTTTGCGGATCTGCAGGAAGTCGACCGCGTATTCCGCGCCGGCGAAGCGGCTCTGCACGCCAAGGTCAAGGTTCGTATCCACGAAACGGTCAATGATCGTGATGGTGGCAGCGTCAAGAACACTCGTATCGTTGACACCACTGTCGGCCGTGCGTTGCTGTTCCAGGTGGTTCCGGCCGGCCTGTCCTACGACGTCGTCAACCAGCCGATGAAGAAAAAAGCGATCTCCAAACTGATCAACCAGTGCTACCGCGTGGTTGGTTTGAAAGAGACCGTTATCTTCGCTGACCAGTTGATGTATACCGGTTTTGCCTACTCGACCATTTCGGGTGTTTCCATCGGCGTTAACGACTTCGTTATCCCGGATGAGAAAGCTCGCATCATCGACGCGGCCACCGAAGAAGTTAAAGAGATCGAAAGCCAGTACGCTTCCGGCCTGGTAACCCAGGGCGAGAAGTACAACAAGGTGATCGACCTTTGGTCCAAGGCGAACGACGAAGTCTCGAAAGCGATGATGTCGAACCTGTCCAAAGAGCGCGTTATCGACCGTCACGGCGTCGAAGTTGATCAGGAATCCTTCAACTCGATGTACATGATGGCTGACTCCGGGGCGCGTGGTTCTGCTGCCCAGATTCGTCAGCTGGCCGGTATGCGTGGTCTGATGGCCAAGCCTGACGGCTCCATCATCGAAACGCCGATCACTGCGAACTTCCGTGAAGGTTTGAGCGTACTTCAGTACTTCATCTCCACTCACGGTGCTCGTAAGGGTCTTGCGGATACTGCGTTGAAAACCGCTAACTCCGGTTATCTGACTCGTCGTCTGGTAGACGTGGCTCAGGATCTGGTCGTTACCGAAGTAGACTGCGGTACCGAACACGGCCTGCTGATGACTCCGCACATTGAAGGCGGCGACGTTGTAGAGCCGCTGGGTGAGCGCGTACTGGGTCGAGTCATTGCCCGTGACGTGTTCAAGCCGGGTACAGAAGAAATCATCGTGCCTGCAGGCACTCTGGTTGACGAGAAATGGGTTGAGTTCATCGAGCTGAACAGCATCGACGAAGTCATTGTCCGCTCGCCAATCAGTTGTGAAACCCGCTACGGTATTTGCGCCAAGTGCTATGGTCGCGACCTGGCTCGCGGTCACCAGGTCAACATCGGTGAAGCTGTAGGCGTTATCGCTGCACAGTCGATCGGTGAGCCGGGTACCCAGCTGACAATGCGTACGTTCCACATTGGTGGTGCGGCAAGCCGGACCTCGGCCGCCGACAGCGTTCAGGTGAAGAACGGCGGTACTGTCCGTCTTCACAACCTGAAGCACGTAGAGCGTGTCGACGGTCACCTGGTTGCGGTATCCCGCTCCGGTGAGCTGGCAATCGCTGATGACTTCGGTCGTGAGCGTGAGCGTTACAAACTGCCATACGGTGCAGTGATTTCGGTGAAGGAAGGCGACAAGGTCGACGCTGGTTCGATCGTGGCCAAGTGGGATCCGCACACTCACCCGATTGTCACCGAGATGAAAGGTACTGTTACCTACGTCGGCATGGAAGAAGGCATCACGATCAAGCGTCAGACAGACGAATTGACCGGTATGACCAACATTGAAGTGCTTGATGCCAAAGACCGCCCGGCTGCTGGCAAGGACATCCGTCCTGCCGTGAAGATGGTTGGTCTGGATGGCAAGGATCTGCTGCTGCCAGGTACCGACGTGCCGGCTCAGTACTTCTTGCCGGCTAACGCCCTGGTTGGTGTGGCTGACGGTGCGCAGATCGCGATCGGTGATGTTATCGCTCGTATTCCGCAGGAAACTTCGAAGACCCGTGACATCACCGGTGGTCTGCCGCGTGTTGCCGACCTGTTCGAAGCGCGTCGTCCGAAAGAGGCGTCGATCCTTGCAGAAGTCAGCGGTACCATCGCATTCGGTAAAGAGACCAAAGGCAAGCGCCGTCTGGTCATTACCCCGAACGACGGTAGCGATCCGTATGAGGAGCTGATTCCGAAGTGGCGTCACCTGAACGTCTTCGAAGGCGAGCAAGTGAACCGCGGCGAAGTTATCTCCGACGGCCCGAGCGATCCACACGACATCCTGCGTTTGCTGGGTGTGAGTGCGCTGGCCAAGTACATCGTCAACGAGATTCAGGACGTATACCGTCTGCAAGGCGTGAAAATCAACGACAAGCACATCGAGACCATCTTGCGTCAGATGCTGCGTAAAGTTGAGATTGCCGAGTCTGGCGACTCCAGCTTCATCAAGGGCGACCAGATGGAACTGACTCACGTACTGGTAGAAAACGAGCGTCTGAGCACGGAAGACAAGTTTGTTTCCAAGTTCACTCGTGTGTTGCTGGGTATCACCAAGGCATCGCTGTCCACCGAGTCGTTCATCTCTGCGGCCTCCTTCCAGGAGACAACCCGCGTACTGACCGAAGCGGCTGTGACAGGCAAGCGCGATTACTTGCGCGGCCTGAAGGAAAACGTGGTTGTGGGTCGTTTGATCCCGGCCGGTACCGGTCTGGCTTATCACAGCGAGCGCAAGCGTCGCCGTGAAATGGACAAACCAACCCGTGTCAGCGCCAGCGAAGTAGAAGCAGCTCTGACGGAAGCGTTGAACTCCAGCGGTAACTAAGACCAAAGCCTCGGCATTTTCATTCGGCAGGCAGCACATTTTGTGCTGTTTGCCAGACGAAGCGGCCGGGGCTTTGTCTTGACTGGGGGCGGGATCCTCTTTAGACTCTTGTACCCCTAAATTTGGCGGGGTCTGTGCCCTGTCATTTGCTTTTCTTGTAAGACAATAGCGTCGCAAGACAACAGTGGAGCTAGTAGATGGCAACTATCAACCAGCTGGTACGTCAGCCGCGTAAGCGTATCGTCGAGAAATCCGACGTGCCTGCGCTGCAGAATTGCCCGCAACGTCGCGGTGTGTGCACTCGTGTGTATACCACCACGCCGAAAAAACCTAACTCGGCATTGCGTAAAGTCTGCCGTGTGCGCCTGACCAACGGTTTCGAGGTTTCCTCGTACATCGGTGGTGAAGGTCACAACCTGCAAGAGCACAGCGTGGTACTGATCCGTGGCGGTCGTGTAAAAGACTTGCCAGGTGTTCGTTATCACACCGTTCGTGGTTCTCTGGATACCTCCGGCGTTAAAGGCCGTAACCAGGGTCGCTCGAAATACGGTACCAAGAAGCCTAAGTAGTCTTTGGCTTCTGTTTGAAATTGCAGATTTCTATTTTTCTGAGTCGATAAGAGTAAGGTCGGGCGCATCCTTAGCAGGATGGTGGTCCCGAGCTAACCTGAAGACCGTTTGAGGGCTTATCCATGCCAAGAAGACGCGTAGCAGCCAAGCGCGAAGTGCTTGACGATCCAAAATACGGCAGCCAGATTCTGGCCAAGTTCATGAACCACGTGATGGAGAGCGGCAAGAAAGCCGTTGCCGAGCGTATCGTTTATGGCGCGCTGGAAAAGGTTAAAGAACGTAAGAACAGCGATCCCCTGGAAATCTTCGAGAAAGCTCTCGACGCCATCGCTCCGCTGGTCGAAGTAAAGTCGCGCCGTGTAGGCGGTGCTACTTACCAGGTTCCTGTCGAAGTTCGTCCGTCCCGTCGTAATGCTCTGGCAATGCGTTGGCTGGTAGACTTCGCGCGTAAGCGCGGTGAGAAGTCCATGGCTCTGCGTTTGGCTGGCGAACTGATGGACGCCGCCGAAGGTAAAGGTGCTGCGGTCAAGAAGCGTGAAGACGTGCACCGTATGGCCGAGGCCAACAAGGCTTTCTCGCACTACCGCTTCTAATTTCAGCGTCACTAATTTTGCGAGGGCTTTATGGCTCGTACTACTCCGATTGGCCGCTACCGTAACATTGGTATCGTCGCTCACGTGGATGCTGGTAAAACCACCACCACCGAGCGCGTACTTTTTTACACCGGCAAAAGCCACAAAATGGGCGAGGTGCATGATGGCGCCGCGACCACGGACTGGATGGTTCAGGAGCAGGAGCGTGGTATTACCATTACTTCTGCTGCTATTACTGCCTTTTGGCAGGGTTCCGAGAAGCAACACAAAGACCAATACCGTTTCAACGTCATTGACACTCCGGGCCACGTTGACTTCACTATTGAAGTTGAGCGTTCCCTGCGTGTGCTCGACGGCGCGGTCGTTGTGTTCTGTGGTACTTCCGGCGTAGAGCCCCAGTCCGAAACTGTATGGCGTCAAGCCAACAAGTACGGTGTTCCACGTATCGTTTACGTGAACAAGATGGACCGTGCCGGCGCCAACTTTCTGCGCGTAATCGCTCAGATCAAGCAGCGTCTGGGTCACACTCCGGTGCCGATCCAGCTGGCTATTGGTGCTGAAGACAACTTCCAGGGTCAAATCGACCTGATGTCCATGGAAGCTGTTTACTGGAGCGATGCTGACAAGGGTATGGTTCCACGTCGCGAGCCTATTCCTGCTGAACTGCAGGAGCTGGCTAACGAGTGGCGCAGCAACATGGTTGAAGCTGCTGCTGAAGCCAACGAAGAGCTGATGAACAAATACCTTGAAGGTGAAGAACTCACCAATGAGGAAATCAAGGCCGCTCTGCGTCAGCGTACTATCGCTGGTGAGATCGTTCTTGCTGTTTGCGGTTCTTCCTTCAAGAACAAGGGCGTTCCCCTTGTTCTCGACGCCGTGATCGACTACCTGCCGGCTCCAATCGACATTCCAGCTATCAAGGGTTCCGATCCTGATAACGAAGAAGTGCTGATGGAGCGTCATGCAGACGACAACGAGCCGTTCTCGGCTCTGGCGTTCAAGATCGCCACCGACCCATTCGTGGGTACTTTGACTTTCGTCCGTGTTTACTCGGGCGTGTTGGCATCCGGCGACGGTGTGATCAACTCGGTCAAAGGCAAGAAAGAGCGCGTGGGTCGTATGGTGCAAATGCACGCAAACGCCCGCGAAGAGATCAAGGAAGTGCGCGCTGGTGACATCGCGGCCTTGATCGGCATGAAGGACGTCACCACTGGTGAAACCTTGTGCAACGCTGACAAGCCAATCATCCTGGTTCGTATGGACTTCCCGGAGCCGGTTATTTCGGTTGCTGTTGAGCCAAAGACCAAGGATGACCAGGAAAAAATGGGTATCGCACTGGGCAAACTTGCTCAGGAAGACCCGTCTTTCCGCGTCAAAACTGATGAAGAGACTGGTCAAACGATCATCTCTGGCATGGGCGAGCTCCACCTGGACATCCTGGTTGACCGGATGCGCCGTGAGTTCAACGTCGAAGCCAACATCGGCAAGCCTCAGGTTTCCTATCGTGAGCGCATCACGAAGAACTGTGAGATCGAAGGCAAGTTCGTTCGTCAATCCGGCGGTCGTGGCCAGTTTGGTCATTGCTGGATCCGTTTTGCACCTGCTGACGAAGGTCAGGAAGGTCTGCAATTCGTAAACGAAGTGGTGGGTGGTGTTGTTCCCAAGGAATACATCCCGGCTATCCAGAAGGGCATCGAAGAGCAGATGAAGAACGGCGTTGTTGCCGGTTATCCGCTGATCGGCCTGAAGGCTACCGTGTTTGATGGTTCCTACCATGACGTCGACTCGAACGAGATGGCGTTTAAGGTGGCTGCTTCCATGGCGACCAAGCAACTGGCCCAGAAGGGCGGTGGTGAGTTGCTTGAGCCGATCATGGCGGTAGAGGTTGTTACGCCTGAAGACTATATGGGTGACGTGATGGGCGACCTTAACCGTCGTCGCGGCATGATTCTGGGTATGGAAGATACGGTTTCCGGCAAAGTGATTCGTGCCGAGGTTCCGTTGGGCGAGATGTTCGGTTATGCGACCGATGTCCGCTCCATGTCCCAGGGTCGCGCAAGCTACTCTATGGAATTCAAAAAATACAATACAGCGCCGTCGCACATCGTCGAAACTGTAACCAAAAAACAAGGCTGATTCAGCGCCTTTAGGCTAGGAGTTATTTGTCGTGGCTAAAGAAAAATTTGATCGTTCCCTCCCGCATTGCAACGTCGGCACCATTGGTCACGTTGACCATGGCAAGACCACGCTGACCGCTGCTCTGACTCGCGTCTGCTCCGAAGTTTTCGGTTCGGCTCGTGTTGACTTCGACAAGATCGACAGCGCACCAGAAGAGAAAGCTCGCGGTATCACCATCAACACCGCTCACGTTGAGTACAACTCGGCTACGCGTCACTACGCGCACGTTGACTGCCCAGGTCACGCTGACTACGTGAAGAACATGATCACCGGTGCTGCGCAGATGGACGGCGCTATCCTGGTTTGTTCGGCTGCTGATGGTCCGATGCCGCAAACCCGTGAGCACATCCTGCTGTCCCGTCAGGTTGGCGTTCCGTACATCGTGGTCTTCCTGAACAAGGCTGACCTGGTAGACGACGCTGAGCTGCTGGAACTGGTTGAGATGGAAGTGCGCGATCTGCTGAGCACTTACGACTTCCCGGGCGACGACACTCCAATCATCATCGGCTCCGCCCGTATGGCATTGGAAGGCAAAGACGACAACGAGATGGGCACCACTGCCGTCAAGAAGTTGGTTGAGACTCTGGACAGCTACATTCCTCAGCCAGAGCGTGCTGTCGACAAGCCGTTCCTGATGCCAATCGAAGACGTATTCTCGATCTCCGGTCGCGGTACTGTTGTGACTGGTCGTGTTGAGCGCGGTATCGTCAAGGTTCAGGATCCACTGGAAATCGTTGGTCTGCGTGACACTACCGTCACCACCTGCACCGGTGTTGAAATGTTCCGTAAACTGCTCGACGAAGGTCGTGCTGGCGAGAACTGCGGCGTTCTGCTGCGTGGTACCAAGCGTGACGACGTTGAGCGTGGCCAGGTTCTGGTCAAGCCAGGCACTGTCAAGCCGCACACTCAGTTCGAAGCTGAAATCTACGTTCTGAGCAAAGAAGAAGGCGGTCGTCACACTCCGTTCTTCAAAGGCTACCGTCCACAGTTCTACTTCCGTACTACCGACGTTACCGGTAGCTGCGAACTGCCGGAAGGCGTAGAAATGGTTATGCCAGGTGATAACGTTAAAGTTTCCGTTACCCTGATCAAGCCAATCGCAATGGAAGATGGTCTGCGTTTCGCAATCCGTGAAGGCGGTCGTACCGTCGGCGCTGGCGTCGTAGCCAAAATCATCGCGTAAGCGTTGATTCCCAAAAAGAGCCCCCGCACTGCGGGGGCTTTTTTATTGGGTTGACACCCCGTTAGCACGTCTATAGAATTGCGCCTCCTTTTAACGGGCGTATTGCGCTCGGTGGGAACAGCAATCTGGAGTCTGAATCCAATGCAAAACCAGCAAATCCGTATCAGGTTGAAGGCTTTTGACCATCGCCTGATCGACCAATCAACCCAGGAAATCGTGGAAACCGCGAAACGTACTGGTGCACAGGTGCGTGGTCCGATTCCACTGCCGACTCGTAAAGAGCGGTTCACCGTTCTGGTTTCTCCGCACGTCAACAAAGACGCGCGCGACCAGTATGAGATCCGTACTCACAAGCGTGTTCTGGATATCGTCCAGCCAACGGATAAAACCGTTGACGCGCTTATGAAGCTTGATCTTGCAGCCGGTGTGGAAGTTCAGATCAGCCTCGGCTAAGACTTGGGTCTTAGTCGTGTAACGCTCTGAAATGGGCGGCCATAGCGGGTGAAAGCCCCGTACACTCATGAGGTTTACAACATGACTATTGGTGTAGTCGGTCGTAAATGCGGTATGACCCGTATTTTCACCGAAGAAGGTGTCTCCATTCCGGTCACGGTCATTGAGATCGAGCCGAATCGCGTCACTCAGTTCAAAACCGAAGAAACCGATGGCTATCGTGCAGTGCAAGTCACTGTCGGCGAGCGTCGTGCTTCGCGTGTCACAGCCGCTCAGGCTGGCCACTTCGCTAAAGCGAACGTTGCCGCCGGTCGTACTGTCATGGAGTTCCGTCTTGAAGAAGGCGACTACCAGGCTGGCGATCTGATCAACGCTGAAATCTTCGCTGCTGGTCAACTGGTTGATGTGACCGGTCAGTCCAAGGGTAAAGGCTTCCAGGGTACGATCAAGCGTTGGAATTTCCGTGGTCAGGACAATACCCACGGTAACTCCGTCTCCCACCGCGTCCCGGGCTCTATCGGCCAGTGCCAGACTCCTGGTCGTGTATTCAAGGGCAAAAAAATGTCCGGTCATATGGGCGCTGAGCGCGTGACCGTGCAGTCCCTCGAAGTAGTGCGCGTGGACGCTGAACGCAATCTGTTGTTGGTCAAGGGTGCTGTTCCTGGCGCTACTGGCGGCAACCTGGTTGTACGTCCGGCAGCCAAGGCTCGCGGTTAAGGGGAAGCTGACATGCAATTAAATGTAAATGACGCTCAGGCAATCGAAGTTTCCGAACTGACATTTGGCGGCGAGTTCAACGAGACGCTGGTTCACCAGGCAGTCGTGGCCTACATGGCTGGCGGTCGTCAAGGTAGCAAGCAGCAAAAGACCCGTTCCGACGTTCGTGGTGGCGGTAAGCGCCCTTGGCGTCAGAAAGGTACTGGCCGTGCTCGTGCCGGTACTATTCGTAGCCCAATCTGGCGCGGCGGCGGTACCACTTTCGCAGCTCGTCCACAGGATCACACTCAGAAGCTCAACAAGAAGATGTATCGCGCAGCACTGCGCTCCATTCTTGCTGAACTGGTTCGTACTGATCGTCTGGTCGTGGTTCAGGATTTCGCTGTTGAAGCACCGAAAACCAAAGATTTGCTGAACAAGCTGACTGGCATGGGCCTGACTGACGTCCTGATCGTGTCCGATGCTGTTGACCAGAATCTGTACCTGGCTGCTCGCAACCTGCCGCACGTTGATGTACGTGACGTTCAAGGTTCCGATCCAGTTAGTCTGATCGCATACGACAAAGTGTTGATCACTGTGTCGGCCGTGAAGAAATTCGAGGAGCTGCTGGGATGAACCAGGAACGCGTATTTAAAGTTCTGCTTGGCCCGCACGTTTCCGAAAAGGCTACGGTTCTCGCAGACAAAAAAGGTCAGTTCGTTTTCAAGGTTGCTACTGACGCAACCAAGCTGGAAATCAAGAAGGCCGTCGAAAGCCTGTTCAGCGTGAAAGTAGAGCGTGTTACTACCCTGAATGTTCTGGGTAAGAGCAAGCGCACTGCTCGCGGTCTGGGCAAGCGTAATGACTGGAAGAAGGCGGTTATCTCCCTTCAGCCAGGCCAAGATCTCGATTTCAGCAGCAGTGCTGAGTAAGGAAGGGGTGCATCATGGCAATCGTTAAATGCAAACCGACTTCCCCTGGCCGCCGTTTTGTGGTCAAGGTGGTCAATCAGGAGCTGCATAAAGGCGCTCCTCACGCACCGCTGCTCGAGAAAAAATCGAAGACTGGTGGTCGTAACAACAATGGTCGTATTACTACCCGTCATATCGGTGGTGGCCATAAGCAGCATTATCGTCTGGTCGATTTCCGTCGCAACGACAAGGATGGCATCGCTGCCACCGTCGAGCGTATCGAATACGATCCAAACCGTACTGCTCACATTGCTCTGCTGCTGTACGCAGACGGCGAGCGCCGCTACATCATCGCCCCTAAAGGCGTGAGTGCTGGCGACCAGCTGATTGCAGGTGCTCTGGCACCAATCAAGCCGGGCAATGCTCTTCAACTGCGCAACATTCCAGTTGGTAGCACCGTACACGGCATCGAACTGAAGCCAGGTAAAGGCGCACAGATCGCTCGTTCCGCTGGTGCTTCTGCACAGCTGATCGCACGTGAAGGTGTGTACGTAACCCTGCGTCTTCGCTCCGGTGAAATGCGTAAAGTACTTTCTGAGTGCCGTGCAACGCTGGGCGAAGTCTCGAACTCCGAGCACAGCCTTCGTTCGCTGGGTAAAGCAGGTGCCAAACGCTGGCGTGGCGTTCGCCCAACCGTTCGTGGTGTTGCCATGAACCCGGTTGACCACCCACATGGTGGTGGTGAAGGTCGTACCTCTGGTGGTCGTCATCCGGTATCGCCGTGGGGCTTCCCGACTAAGGGCGCGAAGACTCGTGGTAATAAGCGTACCGACAAAATGATCGTCCGTCGTCGCAAGTAAATAGAGGGATACGACAGTGCCACGTTCTCTGAAAAAAGGTCCTTTTATTGATCTTCACCTACTGAAGAAGATCGAAGTGGCGGCGGAAAAGAACGATCGCAAACCGGTGAAAACCTGGTCGCGTCGTTCGATGATCCTGCCACAAATGGTCGGTCTGACCATTGCAGTGCATAACGGTCGTCAACATGTCCCTGTTCTCGTGAACGAAGACATGGTCGGCCATAAACTAGGCGAGTTTGCCGGTACCCGCACATATCGTGGGCACGTGGCAGACAAGAAAGCCAAGCGTTAAGGGGTAAGGAACGATGGAAGTAGCCGCTAAGTTGTCGGGCGCTCGAATCTCCGCCCAGAAAGCCCGCTTGGTCGCCGACCAGATCCGCGGGAAGAAGGTGGGCGAAGCGCTCAACCTGTTGGCTTTCAGCAGTAAGAAAGCCGCCGAGATCCTGAAGAAAGTGCTGGAGTCGGCTGTAGCCAACGCCGAGCATAACGAAGGCGCAGACGTTGATGACCTCAAGGTCTCCACCGTTTTCGTCAACGAAGGGCGTTCGCTGAAGCGCATCATGCCACGTGCTAAAGGCCGTGCTGATCGCATCGTCAAGCGGTCTTGCCATATCACTGTCAAGGTTGCTGACAAGTAACGGAGTCGAAGAGATGGGTCAGAAAGTACATCCCATTGGCATTCGCCTGGGAATCGTCAAGGAGCACACCTCCGTCTGGTACGCAGACGGTCGGACTTATGCGGACTATTTGTTCGCTGATCTGAAAGTGCGTGAGTACCTCCAAGACAAATTAAAAAGCGCGTCCGTCAGCCGTATCGATATCCATCGTCCGGCTCAGACAGCACGTATCACCATCCACACCGCTCGTCCAGGTATCGTTATCGGGAAGAAAGGTGAAGATGTTGAGAAACTGCGTCAGGACCTGACCAAGCAAATGGGTGTGCCTGTGCACATCAATATCGAAGAGATCCGCAAGCCGGAGCTTGACGGTATGCTGGTTGCGCAGAGCGTAGCTCAGCAGCTGGAGCGTCGCGTAATGTTCCGTCGCGCTATGAAGCGCGCTGTTCAGAACGCCATGCGCATTGGTGCCAAAGGCATCAAAATCCAAGTGAGCGGTCGTCTCGGCGGTGCTGAAATCGCACGTACTGAATGGTATCGCGAAGGTCGTGTGCCACTGCACACCCTGCGTGCCGACATCGACTATGCCAACTACGAAGCTCACACCACTTACGGTGTGATCGGTGTAAAGGTTTGGATCTTCAAAGGCGAAGTAATTGGTGGTCGCCAAGAAGAACTGAAACCACAAGCACCAGCGCCTCGTAAAAAAGCTGCTAAGTAAGGGGTACGCCAAATGTTGCAACCAAAGCGTACGAAGTTCCGCAAGCAGATGACCGGCCACAACCGTGGTCTGGCACTGCGCGGTAGCAAAGTCAGCTTCGGCGAGTTCGCGCTGAAGTCTGTAGCTCGTGGTCGTCTCACCGCTCGTCAGATCGAGTCAGCGCGTCGTGCTCTGACCCGTCACGTTAAACGTGGCGGCAAGATCTGGATCCGTGTATTCCCGGACAAGCCTGTCACCAAGAAGCCACTCGAAGTTCGGATGGGTAAAGGTAAGGGTAACGTGGAGTACTGGGTTGCCCAGATTCAGCCAGGCAAAGTCCTGTATGAAATCGAGGGTGTTACTGAAGAGCTGGCGCGTGAGGCTTTCGCCCTGGCTGCTGCAAAGCTGCCGCTCGCCACCTCCTTTGTTAAGCGGACGGTGATGTGATGAAAGCGAATGAACTTCGTGAAAAATCAGCACAGCAGCTGAACGAGCAACTGCTCGGCCTGCTGCGCGACCAGTTCAATCTGCGTATGCAGAAGGCAACTGGCCAGTTGGGGCAGTCTCATCTGCTCTCGCAAGTTAAGCGTGACATCGCTCGCGTGAAAACTGTGCTCAACCAGCAGGCAGGTAAGTAATCATGGCTGAAGCCGAAAAAACTGTCCGTACGCTGACTGGCCGTGTTGTCAGCGACAAGATGGACAAGACCATCACCGTTCTGATTGAGCGTCGCGTAAAGCACCCAATCTACGGTAAATACGTTAAGCGTTCGACTAAGCTGCACGCGCACGACGAAACCAACCAATGCCATATCGGCGACAAGGTCACTATTCGTGAAACTCGTCCGGTAGCCAAGACTAAGTCTTGGGCGTTGGTTGATATCCTCGAACGCGCTGTGGAAGTCTAAGGACTAGGGGTCGGAGAAATTATATGATTCAGACTCAATCCATGCTCGATGTGGCCGATAACAGCGGCGCTCGCCGCGTTATGTGCATCAAGGTGCTGGGTGGCTCCCATCGTCGTTACGCTGGTATCGGTGACATCATCAAAGTGACCGTCAAGGAAGCAATTCCGCGCGGCAAGGTGAAAAAAGGCCAAGTGATGACTGCAGTTGTAGTCCGCACTCGCCACGGTGTTCGCCGTGCAGACGGCTCCATCATCCGCTTTGATGGCAACGCTGCTGTTCTGTTGAACAACAAGCAAGAGCCGATCGGTACCCGTATTTTTGGGCCAGTGACCCGTGAACTTCGTACTGAGAAGTTCATGAAGATCGTCTCGCTCGCCCCTGAAGTGCTTTAAGGAGATCCGACATGCAAAAGATTCGTCGTGACGACGAGATCATCGTGATCGCCGGCAAAGACAAAGGTAAGCGCGGTAAGGTGCTCAAGGTTCTCGCTGACGACCGTTTGGTCGTTGGTGGGATCAACCTGGTGAAGCGTCATACCAAGCCAAACCCGATGTCGGGCGTACAGGGCGGTATCGTCGAGAAAGAAGCGCCACTGCACGCTTCCAACGTCGCCATTTTCAACGGCGCAACCAACAAGGCTGACCGCGTTGGTTTCAAAGTTGAAGACGGCAAGAAAATTCGTGTCTTCAAGTCGACCCAAAAAGCGGTTGATGCTTGAACACTGCTAGGTAGAAGACCATGGCACGACTAAAAGAGATTTACCGGAAGGAAATCGCTCCGAAACTTAAGGAAGAACTTAAGCTTTCGAACGTGATGGAAGTTCCGCGCGTTACCAAAATCACCCTGAACATGGGTCTGGGCGAAGCGATCGGCGACAAAAAAGTCATCGAGCACGCTGTTGCTGACCTGGAAAAGATCACCGGTCAAAAGGTCGTTGTGACTTACGCTCGGAAATCCATCGCTGGCTTTAAAGTCCGTGAAGGTTGGCCGATCGGCGTCAAAGTGACCCTGCGCCGCGATCGTATGTACGAGTTCCTGGATCGTCTGCTGTCGATCTCCCTGCCTCGGGTTCGCGACTTCCGCGGCCTGAATGCCAAGTCCTTCGATGGTCGTGGTAACTACAGCATGGGCGTCAAAGAGCAGATCATTTTCCCGGAAATTGACTACGACAAGATCGATGCTCTTCGCGGTCTGGACATCACCCTGACCACCACTGCCAAGAACGATGATGAAGGTCGCGCATTGCTGCGTGCTTTCAAATTCCCGTTCCGCAACTGATTGGAGTAGGACAATGGCCAAGATGAGCATGAAAAACCGTGAGCTGAAGCGTCAGCTCACTGTTGCCAAGTACGCCAAGAAGCGTGCAGAGCTGAAAGCTATCATCGTCGATCTGAACGCAAGTCCAGAAGCGCGTTGGGAAGCTACCGTAGCCCTGCAGAAGCAACCACGTGACGCAAGCGCTGCGCGCATGCGTAACCGTTGCCGCATCACTGGTCGTCCACACGGCGTCTATCGCAAATTCGGCCTCGGCCGTAACAAGCTGCGTGAAGCAGCTATGCGTGGCGACGTTCCAGGTCTGGTCAAAGCCAGCTGGTAAGGCGCACCTCTCGTTTCTTTCCGGCCGGTCACGCAAGTCACTGGTCGGTATGAAGCCTGAATTTGAATCAAGCCCCTTTTGGGGCTTGATTCATTTCTGGGGTAGGACTAGAATTGCCGGCTCGCCTGAGCCCGTGTTTTTACTTGCCCGGAAGTTCTCGGCGATCAAGCTGTAGCCGCAAGGCTAATTATTTTGTTTAGGAGCGTCTAGCCCATGAGTATGCAGGACCCGTTAGCGGACATGCTAACTCGTATCCGTAATGCCCAGATGGCTGAAAAGCCCGTCGTCAGCATGCCATCTTCCACGTTGAAGGTTGCTGTAGCAAAAGTCCTGAAGGACGAAGGCTACATTGCGGGTTATCAGATCAGCAGCGAAGTTAAATCCTCGCTGTCCATCGAGCTTAAGTACTTCGAAGGCCGTCCGGTCATTGAAGAGGTTAAGCGCGTCAGCCGCCCAGGCTTGCGTCAGTACAAGTCCTCCGATGATCTGCCGAAAGTTCGTGGCGGTCTTGGTGTGTCTATCGTCTCCACCAGTAAAGGTGTGATGACGGATCGTGCTGCGCGCGCTGCCGGTGTCGGTGGCGAAGTGCTTTGCACTGTGTTCTAAGGGGGGATAAGCATGTCACGCGTAGCTAAGAACCCCGTTAAGTTGCCATCCGGCGTCGAAGTCAAACTCGTCGGACAGCTGCTTTCGGTGAAGGGTGCCAAGGGCACTCTAGAACTGAACATCCATTCGTCCGTTGAGATTGTTGAAGAAGCTGGTGAGCTGCGTTTCGCTGCTCGCAATGGCGATCAACAAACCCGCGCAATGGCAGGCACCACTCGTGCACTGGTAAACAATATGGTCCAGGGCGTAAGCCAAGGCTTCGAGCGTAAGCTCCAGCTGGTCGGTGTTGGTTACAAGGCGCAAGCAAAAGGCACGGTATTGAACCTTGCACTTGGCTTCTCGCACCCGGTGGACTACGAATTGCCGAATGGCATCACCGCTGAGACCCCCAGCCAGACCGATATCCTGATTCGCGGTATCGATAAGCAGTTGGTTGGTCAAGTGGCCGCTGAGATCCGCGACTTCCGCCGTCCTGAGCCTTACAAAGGCAAAGGTGTGCGTTACGCGGACGAAGTCGTCCGCCGTAAAGAAGCCAAGAAGAAGTAGGGCATAGCAAATGACCGTCAAAAAAGTTACCCGACTGCGTCGCGCTCGCAAAGCACGCCTGAAAATGCACGAGCTGGAAGTCGTGCGTCTCTGCGTGCACCGCTCTTCGCAGCACATTTATGCCCAGGTCATTTCGGCCGACGGCAGCAAAGTCCTGGCAAGCGCCTCGACTTTGGACAAAGAACTGCGTGATGGCGCCACTGGCAACATCGACGCGGCCACTAAGGTTGGCAAGCTGGTCGCCGAGCGCGCGAAAGCCGCGGGTGTATCGCAAGTCGCTTTCGACCGTTCTGGCTTCAAGTACCACGGCCGTGTCAAAGCGCTGGCTGATGCTGCTCGTGAAGGCGGGCTGGAGTTCTAAGTTATGTCAAATCACGACCAAAAACGCGACGAAGGCTACATCGAGAAACTGGTTCAAGTTAACCGCGTGGCTAAAACCGTAAAAGGCGGCCGTATCTTCACTTTCACTGCGTTGACCGTAGTGGGTGATGGTAAAGGGCGCGTTGGCTTCGGCCGTGGCAAGTCACGTGAAGTGCCTGCTGCGATCCAGAAAGCGATGGAAGCTGCTCGCCGCAACATGATTCAGGTTGATCTGAACGGTACGACGCTGCAGTACGCAATGAAGTCTGCTCATGGCGCCTCCAAGGTGTACATGCAGCCTGCTTCCGAAGGTACCGGTATCATCGCTGGCGGCGCAATGCGCGCAGTGCTGGAAGTTGCTGGTGTCCAGAACGTATTGGCCAAGTGCTACGGTTCGACTAACCCGGTAAACGTGGTTCATGCTACGTTCAAGGGTTTGAAGGGCATGCAGTCTCCTGAGTCGATCGCTGCCAAACGTGGCAAGCGTGTTGAGGAGATCATCTGATCATGGCTACCGTTAAAGTAACGCTGATCAAAAGCATGACCGGCCGCATCCCTAATCACAGATTGTGCATTAAGGGTTTGGGTCTGCGTCGCATCGGTCACACTGTAGAAGTCCTGGATACTCCCGAGAATCGCGGGATGATCAACAAGGCTTACTACATGCTGCGAGTCGAGGGTTAATCGATGAAACTCAATGATCTGAGTCCAGCGCCGGGTTCCCGTCGTGAAAAGCATCGTCCGGGCCGTGGTATCGGTAGCGGTTTGGGTAAGACTGGTGGCCGTGGCCACAAAGGTCAAAGCTCCCGCTCCGGTGGCACTATTGCTCCGGGCTTTGAGGGCGGCCAACAACCGCTGCATCGTCGCCTGCCAAAATTCGGTTTCGTTTCACTGAAGGCCATGGATCGCGCAGAAGTGCGTTTGTCCGAGCTGGCTAAAGTGGAAGGCGACATCGTAACTGTGCAGTCCCTGAAGGATGCCAACGTGATTAACCAGAACGTACAGCGTGTGAAAATCATGCTGTCGGGCGAAGTTACTCGCGCTGTCACTATCAAGGGTATCGCCGCCACCAAAGGTGCGCGTGCGGCTATCGAAGCAGCTGGCGGCAAGTTCGAGGAATAAATGGCTAAGCAAGGTGCTCTCTCTGCGCTCGGCAAAGGCGGTATGTCTGAACTCTGGGCTCGTCTGCGTTTTCTGTTCCTGGCGATTATCGTCTACCGAATAGGCGCACACATCCCGGTTCCAGGTATCAACCCGGACCGACTCGCAGAACTGTTTCGACAGAATGAGGGGACCATTCTTAGCTTGTTCAACATGTTTTCCGGCGGTGCGCTGGAGCGGATGAGCATCTTTGCGTTGGGGATCATGCCGTACATTTCGGCATCGATCATCATGCAACTGATGACCGCCGTCAGCCCACAGCTGGAGCAGTTGAAGAAGGAAGGTGAAGCTGGCCGTCGCAAGATTAGCCAGTACACCCGCTACGGCACCGTTGTCCTGGCATTGGTTCAAGCTATCGGCATGTCCGTTGGCTTGGCCAGTCAGGGCGTCGCGTTTTCTGGAGACCTGGGTTTCCACTTTGTGGCCGTTACCACCTTCGTGGCTGGTGCGATGTTCATGATGTGGCTGGGCGAGCAGATTACCGAGCGCGGTGTCGGCAACGGTATCTCGATGTTGATTTTCGCAGGTATCGTCGCCGGTCTTCCGAGAGCGATAGGGCAGTCTTTCGAGTCTGCACGTCAGGGTGATATCAATATCTTCGCTCTGGTCGCAATCGGATTGCTGGCAGTAGCGATCATCGGTTTCGTGGTGTTCATTGAGCGTGGTCAGCGTCGTATTGCTGTTCACTACGCCAAGCGTCAGCAGGGCCGTAAGGTCTTCGCTGCGCAGACCAGCCACTTGCCGCTGAAAGTGAACATGGCAGGTGTAATTCCGGCCATTTTTGCAAGCAGCATTTTGCTGTTCCCGGCTTCGTTGGGGTCCTGGTTCGGTCAGTCTGAAGGTCTGGGCTGGTTGCAGGACATCTCGCAGTCGATCGCTCCTGGTCAGCCGTTGAATATTCTGCTGTTTAGTGCAGGGATTATTTTCTTCTGCTTCTTCTATACGGCGTTGATGTTCAATCCGAAAGACGTAGCGGAAAACCTGAAGAAGTCCGGTGCCTTTATTCCGGGTATTCGTCCAGGTGAGCAGTCGGCGCGCTACATTGATGGCGTTTTGACTCGCTTGACCATGTTCGGTGCTCTATATATGACGGCCGTGTGTTTGCTTCCCCAGTTTCTGGTGGTCGCGGCAAACGTACCGTTCTACCTTGGCGGGACCTCGTTGCTGATCGTGGTCGTGGTTGTGATGGACTTTATGTCGCAAGTACAATCGCACCTCGTTTCGCACCAGTATGAATCCCTGATGAAGAAAGCCAACCTGAAGGGCTACGGTGGCAGCGGCGGTATGCTGCGCTGAAGCACCCCTAAGGTTCGAGGAGTTGGTGATGAAAGTTCGTGCATCGGTGAAAAAGCTGTGCCGTAACTGCAAGATTATTCGCCGCGAAGGTGTTGTTCGAGTAATTTGCAGTGCGGAACCACGTCATAAGCAGCGCCAAGGCTGATTGTGATTTGTGCTTAAGCCCAGCAGCTAGTGCGCTGCTGGGTTGATTATTTGTTACTACAGCGATATTATCTCGCGCCCTATTTCTTGGCTTCCGGGGCGTAGGTAGCTGTCAATTGGAGTCCCACTGAATGGCCCGTATTGCAGGCGTTAACATTCCAGATAACAAGCATACTGTTATCTCGCTGACCTACATCTATGGTGTTGGTCGCACCACTGCACAGAAAATTTGTGCAACCACCGGGGTTAACCCGGCGGTGAAAATCAAAGATCTGAGCGACGAGCAGATTGAACAGCTGCGTGGCGAAGTGGCGAAGTTCACCACTGAAGGTGACCTGCGTCGCGAAATCAACATGAAAATCAAGCGCTTGATGGACTTGGGCTGCTACCGCGGTCTGCGTCATCGTCGTGGTCTTCCAGTGCGCGGTCAGCGTACCAAGACCAACGCGCGTACTCGCAAAGGTCCGCGTAAGCCGATCCGCAAGTAATCGCTCCAGCGCAACGACAGGAATTTAGTCATGGCAAAACCTGCTGCTCGTCCTCGTAAAAAAGTTAAAAAGACAGTGGTTGATGGCATCGCCCACATCCACGCGTCGTTTAACAACACAATCGTCACCATCACCGATCGTCAAGGTAACGCGCTTTCTTGGGCTACCTCCGGCGGTTCGGGTTTCCGTGGTTCTCGCAAGTCCACCCCGTTCGCTGCTCAAGTAGCTGCTGAGCGTGCTGGTCAAGCTGCGCTGGAGTACGGTCTGAAGAACCTCGACGTCAATGTCAAGGGTCCAGGCCCAGGTCGTGAATCCGCTGTCCGTGCATTGAACGGCTGTGGCTATAAGATCGCCAGCATCACCGACGTGACGCCAATCCCGCACAACGGGTGCCGTCCGCCGAAGAAGCGCCGCGTGTAATCCAGGAGACTGTAAGAAATGGCTCGTTACATTGGTCCAAAATGCAAACTTGCTCGTCGTGAAGGCACCGATCTCTTTTTGAAGAGCGGCGTTCGCGCTATCGAATCCAAGTGCAACATCGAAGCAGCTCCGGGTATCCACGGCCAACGCCGCGGTCGCCAGTCCGATTACGGTACTCAGCTGCGTGAAAAGCAAAAAGTCCGTCGTATCTACGGCGTTCTCGAGCGTCAGTTCAGCGGCTACTACAAAGAAGCCGCCGGCAAGAAAGGTGCAACAGGCGAGAACCTGCTGCAACTGCTCGAATGCCGTCTGGACAACGTTGTATACCGTATGGGCTTCGGCTCCACTCGTGCAGAATCCCGTCAATTGGTTTCGCACAAGTCGGTTAGCGTAAACGGCAAAACCGTTAACGTTCCTTCTTATCAGGTTCGTGCTGGCGACGTTGTTGCTATCCGCGAAAAAGCTAAGAACCAGCTGCGTATTGTCCAGGCTCTCGATCTGTGTGCCCAACGTGGCCGCGTAGAATGGGTAGAAGTAGACACTGAGAAGAAATCGGGCGTTTTCAAGAACGTACCAGCTCGCAGTGATCTGTCCGCCGACATCAACGAAAGCCTGATTGTCGAGCTCTACTCCAAGTAAGGGCTAGAAAATAGGTGCATCCATGCAGATTTCGGTAAATGAGTTCCTGACACCCCGCCACATTGATGTGCAGGTTGTCAGTCCAACCCGCGCCAAGATCACTCTCGAGCCTCTCGAGCGTGGTTTCGGCCATACCCTGGGCAACGCGCTTCGCCGCATTTTGTTGTCCTCCATGCCCGGCTGTGCAGTAGTCGAGGCCGAGATTGACGGTGTGCTCCATGAGTACAGCGCCATCGAAGGTGTACAGGAAGACGTCATTGAAATCCTGTTGAACCTTAAAGGTCTGGCTATCAAGCTGCACGGTCGAGACGAAGTTACGCTGACCTTGTCGAAGAAGGGTTCGGGGGTGGTTACCGCTGCCGATATTCAGCTGGATCATGATGTCGAGATCGTTAACCCCGATCACGTAATCGCTAACCTGGCGTCTAACGGCGCCTTGAACATGAAGCTCACCGTAGCTCGTGGTCGTGGTTATGAGCCGGCAGACTCGCGTCAAAGCGATGAAGACGAAAGCCGCAGCATTGGTCGCTTGCAGCTCGACTCTTCGTTCAGCCCGGTTCGCCGTATCGCATACGTGGTGGAAAACGCCCGTGTCGAGCAGCGTACTAACCTGGACAAGCTGGTTATTGATCTGGAAACCAACGGTACTCTGGACCCTGAAGAGGCAATCCGTCGCGCTGCAACCATCCTGCAACAGCAGTTGGCTGCGTTCGTGGATCTCAAAGGCGACAGCGAACCAGTGGTAATCGAACAGGAAGACGAGATCGATCCGATCCTGCTTCGTCCGGTTGACGATTTGGAACTGACCGTGCGTTCGGCCAACTGCCTTAAGGCGGAGAACATCTACTACATCGGCGACCTGATTCAGCGCACCGAAGTAGAGTTGTTGAAGACTCCGAACCTGGGCAAGAAATCCTTGACCGAGATCAAGGACGTTCTGGCTTCTCGTGGTCTGTCCCTCGGCATGCGCCTCGACAACTGGCCGCCGGCAAGTCTTAAGAAGGACGACAAGGCTACGGCCTGATCGTCGTAATCACCGAACGCGAGTTTGGTAAGGAATGAACCATGCGTCATCGTAAAAGTGGACGTCACCTGAGCCGTACCAGCTCTCACCGCAAAGCCATGTTTCAAAACATGGCGGTGTCGCTGTTCGAGCACGAGCTGATCAAAACTACCCTGCCGAAAGCCAAGGAACTGCGCCGCGTTGCCGAGCCGCTGATCACCCTGGCCAAGGAAGACAGTGTTGCCAACCGTCGTCTGGCTTTCGACCGTACTCGTTCGAAAGAAATCGTCGGCAAACTGTTCAACGATCTGGGCAAACGCTATGCAACCCGTCAGGGCGGCTACCTGCGTATCCTCAAGTGCGGTTTCCGCGCTGGCGACAACGCGCCTATGGCGTACGTCGAGTTGGTTGATCGTCCTATTGGTGGCTCTGTAGAAGCCGCTGAATAAGACATCAGTTTGAACATCAAACCGGGCCCAGGCCCGGTTTTTTGTTTTCCACGATTCAAGCAGGCCAAACCAGGTATCAATCAGCATACGTTGAAATATCGGGCTGACTCGAAGTGAGAAACAGAACCGCCCTCATTTGGGCGGTTTTTCGCTTCTTAACGGCGTAATATCGATGCTTTTTGTCTGTTTATTGCGTTTTTTCCAGTGACCTTACGCATCGCTTGGTTCAAACTAACGTCTTTGAAGCAGGAGTCTGTTGCGATGCAAGGCCACCCGGAAGTAATCGATTATCTCAACACGTTGCTCACGGGCGAATTGGCTGCTCGTGACCAATATTTCGTTCACTCGCGCATGTACGAAGACTGGGGCTTTTCCAAGCTCTATGAGCGTATCAACCACGAGATGGAAGAAGAGGCGCAACACGCTGATGCGCTGATGCGCCGCATCCTGATGCTGGAAGGCACGCCACGTATGCGTCCGGATGACCTGGACGTCGGCACCACGGTGCCTGAGATGCTCGCCAGTGATCTTCGTCTCGAATACAAAGTCCGTGCCGCCCTGTGCAAGGGTATCGCGCTGTGCGAGCTGCACGGTGACTATGTGACCCGCGAGATACTGTGCGTGCAGTTGGCCGACACGGAAGAAGACCACACCTATTGGCTGGAACAGCAAATGGGGCTGATCAAATCCATCGGTCTGCAGAACTACCTGCAATCGCAGTTCTGATTCAGCGCTCACAAAAAAGCTCCTGCACGTACGTGACAGGAGCTTTTTTGTATCTGGTGGGCTTGGCCAAAGCCAAGCCCGTTTTCAACGCATCAGTTATGCCTTGTCTCTGATCAACAGCGGCTTGAGGTAATGCCCGGTGTAAGACTGCTTCATCTCGGCGACCTGTTCAGGTGTGCCCGTCGCAATGATCTGTCCACCCCTCGACCCGCCTTCCGGCCCAAGATCAACCAGCCAGTCCGCAGTCTTGATCACATCCAGGTTGTGCTCAATCACAACCACCGTGTTGCCGTGGTCGCGCAGACGATGCAGAACATCCAGCAATTGCTGAATATCGGCGAAATGCAGGCCGGTAGTCGGTTCGTCGAGGATGTACAGCGTCTTGCCGGTATCACGCTTGGACAGCTCGCGCGACAACTTGACCCGCTGCGCCTCACCCCCCGACAACGTCGTCGCCGACTGGCCCAGCTTGATATAGGAAAGCCCCACATCCATCAGGGTCTGCAGCTTGCGCGCCAAGGCGGGAACGGCGTCGAAGAACTCGCGGGCTTCCTCGATGGTCATCTCCAGCACTTCGTGGATGTTCTTGCCCTTGTACTTGACCTCAAGCGTCTCGCGGTTGTAACGCTTGCTCTTGCATACATCGCACGGCACGTAGATGTCCGGCAGAAAATGCATCTCGACCTTGATCAGACCGTCGCCCTGGCATGCTTCGCAGCGCCCACCCTTGACGTTGAACGAAAACCGGCCCGGCCCGTAGCCCCGCGAGCGGGATTCCG
Organism: Pseudomonas syringae pv. cilantro; assembly: GCF_001293775.1. GTDB lineage: Bacteria > Pseudomonadota > Gammaproteobacteria > Pseudomonadales > Pseudomonadaceae > Aquipseudomonas > Aquipseudomonas syringae_P. The sequence continues at coordinate 34,766 of NZ_LGLN01000056.1, forward strand.
GCACGCCGGCGAACAGTTCGCGGATCGGCGTGAACAGCCCGGTGTACGTCGCCGGGTTGGAACGTGGCGTACGACCGATCGGGCTCTGATCGATGTCCACGACCTTGTCCAGATGCTGCAGGCCGTTGATGCTGTCGTGAGTCGCAGCCTCAAGCGTCGTTGCGCCGTTAAGTGCTGTGGCGCTGAGCGGGAACAGGGTGTTGTTGATCAGCGTCGACTTGCCCGACCCGGAAACCCCCGTCACACACGTCAGCAAACCGATCGGTATCTCAAGGTTCACGTTCTGCAAGTTATTGCCACGTGCGCCCTTGAGGGTTAGCGAGAGCTTTTTGTTACGCGGTGTACGCTTGGCCGGCACGGCGATCTTCACGCGGCCTGACAGGTATTTGCCCGTCAGCGAGTCTGGGTGCGCCATCACCTCGTCCGGGGTACCTTCTGCGACGATATGGCCGCCATGCACGCCGGCACCCGGGCCGATGTCGACCACATAGTCGGCCAGACGAATCGCATCCTCGTCGTGCTCGACCACAATCACCGTATTGCCGATATCGCGCAGGTGCTTGAGGGTGCCCAGCAGACGATCGTTATCGCGCTGGTGCAGGCCAATCGACGGTTCGTCGAGGATGTACATCACCCCGACCAGACCCGCACCAATCTGGCTGGCCAGACGAATCCGCTGGGCTTCGCCGCCAGAAAGGGTGTCCGCACTGCGATCCAGGGTCAGGTAGTCCAGGCCGACGTTCACCAGGAATTGCAGGCGCTCACGAATTTCCTTGAGGATCTTGTCGGCAATTTCACCGCGCCGCCCGGTCAGCTTCAGTGTGTCGAAATACTGCGTTGCATCGCCAATCGGCAGATTGGTCACCGCAGGCAAGGTCTTTTCACCCACCCACACATGACGCGCCTCGCGACGCAGGCGAGTGCCGCGGCAGTCAGGGCAGGGCTGTGTACCGAGAAACTTGGCCAGCTCCTCGCGCACGGTTGCCGATTCGGTTTCCCGATAGCGACGTTCCAGGTTCGGCACGATGCCTTCGAACGGGTGCGCGCGCTTGACGATATCGCCGCGGTCATTCAGATAGCGGAAGTCGACATTCTGCGAGCCGCTGCCGTTGAGCAGGATCTTCTGCATGTCGGCGCCCAGCTCTTTGAACGGCACTTCAAGACTGAAGCCGTAGTGCTTGGACAGCGAGCCAAGCATCTGGAAGTAATAGACGTTACGCCTGTCCCAGCCTCGTATCGCGCCCTCGGCCAGCGTCAGTTCGGCATTCACCAGCCGCTTGATATCGAAGAACTGTTTCAAGCCCAGGCCGTCGCAGGTCGGGCATGCACCGGCCGGGTTGTTGAAGGAGAACAGCTTCGGCTCCAGCTCGCTGATCGCATGGCCGCAGATCGGACACGCGAAGCGCGCGGAGAAAATCACTTCCTCGCCCGGCTCGTCGTCCATCGGCGCGACCAGGGCAATGCCATCTGCCAGCTTCAACGCGGTTTCAAAAGATTCAGCCAGACGCTGTTGCAGGTCTGCGCGAACCTTGAAGCGGTCCACCACCACATCGATGGAATGTTTCTTCTGCTTGTCCAGCTTCGGCAGCTCATCCAGCTCACACAGCTTGCCGTTGACCCGCGCCCGGACGAAGCCCTGGGCACGCAGCTCTTCGAAAACCGAAAGGTGCTCACCTTTGCGCTCACGAATGACTGGAGCCAGCAGCATCAATTTGCTGCCTTCAGGCTGGGTCAGCACCAGATCAACCATCTGGCTGACGGTCTGGGCTTCCAGCGGAATATCGTGATCCGGGCAACGTGGCTGCCCAACCCGCGCGTACAGAAGGCGCAGGTAGTCGTAAATTTCGGTGATCGTGCCCACGGTCGAGCGCGGGTTATGCGACGTAGACTTCTGCTCGATGGAAATCGCAGGCGACAGACCTTCAATCGTGTCGACGTCCGGTTTTTCCATCATCGACAGGAACTGCCGGGCATAGGCCGACAGCGATTCGACGTAGCGGCGTTGCCCTTCGGCGTACAGCGTATCGAAAGCCAGCGAAGACTTGCCTGAGCCGGAGAGCCCGGTAATAACGATCAGTTTGTCGCGGGGAAGTGTCAGGTCAATATTTTTCAGGTTGTGGGTTCGTGCCCCACGTATCAGGATCTTGTCCACTGCGGCCTCGCTTGGCGGGCATAAACGACGGAGTATAAGGCTCCGAGCCATTACGCGGCAAAGCGTCGCGTATGTGCTGTACAACGATGGGACTGGTAGAATCGCCGCCGGTTCACACGAGGTTATTCCATGCACGATACCCACAGCGAGCGTATGAGTAGCGGCGAGACCCGCGCAGCAGGCGGTCTGGCCTTGGTGTTCGCGTTCCGCATGCTTGGCATGTTCATGGTTTTGCCGGTTCTGGCAACCTATGGCATGGACCTGGCTGGCGCGAGCCCTGCACTGATTGGCCTGGCAATCGGCGCCTATGGCCTGACACAGGCGGTGTTGCAGATCCCGTTCGGAATACTTTCCGACCGGATCGGCCGGCGACCGATCATTTATTTCGGGCTGATCATCTTTGCTATCGGCAGCGTAGTGGCCGCCAACGCGGACTCGATCTGGGGCATCATCGCCGGCCGCGTCCTGCAAGGTGCCGGGGCTATTTCCGCCGCGGTCATGGCCCTGCTCTCCGACCTGACCCGAGAACAACATCGCACCAAAGCGATGGCCATGATCGGCATGACCATTGGCCTGTCGTTCGCCGTCGCCATGGTCATCGGCCCGGTGATCACCGGCGCGTTTGGGCTGTCTGGCCTGTTTCTGGCAACCGGCGGCATGGCGCTGCTGGGTATCCTGATCGTCGCCTTCGTGGTGCCCAAGGCCAACGGCCCGTTGCTGCATCGGGAGTCCGGCGTCGCCAAACAGGCGCTGGGGGCAACCTTGCGGCACCCGGACCTGCTGCGTCTGGATTTGGGTATCTTCGTGTTGCATGCGATGCTCATGTCCAGCTTCGTGGCATTGCCACTGGCGCTGGTCGAAAAAGCCGGTTTGCCCAAGGAAGAACACTGGTGGGTCTACTTGACCGCTTTGCTGATTTCCTTCTTCGCGATGATCCCGTTCATCATCTATGGCGAGAAGAAGCGTCAAATGAAGCGCGTTCTGCTTGGCGCCGTCACCGTTTTGATGCTGGCTGAGCTATTCTTCTGGGCATTCGGAGACACGTTGCGGGCACTGGTCATCGGAACAGTGGTATTCTTCACGGCATTTAATTTGCTGGAAGCGTCCTTGCCGTCGCTGATCAGCAAGGTTTCACCGGCCGGCGGAAAAGGCACGGCGATGGGGGTATATTCTACCAGCCAGTTTCTTGGTTCGGCCGCAGGTGGGATACTGGGCGGCTGGTTGTTCCAGCACGGTGGGCTCGATGTGGTGTTCCTTGGCGGTGCAGCCATGGCCGCCGTCTGGCTCGCCTTCGCAGTGACCATGCGCGAACCGCCTTACGTGACCAGCCTTCGTCTGCCGTTGTCGCCGCAGGCGCAGCGTGAAGCAGGCCTGGCAGAGCGTTTGATGTCCGTAGCAGGCGTGACAGATGCAGTGGTGGTTGCCGAAGAGGCGGCCATCTACATAAAACTCGACACAAAATTATTGGATCGTGCCTCTCTCGAAAAGCTGGTCAATCCAGCATCAGAAGCGTGCGAAGCCTAGGAGAACGTTATGGCCCGTGGGGTTAACAAAGTCATATTGGTCGGTACATGCGGCCAGGATCCCGAAGTTCGCTACTTGCCTAACGGTAACGCCGTGACCAACCTGAGTCTGGCCACCAGTGAGCAGTGGACTGACAAGCAGAGCGGGCAGAAGATCGAGAAGACCGAATGGCACCGCGTGTCGCTGTTCGGCAAGGTCGCTGAAATCGCCGGCGAATACCTGCGCAAGGGGTCGCAGGTCTACATCGAGGGCAAGCTGCAAACCCGCGAATGGGAAAAGGACGGTATCAAGCGCTACACCACGGAAATCGTCGTGGACATGCAAGGCACCATGCAACTGCTGGGCGGCCGTCCACAGGGTGACGCTCAACAAGGTCAGGGCGGTGGCGGCAACTACAACCAGTCCGCACCTCGTCCACAGCAGTCGCGCCCACAACAGTCGGCGCCGCAGCAGTCTGCCCCTCAGCAGAACTACAACCAGCAGCCGCCACAACAGCGCGACTCCCGTCCAGCGCCGCAACAACAGGCGCCGCAGCCTGCTGCTGATTTTGATAGCTTTGACGATGATATTCCGTTCTAGCGGTCACCTTAGACTTTTTTGTAAGGTTTCTCTTGAAAGCCCCACGTTTTTGTAAAGAAACGTGGGGCTTTTGCGTTACACCCGTTTGAATGGCTGCGGGGTTGATCCAAGGTTTGCTGGCCGAGATAGAGGCGCAGCTGCCAAAGGCGTCTTGGGCTAACTTTCACCGACAATTGAGTTGGAACATTCCAACGAGTATGGTCCATTGAGTAACGCTTCGCGAAAGGCGCCAGAAGGTTTATGCCTGCCTTTAATAGTGAGGCGAAAGCACTGGTAGTCTTCCGCGTAGCGGCTTTAGCGACCCCCTCTTCGCTGTAAAGAAAAGAGGTTTTTTACACCTGCTTACTGATGAGTATCCACATTCTCTGCCGGGTAAAACTCGCCCTCGCTCCCCATCCTTTCCAGTCGCTCGCGCACGATCACCTCGACGCTGGCCACTGCGGCCTGATCGTCAGGGTTGACCAGCTGCAAGCACAAGCGCCGGACATTCTGATCGTGGGTGCCTTCGCTGAGCATGTCGTGGGTGAAAACTTGTTCGCCACGCCACAGGCATAACTGGGTATGGGTCCCGCCGAGCCATATCTCGTTGATTGATCTGAGGTCAGTGGTGGCCAGTTGGTCTACGGTGATCGTCTTGTCCATTTCGCTGTACCTTTCAGTGAGTCGATACAGGTCTGACGTACAGGCGCAGCGCGTCGTTCCCCGCTTCGGCGGTTCGACTGCGCCACCGGTAGTGAGGCGACGCTTCAAAACAAATTCGATCAATCGATAGCTTCAAAAGACAGGGGCAATCCCTGCCTGTGTTTACCTTGAACCCGGGACACGTATCATTCAGGGCGATATCACCCCGCAAAAATCCCCATCAGTTCCTCACCCCCGACCATTACTGTCATCGAGCCTTGCTTCTGTTCGCCTTCAATCTCGCACAACAAGCCGGCTTCCCGGCAAATCACTGCGCCTGCGGCGATGTCCCACAGGCTGGTGAATTTCTCCATGTACCCGTCGGTCTGCCCCAGTGCGGCGAAGGCCAGGCCGATGGTGGCGCAGCGGTAGCCGGCCAGGCCCCAGCCTTGTTGGCGGAGGTTCAATTGCAGCCTGCCCAGCGCTTCGGCGTCCCAGCGGGTGTTTTCGCCCACGCCAGCAATGCGCAGGTGCTCTGGCGGTTGCGGGCGGACGAAAGGGACGCCATTGCGCAGCAAGCCATCGCCGGTGCGGGCGGCCAGTGTGTAGCCCAGGGCCGGGTAGGCGACGACGCCGATTTCTGGCACGCCGGCCGACATGTAGGCCACGGCGATGCCCCACAGCGGGGTGCCGCGCAGGTAGTTGCCGGTGCCGTCGATAGGGTCGATGACCCAGCCGTCGGTGATGAATCCGCCACCCATTTCTTCGCCGAGAATGGCGTCGTCGGGGAAGTGTTTGCTCAGTTCGGCGCGGAGCAGTTGTTCCACTTCAAAGTCGGCACGGGAGACGAGGTCTTGCGGATTTTTGGTGGTGACGTCGAGCGTGTGTCGGTCGTTGAAGTAAGCCATGGCCAGGCCGGTGGCATTTTCTACGGCTTGCATGGCGACGCTGAGTCGATCGTTCATTGTAGGCAGCCTCCATTTGGCATGTTCAACAGGTCCGGGTAATCGCTGAGAATCGATTGCGCGCCGTGTTCAAGCAGGTAACGCGCGCGTTTCGGGCTGTTGATGGTAGCGACGGCGAATTCGATGCCGCTACTTTTCAGGCGACCAAGGTGATGGTCATCGAGCATGTCGTCAAGTACATGAAGGATCCGGCAATCATATTCGGCGAGCAGGGCGGCCGGGTCAGCAGGCGTGACGACAGAGGCGATTGCCAGTGGCACCTCGGCCCACAACCGGCGCGCGGCGGTGAGTGAGCGTACCGAAAAACTGGAGACAAATAACTGGTCGTTGTCGGTCGGCCACAGTCGCTTGAGGATCGGCATGACGACCTCCGCGGTCTCCACATCGTCGCCGGTGGTTGGCTTGAGTTCCACTTGCAGGCCAAGGTTCAGGCGCAAGGCGCAGGCCACGATTTCTTCGAACGTGGGGATCTGCAGGCCCGCGAATTCTGGTGCGAACCAACTGCCCGCGTCCAGTTTGCGAATGGCATCCAGATCATGCAGCACCACCGCGCCGCGCCCGTTGCTGGTTCGGTCCAGCAGGTCGTCATGAATGACCACCGGTTTGCCGTCGCGAGTCAGTTTCACATCGATCTCGACCCACTCGGCGCCGTATTCGGCAGCTTTTTCGAGGGCCAGCAGGGTGTTTTCCGGCACATAGGCCTTGGCGCCGCGATGAGCGATCAGCGGCGAGCGGACGAGAGGCGATTGTTTTGACATGGACGGTCACTTGGCGGGTTGGGAAAAAGAGGCGAGTTGGCGTTGGCCGGTCTCGATATCGAACAACAGGGGGGTGGAACCGATTGCCAGTCGAACCTGGGTGCCTGGCGTCAGGTGCTGGCGTCCGGCGAGGCTGACCACGCAGCGCGTTCCGGCCAGTTGGCAATACAGCAGACTGTGGCTGCCCAGGTTTTCTGCGGACTCCACGATGGCCGTCATGCCCTCCTGGTTCAGCGTCAAGGCTTCAGGCCGCAGCCCGATCAACCATTTGCCTGCCCGGTTGGAGGCAATGCCAAGCTTGACCGGCAGGCGCTGTCCATCTGCGAGCATCAGCACCTTGTCGTCCAGGCAATGCACAGGCAGCAGGTTCATCGGCGGTGTGCCGATAAAACCGGCAACAAAGGTGCTGGCCGGTTGCGCATAAATATCAGCGGGCGTACCCACCTGTTCGACGTGCCCTTTATTGAGAATCATCACTCGGTCAGCGAGTGTCATGGCTTCGGTCTGATCGTGGGTGACATAGAGAATCGTGGCGCCGGTCTGCTGATGGAGGTTACGGATCAACAAACGCATCTCATGACGCAAGGCGCTGTCCAGATTGCACAGCGGCTCATCGAACAGCAGCACCGGCGGCTTGCGAATCAGCGCGCGGCCAATGGCGACCCGCTGGCGCTGACCACCCGACAGCTCGCCGGGCTTGCGTTGCAGCAGATCTTCCAGCCCCAGCGATGTTGCGCACGCCTGAATGCGTTGCGCTCGATCCTTGCGGGAAACTCCGGCCAGCTTGAGTGCGTAACCGATGTTTTCGGCCACGCTCATGTGCGGGTAGAGCGCGTAATTCTGGAACACCATGGCGCAGCCGCGTTCTTTGGGTGGCAGCAGGGTCACATCCCGACCGCCCATCAGTACTTGCCCCTCGCTGACGTCTTCCAGACCGGCTACCAAGCGCAGTAATGTCGACTTGCCGCAGCCGGACGGGCCAAGGATGACACTCAGTTCGCCGGCCTTGAACGTCAGGTCGAGCCCGTGAAGGATCTGCCCGGCACCGTAACTTTTGTGCAGGCCTTTGAGGACGATATGCGGGGCGCAGGCAATGGGGGTGAGCGAGGTCATTTACCGACTCCAATCAGGCCTTTGACGAACCATCGCTGCATGAATGCAATGACGAGGACAGGGGGCAGCATGCTGACCACGGCGGCGGTCATCAGCAGGTTCCATTCGGGGATTTGTGTGGCGTCGGTTGGCAGGAAGGTCGCGACACCCAGCACCAGCGTGCGCATGCCCTCGCGATTGGTCGCAACCAACGGCCACAGGTAGTCTTTCCAGGCACCGATGAACACCAGCGTGCCGAGCGCTGCGAAGTTGGTCTTGGACAAAGGCAGCAAAATATCAACGAAAAAGCGCCACGGTCCGGCGCCATCCATGCGCGCCGCTTCGACCAGTTCGGCGGGCAGGGTCTGGTAAAACTGTCGAAACAGAAACGTGCCGGTGGCCGAGGCAATCAGCGGCAGGGCAAGGCCGGGGTAGCTGTCGAGCAGATTGATCGTGGGTATCGGAAGCCACTGAATGCCCAGCCATTGTAGAACGGTGCGTACAGGGCCGAACAGATCGCTGGCCACGGCGTAGGTCGGGATAATGCGCACTTCCAGCGGCAGCAACAGCGCACCCAGCACAGCGAAGAAAATCACCGAGGTGAAACGGCTGCGAAAGTACACCACCGCGAAGGCGGTCAATGCCGAAAGCGTCAGTTTGCCGATTACGACCAGGGTGGCGACCAGCAGGCTGTTGCCCAGCAAGCGCAACAGGTCCAGCCGTCGAGTGACCTGTTGCAGGTTCGCCAGCAACTGGTCACCGGGAATCATCGCGAGGCCTTGGCTGAATAGCTGCGAGTTGCTGACCGTTGCCGAGCAGACCGCCATATACAGCGGCCCCAACGCGAATATCAGGCCCAGCGTCAGCAGCAGATAGGCGCCCGCGTTGAACAGCCGATTGTGCTCGATCATGCTTTCACCCCACGGCGCTTGAAGTGCGACATGAGTTTGAACTGGACGACGCTCAGCACCACGACCGCCAGCAGCATGAGCACCGAAAGCGTCGACGAGCCCGCCAGGTCCAGCCCCATGAAACCGTCGGTGTAGATTTTGTAAGCCAACACGTTGGTGGTATCCCCCGGCCCGCCGTGCGTCAGGGTGTCGACCAGGCCGAAACTGTTGGACAGGCTTTCCAGCAAGCCGATAACGAACACGAACAGCAGATACGGCGCGATCAGCGGCAACTGGATATCCAGCATGCGCCGCAACGGACCGGCGCCGTCCAGCGCTGCGGCGGCGAGGTAATCGTCCGGCACTGACTTCAGGCTGGCGACCAGCATCACGAAGTTGAACGGCACCAGGCACCACGCGTAAGCCACGATCAACAGCAGCATGCTGTGCATCGGATTAGCGTAGGGCGCCCAGGTACCGGGTGCTATCGCGTTGAGCCAGGCAAAAATGCCCATCACCGGATTGGCCAACACATGGAAGACGATACCGATGGTGGCGCTCGAGACCGCGTAGGGCCAGATCAGCAGGTTGCGAAACAGCGCATTGCCACGCAATTTCAGCTCAAGACACAAGGCAAGCACCAGCGCGATGAGGATCGAAAGCACCACGCTCGACAGGCTGAACACCAGCGTCGAGCCCAGCGATGCTAGGACGCCAGGGTCCTTCAGCACGCGCCAGTAATTGTTCAGGCCGACAAATACCTCATTGCCACCAAAAGGCGGCACCAGATGAAACGACCACCAGAGCGCCTGGACCGCAGGCCAGTAGAAAAACAGCCCGAGCGCCAGCAATTGCGGCAGGGCGAACAGCAGCGCCATGCGCGGCTGGGGAAAGTGCGCGCGGGGCTTCATGGTTTCGCCTTGTCGGATGGAGTGCTGGTGGGTGTGCGATGCATTTGTTGAAACAGGCTCAGCAGCTCGTTGGCGCGCAGGGTTGACTGATGCAGGGCGTGATCAACGCTCTGTCGGCCGGCCAGCGCGTTTTCCATTTCTTGCAACCAGATCAGGCGCATCAACGTGATGAACCCGCAACGCAAGGGCATGGACGGCTGACCCTCGATGTCGTTGAGTGCCGCGAGGCCAGCCGTCACCGCAGAGGGTCTGTGTGCACTGGATTGCAGCGTCGTTGCAGCCGCTTGAGTGACCGGCAAGTAGCCTGTTCGTGCGCTGAAAGTCAGCTGGTTTTCCGGTAACAGCACGAACGCCAGAAACTCCGAGACCAACCGATAATCCCGCGCTGAATGCCCACGCATCACCCACAGCGACGAGCCGCCGGGTACATTGGAACTGCGTGCTGTACCGGCGTAGACCGGCAGCGGGGTCACGTCGATGTCCGACTGCAGCTCGCCGTGCATGACACTCCACGCACCAGTCGAGTCCACCAGCATCGCGCAGTCATCCGTGGCGAACGCCCGCGCCTGCTGACCGCCGCGGGTCGAATCCTCGTAGCGAACCAGTCCTTCAGCAGTCCATCGCGCAAGATCATTCATGAGGCGCGCGTGCGGGCCCTTGTCGAACTGGTAACGGACCGTCCCGTCAACGCGCGTCGCGACCTCGGTACCCTGCGCAGCGCTGATTTGTTCCAGCCAGATCCACGGCGCGAATTGAGTGACGACAGGGCAGGCATGCCCGTTTTTCTTCAGCGCACGCAGCGCCGTGGCAAATGCTTCCCAGGTCGCAGGCGGCTGATAGATACCGGCTGCTGCCAGCGCGTTTCGATGGGTATACAACACCGCCGTTGAGGCGGCGAATGGCTGGGCCGCCAGCACGCCATGATCGTCCGCATAGTAGCGACGCAACGCCGGCAAAAAAGTGTCGCCCGCATAGGCCCGCTGGTGATCGGCCATCAAAGTTTCGACGGACTGTGTAGCGCCGCCCTGCAACATGTCCGGCGTGGCGACGTCGTAAATCTCCACCAGTGCCGGGCCGATGCCTGCCCGATAGGCGGCCACGGTTTTCTGCAAGGTCTGTTCGTAGGTTCCCTGGCGGATGCAGTGCAAACGATCGCCTTCTTCACGCTGGGCGTTAAAGCTTTTGCACAGATCGGCGATGGCAGCGGCCGCCGCGCCGCTGTGGCTGTACCAGAACTCGGCTGGCGCAGCGAGGGTCTGGGCGGCAAGCGGCAGCAGAGCCAGCACGGACAGGATTTTATTGATCGCACGCATGAGAGCACTCACAGAAACTGAGTGCTAGTTAATACAGGTTGTGTGTAGTATTTGTGACCTGTTGGGCTTTTATTAAATTTTCATGATTGAAAGGTGTAATCGACGACGGGCGATACACTGCTTCACTCGCCGACTGTTTTAATCCTCCTCTGACATGTTGATTCCATGCCCCTTGATCTCCAGACGCAGCCGCACCCGCTACTGAGCCTCAACGAACGCAAGCTGCTGGATATCCTTCGGCGGCGCGGCGCGATCACGCGCGCCACCGTCTCCACCGAAATGGATCTGGCCCAGCAGTCGGTTCATCGGCTGATCGAAGAGCTGATCAGTCGCGGGCTGCTGCGCAGCGGCGAGCGCGTGAAGAACGGCCGTGGTCAGCCCAGCCCGCGTATCGAACTGGTCAACGAGGCCGTGTATGCCATCGGCGTGTCGATCAACACCGACTCGGCAGTGGTGTGCATTGCCGATCTGGGCTGCAACGTGCTGGAACAGATCACCCTGCGCACGCCACCGTTGAGCCGCAACAGCACGCTGGATTCGCTGGAGAACGCCATCGAACAGATGCTGCAACGCAATGGCATCGATGCAGACCGGGTCATCGGGATCGGCTTCGCCATTGCCGGTTTTTTCCTGCAGAACCGCCAGATCAACGCGCCCGAGCCGCTGCGTGACTGGTCGCTGATGGACTTGCAGCCGGTCCTCGAAGAACGCTTCGGCCTGCCGGTCTGGCTGGAAAACAACGCCACCACCGCAGCCATCGGCGAAAGCCTGGTAGGCGTCGGCGCCTGGGCCAGCAACTTCATCTACCTGTCATTCAACTTCGGGTTCGGCGCAGGCGTGGTCATCAACGGCAAACCGTACTTCGGCAGCCACGGTAACGCGGGCGAGATCACCCTGTTTAACGACGAAGAATCGATAAATCGTCCGGCCATGCGTTTTTTGCTGGATGAATTGCACAAGAACGGCGTACAGGTGGATTCAATCGAAGACCTGCGCGCGCGCTTCGACCCCGACTGGCCCGGCGTAGACACCTGGCTGAAACGCGTCCAGCCAACGCTTGACCGATTGGTCAATGCGCTGGCCGGGCTGTTCGACCCACAGGCCGTGGTGTTCGGCGGTCAGATGCCACCCGAACTGGGCAGACGCCTGATCGCCGCGACGACCTTCTGGGGCACTCATCGCTACAACTCACCACCGCCGCGTCCTCAGTTATTACTGAGTGAGACGAATGGGAATGCGGCGGCGATTGGTGCCGCGCTGGTGCCGTTGAAGGAGCGGTTTTTTGTTTGATGTTTTGTTTTGCGCGTGGTTAATAGTGTCTAGCTGCTTCCGGTCAGGGGCTGTGGGTCATGCCCCTTCACATACCCGGCTGCATTACTCACGAAGCATAAGGCCCTTAAGTCCGGTGTCGAGAAGCAGTGCTGACTAGTGATCTACATTTGACTTCATGAAGATCCTTTTCCAAAACAAGGCTACCGGCCCGACCTTCATAATCCAAGGAATGTCGGAATCGATGTGCTGAAGTTAGCTCTGCGCACGCGGATCCATTGTTACAGTCCGTCGGGCAAGCTGAATATTTTGTTACATGTGATGGCGTTTCGCATGCATGCAGGTCATCATTTCAAAATATAGCCGCCCGAATGGACTCAAAATGAGCTGGGATTTATTTATCACGTTGAACTGCGGCGCCTACTCGCTAAGCGTCGCCCAGCGCGTCGCCTATGCCCTTGCCTCATCTCTGTGTATCAGCGTTCAGCATTCAGAAGCTGATATGACTCTGTATATCGTTCCGACTGTATTAGCCGGTCATGATACGGCGCTGAGTGCTGAAGCTGCTCGTGAGCTTGTTTTACGCCACCTGACCGACTTTGCATTGCGTGAGGAGATTCAGCGCGAGACCTCAGGGCTACGGGAGATCATTGCCAGTGCTGCGCTTCGCGGGACTGGCATCTGATCATGCGAGCTCAATTGATAGCAAAAGACGTTGCCTACCGCCTCCTGCCCTTTCGCTTCATGCGCATGGTGGATGGGAGTGATCTGAATATTTTGCTCACCGCCGAAACCGGTGAATACCTGTTTGTTTCGGAGTCCAACCTGCATGCTCTTGTGCGCAAGCAGTTGAATGAAAAGTCAGCGCTTTACAAAGACTTATTGGCTCGGCATTTTATTTACGAGCCCGCTGGCCACAACCCAGTCCCCGAGATTGCAGCTCAATATCGAAGCCGTAAAAGCTTCATTTTTGATGGGCCCGCGCTGCACATCTTCGTCGTTACTCTTCGATGTAATCACACCTGCCAGTACTGCCAGGTCTCTCGTGCTCCATTGAGTGGTTCGGGCCACGACCTGTCTGCCGAAGACGCGTACCACGCTATTGATCGCGTATTTGAGTCACCTTCACCGACGTTGACGATTGAATTTCAGGGAGGAGAACCTCTACTCGCTTTTGATCGCATCCAGCATATTGTCGAGTCCATCGTGCAACGAAACGAGTCGGAAAATCGAAGCATCCAGTTCGTCATTACAACCACGCTGCATCATCTGACCGAAGAAATTCTGAATTTTGCTCAAGAGCATCAAATCCAGTTTTCGACTTCGTTGGATGGACCAGCTTTTCTTCACAACTCGAACCGGCCGTCGCCAGGAAAAAACTCGTATGAGCGAACTGTTGAGGGGATACAGAGGGCTCGTGCAAAGCTTGGCCATGACGCGGTATCGGCACTTACAACCCTCACTGTAAAAAGCCTTCAGCATCCTTTCGAGATAATCGATGAGTATGTTGCCCAAGGTTTCAAAAGCATTTCGCTGCGCCCGTTAAGCCCATATGGTTTCGCTAAAACCTCCGCAAAACGGCTCGACTACACCATGGGTGAATTCATCGCCTTCTACAAGAAAGCGATGGCCTACCTTATTTCACTTAATGCCGATGGCACCTTTCTCGCTGAAGGGTATATGTCGCTCCTGCTCTCAAGTGTGCTCACCCCCTTCGGGTCAGGCTATGTCGATCTTAGGTCACCATTGGGGGCTGGCCTGGGGACCCTCGTCTACAACTACGATGGTGACGTGTACCCCTCCGACGAGTCTCGAATGCTTCTTGAAATGGGCGAAAGCGGTTTGAGATTGGGCAGCGTAAGGCAGCCATTAGGTGAATTACTCCGTTCACCGGTCATTGATCTGCTGATTAACGCCGGAATCGCAGAGACACTTCCAGGATGTTCCGATTGTGCACTGGTCCCGTACTGCGGCGCAGACCCTATTGAGCAGTATGCAAGGCAGGGCGACCCAATCGGACATCGTAGTTTCAGCTCCTTTTGCGAAAAAAACACAGCGTTGCTGATTTATCTGTTTGATCAACTAAAAAATGGTAATGACAAAACTCAGAAGGTAATGATGTCTTGGCTCTCACGACGATCAGTAGCGGGCTTGCCCTCTGCTGGATATAGAGTGTAATCATGCTCCGCAGGGATACCCAATTTGAACTCCGCAACGTCACTGTGCCAAAGCTGCTGAAGGTTATCACCCCTGAAGAACTGATTGAAAAAGGCACTGCCGCTTGTGCGGGAAGAGTCGATTTCGATGATTTGATTCTGTGGATGGTGGACGCCCCTCAAACCCACCATGAGAAGCTTCTAACGCTGCCTGTCGGGGGGTTTCTATTTCGCAACGAGCCGCTAAGAGAAGCGTGCCCAGGTGCCATTGCCCTATATTGTCCAAAGGACCCGGAGGTTGTTCGCCCAGGCGATGTGATTGCAGTTAGCCCAGATACCAATGTGGTACGCGTCCTTTATCGCCGGGGCGCCAACAGCAACCTGCTATTCATCACAGATCGGTGCAATAGCCTATGTCTAATGTGCTCTCAACCCCCTAAAGATGTCGATGACCGCTGGCATATTGAATGTATAGGAATTTCAATAATTCCTATACAGGGTAATCCTCCTAAAAAGGCACCCTCTGCGTGATGCCAACGTGGCGTCGAT
>NZ_LGLN01000056.1:50595-111614 GCF_001293775.1 Pseudomonas syringae pv. cilantro
GCAGCCGCAGGCTGCCCTGTTCGCGTTCACGGCGTCGGACTTCTGCGGGTTGTCGTGGCCTTTCCAGGCGTCGGCGTCGTACTTTTCTCCCGACACATAAGCCGACAGGCCTTTGTATTCACCCGTGTCTACGCGCATGAACGTGCGCGAAGTGGCGTAGCTGCCCATGGTTTGCGAGAGGCGTGCGCCGAACTCCTTGTCCGGGTTGGCACTGGTGAACTGGATCGTGCCGCCCAGATCGCTGTTCGACGCCGTACCCAGTGAGCCGATACCGGGCGCCACTTCGCTGGCGGCAATGTTTTCTGCAATGATCGCCCGGGTGATGCTCAGGCCGTTGAAGTTGCCGAAGCTCATGTTGCCCAGCGTGACGCCGTCCAGCGTGTACCCCAGGTGATGCATGTCGAAGCCGCGCAGGCTGATGCGCTGGCTGCCTTCTTCACGGCCCAGCGGGTCACCGGACTGGAAGTTCACCCCCGGCAAGCGTTGCAGGACTTTCATCGGGCTGGTGCCTGCGGAGTAAGCCTGCACGTCTTTTTGCGTAACGCGTTGCACCTGACGGGTTTCGCCCTGGCCGATCACCGAAACAGTGCCCAGCGTCGTGGCAGAAGTATCGTCGCTGGCGGGCGGCGTGGCAGGTGCAGGCAGGTTGTCATCGGCCTGAATGAACGGGCTGATCAGGCACAGTGAATTCAATGAAATCAGCAGTGCGAGACGCGTTAGCGGAAATCGAGAGGCGCGCGAAGTCGATCGAGTGTTCATGGACAGTTTTCCTGGGGCGTCAGGGGGCCACGCTTGCGCGGGTCTGTGGGGTGAACGACGGTTTTGTTTCAGGGGCTTTCAGTGATGACCGACAGGCAACTGATGCCGGCTGTCTGCACGCCGGTCGGCACGTGATCGGCGTTGCTGTGCGGCGCCATCAACAATGAAGAGCGCGCGTTAGAACGCGTGCCTGCAGGCCGTTCAGGCCAGGAACGACGTTCGTGCGGGGGCAGTCGGTGGGGCAGGATCAGCGTTGGCATGAGTTCAGCTCACCATTGAAGGAAGGCGGGCTCGACGCGCTGGCGACGGGCCCGTTTCAACTGGTGCTGATATTAATACTCATCATGTGTATTAATTATGACCGCTGCCATACGGTCATGTGATTTCTTCCATTCGCGAGTAAGCGGGGCTTCTGGATATCCTGTATCAGCCCTCGATGAACGCCAGCAAATCCTCGTTCAAACGCTGCGCATGCGTCACGGCAAAACCGTGTGGCGCACCCGGATAAACCTTCAGTTCAGCGTCCTTGATCATTGCAGCTGCGCGCTTGCCTGATGCCTCGAACGGCACCACCTGATCGCCATCGCCGTGAATAACCAGCGTCGGTACATCGATCTTCGCCATGTCTGGACGGAAATCGGTCGCGGAGAACGCCGTGACGCAGTCCAGCGTGCCTTTGAGCGAGGCGAGCAGGGCGATATTCAAGGTCTGGGTCAGCACGCCCTCGGATACTTTCTGCTCTTTATTGAGGCCATAGAACGGCGTGGCAAAGTCGCTGATGAACTGAGCACGGTCCTTGAGCAGGCCTTGCTTGATGCCCTCGAATACCGACGCGTCAACGCCTTCCGGGTTGTCTTCAGTCTTGAGGAAAAACGGCGTGACTGCGCCCAGCAGGGCCAGTTTGGCAACCCGTGCGCTGCCATGTTTTGCGATGTAGCGTGTCACGTCGCCGCCGCCCATCGAAAAGCCGACCAGTACCACGTCGCACAGGTTGAGGTGCTCGATCAGTGCTGCGATATCGTCAGCGAACGTGTCGTAATCGTAGCCTGTCCACGGCTGGCTGGAACGGCCAAAGCCACGGCGGTCAAAAGCGATGGTGCGGTAGCCCCGGCTGCTGAGGTATTCCATCTGGTATTCCCACATGTCCGCATCCAGCGGCCAGCCGTGGCTGAACAGTACCGGTGTGCCCGTGCCCCAGTCTTTGTAGTAGATCTCGGTTCCGTCTTGCGTGGTGAACGTGCTCATGCAGATTCCTCTCGTGTCAGGTGGGTAACATCGCTCCGATAGCTTCATGCTCATGTTTTCCGGCATCGGGCCTGGGGCATAGTTCAGTCGGAACGTCGCAGAGGTCATACTCGATGGCTGTTATAGAAGCGTTTCTTGAAACATCGGCTCATTGTATTTCGCTGGGCAAAGCGAACTTGCCGGGCAAACCGGAATCAGTTCCTTGGGTTTGAAGCTCCCTGGACCTGACCATTGAAGGAGAACTGCGTGGCGTCTCAGCTGAAAATCTTGATCCTGTCGGGTCTGTTGTTATTCGCAGGCAGCTTCAATCTTCAGGCGGCCGATGTTCCCGCGTTGCCAATGGGCGCTGCGGTGCCTGCCGACGACAAGGCAGCGGACAAGGCTGACAGCAAGGCGGCGGACAAACCCGCCGCCAAACCGGATGAAAAAGCCGCTGACAAAACCGATGCCAAGTCAGACGCGGCGGCCGACCCGGCTGCGGCTGATCCTGCGGCGGAGTTGCTGGTGCAGGGCGGTTTGCTGGGGGCGATCAGTACCAGCATCGATGACGTCCAGCAGAAGCTCAATCTGGACGACAACCTGTTCGATGCCTGGCGTTTGCGCGCCGACCGTGCGGCCGATGAGCTGGAAAAGCTGGTCAACAAGCGCACCACGCGTTCTCCCTGGAGCGTGGTCGGCGACTTCCTGGCCCTGTCGTTCGTGTGGATCGGGTCATTCGCGGTGCTGACGACACTGGGCCGCTTCGTCGCCGTGCGCTTGTGCCGGACGGCGTTCATCCGGGTGCGTGAACGCAGCCAGGCGCTGCTCAAATACGTATTGCCGTTCACCTTGCCGGCGATCATCTGCCTGCCGCTGACCCTGTACGTCAGCCACTTCATGCCGTCCTCGGTCGGCCGGGCGCTGGCGCTGTGTTTCGCTTACGCCACCAGCAGCGGCATCGTTTCGACATCGGTGCTGCTGTGCGTGATCGTGATGTTCAACTCCGGCCACAAGCGCGCAGCCGTGCGCATGATTCGCCGTTACGCGCCAAAGCCGTTGTTTGTGGTGGGCTTTCTGGCGGCGCTCAGTGATGCGCTGACCAGCCCGCAGATTGCCCGCCAACTG
Source organism: Pseudomonas syringae pv. cilantro (assembly GCF_001293775.1). GTDB lineage: Bacteria > Pseudomonadota > Gammaproteobacteria > Pseudomonadales > Pseudomonadaceae > Aquipseudomonas > Aquipseudomonas syringae_P. Next base: position 53,704 of record NZ_LGLN01000056.1, read on the forward strand.
GGCAACAACGTCACCACCAGCGTCGCGGTGTTTACCGGGCTGTTCGCCTCGGTGGTGTTCTGCATGTTGATCATCAAAGTGCGTCGTCCCGTGGCGCACCTGATTCGCAACCGCTCATTGAGCAGTCGCCTGCACCGGCCTGCGCTGCAACAATCGCTGAAGATATTTTCGAACCTGTGGCACTTGCCGATCCTGCTGATGATTCTGGTCTCGGCGATCAACCTGATCGGTGCCGGCGAAGACAGCCAGGAAGCGCTGCGCTGTGCGCTGTTCACCACCATTTTGCTGATTGCCACGGTGTTTCTGAGCACTGTGTTTCAGCACATGTTCAAACCGACCGAATCCCTGGGGCGCGGCGGGCACGTCTATAAGGCGCGGCTGCTGAGCCTTGTGTACGCGGTGTTGCGCATCGCGCTGGCGGTCACGTTCATCGAAGTGCTGGGGCGCATCTGGGGCTTCTCGATGTTCGAGTTCGCCCAGCGCAATACCCTGGGCCGGGTGATCAGTGATTCGCTGAGCAGCATCGGCCTGATATTCGTGGTCACCTGGTTGTTGTGGGTGGTGCTCGATACGGCGATTCAAGAAGCCCTCAAACCGCCCGTCAACCAACGCAGCGGGCGCCAGCCGAGCACACGGATCAAGACCATTCTGCCGCTGCTGCGTAATGCGGTGAAAATCATCCTGGTGGTGATCTGCGCCATCACCACCATGGCCAATCTGGGGATCAACGTCGCGCCGCTGCTGGCCGGTGCCGGTGTGGTCGGTCTGGCCATCGGCTTCGGTTCGCAGCAACTGGTTCAGGACGTGATCACCGGCCTGTTCATCATTATCGAAGACACTTTCTCGGTCGGCGACTGGGTGGTGCTCAGCACCGGCCATTCCGGGACGGTCGAAAGCCTCACAATCCGGACCGTGCGCCTGCGCGACGGCAAGGGTTTTGTGCACTCGGTGCCGTTCGGGCAGATCAAGGCAGTCACCAATCAGTCACGGCAATTCGCCTATGCGTTCTTCTCGGTGCGGTTCACCTATGAGTCCGACATCGACGACGCACTGGCCCTCATCCGTGAAACCGGTCAGTCGATCAGCGAAGACATCCTGCTCAAACACAACCTGCAAGGGCCGCTGGAAGTGTTCGGTGTCGACAGCATGGACCTCAACGGCATGGTGCTGACCGCGCAGTTCCGTACCTCGTCCGGCGGACAGTACGCGGTCGGGCGCGCATTCAACGAGCGTCTCAAGCGGCTTGTGGATAAGAATCCGAACGTGCGCTTTGCGCAGACTTACCCACAGATGGTCATGGCCCCGGGCTTCAATAACCCGCAGGCGGGCCCGGAATCCGAAGGGCCGCCTGCGCCGTCGGACCCGGCTGCGGCCACGCCTTCAGCGCCGGCACCTGCACCGCTTGGTCTGCCCAAGGGTGCCAACCCAGCGGGGCCTGCTGCTCAGTAGGTGATCCGGCGAGACCTCGGGGTCGACGCTGCAACGCCTTGTGGCGGCGTCGATAACCCGACAGGCTGCGCAACTGTTGGGGGTTGGCAGCCAACGTGTTATGTTTGCAGGCGTTTTTCAATTGTTCGTTTGATTACTCTGATACCGAGCCTGCTGACTCTATGCGTATGCGCCTTATGCTGTTGGGCGGCGGGAATGCCCTCGGGCAGGCGCTGATTCGTCTGGGTGCCGAGGAAGACATTGGCTTTCTCGCACCACGTCCCCCGCAAGACGGCTGGGACGTGGCAAGCCTGACGCAACTGCTCGATGACACCCGTCCCGATGCCCTGATAAACCTTGCTTACTACTTCGACTGGTTTCAGGCGGAGACCGTGAGCGAAGCGCGTCTGACTCACCAGGAACGCTCCGTCGAGCGCCTGGCCGAACTGTGTCAGCACCACAACATCACGCTGGTTCAGCCGTCCAGTTATCGTGTCTTCGATGGCTCGCGGGCGACCGCCTACAGCGAAAAGGACGAGCCAGTGCCGTTGGGGCTGCGCGGCCAGGCGCTGTGGCGTATCGAACAAAGCGTGCGCGCCACGTGCCCGCAACATGTCCTGGTACGTTTCGGCTGGCTGCTGGATGACAGCGCCGACGGCGTGTTGGGGCGCTTTCTGTCGCGTGCCAAAGAACCCGGAGAGTTGCTGCTTGCCGATGACCGACGGGGCAACCCGACGCCGGTCGATGACGCGGCGCGGGTGATCATTTCAATCGTCAAGCAACTCGACTGTGAAGCGCCGCTGTGGGGCACTTACCACTACGCCGGGCACGAGGCGACCACGCCGCTGGCGTTGGGCCAGGCGGTACTCACCGAAGCGCGCCTGCTGCGCGAACTGGCGATTGAATCGCCGACCGCGCAGGCACACGCCGCGCGTCCCGACGCAGCCGAAGAGCCGCAACACGCGGTGCTGGCCTGCAAGAAAATCCTTCACACTTTCGGCATCAAGCCCCGCGCCTGGCGGGCGGGTTTGCCAAGCCTTCTGGATCGGTATTATCGACATGTCTGACGCTCCTGTTCTGATCACTGGAGGCGCTGGTTTCATTGGCTCGCACCTGGCTGACGCGTTGCTCGCAAACGGGCACAGTGTGCGTATTCTCGACAATCTTTCGGCGGGCAAGCGCAGCAATCTGCCGCTCGACAACCCGCGGCTAGAGCTGATCGTCGGTGACGTCGCCGACGCCGCGCTGGTCAAGCGTGCGGCGCAGGGGTGCCAGGCCGTCGTGCATCTGGCCGCTGTGGCGTCGGTGCAAGCGTCGGTGGATGATCCGGTGCTGACTCACCAGAGCAACTTCATCGGTACGCTGAATGTCTGCGAAGCGATGCGTGAAGCCGGCATCAAGCGGGTGATCTTCGCCTCCAGCGCGGCGGTCTATGGCAACAATGGCGAAGGTGAGGCGATCACCGAAGACACCACCAAAGCCCCGTTGACCCCTTACGCGTCTGACAAGCTGGCCAGTGAGTATTACCTGGACTTCTACCGTCGCCAGCATGGTCTGGAACCGGTGATCTTTCGCTTCTTCAATATCTTCGGGCCGCGCCAGGACCCGTCTTCGCCGTACTCCGGCGTGATCAGCATCTTTGCCGAACGCCTCCAGAACGGCCTGCCGATCAGTGTGTTTGGCGACGGCGAGCAAACGCGCGATTTTTTCTACGTGGGTGACTTGCTCAAACTGCTGCTGCAAGCCCTGTCGCGGGAAAACGCCATCGAAGGCGCAATCAATGTCGGGTTGAACCAGACCACATCGCTCAATGAGTTGCTGTCAGCGCTCGCGGACGTGGTGGGTAAGAAACCGGGCGTCACCTATCAGGCACCGCGCTCGGGCGACATCAAGCACTCCCGTGCCAGCAACCAACGCTTGCTGGAGCACTTCAGCCTCGACGCGCCAACGCCCTTGAAGCGTGGTCTTGAGCTGTTGATGGGGCGGTGAGCCTGACGCCCTCCGTGATGCACGCCTGATGGTTGTCCCCACCGGGCGTCGTTCCGGTTTCAAAGCAATCGCTGATTACTGCCCGACGGGTTTGCGCAGATTTTCCAGCAGTTCATGCGTCGGATAACCATCTGCTGGCCAGCCGAATGATTGCTGGGCGCTGCGGATCGCTTTGCGCGTGTTGGCGCCGATGATGCCGTCTGGCGCGCCTGCATCGTATTGGCGGGCCGAGAGCAGGGTTTGCAATTCGATGCGCTCAGAACGGCTCAGCGGCACGTCTCCTCGTGGCCACGCACCTACCACGTACCCGGCGCCCTTGAATCGGTCGGAAAGCAGATTGATCGCCAGCGCGTAGGACGTGGAGTTGTTGTACTTGAGGATGGCGCGGAAGTTGTCCAGCACCAGGAAGGCTGGTCCACGGTAACCGGCGGGCAACAGCAATACGGCCTGTTGCTGGCTGGCGGCGACCGGAATTGCCGATCCGTCTGGCTGTTTCAGGCCCAGTTGCTGCCATTCAGCGAGGCTCTTGCGCGTTGTCGAATCGGCCAGCGAGTAATCGAAGCCCGTGCCGAGCACCACCTCGAAGCCCCAGGGCTGGCCACGCTGCCAGCCGGAGCTTTGCAGGTAATGCGCCGTGGAGGCGAGGGCGTCAGCCGGGGTGTTCCAGATATCGCGGCGGCCATCGCCGTCAAAATCCACGGCGTGGGTGTTGTACGTGGTCGGGATGAACTGGGTCTGGCCCATTGCACCGGCCCACGAGCCGAGCATCTTGTCTGGGGTGATATCGCCATGCTGGATGATCTCCAGCGCGGCGAGCAACTGGCTTTGCGCGAAGCCGGGACGACGACCTTCGTAGGCCAGCGTTGCCAGTGAGCGAATGACGGATTGCGTACCCTGGAACGAGCCGAAATTACTCTCCATTCCCCACACCGCGACCAGCGCCTGACGGTCCACGCCGTACTGCTGCTCGATCTTCTGCAGATCGTCAGCGTACTGCGACAGCAATGCCTGACCCTTGCGCACGCGGGCCGCAGAGATGGCGCCGTCGAGGTATTCCCAGACCGGGCGGCTGAACTCGGGCTGGCTGCGGTCGGCCTTAACGACGCTCATGTCCGGCGTGACATCGGCGAACGCCTGATCGAACACATCCGCTCGAATACCGGCCTTCAGTGCTTGCGCACGAAAACCGGCCTGCCATTCGCTGAAGCTGACGGCGGGCTGAATCGTAAGGGAGTCATCGACGATCAACGCTGGCGTAGGCGCTACAGCGGGAGGATTGGTCTGTACTTTGCCGGGTTGAAGGGGCGTGGCATCGGCTGCAGTGGGTTTTTCTGCGCAGGCTACCAGGGCAACGAGGCTGGAGGCAGCGATGAGTTGGCGCAGCTGCGGGCGATGGGTAAAACGAGAAGGCATGCTTGAGTCCAAGGGTATTACCGTTAGGTGCAGACCATAACACGGCTAAGCGGTTGAAAGCGCCTCGGAGATGTTGCTCGATATCAGGCCGCCATAAAGCAGGAAGCCTCCCAGCTTTTAGACTGGAAGGCTTCGCGGCGGTAGCTGCCTTTGCCCTTGGACGGTTGTTCCTGACGACTGCGGAACAACGGCTGGGCGATGATGGATTTGGCCTTGTTCGGCCGCTTTGGCTTGCTCATGGCGAGGTGCTCCTGATAGGTGTTGTGACGCGACGCAGATCATCGGGCAGACTGGCGGTTGTGTCCAATAGTGGTGTGCTATGGCGCTAAGCGCCTTGAAATGCATTACCACGCAGAGTTGCTCAGCGTTATACACAAGTCAGCTTTTGATTCTGGCCGGAAGCCGTGGGAGCGAACNCGCCCTTCGGGCAGAAGCCTGAAAGCCACTTTTTTCGTGTTGCTCAGGACCTGTGTGATGAGCGCAGAGCATTGTAACGAGAGTCAAACAACCCCTGACAAACCCTCACTCCGCAGGCAACGCCAGCCTCTGTCCCGCCATCAGCAGCGCCAGCCGGCTCAGACTGCTCCACGGCGAACCTGCCGCCTGGCCCTTGATCTGCGCGTCGATACGTTGGGCGTCCATGAGCAACTGGCTCCAGCGTTTCGTCGAGTGGCGCTGCAGCGCTTTGCTCATCAACGGTTTGCGCTTGTCCCAGATCGGCGGGCGTGCCGAGCTGAACACCTTGTCCAGCGGCACGCCCTGGCTGAATTGCTGGGACATGTTGGCCAGCGCCCGCAGCTCGCGGGTCAGCGCCCAGAGAATCACGGGTGTTTCGACCCCTTCGCCGCGCAGGCCTTCCAGCATGCGCAGGGCGTGGGCTGCCTCGCCATTGAGCACCGCATCGGTCAGGCCGAAGACGTCGAAGCGTGCACTGTCGGCCACAGCAGCCTGCACCGTCTCGACAGTGATCTGACCTTCTTCGGCCATCAGTTTGAGCTTTTCGATTTCCTGCGCGGCGGCCAGCAGGTTGCCCTCGACCCGTGCAGCGATCAGTTCGACGGCATCCTGCGTGGCAGCCAGCCCGGCTTGAGAAAGACGCTGACGAATCCATTGCGGCAACTGGCCGATATCCACGGGCCAGATCTGCACGAACTGAGTCTGTGGGCCTTCAACCAGCGCCTTGCCCCATTTGGTCTTCTGCGCGCTGCCGTCAAGCTTGGGCAGGCTGATCAGCAACAGGGTGTCTTCGGCGGGTCTGGCGCAGTATTCCATGAGCGCCGCAGCGCCTTTGTCACCGGGTTTGCCAGAAGGCAGACGTAGCTCAAGAAGCCGGCGCTCGGCAAACAACGACATGCTGGCACCTGCCTGGAGCAAGGTGCCCCAGTCGAAGCTGGCGTCGGCGCTGAATACCTGGCGTTCGTCGAAGCCTTGCTGGCGCGCAGCCGCGCGGATGGCGTCGGCGGCTTCCTGGCAGAGCAGCGGGTCGTCGCCGCTGATCACGTAGACGGGCGCGAGCGTGCCTTGCAAGTGCTTGCCGAGTTGGGCGGGGGCGAGTTTCATGAGTCAGAGGGTGTCGGGGCCAGCTTCCTGGCCCCGGACACTTATCTGCCTGGAATTTCGACAGGCGACTGCTGAGGCGTCGCGTCGCGGATGCGCTGAGCAGCTTCCAGTGCGTCGGCTTCAGCCTTGGCAACTGCGTCGGCCTTGGCCTGAAGCTCTTCCAGGCGGGCCGGTGTCAGTTGTTGCAGACGTGCCATCAACTTCTGGATCAGGTCGTTGCGCATTTCCTGACGAACCTGTGCCGCTTCCTGGTCAGAACCGGTCAGGTTGTTGCCATCGTGCACGTAGGAGCGGTCTGCGGTGACTTTGCTGTCCAGCAGCAGGCGGTCTCTGTCGCCATGGACTTCATAGTTGAGCGTGGTGGTCAACTGATACTCCGCCGAACGGCCCGAACCGGAATAGCTGGCGGTGCGCTGGTTTTCAGCTTCGTTGGTCAGGATCAGCTTGTAAGGCGCGCCGGTGTAGACCTTGACGCCGGAGCTGGTCAGCAGGCGAGTGAGCTGGGTCACGGTTTCGCCGTAGGCATTGCGTGCGCTGACGTCCAGCTCCTTGAGCGCCAGCTCGGTGGTGCCGGTGCCACGCAGCTGGAAGCCACAGGCACTCAACAGAACGGCCAGGCCCATTACCAGCAGATTGCGTTTGATCATCTTGATGCTCCCCTTGAATCCGTTTGGGCCGACGTGGCGTACCCTGAAAATATATTCGACGCCCGGCATCTGCCGGGCGCCCGATCCAATCAGCTTGCGACGATGTTGACCAGCTTGCCAGGCACGACGATCACCTTGCGAATGGTCAGGCCATCAGTGAAGCGCAATACGTTTTCGTTGAGGCGTGCGGCCGCTTCGACTTCTTCACGGCTGGCACTGGCGGGCATTTCGATATGGCCGCGCAGCTTGCCGTTGACCTGAATGACCAGTTGCAGGCTGTCCTGCACCAGCGCACTGGCATCGAAAACCGGCCAGCCGGCGTCGATGACGGGCTCGCTGTGGCCCAGCTCGGTCCACAGCTCATGGCTGATGTGCGGCGTGATCGGTGCCAGCAGCAGAGTGACCGTTTCCAGGCCTTCTTGCAGCAGCGCACGGTCTTGCGGCGTAGCCTGCGGGGCTTTTTCCAGCACGTTCATCAGCGTCATCACTTGCGCGACAGCGGTGTTGAATTTCTGGTTCTGGCCAATATCCTGGCTCGCCTGCTTGATGGCCTGATGGATCGAACGGCGGATTGCCTTTTGATCATCGGTCAACGCTGCAACGTCCAGCGCGGTCGCCGGGCCCTGAGCAACATGGCTCTGGGCCAGACGCCAGACGCGACGTAGAAAGCGATGCGAACCCTCGACGCCCGAGTCTGACCATTCCAGGCTCATGTCGGGCGGGGAGGCGAACATCATGAACAGACGACAGGTGTCTGCGCCGTACTGGTCGATCATGGTTTGCGGGTCGATGCCGTTCTTCTTCGACTTCGACATCTTTTCCGTGCCACCGATTTCCACCGGCAGGCCGTCGCTGGTCAGCGTGGCGCTGATGACCTTGGCCTTGGCGTCTCTTTCGAGGGTCACGTCGGCCGGGTTGATCCAGGTCTTCTTGCCGCTGGTTTCCATGCGGAAATAGGTTTCGGCGTTGACCATGCCCTGGGTCAGCAGGTTCTTGAACGGTTCGTTCGAGGTCACCAGGCCTTCATCACGCATCAGCTTGTGGAAGAAGCGCGCGTAAAGCAGGTGCAGAATCGCGTGTTCGATACCGCCGATGTACTGATCGACCGGCAACCAGTGGTTGGCCGCGTTCGGCTCGACCAGGCCACCTTCGTAATGCGGCGAGGCATAACGTGCGTAGTACCAGGAGGACTCGACGAAGGTGTCCATGGTGTCGGTTTCACGCTTGGCCGGTGCGCCGCATTTCGGGCAACTGCACTCGTAGAACTCAGGCATGCGCGCCAGCGGCGAGCCGGCGCCGTCGGGCACCACGTCTTCCGGCAGCACGACGGGCAACTGGTCTTCCGGGACCGGCACGTCACCACAGGTGTCGCAATGCACGATCGGGATCGGGCAGCCCCAGTACCGCTGACGGCTGATGCCCCAGTCGCGCAAACGGAACTGGGTGCGGGACTGGCCCAGCGATTTCTTGACCAGCGCAGCTTCGACAGCATCGAATGCGTCCTGGAAATTCAGGCCGTTGAATTCGCCGGAATTGATCAGCGGGCCTTGTTCGTTGTACTCGGCTTGCCACGGCGCAGGTGTTTCATCGCCAGCGCTGGTGCGTACTACAGGTTTGATCGGCAAGTCGTATTTGCTGGCAAATTCGAAATCGCGCTCGTCGTGAGCAGGGACCGCCATGACTGCGCCATCGCCGTAATGCATCAGCACATAGTTGGCGACCCACACCGGCAGTTTTTCACCGGTCAGCGGGTGTTCGACGAACAACGAGGTCGGCTGGCCTTTCTTTTCCTGCGTGGCGACATCCGCTTCGGCGACGCTGCCGCCTTTGCACTCATCGATGAATGCCTGCAGCGCAGGGTTGCCTTGCGCCGCCAGGGTGGCCAGCGGGTGTTCGGCGGCAACGGCGACGTAGGTCGCGCCCATCAGGGTGTCAGGCCGGGTGGTAAACACTTTCAGCGCGCCAGCTTCGCCGATTGACGTCTGATCGTAGGGGAACTGCACTTCCATGCCGCGCGATCTGCCAATCCAGTTGCGCTGCATGGTCTTGACCTGTTCAGGCCAGCCCGGCAACTCGTCGAGGCTTTCCAGCAGCTCGTCGGCGTAGGCCGTGATCTTGAAGTAGTACATCGGGATTTCGCGCTTTTCGATCAGCGCCCCGGAACGCCAGCCACGGCCGTCGATGACCTGCTCGTTGGCGAGTACGGTCTGGTCGACCGGGTCCCAGTTCACGGTGCCGTTCTTGCGGTAGATCACGCCTTTTTCGAACAGGCGAGTGAACAGCCATTGTTCCCAGCGATAGTAATCGGGCTTGCAGGTAGTGACTTCGCGAGACCAGTCGACCGCCAGACCCAGGCTCTTGAGCTGGTTCTTCATGTAGGCGATGTTTTCGTAGGTCCACTTGGCGGGCGCGACGTTGTTGTCGATCGCGGCGTTTTCCGCCGGCATGCCGAACGCATCCCAGCCCAGCGGTTGCAGGACATTCTTGCCCAGCATGCGCTGATAGCGGGAGATCACGTCACCAATGGTGTAGTTGCGCACATGGCCCATGTGCAGCTTGCCGCTCGGGTAAGGAAACATCGACAGGCAATAGAACGTGTCCTTGCCTGGCTGTTCACTGACTTCAAAAGACTTTTGCTCATCCCAGAAGGTCTGGGCGGCGGCTTCGATTTCGCGGGGCTGATAGAGTTCGTGCATGGCTACTTTTTGCTAAAGATTAGTGACCCTTGACCCCTTCGTTGCTTTGCCGAGTCAGGTCGGCACCGCTTGCCGGACAATTGTATCTGTCTGTGCGGTGCGTTCGGGCTCAAGCGCGCGGAAGTGGAATTACAGGAAGCGCCGTAGCATACATGAGGGCCGTCTACCGAGGGAAACCCTGATTGCCTCTCGCGAAGGCAAAGCCCGCCTGACAGCTCTATCTGGCCGTTGGTCGCAGCCTCCGACCTGTTTTTAAAGCGGCGCTAAGCTCAACCCCGAGGGTGATGATTATCTTCGAGGAGGTGAGCGGATGACAGAGTTGCAGCACGTAGTCAGCACATCCGAGTTGTATGGGCGTTTGATCGATCGTCTGGGGCTTGCCCTTGAAACGGCGAGCACGTCGGTTCGGCTGCGCAACGAATCGCCCGCCGAGCTTGAGCTCAAGGGCTTGAGTTCGGCCGAGTTCGAGTTGATAGAGGCCTATCTTGAAAAGGATTCTGTGACGGCGCACAACGCTTTCACGGCTGCGTCAGCGGCCACTGAGGCGATTGTGCCGGAGCATGACCGATTGCTCAGGGCTCCGAGGCAATCAGCGACCATTATCTGGCTGAAAGACAAGCGGCGGGCTAAAGCATCTCTCAGATTAGGCCGCAGCAGCTAGGGTCTGCTTTTATATGCAGGCGTGCAGGCCTGCCTGCTTACCAGGCGTTGCCTGAGCATTGTTGTCAGGCTTCAAACATTTTAGGCTGCGGGCATCTCTGGAGATGCCCTGATGCCTGTGCGCTATCTGCTCAAAACCCTCTTGTTGCCGCCTGGCATCCTGTTTCTGCTGCTGCTCGCTGCCTGGTGGCTGCGTCGCTCACGTCCGCGCCTGGCGGCTGGCTGCTTTGTTCTCGGGCTGGGCGGGTTATGGCTGATGAGTCTGCCCGTGGTCGTGGAGTTTTCCGCCCGTCAACTGGAGCAGGTGCCGCCCTTGCCGCAGCGGCAGTGGGCAACACTGGCGCAGCAGGCTGACGCGATTGTGGTGCTCGGTAACGGTCGCGAGCGAAACTCACCCACCTGGGGCGCCGATACACCGACCGGTCTGGGGCTGGAGCGGCTGCGGCTGGCGGCGCGCCTGTCGAAAGAATCCGGTCTGCCGATCCTGACCACCGGCGGCTTGCACTTCGACCAGCCGCCGAGCGAGGCGGCCATCATGGCGCAGTCGCTGCAACAGGACTTCGGTGTGACGGTGCGCTGGCAAGAGGGCTTGAGTCGCACGACCTGGGAAAACGCCACCCTGACCGCCAACGTGTTGCAGCCGTTGGGTATCAAGCGCGTGGTGCTGGTCACGCAGGCCTGGCACATGCCGCGGGCGCGCTGGAGTTTCGAACAGGCGGGTTTCACGGTGGTAGGCGCGCCGGTCGGCTTTCTTGGCGTAGACAATGCCCGGCCTTTCGGCGGCTGGTTGCCGGAAAGTCGGGTGTTTACGCAGAGCGGCGTGCTGCTCAATGAAGCGGCAGGATTGCTGGTTTATCCGTGGATCTACAGGAGCAGCCACTGAACGGGTGCCGATCCTGCCTGACAGCAGGCAGAATCGGCTTGGTGCTCAGGCCGTTTTGGAAATCCGAGCCGCCATCAACGCCCAGCCAAACAGCAGCAGGCAGACAATCGCCAGTGGCCACGAACGCCAGTGCAGGTAAGGCGTGAGTTCATGCATCGGCACGACTTCGCCATACAGCACGCCGCGTTCGAACTGCGGAATCTGCACGGTGATCCTGCCGAACGGGTCGATCAATGCGGTCACGCCGTTGTTGGTCGCTCGGATCATCCAGCGGCCTGCTTCAAGCGCACGCATCTGGGCCATCTGTAAATGCTGCAAAGGGCCGATCGAGGTGCCGAACCAGGTGTCATTGCTGACCGTCAGCAGCAGGTCGCTTTGTGCTGAAAGGCCCGCGGCGAACTCCGGATAGACCACTTCGTAGCAGATGAACGGCGCGATTTGATAACCCTTGGCCTGCAACAGCGCCTGATCGTTCGGGCCGCGAGCGAAGTCCGACATCGGCAGGTCGAAGAACGAGATCAGCCCGCGCAGCAGGTCTTGCAGCGGCACGTATTCACCGAACGGAACGAGCTTCTGCTTGTAATAGGTGCCGTCGCCCTGACCCGTGACCGTAATGCCGTTGTAGTAACGGTACTCGCCACGCCCGTTCGGCTCGCGCACCGGAACCCCGGTAATCAGCGCCGCGCCCCGGTCCGAGGCAAACTTGCCCATCATCGACAGGTAGCCTTCGGCACTCTCCTTGAGCACCGGCACTGCGGTTTCCGGCCAGACGATCAGATCGGCCTGTCGGGAGCGAAAGGTCATGTCCCGATACAGCGCCAATTGATCATTGAGCTTCTGCGGGTCCCATTTCATGCTTTGTTCGATATTGCCTTGCAGCGCCGCGACTTTCAGCGGCGGGCCGGAAGGTGACGTCCATGCATGATCCTTCAGCGTCAACCCTGCGATCCAAGGTGCCAGCAGCAACAGCACGCCCATGGCCAGAAACGATGCGCGCGCACGCAAGCGGTGCAGATTGCACAACAAGGCGGCAGTCAGGCCCAGTGCAAACGAGATCAGCCATACGCCACCCACCGGGGCAAGCCCGGCCAGCGGTCCGTCGAGCTGGCTGTAACCGGAGTAAAGCCACGGGAATCCGGTGAGAAACCAGCCACGAAACGCTTCCTGGCCCAGCCACAGGGCAGCAAACGCCAGCGCATCGGCCAGCGGGGCTTCGTTGCGGCGTAACCAGCGCGCCCAGACAAAGGCGGGCAGGGCGAAGAACAGCGCGATGGCGGCGATGAACAGCAGCATCAGCAAGCCCGCCAGCAACGCCGAAGCGCCGCCGTAGGTGTGGATGCTCACGTAGATCCAGCTGGTGCCCGCGCCGTACAGGCCGAAGCCGTAGCACCAGCCGCGAGCGAGGGCCTGGCGCGGGTTCAGCTCGCGCAAACCCAGATAGAACATCGCCACCGCCACCAGCACCAACGGCCAGAGGTCGAAGGGCGCCAGGGCCAGGGTCGTCAGTCCGCCAGCCGCCAGGGCCAGCAGGTTACCGGGCCAGCCGGGGCGGGTTATCCAGCGCATGTAGATTCCTTAGAGCGACATCAGGTGTTTGCGGACAGTGATTACGGACGTGAAATAGGGCTCACGCGCAGCAAGTGAATGCGACGGCTGTCAGCGCTCAGGATGCGGAAACGATAGGCACCGATCTCGGTGATTTCGTTGCGCTTGGGCAGATGACCGAAGGCATTCATCACCAGACCGCCCACCGTGTCGAACTCGTCGTCGGAAAAGCTGCTGTCGAAGAACTCGTTGAAGTTCTCGACTGGCGTCAGGGCCTTGACCAGGAAGTCGCCGCTGGGCAACGGTTTGATGTAGCTGTCTTCCTCGACGTCGTGCTCGTCTTCGATATCGCCGACGATCTGTTCCAGCACGTCTTCAATGGTCACCAGACCCGCCACACCGCCGTACTCGTCGATGACGATGGCCATGTGGTTATGGTTGGCGCGGAATTCACGCAGCAGCACGTTGAGGCGCTTGGACTCGGGCACAAACGTGGCCGGGCGCAGCAGCTTCTTGACGTCATCGCTGTCGCCGTCGGCCTTGAGGATCAACGGCAGCAAGTCCTTGGCCAGCAGCACGCCGAGCACGTCGTCGTGGCTCTCGCCGATCACCGGGTAGCGCGAGTGCGCTGCATCGATGACAGCGGGCAGGAATTCGCGGGGTGTCTGGGTGGCCTTGATGCTGATCATCTGCGAGCGCGGCACCATGATGTCGCGTACTTGCAGGTCAGCCACCTGAATGGCCCCTTCGACGATGGCCAGCGCTTCGCTGTCCAGCAGTTTGTTCTGGTGGGCTTCGCGCAGCAGCTCTAGCAGCTCCTGGCGGTTTTTCGGCTCATGGACAAAGGCCTGGGTCAGTTTACCCAACCATGACTTTTGTCCGTTGCTCGATCGGTCTTCGCTCATAGCCCTTACTCGTGGTCCTTGCTGGGTGTGTCTGAATGTGGGAAGTCGACGCTTTCGTCGTCGGCATAAGGGTCGGGGTAGCCCAGCTCCTCAAGCAACGTTCGTTCCAGCGCTTCCATTTCTTCGGCTTCTTCATCGTCGAGGTGGTCGTAACCCAGCAGATGAAGGCAGCCATGAATGACCATGTGCGCCCAATGCGCATCGATCAGTTTGCCTTGTTCCGCCGCTTCGCGGTTCACCACCGGCACACAGATGACCAGATCGCCCAGCAGCGGGATGTCCAGCATGTCATCCGGAACATCGGCCGGGAACGACAGCACATTGGTCGCGTAGTCCTTGTGCCGCCAGGTGTGATTGAGCTCACGGCCTTCGGTTTCGTCAACCAGCCGGACCGTCAGCTCGGAATCGGCACTGCGTTGGCGCAGGCCCATCTCGCACCACAGGCGGAATTGGTCTTCACGGGGGGCGGGCGTTTCGCTCGCAACCTGCAGGTCCAGCTCAAGCATTGCGATTCTTGTCCCGTGAGTAACCGTTGTTGCCTGACGGGCCATCGCTGAGCTGGTCATCGAAGCGCTCATAGGCTTCGACGATGCGCTGCACCAGCGGGTGGCGAACCACATCCTTTGGCTTGAAATGCGTGAAGCTGATGCCTGGCACGTCCTTGAGCACATCGATGACATGCGTCAGGCCCGACCGGGTGCCCTTGGGCAGGTCGACCTGAGTGATGTCGCCGGTGATCACGGCGGTGGAGCCAAAGCCTATACGGGTCAGGAACATCTTCATCTGCTCGACGGTGGTGTTCTGACTTTCGTCGAGAATGATGAAGCTGTTATTAAGGGTGCGCCCGCGCATATAAGCGAGCGGTGCCACTTCAATGACCTGTTTCTCGATCAGTTTGGCGACATATTCGAAGCCTAGCATCTCGTACAGCGCGTCATACAGCGGGCGCAGGTACGGGTCGATCTTCTGCGCCAAGTCACCCGGCAGAAAGCCAAGCTTCTCGCCCGCCTCGACGGCCGGTCGCACCAGCAGGATACGGCGTATCTGCTCGCGCTCCAGCGCATCGACGGCGCAGGCGACGGCCAGATAAGTCTTGCCAGTCCCCGCAGGGCCGATACCGAAGTTGATATCGTTGCTGAGGACTTCCTTGACGTAACGCTGCTGATTCAGGCCGCGCGGGCGAATCATGCCCTTTTTGGTGCGCAGCGAGACGCCGACTTCGGCGGCAGGGTGATTATCCAGACCATCAACGCCCGATTCCTGAAGAAACAGGTGGACCATGTCCGGCGTCAGCTCGGTACCTTTGGTTTCCCGGTACAGGCGGCGCAGAAGGTTCTCGGCGGATTGGGTTTGAGTGGTCGCGCCAATAAGCTCGAATTGATTGCCGCGATTGCGGATCTCGATGTCCAGGCGTTGTTCGATCAGGCGCAAGTGCTCGTCGAGTTGCCCGCACAGATTGGCGAAACGATGGGCCTCGAAAGGTTCGAGGGTAAAGCGATGAGGTTCTATGGGTGCGTTCAAGGTCGTTTAATGGCCGTCCGGCGGCAATTGAGATGTGTTGAAGAATACCTCTAGCGGTGGTCGTGCGAAAGCTTTGCCTTGTTACAGGCCGCGCTGGAGGTTTCACCGTGCTCAAGAGTAGGGACCGCGCAGAAACGAATTCATTCGGATCTTCGTCTCTGCGCGGGACGCGAGGCTCATGCAGCCATGCAAGGTTACTGTAGCAGCGAGCCACGCAGCGAGTGTGGCTGCGCGTCATCGATGTGCACGTCGGCAAATTGCCCGATCAGCTTGGGATTATTGCAGCGGAAATTGACGATCCGGTTGTTCTCGGTCCGGCCTTGCAGCTCGCCGGGGTCTTTTTTCGAGTAATCGGTGACCAGAATGCGCTGGATACTGCCGACCATCTGTCGGCTGATCTCGAAACCCTGTTGGTTGAGGCGATGCTGCAAGGCGGCCAGCCGCTCTTTTTTCAGGGCTTCCGGCGTATCGTCTTTCAGATCGGCGGCCGGTGTGCCGGGGCGCGGGCTGTAGATGAACGAAAAAGAGAAGTCGAAACCCACGTCCTCGATCAGCTTCATGGTGTTGTCGAAGTCTTTTTCGGTTTCACCGGGGAAGCCGACGATGAAATCGGAACTGATACTGATCCCCGGCACTGCCGCCCGCAGCTTGCGCAGTCTGGACTTGTATTCCAGCGTGGTGTGGTTGCGCTTCATCGCCGCCAGAATGCGGTCCGAGCCCGATTGCACCGGCAAGTGCAGGTGCTTGACCAGCTCCGGCACTTCGGCGTGAGCCTGGATCAGGCTGTCGGAGAACTCGAGCGGGTGCGAGGTGGTGTAACGAATGCGGTCGATACCGTCGACTGCGGCAACGACGCGGATCAGGTCGGCCAGATCCGCGACCCGCCCGTCATGGGTGGTGCCGCGATAGCCGTTGACGTTCTGCCCCAGCAGCGTGACTTCACGCACGCCGTTCTCGGCCAGGTGGATGACTTCGCTGAGCACGTCGTCGAACGGGCGGCTGACTTCTTCGCCGCGGGTGTAGGGCACCACGCAGAATGTGCAGTACTTGCTGCAGCCTTCCATCACCGACACGTAGGCGCTCGGGCCATCGACGCGCGGCTCGGGCAAGTGGTCGAATTTTTCGATTTCCGGGAACGAGACGTCAACCTGCGGCAGGCGGGTGATGCGTGCCGCGTCGATCATTTCCGGCAGACGGTGCAGAGTCTGCGGGCCGAAGACCACGTCCACATAGGGCGCGCGGTCGCGGATGGCCGCGCCTTCCTGGCTGGCAACACAACCGCCGACGGCAATCACCATCTCCGGGTTGGCCAGTTTCAGCTCACGCCAGCGGCCGAGCTGCGAATACACCCGGTCCTGGGCCCGTTCGCGAATCGAGCAGGTGTTGAGCAGGATCACGTCGGCGTCTTCCGCGCGAGCGGTGACTTCCAGAGCCTGATGTTCGCCCAGCAGGTCGACCATGCGCGAGCTGTCGTACTCGTTCATCTGGCAACCGTGGGTTTCAATGTAAAGCTTCTTGGCCATGCGTGATCATCAACCGATTCAGTGAACCGCGCATTATAGGGACGAAGGGCTCCGGTTCCTAGGGTCTGTTCCCGTTTCATCGCGAGCCGCGTTGCTGGGCCAAATCTCGCCAAGCCAGGCGCAGGACGCAGAGAANAAAACAGACTCCGACGCGGCCGCGATGAAACGGGAACAGACCCTAGCGTTGGCTGTCTGATGGACATGCTATAGTCCGCGCCCCTTTTTCATCTCTGATCGTTACCCGCCCGTTATGACCAAACGCGAAGCTCCAATCTACAAGGTGATTTTTCTCAACCAGGGACAGGTGTTCGAAATGTACGCCAAGCAGATCTATCAAAGTGAGCTGTGGGGCTTTCTGGAAGTGGAAGAGTTCGTCTTCGGCGAGCGCACGACCGTTGTGGTAGACCCGAGCGAAGAGAAGCTCAAGGCGCAGTTCGAAGGCGTGGTGCGCAGTTTTGTGCCGATGCATTCGATTGTCCGCATCGACGAAGTCGAGCGGATGGGCACGCCGAAGATCAGCGAGGCGCGCGGCACCAGCAACGTGATGCCGTTTCCCATGCCGATGCCGGAAAAATAGAGAGCGGGGAAATGAACATCGATTGCCCTGAGCGAAACCGGATCAGGGCAATGGGGAGAACGGACTGCGACCTTCGGCAGTTTGCAGTTCGAGCAGGTACTTGCGGAAAATCTGGCTCAGTACCTGAGTGGCAACTTCCAGCTCATCGCGCTTCATCTTCGCCGCTACTTCGTCGGCAGCGTCCAGCGCGTCTTCCGAGCCATTGACCGCAGCCATTTTCAGCACAATGTAGGCTTGAATGTTATTGGCCTGCACGCCCTCGCCACGGCTGAACATCAGGCCCAGTTGGTACTGCGCCTGGGCATGGCCCTGCAAGGAAGCCTGTTCGAAGTAATTAAGCGCCTGCGGCAAATCGCGAGGTGCATTCTTGCCCTCGTAATAGAACTCACCCAACTCGTATTGCGCCTGCGCATCCCCACCCTGAGCGGCCTGCTGACAGGCTGCGAGGGCAGCGGGCAGGTTTTCGGGCTGAGTATTCAGGGTGCAACGACCCATCGCCGGGACTAGCAACGAGTTGCCGCCGGCAGTCGCCAGCAGGGGATAGACAAGCAACAGGCAGCCCAATACAAGGGTGCGGCCGGTGCGGTTCATGGGAGTCGACTTACCTCTGAAAAAGGTGCGGGCATGCCCGACCAGCTAAACGTGCTGGCTGCGCATTATGAAATAAGCAGAGCCAACCTTACAAAGTCTTTACGGATTTTCTGCTGCGCGGCTGCGAAATAACCTTGTTTACCAAGGTGTGACCCGAAACAAAACTTCCAGCAGCCGAGTGTTTGCAGTTGTCGCAGTGCATTGTAGAAGGAAAATACGGGGTTATCGCGCTGTTTCATATGTGGCCATCACGTGCGCCGGTTCAATGACACCCGGCACACGCGAATCCGGCGGGCTTATTTCAGAGCAGCAAAGGCTTTTTCGGCAGCATCCAGGGTGAGTTGCAATTCGGCATCGCCATGGGCAATGGAAGTGAAACCGGCCTCGAATGCGCTGGGCGCCAGGTACACGCCGCCCTTCAGCATCAAGTGGAAGAAACGCTTGAAGCGCTCTGCGTCGCTGGTCATCACGTCTTCGAACGTAACGATTTCGCGCGCTTCGCTGAAGTACAGGCCGAACATGCCGCCCGCCTGAGTGGTGACGAACGGGATGCCGGCGGCGTCGGCGCGCTGTTGCAGGCCTTCAAGCAGGCGACGGGTGTAGTCGCTCAGTTCAGCGTGGAAACCAGGACGGCTGATCAGGCGCAGGGTGGTCAGGCCAGCGGCCATGGCCAGCGGGTTGCCGGACAACGTACCTGCCTGATAGACCGGGCCGAGCGGGGCGATGTGCGACATGATTTCGCGTTTGCCACCAAAGCAGCCGACCGGCATGCCGCCACCGATGATCTTGCCGAACGTGCTCAGGTCGGGTTTCACGTCGTAATAAGCCTGCGCGCCGCCAAGGGCCACGCGGAAGCCGGTCATCACTTCGTCGAAGATCAACACCACGCCATGCTCGTCACACAAAGTGCGCAGCCCTTGCAGATAGCCCGGCGCAGGCGGTACGCAGTTCATGTTGCCAGCCACGGGTTCGACGATGATGCACGCAACTTCCTGACCGACTTCGGCCAGCAGGTCGCGCACGGCATTCAGGTCGTTGAACGGTACGGTCAGGGTGTGTTTGGCGAACGCAGCCGGCACGCCCGGTGAGCTTGGCACGCCGAGGGTCAGCGCGCCGGAACCGGCCTTGACCAGCAGGCTGTCGGAATGGCCGTGGTAGCAGCCTTCGAACTTGATGATGCTGTCGCGGCCGGTGAAACCACGGGCCAGACGAATCGCACTCATGGTCGCCTCGGTGCCCGAGCTGACCATGCGCACCATTTCCATGGAGGGCACCAGCTCGCAGACCAGATCGGCCATTTCGGTTTCCATCGCGGTCGGCGCGCCGTACGACAGGCCGTGTTCCAGTTGGCTGCGCACGGCGTCGAGCACGTCTGGATGGCTATGGCCGAGAATCATCGGGCCCCACGAGCCGACGTAGTCAACATAGCGTTTGTCGTCTTCGTCAGTCACGTAAGCGCCAGCAGCATGCTTGAAGAACAGCGGCGTGCCACCCACACTCTTGAAAGCGCGAACCGGCGAATTAACACCACCGGGGATGTGTTTTTGGGCGTTGGCGAACAGTGTTTCGGAACGGGACATGATCGGGTCTCTGCTTTGAAACGGGGAATTCGTGTCTACGCTGGGGTCAGCCGAGGCGGGCAGCTTCAAGGCGGCTGCTTTATTGAGTGGCATGAGCCAGAGCCGGCGCAGGAACATGCACTATATCAAATGCTGCGCACACATATGACTCTCATGCCAATGCTTCGAGCATGGGAGCACGGGTCTTGTGGGGAGCGAGCCGGGCGACGCTTCGCTTGCTCGCGAAGGCGGACTGGCATCAGCATAAATCTTCGGCGGTCCCAAGGGCCTCTTCGTGAGCAAGCTCACTCCCACGTGGACACCGAATTACCTGGCTCCCACAGCGATTCCGCTCTACAACAACGCCATGAACGCCTTCGCCCGGCGCGTCACTTCCTGGGGATTTTCTGCGCCGAACAAACCGTGAACCACCGCGAGCAAATCAGCACCGTGTTCGACCAGTTGCGGGGCGTTTTCCAGGGTGATACCGCCTATGACGGCAATGGGCAGGTGGACCTTGGCGCGGACCTGAGCGATCAGGTCCAGCGGTACGGCCGGTGCGCCGGGTTTGGTCCGGGAGTTGAAGAATCTGCCGAACGCCACGTAGGTCGCGCCGTCGGCCTTGGCACGCTCCGCCAGCTCCAGCTTGCCGTGACAGGTCGCCCCGACAATCGCCTTGTGCCCCAACAGCGCGCGGGCATCCGCCAGCGAGCCGTCGGTCTGGCCCAGATGCACGCCGACGCCCAATCGCGCAGCCAGTTCAGCATCGTCGTTGATGATCAGACGGGTCTTGTAGCGCTCGCACAGCTTGAGCAGCTCAGTGGCCTCGCGCAGGCGGCGCGAGTCATCGCCGGTCTTGTCACGGTATTGCAGCAGGGTAACGCCGCCATCCAGTGCCGCTTCAACGTAGGAAAGAAATTTCCCGCTCAGCAACTGGCTGTCGGTAATGGCATACAGGCCACGTAGTTTCATCAATCAAGCCCCATGCGTGTTACGAACAAAAGTCCAGTGGCAGACGACGAGGCACGAATTGCCCCTTGCCCAGCTGTTCGGCGTCACGCAATGTTCGCCAGGTGTAATCCAGCGCCGACTTTACGGCGCTGACCAGTTCTTCGCCCTGCGCAATACGCCCGGCCAGCGCGCTGGCCAGTGTGCACCCCGAGCCATGATAGCTGCCCGGTAAACGCTCGCAGACAAAGGTGTGCGTCTGCCCGTTGCGCACGTACAGGCGATTGTGGATCTGTTGTTCGTCGCCATGCCCGCCGGTGATCAGCAGGTGTTCGCAGAAGGGCAGCAGCTTGTGCGCGCATTCATCCGCGGTGCCCTCCGGCAGCTCCGCCAGAATGCGTGCTTCAGGCAGGTTCGGCGTGGCGATGATCGACAGCGGCAGCAGCCGTTCGCGCATGGCATAACCGACTTCATCCTTGCCCAGCGTTCCGCCGCCCCCGGCCCGCAATACCGGATCGCAGACCATCGGCAGATGCGGGTGAGCCCGCAGCAGTTCGGCCACCGTGTCGACCATCTCCAGCGAACCGAGCATGCCCAGCTTGACGGCTGCCACACATGAATCATTGAGAATGGCGTTGGCCTGAGCCATCACCCATTCACGATCGAGCACCCGGAAGTCACTGACATTCACGGTGTCCTGCACGGTCAGCGCGGTAATCGCCGGAGCGGCGTGGCAACCCTGGGCGAGCAGGGCTTCTATATCAGCCTGCAAACCGGCACCACCACTGGGATCGTGGCCGGAGAGGCAGAGGACAACGGGGCGGGAGCTATAGATATTCATGGTGTGCGAGCTTATCACTAACCTTTCGTGAGCCGCTTGCCGGTCCCCGGTTTTTATTGCGCGGGACAATGGCTCAGGCTTCTCCCGATTCCTGTACGGATCGGAAAAATTTTCATGTTTGCTTTGAAATGGCCGATGTAGAGCTATTGCTTTGATTTTGAAGACGCTAATGTCTTTCAGATATTAGCGGCTATGCTTCACCGGTAAGGCAGAATGTAGCGGGTTTGTAACTTTTCTTGTGCAGAAGCCTGCCTGTTCACGTTAAAAGGTCTGTTTTGAATCATTAGCCTGTTTCAAGGATAGAAATTAGCGGACGTCGTAATCAACGGATGGATTGAAATCGACGACCTACCTTGGGGCTTCAATGCGCTATCTGTTGATCATTCTGGCTCTTTGGCTGCCGTTGCAGGTGCACGCGGTCGAGTTTGATGAGAGCACCCGGTTCATGCCCCTGGGGCGTGCCATTCAGGTGTTCGAAGACAAGACCGGTGAGGCCACCATCGAGAGCGTCAGCTCTGCGGCCGGAAAAAGTGCATTTCGCGATTTGAATGCAGGCACCTTCAATGCTGGCTACTCGCATTCTGCTTTCTGGCTGAAAGTCGAACTCACCTATAACCCGGTGGACACTCAGAAGCACAACGACTGGCTGCTGGAGCTGGCCTATCCGCCGATGGATCGCATCGACTTCTACGAGCCGGAGGCTGATGGCAACCTGAAGCTCGCCTGGCGGACCGGCGATATGCTGCCGTTCTCCACCCGTCAGTTCGCCCAGAACAACTACCTGTTTCAGCTGGATCTGCCGCCGGGCCAGACGCGCACCCTGTATTTGCGCGTCAGCAGCGCCGGGTCGGTTCAGGCACCGCTGAATCTCTGGTCCACCCATGCCTATATCGAAGCGCAACCGACCAAGATCTACGTATTTGGCCTGATCTACGGTGTGTTGCTGGGGATGCTGGTCTACAACCTGTTCATTTACATCAGCGTCCGCGAAGCGGATTACCTTTATTACCTGCTGTATGTCGCCTCGTTCGGGCTGTATCAGATGTCGATCAACGGGGTGGCGATCGAATACCTGTGGCCCGACAGCCCATGGTGGGCCAATGCATCCACGCCGTTCCTGATGTCAATGGCCATGCTGTTCGCCTGTCAGTTCACTCGCAGTTTTCTGATGACCGCCCGTTTGAGCCGCTGGCTTGACCGGTTACTGATGGCTATTATCGGCGCGGCAGTGCTGGTGATGGGCATTGCCTTGTTTCTCGGTTATGGACCTGCGTTGCGCGCTGCGACCTATCTGATTCTGACGGGAACCTTGTCGATTTATCTGGCGGGCATTGTCGCCGTGGTCAAGGGCGAGCGGGTCGGCCGCTATTTTGTGCTCGCCTGGTCGGTATTCCTTGGCAGCGGTGTCGTGTTCACGCTGATGTTGCTCGGCTATCTGCCCAATACGTTCCTGACCATGTATGCCATTCACATCGGCACCTTGCTGGAAATGGCGTTTCTTTCCATGGCGCTGGCAGACCGTATCAATCACGCCCGGCGCCAGCAGGCGCAGACGTTGCTGGCCGCCGGTCAGGATCTGGAACGCCTGAACAAGCAACTGGCCACCAGTAACCGCCTGAAGGACGAGTTTCTCGCCACCCTGACTCACGAACTGCGCACGCCCATGAACGGCGTGATCGGTTCGCTGGAAGTCATGCAGACGCTCGACATGGACGACGAAGTGGAGATGTATCACCAGACTGCGGCCAGTTCGGCGCGGGACATGATGACCATGATCAATGGCATCCTGACCCTGACCGAACTGCAGGCCGGCGTGCTGTACGCCGAGTGCGACGCGTTTGTACTCGACGATCTGGTCGACAGACTGCGCGAGCGCTTCAGCACTGCTGCGCACGCCAAGGGCCTGATTCTGACGCTGGACCTCAACGATAAGCTGCCGCCCAGCGTGCGCGGGGATGTCGGCAAGTTGTACCAATGCATCGAGTGCCTGGTGGACAACGCGATCAAGTTCACCCGTAAAGGCGCGGTGCAGGTGCGCTTCAGTGGTCAGCCGCAGGACCTGGAGCGCATGCACTTGCGGATCGAAGTGATGGACAGCGGTATCGGCTTCGGGCACCTCGACGAAGCCGTCCTCTATCAGCACTTCTTTCAGGTCGACGGCTCCATGACCCGTGAGTACGGCGGGCTGGGCATCGGCCTGGCGATCTGCCGGAAACTGGTCGAATTGCAGGGCGGCGAACTGAGCCATCGTTCGGAGCCTGGCAAAGGCAGCTGCTTTACCCTGAGTCTGCCGGTCCTGATGGCCGTGCCGGGGGCCGTGCGCAAAACCCCGGAGCTGAAAGCTCAGTGGGGCCGTTGAACAAGCGTTGAACAAGCGTTGAATAAGCGCCAGGGCAATCACGCCGCTGTTTAGGCGGCTACGGCACTTTTGCCCGGGACGCGTGCGTGATTCACTGCCTGACAGGCTGCGCGTTTACGCAGGCAGGAGATGACCTATGAACCTGAACGCCTTCGCCGAAACCCACGAGGTGACCAACCAGCCGCCGCCGCTGGGCGATATAAACCTCTACCGCATCGACGTGCCGCTCCAGGAATGGAGCCAGCGCTTCGGCGCGGGCTGGGCGCAGTCGCGGATCGACGCCTATGGCGCGCTGGCGGGCAGGCCGTTGATGGAAGCAGGTTTTCTGGCCAACCGGCACAAGCCCGTCTTCGCCAGCCATGACCGCTATGGTCATCGCATTGATCTGGTCGAGTTTCACCCGGCATATCACCAGTTGATGAGCGCCGCCATCGAGCATGGCATTCCGTCATTACCGTGGACCGATCCACAGCCTGGTGCGCATGTCGCGCGCGCCGCCATGAGTTACCTGCACACGCAGGCCGAGCCCGGGACTGGCTGCCCATTGACCATGACCTTCGCCAGCGTGCCCGCGCTCAGGCTGCAACCGGATCTGGCTGAAATCTGGTTGCCCAAAGTGCTGTCCACCCATTACGACCCGCGCAACATCGGCATTGCGCACAAGACCGGCGCAACCATCGGCATGGCAATGACCGAAAAGCAGGGTGGCACCGATGTGCGCGCCAACACCACCCGCGCGTTCGCCGTGGGCGCAGGCGGGCCTGGTCAGGCTTACGAACTGGTCGGGCACAAGTGGTTCTGCTCCGCACCGATGTGCGATGCGTTTCTGACGCTGGCGCAGACTGAAAAAGGGCTGAGCTGTTTTCTGCTGCCGCGTCATCGCCCGGACGACACCCGCAACGAGTTCTATATCCAGCGGCTGAAAGACAAGCTGGGCAACGCGTCAAACGCATCGAGCGAAGTGGAGTTTCGCGGCGCGCTGGCGTGGATGATCGGTGAGGAAGGGCGTGGTGTGGCGACCATTCTCGAAATGGTCGCCATGACCCGCTTCGACTGCATGATCGGCTCCAGCGCCTTGATGCGTCAGGCGCTGACCCAGGCCATTCATCATTGCGCGCACCGCTCCGTCGGTGGCCGATTGCTCACCGGACAACCGTTGATGCAGAACGTGCTGGCCGATCTGGCGCTTGAGAGCGAAGCTGCGCTGGCCCTGACCCTGCGCATGGGCCGGGCGCTGGATCATCTGCACGATGATCACGAAAAACGGTTTGTCCGGCTGGTCACGGCGGTGGGCAAATACTGGATCTGCAAACGCGCTCCGGCCATGATCAATGAAGCGGCTGAGTGCCTGGGCGGCGCGGGTTATGTCGAAGACAGCATTTTGCCCCGGCTGTATCGCGAAGCACCGGTCAACTCGACTTGGGAAGGCTCCGGCAACGTGCAGTGCCTGGATGTGCTGCGTACCCTGTCCAAAGAGCCCGGTGCGCTCGATGCGCTGTTTGACGAATTGGGCGACGGGCACGGCGACCGCCACTTGGCGGCGCATATCAACAACCTCAAAGCTGCGTTTCAGGACACCCGCGACATCCAGTATCGCGCCCGGCAACTGACCGAAGACATCGCCATCGCCTTGCAGGGCAAACTGCTGCTGGAAGCGGGCAACGCGGCGGTCAGTGACGGCTTCATTGCCGGTCGACTGGTGTCCGGCGCGCGAGTGTATGGCGCATTGCCCAGAGGCGTCGAGGTAGAAACATTGCTGCGAAGGTCGTCGCCACAGGTGGCATGAGCACACGAACCCGTTACGATGCACGTCTGCCAGATCACACAGGACATAATCGTGACCCAAGCCTTTGTTGTCGTAGACACTGCCGAGCAAGCCGTCGAGCGACTTGCCGAGCTGCATGAGCGCGCCACCAGCGCGCTGAGTCAGGCGCTCAAGCGCTACCTGAAAGACCGCGTAGAGCCAACCGCCGAAGAGCGAGCGCAGTTCAATTACCCGGAACTGCGTTTGGTCTACAAATGCCACGGTGAAGTGCCGCTGACCACTCGCGCCTACGCCAAGGTCCAACTGCCCGGCACTTACAGCGTCACGGTCACGCAGCCCAAAGCCTTCAAAAAATACCTGCTGGAGCAGCTTGTCCCGCTGATGAGCGATTTTACCGTGACGGTCGAAGTCGGCATGAGCGAGCAGAGCATTCCTTACCCTTACGTGGTCGAGCAGGGCGATGAGCTGGCGGGCACCGGCGTGACCGCCGCGGCGCTGGCGCGGGTGTTTCCGAGCACCGACCTGTCGGCCGCGACTGACGGTATTGCCGACGGCCTGTATGACTGGGCCAATGTCGATCCGCTGCCACTGGCGCTGTTCGACGCCGCTCGGGTGGATTTCTCGCTGCGCCGTCTGGTGCATTACACCGGCAGCGATTGGCGCCATGTACAGCCGTGGATTCTGCTGACCAATTATCACCGTTATGTTGACCAGTTCATTCTGCACGGCCTGGAAAAACTCCGCGAAGACCCGCGTTTCGTGCGCATGGTCCTGCCGGGCAACGTGGTGGTCGACAAGAGCATGGGCGTCGACGAAGCGCAGGCTATCGTTGCCAGTGTGGTCTGGCATCGCTATCAGATGCCGGCCTATCACCTGATAGCCGAAGACGGTCACGGCGTGACCCTGGTCAATATCGGCGTCGGCCCGTCCAATGCCAAGAACATCACCGACCACCTGGCCGTGCTGCGTCCGCATTGCTGGCTGATGATTGGCCACTGCGGCGGCCTGCGGCAGTCGCAGACCATTGGCGATTACGTGCTGGCCCACGCCTACATGCGGCGCGACGGAATTCTCGACCGGGTGCTGCCGCCGCACATCCCGATTCCGGCCTTGGCCGAGGTGCAACTGGCCTTGCAGGAATCTGCAGCGCAGATCACTGGCGAACGGGGCGAAGAGCTCAAGAAGCGCCTGCGGACAGGCACCGTTTTGACTTACGACGACCGCAACTGGGAACTGCGCTGGGCGCAGGAGCGACCGCTGATCAACCTGTCGCGCGCTGTTGCCGTAGACATGGAAAGCGGCACCATCGCGGCTCAGGGTTACCGCTTGCGGGTGCCTTACGGCACGTTGCTCTGCGTTTCCGACAAGCCGTTGCACAGCGAGATCAAGCTGCCGGGTTCGGCCAACGCGTTCTACGAACGTGCAGTCAGCCAGCATTTGAAGATCGGCATCGCCGCGCTGGACCTTATGCGCACGCAACTGAACTCGTTGCACTCACGCAAACTGCGCAGCTTCGACGAGCCGCCATTCCGTTGATAGCCGCTCGTTAATAGATTGGTATTTGCCGAAAGGGCCACTAAAGTGGCCCTTTCTGTTTTCCGATTGCCGAATTCTCATGTCCCGCATTCAACGTCCCACCTCCCGTCGTCCTGCCCCCGGCCCTGCGAGTGCTGCCCGTCGCGTCGCCAAAGCACCTCCGGCCGAGCCGAAACTGATCCTGTTCAACAAGCCTTTCGACGTGCTGACACAGTTCAGTGACGAAGGCGGGCGGGCCACGCTCAAGGACTTTATCGATATTCCCGGTATCTATCCGGCCGGACGGCTGGACCGAGACAGCGAAGGCTTGCTGCTGCTGACCAATGATGGCCAGTTGCAGGCGCGGATTGCCGACCCGAAACACAAGCTGGCCAAGACGTATTGGGTGCAGGTCGAGGGCGAACCGAGCGAGGAGCAGTTGCAGCAGCTGCGCGACGGCGTACAGCTCAATGATGGCCCGACCTTGCCCGCCGAAGCGCGGCAACTGGACGAACCGCAACTCTGGCCGCGCAACCCGCCAGTGCGCTTTCGCAAAAGCGTGCCGACCCGTTGGCTGGAACTGGTGATCAAGGAAGGCCGCAACCGGCAAGTGCGGCGCATGACCGCCGCCGTCGGGCTGCCGACCTTGCGGCTGGTGCGGGTCAGGATTGGCGACTGGACGCTCGACGGTCTGGATCAGGGCCAATATCGGGAAGTCGCCGCAAAGCTGTGAGGTCCGTGGCCGCTCAGTTGCGCAAATGAGTCAGCGGCATCTCCGTACTGGCCAGCACTTGATTGAGCACGAAGCTCGATTTGACGCTGGTCACGCCTTCGATGCGGGTCAGGTGCCCCAGCAGCAGTTTCTGGTAGTGATCCATGTCCGGCACCACCACTTTCAGCTGGTAGTCCGCGTCCATACCGGTGACCAGGCTGCATTCCAGCACCTGCGGCAGGTTGCGGATATGCTGCTCGAAGTTCTCGAAGCGCTCCGGCGTATGCCGGTCCATGCCGATCAGTACGTAGGCGGTCAGGTTCAGGCCGAGCTTCTTGCGATCCAGCAGTGCGACCTGGCGCACGATGTAGCCGTCGTCTTCCAGTTGCTTGACCCGACGCGAGCACGGCGAAGGTGACAGACCAATGCGCTCGGCCAATTCCTGGTTGGAAATACGGGCGTCGCGTTGCAGTTCCGCCAAAATACTCAGGTCATATCTGTCGAGCTTGCTCACGATGCATCCCTTAATGAGTTCAATTGCGCTGGATTATTCATCTGAAGTCAAAAATTGCGCAAGTGATGTTTTAATCGGCAATATTAGCAATCTTCTGCCACCGCCTCAGGCCTATTCTTTTAAACAGAATCACTGCCCGGACACAGCGTCCAGCGCGACCCGCCCAATCAGGCCGGTCGCGGCCTCCCACCCCACCGGGTGTGCCAGGCCCTCGGGCTACATACTGTCCAGAAGACGGCATGCGGTGAGCCAGCGTCAAAAGCGTTGCGCAGGACGACGAAATATCTCAAGGGGGCCTTCTGGTCCCCTTTTCTTTGTCTGCTGAATAAGTGGTCTACTGATAAAGTGCGAGAACGGCGCTACGCTTATGCAGTCTTAATGACATCGACCCGCGTCCTAGTGAGGAAAGCATGAAATCTGGCATCTGGCAGTTTGCGGGTGTAAGTCTGTTGTGTTTGAGCATCAGTGCTCAGGCGCTGGCCGACGAGCGTGATGATTCCCGGCAGAACCAGCCCAACGGCGGCCCCGCAGGGAACGTGCAACAGCAGCAACAACAGCTTCGGCAAGAGCAGAACAACCAGCAGCGTCAGATTCAGCAACAACAGAATCAGCAGCGCCAGGTCGAGCGTCAGCAGCAACAGCAGATCAACCAGCAGCAGAACAATCAGCAACGCCAGATTCAGGAGCAGCAGAATCAACAGCGTCAGGTCGAACGTCAGCAACAGCAGCAGATCCAGCAGCAACAACTTCAGCAGCGCAACGTCGAGCGCCAGCAACAACAGCAGATCGAGCAGCAGCAACGTGAGCAGCAGCGCCAGATTCAGCAGCAGCAAAATCAGCAGCGTCAGCAGTTGCGACAAAATCAGGACAACCTGCCGATCCAGGGCGGACCAAGAGAGGCCCGGCAAACGCAGCCGCCGCGTCAGGGCTACTATCAGGACATCCCGCGTGGCAATAACCGCAACTGGCAGGCTGGCAACGGTCGCCCCAATGATCGTTGGGAAGGTCGTCCGGACGGGCACGGCAATGGCTGGGGACCGGGCCCGCAGTACCGACCGGGCTATGCGATAGATCGTGTGCCGGGCGGATACTCGCGCATTCCTTATCGCGGGCAGGATTATTTCTATTCGCAAGGCTATTGGTATCGCCCGGAGGGCCCACGCTATGTGGTGGTGAACCCGCCTTATGGCGTTCGGGTAAGCAGGCTGCCGTCGTATTCTCAGGAAGTGTGGATCGGCAGCAGCCTGTTGTTTCTGGCAGCGGGCACTTATTACGCTTATCAGCCTGACACTCAGGAATATGTGGTGGTCAATCCGCCGCAGAACGAAGCGGTTTACCAGTCCGCGCCTCAGCAACAGGGCAATGGCTACGACCCGGTTGCCTATCCTGCCAACGGCCAGAGCCCGCAACAGGTCGAACTGGATCGTTACCAGTGCTATCGCTGGGCCGCCGACGAGAGTGGCTTTGATCCAGCCAATGTCTCGGGGCAACCGCCGCCTGACGTGGTGGACGTCTATCGCCGGTCAATGGGCGCCTGTCTGGCCGGGCGTGGTTACAGCGTCAACTGAGGTCGGTCAGGCGTCAGCGTTCATGACGACTTCCTGAGGGTCGGCGTGCACCAGCACTTCGGCCTTCGGGAACTGCTCGTGAATGGCGTCGGCCACCCTGTCGCAGAGCGCGTGGGCCACCGATAGCGTGAGCGTTCCCGGCAGTTCCAGGTGCATCTGCACAAACCAGCGATTACCGGAAATCCGCGTGCGCAGATCATGGGCGCCGAGGACACCCGGCACATTGCACGCCAGCTCCAGCATGCGCGCGCTCACGTCGGTCGGCAGCTCTTCATCCATCAACACTGACACTGTTTCGCGGGCGATCTGCAAGGCGCTCCACAGAATGTAAACCGCGATGCCCAGCCCGAAATAGGCGTCCAGTTGTTGCCAACCGAAATACGCCAACGTCAGGGCCACCAGAATACTTGCGTTGAGCAGCAGGTCAGAGCGGTAGTGCAGCGAGTCGGCACGGATGGCCGCAGAGCCGGTCGCCTTGATCACCCGGTATTGCAGGGTAAGCAGCGCAAGCGTCAGGCCGATAGATACGACCATCACCACCATGCCCAGCAGCGGCGCGCCGAGTGGCTCCGGGTTCTGGATGCGCTCGACGGCCTGAACGGCAATCAGCACGCCACTGACGGTGATGAACAGTGCCTGTGCCATGCCCGACAGGGCTTCCGCTTTGCCGTGACCATAGCGATGATCATCGTCGGCCGGCCGCAACGCGTAATGCACCGCCAGCAGATTGAGAAACGAAGCCGCGCCATCGAGCAGAGAGTCGGTCAGTCCGGCCAACAGGCTCACCGAGCCGCTCAGCCACCAGGCAACGCCTTTGGCCAGAATCAGAGTCACCGCAACCGCCAGCGAGGCCCGCGTCGCCAGACGCAACAGTCGGGAATGTTCGGCAGTGGTGCTCATGACGCTTCCTTCTTGTCAGGCTGCCGGGATCAGACCCAGTGTCGCCAGTTGCTCCACGCTGCCTTTGTGTTGGATCAGACGCGGGTCGTTCAATGGCAGGGAGCGGCCAAGCTCGGTTTCGATAATGGCTTGCAGCTTGATGTTGTCGACGCTGCCGTCCGCCTTGATCGCCGGTTGCAGCTTCTGCGGATCGATCTGCGCATGCTCGCCAGGTCCGTAATAAATCGCACCTGTCGCGAAGTCCACCGCAAACGCGATCACACCGGGAACGATATAGAACAACAGCGCGAAAGCATCCAGCGCCGCAATGGCCGGGTCAACCTTGCCATCAATCTGACCCCGACGGTCCGGATAGAAAATACTGCCGCAGGCAGAAATCTGGGTCAGCAACGTGGCGACCAGAACGCCACCGATCAAGCGAGAAGGAATGCGCATGGAAAGCTCCTGAGATGAAGGGGCAACTATACAAGGCAATGGCTGCAAGGCTAAGACTATTGAGTAATAGGGTGGTTCTGCGTGAATTGATCATCGTGCCTGTTGTACGTAAAACCACCGGACTCTCTTGCCAATGCATTGGCGATGTATCCCGTGACGCTCCGCGTCACAAATCTTAAGCTGTGCACGGTATCTGACGTAACCGAGGTTTCGGATTGAATGCTGCCTGCCCATCGT
Source organism: Pseudomonas syringae pv. cilantro (assembly GCF_001293775.1). Taxonomy (GTDB): domain Bacteria; phylum Pseudomonadota; class Gammaproteobacteria; order Pseudomonadales; family Pseudomonadaceae; genus Aquipseudomonas; species Aquipseudomonas syringae_P. The sequence continues at coordinate 84,995 of NZ_LGLN01000056.1, forward strand.
AAGGGCTGCGGTACGCGTTACTGCTGCAATGGGCCGCAGAGCGTCCCGAACTGTATTCCCACGCTGGAGCGTGCGGAACGATAGGTGCCCGCGAGATCACTGCTCTTACCAATGCTCTACCCCCTTACCGACCACGATTAACATCTGGTTTACTGTGCCCCACGATAACTACAAAAACGCAGGAGTCATGTATGCAACCGATTCGTCTCGGTCTGGTGGGTTACGGCAAGATTGCTCAGGATCAGCACGTGCCTGCCATCCGCGCCAACCCCGCTTTCCAGCTTGTGGCCGTCGCAACACAGGGGCAACCCTGCGCCGGGGTGGAGAATTTCAAGTCTCTGGGTGAATTGCTCGAAAGCGGGCTGCATGTCGATGCGATTGCGTTCTGCACGCCGCCGCAAGGCCGATTTGCTTTGGTGCAACAGGCGCTGGCTGCTGGCAAGCATGTGCTGGTGGAAAAACCGCCGTGCGCCACGTTGGGCGAAGCGATGGCACTGGTCGATCAGGTAGCGGAGCAGAGCGTCAGCGGTCTGTTCGCCTGGCACTCGCGTTACGCGCCCGGTATTGCAGTTGCCCGCGAATGGCTCTCCACGCGCACCCTGCAAAGCGTTCAGATCGACTGGAAAGAAGACGTGCGCAAATGGCATCCGGGTCAGGCATGGATCTGGCAGCCTGGTGGCCTCGGCGTATTCGATCCGGGTATCAATGCCTTGTCGATCGCGACCCATCTGTTGCCGTTACCGATGTTCGTGGAATCTGCCGAACTGCGCGTGCCTGGCAACTGCCAGTCGCCTATCGCCGCATCGATCAAGATGTCTGACGCACGCCACCTCGATATCCGCGCTGAGTTCGATTTCGACCACGGTCATGACGAACTCTGGAGCATCGAAATTCGCTGCGCCGAAGGCATAGTGCGTCTGGACAACGGCGGTGCGCTGTTGAGCATCGATGGTGTGCGCCAGACTGTTTCAGAGGAAGGCGAGTACGCGGCGGTGTATCGACACTTTCACCAGTTGATTGCCACTAAAACCAGCGATCTTGATCTGCAGCCGTTACGCCTGGTCGCGGACAGTTTTTTTGTTGGCAGTCGTGCGGCGGTTGAACCGTTCTACGATTAGCGACCTCTCAGGTATAAGCGGGGGCAATCGCTGCACAGGCTCCCGCACATCAGAGCCTGACGAGAGAGCAGAAATTGGACACTAAAAAGCTTTGGCCTTCCAGCGAGGAAGAGTTGGCGCAAGTGCGACGGTTCAACAAGACCCTCGCGCGCCTGCCACGTTTTCGTATCCGCAATCGCGTTGCACCGCTGGTGATTCAGGCGCTGTTGCGAGCAGGGCAGGTGGGAGGGGCGTTCAAGCTCGGCAAGCAAGGGCTTCGGGCTGAAAAAAGAATTATCAGCGCCAACGGAGTGCCGGTGCCCGTGCGCATCATCAGGCCGAAAGGCAAGCTCAAAGGCGTCGTATTCGACATCCATGGCGGCGGCTGGGTGATCGGCAATGCGCAGATGAATGACGATCTGAACATCGGCATGCTCAATCAGTGCGACGTGGCAATCGTGTCCGTGGATTACCGGCTTGCCGTGTCGACCCCGGTCGAAGGCCTGATGGACGACTGTTTTTCTGCCGCGTGCTGGCTACTGAACGACTGCGAAGAGTTTGCCGGGCTGCCTGTCATCGTCGTCGGCGAATCGGCGGGGGGGCATCTTGCCGCCGCGACTCTGCTGAAGTTGAAAGCCAGACCTGAACTGCTTGAACGCGTGGTCGGTACGGTCCTGTATTACGGCGTTTACGACCTGACCGGCACGCCGAGTGTCCGCACTGCAGGCCCGGACACTCTGGTGCTGGACGGCCCCGGCATGGTCAGCGCAATGCGCTTGCTAACCCCCGATATCAGTGACCAAAAGCGCCGCGAAGCGCCACTTTCACCGCTGTATGGTGATTTGACCGACCTGCCGCCAGCGCTGATGTTTGTCGGGGAGATCGATCCTCTTCTGGACGACACACTGCAAATGGCCGAGCGTTGGGCGAACTCGGCAGACGTGGAAATGCACCTTATGCCGGAGTCCCCGCACGGGTTCATCCACTTCCCGACAGCATTGGCGCGCAAGGCACTGGCGCGCAGTCATGAGTGGATCAATGAGCGAATGGCGGCTGCGTGATAGGTTTCCCAATCAACGCTGTCAGTGGGACATGCTCTGAGCAGTTGCTCCGACAGGCTCCGTGGTTTCGAGCCTGTCAGGCGCTTGATTGCGTGGAGGCTCGCTGATCCACACAAAGCCATGAAGCAGCTCTCTGATTGTCCGGTACAAGGGCGGCTGCAAGATGCCGCTGGCACAGGATGATCATGGAACCAGAACGTCGTTGCTGACCACGCAAGTGATGTGATTTCTACGCGGATGCTCTGGTGAAAAACGCATTTGATCTTCTGATTGACAGGCTGGCGAAAGATTATGAAATGCCTGAGCTTCCTGTAAAACAACATGAAAATGAAGTGTATTGTTTTCAGTTTAAAGAAGTTTCCATAAAGATATATCAAGACGCATCCAAGTGGGTGCACTTTTTATCTAACATTGGCGTTGCCGGCATTCTGGACAGTCATGCGTGTCAAAGACTCTTGCGGCTTAACGCATTTAACCTCAGAACACCGTTTTTTACCGTAGGTCTCGATGACAAGAACGGGGGAGTCGTGCACACGCGAATGCCATTGCTTGAACTCGATAATGTTGAGATGCGCCGCATCGTCGAAGCGTTGTTGACTATGTCGGGCGAGGTAAAAAATACGTTTGGATTTATTTGAAACCGGTCTGAACAGGCAGGAATCCGGACGTGGAAAACAGTATTTCAATCCATCTGGAGAGCATTTAAATGGGAAACTTCTGCAGTACGAGCGGCGTTGATCGTACTTACAGCCCTCCGGCGAGTCCCGAGTATGGGACGGGCAGTGATTCACCCTCGCGGTTTGTTGGGCAATACACGCTGACCTCCATTCATCAGTTGTCCAGCAAGGAGAGGGAAAACTTTCTCAACGCACATGATCCGATGAGGGTTTACAAGTTAAACAGTAAAACGTCGGTATACCGCACGATGCCGAGAGAATACGTACAAAGTGGACGTGTCGCCGGGAATCCAAATTCAGGTGCCATGATCGCGCTTCATGAAGAATTACAGGAAAGCCCTTATGCCCGGCATACCGGAGCGAGACCTGATAAGGCGGAGGCCTACAGGCCTCGAACAGCGCATGCCTCCTCGTTGAATACACCGTCCTTGAATGTCATGGCAGGTCGGGGCGCATTGGGAGCCCTGAGGATTTACGCACGTTCCGATCATGTGACGACGGAAATGAAGCTAGGTGATTTTCTGAGTCAAGGAGGCAAGGTTTACAGCGATAATTCCTCGACAAGCGCAGGCGGTGACAGGGTAGAAGCGCTGATTGTGACACTGCCGGAAGGCAGCACGGTGCCGGTCAAGATCATCGATTAGTGCATTGTTAGGTTCCCGGTAAGCCGTGCAATGCGTGGCTCACCTATATATTAGTAAAGCATCAGCTTGCTTCATTCAACCTCCGACACCCACTTGGACACCGGGTCGCCACTGCTCAACGCGGGCTGCACCAGACCATCCACCATAAAGGTCGGTGAAACGTGAATACCGTTTTGCCGAGCGTATTTGGCGTGCCATTTCACCGCGTGCTCAAGGTCGGGGTTGGCGAACGCCTTGGCCAGCGCCAGGCCGCTATAGCGCTCGATGCGCGCAATGATGTCATTGGGTGTGGCATCGAGATTCGGTCCGCCCGCGTGGTGTTCGAACTCGAACTCTTCGCGGTGTGACGCAACCGCCGTCATGACCGCCTTGGCGCTTTCCTTACCGCCTTCCAGCGTTGCTGCCGCCAGAATGCAGCGCACGATGACGCCTGAAAACATATGCCAGGGTTGGGATTGCAGGCGGATTTTGACCGTGACCTTGTCTTCGCCGGCTTGAGCCAGCAAGTCATCAAGCTTGAAGAACGCCTTCACTGAAAAAGGGCAGGTGGGTTCGAGGAACACTTCGAACAGACGAGGCCCGTGACCCCAGGAAAGTGTGTCTGAATGCATGGTCGTGTTGCTCCCGTCGGTTGATCATGCCGTTTTGAGAGCGGGTCGGGGCATGAGTTCGATTGGTATGCTCAACCCAGCAACTCGGTAATCCATTGCACCTGCTGCGTAATGCTCTGCAGCTTCTCTTCCGGTACGGTTTTTTGCGCTCTGGCAAAACCGCTCAGCGTCTTCTGTTTCTTGCCCAGCAGGCGCTGCCATTTGAGTAGAAACGCCGGGCTGCGCGTCTGCATCTGCAGCGGTCCGAAATACAGCTCTTGAGCGGTGTAAGTCACCGGCCCGTCAGGTTCTGCGATGATGATCTCGTAGTCAAAACGGTTTTCCCGCAGCATTTCCTCGCAGACGATGCGGCAGCCATTTTCCATCAGCCACACACGCAGCGGTTGTTCGCCGCCGTTGGGCTGCAGGATCAACCGTTCCCTCCCACTCAGCCGAGCTTTGCCGCTGTCGAGAATGTCACGAATCGTCTCACCGCCCATGCCGCAGATGCTCACTGCCGTGATGCCATCGCCCGGTTCGATCGCCGCCAGGCCATCGGCCAGGCGCACGGTAATCCGCTGATCAAGGTCGTTTTCACGCACGGTGCGCTCGGCCGCACAGAACGGCGTCAACGCGACTTCGCCCGCCACCGCTGCGGTAATGACGCCACGCTTCAACAACGCCACTGGCAGATAGCCGTGGTCTGAGCCAATATCGGCCAATCGCGCACCGGCCGGCACATGCGAGGCGACGCGCTCGAGGCGCATTGACAATGTCTGTTCGTTCAACCGCCGCACCTTTTCAACCGAAGCCTCCAGCGCCGTTGGCTGGATCGGGTCGCGATTCTGTCGGGCAACGCCGTGCATTTCAACTTTCCTTGAAAAAGCTCACGGCTCGACCCTTGCCTGTCGCTCGCGTAGGCTTGCTGTTTTCCGTCTTTTGCAAAGCAGAGAACCCATGGCAAACGCAGATATTACCTTCACTCCTGATCCCGATTCGGACTCCATCTCCTCCGACGTTGCCGACTTCAACGGCCTGCTGGTCAGCACCCAGATTCCGACCCGCCCCGACGGCAGCCTGGAACTGGGCGACATTACCGAACAAAGCGAATGCACCTTGCGGGCTCTGAAAGACGCATTGGAGCGGGCCGGCAGCTCAATGGATCGAGTCCTGCACCTGACCATCTACCTGACCGATATGGCAGACCGCGCAGCATTCAACGAAGTGTACAAGCGCTTCTTCCAAAAGCCGTGGCCAGTTCGCGCGGCGGTAGGCGTGGCTGCGCTGGCGGTTGACGGAATGCGTGTGGAAGTGACGGCGATGGCGGCCAGGGCGGGCTGATTCAGGCACATTGCTTCAACTTGGGAACTCTATCGTGTTGTGGACCACACAGGCGATATCAATTCTTGGGGAAGCAATATGATCAACCTCTCCAACCTCTCTGCTGTGGCGACTTCTGTAGCGCGGGCGGCGCTAGGCGAGTCGAATACGTCAAAGATAAATCACGCGTTCGATGTCGCGAGTCACATCGCTGGCCAAACGGCTTTGCGGGTGGGCAACTCATTGCTGGAGCAGATAAACCGGCTCAACGAGCGCCAACAACAGGGGCTCTCGGAGATTCTGAAAGCGTTGCGCGGCGAAAAGCCCGTGGATGGAGTCCATACGCACAGCGGAGGCGGTCTATTCAAACTGGCGCGGGCTGCGTTTGATGTGGTCAGTGTGGTCTGGGAGCGTGACAAGCTGAAGCCGCACGTGATGAGCTTTTTGAAAGCCCTCGATAGTCAGGGCAAGACGTTATTTTCACTGGGCAAGGAGATGGCGAAGGCGTTCGCCGAATCCGTGCAGGGGCCCGATAAGAACAACGGTAAAACGGAAAACTCGCCATACGCTTCTTTCGCCAGCAAAGTTGGCATGAGTAAAGTCATACAACGGTTGTTCAATGAATCAGGACGGCCGGGTGCTGAGCGTGTGCGACGACCTACGTCAGGTCCTGCCCCGAGACCTGGCGGCGCTCAACAGCAAGCGCGTCCGGAGATGCCTCCGCGTACCCGGCCACAGGCCAATGGAGCGCCACCGCCACCGAAAGCGGAACCACGGCCTTCGTCCGGCCGACCTGGCGGCGCTCAACAACAGGCGCGTCCGGAAACGCCTCCCCGCAGCCGACCGCAAACCAACAGTGCGCCACCGCCGCGGTCCAATAACACAACGGGTGCGAGCGCTTCTGCCAAGGTGGGCGAGTCCGGCCCGGCCAAACCCGCCGTCAAGCCGTTGTACGAGCGTCTTGGGCTTTCGGATATGACGGCAAGCCCAGTTGCGGTCAAAAAGGCCTACCATAACGCATCGATGAAGCACCATCCGGATAAAAACCCTGGCGATGCAGGGGCGACAGCGCGTTTTCAGGACATTTCAACTGCGTTCTCTATTCTGTCCGATCCGGAAAAGCGCAAGGCATATGACAGCGGCCGTATGAATGAAAAGGGTCAGTATGTCTGAACGAAGTTGCGGCCTGACCCCCGCTCATGGCAGTGCCACTGAGCGGTGGGTATGGCGCGTAAGTAACCCCTGCAACCAGGCCATGCGCTGGGCCGATTAAACCGAAAAATGCTCCTCCACCGTCTCAGAAAAATGCGTGCAGTTTATCCGCGCATAACGCTGGTAATCCCGTGACACAGAGAACGCAGACCCCGGCATCAACAGAATCTTGTGTTGTTCGAGTTTATTCATGAACGGCTGAAGATCAGGGAGATCCGGATGATAGACCCAAATGAATATGCCGCCCTGCGGTGCGATATCGAACTTCCAGCCTCGGGCGAGCAGTGAGCGTTGAGTCTTGACCTGCTGACTGATAAGCCTCTGCTGAACACTCTGCATGTGCCGAGCGTAGGCTCCTCGAAATGGATGATCTTGGCAAAGCGCTGCCCTATAGCAGGTTAGCTTCGACAGCTGTTCATGTACGACGCCGTACTTTTATTTCTTAAGATTCCAGGCGTGTTGACGACACAGATAGCAAGTTGCCAAGGATACGGCCCTCTAGCCACTCAGTGAGTCCATCATGCAAATCTTGCCCTTCTGGCGCCGTGATCGCGAGGCGTTAAAACAGTTAATCGTAGCCATTCTCACAGGCCGTGCGCCCGAAGTGGCAGGCTTCGCAGAAGCCCCCGGCGTGATGCAGGCTTGGAGCGTCTTAGACGTGTCCCAAGCACGAGCTGCTGAACGTATCCACGAGCTTGAAGCTGAGCTTGAGTCTGCTCGAAGCCTCATAGGCGAAGCTACCGCCAGCTCTAGAGCACACGAGGTGAGGTTTGACTTGGTGAATCGCGCCTCTAGTGAAGGTCTATGGGACATGGAGGTCATTGCTGGTGATCCTGTTAATCCAAAAAATCGATTCTGGTGGTCATCGCAATTCCGGAGTCTTCTGGGGTTCAGCGACGAGCGCGATTTTCCAAACGTGTTGGCAAGCTGGGCTGATCGTTTACATCCGGACGACAAGCAAGCAACTCTGGATTCTTTTGCAAGGCATCTGAATGATAAGTCGGGTCAAACGCCCTACAAGGTTAAGAACCGATTGGCGATGAAAGATGGCACCTACCGATGGTTTTACGCGCAGGGTGAAACTCTACGTGACGAGCGTGGGACTCCCGTTCGCGTTGCTGGCTCGCTTCGTGATATTCACGAGGAGCTTAAGCGTGACCAGATGCATGAAGTGATCATCACTCGTTTTGAGCTGGCGCGCGAGATGCTTTCAGATGGCCTATGGGATATGGAAGTGATCGCTGGAGATCCGGTCAACTCAAAAAATCCATTCTGGTGGTCGCCGCAGTTCCGAAAGTTGCTAGGGTTTGAGACTGTTGAAGAATTCCCTGATGTTCTCGACAGCTGGGCATCCCGGTTGCACCCCGAAGATAAAGCGCAAAGCTTAAGTGCATTTAGCGCGCACCTTACCGATCGGACGGGGAAAACACCCTTTGATATCGAATACCGCTTGAAGATGAAAAGTGGTGAGTACCGATGGTTTAGGGCTAGAGGTCAGACAAGACGAGATCCTTCGGGCGCACCGCTAAGAGTGGTGGGGGCACTGGTCGACGTCCATATTCAGCACGAGCAGGAATTGCTCCGCCAGGCAGAGTCCCTCCACCAGCGTGAGCTGGAAGAAAACCTCTCTCACCTCTCGCAAATCGTCAGCACGATTCAGAGTATCGCCAGCCAGACTAACCTCCTGGCTTTGAACGCAGCCATTGAAGCCGCGCGTGCTGGTGAGGCGGGCAGGGGGTTTGCAGTCGTCGCGGATGAAGTGCGCAAGCTGGCGACCAGGACGACAGAGGCAACTCAGCAAGCTGTCAGCATGATAAGTAAATAACGTTGTGACGTGAGCATTTGCTCCAGCTTTCTCTGGTAGCAGGCAACCCAGGCGCTCCATACCCAAGAGCAGTAGCAGATGAGCCCTGTCGTCGAAAGCGGCGGAACTCAGGCCGGGTTCTGCCGTCTGCTGATAACGGTACGAAATCGTATCATTATTATTGAAGACTCTTAAGGGGGGGGGGCTTGATGCCAACACTGTTCGATCCAATTAACCTCGGCAGCATATCCTGCAAGAATCGAATCTTTATGGCGCCGCTCACCCGAGGGCGAGCCACCCACACCCACATTCCATCCGATCTTATGGTTGAGCACTATCGCCAGCGTGCGCATGCAGGGGTCATTTTCAGCGAGGCGACGGGCATATCACAGCAGGGATTAGGCGTTCCCTATGCGCCAGGGATCTGGAATGAAGAGCAGATGGCCGGCTGGCGGAAGGTAACTGAAGCTGTGCATAACGAAGGAGGCAAAATCGTTCTTCAGCTCTGGCATATGGGCCGCGTCGCTCACTCGTCGTTCAATCAAGGTCGTCGGCCAGTTTCCGCATCTGCTACGACGTCGCCAGGCCACGGCCACACTTATCATGGGAATGAAGAATACGAGACAGCACGGGCCTTGAGCGAAGACGAGATCCGGGATGTCGTACAACAGTATGGTGCGGCTGCTCGCAACGGTATGCACGTTGGTTTCGATGGTGTCCAAGTGCATGCCGCTAACGGCTATCTGATCGATCAGTTTCTAAGGGACTATTCCAACTTTCGCAAAGACCAATACGGAGGAAGCATCGACAACCGCATCCGGTTTTTGTCCCAGGTCGTTGAGGAGGTTGTCTCGGAAGTAGGTAAGGATCTGGTCGGTGTACGCCTCTCACCAAACGGTGAGATCCTGGGGGTGAATGACTCCGATCCAGCTGAACTTTTTACGCGAGCGGCTCAGCGTCTTTCCGAAATTGGAATTGCCTATCTGGAGGTACGAGAGGCCCCGCCCGGAGAGTTCATGCTGTCCTCAGATACCGCCCAAATACACCCTCGGATGAGAGAGGTATTCGATGGCCTTTTCATAATGAACAGCGATTTCGATCTGACGCGCGGTCAGGAATCGCTGGCTAACGGCGAGGCCGATGCTATCTCTTACGGTAGACCCTTCATCAGCAATCCAAATCTTCCAGAGGTTTTTCAAAGAGGGTTGTCCCCCGTCCCGAGCAATCCGCAGACCTACTACTCGCTGGGTGCTGAAGGTTACGTAGATTATCCAGATGTACAGGCTGATGCACCGTCTCGGGAATCGTGACGCCCAGTATCGATTTCTTAGGTGGTCACCGATTCGAACACCGACCGTGTGACCACTGTTCTTTGGGCAGATACGCTTCAAGATTTGCACCGCTACAGACAAAAAATACCCCTAGCCAAAAATTCGTTGAACTCCTGAAGCTCATTGCCCATCCATTAATGGTACTTAGTCGTACTGTTTTTTCATGCCGCCCTTGGCGTGAATCGAATGCTGATCAGGAGATGCAGATGCTACCCACGGATATGCGCGCGGCCCGGCTTCATAGCACTGGCGAACCAATGAAAATCGAACGCTTGCCGGTGCCAGGCATTCGGCCAACCGAGGTGCTGGTAAAGGTAGAAGCATGCGGGGTAGTGCAAAACCTGCAGAATGTGATTAAGAAATGGGACGAGGTCGCTCCCGAAATGCCGCTACCTAAAATTCCCGCAATCTTTGGGTTGGATGCCACTGGGGTCATCGAATCAGTAGGGGCTCAGGTCTACGGATTTAAACCTGGAGACAGAGTGTACGTAAACCCTGGACGACACTGCGGCTCCTGTCGGGCCTGCATGGCCGGCGAGCCGATTTCCTGCGACAGCTTCGTGCTGAACGGGTATTTCGGCTTGGGCAAGAACGGTGCTCAAATGTTCGAGGACTATCCCTATGGTGGGCTTTGCGAGTATATGCCCGCGCCCCAGTACAGCCTGGTTCGACTGCCTGACCAGATGGACTTTGACACAGCAACTCGTCTCGGCTATCTGGGCACGGCGTATCGTGGGTTGATTCGAGCAAATGCTGGCCCTGACAAAATCCTTCTCATTAACGGCATCACAGGAACTCTGGGACTTGGTGCGGTGGCACTGGCACTGGCACTGGGCGTAAAGAAAATCCTTGGCACAGCTCGCAACAAAGACTTGTTCCAAAAAGTGCGAGCCATGGGGCCTGCCGGGAGGATCGAGATACTGGAGTCGGGTACGGAGCCCGTGAAAGAGTGGAGTCAGCGAGTGACTGACGGCGAAGGTGTCGACATTGTGCTGGATGCTTTGGCCCCAGGGGCGCCAGCCGATCCTATGGTGGAGGGCTTCAAAAGTCTGAATCGAGGCGGTCGGCTAGTGGATGTTGGCGCCGTCCAGGGCGACGTTCCCCTGGACTTGTTCTGGGCGCTTTCTAATGACGTAACAATCATCGGATCCAGCTGGTTCACTACGCAGCAGAGCCAGAAAATGGTTGATATGGTCGGTGCAGGGCTGCTGGATCTTGGGTTCTACGAGCATAAAATCTACTCGCTTGAGCAGGTTAACGAAGCGGTTGACGACACCGGCAGTCGCTGCGGAGGGTTCACCAACTACGTGATCAAGATGTAACGTTTGCCCTGGTTGCCGCCTCTGTGATGGGGTGGCAACTAAGCCGGGTCATCGAGGTTCGACTGATCCACATCTCCTGCCAACATCCTGGCGACTTGAGCTACATCCTTTGCGCTGCGCTTATTTAGCAATCCAAGATCGTCCCCGAAAAAAGCATGGAAGTAGAGAGGGTGAAGCGCCAGTTCCACAAACCGTCTACCCAGGTGCAACGCAAGCTCGGCCTCCAAAGGTTCCTCAGCCGTCAGCAAAGCGTCTGCAATACTTTGGACGCAGGCACCGAAGCCCAAGCGAAATGCCTCTTTGGCAATTTCTGGGAAGCGATCAGTTTCGGCCAAGGTAATGCGCATGATTGAAATGACATACGGGGTCAGTGTGGCTCGGGCTAACGCGGTGCCTGCCTGCACCAGTTTTTCCTCAAGTGTCCCCCGAACGTGCTCTTTGTTCATGTCCTGAAGAAAGGTATCCACGCACTCGCGTACCACGGCTTCGAATAGCGCCTCCTTGGTTGCATAGCGGCTATACAGCGTGGTCTTGCCCACGTGAGCTCTCTCGGCAACCTGATCAAGAGTGGCACGTCCAAACCCTTGCTCCAAGAATATGGCGGTGGCTGCATCAAGAATTCGCCTTTCGACCTCTCCAGCTTGGTCAGCACGTGGACGACCTGGTTTTGGGCGAGGCGAGGCGGAGTCTTTTTTGAAGCGATCCTGTTTCAAACCATCAATCCGTCTTAAGAAACTGAGTTGGATAGTGTGCCATTTACTGACCTCCGTAGGTTAGCCAAGGCCGGCAATTCCACGTCGAATGTGCTGAGCGCAAACGAAACGACAAAAGGAATGAGAGGGCATGGCGCTTAATGGTACGTTAGCGTACTATTAAGGCCGTGAAGCGTGAAGTCTTCCGGGGCTGTGGTAGTCGCGTCACAACGCATCGAATCCTGACGATCTTTGCGCTTGCAGTCGCAACTCAGAGTAGAAGCCTTGAACGGCTGACAGACCCGTCTAGGAAGCCCGCGACTTGACGGGTTTACCCACCTGGTGATGTCTGAAACCACAGAGAGATATCGTATGTCGACTTCGTTGTATCAAGAATGGTGTGCGGCTCGTTTGAGGGCTCTTTGCCTGGTCAACGCGAAAGTCATCGCTCAGGCCGAAGCACTTATGGGCGAAGAAGGTATCGTCCAAGCGGGAGTGCGTCTGGAGGCTGCAATCATCTACAAGGTCTTCTGCCGACATCAACGAACACTTTCATGGCAGGCTGAAGGGCTGTCAGCTTCTGGGGATGTTTTTCCCTCCGACCACACGGCCATCCATCCAGCGACTTCCAGGGTCGACTCACCTATGACCACATCGCTCTCCAGGCTGTGTGACCTGCGTGCGAACATTGCTGCAGCCCAATTTGCCTGTGATGAGCTTGGGAGCGCAGTTGTTATTTTAGGTATGTCCGCCAACCAAGATGATCTGTATTGGATGCGCGACGAGTGTGCGGCCTACAACCGTCGTTTGGAAAAGTTGGTCAGCGCTCATCAAGAAAAACTCGTAGCGCTTAACAATCCACTTCGTCTGGTGTCTGTTGAATCGACGAGCTCGCGAATTCTCGAACCGCATTCTCCCGTGGATGAGAACACTCAGGCGACTGCTCGCGAGGCATGCTAAATGCTGGAAAAACGTGATATTTCTGCTATCTACAGTTCTCTGAGCAAGGCTTACCCGACTTTTGATCAAAGTGATGATGAGTGGATGACCAACGGTCTATCCAGCACTCCCTTTCGGAGCATTGTCTCTGCGGCGCTGTCCACCATGACGACAACAAAAAGGGTCGTTTCTGCTTGTGTACCTCTTTACAAGAAGGTCTCAACTTTTGAACAGCTCTTGGCGCTTGATGACGAAGAGCTTCGAAGCATCATCAAGCCTGTCGCGCACTACAACAAAAAGACGAAAAGTCTGAAGCTGATGTGCAAGCAGATCATCGAGCGGCATGACGGTAAAATTCCTGGGACAAAAGAGGAATTGCTCCAACTGCAAGGCATTGGACTTAAATGTGCCAGTCTGATCATGAACTTCATCTTTGACACCCCTTTGATTGCCGTAGACACCCATATACATCGTTTGCTCAATCGTCTGGGTGTGGTCGACACAACCTCTACAGATGTCACAACCAGGGTGATTAATGAGGTGACCCCATCCAGATACAAGAAGCATGCACACGAATGGCTGATTCAGCACGGCATGAAGGTTTGCGTCGCACGCAGTCCCCATTGTCAGGAGTGCATTATCTCCAAGCACTGTGTCTACTTTTCCGATCATCGTCCTTAGGCGTATCAGCCCGTTCGAGTTTGCTCTGGTGAACAGCTACGTCGAGGGAGCAGGAACGCCGCGGATCCATTGGAGGTTTCATAATGAGTGTAACTGTTCTTGGTGCTGTCCTGGCGCAAGGCGTACCTTTACCGGTTTTGTCCTCAACGGCCTCCGCTGGTTTTCCATCCCCCGCTACTGATCACATTGAAAAACACATCTCGCTCGATGAGCTTTTCGACATTCGTGCGCCCCATGTCTATTTGGTCAGGATTGACGGCGACAGCATGCAAAAAGCTGGAATCTTCAGCGGCGACCTTGTGATCGTTGATCGTAGCCGAGAGGCCGTACATGGCGACATTGTTGTGGCGTCGCTGAACTCTGAACCGGTTTGCAAGCGGTTTCACCTGCAAGATGGAAAGGTGTGTTTGGCGCCGGAAAATGACAGTTACGCCACCACGGAGCTTTCCGATGAGGATGAGTTAGTGATCTGGGGTGTTGTGCAATACAGCGTGCGGGATCATGGTCGGGGCTAAAAAATGTTTGCTTTGATAGACTGCAACTGCTTCTACGCGAGCTGCGAAAGGGTATTCAGGCCGGATCTTGCAAAGGTTCCAGTCGTCGTATTGTCCAATAACGATGGATGTGTGATAGCGCGTTCCTACGACGCCAAGCCTTTCGTAAAAATGGGGGCGCCATACTTTCAGATTAGGGACTACCTGGATCAATCCGGCATTGCGACATTCAGCAGTAATTACACTCTATAGTAAGTTAGGTGGAATGCTTCTGGGCTACGCTGATTCTGTCGACGTTCTGGGGGATCGCCCATGGCCTCTACTGCCTCTTATGAGCACGTGCTTAACCGCTATCCTGACGTTCAGGAATGGCTGGCGCTGCTCGGTAACCTGGGAAGAGCGTCTGCTACCTTGGAGGCGTATGGCCGGGGGTTGGCGCACTACCTGCTCCACTGCGAGGCCTCCGGTCTGGAGGCTGAATCCATCACATTTGAGCAAGTCACGCTCTACATCCGTCGGCTACAGCCCGGGCAAGAAAACGCGGTGGCGAATTCGACCTTGCACCAGCGCCTCACCGCGATCCGCCTGTGGTACGACCACCTGGTGTTTCAGGGGCGTTGCGCACAGAATCCGGTACCTCGCGGCCAGCACGGCCGCTTATGTCAGGTCCCTGGACATTCAGGCTTCGTAAGAGGGCTGGTACCTCGCTTGATAAAGCTGCCCGACATCCCCACGGATGAGCAGTGGCGTTACTTTCTGAGTATCGCGGCCAGGTCGTCTATTCGTGATCGGCTTATGCTCTCGTTGGCGTACTGCGGTGCGCTCCGTCGTGCCGAACTGGTGGCCCTTAGAATCGAAGACCTGGATCTCGCCCATCGACTCATTTCAGTGCGCGCAGAAACGACCAAAGGCCGACGCAGCCGTGTCGTGTGCTACAGCCCTGACATTGCGCCGATACTTGGAACGCATCTTCATGCCCTTCGTTTGGCCGGTTGGTCGAAAGGAGCCCTGTTTCGATCCGAGTCTGATCGCAATCGAGGTTCGGCACTCACGCGGTGGACGTGGAGTAAAACGGTAGAAAGATGGGCCGCAGACTCAAATCTGTCATGCCTGAGCACACACACTTTTCGTCATCTGCGACTCACGCATTTGGCTCGTGCGGGGTGGAAACTGCATGAGTTGACGGCCTATGCAGGTCACCGGGATCCGAAGACCACCTTGATTTATGTGCACCTGTCGGGCGCGGACCTGACTGCAAAAATGGCGCATTCGGTGGGTAGTCTGGACGCCCGACTGTTCGCTGAACTCTTCAAGTCGGAGTAATCCTCACGGGAGCATTACTTACCATGAGCTACGTGCCATTTGATGTGGATCATTATGAGCGTCAAGAGGAACTGTCGGATCTGGAGCGGACTATACTCTCGAATCGTCGGTATCGTTCCGACTGGGCCTATCTACAATCGAGTGTACCCAGACTCGTTATTCCTCTAATTGATCTCGTGGCACACGCTGGCGTTTCGGATCGATTGGCGGTCTCCTCTGTGTCCGTCATTCTCTGGCACGTTAGTAGGACTGATATCCCCTATTGGTCTTGGTCAGAAATGCAGTGGTTGGCTCTCCTCGATACCCAAGCTGGGTCGCGCCCTTTTCTGGCAGCGGTCGCATACCACATGGGAGGTTTTCGTACGCCACAGCGCATTACCAAATTTCGCCAATCTGCGATTTATGCATCATTCATTTTCGGGCACAAGATATTCAAGGATGAGCTCACTCGTTTAAGCACGGTTTTGAAATCACTGGGCTACACAGCGCGTCACCTTGAAAAATTCCTGAGTGGCGTGCTGGGCGCATTGATGTTGGAAAACGGCGACCCTCGGCTTGAGACTTTCACGGAAGGGCTTTTGATTAAAGGCCAAGGCCATCGAAGCGTGGGCATTGCCAGGCTGGTTGGCAAAGTCTCCCATGGTCTAGCTGCGCTGGGTATTCTGGATAAACCGTTACGCAAGCGTGGCTATGCTGACTGGCGTGAAAAGAGTATCGAGGGTATTGACCCTGTCTGGGTCAGTTGGTGTCGTCGCTGGCGAGACACCTCAACCTTACGTCCCCGGACACGGGAAAGTAACTACAGCTTCATGTTGAGAACCGGCATCTGGTTGACGCGCGAGCAGCCGTGGGTGAGCTCCCCCGTCGATTGGAACACATCCACCTGCGCGGCCGTCATCGCGGCTATTGACCGGATGACCGTTGGTGAGTGGGCTTTGGAGTCAGCGCTCGGTACGAAGTTGAAAGGGCTTGGTCAACCGATTGCACCGAACTCAAAGCGAGGGTTTCTGCATGCCTTACGCCGTTTTTTCATCGACTTTGAACTGTGGGGCTGGGGACGTCTAAAGTTCAGCCCCCGTCATCACCTGGCCACACCCCGTACTGTGGCGTTTAACTCGGGTATCAATCCGCGCGTTATCGACGACTCCAACTGGCTCAAGCTGGTCTGGGCGAGCCTAAACCTGGAGCGTAAGGATTTGCTCTCGGAAATTCACTACCCCTTGGCGATGGTTCAGGCGGCGGCTGTGGTGTGGACACACACCGGGCTACGCAGCAATGAAATTATGCGGCTGTCCATGGGGTGTGCGCATGCCCAGCCCCATGAGGTAGTACACGAAGACGGAACCACAATTCCACCAGGGACCTTGTGCTACCTCGATATTCCAGCCAGCAAGACATTCAAGGCTTTTGTCAAACCCGTGGCGGCGGTGGTTAAAGAGCGAATCGACGCCTGGCTTAAAGAAAGACCGGTGAACCAGGCACCACTTCTGGATGAACGAACCGGGGAGAAGGTCAGTTACCTGTTTCAGTTTCGGGGCAAGCGCATGGGCGCGGGAGTCATCAACCGTACGATTATCCCGATGCTATGTGCCAAGGCAGGTGTCCCGCTAGACGACAGTCGGGGTCGTATTACCAGCCATCGGGGGCGCGCCTCGGTCGTGACTGCATTGGCGAGTGTTCCGCAGGGCATGTCGCTAATGGAGCTGATGCAGTGGTCTGGGCACAGTTCACCCAGTTCTACGCTACATTACATCCGCATCCGCCCCACCAAGCTGGCGGCATCATTTGTCAAAGCTGATCAAATGTCTCACATGGTGTCAGTGCTTATCGACCACGACGTAATCGCACGACGTTCATCTGACCCTTATACCTTTTATGATCTGGGCGATTCGTACTGTTCAAATCCGTTCTGGAGCAGTTGCCCTCATCGAATGGCGTGTGCTGGCTGCGATTTTAATATTCCCAAAGCCAGTGCCAGAGCGCAGGCTCTGGAAAGTAAAGCGTCCATCGGACATTATCTGGAGGCCGTGCCCCTGACGGCCGATGAGCGGGCTATTGTTGAAGGTGACCTGGAAAAATTGGATGGGCTTATACGCAAGCTCGATGATGTGCCGACGCTGGATGGCAGAACGCCCAGTCAAATCGAGGCTAAAAAAAGCCGATAATCATGGGTATTCTGATTTGGTGTTTGTCCTGAGGAACTCTGAAGAAGACGTCCAAAAAAGAGCGACTGTCGATGCGAAGCCATAGCTAAAGCTGACATCTATGTTTCATACCTATTTTCTTCAGTCACCGTTTTGAAAACCTTACCTCCCTGGCAAGGTCGTATTACTGATTTTTGGCAGCCTTATCTTAAAAGTCATCTTCTGAGTCAGACTGAACAGCTCTTAATAACTCGCCTGCACGGCTTGTGGAAACTTCAAAACCCGCATTGGAGAGTTCTGTTTTAAAAACCTTTGCATCCGCTCCCGGCTGGCTGCTCTTGCTTCCAACAATGTATTTTTTAGGTATTGGGGTCGCCTCAGAAAACGGATTTTAAAGTACGCTAAGCGATTTCACTCGTCGTAATGGTCAGAATTTCCCCGTGCTGTTGCCGCTAAAGCTGGATTTCCACATCAGTGAAAGCTCTGCGCGCAGATTAATGTTGCTTCAGCGGCTATGGCATAGATTAGGGAACTTGCTTGGTGGGAACTGACCCGGCCAAATGACGACATAGCTAGCATGATGAAAGTATTTAATTCGTTGAGATAAAATGAAAATACATAACGCTGGCCTAACCCCACCTTTGCCGGGCATTTCGAATGGAAACGTTGGAAAGGCGGCGCAATCATCAATAACTCAACTGCAGAGCCAGCAAGGCTCTTATGGCTTGCCACCAGAAAGCTCTGAGACTCGCCCTGATAGGGCGCGTGCGAACTATCCATATTCATCAGTACAAACACGGTTGCCGCCCGTTGCGTCTGCTGGGAAACCGCTGCCTGATACACCATCTTCTTTGCCCGGCTACTTACTGTTGCGAAGGCTGGACCATCGCCCTGTGGATCAGGAAGGTACCAAAAGTCTGATCCCGGCAGACAAGGCTGTGGCTGAAGCGCGCCGTGCATTGCCCTTTGGAAGAGGCAATATTGATGTGGATGCGCAACTTTCCAATCTGGAAAGTGGAGCCCGCACCCTTGCAGCAAGGTGCTTGAGAAAAGATGCCGAGGCCGCCGGTCATGAGCCTATGCCTGCGAATGAGCAGATGAACTGGCATGTTCTTGTTGCGATGTCAGGCCAGGTGTTCGGCGCGGGCAACTGTGGCGAACATGCTCGTATAGCGAGCTTCGCCTATGGAGCTTTGGCCCAGGAAAACGGACGATCTGAAGATGAAAACATCTACTTGGCTGCATCGACTGAGGAAGATCATGTGTGGGCTGAAACCGACGAATCCCAGTCTGGCGCCTCAACGATTGTCATGGATCCGTGGTCAAATGGTTCAGCCATATTTGCGGAGGACAGTAGGTTTGCGAAAAATCGAAATGCTGTAGAGCGTATGGATACGTTTAATCTTTCAACCGCAGCCGAAGCGGGCAAAATTACGCGTGAGATAGCCGAGAAGGCTTTGACGCAGGTCACAACCCGATTGCAGAAACGCCTGGCGGATCAGCAGGAGCAAGTCTGGCCCATCAAAAGTGGTCGCTATCGACCAGAAAAATCGGTACTTGATGATGCATTTGTCCGCAGAGTGAGCGACAAGTTGACCTCCCCTGATTTGCGGCGTGCACTACAGGTAGATATTGAAGCGGTCGGAGTCGCAATGTCGCTCGGCACCAAGGGCGTCAAGGAAGCTACTCGACAAGCCCGACCTTTGGTTGAGCTTGCATTGAAGGTCGCCTCTCCTCAAGGCTTGGCGAGACGAGATGTCTGAAACCTGAACTCGCATTTTAAAGTACGTTAAGAATAAGCGCCCCATTCATTCACGATGCCAGCGCTTTGTAGACCGTCGAACGACCGATCTTCAGCTGCCTGGCAATCTCCATCGCACTGACACCCTGATCGTGCAGGGTGAAGACATCGGCCTTATTCACCTTAGGTTTACGGCCAAATTTCACGCCCTTGGCCTTGGCTTCCAAACGACCTTCGTTGGTACGTTCCAGTATGCGCAGGCGCTCGGCCTGAGCCACCGCAGACAGGATGGTGACCACCATTTTTCCCATGGTCCCCTCTGTACTGATGCCATCATCCAGAAAACGGATGGCCACGCCCATGTCGTCGAACTCTTTGATGAGCTGAATCATGTCCGCAGTATCGCGACCTAATCGGTCAAGTTTTTTTACCAAGACAACATCGCCCTCTTCGACCTTGAGCCGCAGCAGCTTGAGGCCTTCGCGGTTCACGTGACTGCCCGAGACCTTGTCAGTAAAAATCCTTGCTGCGCTGACGTTTTCAGCCTTGAGCGCGTTTATCTGTACGTCAAGGGACTGTTGGCTGGTGGAGACGCGGGCATAACCAAAAAGTCGCATGGGAAATGTCTCATAAGTCGATTTATAGATACCCCGTCTACGAAGTATAAGCAAACGAATTTATAGACGTGTGTGGAGGATCATTTTACCGTGTCCACAAACTTATGAGTAAGGAGACTGCATGCCACGTCGCTCGATTCTTTCCCTTGCGGAGCGGGAAAGCTTACTGGCGTTGCCAGATTCCCAAGATGAAATGATTCGTCACTACTCTTTCAGCGAAACCGACCTCGCCATCATCCGCCAACGGCGTGGGTCTGCAAATCGGCTGGGCTTCGCTGTACAGCTCTGTTACATGCGCTATCCCGGGGTAACACTTGCTATGGATGAAGAACCATTCGAGCCATTGCTGCGCTTGGTGGCCACGCAACTGAAGGTGCCGCCTGAAGCATGGGCTGACTATGGGCAACGCGCCGAGACGCGCCGCGAGCACCTGTTGGAATTACAGGCTCTTTTTGAGTTTCAGCCATTCACAACAAGACATTATCGTCCCTGCGTTCATAGTTTGGATGAACTGGCATGGCAGTCCGACAAAGGCTTCGTGTTGGCGACGGAGTTGGTTGAAGGGTTGCGACGACAGAACATATTGCTTCCATCACCAGGTGTGATCGAGCGCATTTGTGCTGAGGCAATCACCCGCGCCAATCGGCGGATCTATGAAGCCTTGTCCGAGCCTCTTTCGAATACACACCGCCGTTGCCTCGATGGCCTCCTTAGACGCCGAGACAAAGGCCAGACCACCTGGTTGGCCTGGTTACGCCAGTCGCCAGTTAAACCGAACTCACGGCACATGCTTGAACATATCGAGCGCCTCAAAGCATGGCAGGCTCTCGATCTACCAGCAGGCATTGAGCGGCTGGTTCACCAGAATCGCCTGCTCAAAATTGCCCGTGAAGGCGGCCAAATGACACCTGCTGACTTGTCCAAGTTCGAATTGCAACGACGCTACGCTACCCTTGTGGCACTGGCCATCGAGGGCATGGCCACCGTCACTGACGAAATCATCGACCTGCACGATCGTATCCTGGGCAAGCTGTTTAACGCAGCCAAGAATAAACACCAGAAACAGTTCCAGGCATCCGGAAAAGCGATCAACGCAAAGGTGCGACTTTATGGACGCATCGGCCAAGCCCTGCTGGAGGCCAAGCAAAACGGCTGCGATCCGTTTGCTGCCATCGAAGCGGTCATGTCTTGGGAGGCTTTCGCCAAGAGTGTCACCGAAGCGCAAAAACTTGCACAGCCCGAAGACTTCGACTTCCTGCACCGCATCGGCGAGAGCTACGCCACGTTGCGCCGCTATGCTCCGCAGTTTCTCGACGTACTCAAGCTGCGGGCTGCGCCCGCAGCCAAGGACGTGTTTGAAGGCATTGAGGTATTGCGCGCAATGAACACTGACAACGCCCGTAAGGTTCCCGTCGATGCCCCGATCGGGTTCATCAAGAAGCGCTGGAAGAAACTGGTTATAACCGACGGCGGTATCGACCGGCGCTACTACGAACTGTGCGTGATGTCGGAACTAAAGAACGCGCTGCGCTCTGGAGATATTTGGGTGCAGGGATCGCGTCAGTTCAAGGACTTCGAGGATTACCTGATGCCATCCGAGAAATTCGCCCATCTCAAGCTGGCCCATGAATTGCCTCTGGCCGTAGCCACCGACTGCGACAAATACCTGAACGACCGGTTGACGCTGTTGGAAGCTCAGCTTGCCACCGTGAACCGCATGGCTCTAGCCAATGACTTACCGGATGCCATCATCACCGAGTCTGGTTTGAAGATCACGCCTCTGGATGCGGCAGTGCCAGATACCGCACAGGCGTTGATTGATCAAACCGCAATGGCTATGCCGCATATCAAGATCACCGAATTGTTGTTGGAGGTGGACGAGTGGACAGGATTCACCCGGCATTTCGCACATCTGAAATCGGGTGACCTGGCCAAGGATAAGCACTTACTGTTGTCCACCATCCTGGCTGATGCGATCAACCTAGGCCTGGCTAAAATGGCCGAGTCTTGCCCTGGCACCACCTACGCAAAACTGTCCTGGCTACAAGCCTGGCACATCCGTGACGAAACCTATTCGGCCGCGCTGGCTGAGCTAGTAAACGCGCAGCTCCAACATCCTTTTTCCAAGCATTGGGGTGACGGTACCACATCATCGTCAGATGGACAGAATTTCAGAACTGGCAGCAAAGCCGAGAGTACGGGTCACATCAATCCCAAATACGGCAGCAGCCCGGGACGAACTTTTTACACCCACATTTCTGACCAGTACGCCCCGTATCACCTGAAGGTGGTCAACGTTGGCGTGCGCGATTCTACCTATGTGCTTGACGGGCTTCTGTATCACGAATCTGACCTGCGTATTGAGGAGCACTACACGGATACTGCGGGCTTCACAGATCACGTCTTCGGTCTGATGCATTTACTGGGTTTTCGCTTTGCACCGCGCATCCGCGACCTAGGCGATACCAAGCTGTTCGTGCCCCAAGGAAATATCGATTATGACGCGATTAAGTCAATGATTAGTAAAGAAAAACTGGATATCAAGGCCATTCGGACGCACTGGGATGAAATTCTGAGGCTGGCCACCTCGATCAAACAAGGTACCGTGACTGCCTCGCTGATGTTGCGCAAGCTGGGTAGTTATCCTCGGCAGAACGGCTTAGCCGTTGCCCTTCGCGAAATCGGTCGCATCGAACGCACGCTGTTCATTTTGGACTGGCTACAAAGTGCCGAGCTGCGCCGTCGTGTGAATGCAGGACTGAACAAGGGCGAAGCGCGCAATGCGCTGGCCAGGGCTGTCTTCTTTAACCGGCTGGGCGAAATCCGAGACCGTAGCTTCGAACAGCAACGCTACCGTGCCAGCGGCCTCAACTTGGTGACTGCTGCAATAGTGCTGTGGAACACGGTTTACCTGGAGCGGTCCGCAAACGCATTACGCGGACATAGCACCGCTGTCGATGAATCGCTGCTGCAGTACCTGTCGCCGCTGGGCTGGGAGCACATCAACCTAACTGGTGATTACCTGTGGCGCAGCACCGTCAAGGTTGGTGGAGGAAGATTCCGGCCATTACGACGACTGAAATCAGCTTAACGTACTTTAAAATCCGTTTTCTGAGGCGACCCCNAAGCCGGAGAGCCCTTAAAAACAGAACATGAGGATGGTTCATGATGGGGAGTGCGCGGATGAGTATTGTGTTCTCTGGCGCATTCTTGTGTTGATTCGCTCTATCTACATAGAATGCGCTGTGGTTACTCATTGCTGGGGTGGGTTTCAGCGCTTTGTTACCTTTCTCAACGCATCAAAATAGACACCTACAGGAGTGGTAAGGTGAACAATCGACGTAATGATTCGGATGATTTGGTACTGCTGGGCATCGCCATTGCGGTGATCGTTGTGTGCCTGTTTGTATGGAAGTTTTCGAAGGCTGTCAGCCTGGATTTTCATGCCGGTGGCAGTTTGCTGCTTGGCACTATCATGGGCATTGCGATCCTGGGTGCAGGGTGGTGGCAAGAAAATAATTATGGATCTGTCTTCACTGTAAAAAATGTACTGCCTGCCTCACTGGCGGTTGTCTGGTTGGGTTTTTGGCCTGCATTGCAACAATGGGGCAGTGTAGGACTGCCCTTCCCAGGTGAAGTGCAAGATGTAGAGTGGTGGGCTAATGGGTTCACTCACTGGGGCGTGTTGCTTATCATTGTGTTGGGCGGCTATTCCTATGTACACCGTACCCGTGACGGGTACTAAGTTTTGATAGGACCACTTGTTGCATAGGAGCAGTCATGTCGCCGGTAACCATGATCGAAGGCTTGTCAGACGCTGAACGTGAATTGGTGATCAAAGGATTGCAAGCACTGCGTCGAGAACGCGGTTTCGCGTGGAATGTGGCGTGTGATGTGGCTGCGCGGAGTAATGTGACGGTGTAACCGTCACTTTCCCTATATGGCATCACCGATATTGAACACCTGGCGCGCCGATTTGGTGGGTCAGCGTTGCATTGGAGCGAAGCATGACAACACGGACCGATCACCCCGATACGTCAGGCGGCGATTTTTGGTTGCCCCCTAACATTTCTGTTACCCGCCAGCCGTTGCCTGAAGGGATGGTGTACGCCCTTCGTGACATTGATATGGGTGAACTGGGTAGGTTGGTGATCGAATCCACGGTTGACGGTGAAACGCGAATCTCCAGTGAAGTCGCGGGTGATCCGCAAGACCCCATGACAGCGCAGCGTCTCAAGGTGTTTGAACCTATCAGCGAGGCACTGACCCATCGTCTGGAAACGACACTGGGTCGTGGACGTCCTACAGCCCTCCCCGTCCGGTTATCTGAGCCACGTGGGCAGGTCCCGGTTGAGGAAGTCTATTGTGAAGTATGCAATCAACTGGTGGCTTTGGTTGTATTTGCCGATGAGGCCAATGACCTTGGCCAGCTGGAAGATTGTGCACGCATGATGTACATGCACTATGCCTGGCATAACGTGCCGACCTGGCTTATCGGTCCGCAATACTGCGGTGGCCCGATACCTCAGCGACGCGCCAATGTTCTCCAGGTGTGGCCGCAACACGGCCCACTGGAGAGCCTGCGACCAGAAGAATTCAATCCGCGCATTGAGGCGTTGGCCACGCGACATTGCAAATAGGGGGTGTAAGCCGGAATGCCCGAAATTTCCATTCAGGTGAAGTATTGAGTATGACAAACTAGGTAGGCTACTGCCTAGAGTTGGAAGAGCGAACCATCAGCATTTCTGGGCAGGAAATATCCCTTAATGCAGGACATATCTCTTATGCAAATCTGCACATGCGTTTGCTTGCGAAAAGAAGTGCCTGGGTATAGATCCGGCCCTTCCAGAAAGGGAGACCGGATTGATGCGTAATCCGGTAGCCCTACCGCAACGCGAGCCTGGTGCAATGTCTGGAACACAGCGCAATCTAGTTTACGTTTGAGATTGTCCTGATCGCCATTAAACCCAGGGGTGTTAAGTGGTATGTCCTCGGACGTAGCAACAAGGATGTCGTAAGCAGCTCGAAGCTCATCAAGAGCACCTTCGTCTGTCAGATTTAGACATAAACCTAAGTCGATCACAGCGCCAACGACAAATGGCCGCTTGATCGCCCCTTTGCCACGGCCGGAGTGCTTTTTGATGTGTTGGGCATAGCTCAAAGCACGCTCTGGACTGTTTTCCCAGAAATATGCGCCTTCACCCAACCAGTCATAATCGTTGACACTCTGAGCAACATGCTCACCAGCGAGCACGGCTTCCCCGATTTTTCGATCGCAACCGTGAAAACCGAGAACAAATGAGGGAAGCTGTTGATACATCAGCGATAGGCGGCCTTCAGCTGGCCGTTTGTGTTATACACGCCTGTTTTAAGGCGGAAAGCCTTAGCTTCAGCAGGATCGCCAGCAAGAATATGAGCCAGCTGGCGAAAGCGCTCCGCAGCTTCAATATGCGGGTTTTCAGTCTTGCTGGTTTTTTTGGCTTTTGCAGTCATGTCGACCTCCCAGAGGGATCGGCTGGATGTACGCTCATTTTATAGACAATCGAAGGGTTTGTCAGTTGACATTTAGTGATGACCCACTGCAATAGTCATGCGGTGGGTATTGCCCCATCGGACTTGTTCGCTGCTTCGGCAGCAGTACCTTCATGCCCTTGTGACCAAGCGTATGCTGAGGCTTATCCAACCATTGCTTCCCAATCCGTTTTCGGTTTCGGGTCGACCGGTCCGGCCTTTCCAAGGACATATACGGATCCGACGCGCTCACGCTGTGTGATAGCTAACAACTTCCACCCTTCCTGTTGGATTCGCTGATTGGCTTCTTCAACGCCCAGTGCTTCCACCAGTTGAAACGCTTCATGCAGCTGCATTAATAATCCCCCATATACTCACTTGCGGTTTTCGGCGCGCCCTCACCCAAGTATTCGATCTTAACCTTAGCTTGGTTCTGTGCCCACACACGTTTTACCTGGCTGACACTGACCCCCGCCAGCCGCGCAGTCTCTGCAANCTCGCCGGTCCTCGAAGTCGTCCCGCGCTATTTGGGGTCGGTTCCGGCTGGGGGCGAAATGACACTCTAAGGAAACGCTGCAAAAATAGCCAACTGCGCGGCTTCCAAAAAAATCGATGGAACCAAATATGTAGTTATGGTCACTCACCTGAGTTAAAAGGTAGAGGTACTTCATGAAGAATTCGTTTGACCGCCTAATCGATGGGCTTGCAAGTGAATATGGTATGCCCAGTTTTCCTGCAAAAAAACATGAGCACGAAATTTACTGCTTTGCATTTGAAGTCGGCGTTTCAATAAACATATATCAAGATGAGTTTCGATGGGTATATTTTGTTGCCGAAATGGGTCAGGTCGTAGAAACTAATGCCGACACACTGGGACGAATGCTACACTTCAACAGTTTCAGTTTTAAAAAACCATTCTTTACACTAGGTTTGAGTGGCGGAGACGTCGGGGAGCTACATGCGCGCGTTCCTTTGGTGGAAGTTGACAGTGTCGAAATGCGAAAAATCTTTGAGGATTTGCTAAGCGCAGCAGTCGACATTAAAAAGTCATTCAATTTCAAGTGAGAGGTTTTTTATGGGTAATATATGTGGTACTTCTGGCTCCCATCATGTGTATAGTCCGCCAGTTAGCCCTCAAAATGTCTCTGGTTCGTCAACACCAGAATACAGTGCAGGCGGCCAAGCCCTAACGTCAGCATCCCATCTTTCTGGAGGGGCACGAGAAGATTTTCTCACGCGTGCTGCAGCGGACGTATATAAAAATAGTCGGCTCTGGCACGGAACTTCAGGGAGCTATTTGGAAGAACTCAGAGATTACGGGTTTCAGCGGAGGCGTTCATGTATAGGAATTTCAATAATTCCTATACAGGGTAATCCTCCTAAAAAGGCACCCTCTGCGTGATGCCAACGTGGCGTCGAT
>NZ_LGLN01000056.1:112752-118376 GCF_001293775.1 Pseudomonas syringae pv. cilantro
TGTTCAGGTGCTGTAGACGCCACTCTCCGCGCCGGCTACGAATTGAACCCGGCTGTTGTGAAAAACACGGAGAAGCATAATTATTTTACTAGTTATCCGGTAACTGCAAAAAACTATGCTCGTCGGACAGATCCAGACAATCCCGTTCTTGTGCGGACCATCGGGTTGAGGAACAACTTTTCCCTCGAGCTAGATCCAGACAGTAAAGGCCCGGACGGAGAGATTTCCAAATATAGTTGTAGGACAACCTCATCCATTCCTTCAAAGTTTGTAGTTGGATCAAAACATAGCGCGCCCAAGGATGATGCCAAAGTTTTTAAAGAGGAAATGGGTGAGGCAGGCTATAATGTCTCTCGCGAGCAAGCGGGACGATTACTGCGGGAAGTGCAGTCAGATTCTGACGACGATTTCTGAGGGCCTTACCTACAGCGCGTGCGCAAAATAGTTATGACAGTGCAGTTTCAGCGTTGGAGGACACGTACCCCTGCGAACTCCAACGCCAGTATTTTAGGTGGTCAGCCGTAGGAAATTAAAATGTTTAGGGTGAATACTTTTAACGGCTCTCATTATCCCGCTAAGACGGGAGATGAAGGGCAGGCTCAAAATAACGTTCCCGGTACTTCTCAGCTCGTAATTGGGCCGCCATCGTCAGAAATTCCGGCCCACACAAACTGTTCTTTCATTGGCTCAAGACCAGCTTTTTATGCAAGCCAGACGATGGTCGAGGCTATTCCGCGAACGAATATTCCTCCATCATTACCAAAGCAGTACCAAGGCTTTAATCGCATTTGTCAGTCATTACGTCATATAGCAACTTCTGTAAACTGGGGCATGATAGGCCTTAAGTCGTTGAGGCCTATCGAAGTTCAAGCATCTGTTATTAATGGACAGCTGCATGTCTCTTCAAATTTCCACAGTGAACACATTCAGGAATCATTGCATTTTGCTTTAACAAGAGATACAGAACGCCCAATCCCCTATCCGGGAAATAGAAAATCTAAAGCGCTGGTTGAGGAAAGCAGAAATAGGCGTCATGTCGCAAAACTCAAGGAGAATTTCCTTAACCAAGATAGGTTTGAGGTATTGAAACAAAATACTATTTCCGAGATAGCCAAGGGTTTGGGTTGCCCAGTCGAGAATAACCTCTCACGTCAGGAGCTTTCTGAGCAAGCTATTGCTGCGCTGCATATTTTGCATAAGGTTATTCAAGCTGCCTCACAGGCGAAACCATCATTCGAAAGCTTGATTATTCATCCACCATTCAGAGATGCAAGTCTTGATGATATATTACCTGATGGGATCAATCAAACCATGCATGCAGAGCAGAACATTCAGAAAGCTTTGGCGGGCGATAAAGAATTTCAGTATCAAGAGCTAATAGCAAAGCTTGGACTGCAAGAGGGAAAACATGTAATTGTTCCTATTGCTGGAAAGTATGTGCCCTGCGCAACATGCTCTGAAGTTGAAAGCGAGGCTAAGGGGGTGGATGGATTATTTGATCCTAATAGAGGAAAGTTTATACTGCATAGATCAACTCAGCGCATCGGGATGGCTTTTTGGGATGAGGTGCAACATATTGCCATCGAAGGTCTCGATGCTGATCAAGAAAAAGCGCTTGCCAAAGGTATTGCTATCAGAGATCGTTTTTATGGAAAGCCTGAAAAATTACAGGCTTCGCATCGAGAGATGGTGGAGGATTATTCGTTTGATACGGATAGTGCCTGTTCTGACGACGACTCCACCCTATAATTTCACGCGCCCTTTGGCTCACTGATCGAGCGCCGACACCGGTATCAGGAGTGGCATGACTTTCTCCAGGCCAACATGCTGCGCCGGGTGGTGCAGCACATTCAGAAAAGCATTTTCGGATGATCCGGTATTTTGGATTTCTGGCCAACCGCGTCTGCGTAGTACCTGCTTAAGGTGTAAGCACCGACACCTGCCACCTGGTCGATACGGTTAAACGTGTTTGGGCGCAGAACCAAGGGTTGGCTCAGGCAGTGGGCGAAATGATACCCTAAGCCGTTTCGCGATGCCTGCGCACGATTTCAGTGACAGTGTTTTTGCTGATACCAAGATCTCGTGCAATCCATCTGTAACTGCGACCTGCTTCAATCGCTTCGATGACTTTGGGGTAAAGTTTGTCGGATTTCGGGCGCACGCCTACTTGCCGCCCGAGCTTACGCCCTCGGGCACGAGCAGCGGCGAGGCCTGACTTGACTCGTTCACTGATGAGATCGCGCTCGAACTCCGCGATGCCGGATAGAAACGTCGCCAGCATACGACCATGCGGTGACGACAGGTCGAACGCCATACCATTCATAGCAATGACAGACACCTTCCAGCCTTCCAGTTCTCGTAGCGTGTTGAGAAGATCGATCGTTGATCGGCCCCATCGAGACAATTCCGTCACCAGAATGACTTCGATATGTCTCGACTGGGCCAGCGCCATGATCTTACGTCGCTCAGAACGGTCAAGCTTCGCACCTGATCCAGTTTCCTTAAAAATTGCGGTGACCTCAAAACCTGCACGATGGGCAAACGCTGTGAGGTCACGCTCCTGCCGTTCGCATGATTGGTCAGCCGTCGAAACACGGCAATAAATAGCGGCTCGTTGTCCCAATTGAACCCTCGTCGTTTTATGGTGCGGGAAGCCTTGATTTGCATGGGCTGAGTTTTGTACAAAACAGACTATACTTCAACAGGGACAGTAGTGATGCCGAGACGACACATTCTCACCGAGCGACAGCGCTCGGCACTGTTTGATCTGCCCACCGATGAGTTATCGCTGCTTCGGCATTACACACTGGGCGATGACGATCTTGCACATATTCAAGAACGCCGCAGACCCGAGAACAGGTTGGGGTACGCGTTGCAGCTTTGCGCGTTGCGATATCCAGGGCGCACGCTAGCTCCGAGAGAAGTGATTCCGTATGAGATCTTGTCGTTTATCGGGGCTCAGCTTGGAGTCTCGGCCAATGCACTTCTCACCTATGCCGCCCGACGACAGACTCGCCATGAGCATATGGCGGCGTTGCGCGAGAACTATGGGTACAAAACCTTCGCTGGTCGCGGTGCTCGTGATCTGCGCGACTGGCTTTTCGATCAGGCTGAGGAGGCCCGTTCGAACGAAGATCTTGCTCAGCGTCTCGTCTTGCGTTGCCGTGAAAATCTGATGATTTTGCCAGCGATATCTACTATCGAACGACTATGTGCAGACGCGCTGGTCGCCGCGGAACGACGGATAGATACACGAATTGCGCAAAGGCTCGATAGCGCTGCGCGCGAACGGCTTGATGGTCTGCTGACCGAATTGCTCGATGCCAATATCAGCCGTTTCATCTGGCTTCGCCAGTTCGAGGTCGGTAATAACTCCGCTGCTGCAAACCGGCTGCTCGACAAGCTAGAGTTCTTGCGTAGCCTGAGTCTCGATCCGCAGGTACTTGCTGGTGTCCCACCGCACCGTGTAGCTCGTTTGCGCCGGCAGGGCGAGCGCTACTTTACCGATGGCTTGCAGGACATCAGCTCGGATCGGCGCTGGGCAATCATTGCTGTCTGCTCTGTGGAATGGGAGGCTGCGATCGCTGATACTGTGGTCGAGACTCATGACCGGATCGTGGGGAAAACTTGGCGCGAGGCGAAACGGCTAAATGATGAACGAATAGGCGGTTCCAAGGCAGCGGTCACTGATACTCTGCGCGCCTTCACCGCTCTGGGGGCTTCTTTGCTCGAAGCCCATAATGATGGTATGCCGTTGGAAATGGCGATCTCCAAATCGACGCAATGGGGTCAGCTAGAACAACTGGTCGCTACAGGCGCTCAGCTCAGCAATACGCTTGCTGACGATCCATTAGCTCATGTCGGACAAGGGTATCATCGCTTCCGCCGCTATGCGCCGCGTATGTTGCGATGCCTGAAACTCGAGGCTGCATCAGTGGCTCAGCCTTTGATCGCGGCGGCGAAAGCCATAGGGGAAATGCAAGCGTTACCATCGATCGCGAACAATTTCTTACGCCCAAATTCAAAATGGCACCGGCATCTTCGAGCACAAGACCAAGGTGACAACCGTCTCCGTGAAGTGGCAGTCATGTTCCACCTCCGGGATGCCTTTCGATCCGGTGACATCTGGCTAGATCATTCACGCCGCTATGGCGATCTCAAGCAGGTACTCGTGCCATTGGTCACGGCACAGACAAACACCAGGCTGGCCGTTCCACTTGATCCGCAGCTTTGGCTGACGGATCGAAAAGCACGCCTCGCCGATGGACTGAAGCGACTTGCGCGCGCAGCGCGTGACGGCACCATCCCTCATGGCAGCATCGAGGACGGAACGTTACGGATCGACCGACTGACGGCTGATGTTCCGGATAACGCCGAGGAGCTGATACTCGATCTTTATCGCCGGATGCCACCCATTCGAATCACCGACATCTTGCTTGAGGTTGATGCTGCGCTCGGGTTTACCGAAGCCTTTACCCATTTAAGAACAGGGGTTCCATGCAATGACCAGATCGGCCTACTCAATGTATTACTCGCGGAAGGGCTGAACCTTGGGCTGCGTAAGATGGCGGAGGCCACAAATACGCATGATTACTGGCAACTCTCACGCCTTGCCCGTTGGCATGTCGAGAGCGAAGCAATGGACCGGGCTCTGGCGACCGTGGTTGCTGCGCAGGCAAAGCTGCCGATGTCCAGGTTCTGGGGTATTGGTTCAACCGCATCAAGCGATGGTCAGTTCTTTCCTTCAGCCCGGCAGGGAGAGGCCATGAACATGGTTAACGCCAAATATGGAAACGAACCCGGCCTTAAGGCTTACACGCACGTCAATGACCATTTCGCGTTGTTCGCGTCACAAATGATTCCCGCGACAGTCAGCGAGGCTCCATACATACTTGATGGCCTGATGATGAATGAGGCTGGTCGGCAGGTTGGAGAGCAATATGCCGATACAGCCGGCTTTACAGATCACCTATTTGGGACCAGCGGCATACTCGGATATCAGCTCGTTCTACGTATACGCGATTTGCCCTCCAAGCGCCTTTACGTGTTCAATCCGGCAGAGACGCCGAAGGATTTGCGCAAGCTAGTCGGCGGTAAAATCCGAGAGGAACTGATCGTTGCTAACTGGCCTGACCTATTCCGCTGCGCCGCTACCATGACCGCCGGAAAGATCAAGCCCAGTCAGTTGCTCCGCAAGCTCGCCTCCTACCCGCGCCAGAACGATCTGGCGGTTGCTCTGCGTGAGGTTGGCCGTGTGGAGCGAACACTCTTTATTATTGAGTGGATTCTAGACACGGACATGCAGCGGCGCGCCCAGATCGGCCTTAACAAGGGTGAGGCTCACCATGCTCTCAAGAATGCGTTGCGCATCGGCCGCCAGGGCGAAATACGTGACCGCACAAGCGAAGGGCAGCATTACCGGATTGCTGGGCTCAACCTGCTCACCGCAATCATTATCTACTGGAACACCATCCACATCGGTCACGCGGTCGCTGAACGACAAAGGGAAGGGCTAGATGTGCCACCCGAACTTCTGGCACACATCTCTCCGCTTG
Source organism: Pseudomonas syringae pv. cilantro (assembly GCF_001293775.1). Classification (GTDB taxonomy): domain Bacteria; phylum Pseudomonadota; class Gammaproteobacteria; order Pseudomonadales; family Pseudomonadaceae; genus Aquipseudomonas; species Aquipseudomonas syringae_P. Next base: position 118,308 of record NZ_LGLN01000056.1, read on the forward strand.
GTTGGGCTCACATATTACTGACAGGCGAATACCTCTGGCCCAAGCCGTAAGTTCTTAACGTGTCATTTC
>NZ_LGLN01000056.1:118825-123057 GCF_001293775.1 Pseudomonas syringae pv. cilantro
AGCTGGGATGCAGTTAATCTGAGCCAACTGCACCGGATACGCGCAAATAATCTGAGCCGAAAAAGGCGCTGATTGCGAGCAGGCGTGTTTTCAAACGCGAGCCGCTACAGCTAGAGAGCAAATATTTCCCAATAGGCTAGGAACTGCAAGCTGGTGCGGCTCCACTAAAACCTCCGCCCTCTCCACAAGGGTAAAAATGAGTACTGCAGGCCTGCTCCTGCACCGTAATTTTCTTGACAAAGAGGTTTTTCAATGAATCGCATTTCAACCAGCTCAGTAAATTCCAGCTTCAATTACACGGCCCCTACGGAGGAAGCGCAAAACCGCTTCGCCTCAGCGCCCGATAATTCCCCTCTAGTTGCCACCACAACATCTATCGCCCAAGCGTCGGAAGGGCTACAAAGGCCGGGGGCAACGCTAAGCATGCAGGCCCAGCGACTGCGCCAATTGATGGGGAGCCCGTCTGAGCAGTGCCGCAGGGACACAATGTTAGCTAAAGCTTTTGATGCTCAACGCCTAAACATTAACACTCAAGCAGGCCCCTCCAACAGCCCACACTTGAACGCTCTCAACACGCTCCAACAACGACACTTCAAACCTGCGGCTGGTGGGCTAGAAATCCCAGTTACATCCAACTCCTTATTGGGCGGTGGCAGGCAAGTCTATCAAATTGGCTCATCGTCACGCGAGCTAAGCCACCGACCGGTCAATGATCAGGACCGCGCGCCCTTCAGGGCGCTTGAGCGGCTGCACGCCGAGTTGTTTAGAGGTGGGCCGATTGAGTTTGTGCCTAAAGGCAGCAACGTGTTGGCCTCGAACGTGAGGGATGTCGACATGGACGAGTTCGATGTCATCAACTCTAAAGACGGCTGCCAAGGCATTGGCACCACTGGCCTGGGACCCTGCATTGCAGTGTGTGCAAGAGGCATGGATAGAGAAGGGCTTCCGGTGCTGGGTGTCTATCACCACAGTGGTATCGGTTCACCAGAGGATACCATGGCTACTCTCGATCAAGCGATGCGCGAGAAAGGTGCTTTGCAAATCAAATACTCCCTGGTAGGCGGAATGATCATGCCTAAAGAGGAAGAGGCTGGCAGCTATGACGACGAGCAAAGCTTTTTGGCATTGAAAGGCAGTTATTCAATCGAAGGGGCGCGCTTGCATGTATCCGAAGGCGAAGAGGACGTGCATACCGGCGAGGACAACAGTGTCAATGTTCTGCTGATGCCTGACCGCGTTCTGTACGGTCGCGACACGCTCTACTGCTGAGTGGGTTGTGGTGAAAGTGACCACTACATACGCTTGATATCATTCATACCTTCACTCATGGGCAAATCTCCTAAGCAGGGTTGCTGGTTGTAGTGGGGCCGCTCCGACGCGGCCCCACTTTTGGTTGTTCCGCCGAGCCACTTTTTTGGAAAAGCCCCAAGTGGATCGTTAACCGTCGTGACTCACTAATTCGTATCCCTTATCAAAATCGGGATACCGAAATGCAAAACCTCAAATCCTCAGTTGTCGCTTTTCTGCTTCAGCTAGCCGTTGCTGTAATCGCCAATGTCGTCACAGCACCGCCTCCACCGGTTTCCGTTTCGGTTCCGATGGTGATCATTCATATCAAGCGTTAGCTGTAGCGGCCTGCAATCGAAATGGCGCCGACCTGCAATCATCGCGTTTTTGGGGTTGTAAGCCGGAACCCCNGCAATCGAAATGGCGCCGACCTGCAATCATCGCGTTTTTGGGGTTGTAAGCCGGAACCCCAGAAAATTCCGTCACCCCAACTCCAGCCCTGCCAGTAGTGCGTCCAGGTCGATCATTTTGTCGCTTTGGAAGGTGTAGTGCCCATTCAGCAGAATGTGCCGCCAGGTCGCCGGTGAAATCTTGGTGATCAGCGCCACGGCCTTGGCATTGCCGCTCGCTTCGCACTTCGTCAGCAGGTGCGACAGGATGGCCGAGTTGTAGTAGATGATGGCGTTGGCGATCAGCCTAGCGCACTGGTTGCTGATCTCGATTCCAATGTCGGTGCGCCCGGTCAATTCCTTCTTTCCACCGACCTGTGCGATGGTCGAGCGTAGCTGGTGGTAGGACTCGACGCGGTTCTGCGAGCGATGTACGTTCCGTTCCAACTGCGGATCGCGCAGGTAACGTAACGTGTAGATGCTACGGATGAGCTTGTCGAACTCGAAGATCGCGCGCCGTGTCGGATTCGGCGCGGTGTAGGTGCAAAGCTTGCGGATCAGCGTGCCTTGCGTCATCTCTTTGAGGCCTAGCGTGGCAACGATCTGGTCGATGTTCGGTTTTTCACTGATGATGAGCTGCTGATCGATCTGGCCGACCGGCCGGATCAGGCACTTCTCGTAAAGCGCCGGATCATCGGCGCTGTACAATTCTTGGAGTTGGTCTTCGAGATTGGTGAAGCGCGGCTCAAAGCGTGGACCGAACCAGTGCAAGATGGCGAAGTTGGCCTTATTGACGCTGTGCATATCACCGGTAATCGCGGTCGGCACGACGTCCGACGTGTTGCGATACCAGATGTCGAACACGTGGTGCGCCTCGAAGTCGTGTGCGCCGATCAAATAGCCGTTGAGCGGCACGTGGTTACACAGCAACGTGTAGGCGACGACACCCTTGCCACGGCCAAAGTATTTGCGCGAGTGGCGCGCCTTCACGGTTGGGCGCTCGATGCTGAATTTCTGACCATCGACGGCACCGTACAACGCATCCAGGTCGAACGAGTAATGGGGGAAAATCGGCAACGCGGCGATGGCATTGCTGATCCGGTCGTTGGCGGCCTGGAGCGATGCTTGGCGCAGGTACTGTTGATAGGTCGTCTCTAGCACGTGGTAAGGAATGTCGCTGGTGCGTGCCATGACCTGATTGCCGTGGTTCATCGCCTGCGCGATGACGACCGCCATCAAACTATCGGCGTCGGCCACCTTCTTCGCATAGCGCGGCTGCAATGGCGTCAACGCGGACAAAAAATGGCATTGACCATTGACGAAGCGGAATACGTCGGCAACATCGCAGTACGGCAATTGCTCGTAGAACGACTGCTCGCGCACCTTCTGATTCTCGCCCTTGGGCTTGTGCCAGATCAGCGTCTTCGCGTCCTTATCGTAGGTGAGGTGCGTCAGCTTGCCCCGCTTCAGCTCGCGGTTGAATGCCAGCAACTGCGCGCGCAGCTCCCGCGTCAGCGCATCGAGCTGGGCGTCCACCGGCTGCCGTAGGAAGGGGATGTCCATTTGCGCAAGCGTGTCGGCCTTCTCGTTCATCGAGACCAGCTCGTCTGATAAGTGGCGGTGTTGCAGGCTGTCGTCGAGGTAGAGTTCCCCCGACTTGAAACGCTTCCTAATCTGCCGGTACAGCCAGAACTCGTAGCGGTCGGCGTGCAGACCGGTCGGTTTGCCGTCGGCATCGAAGGTCAGCAGGTACGGCCGCAGCCGTTTCGGCAACGTGGCCACCGGACATTCAGCTAGGGGCCGTTGGGACAGGCGCTGTTGCTTGGCGAACACACTCTTGGCCCAGGCCAGCGCCTTTAGCCAAGGGCTGTCGGGGACAGTGCCAGAAAAATCGAGTGCGACGTACAGTGGTCGCAAATGGCGGCGGTTGCGTTCGGCCAGGCCGTCTACTGCCTGCCAGTGCAGGGACAGCTTGCTCACCGGCTTCACGCTCATGCGCTGGCCGGTGAGTTGGAGCGTATCTTTCGGCATGATCTTGTACGCGCGCTGGCGCACGTCGCCGAACGGTGTGGCATCGGCCACCGTGTCATCGACGTAGATCAACAGCAGGCGCCCTACTTGCGGTGTGTCCTGCTGACGACGCACCTGCTCTGCGACGAAAGACTTCTGCGCACCCGCGCTACTCTCTTCCTCCAATTGCTTCATGTGGTAAGCCATTGCATCGACCAGATTGTCGGAGAGTTGCCGGTAGCGCAGCCAGGCGTAGCACAGTAGGTAAAGTTGGGTCTGATCCGCCTTGAGATTGCGCAGATCGTGGACGGTGTAGAAATTTGCCAGGCTCGCGAAGTACAGCAGGTTCTGCTGCGAAACGCCCAGCTTGGGCAGCAGCGCCTTGGCGATTCGGTGCAGCGGCTCCAGCAAGGCGCGCTTCTCGCGCTCGCGGATCATCTGGCGCCAACCGAAGTTTTTGGCATCCTGCTTGATGTATAGGAATTTCAATAATTCCTATACAGGGTAATCCTCCTAAAAAGGCACCCTCTGCGTGATGCCAACGTG
>NZ_LGLN01000056.1:124047-125241 GCF_001293775.1 Pseudomonas syringae pv. cilantro
GTGTGTAGGCTGGACTCATCTGAAGCAGCAGCAGTGGGTAAGCAGGCTTCATGATGATCAATAATGGGCCTCATGACAAAGCTCAAATCCATGTTTCTGCTGCTACGCGATCGCAAGAACGGGCGATTTGCAGCCGCAGGCTGCCCTGTTCAAATGCCTATGCATCAGGCTGACGCTTGTGAACGGCTACCGTTTTTGAAAGCGGCTATGGCTCAGCAGTCTAAAAATAGCGGCCTACTTCAGACCATCCCTAGGGAAGGTCTGAAAAAGCCTCTCCTTCAAAAATCAAAGCCAGTAAATATAGGTGCTCCAGCCCGGTTTCTTTCCAAAAAATGGGCTTTTTCAGAGGGTCCCTAGGCATCAATGATGGCAAAGCAATATTTAATTATATGATCACAGTAATGTCACAGTAGTTGCACTAAGCCTTTACAACCGCCTTGAAATTTAATTTGCACTAGTAAAGGTACCATGCTAAATTTTTCATTCCAAGCATACATAAATTAAGGTTTAAAAATGGCTAGTTATGAAATCCGGTTATCCATGGTTGACTTTGAAAAGGATGGTATTCCTGAAATATTGGTGCAGTATTGGAACAAGGAAAAGCTGGCTTTTGCGTCTTACGTAACAGCTTCCGGCCACGACAAAGGCTTTGATACAGTAAGAAGCGAATCCGATACCAATGAAGACGGCAAGACGAATGCTCAGGACAATGCCGCAATAATCGCATTAGCCAATGCATTTGCAGTAATGAATCTTTCTATAGAAAAACGGAAGTAAGATAATAAACCAGGTAGCCACCAGTCTTGCGAGAGGGATTTTCCTCAACGCACACGGCACTTGGTTAAGTCTACTCAATGTGTAGGGATCTTTTAATTCCTACACATTGAATTTTCAGCATGCGCATGAAAATTGTGAGATTTAAAAATCTGTTATTGTAACTATATACCTTCAGCACAAGCCCGCCTCCAGTGTGCTGAGCAGAAAACCTTCGTCCCCCATACCTGGGTTGTAAGCGGGGAGCCCGCAGGATTCGGAAAAAATCGTACAAGGGCTTCCCCATTGAGCACAAGCCCAATAGTTTCTGTTTGACTCCGCTGCATATGCCGGATCGACGTAATGAAGGTGAAGGACTGCGGTACTACAAACAGTCATATTGAGCTGATCGCTCGGACCCTGATGAAAGACGCACGTGAG
>NZ_LGLN01000056.1:126083-144255 GCF_001293775.1 Pseudomonas syringae pv. cilantro
GCACGATTGCGCCATCGCCGAGCTTCCTGATGCTACCCATTTTCTGGCTAGAATCAGCGGACAACGATTTGGCGGCAATAATGGGGCGAATAGAGAAAACGGACAAAATCGTACGCTAAGCATTCGGCTTGTCAGGTTGAGGCCATATAGGTTGACGTCGAGGCGTCAAAAAATGCAGAAAGCGGCCCTAATCTGACGTGGCGCGAGTGAGCCGCTTGACGCCCAGTTGAGGTGTACTTCAACTGGACGTGTTCTTATTGCGCATGCGGCCGGGCGGTCAAATCAACTCCCAGCGCCCGCATTACTACCAGCATGGTTTTCAGTGTAGGGTTCCCGCGTTCGCTGAACGACTTGTAAAGCTGCTCTCTAGCCAGCCCCGTTTCCTTGGCCAACTCGGTCATTCCCTTGGCGCGGGCAACCACTCCCATAGCCTTAGCGATATAGGCGGCGTCTCCAGTGTCCAAGGCGTCCGCGATGAACACAGCTATCGCCTCTGGGCCGTCCAGCGCTTGCGCGGGATCGTAGTCATAAATTGCCTCAGTCATTGCGGCCTCCACTCATTTGCTAGGCGTTTCGCCGTTTCTATGTCCCTGGTCTGGCTGCTCTTGTCTCCACCACATAGCAGGATGACGATTTCTGTCCCGCGCTGCTGGAAGTAAACCCGATAGCCTGGGCCATGGTGAATCCTCAACTCGCTCACTCCTTGGCCGACTGGTGACACGTCGCCGGGTAGACCATTCGCCAAACGGAAGATGCGAGCGGCAATTGCGGCCTTTGCCCGCTGATCCTTCAGCTTGCTCTCCCAGTTCATGAAAGTGGCGGTTTGTTTGATTTCGATCATAAGCTGATTGTATTTTATAAATCACGCAAGGTCAATCAGACGCGGGCTTAGCGTACGATTTTTCCGAATTCTGCGGGCTCCCTAACCCAGTTGTCGGATGGAATGCAGTTCCAGGCATTTTGGTCGATAGCCTGTAATGACAGCAATGACTTACCCAGCCTCCTAAGAGAAATAAAAAATGAACGTAAGATCTATGAACCTTGCTCCAAGGGCTGCCATCTTCTTCTCGCTCATTGTTCTGGTGGTTTTTGCTCTGGGCATTGTCGCTCTGATGCAAATGGGAAAGCTTCGAGAATCGGAGCAGGATGTCGAAACTAATTGGATGACGAGCATCCGTGAGATAGGCAAGATGCAGACAGGTATCTTGCGCCTGCGTCTTGAAAGCATCCGTATCACCGTAACCACCGACGAACAACAGCGCCAAACCCGCATCGCCTCGTTGAGCGGTTTACGCAGCACACTGCAGAACACCATCAGCCATTACGAACCCTTGGTTACCGGGCCGGCAGAGCGTGAACTTTATCAGCCCGTTGCCACGGATGTGCAGCAGTATTTCAACCTGTTGGAAGAGTTGGAGTCGTTCCTGCGAAGTGGTGACAACGCTGCAGCCATTAACCTGATCAATACCCGTATAAGCCCGATGGCCAACGCCCTGCAGGACAAGATGAGCAAGCTCGCGGACTTTAACGATGAGGGTGCCAAGCGTGCAGGCCTGGATGCCGCCTCGTTCTACAGCAACGGTGTATCGTTGGTGATCGGCCTGCTGGTGTTAACCCTGATACTCACCGTAGTGCTGGCTACGGTGCTGACCCGCAGCATCACCTCGCCCATTAGCGATGCCTTGGTAGTGGCCGAGCGGATTGCTGGCAGCGACCTGTCCCGGGAGGTCGAAGTCAGTGGCAGCGATGAAGCGGGCCGCCTGCTGGCCGCCCTGGCGAAGATGCAGAGCAACCTGCGGGAAACCATCGCCAGCATTGCCGACTCCGCGACCCAACTGGCGTCGGCCTCTGAAGAAATGACTGCGGTGACCGAAGACGGTAGTCGCGGGCTGGTTCGGCAGAACGATGAGGTCAACCAGGCTGCGACCGCGGTGACCGAAATGAGCGCAGCGGTGGACGAGGTAGCACGTAATGCCGAAGCCGCAGCACAATCTTCTCGCGAGTCCATGGAGTTCACTCGCTCAGGTATCGAAAACGTGGCGCAGACCCTCAAAGCCATCGAAAGTCTGGCTGGCAACGTGGCAAGTACTGGAGATCAGGTCAAGGCATTATCTGGCAGGGCCCAAGACATAAGCAAGGTAGTGGAGGTGATTCGCGCGATTGCCGAACAAACCAATCTGCTGGCACTGAACGCGGCCATTGAAGCTGCCCGCGCCGGCGAGCAAGGCCGTGGCTTTGCGGTGGTTGCTGATGAAGTGCGGGCTCTGGCTCACCGCACCCAGCAGTCGACTCAGGAAATCGAACAGATGATCAGCGCGATTCAGGCCGACTCGACCCAAGCGGTGGGTGCCATGAACGTCAGCGCCCAGATGGCCAGTAGCTCAATCTCGGTGGCACAGAACGCCGACTTGTCGCTCAAGCAGATCGCCGAGGCTATCACCCAGATCAACGAGCGCAACCTCCTGATCGCCACCGCCTCTGAAGAACAGGCGCAAGTAGCCCGCGAGGCCGATCAGAACCTGACCAGCATCCGCGAACTGTCAGTCCAGAGCGCGGCAGGCGCAAGTCAGACCGCCAGCGCCTGCAGTGAAATGGCCAGCCTGGCTATTGATCTGAATCGTCTAGTGGCGCGCTTCAAGGTTTGACATAGGTCGTCTTGGCCTGGGACGGCTGTGGCGTATCCATTAAGCAGATGCTGTAGCAATGACATTATCTTGAAAACGCGCAACTCTGTTCCCAGCGAATAGGCACTTTGTAGTGGTCAACTGATCCCGGACACGATGTTAAGGTTTTTCTCGTACTGAGCGGGCACCAGAGAACCAGATCCGACCATGGGCCCTTGGCCGCAAGAACTGGCTCTTTGCAGGGGCCTTACGCAGCGGCAAACGGGCGGCAGCGATCATGAGTCTGATCCAGTCTGCGCGCCTGAATGGTCATGATCCGTATGCATATTTGAAGAATGTTCTCACGCGCCTGCCGACGCAGCGGGCGAGTGAAATCGATCAGTTGCTGCCGCATAAGTGGCAATCGTTTTAATCACGCAAGGCGTGATGCCCGGACGCTTACGGCGAAGTGATCAAGCGCGTCATACGTGCTTGAAAGCTGATTGAGCAGCCCGGCTGGGCCAATGAATTGGACGCTGTTAGGGCCAGTTTTAAACGAGTGCTGAGGAATGATCGGGGGTGAAGCCAGGTGATCCAGGATGTGACAGCATGATTGACATAGCTATTATAGATTGACTATTATTCGTCTACGCCTAGGCGTGAACCATAGGGTGGTTACAGGGATCTTCGGATCGCACCCCGCTTCTGATGAAAGTCAGATGGCCCAGTGCCAAGTAATAGCGTCCTGCCCCGTCGAAGCATGCAATCGACGGCTGAGAATCCCGCCTAGAGCGGGATTCGCCGTTTCTGGCCCTTCAGTTTTGCGGCTACGGCCGATTCCGTACTTCCTTGGGGCATTGGCCTTTGGGCTTTTTTTGTGTATCCATCGCGACCTTGAAGATACTGAACCCCTTTTTGTTGATCGGGGTATCCGCTGAGCCTTCGCCAGTGCGTGCGAAATACGCGCTGGTGACGTGAATCCGCAGCAAGCGGTGTTCACGATAGAACGCTAGACACACTTTATACGGTTCTAGCAGACCGGTAGCGCTGTTCAACACGCTCATGGTGAAAAACCGCTCCCCTTCCGTGTGGTAGATCGTAGCGGCGTCCAGCTTCTCTATAATGCCCTTGAGCTGCTTAGAGGCTTCGTAGCGTTCCAAGCAGACCATTTGCCCATGCCGACCGTCTTCGTACCAGTACGGAATGTTGGTGCCGGTGTCGTCTTTCGTGAAGCAGTGGAGGCCGTAAGTCACAACGAATTCGTAGTCTTTTTTGTCTGCCTTGAAGATTACCAGGTGCGATGACAGGTGACCGAGATCGTACTTAACACCGTCGTGCTCGAACGGTTGCCACTCTTGGATAGAGTCGACGTGAAATTTAGCCAAGCTCAGTCCTCAAGCACGCGGGGTAAGAGCTCGATTTTACACGTAAACCTTGACATGGTGTGAGGTGATGTCACAACCTCACAACCTCACAACCTCACAACCTCACAACCTCACAACTGCTTGAGGTTGTAAAGTTATTGGTTTATAGTTTCTTAAAGTTAAAACGCTATGAATTTATGAGGGTATGAGATGAAAACTTCAAAGGGTGTGATAGACCTCGCTGCAACACTGACTGCTGCTGCCTCGGCGTCGTTAGTCACACCGCCTCCAGCTCCAGAAAAGGCGGTAAAAAAAGTAGCCGGGGAGGGTGGCACGATGCAGATGACATTACGGCCGGCGCGTTCTCTGTACAGCCTCTATGTTGGTAAAGCTGCTGAGCGAAGCAAGCAAGAAGGGCGCAACGTGTCTGTTCAGGAAATCATGTTGGAGGTGCTAGAAAAAGGGGCGCAGGTATGAGTAATTTGATCTTTATAGGTGGGCAGAAAGGCGGTACCACCAAAACCACTACAGCGCATCTGATGAGCCTAGGAGCAATTCTACGGGGTCAGCCAGCTGCCTATGTGTTAACTGATCCACATCGACTTCTCAAGCCAGAAGGTCGTCCATATGGCGTAATGGACGGAAGGGATGGGGCAGAGCTGGCCAAAATTATTACTGCAAGCAGCAACACCAAGAACGGATGGTTGATTATCGATGGAGGCGGGAACCGGCCCGAACTGGACAGGGCCATTTCCGAGCAAGCGCAGTTAACCATCCTGCCTTTTCGTGGATCAGAAGAAGACTTAGAAACTATTTCTCGCGACCTTGCTGCAATGCCAAATGCTGTAGCGTTGCCTTCGGCTTGGCCTACAAACAAACACGCCCAAGAGGCTGCACAGAAATTTATTGATGCGCTGGAGCAAGTGTACCCAGGGCGGGTAGTCAAAACCCCTATCTACTTTGTCAACTCTGCGCTTGAGCTGTTAGGGCAACGCTTAGACAGTCCATCAACGCCGGTACGTAACGCGGCCCGTAGAGCATTCTCAATTTTATCCGAGCGTCTGCAACTCACGTTGGCACAGAACAAACAGTAGCAAATCGTATGGCAATAAAGGTGCCAGGGCATGGCTGGAACCATCCCCGGCGTGAGACACAAAAATCCTGAGAGGAAAAATTATGTCCGAGCGAGAATATAACACAGTCCGAAACCTACATCTTAGTCAGCTTTCAGATCCACAATATCTGCATTTACTGAGAGAGTTCGCTGGCCACATGGCTCCGCCATGCGTAGCAGAAGCCCTAACAAGGTGGCTTGATAGCCTTCAAGGAATGAAACAGGGAGCGGTCGTATGAAGCTGATGACTGCTGAACTGTATGCGATACCGATGAAGCCACTTTGTCTTTGCTGCGATCGCTGCAGTACGCAGCAGCCAACGGCAAGGAGCTACACGACGGCCGGTGTTTGCTACACGCTGTGCGATCCTTGCCGTGAAGAGCTTGATCGTCCAGCGACGCCGGATCGTCCTCGCGACCAGCGCGATATCTCCCTTGATTGGCTGTTCTAAACCATCCGTTAAAACGGCCAAGGAAAAAGCACCAGGTTCACTCACGCCCAGCTACTGGGCCGAGGCAGTAGAAGCGGCAGCGGAGGAAGTGTCATGTCGTGGAGAAGTGAGGCCGCACTGATTATTGGTGAGGTGATTCGTCGGGTAGGCCGTCAGGACATGACAGCGCTGCGCAAGGAGTTGGCCGAAGCTTACCCATGGGGTGCGCGAGAAAACTATCCCTACAAGGTTTGGTTGGCCGAGATTCGCCATCAGTTGGGCCACCCGCTGAATAGGCCGAGAGCTGATCCGGGGAATACTCAGCTCGACATGTTTAACCAGAATTAGGAAAGCGTGACCATGGCACAACTGATCGAGGCGTTACGCTCGACCGCCGCGAAGTGGCGAGCAGGCAACCAGGAACACCGTGAAGGCGTCGTGCTGGTGTGGGACGGCGAGGTGTACGGCTGGAAGAATGAACTGCGCGACCCAGACAGCGAGCGCCCAGGTGCATATGCCGTGGACAAGGCCGGGCTAATCTTCAGGGCCGAAGGCGGTGATGACTACAACGGTGCAAAAGCGTGGGTCGCGGTTGACCCTGATGCGTAAGAGGAAAACACCCATGGCTATGACCAGCACTACCGCGACACCTGCCCAGCGTGCATGGCTGGAGCATTACGAAAGAGAGACGACCTTTGAGCCCCTTCATCAAGGTGAGCTGGACAGCGGCACGATGACTTGGGCTGAAGTAGCGAGGGCTAACGTCGATTGGTTTGAGTTCTGGGCGATGGATGCCCACTTGGCCATCCAGAAGAACAATCCTGCGGATCTGGAAGACGATTCTGCTGCATAGGAAATCGTCCGTGTATCCCCAAGCCTCGCTTTGTGCGGGGCTGGGTCAGTAGAGAAACACCACTTTGGCATCGAAAAGACACAAGGAACGTCGTATGAAACTTTCAATTGCTCAATTTTTTGCAGTTCTGGCTTCAATAGTTCTGGGGGAAGCAGGGCAGCGCACAGGAGATCTGGCGTACAACTACGCGGGTATTCTCGCTCTCGTATTGTGGTTTGTTCTGATGCTCGCAGTCTTTGGACTCGAAATTCTTGAGTGGCTGTGTGAAAGGTCACTGAGCCAAGGGTAAGCCGGATAACCAGGCCGCCTCGCTAAGCCGGGGCTTCAAGGAAATTCGCGGTACCGCACTCAAAACTGTAGAGGCCCCATCCCTATGAACAGTGCTCAAACTGTCCAAACCGCACGCAAGAAAATCGAGCAACTGCGCGACTCTAATGACCTGCACGATTTCATCCACCGCCGAGGTGTCGCTGAGGGTTGGCTGGCAGCGTTGCGCGTCGAAAACTTGGTGGACACCCTCATGCACCGCACCCTGACGGATGAGCTGAACGACGAGGCTACGGAGGTGATCGACTCGCTCAACCAGAATGCCCAGGAGGGGTGCGGTTGCCCCCATTGATAGGAAAGCACACGTTACGTGTGACACGCCTTTGACTCGCAAAACTGACACAACAGAGAATTTATGACCCCAAATCCAGATGATTCGAACTTGAAATCAGCAGACTTGATATCTGCATTAAGCCAACTGGAGCCGTTAGCCAGCGCGATAAAAGGGCTTGCACAGTCCCAGAAACATCAGTCGGATATTGAGATTGTGCGCCTCTGGTATACCGATCAGCAGCGGTCTGACGTCATTGCCCAGCTCGACAGTGCAAGGAGAGCTCTCGATTTTGCCGATGGTGTGATGGAGCTCGTTGTTAGACGCAGATCTGACCAGCGAAACTTCGAGCAGTATGCTCAGGCTCGGGGTGAGGAGGAGGCCCATAAGGCGTTCACGTCGGAGGAGGATGCCCAAGCTATGGTCAAAGGTCGTAGGTCTGACCTTGAACGCATCAAGTGGTCGCATCCTGTCGTTAGTCGTCTACATGCCCAGGTTCGCGGCTGGTAGGTAGTGTTGGTTCTTAAGCCTAGGAAAACGCCCTAGCACGCCCAAGCCCAGCCATGCGCTGGGCCGAGGTAATAGAGCCCACCCCTTTCAAGATTCGCAAGGAGCCCCACACATGACCACCACAGCCCCGCGTAAGTACATCCGCGCCGAGCCCCCGGCGCTGCTTACCGAACCGCTGACCGTTACGCTGCAGGGCACCTACTTGGAGACGTTGAACGAGTTGCGCCAAGCTAAGCACGCGATGTTCGCCCAAGATAGGAGCCATATGCGGTAGTTTCGCACGTGCTGATCTGTGCGGGCGTGGCAGGTAAATGCCATCCCTACCGCGCCCCTTGCAGGCATCTCCTGCTTGTCGCTGGCCGAAGCCTTGGCCACCTATGAGGCCCGGGCTGCTGAGAAGCATACAATCAAGAAGCATCTACTGGTAACCCGCGGCAGGGTAAGAAAGGATGGTGTTAATCAATAAGGTTGTTTGAAATCTGCTCGTTAGTTAGGTGTGGTATGTCACCTGTAGCGAGCCCCTCAGCTTGGGCATTAATCCTTACAGCGGTAGAAAATAGATAATTTCCTAGCTTGGCAATTATTACTGCGCTGGGACCATATTTTTGACCGGTGAATATAAGATCGATCCCTAAACAATACAGCGAATCAAGAGTGGTTATCTTTTTACCAATCTCCTTTCTCAACTCTTCAATACGCTTGGAAATACGGATTTTGTGATCTTCGCTCAACTCTGCACTGTCCGCTATGACTTGCTCCAGCTCGTCTAGAACTTTAGGGATTTTGTCTAGGTCGCCACTCATCAATTCAAAACCAGACTTGCTGTCTACAGAATTTAATAACAAGCGATCTAATTCGGCTTCGACCTCAAGTGCTTCAATGAGGGCTGATCTTGATTTTAGATTTCTATGTAAATCCTCTATGTATGAGTAGAAGCTTGCTAGGTTTTCTGGTTTTCCATCCTTAACTGGCGGAAGGCTAAGGTTGCTTTGTATTAAATTGTTTGTAATTAAACTGTTAAGTATTTTGCCTGCTTCGAAGAGCAAAGAAGCATTATTCTTGCGACCCGCCTCTGTATTAGATACATTATTGTCGACCTTTGCGCAGACCTCCAATGCTGCTTCGTAAGGCTTACTGCTAAGTTTGGCGTAGAGTTCTGGCTCGAAGTTCACATATCTCTCCTTGAGTGGGTAAAGGCAAATCATCGCATGAAATCGGCTGATTCACATAGCTTGACACAGATCTGGTACTTGGGAAAAGCTTCCATGAAGAATCTAGGGATGGCCTTTGATGTTGCGGGAAAACGACGATGGCCACGCACTTTGATCCCTACCCTGACGACGATGAAGCCGAGCAGGCGCCATGTGGCACTTGGCTCGGGGAAGCCAGCAACGGCACCGGTAACTGGGTGCACGTTGATGCGGTTTGTGCCTGAGAATGAGAGCCAAGATCAGCGCCGCGCTCGAAACAGGCGAAGCCGCCATCGTCGAGCAGAGGGGTGATATGGCGGTGTACATGCGCGCAGTTGAAAACACGTCCACCGAAGATCAACCGAAGTAGCATGGAAAAGTCCGCCAAACCCAAAGAGATGTTAGAAGCGGTCGGTAAGCGGATATTCTGAATAATTACAAGGATAGATAAATTGCTGAAATTCGATAAATCGTGGCGTTTCAATTCTCCGGGTCCAGCCCCGCAAGGTGTTATTCGTGATTTTTATGGTCTGATTGAAAAAATTGTGGCGCAGGGAGATGCCTGGGCATCAGTTGAGCAATGCAAGGACAGTTTCGGCGGGTCTGGTACAAGCAGCAGTCTGGGTTGGGCGTGGACTGATTTATCTAACCTCATGGACGATGTGGCAGAGAACGCTCCTTTGTTTATCGATGCTTTCTGTAAATGCTGCGCAAGCCTCGATCAGTCCGGCTTAGGCGTGCCAGACATTGAGCATATCAACGCTATATTGGCTAAGCATGATGCAGGGTATGAGATTCAACTGCCTGATTTAATTGCAACGCGTGCCTATACGCCAATCACTGTACCGCGCATGGCACCTTCACTTGATGAGCTGGCCCGAAAGCTTATCGACGATTGCTTGGTGGAGTCTGAACGGCTGCTCGATGCGGGCCAAGGTCGGCGTGCAGTCCAAGAAATTCTGTTCCTTCTCGAGTCGATCACGACAGCCTTCCGGGGTATGGGCGAGGACACCGTTACAATTCAGGGGAAGTACTTCGGGCCAATCATTAGCGAGATGAAAAGGCGAGAGCGGGGCAAGGCGCAAGAAAATATACTTAACTGGATGACGATTTTGCACGGCTACCTTTCGTCCCCGACGGGGGGTGGGGTTCGCCACGGAACCGACCTGAAAGATGGGATCGCAATTCAGCCCCACGAGGCGCGTCTGTATTGCAACCTTGCGCGTAGCTACCTCACTTTTTTGTTGGAAGAGCACGATCAGCAGAGCAATAGAGCTACCTCTAGGCTTGGCAGCAATGACTGCATGTGACCTATTCCACCAACCCATCAGTGCGGGCCGAAGTCTTAGAGGCAGGGCGATCTATAACGCGTTGGTTATGCCAGAGATAGAGCGCTGGCTGAGTTGCGCAGGTAACGAGGAATGTTTGGCTAGCGCGCCCATGGGCTTGCTCGCTGCTGTCATCCAGGGCGACAAGTCACCCCATCCACCACCAGCCCCACGAACAACGGAAAATCGAATGAGTACAGATATTGTCGGGCCTTCAGGTCTGCCTGCCCTACTGACCGAGCTGCTTAGTGCAATAAACCTCTGCGCGATTGGATACAGCGGCCGTGAAGGCGATTTAGAGCTGCTGAACAATGCTCTGTCTCAAGGCGATCACTCGATGGCTGAGACGTGGGCTAAAAGGATGATCGAGCGACAGCGCAACATCCATGTCCGGAATACCAAGACTACTCAGTCAAACTGACCACGGAAAAAAAGAATTGTCAAAAAAATGTGAATGGTTCGGCCATGATTTTGAGTCCAAAGGCGAAGACCGCTCCATGGACTTTCAGAATGAGCGTTTCGAATGCTCCCGCTGTTTCGAGTCTTACAATGACAATGCATACGGCCCAGCCTAGCCGCCATTGAGCGTGAGGTAGGTAAGCCTGTACGAGTCATAGACGGTAACGCAGAATGAAAGCGCTCACAGCCCTCAGTGATTTTGAACACGGCTTTGTTATGCGCATTGAACGTTCTTACGGAACGGACTTTTGCGCAGGCATAGCGTACTGCGTGCCTGCGCAACCAGTTTGGCCGTGGTGGCCAACCAGCTACCGCACCCATGGGCTTGCTGACTGCTGCCAACCAGGGCGACAACTCATCCCCGTATCCTGACGCTGAGGGCCGGGAGTGTTCCCGCCGATCCGGAGTTGGCAATGCGGCGGGACATGATGAGTCAGAGTTATACGACTAGGTTGGATCAGTAATGGGGAGTCAGAGCCGATTAGCCCCTTTAGGAAAACACTTCTGTAGTCTCATCCGCATAGATGACATTTGAAACCTTGAATGCATAGGTCATGTCTTTTGTCTCCGTGATCAACATCCATTGATGTTCGCCAATGAACTGGTTATAACTGAAGCCAATGCCGCGCTGCACAAGGGGCACGCCTGGTTTGAGCGGCTCGTTAATGGTGAGGTGTAGTTTGAATTTCACTTCGCCAAACAGGTCTGAGAATTGAAGCTCTCCCTTGACCGCACGAGTAGGCTTTGCACCTGTTTTTAATGTATATGCGCAGTCGAACCAAATGTGGTCCTCATAAACACCCAGGTCAGCATTTGTAGGGTCGAAGCGTTTGTTTGTGACGGTCAAGGCTATAAGTGCTTCGCGTAACTCGCTTGGCTCGATTTTGTCATTTCCTATGGTGAGCGAAGGCACGTCTCTGGCTTCTAGGAGGGCTAGGCGACGCTCAATTTCTGCAAACCGCTCTTCTACGCTGACCATTTATTCATTCCTTGAGTGTTTTGGTGGATAATAATTGCTACATTTATGCATGAATTTAATGACGACGGAAGATGAAATGCGACAGGCGCTGTTTGGAGATGTCAAACGGCCTGACGATCTGAAGGCAACAACCAGGGCAAAGAAACCCAGTCCTTACCCCGCGAAGCTGGAGGTTACGTTGCGTGTCGGTAACGAATTCGAAGGCGACACTGAGCTGTGGGTCTACCCGGCAGATACGATCAGCACGCTGCAGGCGGAACTGGACGCGGTTAAAGCCGCTCGAAAGAAATACCGTTACGTTGAAGTGGTTTCCGTACTACCCGCCAAACGCGGATAACTTGGAAGCAGGGCAGGGACAGGGTGACTTGTCGCGCTGCCAATGTCCTGCCACCAAGCCGCCAGGCGCGGTAGGCCTTAGCGTTCTGGACCCCGCATTAATACTTCACTTTGAAAGTTGGCGAATCCTCCGGCCGCTGACCGCGTCGGTCGTACAGGCGGGTGGTGCTGATGTTCGCATGCCCTAGCCACATCTGTACCTTGGCGATATCGGCGTCATGCTCCAGGGCGTTGGTTGCCGCCGTTGCGCGCAGGCCATGCACGCCCAGGTGCTCGACCCCGATGCCGGCCTTCTTGGCATAGGCCTCGACCACGGTATAGATGCCGTTGGCCGTAATGCCGGCACCGGTGGTGGTACCGCGCAGCGAGCGAAACAGTGGACCGGGCGTCGGTGCACGCTCTATATCTTGTTCCAGGTACGCGTGGATGCGCTCGGCAGCCATGGGATGCAGCGGCAAAAAGCGGATCTTGCTGCCTTTGCCATGCACCCGCAGGTGTTTGATGCCTCGCCGCTCCTGCAAGTCGCCAGTCGTCAGTTGTGCCGCTTCTTCTCGGCGCAGGCCGTGGTACAGCAGCACAGCCAGAATAGCCCGATCACGCAATCCCTTGAGCGTTTCAGTGTCCGGAGCCTCTAGCAGCTGCTTGGCCTGGTGATCGCCGAGTGCCGGGGTCTTGCCTTCGTTGGTTTCAATCCGAGGCCGTTTGACCCCATGCACCGGGTTGCCGCCAGCGACGGCATTGTTTTCCAGGAGGTGATCGAACAGGCTGGCCAGCGCCGCCAGTTTGCGGCGGATCGTAGCCCCGGCCAGTCCGCGTTGTTCCAGATCGGCGCGCCAAGCCAATACGTGTGAGCGGGTGACCTGGCGAAAATCGTCGGCGCTGGCCAGCCCTATAAATGAAGAGAAATCCGTCAGATCATTCTTATAAGCACGGCGGGTGCGTGGGTTGTCGAGGTTGGCAAACCACTCGACCGCAGACGGTACTGCGGCCAATTGCTGAAATTCGACGGCGGTCAGCCTGCGTGGATCACCTGAGCTAATCTTTGTCACGTCCTGCATGTGTAGCCCTCGCACGCCTCATAAATGATCGAAATCGGAATATGGGTCACAATGGCAACGCCAATGACCGATGCCGCACACCATTTGCAAAAGCCTGTAAAAAGTGGTGATAACGTATTTTATCACCACTTTTTACTGAGTTCATACCAATCCAAAATCACAGGCTATTTGACAACCATTCGTCGGCAAGGCTCGAAATAGGATCCAAGATTCATTAATCTGATTGTCAGACAATAGGACACATTAACTATGCTTAGCTTTCCACGCCCTCACTCTCTTGTCGAAAGTGTCGTCTCTGCCATCCGCAGAGAAATTACGAGCGGACGGCTTCCAGCCGAGTCGAAGATGCCGACAGAGCATGAATTAGCTGATCAATTCAGTGTGAGCCGATCTGTGGTACGTGAGGCCATTTCGCAGCTTAAAGCTGATGGCGTGTTAGTAATTCGTCGGGGCAGTGGTTCCTTTGTTTCTCATACTCCCGGTGGAACAGTTTTTCGACTGCCAAGCAACGAAAGGCATTCAGCGGATTTGTCCAAATTGTTTGAGCTGCGGTCATGGATTGAAATCCAAGCAGCATCTGTTGCTGCACAGCGGCATATGGATTCAGATTTGGAGCGGCTCTCTGAAGCGATGTCGTTGATGGAGAGTAACGAGACCAATTTCGAGGTTTCCTCCAAGGCGGACGTTGAATTTCACAGTGCTATCGTAGGTGCGTGCAAAAACGAATATCTGACCGCATTCCACGATTTTTTAGGTAGCCAGCTGATCCAGGCCCGTTTCATGGCGTGGGAAAACTCTTCAAAACTTGCAGTAGGTCCGAGTGGTGCCATCCGAGAGCACCGCAAGATTTACGACGCAGTGGCAAAACGAAATTCGACCGAAGCCGCTCACTTCGCTCGCATGCACCTAAAGTCCGCAGCGCTACGGCTCAACATAGATCTGGCGGATTAGTGGGTATCCATGCGTATGACTCACAACGACCTAGTTGTCAGACAACCTGACGTTTAAAAGGATTTTTTATGCTTTACGATTTCTGCGTGATTGGGGGTGGCATCGTTGGGCTTGCCACGGCAATGCGGCTGCTCGAGGTTTACCCTGGCTGTTCACTTGTGTTGATGGAGAAAGAGCTTTCCCTAGCGCAGCATCAGACAGGTCATAACAGCGGTGTGATTCATGCTGGCGTTTACTACGCACCTGGTAGCTTCAAAGCGAAGCTTTGCACCCTGGGTGCGGAGCTGACGAAATCGTTTTGCACCGAACACAGTATTCCTTTCGAGGTGTGCGGCAAGTTGGTGGTTGCATCAAACAAGGAGAGCTTTGCCCGGTTAGGATCGCTAGAAGAGCGGGCAAAACAAAATGGCCTGACCACAGAACGCCTTGATGCACAGGAGCTACGGCGGCGTGAACCCAATGTAGCAGGGGAGGGCGCGTTGTTTGTAAAAAGCTCGGGGATCGTTGACTACGGTGTGGTGTCTCGTTCCATGGCAAATGTGATTGCTCAAGCTGGAGCACAAATACTTCTGGGCCAAACGGTCGTCTCTATAGAAGAACATGGAAACCATGTAAGCATTGCGTCTGAGCGTTTGTCACTGTCCGCAAGAAAGTTAGTAGTCTGCGCTGGATTACAATCTGATCGATTGGCAACGCTTGCAGGATTGAAAGTGGACTGCAGAATTGTTCCTTTCAGAGGTGAGTATTACCGGCTGTCATCACATCTTGATGACAGTATAAAACACTTAATATATCCGGTCCCAGAGTCCGGGCTGCCATTTCTTGGAATACATTTGACTCGTATGATCGGCGGCGGGGTTACTGTTGGACCCAATGCCGTGTTAGGCCTATCAAGAGAAGGATATCGAAAGTTCGCGTTTAATGCGCGTGATTTCCTAGAGTACAGTTTGTATCCGGGGTTTTGGAAGCTTGTTGGAAAAAACATAAACTCCGGCATTGCTGAAATGAAGAATGCGATTTTCAAAAAAAACTATTTAGAACAATGTCAGAAGTATTTTCCGTCACTTAAAATGGAGGACCTTGAACCCTATGAGGCAGGTATTCGTGCTCAGGCGGTCACCCGTTCAGGTGAGTTTGTTGACGACTTTCTGTTTGTACAGACAGAAAGAATGTTGCATGTGTGCAACGCACCATCCCCAGCAGCGACGTCAGCCATTCCAATAGGCCGAATTATCGTAGATAAGCTTACGAAAAACAGCTGAGTTCTATAAAAATAAATAATATATTTTGAAGGGATAATATATGAGCGCTGTAACAGATCTGCCGAATAGTGAAAGTTTGGACCAGCGTAACGCTCGACTGCGTAAGGTTGCAGGTGCAACAATAGTTGGCTCCATGTTGGAGTGGTATGATTTTTATCTGTACGCGATGATGGCCGCAACGGTTTTTGCGAAAGTTTTTTTTGACCCTCGCGATCCCCAAACGGCAACGCTTATGGCATTTTCAACGTTTGCAATTGGATTTATAGCTCGGCCATTTGGCGGCGTCGTGTTCGGGCATTTGGGTGATAAGTTCGGTCGCAAGCGAATGCTGATGGTAACGTTTTGCCTAATGGGCATATGTACAACCGCAATAGGCTTGATCCCTGGCTATGCCACGTTAGGAATCTGGGCTCCAATTCTCTTGGTGCTGATTCGAATTCTTCAGGGGCTTGGTGCTGGTGCTGAACTTGCTGCGGCAGCGGTGACTGCTTATGAACATGCCGATGAAAAAAAACGTAGTAGCCAAGGAGCCTGGCCTGCGCTCGGGTTGAACTTGGGTCTACTTTTTTCGTCACTTACTGTCTACCTGCTTACGATGAACGGAGAAGAATTTCTCCTTGCAGGTGGTTGGAGAATACCATTTATCGGAAGCATTGTATTAGTGCTGGTTGGCATGTGGGTACGCAACAGCATTCCCGAAACTACAGCGTTCCAGGAAATGGCAAAAACAAAGCAAGCTCAAGGTCTATCGGAAATTGGGATTGAAAGAGCGCCACTGCTGACTTTATTGAAGAATGATTTCAAAGGCCTTGTTGTCGTGCTTCTTGTTGCAATTGGGTATAACGCACTCAGTTATATATTTAAAACCTTTTCACTTGCCTATCTAACCTTGTACAAAGGGGTTTCTGCAAGCACTACTTCCCTATCGGTGACTATTGCCAGTCTAATAGCAATTTTCGCGGTCCCATGTTTTGGAGCCTTGTGTGACCGTTGGAGTAGCAAAAAAGTATTAATGGCCGGAGGGACTTTGTCAGCTATATTTGCATACACTTTCATGCAGCTTCTTGAAACGGGGCAAAGTCTATGGATCTTCATTGCTATTGGTCTCGCAACTGGTGTGCTTGCACCAATGATGTTTGCCCCACAAGGCTCGTTTTTGAGTCGTCAGTTTCCCACTCATACAAGGTCATCAGGCGTAGGCACAGGCCGCGAGATCGGGACCGCAGTTGCTGGTGGTCTAGCACCGCTCGGAGCATTATCGCTGGTTTCAAACTCCCCCACCCATTCTACAAGTGGCGTTGTGATTGTTTTGATATCGTCAGCAATGTTGCTTGTTGTAGCCAGCGCTTTTGATCAGGGTAGCAAGAACTCCAGTTTCAAGAACTGATAAAGAAAGTTGTCTTATCTCACATAGATGATGAGTGCTCAGTATTGGAGAAAATAATGATAATTGATGAAGACGAATTGCGGGTCGAAATCAAAGAGTTGGTGGACTTGATACGCTTAGACGAAAAGTACTCATCCTTGTTGTCTGATGGTATTTTTCCAATAGATCACGAGGCAATTGAATTCAATTACCAACGTCGATTTCGAATCATGGAAATTTCACGTAAATACGGCCTGAACTGAGGTTTGATATCGCCTATTTTTTTTCATCAGACTTGTTGTAAATCGTAAATTTGTTCATGAACGCCAGTATTTCTTCTAGAGATTCTGGCGAGTCAACTTCTGTTGCTTTGTCAGCTATAGCCTGCCTAAGCGATATCAGGCGCGTCCTGAGCACGTCCTGGCCGCCTGGTAGCAGTTCGCCAGGAGCTACGTCAAAAGCCATCGAGATTTTTATCAACTGCTCGACACCAGGGAGGTAAATTCCCCTTTCATAACAACCTACAAGCGGCGCATCACAGCCTATTTTCTCAGCTAGGGCGGCTTGGCTCATGCCTGACAATTTACGGAGAGCCTTGATTTTTGCTCCTACGAAGCTTCGAAGCGTGTCCATTTTTCGCCCATAAATTCTAATGATTTCATGCGATTGGTCCACGTAAAAGAATGCTAGCTATCTAATAGATAGAATTCTGTTTACTTTTTCTTCTACTTGCTCTATTTTGTTAACTCGAAATCCATCACTTACAGGCCATGCCGGACCAGTCAGAGATGGAGCTGGTTTCCATCAGCACACCACCTGCCCATGCGCTCAGCGGTTTGGGAATTCGAAAGAGCGCCTGATCAAAAGGATCTGATTATGAAAAATTGGCACGTTCTGATGCACAATTCTGCTGTATATCAGTCACTTATCACGTTGATCGAACGGTTGGACGTAGAGGTGTATTCCCCTACCAGAACCACCCACCGCAAACGCACGGATCGCCCTTCATCGATAGAGAAGGAGGTGCGTTTGTTTCCTGGCTATCTTCTGTTGCGGTTCGATCCAGAGGTTACGCACACCACCACCATCACAGCGTTGAATGGTGCCCATGGGTTCGTACAGTTCGGCGGTCAAACGTGTGTTATGCAGGACAGTACTGTAGAGGGATTGAAGGCAGCATCCATGGTTCGTGCTAACCGTTGGCTTGATTGCGTCGAGTTTCGTAATTTGCCTACAGAGCTGGAAAAAACACTGCGTCTGATCATCGAGATGAAATCTGAAGCGGCGCGCAGAGCGGCTTTCTCTGCACTCTTGGTCCAGGACGCTGCGTTGGAACGCCTCGTCAGGCGTTCAGGGACTGTTTTCTATTCGACGGTTAACGCCGCCTAAGCATTACCTCTTCCCACGATTTCCCGTTACACCGCCGGGCCTTGCCTGGCGGTGTTTTTTTGCGTTCTCACAGCCCTTAGGAGTTCCCATGGCGTCATCCGAAGATGAAGCAACCACCAAGACATCAAGCGTTTATATCCGACCGGTCAGGGTGGAGGCGCTTAACAAAGCCGCGATACGGGTGAGCTATGAAACCAAAAGCTCCAGGCAGATTTCACCCTCGGAGCTTGCTCGCTACCTGATCGATAACTATTTGGAGCAGGCCGTTTTGGAGCTCATTGCAGAGTCGGCAAGAAAATAGCCATTCCGAACTCAGGAGTTTTAACATGCTCACCACCAGTGCCTTTTTGGCCCTGGCTATGCAATGCGCTCCCTCGATACA
>NZ_LGLN01000056.1:145895-146435 GCF_001293775.1 Pseudomonas syringae pv. cilantro
GATGGGCGGCTTGGTCTTCGGTGTCGCCGCGACGTTCCTGCTGTCCTGGGTGTGGGGCCTGGTTGCTGCCGCCCCGTTCCTGATTGCCCTCATCGCCTTGAGGGTCGTGGGCCTGATCGATCCTCAATATTTGCGCCGCATCCGCTTTGCGCGGCGGCGGCTCTGGCTGAACCTCAATTATGGCAAACCGTTGTTGCTGACCCCCTTCAACCCGCAATGGAATGAATTCTATGGCGCACGATTTTCACACAAGCGTTATGCCCCCGGAAAAGAAAGCGCCATTGATGCGCTATCCGGTGCACGAGCTCATGACGACCCTGTCCGGCAATCGCATAGTGAGCCTGATCCAGCTCAAGGGTGTCTCCCCAGAGACCCGTAGTGATGAGGAGCTGATCCGCCTGTACCAAACCCGCAACCGCTACTTTCTGGCTTTGGGCAAGAAAGAAGGCAAGCACCTGATGCTGCAAACCTACATCACCAAGACGGGCATCGAGCTGGACACGCCGTACACCTTGCCGCTGCCCGCGCTTCAGGACTTCG
>NZ_LGLN01000056.1:148254-148726 GCF_001293775.1 Pseudomonas syringae pv. cilantro
GCCATCGAGCAGCAATTCGAGTTCACCCTGGTGCAAACGTTTCTGTTCGAGGACCGCAACAAGGCCAAGGACAAATTCAAAAAGCACGTGGCGGACCTGGGCTCGGTCGAAAAAGACTCAAAGCAGACCAAGGAGCTTGAGGAGGCTATCGAGGCCATCACCCTTGGTGATAAAGCCTTTGGTCGCTATCACGCCTCCCTGATCGTCTACGGCAAGACCCCGGACCAGGCCATCGAGAACGGCACCGCGATGCAATCAGTGTTTACGGTGCGTGACGCGACCTTTGTGCGTTCGACCATGAGCAACATCGACACCTGGTACACGCAGTTCCCCGGTGTGACCGAGGCCATGTACCCCATGATGAAATCGACCGAGAACCTGGCGTGCAGCTTTTCCCTGCACTCCACCCCCACGGGCAAGGTCAAGGGCAACCCCATTGGTGACGGGACAGGCGTGATGCCCGTGCTGACGG
>NZ_LGLN01000056.1:150864-151152 GCF_001293775.1 Pseudomonas syringae pv. cilantro
TTCCAGTTTCACGACAGTCCGGGGTTGCGGCAAATGCTGTTTGACCTGGTGCTGTGCTGCGCCGGTGGACCTGACAAGAGCAATGACGCTGACCAGCGGACGATCAAGGATTCGGTCGAAGCGGTCATGGCGCACACGAATGTGCGTCTTCGGGGCATGTCACTGCTGCTGCAAAACATCCCCCACCGGGGTGGCAATTGCCTGCACACCCGGCTGTCGAAATGGTGCCGCCTGGCGGGTGAAGGCCGCGAAGGCCAGTACGCCTGGGTGCTGGACTCGCCGGTCAAC
>NZ_LGLN01000006.1:0-19474 GCF_001293775.1 Pseudomonas syringae pv. cilantro
TGTTGCCTTGGAATTGCTCGCCAGAGATGCCTCGCTAAGCCAGATACTCATTTTTTGCTAGGTGGGGTTCGTGGCGCGCATACGAATGTTCGAACAAGGTTAGAGACAGGAAGGCGGGGGAGAAAAGACCTTCCTGTCGATTGTGTGACCCAGCCTGGTCGTTAACGGACTTGGGGTATCCAGTCTCTGATAGCGGCAATCTTATCGTTGTGAACCTGCATACCTACCGATTCGCCACGAATAAGAAATGCCTCGACCCCCATAAGCGAGACGATATTATTCTTGAACGTGTTCAGTGCCTGCTGCCTCTCGTTGATGGAAGTGTTGGCTTTATCAAGAAAACCGCCGAGGTACATTTCAATATTACTCACGTACATTCCGGACACGCCATGCGGGGCCAGCCTGGCCAACTCTGTTGCGCTGTCACTGGCCATATCTGCCAGGACGATGCTGACGCCTCCGCGATGCAGGCGCTGCTTTAACGAGTCGAATGACAGATGCTCCTGATTGCGCTGTATCAATAGTTCAAGATGATCTGCATAGCCGGACTTATGCTGGCGTTTCACCTCTCTCAACCATGCCTCTTGACTGCCAGATGATTGAGCAATTGCGAGGACTGATTGCACGCCGGCAAGGTGTGCCTTATCCAGGCCGGCGACAATAACATTGCCGTGCCCTTGCCCCATCGCAGCAAGGACCGCCATTGAGTTTGCTACGGATATAACGTCGCCCTGGAACGTCGCGTTGCTTAGAAGGCAAGGAATCTGATTGGCGGCCTTGGTGCCCACATAATCAGTAACCTTTGTGGTGTTGGCCCTTACATTTAAATTATCATGCAAACCATACGACTTTACGCCCTCAGCGCCTTCAGCGGATGCGGAACTTTGAACATTATATGACGACGATCCGGTATTGATCCTGAACACTTTTCACCTTATTTAAAGTCAGTTTAACGGGAGTGAGCGAAGTACTTTTTCCGCACCAGGCACCGCTGAAAACAGACCTCCGTGATCTTGATTACTTTCAAGACAGGACGGCCTCTACAGCGTTGCCAACACTGTGTGGCCGTGTCCCGAAGACGGTTCCATTACCTAAATTTCATCTAAAAAGACCTATTTTTGTCCATGAACCATAAGAACTTTAGCGAGTGCTGAATAAGGCGTGATGCGCGGATAGCAGACAATCGACCCCACATCAACGGGACGCAAAAAAGGCGCTGTCCGCATCAGCAGACAGCGCCTTTATCACCCATGCAGTTCAGGCAATAGGCACAGCACAAACCCTTATTCAGCCAGGCTTTTGCTCACCACTTCATACACATCAGCCGACAGTTTGCCCGAGGCGAGGATGCGCTCCAGCTCGGTCTTCATCAGCGCCTGACGGGCGTTGTCGTATTTGCGCCAGCGAGTCAGAGGGGCCAGTTGGCGCGAGGCGATTTGTGGGTTCAGAGCGTTCAGTTCAATGACCAGGTCCGCCAGGAAGCGATAGCCAGAGCCGTCCGCCGCATGGAAGTTGATCAGGTTCTGCCCGGCGAAAGCACCGATCAAGGCACGCACCTTGTTCGGGTTCTTGATGCTGAAGGCAGGGTGTTTCATCAGTCCCTGCAAGCGTTGCAGGCCGCCCGGCTGGGTGCTGGCTGCCTGAACGCTGAACCACTGATCCATGACCAGCGCGTTGCCTTTGAAGTTTTCGGCAAACACCGCAAGCGCTTTGTCACGCTCTTCGGTGAACGGTGAGTTGACCAGCACGGCCAGTGCCGTCAGGCGCTCGGTCATGTTGTCGCTGGTGTCGAACTGGTCGATGGTCGCTGCCAGCACTTCAGGTTTGCCGCTGAGCATCAGGTACGACAGTGCGATGTTCTGCAGCGCGCGACGGGCAAAGTGCGCCGACTCGGCAACGTAAGGCGTAGCTTTGGAAAGCTCACGATTGGCCTGATAACGGGCCAGCAGGCTGTCGAACAGTGCATCGGCCAGTTGTTTACGGGCAAACTCGCGAGCGGCGTGAATGGCGTCGACATCGGCCACTTCGCTGATCTCGGCCAGATAAGCCTCGCCCGGCAGCGAAAGCATTTCCGCGACCATGGCCTGATCCAGTTGCTCGTCCGCCAGTACGGTGCCCAGCGCCGTAATCAAACGCTGATCCATGACCAGTGGCTGCCCCTGCTGGTGCTGACCGATCAGCTCCTGCAAGACCTGAACCGACAGTTGCTGACCGGCATCCCAGCGGTTGAAGCCGTCGCTGTCGTGCTGCATCAGGAACATCAGTTGATCGCGGTCATACGGGAAGCTCAGTTTGACCGGTGCCGAGAAGCCACGCAGCAGCGAAGGCAATGGCTGTTCAGCGACGTCGACAAAAGTGAACGTCTGCTCGGCTTCGGTCACCGCCAGTACTCGCGTAGTGCCGGTTGCGGATGCTTCGTTCGCCAGACGCAGGGCAATCTCGCCGCCCTTGCTGTCCAGCAGCCCCAGTTCGACCGGGATCACGAAAGGTTGCTTCTGGTCGCCAGGCTGTCCCGGTGTAGTCGGGCAGCTCTGGCGGAAGGTCAGGCTGTAGGTTTTCGCAGCGGCGTCATACGCCTCGCTGACCGCCAGACGCGGTGTGCCGGCCTGACTGTACCAGCGCTTGAACCGGGTCAGATCGACGCCATTGGCGTTTTCCATGGCCTTGATGAAGTCGTCGCAGGTCACGGCCTGACCGTCATGGCGTTCGAAGTACAGGTCGCTGCCTTTGCGGAAGCCCTGGGCACCCAGCAGCGTGTGAAGCATGCCGACCACTTCCGAACCCTTTTCGTACACGGTCAGGGTGTAGAAGTTGGAGATTTCAATGAAGCTGTCCGGGCGCACGGCGTGAGCCATCGGGCCGGCATCTTCGGCGAACTGGTGGGTGCGCAGGTAAGCAACGTCCTGAATGCGCTTGACCGTGGCCGAGTTCATGTCGGCCGAGAAACCGGCGTCCCGATACACCGTGAAGCCTTCCTTGAGCGACAACTGAAACCAGTCACGGCAGGTCACGCGGTTGCCCGACCAGTTGTGGAAGTACTCGTGGGCAACGATGGCTTCGACACGCTGGTGCGCGGCGTCGGTGGCGGTTTCGGCACGGGCCAGCACGGCGCTGGAGTTGAAGATGTTAAGGCCCTTGTTCTCCATTGCGCCCATGTTGAAGTCGTTGACCGCAACGATCATGAAGATGTCCAGGTCGTATTCGCGGCCATAGGTTTCTTCGTCCCAGCGCATGGATTTTTTCAGGCTGGTCATGGCGTGCTGGCACTTGTCGACGTTTTCCGGCTCGACGTAAATGCGCAGGGTCACTTCCCGCTGGCTCATGGTGGTGAAGGTGTCTTCGATGCACCACAAATCACCAGCCACCAGCGCGAACAGGTACGCCGGTTTCATGAACGGGTCTTCCCAGGTCGCCCAGTGCCGTCCGCCCTCTTCTTCGCCGCTGGCCATCGGGTTGCCGTTGGACAACAGGATCGGGAAATTCTGCTTGTCGGCGCTGAGCGTGGTGGTGAACTTGCTCATCACGTCCGGGCGGTCAAGGTAATACGTGATTTTGCGAAAGCCCTCGGCCTCGCACTGGGTGCAGAACATGCCGCTGGATTTATAAAGGCCTTCCAGCGCGGTATTGGTTTCAGGATGGATGCGCACAGTGCTGTCGACTGTGAAGCTTGCAGCCTGAGGATGCAAAGTCAGGTGATCTTCCGTCAGTTGATAATCCGCAGCGCTCAGCTCGACATCGCTCAGCTTCACCGAGAGCAGTTCCAGATGCTGACCGTCCAGCACCAGCGGCGGCAGGCCTGCGCCACGCTCGGGGTTGCGGCGCATGACCAGTTGAGCGTGGACCAGCGAGTGATCGTCGAACAGCTCGAAGGTCAGGTTGGTCTCATCGATGAGGTACTCGGGAGCCTGGTAGTCCTTCAGGTAGATCATTTTCGGTTGTTCGGTGCGCATGCGGGGATCCTTTTACTGATGCACGGCCAACTGATAAGCCGTGTATTTGCGAATATTGATCACGCCGGTATCGAAAATCAGGTATTGGCCCTTGATCCCCAGCAGCGTGCCCTCGGCAATCGGGTTCTTGTCCAGATTGAAGCTGACGATCTTGGTCGGATACGCCTCGACCGGGTAACGAAACTCGACAGGCTCGGCTTCATGTAACAATTGGATAGCCTGCAGACCGAATCGTTCTTGCAATCCAAGCAGCCCGGCGCCGCAGCTGTCGAACAGTTCCTGGCGAATGGCCTTGAGATCGACAGGCTGAGCGTCGCCTTTGAGCAAGGCGCGCCAGTTGGTGCGGTCCGCCACCTGGCTGCGCAACAGGTCTTCGACAAAGCCGGACTGCTGGCGGGTCGCCACGCGAATGATCGGCAGTGCCTGACTGGCACCCTGATCCAGCCACCGGGTCGGCAGTTGAGTGGCACGGGTGATACCGACTTTCACGCCTGACGAGTTGGCCAGATAGACAATGTGATCGGTCATGCAGAATTGCTCGCCCCACGACGGATCGCGGCAGGTGCCCTGATCGTGATGGCAGCGTTCCGGGCTCATGATGCACAGATCGCACTGCGCCAGCTTGAGCATGCACGGGTAGCAATAACCCTGACTGTAGCTGGACTTGGTCTTGCGCCCGCAATGGCTGCAATGAATGGCGCCCAGAAACTCCAGGCGCAGCGTCTTGCCGATCAGCGGGTTGACCGCAATCTCGGTGTCGCCCAGGCGAAAAGCGTATTGCACGAACGACGCGTCATCCTGACGCGCCAACATTTTATTAACAGCTCCGCGACCAATTTCGATCAATGAATAGCATCCGATTTGAACAGGATATTGGGCACCGGCGCCGATTTGGAAGCGCATTCCTGCGGCCCCATGTAGCCGGTGCGCTGGTCTTCCGGAAGATTCTGCGCTTCCCAGGCGATCAGCGCCTGCAACGACAGTTCACGCTGTTCCTGAGTCAGCTTGCGACCGTCGGACCATTTGCCGATCTCCACAGCCAGCTTCAGGCTCTCGTAAATATCCGGGGTGATGTTTTCGATCATTTCAATAAAAGACGACATGGGGCACTCCAGAAAGTAGCCAGTGATTCTAGGCCTTGCGGCGCGCCAGCGCACCACCCAGCAGGCCCGTGACACAACCGATGATCAGCCCGCCGACATGCGCGCCGTTGGCGATTTCGCCGAAGCCGAGCATGCTTACCAGACCGGACAGGCACAGCGCCAGCCAGATCAGCATCATGATCAATACGCCGCGTGGCAGACGATAGATCGGGTTGGGCGCCAACAGCTGGAAGATCCAGCAGTGGCCGAGCAACCCGTACAGCACGCCAGACAATCCACCGAACAGGCTTGGGCCGCTGAACAGATATTGCACGTAGTTGGAAACTGCCGAAAACAGCAGGGTCAGCAACAGCAAAGACAGGCTGCCCTGACGAATTTCGATGCGCCGGCCCAGCTCCCAGAACCACATGCCGTTCATGGCCAGATGCAGAATGCCGAAGTGAATCAGCATCGGCGAAACGATGCGCCACCATTGCCCGGACGCCAGACTTTCCGACAACGGCAGGAACGTCGCGTACTCGCCGTTGATCCGGAAATCCTGAAAGGTCAGCCAGCGAATGGCGTCCAGGTTGTCCCCCAGCAGCGTCAGGCCAGCCACCAGCAACGTGACCAGCAGCACCAGCGCGGTCACCGGGCTGCTGCGCAATTGCTCGATCAGCCCCGGCGGCTTGTACTTGGGCGCCTGGTTGGCATCAATCGGCTGAAAATGCTCGTCACCGTCCGGAAAGCGCGCATACAACTCACGCACATCGTCAGCCAGTCGTCCGCTGTCAGGCACCCAGAGCACTTGCTCACCGACCTCTTCGCTGACCCGATGAGGGATCTGCAAACGCTGCAACAGACGGACGAACCCGCTCAGGTCAGTAGTCAGCGGCAAACGCAGAACGGCAACGGAACTCATTGTGGAACCTCGGGACGCTGAACATCGACCCAGACGAATTTATCCGGATCGACCTGTGTTTCCTGATCAAGCCGGTAGGCGACCAGTTTGCCGTAAAGCACGGCGCTGTAATCCAGGCAAGCCAGATTCGGCCGGATGGGCGCCGGGATGCCGCTGCGCCAATAATGGCCGACAAACAGCAGCGGCTCATTGATGCCGTAGCGCAGCAACGCATTCTTTTCGGACGTGGACAACGGCGTCTTGGCCACGCCCTCGGGCAGCGCGTCGGGCTGGAACACTACATCGCCGTAAGTCTGCGGGTCATCTTCCCAGAACTTGGTGCGGAAAAACTCGCGGGTCAGGCCGTCACCGCCGGTCAGCGTCAACCCGTGCGGCAAGCGCATGTCGGTGCCGCGCAGCAAGCGGTTGAAGACGTTACTGGCAAAACTGCCGGGCACTGCCGAAGCCTGAACGAAGTGCCTGTCGATACAGCCGTCGCTGTAAAGGTTGCGCAGCGGGTCGATCAAGGTCGCATCCCAACAGGCATGCACCACCCGAAAACGTCCCGCGTCCATGTACATCGGCAATTCATAGAACCAGTTGACGAACTCGTTCCACTCGTCCGGGTAACGCTCGAACTGCGCCAGCGTTTCGCCGATCAACCGAGCGTGGCGCGGCGTGTGCTCGCGCACGAACGCCTGGCCACTTTCAGGCGCGGCCGGGGTGACCCAGCCCAGCGCGTTGAATTCGTGGTTGCCCATCAGGCACAGGGCCTGACCGGCCTGAACCATGTCGCGCACAATATGCAACGACTCGCGGATCAACGGGCCCCGGTCGATAATATCACCGAGAAAAATCGCGACGCGCTCAGGGTGGCGCCACACGCCGGACTGAACGCGGTAACCGAGAAGTTCCAGCAACTGCTCGAGGGTATGGGCACACCCGTGCACGTCACCGATCAGATCGTAGCCACGCGCCGGATCGAGCATTAATCGCCCCCGCCGCCGAGCTTGCTGCCCCAGCCGAGCTTGGTGCGGCAGACTTCGTAATAGTTATGATCCAGCGGATGAATCAAGCGCAGTTTCTGCGGCTTCTTGCTGACCGTGATGGTGTCGCCCGGCGCGCAAGTGAAGTGATTCTGCCCGTCACAAGACACCTGCGGGTAAATGGTCATGTCCTTGGACACCACGATTTTCAGCTCGCTGTTACCGTCCACCACGATGGGGCGACCGGACAGCGTGTGCGGGTACATCGGCACGATGACGATGGCGTCGAGCTTGGGGTGCATGATCGGCCCGCCTGCTGACAGCGCATAGGCCGTCGAGCCGGTCGGCGTTGCCACGATCAGGCCGTCGGCCTTCTGGCTGCACACGAACTGGCCGTCGATGTAGATTTCGAATTCGATCATCCGCGTCGACTTGCCTGGGTGCAGCACCACGTCATTGAGCGCATCGCCCTGGCCGATGGCCTCGCCGTGCCGACGGACTTCGGCTTGCAGCAGAAAGCGGTTTTCGACCAGATAATGCCCGTCGAGCACCTCGGCGCACTTGACCTCCAGTTCGTCAGGGCGAATGTCGGTCAGAAACCCCAGACTGCCGCGGTTGATGCCCAGCACCGGCACGTTATGCCGGGCCAGTGCCCGCGCTGCGCCCAACAGGCTGCCATCCCCACCGACCACAATGACCATGTCGCAGACTTCACCGAGCATTTTGCGCGACGAGGTCTGCAGGCCGTGACCCGGCAACACTTCGGCAATCGTCTCTTCGAGAATGACGTGCAGATGCCGATCCAGGAGGAATCTCTTGAGTCGGCGAACGGTGTCGAGCACCTGGACACTGCCCAGGCGGCCGATGATGCCGATATTGCGAAATTGCTCCATGGGGCTCCTGCTGCGGTTCGAGGCGACTTAAAAAAAGCGATTATGGGCGAAACCGCCCGGTAGCGGCAAACCGGCGAATGAAGATCACGTGAAAATCCGCACGGCCAGGCATGTCAATCAGCCAAGTGCTCCAGAAACGCTCAGACACATCGGCATCCTGCTGCACCCCAACTCACGCTATCCTCGGCACATGACTCTATTTCCCAGCCTGACCGACCTGCCCCGTCAACTGCGACATCCGGAAGTGCGCGACCTTGCCTGGGTGATTCTGGCGCCGCCCATGCTCGACGCTACGCCCTGGCCGCAGCGTCATCCGCTGGCGGGCAGTGACTGGGTGCGGGCGCCGCAGCGACTGGCGGATTTTCTCTGCCAGCTCGATCAGGACAGCAGGCCGCTGGAAGAGTGGCTGGCGCTGGCCTCCACGCGGCGCCTGGGCCGTTATTACGAGCGCCTGTGGCAGTTCGCGGTGCAACACGCGCCGGGCGTCGAGATCATCGCCGCCAACCTGCCGATCCGGCTGGGCAGCCAGACCCTCGGCGAACTCGACCTGTTGCTGCGTGATCGCGAAGGTGTGCATCACGTCGAGCTGGCAATCAAGCTGTACCTCGGACCACAGGACGGAGACGGCGCCCGTCCCGAGCACTGGCTGGGGCCCGGCAGCAATGACCGGCTGGATCGCAAGCTCACGCACCTGAGTCAGCATCAATTGCCGATGTCGGCCCGCCCGGAAAGCCGCACGGCGCTGGCCGGGCTGGGTGTCGAGGCATTCAGTGCCGAGCTGTGGCTGGGCGGCTATCTGCTGTATCCGTGGCCTGGCGCCTGTCAGTCGCCTGTAGGCGTTCACTCGCAACACTTGAAAGGGCGATGGCTGCACCAGCGTGACTGGAAAGCGTTTTTGGCACAAAGCCAGCCCGGCCGCTGGCAACCACTGCCTCGCCACGCCTGGCTGGCTCCGGCGCGTTACGCCGAGGCCTGGAGCGACTGGCAGTTGCAAGGCTGGCTGAGCGAACTTGATCCATTGGCCCCGGCGCAGTTGCTGGTGCGCCTGAGTCAGAACCCGCAAGGGGACTGGGAAGAAGCCGAACGGCTGTTTCTGGTGTCGGACATGTGGCCAAATCTGGCAGACACCAGCCATGCATTCAACTCAATCGCAGCGCCAGCGCCGCCAGCGTGATCAACAGGACTGGCAAGGTCAGAACGATACCGACCTTGAAATAGTAGCCCCAACTGATGGTGATGCCCTTGCGCGCCAGCACATGCAGCCAGAGCAAGGTCGCCAGACTGCCGATCGGGGTGATTTTCGGCCCCAGGTCGCTGCCAATCACGTTGGCGTAGATCATCGCTTCCTGAATCGCCCCGCTGGCGTGGCTTGCGTCGATGGACAGCAGCCCGATCAGTACCGTCGGCATGTTGTTCATGATTGACGACAAAAACGCCGTCATCAGCCCGGTGCCCATCGCCGCGCCCCAGATACCGTAACCCGCGAACCAGTCCAGCAGACTGGCCAGATAATTCGTCAGCCCGGCGTTACGCAAGCCATACACCACCAGGTACATGCCGAGCGAAAAAACCACGATGTGCCACGGTGCTTCTTTCATCACCTTGCGCGTCTTGATCGTGTGGCCTTTTGCAGCGATAGCCAGCAGCAACAATGCACAGACCGACGAGATCGCGCTGATCGGTATGCCCAGCGGTTCGAGGGCAAAACAGCCGACCAGCAGAATCAGCAGCACGGCCCAACCGGCGAGGAACGTGGCCCGGTCATGGATCGCCGTCTCGGGCTTGTCCAGATGTTCGGGCTCGAACTCGCTAGGGATATCGCGGCGGAAATACCACATCAGCACGGCCAGAGTAGCGGCGACACTGGCCAGGTTCACCGGCACCATCACGGCGGCGTAACTATTGAAGCCGATCTTGAAGTAGTCCGCCGACACGATATTCACCAGATTCGACACCACCAGCGGCAGGCTCGCGGTATCGGCGATGAACCCTGCCGCCATGACGAACGCCAGAGTCGACGCGGCAGAAAAACGCAATGCCAGCATCATGGCGATGACGATAGGCGTGAGGATCAGAACAGCCCCGTCGTTGGCGAACAGCGCCGAGACCAGCGCGCCGAACAGCACGAACAGGGCAAACAGACGCCGCCCGTTACCCTTGCCCCAGCGCGCCACATGCAAGGCCGCCCAGGCGAAAAAACCCGCTTCGTCCAGCAGCAGCGTGATGATGATCAACGAGATGAAGGTGGCGGTGGCGTTCCAGATGATGCCCCACACCACGGCGATATCACTCAAGTGCACAACGCCGGTCAGCAACGCCAAAACGGCCCCGAGCACCGCACTCCAGCCCACGCCCAGCCCTTTTGGCTGCCAGATGACCAAGGTGATGGTGAACAGAAAGATCAGCGTTGCGATCAGCATTATTGGGTCCGGGGCAAGAGAATGGCGAGGATGCCGAGCAGCGGCAGGTACGAGCACAGCTGGTAGACGAACAGGATGCCGTGGCTGTCAGCCAGGTAGCCGAGCAAGGCTGCGCCGATGCCGCCGAAGCCGAACATCAGGCCGAAGAAGATCCCGGCGATCATGCCGACGTTGCCCGGCACCAGTTCCTGAGCGTACACCACGATGGCGGAAAACGCCGAGGCCAGCACGAAGCCGATGATGACGCTGAGTACGCTGGTCCAGAACAGGTCCGCATACGGCAGCGCCAGGGTAAAGGGCGCGGCACCGAGGATCGAAAACCAGATCACCGCTTTGCGGCCAATGCGGTCGCCGATCGGGCCACCGAAAAACGTCCCTGCCGCCACAGCACCAAGAAACAGAAACAGGTGCAACTGCGAACTGGCGACCGACAGGTCGAACTTCTCGATCAGGTAAAACGTGAAGTAGCTGGTCAGGCTGGTCATGTAGAAAAACTTGGAGAACACCAGAAACGCCAGCACAGCCAGCGAGGCGATCACGCGGTTCTTCGATAGGCCGTGGGTGGCAGTCTGACCGGCCTTGAGCTTGAACAGATTGAGGTGCGCGCGATACCAGCGGCTGATCGCGTACAACAAACCAAGGGAAAACAGCGCGAACAGCCCGATCCAGGCCACATTGCCCTGCCCGAACGGGATGATAATCGCAGCAGCCAGCAGCGGACCGAACGCTGTGCCGGTGTTGCCACCGACCTGAAAAGTCGACTGCGCCAGCCCGAATCGCCCACCCGACGCCAATCGCGCGATACGCGAGGCCTCCGGGTGAAAGGTCGACGAGCCGATG
The DNA here is from genome assembly GCF_001293775.1 of Pseudomonas syringae pv. cilantro. Taxonomy (GTDB): domain Bacteria; phylum Pseudomonadota; class Gammaproteobacteria; order Pseudomonadales; family Pseudomonadaceae; genus Aquipseudomonas; species Aquipseudomonas syringae_P. Next base: position 11,073 of record NZ_LGLN01000006.1, read on the forward strand.
CCGATCAGGGCCGCCGCCAGCAGAATCAATGGAAAACTGCCCACCATCGACATCATCACGATACCGATCAGGGTGCAGACCGAACCCAGCGGCAGCACCAACGGATTGGGATGGCGGTCGGTGTAGTAACCGACCCAGGGCTGCAACAGCGATGCGGTGATCTGAAACGTCAGGGTTATCAGGCCGATCTGGGTGAAGCTCAGGTCATAACTGGCCTTGAGCATCGGGTAGATCGACGGCAGGATGGCCTGGATCAGGTCGTTGATAAGGTGCGCGAGCGCTACGGCACCGATGATGCGCATCACCAGCGGGCTGGTTTGAGGGGTGGTCGAGGCCGTCGCAGTAGCGGGTTGAGCGCTGGTCGCCATGAGATTCATCCGTAAAAAGGTTTCGGGTCTCCCCGGGCGGATGATTACAAAATGTGTCTCACGTGCCAGGGCGCGCCAATGTGCCATTTTTTGGAGCGCCTGTGCCACGTTTTGTTGCGTTTTTGCTGATGGATCGAGAGGTGCTGTGGCGGACACCTTTCGGTTCTCATGCTCTGCGCCAAGCGTTATACATAAATCTCGTGGGAGCGACCGGGGCGGCGATCCGCATTGCTCGCGAGGCTGGCACAGCCTACAGAAATAAGGCGTTTTGATTATCGTACCGACGCGTCGATACGCCGTTCTGGACGCTCTGCGTCCGATCTTGAGTGTGCGTCACACAGCGGTTCTGCGATATCAGNCACTCTGCGTCGTCAGTGCCATTGCGATAAAAAAGCGCTTTCGTTTATGTGCAGTGAATACGGGTAAGGCATGGCGTTGTGCTGCAGCTCGGGTGTGAGGCAAAGCGTCACCGAATTCATGACCACGCGAGCGCTGATGCGATAGCCAATTCAGAATGCGGAACGAGCGTGAACCCAGCCGCTCTACTCACGCCATCGAACGCGCCACCGCCCTCTCTCCCGCAACCGGTACGTCATGCAGCGAAATCTTCGAGGTTTCCGGCAGCGCCAGGCCGCCTGCCATTGCCAGCACGGCTACGGCAATCAGGTAAAACGCCGGTGACAGGTTGCTGCCGGTGACGCTGATCAGCCAGGTCGCCATCAGCGGCGCGGTGCCGCCGAACAGGGTGTAGGCCATGTTGTAAGTGATTGCCGACGCCGTGTAGCGGGTGCGCGTCGGGAAGGTTTCTGACAGCAGCGCGGCCGTCACCACGCCGCACAGCACGGCGCCAATGGCCAGCAGCATCACGCCGATGATCGAGGCAGTGAACGAGCCGGAACTGGCCATCAGGAAGGATGGCAACACCACGATCATCAACAGAATGCAGGCGGTGGCCATCGTCACGCGGCGCCCTACCCGATCCGAATACGCACCGGCCAGCGGACAAAGCGCGGCGGCGAATGCCAGGGCGATCAACGACACCAGTAGCGCGGTCGCGCGGCTCAAACCACCCGCCACTTGCAGATAGGTCGTGAAGTAAGTGGTGAACATATAGAACGACAGCGCGGTCAGCGACACGAACGCTCCCAGGCAGCACATCGCCGCCGCATGATGGCGCAAGGTGTCCTTGAGCGGCGAGTGAGCCACCGCGTGCTCTTGGGCGACCGCCTGAAACGCCGGGGTTTCATCGAGTTTCCAGCGCAGGTAAAGACCGACCAGCCCCAGCGGCGCGGCGATCAGAAACGGCAGACGCCAGCCCCAACTGCCCATCGCCTCGCTGGACAGTGACGATTCCAGCGCATACGCCACCACCGCTGCGGCGGCAAAGGCGGAAAACGTCGAGACCGGCACAAAACTGCCGTACCAGGCGCGTTGCGTGCGCGGTGCATGCTCCATGAGGTACGCGCAAGCCCCGGCGTACTCGCCGCCCGCCGAAAACCCTTGAGCACAGCGAATGAGGGTCAGCAGAATCGGCGCCATCACCCCAATCGCCTCATACGTCGGCAGCAGGCCGATCAGCGTTGTCGCCCCGGCCATCAGCAGGATGGTCATGGCGAGGGTTTTCTTGCGGCCGATCCGGTCACCCAGCATGCCGAAGAAAATCCCGCCCAGCGGCCGAAAGGCAAAAGCCACAGCAAACACCGCGAAGGTTTTCAACAGGGCGGCACTGCTGTCGCCGCTGGGAAAGAATTGCAGGGCGATGGTGGTGGCCAGAAAGCCATAGACGGCAAAATCGAACCACTCGACAAAGTTGCCGATGGCAGCGGCGACGATGACTTTCTTCAGCGTGGCGGGGTCAACGTGTTCTGCGGCGGTGGTTGTCATGCTGACCTCGGCGTCTTGATCTGGGATGGATCGATTATCGAGACAGCGACCCGGTGACCTCGGTCCAGAAGTGTCGCCCGCGTACTCAGGGCCGACGTCTCGCCCGCGATCTGCGCAGAATCCAGGCCAGAAGCTCTGCCGCGAGGTTTACAGGCCCATCGCCCGTCGCCCCTGCAGGCCACCGGTGTGGATGAAGATCAAACGGGTGCCGGGTGCGAAGCGACCCGCCTGCACCTCGTCACGCAAGGTCAGCAGCGCCTTGCCGGTGTACAACGGCTCAAGTGCTACACCGCTTTGCGCTTCACTGTCGGCCAGGAAGTCGAGCAACATCGCATCGGTTCTGGCAAAACCGCCCCGGCTGGCGTCCAGCAGAACGCAGGCCGGTGGCAGGTCAGCCAACGCGCCCACCTGCGATCCTGGCACCTGGTTCAGCACCGCGACGATGTTCTGCGCCACGCCATGATCGTCCGGCACGGCCATGGCGCCATACACGGCATGCGCGCCCGCCTCGGCCAACAGCAGACCGGCAACGGTGGTGCCTGTCCCGGCAGCCAGCCACCAGCCGTGGTAATCGTCCCAGCCGAGTGCCGCAAGCTGATCATCGACCATCTGCCGAAACCTCGCGCAGCCCAGCGCACCCGCGAGCCCGCCGCCGCCTTCGGGGACCGGATACAACTCGGGGTACTGTGCCTGCCAGGGCTGCCAGAAATCCGCAGCATGCCGCGCTCGATAACCGGCATAGCCCAGCCAGTGCAATTGCATACCAAACGCCTGCAGATCTAACACCGTGGGTGTTTGCTGAGCATGACCGCGCAGCAGGCCAACCGTCGGAAAGCCGAAGCGCTTGCCCGCCGCCGCCAATGCGTGGAGATGATTGGAGTGCGCGCCGCCGAGGCTGATCAGGCCTTTTGCCCCGCCCGTGGCGGCCTGGGTCAGGTGCTCACTGAGCTTGAACCATTTGTTGCCGCTGATCAGCGGGTCGATCTGGTCCAGCCGCAGGATCGCCACCTCGACCCTGGCGTCTTGCAGCCAGGGCAGGTTCAGGCGTTGCAACGGAGCAGAGGGCTGCCAGCCAGGCGCGTCGGAAATCATGCACGCAGTTTACCGGCAAGCTGACTCAGAGCGCAGCGGCCAGACGCGATCCTTGATCGATGGCGCGCTTGGCGTCCAGCTCGGCCGCGACATCCGCGCCGCCGATCAGGTGCACGCTTTGCCCGGCCGCGACCAGGTCGTCGTACAGCTCGCGCAACGGGTCCTGCCCGGCGCAGATGACGATGTTGTCCACCGGCAACAGTTTTTCTTCGCCCTCTTCACCGATACGGATGTGCAACCCGGCGTCGTCGATTTTCAGGTAATGAACGCTGTTGAGCATCTGTACCTGCTTGTTTTTCAGACCAGTGCGATGAATCCAGCCGGTGGTCTTGCCCAGGCCATCGCCGACCTTGGTGTTCTTGCGTTGCAGCAGAAACACCTGACGGGCCGGAGCCTGCACTTCAGGCTTGATTCCGGCCACACCGCCGCGGGCCTGCAATGTGGTGTCGATGCCCCACTCCTTCCAGAACGCTTCGCGGTCCAGACTGGTGGCCACGCCCTGATGCACCAGAAACTCGGACACATCGAAGCCGATACCACCGGCGCCGATCACCGCCACGCTGCGCCCGACCGGTTTGCGTTGCAGAATCACGTCCAGGTAGCTCAGCACTTTGGGATGGTCGATGCCGGGGATGGCCGGGGTGCGCGGCGCAATGCCCGTGGCGAGAATCACTTCATCGAAGCCTGCACCCACCAGATCATCGGCTTTCACACGGGTGCCAAGGCGCAGTTGCACGCCGGTCTCCTCGAGTGTGTTGCGGAAGTAACGCAGGGTTTCGGAAAACTCCTCCTTGCCCGGCACACGTTTGGCGATGTTGAACTGCCCGCCGATTTCACTGGCGGAATCGAACAGCGTCACCTCATGCCCACGCCGGGCAGCCACCGTCGCGGCCGCCAGACCGCCAGGCCCTGCGCCGATCACAGCGATTTTTCTGACGTGCAGGGTCGGCAGGTAATTGAGCTCGGTTTCGTGGCAGGCCCGCGGGTTGACCAGGCAACTGGTCAGCTTGCCGCCGAACGTGTGATCAAGACAGGCCTGATTGCAGCCGATGCAGGTATTGATCAGTTCCGCGTGGCCCGAGGCAGCCTTGTTGACGAACTCCGGGTCGGCCAGAAAAGGCCGTGCCATCGACACCATGTCGGCATCGCCTTCGCTGAGAATGCGCTCGGCGACTTCCGGGGTATTGATTCGGTTGGTGGTGATCAGCGGAACATTCACCGAACCTCGCAGCTTGGCCGTGACCTTGCTGAAGGCTGCGCGAGGCACTTTGGTCGCGATGGTCGGGATGCGCGCCTCATGCCAGCCGATGCCGGTGTTTATCAACGTCGCACCGGCCTGCTCGACTGCCTGTGCCAGCTGGACGATTTCTTCCCAGGTGCTGCCGCCTTCCACCAGATCGAGCATCGACAGGCGGAAGATGATGATGAACTGCGGACTCACCGCCTGACGCACTCGCGTCACGATCTCGACCGCCAGGCGCATGCGGTTTTCGTAGCTGCCACCCCAGCGATCGGTTCGGTGATTGGTGTGAGCGGCCAGGAACTGGTTGATGAAGTAGCCTTCCGAGCCCATGATTTCGACGCCGTCGTAGCCAGCGCTCCGGGCCAGCGTCGAGCAGGTGACGAAATCGGCTATCTGCTTTTCGATGCCCTCTTCGTCCAGCTCATGCGGGGTGAACGGATTGATCGGCGCTTGAATGGCACTCGGCGCAACCTGTTTGCGGCTGTAGGCATAGCGCCCGGCGTGCAGGATCTGCAAACAGATCTTGCCGCCCGCCTCATGAACTGCCTGAGTGACCATGCGATGCTGCTCTGCTTCCTCGGCATTGGTGAGCTTCGCCGCGCCGTCGTAGACACCGCCTTCTTCGTTTGGCGCGATGCCGCCCGTGACCATCAACCCCACGCCGCCACGCGCACGCTCGGCAAAATACGCCGCCATCCGCTCGAAGCCGCCCGGGCGTTCTTCAAGACCGGTGTGCATCGACCCCATCAGCGTGCGATTGCGCAAGGTCGTGAAGCCCAGATCCAGCGGGGCCAGCAGATGCGGGTAGTGAGCGGCGGTCATGGCAAGGCTCCAGCAGGTCAATCACGGGGAGACAGGGGCCTCTGCGAGCCCTCTGTTTAATAAGGTCACAATAAAGAGCCTCTCAGCCCCACTCAATGACCGAAAGTGACAAGTTATTGATCCAAACGCGCAGCGGCACTTGGCAAGCGACCGAGGTCGTCCTACCCTAGCCGCTTATTTCCCGATGGCAGCCGCCCAGCCCTTTATGCGCAAATTCTTCGCCATCTGCCTTGTCCTTGCCGGCGTAGCCGCCCTTGTCAGTTATGCGGTCTGGACCGAACGACGCCCGGCCGGCCATTACCTGTCCGATCTGCGCATCCGTCTTGCCGTCAATGAAGGCGAACCCGGCGAGCGTGGCAATCTGCTGGGCATCGAACCGCTGCTGTTTCCCACTGACTATCAGAACCCCGAGCGACTGCACCGCAAGCTGGCTGCCTATCTGCAACAAGCCCGGGATTTCGGGCTGCTGAATGCCAGAACCGTGGTGGTGTTGCCGGAGCATATCGGCACCTGGCTGTTTGCCAGTGGCGAAAAAGACCAGCTTTATCAGGCCCCCACCATCGACGAAGCGATGGACTGGCTGTCGTGGAGCAACCCGCTGCAATTCATCGCCGCAATGCTGGGTGCCGAAGGCAGAAATCGTCAGGACGACGCGCACCTGCGCCTCAAGGCACGCGCCATGGCACGCGACTATCAGGCGCTGTTTGGCGGGCTGGCCAGGGAATTCAACGTCACGCTGGTCGCCGGCTCTATTGTGCTGCCGGACCCCAGTGTTGAAAGCGGGCAGCTGAAAGTCGGCGACGGCGCGCTGTACAACAGCAGCGTGACGTTCGGCAGCGATGGCAAACCGCTTGGCCAGCCTCAGCGCCAGCTGTACCCCGATCGTCATCAAAAACGTTACGTGCGCGCCGAGCATGATGCGCCGTTGCAGGTCGTCGAGACACCGGCCGGGCGTCTTGGCGTGCTGATCGGCAGCGACAGTTGGTATCCGGACAACTACACACGGCTGAACAACAGCGGGGCCGAGCTGATTGCAGTGCCTGCGCTGGTGATCGGCAAGAACGCCTGGTACGAGCCATGGCACCCGCCCCGTCACTCGGGCATCGAAATGCCTAACAAGAACCCCAGCGAGGGCGAGGCCTGGCATCGGCTGACGCTGACCGGCCGGTTGCCATTGAACGGCGCGCAGGCGGGCATCAGCGTGTTCATGCGCGGGCAGTTCTGGAATCAGGGTGTCTACGGGCAGAGCTTTGCCAGCCAAGGCGGGCAAACGATTGTCGAGCAGCCGCCGGAAGACCGCGCGACCGATGGTGCTCGCCTTATCAACCTCTGGCTTTGAGCATGCCGACCCTGCGCCTCGGTGATCTGTCGGTAGGGTTTATCCAGAGCCTCGCCGAAGCAATCAGCAGTTATGACCACGATCCGCATCCGCTGCTGGCGCAATACGGGCTCGATCCTGCGCGCCTGAGCGAGCCTGGGACGCGGCTGTCTATTCCGCGTTACATGCGCCTCGGTCATGCTGCCATTCAGCTCACCGGCCAGCCGGGACTGGGATTGCGCATGGGCCAGCTCAGTCGTTTCGCTCAGGCAGGTCTGGCCGGCGTTACCGCTGCGCAAGCGCCCACGGTGCGGGAGGCAGCACGTGCCCTGATCCGTTTTGAAGCATTGTATGGGTCCAATTATCGCGGTCAATCGAGCTTTCATGAGGACGCTGACGGCGCGTGGATACGCTTCTATTCCATCAGCCCCTACAACGCTTACAACCGGTTTGTGGTGGACTCGATCCTGAGCGGCTGGCTCGCTCAGTTGTCCACGCTGGTCGGCGCCGAGATACGCGCGCAACGCGTCGAAATCGAGTTCCAGGCGCCTGCCTACGAGGCGCAATACGCCAGCATGAGCGACAACCCCATCCTGTTCGGCGCGACCACCAATCAGCTGCGTCTGGATCAGGCGAGCCTCGCCCTGCGCAACCCGGATCACTGTCCGGGCACCTGGCGGCATCTGCTGCAATTGTGCGAAAGAGAACTCGAACAGTTGACCCGCACGCGCAGCCTGCGTGAGCGCATCATTCAATTGCTCGGGCCATTATTGAACGGCGGCAGGGAACCGGATCTGGAGGAAGTGGCGGCAAGACTCAAGCTGCCGACCTGGACACTACGTCGCAAGCTGGCCGAAGAAGGCACGCAGTTTCGCGCAGTGCTCAATGACACGCGGCGTGATTTGGCGATGACGTACATTCGCGATACCGAACTGGCGTTCGGGGAGATTGCGTATCTGCTGGGGTTCGCCTCGGCCGAGGCCTTTCAACGCGCCTTCAAGCGCTGGAGCGGACAGACTCCGGGAGAGTTCCGCCGCAGCCAGCGCCAAAGCGCCTGAAACCGTTCACAGCTCGGTAGCGTCGTCGGCAGGCTCTACCGGGTCCAGTTCCGATGCACGGTATTCAAGTAGTTCTTCCTGGTATTCGTCCATTTTCTTGCCCTCTGGCTGATTCAATGTGCTTGATAATCAAAGCTGGAATAACTGACCGCAAGATCAACATTAAAGTGCCAATGTGAAACAAAAATGTTGATATCCCGCAAATAGACGAAAGGAACGTTGGCAGATTCAGGACGGGGTTGCGCCTTGATGATCGACAACCACACTTGACTTGCTTGCCCGCGCCGCCCTACCCTCCAGCTCATGATTCTCATCCAGCAACACGTCGGCCAGATTATTATTACCGTCATTCCAGTCATGGCGGGTTAGCCGACGTTTGCAAAAAACCCGCCCTGGAGGCGGGTTTTTTCTGTCTCCTGGGCCACATCACTCAGCCAGGAGTCAGCCATGATCACCATCCTTCGCTTTATCGTCCTTCCCGCTTCCCTGAACAGGATAATCGGTGTGCTGCCTGTCGTGGCACTGCGCATGCCTGAAGGGCAATGTTTGAAGGATCGATGCGATGACTGATCTGCTCAACCATTACGCACGCAAGATCCTCACCTCCCGCGTCTACG
>NZ_LGLN01000006.1:20359-21900 GCF_001293775.1 Pseudomonas syringae pv. cilantro
ACAACGAGCTGGCCAAGCTGCACATCCGCCACCTGGTCGGCGGGCATGCCGAGCGGGTCGAGGATGAAGTGGTGCTGCGCTTTGAGTTCCCGGAGCGTCCGGGCGCGCTGTTCAACTTCCTCAACCGGTTAGGCGGGCGCTGGACCATCTCGATGTTCCACTACCGCAACCATGGCGCAGCCGATGGCAGGGTGGTTGCCGGGCTGGTGGTGCCCGAGGAGGAGCGGCACCTGGTGGGTGCTGCGCTGGACGAGATTGGTTACCCGTATTGGGACGAGAGCGAGAACCCGGCGTATCGGTTATTTTTGGGGTAATGCTGGGCGCGGAGCAGGCTTCTGCCCGGAGGGCGTGGGAGCGTCGCCCGGTGATTATCGTCCCCACGCTCCGCGTGGGGACGCATTTCTGGACGCTCTGCGTCCGATTTTGAGCGTGCGGCGCGGTGCAGGTTTTGACGCAGAGCATCCCGAACCGCATGCCGACGCGGAGCGTCGCACGACAATCAAGAGTATCGGCCTACTGCGCAGGCGTAGGCTCGACTGGCGCGGGCGTGGTGCTTTCTGCAGGCTCTGCCGCTGGCTTTTCGATGGTTTCAGCCTTGAACGACGCTGGCTCGGTTGGCGCAGGCATGGGTTCACTTGCGGCAGGCTCTACGGCGGGCTCGGTCTTGGGTGCCGCTTCTGTAGGCGTAGGCGCCAGCTTGGCAGGCTCAGCGGCTTTGGCCGGTTCCGTAGCCGCAGCAGGCGCGGTGTCTGGAACGCCAAGATCGGCTTTGGGCTTCTCTACAATGTGCGCAGCCTTTTTCACTTCCGGCGGCAGGAAGTTTTCTACCAGACCGAAAAAGCGCTCGTAAAACTTCGCCGACGACACCGTCTCGCTGGCCACCTTGACCATCGAATCATCGGTGGAGCCGATTGGCATCGACACCGAACCCAGCACCCCGACCCCGAGGCTTGCCGAGTTATTGGTCTTCTTCAGTGCGTAGCGGTCCTGCAGGGCGTTGGCGAACATGGTGGAATTGCCATCTTTCATGTCGGCCGCGCACACCAGATTGAAGCTGATCTCGATGTGGGTATCACCCGTCTGCTGAAAACTCTTGCGACCGGCGACCATCTTCGGGTCGCTGCTGGTGATGATATAACCCTGACTCAGCAAGGCACGTCGCCCCGCCTCGCAATACGCAAGGTCAGTCGCTGGATAACTGCGCGAGAACGTCCCGGCGTCGTCGAAGTGCTCGTGATCATAAATCGCCTGTTTCGGCGATGAGCAGCCGGCTGCCGTCAACAGGGCGGCGGCCCAGAATGCGGTACGAAGGTTCAATAACGTAAACATCGAAAATCCTGAGGAAGGAGAGGTCTGCCAGCAAGACTGCGAACTGGGGAAATGACGGTAAGTCTGCAACAAGGGAGACGTCGTATCAACGCACAGTTCAAAAGGATTTGGATACGTCATGTTTAAGCGGCAAGAGCAGGCGCTCAATTGATCAAAACGCGGACAACAAAAAAGCGACCCCAAGGTCGCTTTTCTGTTTGCTTCAAGGAGTT
>NZ_LGLN01000006.1:21959-69067 GCF_001293775.1 Pseudomonas syringae pv. cilantro
CGACTGAACTACCGCTGCGCATTGTGTGCTGTTTGCTGCATTTGAAAGCCCTCCTACTTCAGCTTTCAAACTCAACGATGGTGGGTGATGACGGGATCGAACCGCCGACCCGCTGCTTGTAAGGCAGCTGCTCTCCCAGCTGAGCTAATCACCCTTTGCTTCGTTGAGGCCGCGAAATTTACGCACCTAACGAACCTAAGTCAATAGCCTGATTGAAGTTTTTTAAAAAACCGCCTCAATCGAAAATCCCTTACCACACATCAAAAGCACCGCACAGAGCCAATATCGACCCATCGCCGGAAACTACTCGGCATACACCATCTTTCTGGTCATCCCGCCGTCGACAACGAATTCCTGGCCGGTGACAAAACCTGCATTGCGCGACAGCAACCAGGCCACCATTGCCGCAACGTCTTCCACCGTCCCGACCCTGCCCGCAGGGTGCTGGGCGTGATCGGTCTCGGAAAGCGGCTCGGCGCGACGCAGAGAAGGATCGCGCGCGTCGATCCAGCCAGGGCTGACCGCGTTGACCCGAATCTCAGGCCCGAGACTGATTGCCAATGCATGCGTCAGGGCCGTCAGACCGCCCTTGCTGGCCGCATAAGCTTCTGTATCTGGCTCGGACTGCCTGGCACGCGTGGACGTCAGGTTGACGATACTGCCGCAATGCGCACGCAAGTAAGGCGCGCAGTGCTTGGCCAGCAGCATCGGACCACTCAGATTGACCGCCAGCACCCGATTCCAGTGCGACAGTTCCAGGCTTTCCAGCGTGGTGTTGTGCGGATCGGCAACCGCCGCGTTGCACACCAGCGCATCCAGCCGCCCGAACTTCCTGAGCACTTCGGCTACGCCTTGCGCCACCTGCTCTTCACTGGCAACGTCCATGCCGATGAACAAGGCATTTTCACCCAGCACAGTTGCAACCTTCGCACCCCGGGCACGATCCAGATCGGTCAGGACCACTTGCCAGCCCTCGGCAATCAGCCAGGCGGCAATGCCCAGACCGATGCCGCGAGCGGCACCGGTCACCAGCGCAACGCGACCATTGTGGGTGCCCGCAAATTTCAGCGCCCACTCCTGACCTGCTTCTGCGCTCATCGGGTCACTCACAACGCAGCCAGGCCACGCGCAAGGTCAGCCTGAAGGTCAGCGACGTCTTCAAGGCCTACCGCCACGCGGATCAGGCTGTCACGAATCCCGGCCGCTTCACGCTCTTGCGGCGCCAGACGGCCATGCGAAGTGGTGCTCGGGTGGGTGATAGTGGTTTTGCTGTCGCCCAGATTGGCGGTGATCGAGATCAGGCGTGTAGCATCGATAAAGCGCCATGCGCCGTCCTTGCCACCCTTGACCTCAAAGCTCACGACCGCACCGAAGCCCTTTTGCTGACGCTGGGCCAGCTCGTGCTGCGGATGGCTCTTGAGCCCGGCGTAGTGGACCTTTTCGATACCGTCCTGCTGCTCCAGCCACTCGGCCAGTGCCTGTGCATTGGCGCAATGAGCGCGCATGCGCAGGTTCAGGGTTTCGAGGCCTTTAAGGAAGATCCAGGCATTGAACGGGCTCAGCGTCGGCCCGGCTGTGCGCAGGAAACCGACCACTTCTTTCATCTGCTCGCTGCGACCGGCAACCACACCGCCCATGCAACGCCCCTGGCCGTCGATGAACTTGGTCGCCGAATGCACGACGATGTCGGCACCCAGCAGCAGCGGCTGCTGCAAGGCCGGCGTGCAAAAGCAGTTATCGACGATCAGCATCGTGCCCTTGGCATGCGCGATCTCGGCCAGACCGGCGATGTCCACCAGCTCGGCCAGCGGGTTGGACGGCGATTCGACGAACAACATTTTCGTGTTGGACTTGATCGCCGCGTCCCAGCCGCCCAGATCAGCCAGTGGAACGTAATCCACCTCGATGCCGAACCGCTTGAAATACTTGTCGAACAGGCTGATGGTCGAACCAAACACACTGCGCGACACCAGCACGTGGTCTCCCGCACTGCACAGGCTCATGACCACGGCCAGCGTCGCGGCCATGCCGGTGGCCGTGGCGACCGCCTGCTCGGCGCCCTCAAGCGCAGCAATACGCTCTTCGAAGGAGCGCACGGTCGGATTGGTGTAACGCGAGTAGACGTTGCCCGGCACCTCGCCGGCAAACCGCGCGGCAGCATCGGCAGCCGTGCGGAACACGTAGCTGGAAGTGAAGAACATGGGGTCGCCATGTTCACCTTCCGGTGTGCGGTGCTGCCCGGCACGTACGGCGAGGGTATCGAAACCCACGCCTTCAAGGTCGCTGTCCAGCCGACCTGCATCCCATTCCTGAGTCATGCCGCCCACTCCTTGTCCGATTAGTTGTTGTACAGATCGATGATCGCGCTCACTGCCTGGGTCTTGACCTTGGAAGCGTCGTTACGCGCATGCTCGATCCGGTTCAGGTAGTGCTCGTCGATATCGCCCGTCACATACTTGCCGTCGAAGACCGAGCAATCAAAGTTGTCGATCTTGATTTTCTTGCTACCGCTGACTGCCTCGATCAGGTCGTTCAGATCCTGATAGACCAGCCAGTCGGCACCGATGAGGTCGGCCACGTCCTGAGTGGAACGGTTGTGAGCGATCAACTCGTGCGCACTCGGCATATCGATGCCGTAGACGTTGGGGTAACGCACTGCCGGGGCAGCCGAGCAGAAGTAGACATTCTTGGCACCGGCTTCGCGGGCCATCTGAATGATCTGCTTGCAGGTGGTGCCGCGAACGATCGAGTCATCCACCAGCATGACGTTTTTACCGCGGAATTCCAGCTCGATGGCGTTGAGCTTCTGACGCACGGATTTCTTGCGCGCAGCCTGACCCGGCATGATGAAGGTACGGCCGATGTAACGGTTTTTGACGAACCCTTCGCGGAACTTGACGCCGAGGTGATTGGCCAGCTCAAGTGCAGCGGTGCGGCTGGTGTCCGGAATCGGGATGACCACGTCGATGTCGTGATCCGGACGCTCGCGCAGGATCTTGTCGGCCAGCTTCTCGCCCATGCGCAGGCGCGCTTTATAGACAGAGATGCCGTCGATGATCGAATCCGGACGCGCCAGATAGACGTGCTCGAAGATGCACGGCGCGTATTTCGGGTTGGCAGCGCACTGACGGGTAAACAGCTTGCCGTCTTCCGTGATGTAAACCGCTTCGCCCGGTGCCAGATCGCGGATCAGGGTAAAACCCAGCACGTCCAGCGAGACGCTTTCCGAGGCGATCATGTACTCGACGCCCTCGTCGGTGTGACGCTGGCCGAACACGATGGGACGGATGGCGTCCGGATCGCGGAAGCCGACGATGCCATAACCGGTGATCATCGCTACAACGGCATAACCGCCACGGCAGCGATGGTGCACGTCGGTCACGGCGGCGAAGATGTCCTCTTCGGTCGGCTGCAATTTGCCGCGCACGGCAAGTTCGTGGGCGAAGACGTTAAGCAGCACTTCCGAATCGGAATTGGTGTTCACATGGCGCAGGTCGGATTCGTAAATCTCCTTGGCCAGTTGCTCGACGTTGGTCAGATTGCCGTTGTGCGCCAACGTGATGCCGTAAGGCGAGTTGACGTAAAACGGCTGGGCTTCGGCCGAAGTCGAACTGCCCGCAGTGGGATAACGCACATGGCCGATGCCCATGTGCCCGACCAGACGCTGCATATGGCGTTGATGAAACACATCACGCACCAGCCCGTTGTCCTTGCGCAGAAATAACCGGCCGTCATGGCTGGTTACGATACCGGCAGCGTCCTGGCCGCGGTGCTGGAGGACGGTAAGCGCGTCATACAGCGCCTGATTGACGTTCGACTTGCCGACGATACCGACGATGCCACACATGCCACAACCCCTACTTAGTGGAACTGGATTTACCGAACACATCCTGCGGTGGTGTAGACGGCAGGATCTGTTCCTTGAACGGCAAATCAGCGGGTACGCTGATGCCGCTGGCAAGCCACTTGCTGGACATCCCGAGAATCAGGTTTTTCGACCAGTCAGCGACCATGAGAAATTGCGGCACCAGCCTCGACTGCTGCCACCATTGATCCTGTTGCACCGGCCCGAGGCTCAACAGCCCCACCGCTACAACGACAAGCAGACCTCCGCGCGCTGCGCCGAAGACCATGCCGAGAAAACGATCGGTCCCGGAAAGCCCGGTGACGCGAATCAGTTCGCCAATAAGAAAGTTGACCATGGCGCCCACCAGCAAGGTGGCGACGAAAAGGATGGTGCAGCTCGCGATGACGCGGGCCGAAGGTGTTTCTATGTAATTGACCAGATACTGCGACAGCCCCGCGCCAAACATCCAGGCTACTACACCTGCAATGATCCACGTCGTCAACGACAGTGCTTCTTTGACGAAGCCGCGTTTCAGACTGATCAGGGCGGAGATGGCGACAATTCCCAGAATTGCCCAGTCAACCGGAGTAAATGGCACGTTGCAGCCTGCAGACAGATAAGGCGGCGCATTTTAGCAGAGCGCCCGCCTGCCGGTAAGCAGCGATTACCGGCGAAAGGCATTTTACTTCACTGCAGCCGCACGAGGCGCCGGACGGTCAGCCACGCTCGGGCTGAAAGCGCACGACAATACCTTTGAGCTTCTGCTGCTTGTCCAGCTGATCACGCAGACGATCGGCCTCGGCACGTTCGATCAACGGCCCGACGAACACCCGGTTCACGCCATCAGATGTACGGATGTAGGCATTGTAGCCCTGAGTGCGCAAGGTTTTTTGCAGGTTATCGGCATTGGCGCGATTGGACATGCTCGCCAACTGCACCGACCAACTGATCGACAGGCCGTTGGCATCAACGCCAGCCGGTGCGGCAGGCTTGGCGGGAGCGGCCGGTGCGGGCGCCGGAGCAGACGGCGCTGCTGCCGGTGCGGGCTTGACCACCGGTTTCTGTGCGGGTGCCGAAGCTACAGGCGGCGCTGACTGGGCGGGTGTCGCCTGGTAGGGTGCCGGGGCGATCGGCATCGCGGGTGGTTGATTGCTCGCCGTGTCGTCGCCGGGAACCGGTTCCTGAGGCAATACCTGCGGTTCCGGGACAGGAACAGGATCGACGCGCACCTGTGACGTCGCCGGAGCCTGAGGTGCCGAAGGCGCTTCGACCTGCACGTGACGCGTTTCATCTTCACGCGTAAAAAGCATGGGCAGAAAGATGACCGCCACAGCGATCAACACCAGCGCTCCAACCATCCGCTGCTTGACTACGTTATCCAGCAAAGCCATTTGCAGCTTCCTCGTCGGTGTGCAGGGCCAGCCATTCAAGGGCCTCGGCAACACAGTAAAAAGATCCGAACAGCAGAATTTCATCATCGGCTGTGGCGTGCGCGCACTGAGCCTCCAATGCCAGCGCAATACTCTGATAGGACGTCACGCAAGCGCCAAGGTTCTGCAAAGCCGCCTGCAACTCTTCGGCAGGCCTGCTGCGCGGAGTAGGCAGCGGCGTGACGGCCCATTCGTCGATGACGGGCACCAGGGGAGCGACCACGCCTGTAAGGTCCTTGTCACTCAGCAGACCGAACACGGCGTAGCGCTTGCCGACAACCGGGAGCTGCGTCAGACGCTGGTGCAGAAACTGCGCGGCATGCGGATTGTGGCCCACGTCCAGAAGCAGATTGAGGCGCTTGCCCTGCCAGTGGACGATGCGGCGATCAAGCCGCCCGGCAAGCCGCGTGCGGGCCAGCACTTGCCCAAGCGCGGCGGACTCCAGCGGATAGCCCAACAGGGCATACAACTGGAGGGCCAGCGCAGCATTCTGCATGGGCAAGTCGAGCAACGGCAGACCCCGCAGCTCAACCTGTTCGCCATGCGCAACGCCGCGCCAGGCCCAGCTGTCCGGACCCACGGTCAGGTCGAAATCCGCGCCGCGCAGCAATAGCGGGCAGCCCAGTTCACGGGCTTTCTCCAGCAGCGGCGCGGGTGGAGCCGGATCACCGCACAGCGCGGGGCGTGCAGACCGAAAAATACCGGCTTTTTCGAACGCAACCGATTCGCGGCTATCGCCCAGCCACTCGGAATGATCGACACCGATGCTGGTCACCAGCGCGAAATCCGCGTCAATCAGGTTCACCGCGTCCAGACGGCCACCCAGGCCAACTTCCAGTACCACGGCGTCAAGCTGAGCCTGCTCGAATAGCCAGAAGGCTGCCAGCGTGCCCATTTCGAAATACGTCAGGGTGACGCCATCACGCGCTGCCTCGACAGCTGCAAAGGCTTCGCACAACTCGGTATCGGTCGCTTCGACACCCTGAACCTTTACCCGCTCGTTGTAGCGAACCAGATGCGGCGAGCTGTAAACCCCGGTTTTCAGCCCTTGGGCTTGCAGCAACGCGGCGATAAAAGCGCAGGTCGAGCCTTTGCCATTGGTGCCGGTGACAGTGATGACCCTGGGTGCAGGCCTGGTCAGGCCCAACTGTTGCGCTACCTGTCGCAAGCGATCCAGCCCCATGTCGATGGCCGACGGATGCAGTTGCTCCAGATAGGCGAGCCAGTCGCCCAGGGTTGCAGGGGTCATATCGAGGCCGGAGCTGGCGGTACGACGATCGGCTCGATGACAGGCGCAACGAAGCGCGGCGTAGGCAGGTTCATCATCTGTGCCAACAGGTTGCCCAGACGTGGACGAAGCTCGCTGCGTGCGATGATCATGTCGATGGCGCCATGATCCAGCAGGAATTCGCTGCGCTGGAAGCCTTCAGGCAGCTTCTCGCGAACGGTCTGTTCGATGACGCGAGGACCGGCGAAACCGATCAGCGCCTTGGGCTCGGCAACGATAACGTCACCCAGCATCGCCAGACTCGCAGAGACGCCGCCGTAGACCGGATCGGTGAGCACGGAAATGAATGGCAGCCCCTCTTCGCGAAGACGCGCCAGCACTGCGGAAGTCTTGGCCATTTGCATCAGCGAGATCAGGGCTTCCTGCATGCGCGCACCACCGGATGCAGCGAAACAGATCATCGGGCAGCGATTTTCCAGTGCGTAGTTGGCGGCACGTACGAAACGCTCGCCGACAATGGCGCCCATCGAACCGCCCATGAAAGAGAACTCGAACGCCGCTGCGACCACCGGCATGCCGAGCAGGGTGCCGCTCATCGAGATCAGCGCGTCTTTCTCGCCGGTCTGCTTCTGGGCTGCGGTCAGGCGGTCCTTGTATTTCTTGCCGTCACGAAATTTCAGACGATCGACCGGCTCCAGGTCAGCGCCCAGTTCGGCACGACCTTCGACATCGAGAAAGATGTTCAGACGCGCGCGCGCGCCGATACGCATGTGGTGGTTGCACTTGGGGCAGACGTCCAGGGTCTTTTCCAGTTCAGGGCGATAGAGCACCGCTTCGCAGGATGGGCATTTGTGCCAAAGACCTTCAGGAACCGAGCTTTTCTTGACCTCGGAACGCATGATCGATGGGATCAGTTTGTCTACCAACCAGTTGCTCATGCTTTATCTCTCCAGTACCGGTGTGGCTCGAACGGCTGACAATCACACGTCAGTCGCATGCCCTCGGGTAAATTCTTATGGACGATGATGAAGGGGCAGCGGGCGACCCATGGCCTGACCTGCACACCCTTCAGCCCGGTTTTCATAACAACGACGGTGCACACTGGCACCCTCGCCTACTTGATTCGACCCGCATCTGTAGCGTCGGGAACAGGCTTATGGACGGCGGCCGAAGCGCAACCGTCACATCAGACGCCCTGCACCGCGCTCATGAACGCCAGGATCTTTTCGCGATCCTTGATACCCTTGCTCTTTTCCACTCCGCCGCTGACGTCCACCGCATAGGGCCGGACCTGAGCAATGGCCTGAGCCACGTTGGCCGAGGTCAGCCCGCCCGCCAGAATGACCGGCTTGTCCAGATCGTCCGGAATCAGCGCCCAGTCAAAGGTTTCGCCAGTGCCGCCAGGGACGCCTTCGACGTAGGTGTCGAGCAGCACACCCCGCGCATTGCGATAGGCGCGGCAGGCCAGGGCAATGTCGTCACCCGCCTTGACCCGCAAGGCCTTGATGTAAGGGCGATGATAACCGTCACATTCTTCTGGCGTTTCATCGCCATGAAACTGCAGCAGATCCAGCGCGACAGCCTCCAGCGTTTCGTTGAGCTCGCAGCGACTGGCATTGACGAACAGGCCGACGGTGGTCACGAACGGCGGCAAGGCCGCAATGATCGCGCGCGCCTGCTGGATCGTCACCGCGCGCGGGCTTCTGGGGTAAAACACCAGGCCAATGGCGTCAGCTCCCGCCTCGACGGCGGCCAGAGCATCTTCTATGCGGGTAATCCCGCAGATCTTGCTGCGAACGGCTGACATATGGTGGAAAACCTCAGTCCTTGCGGAAAGTCCCGGATGTTAGCAAATGCTGTTCAGGTCGTCAGCCGTCAAGTTCTGCAAAGCCTGTAAGAAAGTGCGGACCAATGTAGCGGTCCGGCAGCGGAAACTCGTCGCGATACTCCACCTGAACCAGATACAGCCCGTAAGGATGGGCCGTCACGCCGCCAGTACGCCGCACCTTGCTCTCCAGTACCTCACGCGCCCATTCGACCGGCCTTTCACCCGCACCAATGGTCATCAGAACGCCAGCGATATTGCGCACCATGTGGTGCAGAAAGGCATTGGCGCGCACGTCGATCACAATCATCTTGCCGTGACGAGTCACGCGCAGGTGATGCAATTGTTTGACCGGCGACTTGGCCTGGCACTGACCGGCGCGAAAGGCGCTGAAGTCATGAGTCCCCACCAGATGCGTGGCGGCCTGCGCCATCCGCTCCACGTCCAGCGGACGATGATTCCAGGTGATTTCCTGATTCAGATGCGCCGGACGGATCTGATCGTTGTAAATCACATAGCGGTAGCGACGGGCGATGGCCTTGAAGCGCGCATGAAAGGTCGCGGGCATGACCCGCGCCCAGCTCACGCTGATGTCATGCGGCAGGTTGATATTTGCGCCCATGACCCAGGCTTTCAGTGAGCGCTCTGCCTGAGTATCGAAATGCACCACCTGCCCGCAGGCATGCACGCCCGCGTCGGTACGCCCGGCACACATCAGCGAGACGGGCGACGCAGCCACTTTCGAAAGCGCGTCTTCGAGGGTTTCCTGCACGGTCAGCACACCGGACGCCTGCCGTTGCCAGCCGCAATAGCGCGAGCCCTTGTACTCCACGCCCAGCGCGATTCGGGAAAAGCCCTCAGCCGCCATCTCGGCAGCCGGGTTATCTATGTTCGCCAATGTGGAAGAGCCTGTCGGTTCGCGAAAAGTCGGCCATTATACGGTCGCAGAAAAAACACGCCAGGTGAAAGGCCAACGGCCGCATAAGCGGCCGTTGGCAGGTTGGCAGGCTTGAGTCAGACCAGGCGCGAAAGCATCTCCCGCGCTTCGGTCTTCTGACCGTCATCGCCCTCGGTGACCACTTCGTCGAGAATATCCCGCGCCCCGTCGGCATCGCCCATGTCAATGTAGGCGCGTGCCAGATCAAGCTTGGTCGCCGCCTCGTCAGTACCGGACATGAAATCGAAGTCGGGCTCGTCATCCAGTGCTGCTGCGTCCTCGGCAGTAAACCTTGGCTCATCGAGCGGCGGATGCTCAAGGTTTTGCGCAAGACGGTCCAGCTCGGCATTGACGTCATCGATTTCGCTGGCGAACGCCTGACTTGCCTGATCGGTTTCAATCTCGTCAGCCAGCGACAGGTCGAAATCTTCCGGCAGTTCCAGATCGTCACTGACCGGCGGTGGCGTGGTCTTGCCCAGATCAAGCGAATCGTCGCCAAGGCCCAGCAAGAAGTCGTCTTCGTTCTTCAATGCCGGGTCTTCTTCGGAAAGATCCAGATCGAAGTCGGCCAGCTCT
This sequence comes from Pseudomonas syringae pv. cilantro, assembly GCF_001293775.1. GTDB lineage: Bacteria > Pseudomonadota > Gammaproteobacteria > Pseudomonadales > Pseudomonadaceae > Aquipseudomonas > Aquipseudomonas syringae_P. Next base: position 31,803 of record NZ_LGLN01000006.1, read on the forward strand.
TCAGTCGATGCTGCGGCGCGGGCCTCTTCCTGCTGTTGCATGATCGACTCGAATGTCAGCGCTTCGTCGTCGGGCACAGCAGCTGCTTGCGGCGTGTCGGGTTTTGGCTCGTCGAGCGTCAGGTCATCAAGATCGTTCATGGTCGAGACTTCAGGCGTGGATGCTTCTTCGAACTCATCCAGGCTCAGGTCAAAATCATGATCGAACTCATCCGGCTCTGACGTCACGACCGGCTCTGGCGCAGGCACAGCGGCCTGTTCCGCAGGCTCGTCGGGATTATCGTTGTCCGCCAGCAACTCTTCGACGTATTTGGCATCAAGCTCGGCAGCCAACGCCGCAGCACTGGCCGCTGCAGCCGCAGCCGCGACGGCAGGCGCCGCCGATGGCGTCGAGACAGGTTCAGAAGCCAGTGGCGCCGCAGGCTTCGGGGTCGAGTGACGTTCTTCTAGCTGCTCGACCTCAGCTTCAGGCTTTCCCGCAGCCACCAGCTTGCGCTCGTGAGCGGCGTAGGCTTTGTTATTGCCCTGTTCAGCGTAGATTTCCATCAGCTTGAGGCGAATGTCATCGCGCTTCGGATCTTCCTGCACCGCTTCCTCAAGCAACTCGACCGCCTGATTCATGCGCCCGTAAGCGATATGAATCTCGGCCTGCACCAGCGGATCAGCCTGACGCTCACGCGTCGCTGCTGCTGCGGCTGCCGCACCGGCAGCCCCCATGCGGACATTCGGCGGCGACACATCAAGCCCGTCGAAACTGGCCTGCGGCGTATCCAGATCCATATCGGAGACGAAATCGGACTCTTCAGCCAGCGCCCGCGCCATGCGCTTGTGTTTCTCGGCTTCGGCTTTTGCCGCGCGACGACGGGCGAGAAACAACAGCAGCAAGGCCAGAATCAGCAACACTGCGCCACCGATGAGCCCCAGCAGAACCGGGTTATCGAGGATCTTCTGCAGCGAATCATCTTCTTCAGGTACTGCAACCGGCTCGACGGCCAACGGCTGATCTGCCGCAGGCGTCGCAACCTGAGCGGCACCTGCCGGCAAGGCATCTTCGGGAGCGACCTCACCTGCCGGTTTGACCGGGGCGCCATTGGCATCGACCAGCGAAGCAGGTACCGCCGCGTTTGCTGGCGTCGTTGCGTCAGGCGTCGCAGCAGCAGGCGGCACGGCTACACCAGCGGCCTGCATTTGGGCCAACTGACCGTTTTTCAGCTCGATCAACCGCTGCAACTTGTCGAGCTGGCTTTGCAGGTCGTTCATGCGGCTTTTCAGCTCGGCATTGTCACGACGCGTGGTATCGAGTGCTTCCTGAGCGACAGCCAGCTTGTTACCGAGATCGCTGTCACCCGCCGCACCTTTGGCTGCGGGTTTACCGCTGGCCGACACCAGACTGAGGTTGTCCGGGGTTTCGACCCGTGACGGCGCTGCACCTGCACGATCACGGCGGGTCGCGTCGACTTGCCGTGTGCCGGTCGCGGGCGAACGACGGCCGCCGCGCCACTCGGTGTACTGGCGGGAAACTTCGGTAACTGCCTGCGGTTGCGGCAATGCAGTGGTCTGCTGAGGCGTCGGCAAGCGCAGCACCTGGCCTTTCTTCAGACGGTTGATGTTGCCGCCGATAAATGCATCCGGGTTCAGCGCCTGAATCGCCAGCATGGTTTGCTGGACTGTTCCGGCAGTACGCACCTTCGCGGCAATTTCCCACAAGGTGTCGTTATTGGCAGTGACGTATTGCGCCGGTTTATCTGCGGTGGGCGGCGGCAGTGCGGTTGCGCCTGAAGGCGCTGCCGGAGCAGGTGCTTCAGGTGCTGCAGCCTCGACCGGTGGCGCTACCGCTGCCAATTGGGCAGGTGCTGCGGGAGCGGCAGCGGGCGCAGGAGCAGGTGCCGCCGCAGCGGCGGCCGCCTCTGGCGAAAACTTCGGCGGATCGAGCAACAGGCTGTACTCACGCAGCAAGCGCCCATTCGGCCACAGCACCTGAACCAGAAACTTAACGTAGGGCTCGCGCACCGGCTTGCTGGAGGTGATCCGCAAGACACTCTTGCCGCTGGCGTTGATCACCGGGGTAAACGTGAGGTCGTTGAGAAATGCCTGACGCGTGACACCCGCCTGAGCGAAGTCGGCTGTAGTTGCCAGGCTGGGCACGACTTGCGTCGCGTTGAGCCCCTGCGCTTCGGTCAACTCGATTTCCGCTACCAATGGCTGATTCAGGGTCGACTTGACCGACAATTCCCCGAGCCCCAGCGCCTGCGCCATACCCGATGACAGCGCTGAAGCCGCAGCGATTGCTAATACCAGTTTACGAACCTGAACCATAGCCCATCCCTTGTTTAAAGATTCCCCGACATCCGGGGAGGTAGTCCTGCATTTGGGTGTAAGGCGTGTCGCCGCTAAAACAATTGTTCAAATTATTGCCAAGTATCTTTTACACATAGCCTTTTATCAACAATTCGCCAACCTGCACAGCATTGAGCGCCGCGCCTTTGCGCACATTGTCTGACGTCAGCCACAGATTGAGTTGCTCGGGGTCATCGATTCCGCCCCGGACACGACCGACATACACCACATCCTGGCCTACCGCATCGCCAACCGGCGTCGGGTAATCGCCCGCATCGACCAGCTCCAGACCGGGTGCTGCCTCGAGCGCGGCATTGACTGCAGCCAGATCGACCGGCCCCGTGGTGCGCAACGCAACGGTGAAACTGTCGCCGAAGAACACCGGCACTTGAATGCAGGTAGCGGAAACCTTGAGCGATGGCTGTCCCATCAATTCGCGCAGCTCATCCACCAGGCGTCGTTCCAGCGGCAAGTGACCGGAATCGTCGGGCGTACCGACCTGAGCCAGCACGTTAAAGGCCATCTGACGATCGAAGAAACGGGTTTCCAGCGGGCGTACGTTGAGCAGTTCAGTGGTCTGCCGCGCCAGCTCGCTCACCCCCTCGCGCCCCAATGCCGATACAGCCAGACACGCCGTGACCGATACACTGTGCAGGTCGAGCATGGCGCGCAACGGGGCCAGCGCCAGGGCGACCGCAGTAGCCGCCGCGCTGGGGCTGGCGACCAGATGCGCACCAGCGCCGCTTGCGCTCAACAACGCTGCGTTGATCTCCGGCACGATATTGGCCGCTTGCCCGGCCGGGAACGCGCCTGCCAGGTCGACGACCGAACAGCCCGCCGCCACGGCTTTTTCTGCATAACTGCGGCTGATCGCCGGGCCGGCGGCAAAAAATGCCAGGCGGACTTTACTGAAATCGAACTCGTCGACTTCACGCACGCGTACATTCTTGCCCCGGAACGGCACGGAGTGACCGGCGGACTCGATGCTCGCCAGCAGGTGCAGATTGCCGACAGGAAAATCGCGCTCCTCCAGAACCTGGACAAGGGTTTCGCCGACAGTTCCGGTTGCGCCGACTACGGCGATATCAAAGGACTGGCTCATGCAAAAACCTCAGGAAAATCAGGGAGCGGCACTTTAACCGCGGCAGTGCCCGCAGGCAATTCAAGCGCGCCAACCACGGGGCATTTCAAGGCTCCAGACCGATCTTGAAAAACATTCCGTGACTCCAGACGCCCAACCAGCGCTGCCCGTCGATCTCGCGGGCCATCGCGAGTTCGACCAGTTGATAGAACACGTTGCGGTGGATCAACGCTTCAAGATTGTTGCGCACCAGAACGTAAGGCGCAGGCTCCTGAGTCTCAGGGTCCGTCACGACCCGCAGCGGATGCTGCGGCCCGGCTTCGGTTTGATCCTCGACGTTGGTCAGGAAACGCAGTACCTGTCCCTCGCCCTCGCCCTGCACATCGAGACTGACCGCCACGAACGGCGCGTCATCCACCTTGATGCCGACCTTTTCGACCGGCGTGATCAGAAAGTAATCGTCACCATCGCGCCGCATGATGGTAGAGAACAGCCGCACCATCGGCTTGCGCCCGATCGGCGTGCCCTGGTAATACCAGGTGCCGTCGCGGGCGATACGCATATCGATATCGCCACAGAAATCCGGATTCCACAGATGAACAGGCGGCAACCCCTTGGTTTTGGGAATCTGCGCAAAAAGATCGCCCGCCTTGCTTGAATCAGTCACTCCACTCTCCTGAGATTTCTCAAGGCTCGACGCCAGATGTTTCTAGCGCTCGACCCCCAGTAGAGTACGAGCGTAGTCTTCAAGAGGCGGACCTAGCAAATCTTCGGGGTTGGTATCGTAAAGCGTCAGCAATCCGCCACGGCTGCGAATGCGGGCGCTGTCGATGAGGTAGCGCGTGCTGGTCTCGATCAACATCAGTTGAATCACACCACTGTCGACGCCCAGGCGATCAACCGCTTCCTGATCGGACCATTGATCCCAGTTGCTGATCCGGTCATCGGCCCGGGCAAAACGGGTGTAAAGCAGATAATGCGCGCCAGCGCTGCGCGCCTCGGTCATTGCGTCATCCAGCCCCATCGGCGCTGGCGCACGGCGGACCATCGGGAAGTACTCGACGAAGCCTTTGAAGGCTTCTTCGGCAACGACGTTGGGACGCGGGTAGGCTTTGCCGGGAGGTACGAAAGCGCCTTGGGCGATGTAAATGAATGAGTCAGGCTGTACACGCCAATTGGCGGTACGACGGGTGCTGCTATGGTCGAGCAGACCTGCATCGCTGAATTGCTCGCGAACGCCTTCACCCATATCACTGACTTTCATGCAGCCATTCAGCGCCAACAGCGCGAGCAGCAGAACCAGGCTACGCATTATCCCCTCCCAGATGCCGGTGACGGAAAACCGGCGAATGGTCGTCGGATGCAGCTTCCGCGCCATCTCCGGCGCGGCGGCAGCAAAAGCCTCGAGCCAAAAGCTAAAGGCCGGCCTGGTGGGTTACGTGCCGGCGGGATCAGGCTTGATTTCGACAGGGGTCTCACTGTCGCGCTTGCGCTTGTTGCCCATACGCACGCCGATGTCCATGAGGAAGTTGAAGAAACCTTCCTGATCTTCCAGCACATTGCTCCAGAACGGCGAGTGGTAGAGCGCGACCGCGCCGTGCACCAGCGCCCAGGCTGCGCAGTAGTGGTAATAAGGCGGGACATCTTCGAGTTTGCCTTCGGTGATGCGCCCCTTGATCAGCAAGGTGAGGTGTTCGAAGTTGGATGCGCGGATCTTGTGCAGCTCCTCGACCAGCTCGGGCACCTGATTACCCTTGACCACCTTCTCTTCCAGGCGGTCGAACAAGCGGTAGCGCTGCGGATCACGCATGCGGAACTCGAAGTAGGCACGCGACAGCGCCTCTTTGTCCTTGTCGACATCGGCAGAGTGCAGCAGCTCGTTCAAATCCCGCTCGTAGTCGAGCATCAGGCGCAGGTAGATTTCCGCCTTGGACTTGAAGTGCTTGTAAATAGTGCCTTTGCCAATGCCGACGGCGTCCGCGATCATCTCGACGGTGACGCTGTCTTCGCCTTGCTCCAGGAACAGCTTTAGCGCGGTGTCGAGAATTTCCTGCTCACGGCGGCGAAATTCACGGACCTTACGAGGTTCTTTCTGCATGAGAAGGTCTGTCAGAGATCGAAATCGAAGCGGGCTATTATGCCCATTCGGCGCTAAATTGCACGGCTCATCAGAATTAGTCGACCTGCACCGGAACGGCAGCGACAAACTCCATGTATCCGCTGATCACCACATACAGCGTGAAATACGCGAATATCAGCGCTGACGCGATGTAGGACCAGCGCAATATCCGCTCGCCCATGAAGCGCCCACCTTGGTGGGCCAGTGCACAGATGGAGATCGACCAGACAACGCCTGCACGAGGAAGCCCGCCAGAAAGGTCGATGCAGTGGCCAGATCCGAGCCTTGCCGGGCAATCAGCGCACCGCCGACTGCGGCGAACCAGAGAATGGCGCTGGGCGAGGACATCGCCAGAAAGATACCGCGCAGAAACAGCTTCGGCGCCGACTCGCCCGATTGAGCATCCTGACCGGCAATGCCGGTGCTGACGGTGGTCGCACTCATCACCATCTTGAAGCAAAAGTACGCCAGCACCGCCGTGCCACCCAGCCAGAGCACAAAGCGAACCGTTTCATACTGAAGTAGCACGGCCATGCCGAGCATTGCCAGAATCGCGTAGGCCAGATCACCGACGCAGGTTCCGAGCCCCAGCCACAGGCCTTTGGAGAACCCGCGCTGCATGGACAGCGTGATCATCGCGATATTGGCCAGACCGATATCCAGACACAACGACAGACTCAGCAAAAAACCGTTGGAAAATTCCACCCGCAACCTCGACCCGATTCAAATGACCGTCGCACATCTGAAATGGCTATGCGCCCGGAATCCTTGATGTTTTTACCATCGCGCAGCGTTGCCCTCGCTTTCATCAGCTTATAGAGGACTCAAGAAGCGTTTTAGTATTCCAAAACTGTTTAAAAAACGAACAGAAGACACTGGACGAGACGCCATCCTGGGCAATACTTAAGGCGCTGGTGCCTCATTCCCCCAAATGACGCGCCCGTAAGGGTACCAACGGATGGAGTGCCTTTGTTTTACTCCTAATGGTCTTAACCCGGCTTCACCCCCCCAGAATCCGGGTTTTTTTTGCCTGTGATTTGACGGTTGCGGCCTAGGGTCTGTTCCCGTTTCATCGCGAGCCGCGATGAAACGGGAACAGACCCTAGTGCTTCAAATGGGCGAGCGGAAACAAACGGGCAAAGTTGGCGGTAGTCTGCTCTGCGAATCGCTCGTAAGACTCGCCGCGCAACATCGCCAGAAACTCGGCCACCTCGCGCACATACTGCGGCAGATTCGGTTTGCCTCGATAAGGAATGGGCGCGAGATACGGCGAGTCGGTTTCGACCAACAGGCGGTCGGCAGGTACCTGCCGGGCCACGTCACGCAAGGCGTCGGCGTTGCGGAAGGTCACGATGCCGGACAACGAGATGTAGTAGCCCATGTCCAGCGCTGCCTTGGCCATGTCCCAGTCTTCGGTGAAACAATGCAGCACGCCTGCGCGGGGCAAGGCTGCTTCACGCAAAAGGCTCAGAGTATCGGCGCGCGCGCCCCGGGTGTGGATGATCACCGGCTTTTCGGTGATTCTGGCGGCCTCCAGATGCACCCGGAACGACGCCTGCTGCAATTCGGCCGCTTCTGGCTCATAGTGGTAATCCAGACCGGTCTCGCCAATCGCCACCACACGCGGGTGATCCAGTTCCTTGAGCAACCAGTCCAGCGGCGGCATCTCGCCGGGTTTGACGTCAAGCGGATGAATGCCTACCGAGCAATCGACGTCAGCATAGCGCTCAGCGACTGCCTTGACTGCGCCCGCATTGTCGGCGCTGACGCCGATGCACAGAAAATGCCCGACGCCCCGGCCCCGCGCGGCTTCAAGCGCTGCGTCCAGAGAGCCATCGTGCTGGGTAAGGTCAAGACGATCAAGGTGGCAGTGGGAATCTACAAGCATGGGCAACACTACAACTACATCGTATGGGTGGGACGATCGGACTTGAGAGCGCCGACCAGGTGGGTTTCGATCAGGTTGCGTGCGGTGTTGTCGCCGTCATTGAATTGCACACCGACACCGGCAGTCCGGTTGCCCTGTGCGCCCTTCGGCGTGATCCAGGTCACGCGACCAGCGACGGGAACCTTCTCGGGTTCGTCCATCAGATTGAGCAGCATGAACACCTCATCGCCCAGCTTGTAGCTTTTGCTGGTGGGAATGAACAGCCCGCCGTTTCTGATGAATGGCATATAGGCCGCGTATAGCACAGACTTGTCCTTGATAGTCAGGGACAAGATGCCATTACGTGGACCTGGGTTCAACGGCTCACTCATCACAACACCTCAGCGTTTCCGAATAATGCACAGTCGGGTTAAAACGGAGTCTACGCCTGTCCTGGCAGCCCTGCCCACTGCACCAGCAGCGCTTCAAGCAGCAAGACCCGATTGAGATTGGCCTTGGACATGACTTTCTGTCGTTGCGCGAGTATCCAGTCCTGAATCTCCAGCACCTTGCCGCGAGAGGATTTCTGCGCCAGATACTGCACCACCTTGCGCATGTCAGGCAAACCAAGGCCCTCTTCGTCCTGGGTCATCTGATAGCGCAGAGTCAAATGCGACCAGTCGCAGAACCAGTCGAACAGCAACAATAGCGGAATGTCTTTCCAGCCTTCAGCCAGCTGGGTTGCCGACTGCTGCTGTTTGAGAAGCTTTTTGACGCCGTCAACCACCAGCGCGCGCTGCTCGCGAACACCCTGGGCGTGCAATGAAACCGCGGCCAGCGGCGAACCGGCGGCCAGGGTCAATAATTCGATGCGCTCCTCCGCCGTGCAGTCAGGCAAGGCACTGCCCAACCAATCCAGGCTCATCTGCTCACCGGGCAGCGGGCAGGCCTGCTGCACGCAACGGCTTTTGACGGTCGGCAGCAGGCGGCTCGGCTGATGGCTGACAAGCAACAGCACGGTGTTGCCCGACGGTTCTTCAAGACTTTTCAGCAAGGCGTTAGCCGCATTGACGTTCATGGCCTCCACCGGCTCGACGAGCACGACCTTGCGACCGCCCATTTGCGCGGTCTGCACCACGAAACTGACCAGATCGCGGACTTGATCGACCTTGATCGGCTTGTCAGCCTCTTCCGGCTCCAGCACGTAATTGTCCGGATGGCTGCCCGCCAGCAGCAACAGGCAAGACTTGCACTGACCGCAGGCGTCCAGCCCGGCGGGCGTCTTGCACAGCAGACTGGCCATCAACCGCTCGGCCAGCGCGCGCTTGCCGATACCGGCCGGGCCATGCAAAAGATAGGCGTGGGCATGCTGGGCACGACCGGCCATTTGCTCCCAGAGCGACGCCTGCCACGGGTAGGCTTCAGCCACGTTGCAGCTCCAGCAACTGAGGCAGCAACGTGTCGAGCGACGCCTGGACTTGTGCCAGGGTCTGCGAGGCATCCACCAGACGATAACGCGCAGGCTCGGCCCTGGCGCGGTCCAGATAGGTTGTGCGAACGGCGTCGAAAAAAGCTCGCCCTTCCTGCTCGAAGCGATCCAGACGGCCCCTCGCTGCAGCCCGCGACAGTCCGATTTCCACCGGCAGATCAAAGACCAGCGTCAGGTCGGGGCGCAGATCGCCCTGAACGAATTGCTCCAGCGCGACAATGCGCTCGCGGGGCAAACCACGTCCGCCGCCCTGATAGGCGTAAGTGGCATCGGTAAAACGGTCACACAGCACCACTTCGCCACGCGCCAGCGCCGGACGAATGACCTCGGCCAAGTGTTGCGCACGGGCTGCGAATACCAGCAGCAGCTCGGTGTCGGCGCTCATGGCTTCGTCACTCGGGGCCAGCAACAGCTCGCGGACACGCTCGGCCAGCGGCGTGCCGCCCGGTTCGCGGGTCAGCAAGACCTTAACGCCCTGCGCACGCAACCTGGCGGCAAGGTAGTCGCGGTTGGTACTTTTGCCAGCACCTTCCGGGCCTTCGAGGGTTATAAACAGGCCAGTCACAGGCAATCCTTAATCGTCATCATTCTGCATTCGGCTCGGACGGCTGGGCATCCGGGGCAGTCGCGGGTGGTTGTTCTGCAGGCGTCGCCTCGGCGTCGGGCGTAGGCGCAGCCGCCGGGCTGGATCGATAATCAGCGCGGCGCTTGAGCTGATACTCGCGCACGGCTGCATTATGCGCGTCCAGATCGTCGGAAAATACGTGACTGCCGTCCCCCTTGGCGACGAAATACAGACTGCTGCCGGCCACCGGATTGAGCGCGGCATGAATCGCTTCGCGCCCTACCAGTGAAATCGGTGTCGGCGGCATACCGGCGATCACGTAGGTATTGTACGGCGTGGCTTCTTTGAGATTGGCCCGGGTCAGCTTGCCGTTGTAGCGCTCACCCATGCCGTAAATCACGGTCGGGTCGGTCTGCAACTGCATGCCCAGTTTCAGGCGACGCACGAAGACGCCGGCAATCTGGCCACGCTCCTGTGGCACGCCGGTCTCCTTTTCAACCAGCGAGGCCATGATCAGCGCCTGATAAGGATTGGAGTACGGCGCCTCTGGCGACCTGGCATTCCACTCTTCATCCAGCACCTCTTCCAGACGGCTGTAGGCCTGTTTGAGCAGCTCGACATCACTCATCCCGCGCACGTAACGATAAGTGTCAGGGAAGAAGCGGCCTTCGGGAAAGACATCGGGATGGCCGATTTTTGCCATCAGGTCGCTGTCGGACAGGCCTGTCAGGGTCTGTTCGAGCTTGGCCTGTTTGGCCAGGGCGGCGCGAACCTGGCGAAAATTCCAGCCTTCGACCAGTGTCAGGCTGTATTGCACGACTTCCTTGCGTTTCCAGACGTCGAACAGGCCTTTTACGTTCATGCCTGGCACCATGCGGTACTCACCGCTGTGCAGCGGCTGGCTGGCCAGATTGAAACGCCAGTAGAGGCGCAGCCAGAAAGCGTCCTTGATCACGCCATCGGCCTGCAGACGATTGAGCACGCTGGTTGGCGTCGAGCCGGCCGGTACGTCCAGCAACTGCTCCTGAGCCACTTCAAGCGGCTGATTCAAGGCTTCGTTCTGCTGCCAGAACGCAAAGCCGAGCAGCAGGCCAGCAACTACAATGCCGGTTTCCAGCAACAGCAATAGTTTTCGGATCACGAATCAGATATCCAGAAGGGCGCGAGCGATGCCTTGCAGTTTACGGGTCAACGGACCAACCGGCCAGTTCAGTGCCGCAAAGCCGCGAACTGGCCAGACGCCATAAACGCTATTGCACAAAAACACCTCATCCGCTGCTTCAAGATCGGAGAGATGCACGTCACGAATGTCGACCGCCATACCCAGAGCGGGTGCCTGATCCAGCAGCTCGGCGCGCATGACGCCTGCCACCCCGCAACGGCTGAGGTCGGCAGTCAGCAAACGGCCATGAGTGACCAGAAACAGATTGCTGTAGACCCCTTCGATCAGACGACCAGACGTGTCACGCATCAGCCCTTCGGCATGATCGCTGTCGCTCCATTCGGAACGCGCCATCACTTGCTCCAGACGATTCAGGTGCTTGAGCCCTGCCAGCAGCGGCTGCTCGGCAAGACGGGTCTGGCAGGCAAACAGGCGAACACCCTGTTCGGCATGGGTAGCGGGATAAGCGGGTGCCGGGCTGCCCTGGAGGATCCGACGCGAGTGTGTATCAGGAGCTGGCGCATAACCGCGCTGGCTGTCGCCACGGGTGACCAGCAGCTTCATGACCCCCTCACCCAGTTCAGCGGCAAAGCGGGTCATTTCAGCACGAACCTGCACAGGGTCGACAGTGATCTTCAGTTGTTGGCACCCGCGCTCGAGACGCTGCAGGTGCCGCTCCAGAAGCACCGGCTGCCCGGCCCTGACGGCGATGGTTTCAAACAGTCCGTCACCGTAGGCCAGCCCGCGATCCTTTACAGACAGGGTGTCTGCAGGAGAGCCATCAACCCAACTGGGCATTACTCGGCGAACCGGCGGAACACCAGCGAGCCATTGGTGCCACCGAACCCGAAGGAGTTCGACAGCACGACATCGATCGGCATCTGGCGCGCTTCATGCGGTACGAAGTCCAGGTCACAGCCTTCGTCCGGTTCGTCCAGGTTGATGGTCGGTGGCGCGACCTTGTCGACCATTGCCAGCACGCTGAAGATCGCTTCGACAGCACCGGCAGCACCCAGCAGGTGACCGGTCATCGACTTGGTCGAGCTGACTGCCAGCTTGTAGGCGTGATCGCCAAATACCGACTTGATGGCCGAGGCCTCCGCCAGATCGCCCGCCAGCGTCGAAGTGCCGTGCGCATTGATGTACTGCACCTGCTCGGGATTGACTTTGGCATCGCGCAATGCGTTTACGATACAACGCGCGGCACCGGCACCGTCATCCGGCGGCGACGTCATGTGGTAAGCATCGCCGCTCATGCCGAAGCCGACCAGTTCGGCGTAGATCGTCGCGCCACGCGCCTTGGCGTGCTCGAGTTCTTCGAGGACCATGGCGCCAGCCCCGTCGGACAGGACGAAGCCGTCACGGCCCTTGTCCCACGGGCGACTGGCGCGCGCCGGATCGTCGTTGCGGGTGGACAGCGCACGCGCTGCGCCAAAGCCGCCAAGACCCAGACCACAAGCTGCCATTTCGGCACCGCCCGCGATCATCACGTCAGCCTCGTCATAGGCAATGTTGCGTGCCGCCATGCCGATACAGTGCGTAGCCGTGGTACAGGCTGTCGCGATGGCGTAGTTAGGCCCCTGTGCACCCAGATGGATGGACAGAAAACCGGAAATCATGTTGATGATCGAGCCTGGTACGAAGAACGGAGAAATCCGTCCCGGACCCTGCTCGTGCAGCAGACGGCTGCTGTTTTCGATGTTGGTCAGCCCACCGATGCCCGAACCCATTGCAACGCCGATGCGCTCGCGGTTTGCATCCGTGACTTCAAGGCCAGCGTTACGCACCGCCTGAAAGCTGGCCGCCAGGCCATACTGAATAAAGAGATCGAGCCGGCGTGCCTCTTTGGGCGCCAGGTACTCTTCGACGTTGAATCCCTTGACCGAACCGCCGAAACGGGTCGTGAAGGCTGACAAGTCCGTGTGCTCGATAAGGCCAATGCCACTGCGGCCCGCCAGAATACCTTGCCAACTGCTGTGCACATCAGTGCCCAGTGGCGAAAGCATGCCCATCCCGGTGACCACGACGCGTCTACGCGACACAGGACTCTCCTTCTCTCTTGTTAACGGAACAATCACAGCGTTTTTTAAAGAAAAAACCGCACGCCGGTTAAAGCAGTGCGGTTTTCCCGTGACAGCAGGTGCGATTACAAATCTTATGCCTGATGGGCAGTGACGTAATCGATGGCTGCTTGAACGGTCGTGATCTTTTCCGCTTCTTCGTCAGGGATTTCGGTCTCGAATTCCTCTTCCAGAGCCATCACCAGCTCAACGGTGTCCAGGGAGTCAGCGCCCAGGTCTTCAACGAAAGAAGCAGTGTTGACAACCTCGTCTTGCTTGACGCCAAGTTGCTCGGCAACGATTTTCTTGACGCGCTCTTCGATGGATGTGGTGCTCATACCTAGTTTTAACTCCTAGTGGAAATGTTCAGGCATCTGGCCAGCGGGTAAGTGTATAGAAGAGGTTTTGCGAATTTCAAGCTAAACGCTCCTCTCTTATGCCCAACCGTACCTTTGCCCATTCATAGATTGCAGCTTTATAACGGATTTTAGACAGCTCGTATGACATTTTTTTGAAACAGTTCGTCACATCAGCTCATGTACATGCCGCCGTTGACGGGAATTGTCGCCCCCGTAACGTAACCTGCGCCTTCTGAAGCAAGAAAAGCGACCACATGAGCGATCTCTTCAGCCTGCCCCAGACGACCCAGGGGAATCTGGGTTATCAGGGACTCTCGCTGAGCCTCTGGCAACTCACGTGTCATATCAGTATCGATGAAACCCGGTGCCACCGAATTCACGGTCACCGCACGCGAACCCACTTCTCGGGCCAGGGCCCGGCTGAAACCTTCCAGCCCGGCTTTCGCGGAAGCATAGTTTACTTGACCGGCGTTGCCCATGGCACCCACAACCGAACCAATGCTGATGATACGCCCCCAGCGAGCCTTGGTCATGCCCCGCAGAACACCTTTCGAAAGACGGAAAAGGCTGTTCAGATTGGTGTTGACCACGTCATACCATTCGTCATCTTTCATGCGCATCATCAGGTTATCACGAGTGATACCGGCATTATTGACGAGAATCAACGGCGCACCGACACGTTCCTGAATGGTCGACAGCACCGAATTGACCGATGCGGCGTCGCACACATCGAGCATCAGGCCAAAGCCTTCGATGCCGTTTTCCTTGAACGTCGCGCTGATGCGCTCGGCGCCGGACTCGGAAGTCGCAGTACCCACGACAACAGCACCGTTGCGTCCCAGTTCCAGGGCAATGGCCTGGCCAATACCACGGCTGGCACCGGTCACCAGTGCAACTTTACCTTGAAGGCTCATGCAGTCTTCTCCTAATCAGGCCAGTGCCGCGCGTGCGGCGGCAAAGGCATCCGGGGTGTCAAGGTTGTAGGTCATCACGCCTTCGGCGCAACGCTTGTTCAAACCTGCCAGCACTTTGCCAGGGCCGCATTCCACCAACTGTGTTGCCCCCTGGCTCGCCAGAAATTGAATGGATTCAACCCAGCGTACCGGCTTGTACAACTGTTCAAGCAAATCGCGCTTGAGTGTCGCCAGATCGCTGACCGCGCTGGCGCTGACGTTCTGCACCAGAGCAATTTCCGGCGCCTGCCAGTCGATCGCCTCGATGGACTCGGCAAAACGCTCTGCAGCCGGGCGCATCAGTTCGCAATGCGAAGGCACGCTGACCGGCAACGGCAAGGCGCGCTTGGCGCCACGGGCCTTGCACAATTCCATGGCGCGCTTGACCGCTTCGGCGGAACCGGCGATGACCACCTGCCCTGGCGAGTTGAAATTGACCGCACTGACGACCTCACCCTGAGCCGCTTCGACACAGGCTGCGATCACGTCAGCATCATCAAGACCAAGAATCGCCGCCATGCCGCCCTGACCGGCCGGCACGGCTTCCTGCATCAATTGACCCCGACGCTCAACCAGCTTGACTGCGTCCGCCAGACTAAGGCTTTGCGCAGCGACCAGCGCACTGTATTCACCCAGGCTGTGACCTGCAACAAAAGCGGGAATTGCACCGCCCTCGGCCAGCCACACGTGCCACAAGGCCACAGAAGCGGTCAGAATTGCAGGTTGGGTCTTGTCAGTCTGATTGAGCAGCTCGGCCGGGCCGCTTTGGGTCAACGCCCACAGATCGTAGCCAAGGGCCTCGGACGCTTGCTCGAACGTATCGAGAATCAACGGATGCTGCTGGCCTTGCTCGGCAAGCATGCCCAGCGATTGCGAACCTTGACCCGGAAATACAAATGCGAGGGATGCAGACATGTGACAAGCCTCTGAATTATTGTCGCCAAAATGGGCGTCCGGAATGGCCGAACGCAGGTTTCCAAACATGCATGACTGATCGGTTGGATGACTGACCAGTCGAGCACGTCACATTTTCACCCCCGAGCGTCACGAAACATCGCTTCAAGCTGGCAGCTCAAGCGTTGCGGCAGGTTTTCCGAGACCTCGGTCATGGCCCGGTAAATTGCACTCTGGAACCCGGAAACACTTGCCGAACCGTGACTTTTCACGACGACGCCCTGCAACCCCAAAAGACTTGCGCCATTGTGTCGCGCGGGAGCCAGCTCGACCTGAAGCCGCTTCAACAACGGCAAGGCCAGCGCCCCCACCGCCCTGCTGAGCAGATTGCGATTGAACAACGTGTCGATTCTGGCAGCAATCATGGTTGCCAGCCCTTCGCTCGATTTGAGCAGCACATTACCGACGAAACCGTCGCACACCACAACATCCGCCTCGCCCCGGTACACACCGTCACCTTCAACGTAACCGATATAGTTGAGCTGCGCGGCTGCCTGTAACAGCTCTGCCGCCTGCTTGACCTGCTGATTGCCCTTTATGTCTTCCGTACCGACATTGAGCAGGGCAACCCTGGGCTGTGCAACGCCGAGGATTTCAGCAAGGACCGAGCCCATCACGGCAAACTGATAGAGCGCCTCGGCACTGCAATCGACATTCGCCCCCAGGTCCAGCAACTGGCAATGACCTGTGCGGGTGGGAATGGCGGCGATCATTGCCGGCCGATCGATACCTGGCAAGGTCTTAAGCACATGCCGGGAGAGCGCCATCAGCGCACCGGTATTGCCAGCACTGACACAAGCCCCGGCCTCCCCGCTCGCTACAAGCTCAAGGGCCAAACGCATCGACGATTCGGGTTTGCCACGCAAGGCCTGCGAAGGACGCTCGCCCATGGCGATGACTTCGCTGGCGTTGACAACACGCAGACGCGAGCGATCCACACCACGATGGCTGGCGATCAGTTCTTCAATCAGTGGGGCCTGGCCGACGAGGGCCAAATGGAGCGAGGGCGTAGCTGTCAGGCACGCAAGGCTAGCCTGAACAATGTTGCGGGGACCGAAGTCCCCGCCCATTGCGTCGATCGCGATGATCGGAGCGGACAAGAAATTACTCGTCAGCGCCCTTGTCGATCACTTTACGACCACGGTATACGCCTTCTGGCGATACGTGGTGACGCAGGTGAATTTCACCAGTGGTCTTTTCTACCGACAGAGTGCTTGCCTCAAGAGCATCGTGCGAACGACGCATGTCACGGGCAGAGCGGGATTTTTTGTTCTGCTGAACAGCCATAATTGATTAACTCCTAAACGTTTGGGTCACGCTTTAACTGCGCCAATACACTGAACGGGTTGGACCGCGTTACCTCGTCCACGCTCGGTTCGGGCTCATCGAGACCCGCCGGTTGCTGGCATTCTTCAGGATGATGAGCAGGCACAATGGGCAAGGCGAGCAAGAGCTCCTCCTCGATCAATGCCAGCAGATCCAAAGGATCTTCGCCCAGTTCCAGCACGTCATAACCTTTCGGTAACGACTGGGTATTCGCACCCTCCTTCACCACGGCATAACTGCATTCGCTGTGGATCGGCAGGGTGACCAGCTCAAGACAACGCTGGCAAACCATCTTGACCGGGACGTCTATCGAACTGTGGATAACCACAGAACGACGTTCGTCACGCTCAAAAACGAATTTCGCCTGCACCGTACCGACAGTGTCGGCAAGCGGGTCGCAGAGTCTTTTCAGATCGCCCAGCAGCACTTCACCCTGAAGGGTAGTGCCGCGATCGGACAATTTGCGCGGGTCAACGTGAGATGGAATCGGGTCATTCAACATAGGCGCAGCATTCTAGGGATGCCCCCTTGGCATGTCAAAGGAAATTCAGGCCTGTTCGTCACTCTGGTCACTGATTAGAATCGCCGATCAGAAAACGGAGAACCGCATGCCATCCCTGCTCCTTGCCTCCAGCTCCCCATACCGCCGCGAACTGCTTGCCCGCCTGCGCTTGCCGTTCACCTGCAAATCCCCGGATATCGACGAAAGCCCTCGCCGCGACGAAGCCGCGCGCGACCTGGTCATGCGCCTTGCCAGGCAGAAAGCCGAGGCGCTGGCAGGTGAATATCCGCACCACCTGATTATCGGCTCCGATCAGGTCGCAGTCCTCGATGGCCGGATACTGGGCAAACCCCACACATTCGAGCGCGCCATGGAGCAGCTTGGCGCCGCGAGCGGCGCCAGCGTGACCTTTCTGACCGGCCTGGCGCTGCTCAACAGCTCGACTGGCGAATGCCAGATCGACTGCGTACCCTTTACCGTGCACATGCGCGAACTGGACCGAGCCAGCATCGAACGCTACCTGCGCGCAGAAGAGCCCTACGACTGCGCTGGCAGCTTCAAGGCCGAGGGGCTGGGTGTCAGCCTGTTTCGCAGCACCGAAGGCAGTGACGCGACCAGCCTGATCGGGCTGCCGCTGATTCGCCTGGTGGACATGCTTATAAAGGAAGGAATCAGCACCCCCTGAGCCGCCCGCCCCCCAATAAAAAACCCTGACCGGCGACGATCAGGGCTTTTCGGAGCGACAACGGTATCAGCGCAGCACAGGACCGTTAAAGCCCACCAGCATGGCGATCCGCTCGGCAATACTGGCGCCCAGTTTCTTCGAGAAACGATCAAAAGGAGACTCTTCGACGGTGTACTCGACGATATTCTTCTCCTTGATCACATCCCGCGCCACATAACTCGCGCTGCCCAGACCGTCCACCAGCCCCAGCCCGACCGCTTGCTCACCCGTCCAGATCAGGCCGGAGAACAGCTCGGGATGATCCTTGTCCTTCAGACGGTCGCCGCGACCTTGCTTGACGCTGGCGATGAACTGACGATGGGTTGTGTCCAGCACGCTCTGCCAGAACTGCGTCTCGTCGGCTTTTTGCGGCTGGAACGGGTCAAGAAATGCTTTGTGCTCGCCCGACGTGTAAGTGCGACGGTCCACACCCAGCTTTTCCATCGCCCCCACAAAGCCGAAACCGGCCGCCGTCACACCGATGGAACCCACCAGGCTCGCCTTGTCGGCATAGATCTGATCGGCCGCACTGGCGATGTAGTAAGCACCCGACGCGCCCAGATCGGTTATCACCGCATAGACCTTGATATCCGGCTTCTCGGCACGCAGACGACGGATCTCGTCATACACGTAGCCGGATTGCACGGGGCTGCCACCCGGACTGTTGATACGCAGGATGACACCCTTGGTCTTTTCGTCCTCGAACGCATCGCGCAGCGCAGTGACGATGTTCTCGGCACTGGCCGATTCCTTGTCGGCGATCAAACCCTGCACGTCGATCAGCGCCGTGTGACTGGCGCGACGCGAGGTACCGCCTTCGAAATCCAGCATCGGCAGGACCACGGCCACAAACAGAAACACAAATGTCAGCAGCTTGAAAAAGATCCCCCAGCGCCGTGCACGTCGCTGTTCTTGAACACTGGCGAGCAACGTTTTCTCGAGAAGCTTCCAGCTTTTAGCCTCTTCCCTGCCATTGATGCCCTCGTCCGCGCCTTGCGAACCAGGTGCTTTCCATTCGTCAGACATGCTTTTTTTACCCTTAAGCGAAAACTAGACGCTGCGCCGGCTCAACCAGGTACGCAGCTCGGAAAAATGCTCGATGGCCAGACACGGCTCGAACTGACGCAACGACTCCAGCGGCTGCGCGCCATAGCCCACTGCGACGCAATCCATACCGGCATTGCGCGCCATCAACAAATCGAAAGAGGCGTCGCCAATCATCAGCGAGCGCTCGGGCGCGACACCGCAGTGCGCCATGATCTCGTTGAGCATCAACGAATCCGGCTTGCTCGCCGTCTCGTCGGCCGCCCGGGTGATATCGAAGTAATCAGCCCAGCCATTGGCTTCCAGCACCCGATCAAGCCCGCGACGCGCCTTGCCGGTCGCCACCGCCAGACGATAGCCGTCCTCGCGGAACGCCTGCATGGACTCCACAACCCCCTCGAACAGCGAAGATGGCACGTTATCCATCGCCATGTAGGCATCAGCGTAGCGCTGCCGAAACCCGATCAAAAGGCTGTCGTCGATCTGCGGATACAAGGTCCGGATCGCCTCGGGAAGCCCCAGACCGATAATGTCCTTGATCGCAGAATCGTCACGCACCCCAAGGCCGCTCTCGACAGCCGCGGTGTTCATGGACTGGACAATCCGACCGACCGAATCAGCCAACGTACCGTCCCAATCGAAAATCAACAGATCGTAATCACGTTGCACTCAGACGCTCCACTGTCTTTGCCCACATCTCGTCGACGGGCGCTTGTACATTCAGCTTGCTGCCATCAGGCATCGGCACGATCAGCATGTAGGCATGCAGAAACAGACGCTTGCCGCCCAGGTCGCGAATTTCACGACTGAAATTCTCGTCGCCGTATTTGGTGTCACCGGCGATGGCGTGACCAGCGTGCAGCGTATGCACCCTGATCTGGTGCGTACGCCCGGTGACCGGCTTGGCCTCAACCATGGTGGCGAAGTCGCCGAAACGACGCAGCACCTTGAAGAGGGTCAGCGCTTCCTTGCCCTCTTCATTGACCTCGACCATGCGCTCACCGGAGCGCAGGTTGCTCTTGAGCAGCGGCGCGCGCACCTGTTTTTGCGCAGTAGCCCAGTTGCCACGTACCAGCGCCATATAACGCTTGTCGACACCATCGCCGCGCAGGGCTTCATGCAGATGGCGCAACATGCTGCGTTTCTTGGCAATCATCAGCAACCCGGAGGTGTCGCGGTCGAGGCGATGCACCAGCTCAAGCTCCTTGGCGTCCGGACGCAACTGGCGAAACGCCTCGATCACGCCGAAGCTCAGACCACTGCCGCCGTGCACGGCAATGCCCGCAGGCTTGTTGAGCACGATCAGCGCCTTGTCTTCGTAGACAATCGCCGCCTCGAGGCGCTGCAGCAGGGCCTGCGCAACCGGCACCGGCTCGTCGCGCTCGGGCACGCGCACAGGAGGAATGCGCACGATATCGCCTGCCTGCAACTTGTACTCGGGCTTGATCCGCCCCTTGTTCACACGCACTTCGCCTTTGCGCAGAATGCGATAGATCAAGGTTTTGGGCACACCCTTGAGATAAGTGATCAGAAAGTTATCGATGCGTTGACCGGCAAGTTCCGGCGCAACCTCAACCAGCTGGACGCCGGGGGTTGGAGGGGCAATATTCGTCATGCCGCAAATCATAACAATTTTTTATGGATTTGAAGCACTTAATGATTGCTGATATAGTCGCGAACGCCGCCATAAGCGGCCGGACAGCGGATCAACGGTTGACAACCGGCCCTGACCAACGCAATTCACAAGGACGCGAGGCCGTCCTACGGGGCGTTCGGTGACAACGGAGCACGACGAAAGCGTAACGAGCGCAGGTGACATGAGGCCGGATACACGCCTGACAGCAGAGCAGACAGCTCGCCGTCAGTGCGGACAGTTCATGGCCAGTTCACAAAGTGCAGTCGCTTCCAGACGCAACGAGCGAACGTTTCGGGAACAACGCCTTAAGCCATGATGCGCGGTCTTCCCTTTCGAAGACTGCGGTAAATGCCAACCCGCTGCGGATTCTGCGCGCGGCAGCACCCGAATTATCAGGGATACGTGTAGGGTGGAGACGCACAACCATCGGACTGTGTAGCACAAGGCTTGTTCTAGACGCTTCATCTCGTCCGCTACCGATGGTCGATTCCTCCTCCTGACAAAGCTTTTGCTGAAAAGGGTGTCTTATGCCACCACAGCAAGCAGGAAACGTCGTCGCGACCCTCCGCCCCCTCTGGGCGAGGACCTCGCTAGACACTGGAGTGTTCAACCACTCCTGACGTGCCCTGACACCGACCGTGAGAAGTCGTGTGTGCCGAACGCCGTTTCCGGCAGCCCGGAAACCGACGGTACTACATGAAAAGAATGCTGATTAACGCAACTCAACCCGAAGAGTTGCGTGTTGCACTGGTAGACGGCCAGCGCCTCTACGACCTGGACATCGAGTCAGGTGCACGCGAGCAGAAGAAGGCCAACATCTATAAAGGCCGAATCACTCGTATCGAACCCAGCCTCGAGGCTGCCTTTGTCGATTTCGGCTCTGAGCGCCATGGCTTCCTGCCCCTCAAGGAAATCTCCCGCGAGTACTTCAAGAAAGCCCCTGAAGGCCGCGTCAACATCAAGGACGTCCTGAGCGAAGGCCAGGAAGTCATCGTTCAGGTCGAGAAAGAAGAACGTGGCAACAAGGGCGCAGCCCTGACCACCTTCATCAGCCTTGCCGGCCGTTATCTGGTTCTGATGCCGAACAACCCGCGTGCCGGTGGCATTTCGCGTCGTATCGAAGGCGAAGAGCGTAACGAATTGCGCGAAGCGCTGAACGGCCTGATCGCCCCTGCCGACATGGGCCTGATCGTTCGCACCGCAGGTCTGGGCCGCAGCAGCGAAGAAATGCAGTGGGACCTCGACTACCTGCTGCAACTCTGGACCGCCATCAAAGAGGCGTCCCTGGATCGCTCCGCTCCTTTCCTGATCTACCAGGAAAGCAACGTCATCATCCGCGCCATCCGCGACTACCTGCGCCAGGACATAGGCGAGGTCCTGATCGACAGCATCGAAGCCCAGGAAGAAGCCCTGACCTTCATCCGTCAGGTGATGCCGCAGTACGCCAGCAAGATCAAGCTGTACGAAGACAGCGTTCCGCTGTTCAACCGCTTCCAGATCGAAAGCCAGATCGAAACCGCCTTCCAGCGCGTCGTTGAACTGCCTTCCGGTGGCTCCATCGTTATCGATCCGACCGAAGCGCTGGTGTCCATCGACATCAACTCGGCGCGCGCCACCAAAGGCAGCGACATCGAAGAAACCGCCCTGCAGACCAACCTTGAAGCGGCTGAAGAAATCGCCCGTCAACTGCGTCTGCGTGACATCGGCGGCCTTATCGTCATCGACTTCATCGACATGACGCCTGCCAAGAACCAGCGCGCAGTGGAAGAGAAAGTCCGCGAAAGCCTGGAAGCCGACCGTGCCCGCGTTCAGGTCGGTCGCATTTCGCGCTTCGGCCTGCTGGAAATGTCCCGTCAGCGCCTGCGTCCATCGCTCGGCGAGAGCAGCGGCATCGTTTGCCCGCGCTGCAACGGCACCGGCATCATCCGCGACGTCGAATCACTGTCGCTGGCGATCCTGCGCCTGATCGAAGAAGAAGCCCTGAAAGACCGTACTGCCGAAGTGCGCGCTCAGGTGCCGATCCCGGTTGCTGCGTTTCTGCTCAATGAAAAACGCAACTCGATCACCAAAATCGAACTGCGTACGCGTGCCCGCATCATCATTCTGCCTAACGATCATCTGGAAACTCCGCACTTCGAAGTTCAGCGTCTGCGTGATGACAGTCCGGAAGCGCATAACAACCAGACCAGCTACGAAATCGCTGCTGCGGCTGCCGAAGTCGAAGAAATCGCTCCGCTGGCCGCTGCAACCCGCACCCTGGTACGTCAGGAAGCTGCGGTCAAAACCGCTCCGGCACGCGCCAATGCGCCAGTCCCGGTTGAAGTTGCCGAACCTGTTGCGGCTCCGGCCCCTGTGGTTCACGAACCAAGCCTGTTCAAAGGCCTGGTGAAGTCCCTGGTCAGCCTGTTCGCGAGCAAGGAAGAGCCTGCTGCACCGGTGGTGGTTGAAAAGCCTGTTACCGAGCAGCGTCCTGCGCGCAATGAAGAACGCCGCAACGGTCGTCAACAGAGCCGTGGCCGCAACAATCGTCGTGATGAAGAGCGCAAGCCTCGTGAAGAACGTGCTCCACGCGAAGAGCGTGCCGAGCGCGCCCCTCGCGAAGAGCGTGCGCCGCGTGAAGAACGTGCACCTCGTGAAGAACGCGCTGTACGCGAACCGCGCGAAGCCCGTGAAGAATCGGCACCGCGCGAAGAGCGTCCGGCCCGCACCTCTCGCGAGCGCAAGCCGCGTGAAGCTCGCGAAGACCGTCCGGTCCGCGAACTGCGTGAGCCGCTGGATGCCGCGCCTGCCGTGAACCTCGCCCGTGAAGAACGTCCAGAACGCGCTCCGCGTGAAGAACGCCAGCCACGCGCTCCTCGCGAAGAGCGTCAACCACGCGCCGAACAGGCCGCGGCTGCCGTGAGCGAAGAAGAGGAAGCACTGCTCAACGAAGAGCAGGCACAAGAGGACAATCAGGAAAGCAACGACGGCAACGACGGTGATCGCCCTCGCCGCCGCTCCCGTGGTCAGCGTCGTCGCAGCAACCGTCGCGAGCGTCAGCGTGATGCCAACGGCAATGTGATCGAAGGCTCTGAAGAAAACGGTAGCGAAGAAGAAGGCAGCGCCGACCTGTCGGCAGGCCTGGGCTTCACCGCCGCAGCCTCTGCCGCCAGCAGCGTGATCAGTGCTCCGGCTGAAGCCAATGCGCATCAGCAGGCCGAACGTGCCAACAATGCCGCAGCCGCCCCGGATGCAGAGCCTGCACAACAGACGCCGGTTGCCGAAGCGCCTGCAACTGAAGCATCTGTCGCTGAAACAGCCATCACTGACACTGAAGCGCCGTCGCCAGCGGTAGAAATGCCCGCTGCGGCAGAGCCGACCGTTGAAGTGCCGGCCGTCGAAGCCCCGCTGGCAGACGATGCTCCAGCAGCCCAGACGGCTCCAGAAGTTGAAGTTCAGCCAACGGCAGTGGAAGCACCTGCTATCGCCGCACAGTCCGAGCTGTTCGAAGCACCGCACGCAGAACGCGTCGTGCCGTTCAAACCAACGCCAGAGCCGACGCCAGAAGCGCCGGTCGAAGCTGCGGTCCATGAGGAAGTGCCTGCCACTGAATCATCTGAACTGCCAACGCCCGCGCCTGCTCCGGTCGCTGAACCCGTCGTTGTCGAGCCGGTGGCCGAGAAGGAGGAGTCAGCTCCTTACGTCGCACCTCAGGCCGCCATCGAAGAACAGACACCTGCATCGCAAGAGCAAGAGCCGGCAGTTGCAGAAGCGCCTGCTGCGCCAGCGGTCAGCAGCACCGGCCGCGCGCCTAACGATCCGCGTGAAGTTCGTCGCCGCAAGCGCGAAGAAGAAGCACGTCGTCAGCAAGAAGCCGCTGGCAACAGCGCTCCAGCCGCTGAAGCAGAATCGGTCCAGCCTTCACCGGCAACCGAGGAAAAAGCTGAAGATTCCGTGATTCAGCTGCAACATGAAGCCGAGAAAGAGACCGAGCATAAACCCCTCGCCTAACCCCGGCCCATGAAAAAGCCCCGCCTGTGCAAGCAAGCGGGGCTTTTTTATGTCTGTCAGTTTGGTGCTGCGCTCACCTTAAATACGTGGCACTTGATCTGGCTTCTTCGCGAGCAACACGGGTCGCTCGTTCGCAAAAGACTTATGATCCCGGCGCTCGATTTCGAGTACGCAAAGCCGTATCTCAGTAGAGGTTCGGCTCCATCTCCAGCGTCACGCCAAAACGTTCGACGATATCGGTCTGTATGCGGCGGGCCAGTTCCAAGAGTTGCAGGCCGGTCGCCTGGCCGTAATTGACCAGCACCAGCGATTGAAGCGTGTGCACCCCTGCGTCGCCGTCACGGTAGCCTTTCCAGCCAGCCCGCTCGATCAGCCAGCCTGCCGCCAGCTTCACGCGGCCATCGGCCTGCGGATAGCCGACCACATCGGGATGTTCATGCTTGATCGTCGCGTACAGATCAGCAGAAACCAACGGGTTCTTGAAAAAACTGCCCGCATTGCCCAGCACCGCCGGGTCCGGCAGTTTTTCGCTGCGGATGGCAGAGATTGCGCGACTGACATCGAACGGAGTCGGCTTATCGACACCCAGCTCATTCAGGCGCTGACGAACCGGACCGTACTCGAGGTGCAAATTGGCTTCACGGGTCAGCTTGAAGCGCACACGCAGAATCAACCAGCGCGCCACCTGATGCTTGAATACGCTGTCTCGATAACCAAACGCGCAGTCCTCCAGGGAAAACTCACGCAGCTCGCCCGTCTCGCGATCCAGCGCCGTCAGACTGTGGAAAACATCCTTGATCTCGACGCCGTACGCGCCGATGTTCTGCATGGGCGCAGCGCCGACAGTGCCCGGGATCAGGCTGAGGTTTTCCAGCCCCGCCAATCCCAGCTCCAGACAGGACTGAACGAACGGATGCCAAGGCTCACCGGCCTCGGCTTCGACGATCGACTCCATGCAGTCTTCACGTACGATACGAATGCCGCGACTGGCCATGCGCAGCACAAGCGCCTGCACATCTGCGCTCAGCAACAGATTGCTGCCGCCGCCAATCACCAGCAGCGGCAGATCATGCCCGGCGCAATACGCCAACGCCTCGCGAACGTCTTGATCGTTGTGCGCTTCGGCAAACAGACGCGCCCGCACATCGACGCCGAAAGTATTGAACGGTTTCAGGGAAACCGCAGAGCGGGTCTGCAAGGTCATGCCCGCACCTGCCCGCTCACCTGAATAAACTGCATCACACCTCCAGCAGGCGTCTTACACGCTCAAGGTCTTCAGGCGTGTCGACGCCGCCCGGCGGGGCTTCCAATGCATCGGCAACGTGTATCCGCACGCCGTTCCACAGCGCGCGCAGTTGTTCGAGGCTCTCGGTGTTTTCCAGCCAGCACGGCCCCCAACTGACGAAGTCATGCAGAAAACCTGCGCGGTAGGCATAGATCCCGATATGACGACGATACGGCACACCGGCCGGCAGCTCGTCATTGCTCCTGGCCAGCGCATCACGCGCCCACGGCAGCGGCGCACGGCTGAACGTCAGCGCCAGCCCGTTGATGTCCGTCGAGACCTTGACGACATTCGGATTGAACAGCGCCGCCACGTCATCAATAGGCTCGGCAAGCGTCGAAATACCAGCCTCGGGATGAGCGGCAAGGTTGGACGCCACCTGATCGATGACTGCGGGCGGAATCATCGGCTCATCGCCCTGAACGTTGACCACGATCGCGTCAGCCGCCAGCCCCAATTGGGTGGCCACTTCGGCCAGACGGTCGGTGCCGGAATTATGGTCATCGCGTGTCAGCAGCACTTCGGCACCAAACGCCTGGCAGGCCTCGACAATGCGCGCATCGTCGGTGGCGATCACCACGCGTTCGGCGCTGCTTTTGCGCGCTTGCTCCCAGACCAGCTGGACCATGGGCTTGCCCGCGATAAGTTTCAGCGGCTTGCCCGGAAAGCGGCTGGAGCCATAGCGCGCCGGGATGACAACGGTAAAGGCTGCTGTCATTTTTCCAGGCGCTCGTCGGTGGTCAGGGTACGGGCTTCGGTTTCCAGCATGACCGGAATGCCATCGCGAACCGGATAGGCCAGGCCCGCGCCTTTGCTGATCAGCTCGGTCTTGTCGGCGCTGAGCTTCAATGGTCCCTTGCAGACAGGGCAAGCGAGGATGTCGAGTAGTTTGGTGTCCATAGGAGATCCTGAAGCAATCATGGAGAAAGACGTAGCAGTTGCTCGTCGAACCAGCTGACGAAGGCATCGGACGGCACTGCATCCACCGCCAGATACCACCAGTCATCGGCCGCGAACGTCCGACATTTCACCGCATCTTTCTCGGTCATGACCAAGGGTAGCGACGGGGTGAAGGTCAGCGCCTGAGCACTGTAGACCGCATGGTCGGCGAACGCGTGAGCCACCGGCCGCCAGTGTAGTCCTTCGAGGGTATTGAAGAAACGTTGCGGGTTACCGATTCCCGCGACTGCGTGCAGCGCCTGCCCGGCCGGGAAGTAATCCACTGGCTGGCGTTCACCGCTGCGCAGGTTGATCAGCGCAGCGGGTTTGAGCGTAAACCCATAGCCATCGTCGCGGTCAGACGTCGCCCCGTTGTACAGCAGGGCATCGACACTGCCCAGCCGCTCGACCGGCTCGCGCAATGGGCCGGCGGGCAGGCAGCGGCGATTGCCCAGACCGCGAGCGGCATCGATCAGCACCAGTTCCAGGTCACGGGCCAGACGGTAATGCTGCAGGCCGTCGTCGGAAAGAATCAGGTCCAGCGGCTCGGCCGCGAGCAAGGCCTGAACGGCGCGACTGCGATCCGGATCGATCATCAGCGGCACGCCGCTGCGCTGCACGATGAGCAGCGGCTCGTCACCCGCTTCGCTGGCGTTTTGCCCGGGCAGTACGCGCCACGGCAGGCTTGGCGGTCTGGCACCGTAACCACGACTGACGACGCCCACCCGCAGGCCGCGTCGACGACAGTGTTCGATCATCCAGAGAATCAGCGGCGTCTTGCCGGTACCGCCGATGGTAATGTTACCGACCACGATCACCGGCACCGGAGCGCGATAGATATCCCCCTCACCGGCGAGAAAGCGCGCACGTTTGCCGTCGACCACCCGCCGATAGAAACTTTCCAGCGGTCGCAAAAGCGCAAGCGCGGGGTGGCCCTTGTACCAGGCGGCAAGCAAGCGATCGGTAAGTGCCATCAGTTAGCCGATGTGGCCTCGACAGTGGTCATGCGCAAATGACTGAAACCCAGTTTGCCCGCGGCGTCCATGGCGGTGATGACCGACTGGTGCGGCGTCTTGCCATCGGCACTGATCGACAGCGGCAAACTGGTGTCGCCCGCCGACTCGCGCTGCAAGGCTTCGATCAGCGTCGCCAGATCGTTTTTCGGCAACAGCTGATTGTTCAGTGAAAAGATCCCGTCGGCGTTGATGGCGATGTCCAGATGTTTAGCCGCAGCGTCAACCTCAGGCGTACCGGTTACCGCCTGCGGCAGGTCCACGCGCAATTGGGTTTCACGGGTGAAGGTGGTGGTCACGATGAAGAACAGCAGCAGGATGAACACCACGTCAATCAGGGAAACCAGATTGATGTCGATGTTTTCGCGGGGTCTGCGGCGGCGAAATTTCACTTCTTCTTGCTCCCGCCCGCTCTGGCCAGCGACTTGAGATCAACCTTGGCGTTGATCAGATCGACATCACGGTCGCCCTGCACCACTTCAACCAGACGAATCGCCTGCTGCTCCATGCCGACCACCAGTTCGTCGACACGGCTTTGCAGAAAGCGATGAAAGAAAATCGCCGGGATCGCGACAATCAGGCCCGATGCGGTACAGATCAGCGCCTTGGAAATGCCGCTCGCCAGTACGCCGGCATTGGCGGTCGCGCCGGAACTGTTGAACGAGCCAAAAATCTCGATCATGCCCAGCACGGTACCGAGCAGGCCGAGCAGTGGCGCCATGGCAGCAATCGAGCCCAGCGCGCTCAGGTAGCGCTCCAGGTCATGAATGACACGGGCGGCGGCTTCTTCGATGCACTCTTTCATGATCTCGCGGCCATGCCTGGAGTTGGCCAGACCTGCGGCGAGGATTTCACCCAAAGGCGAATCGGCGCGCAGTTGCTTGAGCTTTTCGCTGTCGAGCTTGTTTTCCTGGATCCACTGCCAGGCCTGCCCCAACAGATGCGGCGGGGCAATCCGGCTGGCCCGCAGCGTCCATAAACGCTCGATGATGATGCCGGCAGCGGCAATGGAACTCAAAATGATCGGCAGCATCATCCAGCCGCCAGACTTGACCAGTTCCCACACAGTGATCACTCCATCGAAAAATTGGCGCCACTCTACCATAGGGCCGCCGGATGCCGAGCGCCGAGATCGATATCCGCGCACTCAATCACGCCAGAAACGCCGCTGCGCACGCTCTGCGCGGGGCGGACCGAATGTGCCCAGTTGCAGACTGATGGCACCCAGCTCAGCGCTGTCGTAACTCGCTATGCCCAGCCATCGGTAACGCGCCATGACCCGCGGGTGCGGATGTCCGAACGCATTGTTGCGCCCTCGGGAAATCAACACGCCGACGGGCGCGACGGCCTGAAGAAAGGGTTTCGATGACGAAGACCGACTGCCATGGTGCGGGGACTGCAACCAGTGAGCGCGCAGATCGAAGCCACTGTCCATGGCCGCACGTTCGGCGTGAACATCGATGTCGCCCGCCAGCAGCAAGCGCTCGCCACC
This sequence comes from Pseudomonas syringae pv. cilantro, assembly GCF_001293775.1. Lineage (GTDB taxonomy): Bacteria > Pseudomonadota > Gammaproteobacteria > Pseudomonadales > Pseudomonadaceae > Aquipseudomonas > Aquipseudomonas syringae_P. Next base: position 60,699 of record NZ_LGLN01000006.1, read on the forward strand.
GGCGTCGACACTCAGGATGCAGGAGGCCGCATTACCGTCGGGAGCCTGCTCCCAGCGCCAGGTGCTGAAGATCACGCCATCCCATTCCCAGCGTTCGCCGCTCTCGCACAGCGCTGCGTTGAGTTGCGGGGCGAGCCTGGCCCGCTCACCGCCCAGCACCCGAGTCACCGGGAAGGCCTGATGAACCGCAAGGGCCCCACCGGCGTGATCTGCATCGGCGTGGCTGATCAGCATCAGATCAAGGTGACGAACACCGGCCTTGCGAATGGCGGGCACGACCACACGCTGACCGATATCAAACTCACCGAAGCGCGGCCCCGCGTCATATAACAAGGTGTGATTGCGCGTACGCAACAGAATCGCCAGACCCTGCCCCACGTCCAGTTGCAAGACTTCAACCTGCCCTTCTGGCACTGTTTCAAGCGGCGGGAACACGCACAACAGCAGCAGCGGCCAACCCAGCGGACGCATCGGCACGCCTCGGGGCAGCAATAACAACAAGGCCCCCATAAAACTCAGCCCCCAGGCCCAACCCGGCAAGGCACTGGGCAACCAGGCAGGCAGCACTGCGCCGACCCGGTCGAGAAACATGAACAGCCATTCCAGCGCGCCTCCGGCCAGCCACAACAACCCCTCACCCAGCAGCGGGACCGGCAACAGCAGCGTCCCGACCAATGCGGGCGGCAGAACGATCACGCTGACCCATGGCACAGCGATAAGGTTGGCAAACGGACCGCTGAGGCTGATCGGCAGGTTCAGCGCCAGCAGAATCGGCAGCAGCCCAACAGCGATCAACCATTGCGCACGCGTCCAGCTTTGCCACCAGCGCCAGGCGCCCAGCCGGCCGCTGAAAATCAGCAACAGGATGCCGACCGCAGCAAATGACAACCAAAAGCCCGGTTGCAACGTGACCAGCGGCTCGAAGAACAGCACCGTGTTAAATGACAGCAGCAACGGCCAGACCATGCCCAGATGCCGGAAACGCAAACGCCAGAACAGCACCATGGCGACCATCACACAGGCGCGCCGTACTGGCACTTCGAAACCGGCCAGCAGCCCGTAACCCAACGCCGCGCCAAACGCCAGTACACATGCACTGGGTAACCAGGGCAACGCTTGCGGCCAAAATCCCCAACGCGCCAGGCCGGCAACCAGCGCATAGACCACCCCGGCGAGCAAGCCAATGTGCTGGCCGGAAATCACCAGCAGATGCACGGTGCCGGTGTCTTGCAGTACCTGCCAGTCGGTGCGCGACAAACCCGAGCCATCGCCCAGCACCAACGCAGCCAGCCCGCCTTCCCGGCCCTGCGCATCGACCGCCAGCAGCCGCTGTCGAATGCCGTCGCGCCACGCCCCACGCGCCGGGGCCAGACGCTGGCCGTCTGCCACAGTGCCGGTCGCGCCGATACGCTGCGCCAGCAACCAGGCCTGATAATCGAAGGCATCCGGATTGACCAGCCCGCCAGGACGCTTGAGTTTGAGCGCCAGACGCCAGCGCTCGCCACTGCGTATCTCGGGACCTCCATACCAGGCCACACGAATCAACTCAGGTAAAGTCGCCCGCCGTGAGCGTGCATCCTCCAGTTCAAAACGCACCACGCCCTCGGCGACACTCGGCAGCCCGACCACCTTGCCCTGCACCCACAGCGTCTGCCCGTCCAGCCGCTGCGGCAGACGATCATTCAATGCCCACTGCGCCGAAACGCACGCCCACGTGAAACCGAGCATAAACAACGCCACTGGATAGGTGCGAAACGGCAGCAGCATCAATGCCACCACCGGCATCAGCAGCAACAGCCAGGTCGGCGGCAAGGCAGGCAGAAAACGCAAGGCCACCAGCCCCAGCGCGAGCGCGATCATCCCTGTGCGCATGACGGATCCTTAAAGCGGAAAGCGTTAAGGATTAGCGCAATCACAGATGCTCGTCAGGATTGAGTGTTGCGAGATTTGAAAGCTTGCAGCTCAACGAGCTTAAAGCCCGTCTTTATAAGCGAACTGTCCAATGTCCACCCTGAAACTCGGAAATTTCCTGCATTTTTTTCGGCTAAGGATTGTTAGCGTGCCCTCCGCCGAAAAACACACACACCGGGACACCTGCATGCCTGCGCCAGCTCATCGCTTCAGCCTGTCTATCGAAGACTCGATCCCTGCATTTCAGGTCCTCGCCTTCGAGGGCACGGAAGGCATCAGCAGGCCCTACGTCTTTACGATAGATCTGGTCAGCGAATGCGCCGATCCAGATCTTGAGCGACTGTTGCACCAGCAGGCGTTTCTGACGTTCGACGGCAGCGACTCAGGCATCCACGGACAGATTTACCAGATCAGGCAACGCGACTCGGGCGCACGACTGACCCATTACAGCGTGACGCTGGTTCCACACTTCAGTTATTTGGCACATCGCACCAATCAGCGCATTTTTCAGTCTTTGACGGTCCCGCAAATCATCAGCCGGGTCCTCAAAGACCACGGCATTCTCGAAAACGCTCATCAGTTTCAACTCAACGGCACCTGTCTGCCCCGCGAATATTGCGTGCAGTACCAGGAGACCGATCTGCATTTCATCCAACGCCTGTGCGAAGAGGAAGGCATGCACTTCCACTTCCAGCACAGCCGCAAGGGTCATGTTCTGGTCTTTGGCGATAACCAGAGCCTGTTCCGCAAACTGTCCCGAGCGACGCCCTATCACCAGAACAGCGGCATGATCGCTGAAGAGCCTGTTATCCGAAGCTTCAGTACGCGGCTGGAAACCCGTACCAGCCACACCGCCAGGCGCGACTACGACTTTGAACACGCCGGATGGCAACCACACGCCGAGTATCGTCCTGGCAACAACAAGGCTCAGCCTGACCTTGAGGACTACACCTGGCCGGGTCATTTTCAAACCAGCGAGCGAGGGCGGCTTTTAAGCCAGCAGGCGCTGGAGCGCCACCGCTGTGACTATCAACAGGCCGAGGGAGAAAGCGACCAGCCCCTGCTGGTCAGCGGACACTTTCTACCGCTCAGCAATCATCCTCGCGAGGAGTGGAACAAGCTCTGGCTGCTGACACACATTCACCATCAGGGCAGACAACCGCAGGTGCTGGAAGAAACCTTCAGTGGTACCAAAACTGGTGATGAGGAGGACCTCATTCAGGGCTACAGAAACAGATTCCTTGCGACGCCCTGGGATGTGTTTTTCAGGCCTGCTCTCCTCCACCGCAAGCCTCGCATTCCGGGCAGTCAGACAGCCCGAGTCACCGGTCCTGAATCGGAGCAGGTCTACTGCGATGCTCATGGCCGAATCAAGGTCAAGTTCCATTGGGACCGTGAGAGCACCCTCACCGACACAAGCAGCACCTGGCTGAGAGTTGCGGCTCACTGGGCCGGAAACATGCACGGCGGCGTCACGATTCCGCGTGTAGGCATGGAAGTGCTGGTGACCTTCATCGATGGAGACCCGGATCAACCGATCGTCAGCGGTTGCCTGCCCAACAGCCTGAACCCTGTGCCCTACGCATTACCTGCTCATAAGTACCGCAGCGTCTTTCGCAGTCGCAGCGCGCCAACAGGCAGCGGTTTCAACGAACTTCATCTGGAGGATCGCAGCGAGCAAGAACTTATCTACGTGCGTGCGCAGCGTGACATGGAGCAGAAAATCATCCATGACAGCCGTTTGGAGGTGGGTAATGAGCGGTCGGAAACCATCAAGGGCAACAGTATCAGCGTTGTAGAGGCAGAAGAACGACGCACTACAGGCGCAGACCGCAAAGTCAGGGTCAAAGCAAATGATTATCTGCATGTCGATAACAACAGCTATCTGCGTGCCGGCCAGATTCTGGTTGCCGAAGCAGGACAGCAAGTTCACATCAAGGCAGGCGCCAATCTGATTCTGGATGCAGGCGCGAGCATTACGCTCAAGGCAGGTGGTCAGCATATCGTCATCGGTGCCGGGGGGATTTTCAGCAGCAGCCCTATTGATCAGGGAGGTGCTCCTGTCACCGGGGCAAGTTCGGTATCAGGGCTGCCTACGCCAGTCGCGGCGCTATTAAACGCTTCTCTTGTCACTCAGAAACAAGCATTCCGGAGCGCTGCAGAAAAAGCCGCTCCAGTGTGTGCGATATGCCTGAAAGTGAAGGAGCAGCAGGCATGAACCGCACCTATCTGTTACTGGATGCGGCCCTGATCGATGATCTTGCCCAGCGTCTTCTGCACATGAAACAGTTCGCGTTGTGCCAACCACTTTATGTGAACACCGCCTACGAAACACTTGCAGACTGCGGCCCCATGCTGGTCGACGTCACGTCAAACAGACCATTGCAAGAAATGTTCAAGCAGAAATGGCGTGCTGAATCGGGAATCTGGCTGGAATCTGCAGCCAAAGAGTCCGAGCTAATCGAGCATTTGCGCAGCCTGGTGCATGTTCAACTGGACAGTGGCATAACCGTTCTTTTTCGTTATTACGATCCGCGCATCACGCGACTGTGGCTTGCCTGCGTGGAGAACCATGAGCTTGACCTAATGCTGGGCCCAATCAGATCGATTCGACTTCCTGGCAAAGACGATAGCGACCTGACGATTTGTCGACACGGACCAGAACAAGACGCTGCACGCTATTCAGATACCCCTTGGCTGACCCTGAGCAGCAGACAGCTCGATATCCTGTGCCAGGCGCAGCACCAGCGGTTCGATCAGCACCTGATTGATCACTGCCAACGGTTTTTCCCTGAAGCACTTGAGGGGCTTGGCCACGACGAAAGACATCAATGGGCCCAGGCCTGTCGAAAAAGCGCAGCACGCCATGGCTACAGCACCGACAGTCAGGTTACCCGATGGGTCGCGCTCTTTGCCTGTCTGGGTGAAAGCTTTCCTTATGGCAATACTCACGCGCCCTATCAAAGAATTCTCGAGGAGCAGTTCATATCGCCTGAACAACGTCTGGACAATCTGCTTGCTGAACTGCCCCGCCGACTCATCCGCAACATGGAGTCTGCCGTATGAGCAGTCAGGAGACACACGCAGCGATCATCAATCTGGCTGACGCCGATCGCGTCGCCAGCATGAGACCTCACGACGATATCAACAGTCCGGTGGCAAGCTGTCCGGCCAGCCAGGCCCACGTGTTTGTGGTGCCCGTACGTTATGCACTTGCGGAGGAGGCAGCCACGCATGATGCCTGCCAGCCCGGCGTTACACCGCAGAGCCACGCGATGGCTGCTCGTCGACTGCGCAGCGGCTTTCTCTATGTGTGGCAACGGCGTGGACCGCTGCAACGCTATGCCGTATCAGCGCAGGGCTTGCTCGAGCCTCAATCACCGGCTGACAGTGACACCTGTCTTGAGGCCGGCTCCCTTTCGGGGCTGAAGCTCGACAAGTTTGATGAAACCTGGCTGCTCTATACCGAGCAGCCGCTCGATGTAAAGCACTGCGCCCGCCTTGGCGAGCGCGAAGCCCGCCAGCAATACATGCGCGCCATCGACCTGCGCGAAGTAGCCGACAATCTTCATGCGCCGCACTGCCCGCCGCTTTCAGCGGCTGAGCAGGTCATTGCCGAATTGATACCGGACACCTTTGCCTGGGCCGTGACAGTCGATCAGCGGCGCAACGGTGAGATCAACCGAGAGCAAACCGAGAAGCTGGCCGAGGCCATGAGGCGCGACCCGTCCTCCGCCAACATCAACGCCTACGTCAAGATGACACGCGATAATAAAGAGCGTGAAAGCATGACCAGGCACTATCCCGATGCCCGGGAAGATGGCATAGCTCCGGGGGATTGGAGCACCCAGCCCTGGGAAGCACTCCGCACGCAAGACTGGCTGGAAAACACCCGCAAACAGGCGCTGGGGCTATGGTCGGTATTCGCGTGCCTGGACGATGATCTGGGCGTACTGCGCGATATCAATCATGAGCAGGAACAAGTAGAGGTTTCTCACGCCAGATGGCAGGAGGATCACAATCTGCATCTGGGCATTGGCGGCTTCATTCGCACCCTGGTCACCGAGGAGCCGGGCGAGGTAGCGAGCCTGCTGAATTACCGCTACCGCGAGCGGGATATTCAGATCACTGCGGAGCAAAGTCAATTACTGCTGGACGCAAGCCAGCGTGTAGACCAACTCAACAAAGAGGCGGTCCGGGTAAGTCGTGGTAGAGGACGTCAGTACAGCCGCGAACAAGCCGACAGGCTTATCGAAGAGCTGCGGATCAAACGCCAGGAAGCTGTGGAGCCGGTCAAAGCGTTCATTCCCGCCGATCTGAGTGACGAAGTGGAAAGCGTGGTGCGCGAGTACCGGAAAGAAAAGGTCAGCAACCTGGAAAACCATCACGTAGGCGCCAAGGTCGGCGAGTACATCGATCTGCCATTGATGAATGACTGGCTCGACCAGACTGCGCCTGCTCACTACCAGCGGGTCGAAGCTCGCCACACGACACTTTATGCCGATCGTGGTCAGTTTCTGACGCGGCATCAAAGCGGTACGTGGTTCGTGGATTACACCAACCCGGCGCACCGCTCGTGGCTGGATGAGCTGGCGATGGCCTGCCTGAGCGCTCAGTGCGTGCGCAGCCTGGGTGCCGAACAATACGCCGAGTATGTACGTACTGCAGACTCCGGCGCATTGCGCCAACTGTTCTTTGCCTGGAGTCCGACGCTGGAGGGCGCGCTCACCAGTGAAACCCGACTGGGCGAGGTACTGGCCGCATTGAGCCTGGAAAATCAGGACAACGCACGTCAGGCCATGGCCAAAGTACTGGAACATCTGGCAGAACCTGTCCTCTCCGACATGAGCACTATGGCGCGCGACGCCACAGGCGTCTGGAACACGCTGGTCAAACGCCTTGGTGCCGCGTTATTGCTACTCAAAGGCGAACATGCCGACCGCCTGAGCGGGGCCTGGACCACAATTCTGATGGCTGCCCGTCTGGGGAATAATGTCGGAACCCGCCTGATCAGTGAAGGCGGGACAAGACTGCTCCAGGCCTTCGGGCCAGGCATCGACGACCTGGTGCACTGGGTCAAAACAACTGCCCATGCAATCTCCATCGGCCAGGTAGCAAAAATCGTCAACTCGCCCGCCGTCCAGAACAGTGGCGGTCTGACACCGATGGTCGTACTGCTACTCAACACTTTGAATACCAACAACTACCTGAATCAAGCGAGCGCGCTTGAAGAAATGGATGAGCAGAGGATCAACGATACAGCTTCTGCGGCGCTGTATTGGGGAGCGGCGTTGGTGGCGGTGCTGGATAGTCAGGTGCGCAAGGGGATGGGGATCAAGCAGATAAATCTGCGTTTCTCTGCTACTCCAACTTTGACGGTATTTGGGGCAGTTATTGGAGGACTTTCAATGGCAGGAGCAGCCGCAGAGTTCCTATCTCTCGGGAAGCAGTTAGAGCGCGCGCATGGCTCCTCTGACCCGTGGCTAGAAATAAGGCAAAACGTAGTGGGCGGCCAGATAGCGGCATATGGAGCGCAGGCTGTGCTGGGCATCGCCTACACATCTCGCGCACTCCTAGGCATCATTTCCGCCGACGCAGCAATTGCGGGCTTCATGCTCTGGATGGGGCCTGTTACGTGGATTATCGCCATTCTGGGTGTGCTGTATCTGATCGCCTGGTATCTACGGCAAACCCCTTTACAAAACTTTCTGGGCAATTGCTGCTGGTCCAGACAACGTGCCCATGACCAGTCACCCAGTGACTCGAAGCGCCAGCTCGAAGAACTGGATCGCCTTTACCTCATTCTTTACGCCCCCCGTGTCAGCTTCACGGTCAATGAAGAAAGCCTTGCAGCGGACAATCGTGACGGCATCCGCTACGAGCTTTATATCCAGACCCTGACCATCGACCTGCCGGGCGCGACGCCTGGCAACACCCGGCTGGACCTGTCGATGATCGGCGACCCTGTGGACTATCAGCTATGGCTGGAAATAAGAGGTGCTCCGGGATTGACCGGCAAGCCTTACACCCTGCGCGACATGGGTGCTCACTGGCTGAACAACAGCACCTGCGAGTGGATTCCCGCAGATCAGGGACAAGGATTGCGTCTCACAGGCGTATTCAAGCCTGTCTATCGTGAATTCGGTTCGCTGCCACGCAGCGTTTCATTGCGGGTGCGCTACGGGACCCCATTTACTGCGCTTTACGGTGTTCAGGGCTTCATAGGCGGCGCACGCGGTCTGGCCTTTACCGTAACGCCCGAAAATGGCGTGATCGCACTGCGCAACGATCCCACGCCGAAACTGGACAGCGCACAGGTCTACAAGCTGGGTGAGCAGCAATGTTCTGTATTCCTGCAACCCGGGAGCAGACGGTGAGCAGCCATCCCGCTGGCACCCGCCAGAAAAAACTGTTCTCGCAGAACGATTACCTGGCACCCCTGCCACTGCCTACCGGCC
>NZ_LGLN01000006.1:69885-70326 GCF_001293775.1 Pseudomonas syringae pv. cilantro
AGCGGCTGCTACCCGAAGCTCCAGCATCAGCCAGGCGGGTCGCGTCACAACGGGGCTACTTTTCATCGGATTTGAAAATCCCGACCCGGAAGCGTCTGAAGAGAACAGGCACTTCAGCATGGGGTTCAATTGCGGTGGCGGCGAAACGGCGATGGCACTGTGGGAATGCATTCGCAGTTACATGGAGATCGGGCCGGATGCCGTGTCCGACAGAACATCCAGATTTAACCGACCAAAAGGTATATGGGCGAGCTACCTGGATGATCTTGTTACAGCTGCACATAGAAAAGGCTGGTTTCTGGCTCTGCTATGGGAGGGCTTTTTCGGCCTGTTCATTTTCAACACACTGCTGATTGATGTGCTGGAGCGCTGGAAGCTTTCACCGCCACCCGACCTTGAATATTCAGACATCGTTGAATGGTCAAAACCTTTACCACCCGA
>NZ_LGLN01000006.1:71192-87633 GCF_001293775.1 Pseudomonas syringae pv. cilantro
TGTCCTGCACGGCCTGTTCTTCGTTACGATTCTGGGCACTTATCTGGCGGAGAAGCTGCAAGACCTGAAGCTTTCACCGCCACCCGACCTCGAATACCCAGACATCATCGAATGGTCAAAACCTCTTCCGCCCGAGCAGTGGGCAATTCGTTCGGCAGAACTGGAAGCTGCCTTGGCAAAGCATTCAGAGATCATGCAGTAGAACTAGTGACCCGCCATTCAAGCAGGTCACTCTTGCGTGACACTACTGACGCATGCCGCGCCCGCTCACCAGCAGCCGTGCACAACCGACATACAGCACGAGGGTCGCGACGATCATGAATGCCAGGGCGATGCTGATCTTGATGTCGGAGACGCCCAGAATGCCGTAGCGGAAGGCGTTGACCATGTGCAGGACCGGGTTGGCCAGCGAGACGGTCTGCCAGAACGGTGGCAGCAGGTTAATCGAGTAGAACACGCCGCCCAGGTAGGTCAGCGGGGTCAGAACGAAGGTCGGGATGATCGAGATGTCGTCGAAGTTGCGTGCGAACACGGCGTTGATGAAGCCCAGCAGCGAGAAGATCGTCGCCGTCAGCACGACCACGATGATGGTTACGCCGAGGTGATGCACTTGCAGGTCGGTGAAGAACATCGACAGCATGGTGACAATGAAGCCCACCATCAGGCCCCGCAGCACGCCGCCCAGGACATAACCGACCAGGATGGTGTGCGGCGAAACCGGCGAGACCATCAGTTCTTCGATGGAGTGCTGAAACTTGGCGCCGAAAAAGCTTGAGACCACGTTGCCATAGGAGTTGGTGATCACCGACATCATGATCAGGCCGGGCACGATGTACTGCATGTAGGTGAAGCCGCCCATATCACCGATCTGACGGCCGATCAGGTTACCGAAGATGACGAAGTACAGGACCATGGTGATCGCGGGCGGCAGCAGGGTCTGCGGCCAGATCCGCATGAAACGGTGGATTTCGCGATAGACGATGGTTTTCAGGGCAACCAGGTTAGGGCGCAGTTCGCCGTTTTGCACAGTCATAGCGCCACCTTCGCCAGGTTCTTTTCAACCAGAGACACAAACAGCTCCTCAAGACGATTGGATTTATTGCGCAGGCTCAGCACTTCGATGTTCTGGAACGCCAACTGGCTGAACAACGCGGTAATGCCGACATTCTTGTCGACCTGGACTTCCAGCGTGTGGCTGTCCAGCAGGCGGCAGGGAAAGCCGGACAACTGCGGAGCGCTCTGCCAGGACTCCTTGAGGTCCAGCACGAACGTCTCGACGGTCAGCGTGGCGAGCAATTGCTTCATCCCGGTGTTCTGAACGATCACCCCGTGGTCGATGATGCCGATATTGCGGCACAGCTGCTCGGCCTCTTCCAGGTAGTGAGTGGTCAGGATGATGGTGATGCCTTGCTTGTTCAGCTCGGTGAGGAAGGTCCACATCGAGCGGCGCAGTTCGATGTCCACGCCCGCGGTGGGCTCATCGAGGATCAGCAGGCGCGGCTCGTGAATCAGCGCGCGGGCGATCATCAGACGCCGCTTCATGCCGCCGGACAGCGAACGCGAAGGCACATCGCGCTTGTCCCACAGGCCCAGTTGGGTCAGGTATTGCTCGGCCCGCTCCTTGGCGATCTTCGCCGGGATGCCGTAGTAGCCGGCCTGAGTCACGACGATGTCGAAGGTCTTCTCGAACTGGTTGAAGTTGAACTCTTGCGGCACCACGCCAATGCAGCGTTTGAGCGCAGCGGGCTCGCGATCCAGATCGTGGCCGAAGATGTTCACCGTTCCGCTGGTCTTGTTGACCAGCGTCGAGATGACACCGATGGTGGTGGATTTGCCTGCGCCGTTAGGGCCAAGCAATGCGAAGAAATCACCTTCAGCAACGTCCAGGTCGATGCCACTCAAGGCCTGGAAACCGTTGCCGTAGGTTTTGGTGAGCTGCCGAATGGACAGAGCAGAAGACATATCGGAAGAAATACCCATCAGGAAAAAGGAAATGAATCTGACTGGAAACAGCCATCGTCCGTAACGACCCAGCCAGACAATGGTGCTCGGCCGGGCGGTTCAAGTACAGACACATCTGTTAATAGTACATATCAAGCGCCGGACATGACGCCAGCCGAGCGCCATCAGGTCAACGGGCTCATCACCGCCTTGCGATACGCCGGGCGGGTCTTGAGGCGTTCATACCAGGCTTGGAGGTGAGGCAGCGGCGGACGTTCAATCGGCATTTCGAACCAGCCGTAGGCAAAGCAGCCCAAGGGAATATCCCCCATGCCGAATGCCTCACCGGACAGATACGGCTGACGGGAAAGTGCTTCATCGGCGACCAGCAGCAGACCATGCAGCGTCTGGATGCCTTGCTCGATGGCCGCCCAGTCCTGTTTGTCGGCCGGCGTTCGCACCACACCCCAGAATAGCGGGCTGAACGGGGCGGCAATGGTCGATGTGGTCCAGTCCATCCACTTGTCAGCCAGGGCGCGCGCCTGCAGATCCGCCGGATAAAGGTCGGAATCCGGGGCGTGGCGTGCTGCCAGATAACGCACGATGGCGTTGGACTCCCAGAGCACAAAGTCGCCGTCTTCGATCATCGGAATACGGCCGTTGGGATTTTTAGCCCTGTACTGCGCTTCGTTGACCAGCCCGAATGCGCCACCGGCATCCTGCGTTTCGTACGCAACCCCGACTTCCTCGGCAATCCAGAGTGCCTTGCGCACGTTGCTGGAATTTTTCCGTCCCCAGATTTTGAGCATTGCGTTCCCCTCGCATAGCACTGAACAATGAATGCCGCTGACATGGATGCCACTGAATGCATCGCACTGAGCGATAGTGTGCTGATCAGTAATGTCCTGAAACCAACCACACGCCAGTCTACCCGGATCCTGCGGCAACTTCCTCGTCAAGCGAGGGTCACTATCGTTGTCGCCCCACCACTGCCTGGCGACCAGTTTCCTGATAGCTGCCGAGACGGCTGTCCTCACGGAGGAATACCTATGCTGTTGTTGTGGATTGTAGTGCTGGTCGTCGGCATTGCCTGGCTGGCTCATCGACGTACCGACCCGCTCCCGGCGCTTGGTGTGGTGGCAGTCTATCTGCTGGCGATGGGCATGTTCAGCCACGCGCCGGGATGGTTGCTGACAGTATTCTGGTTGCTGTGGCTGGCGGTATTCATACCGTTGATACTGCCTGATCTGCGCCGCAAGCATTTCACCGCGCCGATGTTCAACTGGTTCCAGAAAGTGTTGCCACCCATGTCGGAAACCGAGCGCGACGCGATCGACGCCGGGACGGTCTGGTGGGACGGCGAACTGTTCAGCGGTCGTCCGGATTGGGACAAGTTGCTGGCTTATCCAAAGGTCCAACTGACTGAGGAAGAGCAGGCTTTTATTGACGGCCCGACCGAAGAGCTCTGTGCGATGGTCAGCGACTGGGAGATCGGTCAGGCGATGGACCTGCCGCCCGAAGCCTGGGCGCACATGAAAACGCACGGTTTCTTCGCCCTGATCATTCCCAAAGAATTCGGCGGCAAGGGCTTTTCGGCCTACGCCCATTCTCAAGTGGCCATGAAGCTGGCGACCCGCAGCGGCGATCTGGCGTCCACCGTGATGGTCCCCAACTCTCTCGGCCCTGCTGAATTGCTGCTGCATTACGGCACCGACGAACAACGCAATCACTACCTGCCGCGTCTGGCTCGTGGTCAAGACATCCCGTGCTTCGCTCTGACCGGCCCGCTCGCCGGTTCCGATGCGGGCGCGATGCCTGACACCGGTATCATCTGCAAAGGCCAGTGGCAAGGCGAAGAAGTCATCGGCCTGCGCCTGACCTGGGAAAAGCGCTACATCACCCTCGGCCCGGTGGCGACCCTGCTCGGTCTGGCGTTCAAGGCTTACGACCCTGAGCACTTGCTCGGCGAGGAAGAAGACCTGGGCATTAGCCTGGCGCTGATCCCGACTGACACGCCGGGCGTCGAAATCGGCCGTCGTCACCTGCCGCTGGGCGCTGCGTTCATGAACGGCCCCAACTCGGGCAAAGATGTGTTCGTGCCGCTGAGCTACCTGATCGGTGGCCAGCCGATGCTGGGCAAAGGCTGGATGATGCTGATGAACTGCCTGTCGGTGGGTCGCTCGATCTCGTTGCCTGCAGTGGGCACCGGCGCGGCCAAGTACACCAGCCTGGTCACCGGCCAGTACGCCAAGGTGCGCGAGCAATTCAATGTGCCGTTGTCGGCATTTGAAGGGATTCAGGAAGCGCTTGCGCGCATCGGCGGCAACGCCTGGCTGATGGACAGCGCGCGCATGCTGACCGCCAATGCAGTCGATCTGGGCGAAAAGCCATCAGTACTGTCAGCGATCCTCAAGTATCACCTGACCGAACGCGGCCGCGAGTGTATCGGCCACGCGATGGACGTGCATGGTGGCAAAGGCATCATCATGGGCCCGAACAACTACCTGGGTCGTAACTGGCAAGGTGCGCCGATCTTCATCACCGTTGAAGGCGCCAACATTCTTTCGCGCAACCTGATGATCTTCGGCCAGGGCGCCATCCGCTGCCATCCGTTCGTACTCAAGGAAATGGCGCTGGCCGGACGTGAAGACAAGCAACAGGCACTGGCCGAGTTCGACACTCTGCTGCTCAAGCACATTGGCTTTGCAGTCAGCAATGCGGCCAGCACGCTGATTCTTAACCTCGGCTTCGGTCACTTCGAACGCGCGCCGGGCAACAGCCTGAGTCAGGGTTATTTCCGCGCACTGAACCGTCAGGCCGCAGCGTTCGCAATGCTGGCGGACTTGAGCATGATGCTGCTGGGCGGCGAACTGAAGCGCCGCGAACGCCTGTCGGCACGTCTCGGCGATGTGCTCAGCCACATGTATCTGGCTTCGGCAGCCCTCAAGCGCTATCACGATCTCGGCTCGCCGGATCACATGAGCCCGCTGTTTCGCTGGGCCATGGAAGAAAGCCTCGGCCATTCGGAGCGCGCGATGGACGAGATTCTCAGCAACTTTCCCAACCGGATTCTCGGCGGATTGCTGCGCGCTGTGGTGTTCCCGTTCGGCCGCCGCCACAAAGGGCCGTCGGACAAGCTGTACGCCGAAGTTGCCCAGGTGCTGGGCCGCAGCAAGGGTGATCCGACCCTGGAAGAGTTGCTGGCTGGCTGCTATCGCCCGCAGTCGGCAGACGATCCGGTCGGCGCCCTGCAACATGCCGTCGACCTGCTGAGCACTGCGTACCCGCTGCACAAGAAACTGCAAGTGGCACTCAAGAGTGGCCAGGTCAAACCCGAAGCAGGCGAACACGCCATCGACGCGGCATTGCGCCTCGGCGTGCTGCAAGCCGATGAGGTGCAGACCCTGCGGGCCGCCGAGGCGGCGCGGCGTGTGGTGATCGATGTGGATGATTTCGACAAGGAAGAACTGACCCTGACTGCGGGCAAAATCCGCTAACCATCAGGTCAACCCCCACAGCAGGCGCGCAGGGCTTTATACTCTCGCGCCTGTTTTTGCATTTGAGGATTACCCGATGGCCGACGCCACTCTCGACTACCAACTAGGCCTGCTGGCTCATCTGCGCAGCATTCTGGTCGCGCTGGGCGAGGCCGAGCAGGTTCCGGAAGAAAGTCATGCGCTGTTCATGGAGCGCTTCGACGATCTGGTCGAACAATTGCCGCTGGACCCGATCGAAAGCCAGTATCTGGGGCAGGATATTCTGTGTCAGGTGATTCAGCGTTACCCGCAGATCGCCCATCTGGTGCCTCGCGACCTGCTGTGGTTTTTTGCCGGTGACTGTCTGCACTTCATGCCGGATGACGAAATCGAGCTGTATCAGGCACTTGAAGAGCGCCGTTACGAAGCCGAGCAGAACGACGAGCCGTTTGACTGGAATCAGGAAAAACAGCTACTGGCGATGTCTGCGCAAGGCAGCACCCACTAACGTGCCAAGGCTGCTTTGGCAGCCTGTGTTCTCCCCCGCCATTACCGCCCAGTACAGTCGACCTATCGATAAATACGATTATTTCGTTCCGGGATTTGAATCTGTTTATCGATAATGCGGGCATACCATGACACTCACTGTCACCTGATCAGGAGTGCTCTGCTTTCATGACTCAATTTCGTAAAGTGCTGTCCATCCACGCGGGCCAACCTGCCTCGGACGGCGCGGGTGTGCGCCTGACACGCGTGTTTGGCGGCAAGGGCGTCGAGCAATTCGACCCTTTCCTAATGCTCGACGAGTTTGGCTCGGACCAGCCCGATGACTATATCGCAGGCTTCCCGCCCCATCCGCATCGTGGCTTCGAGACCGTGACTTACATGCTTGAAGGACGCATGCGTCATGAAGATCACATGGGCAACGTCGGCCTGCTGCAAAGCGGCGGCGTGCAATGGATGACTGCCGCGCGCGGAATCATCCATAGCGAAATGCCTGAGCAGGAAGAAGGCACCATGCGCGGCTTTCAGCTGTGGCTGAACCTGCCGGGCAAGAACAAGCTGAACGAAGCCAGTTATCAGGACATACAGCCGGAAAACGTGCCTCGCCTGACCACTGAGTCCGGTATCGAGGTGGTGGTGATCGCGGGTCATTTCGACGACGGCACTGTTCGCCAGGCAGGTGCGGTGCAGCGCCCGGACACCGAACCGCTTTATCTGGATGTTCATCTGCCAGCCGGCAGCCGCATCAGCCCGGTCGTGTGTATGAGGGCAGTATCGACGTTACGGGCAACAACCAACCGATCGGCACGCGCCAGATGGCGCGCTTGGCCGATGAAGGCGCGTTGCAGATCAGCAGTGCCGGTGGTGCAAGGGTGCTGTTGATTGCAGGCAAGCCCTTGCGTGAACCGATCGTGCAATACGGGCCGTTTGTGATGAACACCAGAGAAGAGATCGAACAAGCGCTTCGCGACTTTCGGGAAGACCGTTTGACGGCTTGACGCGCGTCCTTTGCCGGCATGACCGAGAACCCGTTGTTCAATCCGGCTTCTCGGTCACACTAGGGTCTGTTCCCGATTCATCGCGAGCCGCGTTGCTGGGCCAAATCTCGCCAGGCCAGGCCAGGCCANCGACGCATGGCGAGATTTGGCACGCAACCCGAAGGGTCGGGCCTGTTTTGCCGCGATGAAACGGGAACAGACCCTAGGCCAGCCTCAAGAATCGCTTCAGCTCAGCGCCCTGGGCAAGCGCATCATGGCGGCCCAGCTCGATCAACTCGCTGCAGTAGCCCGACTCGAACAACAGATAACTGAGGACACTGGCGCCGCTGCTTTTGGTTGCACCCGGGCCGCGCATGAAGGTACGCAGTGCCGGCGGCAGTTCGCGACGATGCCGGGCGGCGATTTCATCCAGTGGACGGCTTGGGGAAATCACCAGCACTTCAACCGGCTCCATGCCCGGCTGCCTGATCTGATCATCGGGCAGCAGCGCACTGGCCATGTTCAGCCGTTCCAGCAATTCGATATCGCTTTCGAGGTTGTCGATGAACGTGCTGTTGAGCATGTGACCGCTGATCTGCGCCAGCGTAGGCTGCACGCCGCTCGGCGGACGCGGTGCCGGCCTGTCGGTCTTGAGCCCGCGCGGGTTACCGCTGACGCCGACCACCAGCACGCGATTGGCCCCCAGGTGCAGTGCCGGGCTGATCGGTGCCGACTGCCGCACGGCGCCGTCGCCAAAATATTCCTGGTCCAGCATCACGGGGGCGAACAGCAAGGGAATGGCCGAACTGGCGAGCAGATGATCGACGCTGAGTTGCGTAGGACGGCCGATACGTCGATGACGCAGCCAGGGTTCGATAGTGCCCCGACCTTGATAGAACGTGACCGCCTGCCCCGACTCGTAACCGAAGGCGGTCACCGCCACCGCGCGCAGGTGGTGGGCATCGATGGCAGCGTCGATCCCGGAAAAATCCAGACGCTCGTTGAGCAGATCCCGCAACGGTGAGCTGTTGAGCAAGGCCACCGGAATATTTCGGCCGAAGCCCATCAGGCTGCGTCCGAAGAACCGGCTGGCCTGATGAATCACCCCGGACCAGTCGCTGCGCAACACCTGATGACTGCGAAATGACTGCCAGAACTCCGTCAACTGGTGAATGGCGATGCGAAAATGCAACGCGCCGCTGGCCAGTTTCACGGCATTGATCGCGCCTGCCGAGGTGCCGACGATGACCGGAAAGGGATTGGGCGACCCGGCAGGCAACAGGTCGGCGATACCTGCAAGAACCCCCACTTGATAAGCGGCACGTGCGCCGCCACCTGACAGAATGAGCCCGGTCACGGGCTCGACTTGACTGCTCACAGCACTGCTCACAACGGCGGGTTCTGGCATCTACAACTGACCTCGATGATCGAAGACGCTTTTTACTTATGCTTGTTGTATAGCTTCGGTTCACCGGGCGGTCGACTTTTGAAACGTCGATGGGCCCAAAGATATTGTTCCGGGCATTCGGTCACGGCTTTTTCTACCCACTGGTTGATGCGCAGGCAATCGGCTTCGTCGCTTTCACCCGGAAAATCTTCCAGCGGTGGATGAATCACCAACCGATAACCGCTGCCATCGGCCAGACGCTGCTGGGTGAAGGGCACCACTTGCGCACGGCCCAGTCGGGAAAACTTGCTGGTGGCGGTGACGGTTGCCGCCTGAATACCGAACAGCGGCACGAACACGCTCTGCTTGGCGCCGTAGTCCTGATCCGGCGCATACCAGATGGCCCGCCCGGCGCGCAGCAACTTGAGCATGCCGCGCACATCGTCGCGCTCGATGGCCAGTGAGTCGAGGTTGTGACGCTCGCGCCCGCGACGCTGAATGAAGTCGAACACCGGGCTCTTGTGCTCGCGGTACATGCCATCGATGGTGTGTCGCTGGCCCAACAGCGCCGCGCCGATCTCCAGCGTGGTGAAGTGCAACGCCATCAGAATCACGCCCTCGCCTCTCTGCTGAGCCTGTTGCAAGTGTTCAAGCCCTTCGACCTGTGCCAGCTTTGCCAGGCGTTTTCTGGACCACCACCAGCTCATGGCCATTTCAAAGAAGGCGATGCCCGTGGAGGCGAAGTTTTCTTTCAGCAGGCGCTCGCGCTCGGCAGCGGACAAATGCGGGAAACACAGCTCCAGATTGCGTGAAGCAATGTTTTTTCGATCAGTGGCCACGCGGTACATGATCGCGCCCAGCGCACGACCCATGACCAGCAGGACCCGAAACGGCAACTGAACAACCAGCCATAAAAGCCCCAGCCCCAGCCACAACGGCCAGAAACGGGGATGAAGGAAACTGGCTTTAAAGCGCGGGCGATCCATTTGGGCTTCCGTCAGAACAAAGGCCGCGCATTCTACAACGGTTCGACCCGCTTGCGGCTCGCGGGCGTTCTCGCTATAAGTCTCGGCACTTTTAGCGACAAGCTGTTGTGTATATCAACCATGAGCCAGATTGAATCGCAAAACCCGGAATCCGTATTTCAGCTCAAGGGCAGCATGCTCGCCATCACCGTGATGGAGCTGACCCGAGCCAATCTCGAAGCGCTCGACAGGCAACTGGCGGCGAAAGTGGCGCAGGCCCCCAACTTCTTCAGCAATACACCGCTGATTCTGGCGCTCGACAAGCTCGCACCGCACGAAGGTCCGGTGGATTTGCCCGGCCTGGTGCGCATCTGTCGCCAGCACGGCCTGCGCACCCTGGCGATTCGTGCCAATCGCATCGAAGACATCGCCGCTGCCATCGCCGTCGACCTGCCGGTGCTCCCGCCGTCCGGCGCCCGTGAGCGCGTGCTGGACCCGGTCGAAGCCGAAGCGCCGAAGAAAATTCCGGAAAAACCGCCTGAACCGGTCATCAAGCCAACCCGGTTGATTACCGCGCCAGTACGCGGCGGTCAGCAGATTTATGCCCAGGGTGGCGATCTGGTGGTGGTTGCGCCAGTCAGTCCCGGTGCGGAACTTCTAGCTGATGGAAACATCCATGTGTACGGCCCGATGCGCGGCAGGGCACTGGCGGGTATCAAGGGTGACACGCGGGCACGGATCTTCTGTCAGCAACTGAGCGCCGAGCTGATTTCGATCGCCGGGCAGTACAAGGTCTCCGAGGACCTGCGCCGCGACCCGTTATGGGGTTCGCCGGTCCAGATAAGCCTTTCGGGTGATGTGTTGAACATCATTCGTCTTTAACGGATACTGCCGCAATTTTCAAAGTGTCTCTGTTTCGCCGCGAAAAGGTCGTCAAGGCTGTAGGAAATCCTGAAAGCATTGTTTTTCAGTCGGTATATGAGTTGAAAGTAGTAGCCGGGTGCTAGCTTTCCAGGACCATGCCTGTTGATTTCCAGAATACTTCGACCCCCGTTGCGTCACGAGATGCTTCTCAGGACTAACTGTCCTTTTTCATCTAGGGGTGATTCACCTTGGCCAAGATTCTCGTTGTTACATCCGGCAAGGGTGGTGTGGGCAAGACCACTACCAGCGCCGCCATCGGTACAGGTCTCGCACTGCGTGGCCACAAGACTGTCATCGTCGACTTCGACGTCGGCCTGCGTAACCTCGACCTGATCATGGGCTGCGAGCGTCGCGTGGTGTATGACTTCGTCAACGTGGTCAATGGCGAAGCCAACCTGCAACAGGCTTTGATCAAGGACAAGAAGATCGAAAACCTGTTCGTGCTGGCCGCCAGCCAGACCCGTGACAAGGATGCACTGACCAAGGAGGGCGTAGAAAAAGTCCTCATGGAATTGAAGGAAACCTTCGAATACGTGGTCTGCGACTCGCCGGCCGGCATCGAGACCGGTGCTCATCTGGCCATGTATTTTGCCGATGAGGCGATTGTCGTGACCAACCCTGAAGTCTCGTCGGTACGCGACTCCGACCGCATGCTGGGCCTGCTGGCCAGCAAATCGCGTCGCGCCGAGCTGGGCCAGGACCCGATCAAGGAACACCTGTTGCTGACACGCTACAACCCTGAGCGTGTGAGCAAGGGCGAGATGCTGGGCGTGGAAGACGTCAAGGAAATCCTCGCGGTGACCCTGCTGGGTGTGATTCCCGAGTCCCAGGCGGTTCTCAAAGCGTCCAACCAGGGCGTGCCGGTCATTCTGGATGACCAGAGCGATGCCGGTCAGGCGTACAGCGATGCGGTCGACCGCTTGCTGGGCAAGACACTTGAGCACCGTTTCCTGGATGTGAATAAGAAAGGATTCTTTGAACGTCTGTTCGGGGGTAAATGATGAATATTTTTGACTTCTTTCGTGACCGCAAAAAAGAAAGCACGGCCTCGGTCGCGAAAGAGCGTCTACAGATCATCGTTGCCCACGAACGTGGCCAGCGGAGTACGCCAGACTACCTTCCTGCCCTGCAGAAAGAGCTGGTGGAAGTGATCCGTAAATACGTCAATATCGAGTCCGATCAGGTTCAGGTCGCTCTGGAAAGCCAGGGCAGCTGTTCGATTCTGGAACTCAATATCACCCTGCCCGATCGCTGATCAGGCAGTCGCTGGCGGCGGTATCGGCGCACTTCTCTGGAAGCCGCGCCTTTACCGCCGTTGGCGTTTCTAGCGTTTCGAGGCCGTTGCATGCCGTTGTCGAACATCCGCATCATCCATCAGGACGCTGCCGTTCTGGTGATCGATAAGCCCACTCTGCTGCTTTCCGTCCCCGGCCGTGCCGATGACAATAAGGATTGCCTGATTACCCGCCTGCAGGAAAACGGTTTTCCTGAAGCCCGCATTGTCCATCGTCTGGACTGGGAAACGTCCGGCATCATCCTGCTGGCGCGTGACGCCGACACGCATCGCGAACTGTCCCGCCAGTTTCATGACCGCGAGACCGAAAAAGCCTATACCGCACTGTGCTGGGGTCAGCCGTCGCTGGACAGCGGCAGTATCGACCTGCCTTTGCGTTACGACCCGCCGACCAAGCCGCGCCATGTGGTGGATCACGAAGGCGGCAAGCATGCGCTGACGTTCTGGAAGGTTATCGAGCGGCATGACACGTATTGCCGGGTCGAACTGACACCGATCACCGGCCGCTCGCATCAATTGCGTGTGCACATGCTGTCGATCGGGCATCCGCTGCTGGGCGATGGTCTGTACGCCCATCCCGAGGCGCTGGCGGCCTATCCGCGCCTGTGCCTGCACGCCAGCATGCTGAGCTTCACGCATCCGGGCACGGGCGAGCGCCTGACTTTCGAGTGCCCTGCGCCGTTTTGAACGGCGACTGGGTTGTCTTGCGCACTGCATACGCGCAATAGATTCTCGTGCCAACACTCTACGTTGACGTGCTGTTCGTGACGCTACGCGTCACAGATCCCCGATGCGGCGCGACGTTGTGTCTTACCCGTAGTTGCTGCCACCAAAGTGCTTTTTTATCGCGAAGGCATGAACGACGCAGATTGCGACGTAAGTGACGGCTGAGTCCTGACACTGATCCGGGGGATGCGAGGCAGGACGCCGAGCAAGCTGCACCGGGCCANGAAAAGGTGCCTTGAGTCGAACCTTGATCTTTCTGACATTGCAGAACCGCTGTGTGGCGCGGAGCGTCACGAAATCTGTTACCACGCAGTACACGGGAACGAGAATCGGCGGAGGCTCCGCTCCGCCTTCCGCGCTCATCGAGGCGTGTTCATAACGACGAACGCAACTCAAGGCAGCGAATGAGCCAATGCGGTAAACTCGCGTCATTGCTGTCTGGAGCTATTTATGCGCGACGAGTTGAACAAAGGCCTCATCGATTTCCTCAAGGCTTCCCCTACCCCCTTCCACGCCACAGCCACCCTCGTGCAACACCTCGAAGCTGCCGGGTTTCAGCGACTGGACGAGCGTGACACCTGGGCCATCGAAACCGGAGGACGTTACTACGTCACGCGCAATGACTCCTCCATCGTTGCGTTCAGAATGGGCCGCCAGTCGCCACTGACCGGCGGCATCCGCATGGTCGGCGCGCACACCGACAGCCCGTGCCTGCGGGTCAAGCCGCAACCTGAGCTGCAACGTCAGGGTTTCTGGCAACTGGGGGTCGAAGTCTATGGCGGCGCACTGCTGGCACCGTGGTTCGATCGCGATCTGTCACTGGCCGGGCGGGTTACGTTCCGCCGCGATGGCAAGGTCGAAAGCCAGCTGATCGACTTCAAGCTGCCGATTGCGGTCATCCCCAATCTGGCCATCCACCTCAATCGCACCGTCAACGAAGGCCGGGCGATCAATCCCCAGACCGAACTGCCGCCGATTCTTGCGCAAGTGGCGGGTGATGAGCGCGCAGACTTCCGCGCGCTGCTGACTGACCAACTGGCACGCGAACATGGCCTGAACGCCGACGTGGTGCTTGATTACGAGTTGAGCTTCTACGACACCCAGAGCGCGGCGATTGTCGGTCTCAATGGCGATTTCCTCGCCGGGGCCCGGCTCGACAATTTGCTGTCGTGCTTTGCCGGGCTGCAAGCGTTGCTCAACAGCAACAGCGACGAGACTGCGCTGCTGGTCTGCACTGACCACGAAGAAGTCGGCTCGTCCTCTACCTGTGGCGCAGACGGTGCCATGCTGGAACAGATCGTCCGACGCCTGCTGCCCAGCAGCGAGGACTACGTGCGGACCATTCAGAAGTCACTGATGATCTCCGCCGATAACGCGCACGGCATACACCCCAACTACGCCGACAGACACGACGCCAACCATGGCCCGAAACTCAACGCCGGGCCAGTGATCAAGGTCAACAGTAACCAGCGCTACGCCACCAACAGCGAAACGGCCGGTTTCTTCCGTCACCTGTGCATGGCCGAAGAAGTACCGGTACAAAGCTTCGTGGTGCGCAGCGACATGGCCTGTGGCTCGACCATCGGGCCAATCACCGCCAGCCATCTGGGTATCCGCACGGTCGATATCGGCTTGCCGACGTTCGCGATGCACTCGATTCGGGAACTGGCTGGCAGTCATGACCTGGCGCATCTGGTCAAGGTATTGGGCGCATTCTATGCCAGCCACGAGCTGCCATAGTCAGTGAGCCTGCAAACGGTATCGGGACAGCACGCTGTTCCCGCCTACCGTTCGCGGGCGTTCGATAGATGCCCTGTCATAATAAAAATCCGGCGTTCGCCAGTGATAAAGAAAAAAGAGTACAGCGCCGCGCATCCTGTATTTTGTAGAAAAAGGGGACTCCATGTCCCGCACCCTATTGACGTACCCTGTCAATGACTTAATACCGGTGCTTTCGCATGAACGGGTGACCGGCTTTAAACAGAGTCGTCTTCAGGCATATTGACGATATCGTCATCGTCGTTCACGTAATAAGGCATATCCGCCTCAACGCCGTTCTCTCCTGTTTTGGCGACCAGTTGCCGGTATTTCTTACCATCCCATAGCCTGAAGATAAGCGTGGAGTCCTCGCCCCCCGAGAGCGTCGAGCCTTCACTGCCGATAAGCTTGCTGCGTGCGCCGGCTATCAGGACGCTGTTCTTTCCGGCGGTCAACTTGCTTTGGTCTCCCGCCATCAGCGTGCAGTCATTGCCACCGGTTAGTTTGCTTCGATCACCGGCGGTCAGATAACTGTTGTTACCGGCCAGTAACTTGCTGCGATCGCCCGCTGTCTGATTACTGTCTGCACCGGCAATAAGCCTGCTGCGATCACCTGCCATTTGTACACTGAACGCACCGGCAATAAGCGTGCTGCGAAACCCCGCGGTCTGAGAACTGCCCTTACCGGCAATCAGCATGCTTTTGTGCCCGGCAACCTGAATACTTTCATGGCCCGCAATCAACGAACTGCCATAACTTGCAATCTGGTTACTGCCGTAACCTGCGGTCAACGTACTGCGCATGCCCGACGTCAGGCTGCTGCCGTAACCTGCGATCAAGACACTGCGCAGCCCGGCAATCAGCGTACTGCCATAGCCCGCCGTCAACAGGCTTCTGATTCCGCTGGTCAAGGTACTGCCATAACCGGCGATCAGCGAACTGTCTTCTCCGGCAGTTGCCGTACTGCCATAACCCGCCGTCAATGAACTTCCACCTTCTGCAGTTTGCGTACTGCCATATCCAGCCGTGAGGGTACTTTCATAGCCTGCTGTCTGGGTGCTGCCATAGCCTGCAATCAGCGAACTGGCGAAGCCAGCGGTGGACGTACTGCCGTAGCCGGTGGTGAGCGAGCTGTTTTCCTGAGCCGTCTGGGTACTGCCGTAACCAGCGGTCAATGTGCTCTCGTAACCGGCTGTCTGCGTGCTGCCATAACCCGCAATCAGCGAACTGGAATAGCCAGCGGTGGAGGTGCTGCCGTAGCCGGTGACCAGATCACTGCGTTCCTGGGCCGTCTGCGTGCTGCCGTAACCGGCGGTTAACGTACTCTCGTGGCCTGCGGTCTGCGTACTGCCATAACCCGCAATCAGCGTGCTGGAATAACCGGCAGTGGAAGTACTTCCGTAGCCCGTGATGAGCGAGCTGCTGTCCTGCGCCGTTTGTGTACTGCCGTAACCGGCGGTCAATGTGCTCTCGTAACCCGCCGTTTGCGTACTGCCATAACCCGCGATCAATGAGCTGGAATAGCCTGCGGTCGAGGTACTTCCATAGCCGGTGACCAGGTCGCTGCGCTCCTGGGCAGTCTGCGTACTGCCATAACCGGCAGTCAGGATGCTTTTGAAGCCCGCCGTTTGCGTGCTTCCGTACCCGGCAATCAGCGAACTGTTCGACCCGGCGGTTGACGTACTGCCATAACCTGCAACCAGATCGCTGAGTTCCCGGGCGGTCTGAGTACTGCCATAACCGGCGGTCAGCATGCTTCTGTAACTGGCTGTCTGGGTACTGCCATAACCCGCGATCAGCGAGCTGCCCGAACCTGCCGTGCCCGTACTTCCATACCCGGCAATCAAGTCGCTGCCGTCTCTGGCCGTTTGGGTACTCCCGTAGCCCGCCGTCAGAATGCTCTTGTGGCCTGCCGTCTGCGTACTGCCATAACCCGCCGCGATGAAGCTTTGATGGCCAGCCGTGCCGGTACTTCCGTAACCGGAAGTGAGGTTGCTGTCGGCCCCGGCCGTCTGGGTGCTGCCATAACCTGCCGTGAGTTCGCTGCCCTGCCGGGCAGTCTGAGTACTGCCGTAACCCGCGGTGAGCGAGCTGTCACTGCCGGAGGTTTGCGTGCTGCCGTAACCGGCGATCAGGGAACTGTCGGCGCCTGCAGTTCCGGTGCTGCCGTATCCAGCTGTCAGGTTGCTGCCTTCCTGAGCGGTCTGGGTACTGCCGTAACCCGCTGTCATTGCGCTGTCTGCGCCGGAGGTCTGCGTGCTGCCGTATCCCGCAATCAACGAGCTTTCAGAGCCTGCCGTCCCGGTGCTGCCATACCCGGCCGTCAGGTTGCTACCCTCTTGAGCCGTTTGCGTACTGCCGTAGCCGGCTGTCAGTGCGCTGTCACTGCCGGAGGTCTGGGTGCTGCCATAACCGGCAATCAGCGAACTGTCGGCGCCTGCCGTGCCGGTGCTGCCATAACCGGCAGTCAGGTTGCTGCCTTCCTGGGC
>NZ_LGLN01000006.1:87747-102443 GCF_001293775.1 Pseudomonas syringae pv. cilantro
CTGCCATACCCGGCGGTCAGGTTGCTGCCTTCCTGGGCGGTTTGGGTACTGCCATACCCCGCCGTCAGCGAGCTGTCCTCTCCGGACGTCTGAGTGCTGCCGTAACCCGCGATCAGCGAGCTGTCGGAACCCGCCGTCCCGGTACTGCCATAACCCGCCGTCAGGTTGCTGCCTTCCCGTGCGGTCTGGGTACTGCCGTAGCCCGCCGTCAGCGAACTGTCCCCGCCCGAGGTTTGCGTACTGCCATAGCCGGCAGTCAGCGAGCTGTCGGAACCGGCTGTGCCGGTGCTGCCATACCCTGCCGTCAGGTCGCTGCCTCCGCGTGCGGTCTGGGTGCTGCCGTAGCCAGCCGTCAGTGCGCTTTCACCTCCTGCAGTCTGGGTGCTGCCATAACCGGCGACCAGCGAGCTGTCAGAGCCAGCGGTCCCTGTACTGCCATACCCGGCAATCAGATCACTGTTGTTACCGGCCGTCTCGGTGCTTCCATAACCGGCAATAAGCCGACTGTTGTTTTCGCCACTTAACGTGCCGCCGTAAGTAGCGGTCTGCAACGATTGTGGCGTCGCGGCTGGCAGGAGCCCCCCTGAATTATCAGCCCGGCTGATCAGCGCGACGTCGAATACCTCGTGACTGACAACGTGCTCTGCCACGGGCAAAACGATGTTTGCGACAACGGGCGCAGGGGTCGATGCATAGTCGGCCTGATGCGTCGAAATAAAGTGCGACGCACTGCTCTTGTCGCCGACGTGAACCACCTCGGCACGTGGAAACTTGACCATTCCCGATTCTTCCAGGCCGATCATGTCTGCCAAGGCAACTTCACAGACAATCCACCGCGCATCGGCATGCATACTCAGAAAAGCGCTGGTTCCAGCGCCCCACAGCAAACCCACCAGTCCATTCTCGTGCTTTCGGGTAAACTGCCAGTGTTTGCATTCGACGGCCCCTGTCGCGGGCCATACAAGACCACAATGATCGGCCATGTTATTGGCACACGTGCGCAACACTAACGCCTTTTCGAGAGTCATTAGAGCATCCTCATAGATCCTTTTAATAAAAGCAGCCGCACTCATTGAGCAGTGCTTTACAGCACAACTGCCGTGTAAGCCCTCACATCCAAAAACCGAAATGCACGCATGTAGCCAACTAACTAGTGCGCGACCTCTCGCACTAAAAAACCTACCACAATGTTTTAGTAAATATTAATTAATTCGAACTTTTTTTAGCGAATTCATCTAAGAAGCCAGAATAAAAACCCTTAAAAAACACATAAAAAAACCAACTAATTTACGCCTGCCAGATCAACCATTCTAGAACCATTTCCATTAATTTTTTTAGTTAATCAGCCGTCTGTATTCCGCTTAGTCTATGAAACCGACTGAATCTAAAACGTCTGACCGAGGACCGACAACAGCGTTTCTTTATAGAAAACAGTCAACTAACGGATCTTCAAACGTTGCGGAAAACACTCACGATGAGTGTCCGTCCAAGTGGGGCACAGTGCTGAGTTTCAGTGACCTTGCACCGCCGCACGCACATGAATAGCATCATGGCGCCAGTACTCCAGATCACAGTCGATCAGCCGTCCATTGCGGTCGTAGTTGACGCGCGCGATGCGCAGGCCGGGGCTTCCCAGCGAGACCTTCAGCGCAGCAGCCGCTTCGGCGTGCAGCGCGGTGGGGACCATGTCGAAGCGCACCTGGCCGTAATGAAGGTCGTAACAGCGCGCATAGAGTTCAGTGAGCGACTCGTTCAGATCGTGTTCGAGAATGCCGGGGAACAATTCCGGCCTCAAATAATGCTCCACGTACAGCACCAGGCGCTGATCGATACGTCGTGCGCGACAGATCTGGATAACGCTCGACAGTGCGGGCAGCTCCAGCATTTCGCAGATCATGGCCGACGCCGGTTGCAGGCGGGCCGAAAGTAGCTGGGTGTGCGCCACCCGGCCCTGTGCGCAGACCATCGCATGAAAATGACTGCGCCGAATCAGGTCATAGGCCAGCCGTGGCGGTGAGATGAACCAGCCACGCCGCTCCTCTCGATAGATAAGCCCTTGGGCCTCCAGCTGCAGGAGGGCCTCACGCAGGGTAATGCGCGTGGTGCCGAACACCTCACTGAGCTTGCGCTCGGCAGGCAGTTTGCTGCCGTGCGGCAACAGACCGTGCTCTATCTGTTCCTGCAACGCCTTGCAGATAGTGGTTACCGCCCGTGGCACATCTTCGCGCATTCCCGTACCTGCCTGGACTAGACCAGCCCTCTGGCGGAGCACCCATTCGTGCCGCAACCGCTGTTAACTCCATCGTTGCAAGCCTAGGCCGGCCAGATGACGGTGCTGTGACATGACGTATCACAATCCATGCCAGACAGCGCTGAAAAAGCCTTGAAACCCTTGAAAAGCAGGCACTTCGCAATGGTCTACGCTTAGCCCGAAGCAGTGCCAGGCCAGATGAAAAACGGAGTTCTTCGTCATTTTCGACACGAAAATGTCATGCAACCCGCCTAACTTGGCTCAGGTATTGCTGAACTAGACCACACCTTCCGCGATGAACATTTGTGCTAAAGAAGTGCACAGGAGCTCCGAATGAAACATCTTTTGTTGGCATCACTCCTCGGTTCAGCCATGGCAATGAGTTCTCTGGCCATGGCTGCGGATACAGATCTTAAAACCCTCGAAGCAGCCGCCAGAGCCGAAGGTGCGGTGAATAGCGCCGGCATGCCGGATGACTGGGCCAATTGGGGCGGCATCTGGAAGGACCTGGAAGCCAAATACGGCCTCAAGCACATGGACACCGACATGAGTTCGGCCCAGGAGATCGCCAAGTTCGATGCCGAGAAAGACAACGCCAGCGCTGACATCGGTGACGTAGGTGCGGCCTTCGGCCCCATCGCGGTGGCCAAGGGCGTGACTCAGCCTTACAAGCCAAGCACCTGGGAGCAGATTCCGGACTGGGCCAAGGACAAGGAAGGCCATTGGGCGCTGGCCTACACCGGCACCATTGCCTTTATCGTCAACAAGAACCTGCTGCACGGTTCTGAAATCCCGAAAAGCTGGGCCGACCTGAAAACCGGTAAGTACAAGGTTTCCATCGGTGACGTAGGCACCGCTGCGCAGGCTGCCAACGGTGTGCTGGCTGCGGCCATTGCCATGAAAGGCGACGAAAAAAATATCGAGCCGGGCCTGGCTCTGTTCACCGAGCTGGCTCAACAAAAACGTCTGTCGCTGGCCAATCCGACCATTCAGACCATCGAGAAAGGCGAAATCGAAGTGGGTGTGGTCTGGGACTTCAACGGCCTGAGCTACCGCGCCAAGATGACCAAGCCGGATGATTACGTGGTGCTGATTCCTTCGGATGGTTCGGTGATTTCCGGTTACACCACCATCATCAACAAATACGCCAAACACCCGAACGCCGCCAAACTGGCACGCGAATACACCTTCAGCGATGCAGGCCAGATCAACCTGGCCCGAGGTCATGCTCGTCCGATTCGTGCCGAGCACATCAAGTTGCCTGAGGACGTTCAGGATAAATTGCTGCCGCATGAACAGTACAAGAACGTCACGCCGATCAAAGATGCAGGCGCATGGGAAATGACGTCCAAAGCCCTGCCGCAGATGTGGCAAGAACAAGTCATCATCGAGATGAACTGATCGCCACTGCGACTCAGGGATCGAGTCGTATGACGCGGGCGAGCCAGTCTCGCCCGCACTCTTTCGCCCGAGCGAGTCGCCATGAAACACAACGTTATCCTGATCGTACTCGATGGCCTCAATTACGAAGTGGCGCGCCACGCGATGGGCCACCTTCAAGCCTGGCATGATGCCGGCCGGGCCGCGCTCTACAAGCTGGAGTGCGAACTGCCCGCCCTTTCCCGCCCGCTGTACGAATGCATATTGACCGGTGTTGCACCTATCGACAGCGGCATCGTGCATAACAACGTCTCGCGTCTGTCCAGCCAGCACAGCGTGTTTCACTATGCCCGCGACGCCGGGCTGAGCACTGCCGCAGCGGCTTATCACTGGTTCAGCGAGCTGTACAACCGCACACCCTTCGACGCCGCACGCGACCGCCACACCGACGCGCCCGACCTGCCGATTCAGCACGGCTTGTTCTACTGGGCCGATCACTACCCGGACTCGCACCTGTTCGCCGACGCCGAAAGCCTGAGGCTGAAACACGCACCGAACTTTCTACTGATTCACCCGATGAATATCGACGACGCCGGGCACAAGCACGGCCTCGACACCGCGCAATACCGCAACACCGCCCGCAACGCCGACATCATTCTGGCTGACTACCTGCAACGCTGGCTGGACGCGGGCTATCAGGTGTTGGTAACCGCCGACCACGGTATGAACAACGACCGCTCACACAACGGCCTGCTGCCGGAAGAGCGCGAAGTGCCGCTGTTCGTCATCGGTGATGCGTTCAGCCTGAATGTCGATGCAGCGCCGCGCCAGACCGAGCTGTGCGGCACGATCTGCGCACTGCTCGGCATCCCTCATGACAAACCGGTCTGTCAGGAGATTCTCAATTGATCCGCTTATCCCGGGGCAAGTGGCTGGGCCTGCTGTGCCTGGTGCCGTTTGCGCTGTTCTTCATCGTGTTTCAGATCGCACCGCTGCTCTGGGTGGCGATCAACAGCCTGCAAAGCGACGCCGGTTGGGGGCTGGAAAACTTCGTCCGGGCGTTCAGCTCGAAGTTCTACCGTCAGGCGATCCAGTACAGCCTCGAGATCAGCTTCTGGTCAAGCCTGTTCGGCATTCTGATATCGATTCTGGGCGCCTATTCGCTGCGCAAGGTGGATTCGCGGCTGCGAGACTTCGTCAATTCGTTCGCCAATATGACCAGCAACTTCGCTGGTGTTCCGCTGGCGTTCGCCTTCATTATCCTGCTCGGTTTCAACGGTGCGCTGACCCTGATCCTCAAGCAAGCCGGGATCATCGATGACTTCAATCTGTACTCCAAGACCGGTCTGATCATCCTCTACACCTACTTCCAGATTCCCCTCGGCGTGCTGCTGCTCTACCCGGCGTTCGACGCTGTGCGCGAGGACTGGAACGAATCGGCGGCGCTGCTGGGGGCGAGCAGTTATCAGTTCTGGCGCTACATCGGCCTGCCGGTGCTGACCCCGGCGCTGCTTGGCACCTTCGTGATTCTGCTGGCCAATGCGCTGGGCGCCTATGCCACGGTGTACGCCCTGACCACCGGCAACTTCAACGTGCTGCCGATCCGCATTGCCGCGATGGTGGCCGGTGACATCACGCTGGACCCGAACATGGCCAGTGCTCTGGCGATGATTCTGGTCGGGCTCATGACGCTGGTAACGGTGGTTCATCAGAGGCTGTTGAAAAGGAGCTATCATGTCGCGCGCTGAACGAGGACCTGCCCGGGTTTACCACAAGACCGTGGTCTACCTGCTGTTCCTGATTCTCTTGCTGCCGCTGGCCGGCACCTTTCTGTACTCGATTGCGACCAGTTGGTCGGCGACCATTCTGCCCAGCGGGCTGACCTTCAAATGGTACGTGGCACTGTGGAGCGATCCACGCTTTCTGGCGGCGTTCAGTCAATCACTGCTGGTCTGCTTCGGCGCGCTGATACTGTCGGTGGTGCTGATCCTGCCGCTGCTGTTCGTGGTGCATTACTATTTCCCGCGTCTCGACGGGCTGATGAACATCCTGATCCTGCTGCCGTTTGCCGTGCCGCCGGTGGTGTCGTCAGTGGGGCTGTTACAACTTTACGGCTCAGGGCCGATGGCCATGGTCGGCACGCCGTGGATTCTGATCGGCTGCTATTTCACTATCGCCCTGCCCTTCATGTACCGCGCAATCACCAACAACCTGCAGGCGATCAACCTGACCGACCTGATGGACGCTGCGCAATTGCTCGGTGCCAGCACCTGGCAGGCGGCCTTTCTGGTGGTGCTGCCGAACCTGCGCAAGGGCCTGATGATCGCCCTGCTGCTGTCGTTTTCGTTTTTGTTCGGCGAGTTCGTATTCGCCAATCTGCTGGTCGGCACCCGCTATGAAACGCTGCAGGTGTACCTGAACAACATGCGCAACAGCAGCGGTCACTTCAACAGCGCACTGGTGATTTCCTACTTCCTCTTCGTGCTGGTGCTGACCTGGGCCGCCAATCGACTGAACAAGGACAAAGACTGAAATGAGTTTTGTCAGCATTGAAAACCTGCAGAAAAGCTACGCCAGCACCGTTGTGTTCAGCGACATCAATTGCAGCATCAAAAAAGGTGAGTTCGTCACCCTGCTCGGCCCGTCCGGCTGCGGCAAATCCACGCTGCTGCGCTGTATCGCCGGGCTGACCGCGGTCAATAGCGGGCGCATCCTGCTCGACGGCAATGACCTGGTGCCGCTGACCCCGCAAAAGCGCCAGATCGGCATGGTCTTCCAGAGCTACGCGCTGTTCCCCAACATGACGGTGGAACAGAACGTCGCCTTCGGCCTGCGCATGCAAAAGATCGGCGACGACGAAAGCCACCGGCGCGTCGCCGAGATTCTGCAGATGGTCGAGCTGCATGATTTTGCCAAACGCTATCCGCATCAATTATCCGGCGGCCAGTGCCAGCGTGTCGCTCTGGCCCGCTCGCTGGTCACGCGCCCGCGCCTGCTGCTGCTTGATGAACCACTGTCGGCACTGGACGCGCGAATTCGCAAACACCTGCGCGAACAGATCCGCGCGATCCAGCGCGAACTGGGCCTGACCACCATCTTCGTGACCCATGATCAGGAAGAAGCACTGACCCTGTCAGACCGCATCTTCCTGATGAACCAGGGCCGGATCGTGCAAAGTGGCGACGCAGAAACCCTCTACACCGCGCCGGTGGACGTGTTCGCCGCCGGTTTCATCGGCAACTACAACCTGCTGGACGCCGCCGACGCCACGCGACTGATGCAACGCCCCATTGCCAGCCGTGTCGCCATTCGCCCTGAATCGATCCAATTGAGCCTGACCGGCGAACTGGAAGGGGAAATACGCAGTCACAGTCTGCTCGGCAACGTCATCCGCTACCGGATACAAGCGCGTGGCGTAGAGCTGGTGGTCGACGTACTCAATCGCAGCGCCGACGACCTGCATCCGGACGGCCGACGCGTGACGCTGAACATCGAACCCTCGGCGCTCTGCGCGCTTGACTGACGCAACCGCCGAGCTTTCGCTTGAAGCTTGAAGCTTGAAGCTTGAAGCTGACTTAACAACCACTGAGGATAAGAACACATGCCCCTGGCTATTTTCGACCTGGACGAAACACTGATCGGTGGCGACTGTGCCACCTTGTGGAGCGAACAGATGGGTCGCCTGGGCTGGGTCGATTCCGAAGCCTTCATGCAGCGCAACCATGAACTGATGGACGCTTACAGCGCCGGCAAACTGGCCATGGAAGAATTCATGGCGTTCAGCCTGGAACCCATGGCTGGCCGCACTCCGGAAGAAGTCGACCACCTGGTCGGCCCGTGGGTCGAGGACGTGATCGAGCCGATCATCTACAGCGACGCTTGCAAGTGCATTGCGCAGCATCGCGCCAAAGGCGACCGGATTCTGGTGATTTCAGCGTCGGGCGTGCACCTGGTCAAGCCCATTGCAGCGCGTCTGGGGATCGACGAAGTACTGGGTATCGAACTGGACGTGCAACATGGCGTGTACAGCGGTGCCACGGTCGGCGTGCTGACCTACCGCGAAGGCAAGATCACGCGCCTGATGGAATGGCTGGATACCGAAGGGGAAAATCTGGAGGGCGCGAGCTTCTATTCGGATTCGCGCAACGACCTGCCCCTGCTGCTCAAGGTTGACCACCCGCATGTGGTCAACCCTGATCCTGTGTTGCTGGAGCATGCGCAGCAGGCTGGCTGGCCAGTGCACACCTGGGTCTGAATCAGGCGCTTCTCCGAATCAGACCAGGCTTTCGTCGATCACCAGCACGATCTTGCCTGATACCTTGTTGGTCGCCAGCTCGGCGAACGCCGCTTCGGCATCCTTGATGGCAAAGGATTTCGCCAGTTGCGGCTTGAGGCGGCCTTCAGTAAACAGCGGCCAGACGTGCTGACCCAGATCGCGGATCAGATCAGCCTTGAACGTTTCATCGCGGCTGCGCAACGTCGAGCCCATCAATTGGATACGCTTGCCCAGCACATGCGCCAGGTCCATTTTGGCGTCGCGCCCGCTCATGACGCCGATCAGCACCCAGCGGCCATCCAGCGCCAGCAGCTTGACGTTGAGCTCGGCATAACCGGCGCCTACCGGGTCGAGAATGACGTTGAACGGTGCGAAATCATTCAGCCCTTCCAGACTTTCGCTACGTACCACGCCACCCTGCGCGCCCAGTTCGACGCAATACGCCAGACGCTCGGTCGAGCCGACGCTGACCCATACCGGGTTGCCGAACGCCTTGCAAAGCTGAATACCGGCTGAACCAACCCCACTTGCGCCCGCATGCAACAGGACCTTTTCACCGGGCTTCAGACCGGCCAGTTGAAACAGATTCAACCACGCCGTGGCATACACCTCGGGAATGGCCGCAGCCTCGTGCAGCGACAGCCCTTCAGGCACTGGCAGCACGTGCCGGGCATCGACCACCACTTCTTCGGCCATCGCCCCGCCCGCAAGAAGCGCGCAGACACGGTCGCCGACCAGCCAGGAGGTGCCCGGCCCCACTTCTGCGATCACGCCGGAGCACTCCAGCCCCAGTGTCGCTGTCACGCCGGGCGGCGGCGGATACTTGCCCTCGCGCTGTAACAAATCGGCGCGATTCAAACCCGCTGCGGCAACTTTGATACGTACTTGTCCCACATCAAGGGCCGGACTTGGCTCCTCGACCCATTCCACATGACCTTCAACGCCTTGCAATGCCTTCACAGTGCCTCCATAGTGAGTCCAGACTGAGCCCGTGGCTGTTTGCCCGGGCTTTTGCATTATGCGGCCGGCTCCAAGGGAACCGGCGACCTCACAGACGGCCTAATATGCGTTATCAATTGTCCTCGCGTCGAATCAGCATGAAGCAACTATTCCCCAGCACTGCCCTCGCACTGTTTGTCGGCCTCAGCGTTTTGCCGATGTCAGCCAGTACTTTTGCCGCCAACAGCTGGGATAACCTTCAGCCGGATCGCGACGAAGTGATTGCCAGCCTCAACGTGGTTGAGCTGCTCAAGCGACATCACTACAGCAAGCCGCCCCTGGACGACAAGCGTTCCGCGATTATTTATCAGAGCTACATCAAGCAACTGGACCCCTCGCGCAGCTATTTTATGGCCAGCGACATTGCCGAATTCGACAAGTGGCAGTTCCAGTTCGATGACTTCCTGAAAAGCGGCGACCTGAACCCGGGCTTCACCATCTACAAGCGTTATCTGGACCGCATCAAGGCGCGTCTGGACTTCGCACTGGCGGAGCTGGGCAAAGGCGTCGACAAGCTCGATTTCAACACCAAGGAAACCCTGCTGGTAGACCGCAAGGACGCCGCATGGCCCAAGGACACAGCCGAACTCGACGAGCTGTGGCGCAAGCGTATCAAGGACGAAGTCCTGCGCTTGAAGATCGCCGGCAAAGACCCGGCGAAGATTCAGGAAACCCTGACCAAGCGCTACAAGAATCAACAGGCGCGTCTGAACCAGACCCGTGCCGAAGATATCTTCCAGGCTTACATCAATACGTTTGCCATGTCTTACGACCCGCACACCAACTATCTGTCACCTGACAGCGCGGAGAACTTCGACATCAACATGAGCCTGTCGCTGGAAGGCATCGGCGCTGTGTTGCAGAGCGACAACGACAACGTGAAGATCGTGCGCCTGGTGCCGGCAGGTCCGGCAGCCAAGACCAAGCAGGTCGCACCCGCCGACAAGATCGTGGCCGTTGCCCAGGGCGACAAGGAAATGGTCGACGTGATCGGCTGGCGTCTGGACGAAGTGGTCAAGCTGATCCGCGGCCCTAAAGGCTCGGTGGTACGCCTGGAGATCATCCCGGCCAGCAATGCGCCGAATGACCAGACCAGCAAGATCGTCGCCATCACCCGTGAAGCGGTGAAGCTTGAAGAGCAGGCGGCCAAGAAGTCGATCCTGCACCTAAAGCAGGACGGCAAGGATTACAAACTCGGCGTCATCGACATCCCGGCGTTCTATCTGGACTTCAAGGCCTACCGTGCCGGCGATCCGGAATACAAGAGCACCACCCGCGACGTGAAGAAACTGCTCACCGAACTGCAGGCCGAGAAGGTCGACGGCGTGGTGCTGGATCTGCGCAACAACGGCGGTGGTTCGCTGCAGGAAGCGACCGAGCTGACCAGCCTGTTCATCGACAAAGGTCCGACCGTGCTAGTGCGTAATGCCGACGGCAAGGTCGATGTGCTGGAAGACGAAGCCAAAGGCGCGTTCTACAAAGGCCCGATGGCATTGCTGGTCAACCGCCTCTCCGCCTCGGCGTCGGAGATTTTCGCCGGAGCCATGCAGGACTACCACCGCGCGCTGGTCATCGGTGGCCAGACCTTCGGCAAAGGCACCGTGCAGACCATTCAGCCGCTCAATCATGGCGAGCTGAAACTGACCCTGGCCAAGTTCTACCGGGTGTCCGGTCAGAGCACCCAGCATCAGGGCGTCGTGCCGGACATCACCTACCCTTCGCTGATCGACACCAAGGAAATCGGCGAGAGCGCGTTGCCCGAAGCCATGCCATGGGACAGCATCAAGCCCGCGATCAAGCCGGCGATCGATCCGTTCAAGCCGTTCCTTGCCCAGTTGCAGACACGTCATGAAGCACGCTCGTCGAAAGACGCCGAGTTCGTGTTCATCGAGGATCGCCTCGCGCTGGCCAAAAAGCTGATGAACGAGAAGACCGTCAGCCTCAACGAAGCCGACCGCCGCGCCGAACACGCTTCCATCGAAAGCAAGCAGCTCGCACTGGAAAACACCCGCCGCAAGGCCAAGGGTGAAGAGCCGCTGAAAGAGCTGAAGAAGGAAGACGAAGACGCGCTGCCGGTAGAAGACGAGAAGACCAAACCCGAGGACGACGCCTACCTGGCCGAGACCGGGCGGATCCTGATCGATTACCTGGGGTTGAGCGCTGCTGTCGCGAAGAAATAAGACCGGTTCATTGATGGCAGATTAGCGGCAACCGTCATCAAACAGTCATGAATCTGTCGTGAAATACGGGGCTGAACGCGAAAGCGCTCAGCCCCTTTTTATTGCGCCCTCTTTATCACCCCCGAGACGACCATGACCGTGACTGAACAGTTGAGCGCACTGAGTTCCATTCTCGCGCGTGGTGACTTGCACAGCTTGTTTCAGCCCATCGTTTCGCTGTCTGAACGCAGGATCTTGGGCTATGAGGCCCTGACTCGCGGCCCCTCCAACAGCGCGTTGCACTCCCCGCTCAACCTGTTTGCCATTGCCCGTCACGCCGGGCGCCTGAGTGAGCTGGAATTAAGCTGCCGTGACAGCGCCTGCCGTCGCTTCAGCCAGCAAAAACTGCCCGGCAAACTGTTTCTCAACGTCTCCCCTGAATCGCTGCTCGAAACATCGCACCCGCCGGGTCGCACCTTGGAAATGCTGCTCCGCTATCAGATCGCGCCGAAAGATGTGGTGATCGAACTGACCGAGCAAACGCCGACCGACGACTTCGACCTGCTGTACAACGCGCTGCACCACTATCGCGATATGGGCTTTTCGATTGCCCTGGATGACTTGGGGGCCGGTTATTCCAGCCTGCGCCTGTGGTCTGAGCTGCGGCCCGATTATGTGAAGATTGACCGGCATTTCATCGACGGGATTCATCAGGACGCGGTCAAGCGCGAGTTCGTCGGTTCCATGCTGCAGATGGCCAAAGCGTCGCGAGCGATTGTGATCGCCGAAGGCATCGAATTGCCGGAGGAACTGGCGACGCTGAAAGACATGGGCGTGGATCTGGTGCAAGGTTACCTGCTGGCCCGTCCGCAGGAGCGCCCGCCCCGCGACACCCGAGCCATGCTGCCCAAGGTCGAAATCACTATCGCGCCCTTGAACGAGGAAGTGGCAGACCTTTCGGCGCTGCTCAACCCACAGCCTTCTGTAAGTCAATCGACACCTACCGCCGAGGTCCTTGAGGCCTTCCGCAAACAGGCCAACCTGAATTCGCTGGCGGTACTGGATGACGACGCCAGCCCTTGCGGCATTGTTCATCGGCATTCGCTGTCCGAAGCCCTCCTCAAGCCGTTCGGCACCGAGCTGTTCGCCCGCAAACCGATCAGTCGCCTGATGAGCGATGACTTTCTGGCCGTGGAAGTCGGCCAGTCACTGCAACAGGTCAGCCGCCTGCTGACCAGCCGGGCCCGTCAGCGCATCGAAGAAGACTTCATCATCACCCTGAACGGCGTTTATCTGGGGCTCGGACGGGTCATTGATGTCCTCAAGCTGATTACCGAGCTGAAAATTCAGCAGGCGCGTTACGCCAACCCGCTGACCCTGCTGCCCGGTAACGTGCCGATCCAGCAATGCCTGACCCGCTTGCTGCAACAGCGCCGCGAGTCGATGATCTGTTACGTCGATATCGACAGCTTCAAGCCCTTCAATGACATCTACGGTTACGCCCGTGGCGATGAGGTGTTGCTGTGCCTGGCACAGTGCCTGAACGACCGCATTGACCCGAGCCGGGATTTCGTCGGGCACATTGGCGGGGATGATTTTCTCATGGTGCTGGGTTTCGAAGACTGGGAGCGGCGCTTGAAAAGCCTGCTGGGTGACTTCCAGAATCAGTGCCGCCGCTTCTATCGTGCCGAACACCTGGAAGCCGGCTGCTTCATCGCCCTCAATCGTCAGGGGCAGCGCCAGGAGTTTCCGTTGTTGTCACTGTCGATTGGCGTGGTGCGTCTGCATGAAGAAAGCTGCACGCTGCTCGACGCCAGCCAGTTGGCTGACCTGGCATCGCAGGCCAAACATTTCGCCAAGGACGTCGCCGGCGCGAGCATCCATGTCATCGACTCGACGCGGGTAGATCTGTTGATGGAGGCGTGAGGCTAGATGAGGTCGACGTGAAGCCCCGTGTGAGCTTGCTCACGAAGGGGTCGGTGCAGCCCTGAAGATTCAGGGCGGGACCTCGCACAGATCATGACCCTACTGCACTTCCATTTCCGGATAACTGTGTTCGAACACCCGAACCACTTCCGAGGCGTGCCAGGACGCTGCTGCGACGCCGTCCGACGGGCCGGAGAAGCGTCCCAGGCGCTCGGCGCATTCGAAGAAGCCGGGGCGCGGCAGGCGGCTGGCGCCCTGGCTGATCACCAGTGAGCTGCGCAATGGCTGCTCGGCACGGGCGTCCAGCGCGGCCAGGTGTTCAAGGGCAGC
Source organism: Pseudomonas syringae pv. cilantro (assembly GCF_001293775.1). Lineage (GTDB taxonomy): Bacteria > Pseudomonadota > Gammaproteobacteria > Pseudomonadales > Pseudomonadaceae > Aquipseudomonas > Aquipseudomonas syringae_P. The sequence continues at coordinate 101,069 of NZ_LGLN01000006.1, forward strand.
GGTCAGTGTCTGCATGCCAGGGCTGGGAAACTGCAAGCGCTCGAGCAACGCACGATACGTCAGCAGATGACGCTGGCGGCGAGCGTTATCGAGTTCGCTCAACAGCCCGTCCCAATGCTGACGGCTGATCCGCACGCTCACGGCTCACCTCGCCAGCCGGGTACACCGAGCTCCCATGCCAGGCTGCGCTTGATCGCCGAGTCGGGTTGGCGCGTGCCGTTCTCGATCAACTCCAGATAGGACGGGCTGATACCCACCGTTCTGGCGAGCGTCGCCACTTCGAGCCCTTTCGCCTTGCGCAGCGCACCCAACTGGTCGAAACCAGGGAGCTCAGTCGTTGCTGTCGTGGCGCCAGAACCGGAGGTAGCCCCCGCCGTTTGCAGGTGTGATTTGTCGGCCAGGCCAGCCGCCTTGAGAAGCGCTTGATACTGATCCCATGGAAGAACCGCGTATTGCGGCTCGCCGTCATGAGATATGACTTGAATATCCATACACCCCCCTTTTACGACAAGACTGCATACCGAACAGACTTACGGCAGATGCTGGCATCTTAACAGTGGAACGCGATGGCTTGTGTTCAATCCGTGAGACTTACACCTTGCGCTGTTCGCTCTCCAGAAGCGCCTGGGTCTTGGGCAGTTGCTCGACGACGATCAGTTTCTCGGGCGACTGCTGGGCGCGCCAGGCACGAAAGGCATCCAGCTCGCCGCTCAGGTGCTTCGTCACCCATGCCAGCACTGCAATATCATCCAGCATACCCAGCCCCGGAATCCAGTCAGGTATCGCGTCCAGCGGGCTGAGGAAGTACATCAGGCCTGCGACGATGGACAGAATCGCCTTGGGGCTGATGCTCCGGTACTCGCCCCGCCAGTAAGCCAGACACAGCGCCTGCAACAGACGCAGGTCGTCTTTCAGCTTGCCCAGACGGCTGCCCTCACTGTTGCCCTTGCGAGCCACGGCGAACAACAACGCAGGCAACCGCCCCGCAGCCAGCAGACGGCGTGCGCCAGGCAGATAACGGATCAGATTCCAAGGTGCTTTCATGTTTAACCCCGTCCAGAATAATTTCGTTGAGCGACAACGCAGGTCTATCCGAATGACAACACAAGGTTATCCACAATAATTGTGGATAACCTTGTGAACAGCAGCACTTTAAAAGCCGGAAACCCCCGTTTTCGCGGGCCCACGCTTAAATCGGGCGTTTTTTACTCACAAAAAAAACCTTGGAAACCATTGACCTGGCTCTCTTGGTAGAGCTGGCAACCTGATCTTGCCAGACTGTCCGACAACGCGTTCGGCTGTATTCGTAATAGTGGGACTGCCTGGACGAGCAAGCGTTCGGGAAATTAGCCATGTCTAGTCCTGAAATAGGTTT
>NZ_LGLN01000019.1 GCF_001293775.1 Pseudomonas syringae pv. cilantro
CAGCAGCAGCAAGAGAAAATGGAAAACGAAAAACGGGCACAAGCGTTCAGTGACTACATGAACGGTAAAACGAGCGTGCGGCCCAGCTATGAGTGATTAACTACCAAGTTCACAAGGGAATATGACCTATGTTAAAAAAAATGAGTGCTGTAATTTTTTTGGTGCTGTTTACGTTTGCACTGTCCGGTTGTGGTGATGATAAAGGACAGGGATTTATTGGACGATGGACTGGAGAAAATATTAAAAGAATGGGCAAGCCAAGCTTTGTAATGGATATCTCAAAAGATGGAGAGGTGTTTCATATAAACCTTGAAACCACAGATGATATTTTGGGGCATGGAAAAAGAGAAAAAAGCATGCAGCTGTTTGAAGCCAAAGCAGACGCGGATAGTGTCCTAAGCATTGCTGGTGGTCTTGCAACCATGCGTTTGGAAGGCAACGTCATCTATTTTGATAACACCACCTACACCCGAGCAAAATAACGGAGGCGGCATGGACATCAAAAACATAGCCCAGACGTTGTTTGATTTCGTTGATGCCGCCCTGCAAAGCGCCTTGGTCACCGGGATGGCCAAGGTGATGCTGGGGCTTGGAGCGCTCTTCGGGACGATGTGGCTGATCCACTTCACGCTCCGGAACATACAGTGGCTTTACCGGGGCATGAATGTCGCGTTTGAAGACGTGGCAAAAGAAATTGCCAAAATGGCTTTCATCACCGCATGTGCGTTCAACCTGGAATGGTACGTACAAACGATTGTGCCCTTTGTCACCGGCTTTCCCAACTGGATGGGGGGTATTTTGTCCGGCCAGGAGGGCACGCAAACCAACCAGATCGACAGTTTGATTGTTACTTATGCTTCTAACCTAGAAGCCCTGATCGGGGCTATGGAATTCAATATCGTCACAACCAGTTTTGCTAATATTTGGTTGGGCATTCAGGCAGTGGTGTTTTATGTGCTGGGAAGTATCCCGTTCTTGCTGGCTGCCGTGGC
>NZ_LGLN01000001.1:0-912 GCF_001293775.1 Pseudomonas syringae pv. cilantro
CACCACAACATTCTTGAAGAGGATCTACCCAGTCAGTCAGATCGAGAGAGAGACAGGCTGCGGATCGAGAAGGCCATTACGGAATACTTCAATCGCGGAGGGTCCATCCAACGAGTGGAAGCCGATCAGCGTGTGAATGACCCTTCGTTCATCATCAATGCTGAAAAAACGGCCCTGTTGAAGGCTGGTACTGAGTCTCAGAAGCAGAAAAAAGCAAATGCGCTCAGCGATACCGAGCTGGCACGCTTGCTTAGAGCTCACTGCACTGCCGGTTCATCACTCTTTTCAGCAGCTGCGTCGCTCAATCAAACGCGTAAGCGTTGTGAAGCCATAGCTCGCCGCTACCAGATCCCCTTTCGCTCGGCTGCTTTCGGCAATGCGAGGGCACGATCATGAGCAATATGCCTGCATCTATTCGAGGCGCAAAAAAATCTCTGCAGGCGTTGGCTGACTTCGCCATTTCGCAGGGATGGGCGGTGCATCGCACTCACGGTGGCCACGTCAAGTTCACCAAAGGTGGATGTTCGCCCATTTTCACCTCTTTCACACCCAGCGACCACAGGGCCGGCCTCAATGCTCGCGCTCAACTGCGCCGCGCACCCCCCCTCAGCCATGATGGAGAACGCCATGTTGAATAGCGAAACCGTGAATATCCGTGACGACGACAAAGACGAAAAGTTTGTTGTTCGTTTCCCGATGGGAATGAGAGCTCGGCTATCGATGGCAGCCAAAGCCAGTCATCGCTCCATGAATAGCGAATGCGTACACCGCATCGACTGCAGCCTGAAGCAAGAGCAGGAGATCGCAAGGCTCAAGGCCGTGATCGATGTGTTGCTCAACGGCGGGACGCCAGCGAGCAATGTCGTTCAACTCTCTGAGGCGGGCCAATAATCATGGCGAGCAAACTCACTG
>NZ_LGLN01000001.1:2654-3077 GCF_001293775.1 Pseudomonas syringae pv. cilantro
ACGGGGGACGAGCGCTTTTACAGGATCAGCGTGCTGTTCCGCCCCTGGGATGGCGAGCGTGGGGAAATCATTGCCCTCACCGGTCACCTGGCCGAGAACGACCTGCGCGGTAACCTGATGTTCATCGAGCGCGCCGTAGGCATTGAAAATGCCCGAGCTATCTATGAGCAAGAAACCGGCGAGCCCATATCTCAACGAGAGCTGGCGAAGAGGCTGAAAGCGGACGGTTACCCGGTATCGCAGTCCCATATCAGCCGCATGCAGGAGACGATCCGTTGCCTGCTGCCGGTGATCCCCGCCGCGCTCTACTCCGGTTTGGGCAAACCTCAGATCGAACGGCTGCTGGCCCTTCGTAAAGCCGCCGCTCAGACGTGGCAGACGCACACCGAGGGCAAAACGAACGTCACCGACTTCGAGGTGCTG
>NZ_LGLN01000001.1:4708-5687 GCF_001293775.1 Pseudomonas syringae pv. cilantro
GCTGGCAAGGTAGAAGGCGAACGGATGTGACGAAGATGAACCGGCGCCCTCCCCTGGCAGTCGCCATCAATGCTGCGGCTGGAGCACTGCAAAACCACTTGCTGCTCCAGCAGATGAAATTGGCTCAACAGCAGAATGCTGGCTCAGGTTCCACACCCAGTGACACTGAATCAGTGCGCGACGAACCTTATGCCGGCGTCGTCTTCAGTGGCAATCCACACGAAACGGTGCCCCGTGGCCTGCTGCTCGATGATCGTCTCTCACCGCTCGAGCGCAATGTCTGGCAAGTCTTCAGGCTGCTGATCAACGGTGATGGCGTCACGGCTTTTCCGAGCTATGAAAAGCTACGTCCCTACCTCGGTTCGTCGCCAGGTAAATCGGCCTCCAAAGAAACCGTGGCCAAGGCGTTGACCGTCCTGAGACTGACGCGCTGGCTCAGCCTTGGACAACGGGTACGTGACTCGGTCAGCGGTCGGGTGCAAGGCAACGTCTACATCCTGCACGATGAACCGGTGGGGTGTGCCGAGGCGATGGAAATCGATCACCACTATATGCAACTCGTCGGCCAGGCGCTTGAACATGCCAACAAAGCCGTCAGAGTCGTTGCAGACCATGCGTTCAAAGAGTTTGCAGCGGCAACAGGCACAATGCCTTCACGACTCGAAGTCATCGAGCAGAGATGGCAGCAGCAGGGATGGCATGACGCACCGCAAGCCATCGAACACGCACAGGATGGCACTGAGTTCGGAATCCGAACCAAGGGCTCAGACGAGTCAGATTCACTGAGTTCGGATTCCGAACTCAGTAAAAAAAGCCCGGGAGCGAATTTAAAAACACCGGGTTCGGATTCCGAACTCAGTCTGAATTCGGCCTCTTTCGGCTTGGTTCGGATTCCGAACTCATATAGTACGTATACCAATACAAATACATCTGTATGTAAAAGCTTTGTACCGCGCGAAGCTCAGGAAAGTGCGCAGGA
>NZ_LGLN01000023.1 GCF_001293775.1 Pseudomonas syringae pv. cilantro
ATTGAAGTTCACGTCGCGGGCCTTGGAAGCTGTAGGAATCTATGTCCACAGCATGACCAAGGGCTCGGTTTGAATCAGTACAAAACCCTTTTTAGGTCTGAGAGGGTTTGTCCAAAGGTGTAAGCGGTGCAGCGCTGCGTTTGAAGAAGAACAGGAACCCGGTACTGATTGCATACCCAACCGCCCAGGCCTGGGCGTTTTGATTACCCAGTCGCTCGTGGCCACGATTGATCTGCTGAACGCTCACCAGCTCCCACCCCTCTCGACCGTAGCGGTTCAATACATCGAGAGTCTCAGGGTTGCTCAAGTAGCCTTGAATGTCGGGTTCTGTTGTCTCATCTGTCGACTTGAACATCAGCACGCCGCTGGTCACGGTTTTGTAGGGAAGGGGGACGAAGGCCTGGGTGTATTCAAAGAGAGTCATCGGATACCAACTGCAAATGGACGGGGAAGGGCAGGTCAGTGTTTCAGTCTTTAAGAGCGGGACGAAGCGACAAACCTATTCCATTTGGAAAATGGTATGGGTAGTGAGATATTTACTACGCCGGTCATGAGCCGGTCTACGCAGTTATGTTCAAGGGGAAAGTAGGGAATGCAGACGCTGGACTATCGCAATTTTGAGTACAAAGGCTTTCACTCCATGGGAGCATGTTATGTTCGTGTGCGTATCAAGGATGACGGATCCCTGGTCTGTCTGATAGCTCAACTTCGTGACTACAACGGCACGTCCGTTACAAACGTCATTGAGGACATCATGTATGGTGTTGTTAAGCGTCTTGATTCTGAAAAAGCCCTTCCCAAGGCGCTTTCGTCAATGGATAAAATTCTTGAGCGCTCTGTTTGGATCGAACGATATGCCCCCGGTCTTGGCATCTCACCAGACGGTTCGTGGGCAATCGTTACCCTCGCTGAAGGTAAACCGGATTGGACACACGCGAGCTTCGAAAGCGTTGTAGCTCATTGCGGTGTAGAACCTGACTTCTTAGCTCTGACCGAAGAAGACTTGCGTCATAAGAAGTAGTTGGTTGGAAATGGGGCAGCGCATCAAGGTTTCGAGCGCTGCTTCATGTCTTTGAAGCGCTGCATGATGTCGATCACCAGCGAGTTGACGGCCAGAATCTTCATGGCTCGTGTGACAGCTACGTACAGAAGGTTCAGCTCATCGTCGCGTTTGCCGGCGTCGATGTCAGGGGAAAGCGGATCCGCAGAAAAGTCGTCATAAAGCCCTACGAAGTCCCACTCCAGACCTTTGGCTCTGTGCGCAGTGGTAAGGGTCACGGTTGCATCGAGCTCCGAGGTGACAGACGCTCCTCGCAGTTGCTCGATTCGTTTGGGCAGGTCGGGGTAGTTTTCGATGATTTTGATCGACCGCAGCATCTCAGGATCCTGCGTGGCCTTTGCG
>NZ_LGLN01000049.1 GCF_001293775.1 Pseudomonas syringae pv. cilantro
TTTGCCAAACATCTCAGCCGGGTAACCGGCATCCAAATGCTGGTGACCAATCCATGACCCGATCAGTGATCCTCGGCACAGCGCTCTGCCTGCCATTTATGATCTGCCAAGCTGCAGAGCTCACCGTGGTTAAAGACAAAGGTGGTGACTCAGCGCTGCCTTACTATCGATCTCTCAATCCCGAGCCATCCTCTTCTGTCTCAAATGACCTGACCTCGCAACTGGATCCTGTAGCAGCACAGGGATTGCCGGTACGCACCACTCGAATGACTCCAGGGACAGTTGAGGGCCGAATCATCAACGCGCCAGGCCTGCAGCCTTTGTTCCTGATCGGGGACGATGAAACATCACGCCGATGGCTACAAGAGCGCGGTGCGGTGCTGAAGCAGATGCAGGCCGTAGGACTGGTGGTCAACGTGGCCACACAAGAACGACTTGCCGTAGTCAGGAGTTGGTTGCCCGACGCGCTCGTGTCCCCCGCATCTGGTGACGAGCTTTCTCAACGTCTCGGTCTGAATCACTATCCGGTGTTGATCACCCCAACCGCCATCGAGCAATAGGAGGTCGGGTTATGGCTCACGATTACGCCATCGAATCACTGCTCAGGCCCGCCGTTGAGCTCTACACCGTATATGTGTGCGCTGCAGGTGCATTCCTATGCGTGTTCGCGCCCTGGGCATTTGCGCTTACTCCGCTGTTCGGCATCGTGACCTCCGCGGGCTTTCTCGCTCTAGGTTTAGTGCGTCTGAAACAAGCATGGCAGGTGC
>NZ_LGLN01000087.1 GCF_001293775.1 Pseudomonas syringae pv. cilantro
CCGAAGTGAATTCGGAACGCAAAAGCCGGGCTTTCGACGACAGCAAAGTCTCTGCCCACACCGCGATCATCCCTACAGCGGTCAAGATCGACGTTACCCAGCTGAACACCGATGAACGCGCCGTGTACTTGGCCATCGTCAAACGCTACGTCGCGCTATTCATGCCCGATAAGCGCTACCTCAGTGCCGAAGTGCGTCTTGGCGTGAGCGGACACACCTTCGTTGCGCGCTCCACCAAAGTGACGCACCCCGGCTGGACAGCGCAGGTCACTGAGGAAAACGAGCAAGACGAAGACGCATCGGACACTGCTGAGGTTGCGAGCCCCTTCGATGCTCTAGCGGATCTGAAAGTCGGAGGCCGGGGTATGCGACGGCATCACGGTAACCAAAGAAAAAACCAAGCCTCTGCCGCTCTACACCGAAGGCGAGCTGCTCAAGGATCTACGTCGTGTCGCCAAGTATGTGACAGATCCACGTATCAAGCAGCTGCTGATCGCCCGCGACCAGGGCAAAAAAGACGAGAACGGCGGCATCGGCACTGCGGCGACCCGCGCCGCGATGCTGGCCAAGCTTCAGGAGCGTGGTTTTTACGCGGTAGAGAAGAAAAAACTGATCCCCACAGCGTTGGGCCTGGAATTCATCGCTGCGTTGCCAACGATTGCGACCACGCCGGACATGACCGCGCTCTGGCATGAACAGCAACAGATGATCGAGGCCGGTGAACTGACCGTGGACGCGTTCCTGGACGAACTGGAGGACTTCATTGCCCACCAGGTGCAGAACATCGACCTGGGCAACGTGCAGGGTGACGGGAAGCCGGTACTGGAAAGCCTGAACGCCAAGTGCCCCATGTGCGGCAGTGAACTGGCCGTTACCCCGCGAGTGATCGGATGTCGCGCCTGCCCCTTCAAGTTCCATCCGGAAGTCAGCGGCAAGATGCTGTCGCCCGGCCAGATCGAGGCGCTGCTGACGAATGGCAAGACCGGCGTACTGAAGGGTTTTCACAGCAAGAAAACCGGCAAGTCCTTTGAAGCGGCCCTGAAGCTCAATCACGAAGCGAAGCTAGAATTCGTGTTCAGCCGCAAACCAAAGCGCGCATGACCCCATCTTCAAAGGAGGCATTAGCTATGCCAGAGGAACAACAGCCCAAGGCGGCTCAGTGGCCAGACGGCGAAACGATGACGGCGCACTGCCCCAACTGCGAAACCCCCGCGACCGTCGATATCGTCAACGTCAGAGCGTGGGACATGACCTGGCGACGGGTGGATTGTGACACCTGTTTTGCAGAGTTTGAGTTGTCGGCAGACGGCAAAACGGCATTGCTGCTGGGCCCAGTTGAACAGACCACAGCCCGAGGCCGCGAGCTTCTGAGCAATATATTCGTGTTTGACCCGAACGAAGACACCCCTTAACGAACTCATTGAAGAAGGAGCGCAATCATGGCGCGTGGCATCAATAAAGTGATCCTGGTAGGCACCTGCGGACAAGA
>NZ_LGLN01000017.1 GCF_001293775.1 Pseudomonas syringae pv. cilantro
GCTGCTTGAGCTCGCGCCCTTCTGCCACGACCGTGCGCAGCGTGTCGCTCGGCGTGTCGCCTTCCACACCCAGAGCCTTGGCCTGTTCCGCTGTGAGTTTTGGGGCCGGTGCGTTGTCAGCCTGCTGTTCGGGTCCACCTCTCATCATCTTGATGCCGATGAACACCGTGAGCAGGAGAAGCGGAACCACCAGGTACTTGAGCAGCGGGTTACTCTTCATGCTTGGCTCCCCGGGTTGCACGCGGATCTGCTGGGGCGGCGGAGAACACGGTTGCTTGTGTCAGCCCGTGTCCCCGAGTGACCAGGTAGAGCGTGGTGGTGTCACTGGCATCACCGTGCGACCCGAGATAGGGATGTTGAAAGGCCGCCGTCACGAACTCACCCATCAGTTCCCGAGGGTCGAGCGTGACGCGCTGCGCCGTCTGGTTTTGTAGCTTCACAGCAGTCACCCAAAAATCGTCCAG
>NZ_LGLN01000054.1 GCF_001293775.1 Pseudomonas syringae pv. cilantro
AAACCTCTTCGTCTATTGGGTCTGTTTCATTGTTGGACAGCCTCTCAGCCTCATCTGCGCTCAGATTGGCCACATCCTCCAATGACATGCTGTCCAGCCTGGCGCGGATTTCGACCACTAATCTGCCGCCGTTTGTGTAGTAGGAAGGGCGAATTTCAGTGATAACGAAATCACCTCGATATTTACCTTCGTGATGCTGATCGAGCAGTGCGTCCTTGATGACGAACTCGCCTATGGACGTCGAAAGTCGCCCAACATTGAATTCGCCGTTACGGCCGCTGATGGTACGTATGGCCAAATAGCCGGGCAGGGTAATCATGAACTACTCCGGATTATCGGGCTGGCCGCATAGTTGGCCCCCGAAAAAAAGCCCGAATACTCGGGCTTGTTAGTGGTAGCAAGTTGCAAACTGGATCAGAAAAGGTAGAGTGGCTGTTCATCTCTCAGCGAAATACACAGATACGAATTGCCGTGCACTGCATCAATGCGATGAAGTCTCAGTTCGAGCCAATGACGCCC
>NZ_LGLN01000033.1:0-5660 GCF_001293775.1 Pseudomonas syringae pv. cilantro
ACTATCCTGACACCGGGGGGAAGCATGAATTCCATCTAGACCGTGGACTGGCATGTTTGTGGAGGTCTTCAAGGACATTTTGGCCACGAGTTGTGCCGCGTTCAGATGATGCACGGCGATGCAGTAGGCGAGCACTTCCCCTACCTCGCTCGCCCTTGATGGGTACTCCTTTCGAAACTGAATAAATGCATTTTTTACCGCTTTGTGAATTTGGCTTGTGAATGATAGGTCGCCATTTTTCCCAGAGGCGAGCTGCGCCATGTACGCATCACGACGTCTTCGGCTCAAGGCATAGTTAACCGCTTGGCTGCTGAGGAAGTCAGCCAAGGAAAGAGTATTGGGAATGTCTTCTTGGAACCGTACATGCAGGAGAGCAAGCTTGGGGGACAGGTCTGCCGGCTGAGCGTGCAAATCCTGAACGCATTTGACGAACTCGTTAAGCGGAGACTGATTTAGGAGCTTGTCGATGACCTCAGTTAGTGAAGGCCCGGTTACTAAAGATGAAGACATCTGATCCATTCCCTGGGATAGCCAACACGTCCGTCAAATGCTCGCATGGAGTCCGCATGACGACGCCGCAATTTGATGATAATGACGGGTATGAATACAGATTGCCATCATCAGATTCGGGAGGGGCATCCGGGCTTGCGAGGCTGTAGATTGAGGTGTGTCAACGTCGTTCTCATGTTCATGATGCACGCGGTGACTCAAGGCCGGATATGTTGTCATAAACACACATCAGGAAACGCTGGATGAACCATAAAACCGCTTGGGAGAAAGCAGCTGAATCAGACGGTACAACCGAGTCGGAGCGCTCTCTAGCACGTCTTGCCCACAAAGCGTTTTTAAGTCTGTGGAGCTACGCTAATGTTTACACCGACGAAGGTCGATCGAACGGCAAGGGTGACGGGAAGGAGTTGGTAGACCTCTTGGTTGTGTTCGGCAATGACGTGCTCCTGTTCTCGGACAAGCACTGCGCCTTTCAGACTGACGTAGATATCAAGGTTGCTTGGCCTCGCTGGTATAAGCGGGCGATAGAGAAGTCAGTCAAGCAGCTTGCAGGGGCCGAGAGCTTTTTACGCCGGTTCCCGGGCCGCGTGTTCGTAGACAAATCATGTCAAACAGCGCTGCCAGTAAAGCTGCCTGACCCACCATCAGCGCGATACTTTCTCATAGCTGTCACGCGGGGCGGGCACAGGGCAGCCGCAGACTACTACGGGGGCGGAAGCAGTGGTAGCCTGATGCTTAATAGCACGCTTGAAGAGCGTGCTCATTACGATCACCCTTTCGAGATCGGTTTTCCATTGAAAGGCAAGCGCTTCGTTCACGTACTGGATGAGGTAACGGTCGATACGCTTCTTGAAGAACTGGACACCGTCCCGGATCTCGTTGGCTACCTGTCGTGCAAAGAGCTCTATTTCGGGGCAAACGCCGTCATAATGGACATCGCAGGGGAGGAAGAACTGCTCGCCCACTACATGTGCACGATCGAGGACGGTAGACACGCCTTGCCGAAAGTGCCTTTAGGTGCGAATGGCGTAGTACTTGGCGAGGGTGACTGGCGGGCATATCGCTCAAGCCCCCAAAGAATGGTCAAGCGTGAGGCCGACAAGGGCAGCTACATGTGGGACGCTCTCATTGAGTATCAAGCCGCTTTCGTTCGCGCAGGAACAGCGATCGGCCTTCCCCATGTGGAGCCAGAAACCATCGACCATGAGCGAATACTACGCGCCTTGGCGTCCGAGCCGCGACTCGGAAGGCGCGAGCTCGCAAGCCACTTTCGCTACGCATTATCGAAGAGCGTCCCCGGCAATAAGTTCGCACGCATGATCCTTAGCAACGACACGAAGACCAGAGGATACGTGTTCCTGACGGTTCCAATGACGCCGGATCATGGGTATCAGGAATACCGGGAGCTACGCACTGACATACTGCTCGCGTACTGCCACGGCATGAAAATCCGACACCCTCACTTGACCGAAGCCATTGGCATCGCATCTGAGCCTTTCTCTGAAGCAGCCGCGTCGCAAGACTTCCTTTACGTCGAGCTTGCTGACGGGTTGAGCTCGGAGGAGTCGGCACATTGGGAGGCAGTGATGGAGGAGCTAGACATTTTGCAGACCCCGGCCAACGAAACTCGCTATTTCGGCGGGATCAGTCGCGAATTTCCGATGCCATTTAGCTTCGGGGCTGGAGGATTGGGGGAGTACGAGATTAGCACCCCAATGAATCGTGCTGAGCGACGTAGGATCGAAAAAGAAGCTAGGAAAGCCGCTAAGAAAAAATGGTAAACCGCCGTATAGGCATCCAACTGGCGAATGCCGAACCAAGCACAATATTCTGTTCTGACGCCGAGTCGTGACCACTTTTACAGAAGCAACGAGGAGGCGCCAGAATCCCATTTAGGCGCCTCTGCATGCTTGTATAGCTGCTGTGCCTTTTCGTGGATTCAAGCAATAGGTTTTGGATCGATCTGGAACTTAGCAATATCTATGTTGCACTATCAAAACGAATAACAAGCCTCACAAATGCGCTGCAATAGCCTTCCAGGCCACTTTCCAAAAAACAAGCCGTAACTGCCCGTTCTCGTGCCATTGGTCAGAATTGAGCGCGGAGCATGAGACAGAGCATTGCTGCCCTCTCAGTCGCAGAGCAGCAACCAGGTAAATGCGTTGCAACGCAGCCATTCTTCTGATGGCCTATTGAGGGAGCAATTTGGTATCTTGTCTTCAAGACATCTCAAATTCTCAATCGTAGGAAGCAAAGGATTGAACCATGCGGTATAAGTTTTTAATCAGGAAGCAAAATGGAACTTGGCCGAAGGACGGGCTACCCGCCTTTGTACTTGAACAGGATAAGTGGGACGATTATGGGTTCAGGACACAGTATCACCTGTCCTATGTAACTTTAGATAAAAACGGACAACGTATCGTAGATCATATAGGGCCTGTGAAAATTCTCAAACTGGGACAAGTCGATGATGAGAGGTCGCATGTTAATGAGAGCTTCAACGAGCTGGACGATGACTTCTGCTCAGTCGGAGAGTCTTTAGACTATTATGAACGACTGGGACAACTTCCAGAGCGTAGGAGAGAGCAAGCACTAACCGGTTTACGGGATGTTGTTTATGACCAAGCATTACAAGATAAATTTCGAAACGAACGCGGCTGGACGACCTCTCTGTTCCGAGATGGCAAGGACGACAAGTATTTAAAGATCAGCTATGGCTTGGTGACAGGAGATTACACAGAGCTTCCAGGTGAAGAGCTAACCTTTTCAGTGAAATTTGGTAACTGGCTGAACCCACTGAATTTTGCATTTATAAACCGGAAGCCGTACCGGCACCGAAGATCGATCCTTCCCGCACGCATGGCAGTGCTCGTAGGCGCCAATGGTTCAGGAAAAAGCACCGTACTAGCCCGCATCGCGCGACTAGCATTCGCTACGATAGCGGAAAGAAAAGAGATGACCTCGCTCGGCACATTAACCCCTGCCGGAATTGGGTTCCCACGTATTGTGACCATCTCATTCAGCGCCTTTGACAGCTTTCATTTGCCAGGATCAAACACGCGAAATCGCAGAAAGATACTTGATGAGATGGCCTCCGGCACCGGTAGGTTTGCCTATGTTGGTCTCAGAGATTTGAAAGCTGAAGGATCCAGGATTGCAAAGGGTGCGGAAAGCGAAGCTAGTTCTTTTGGGGATGCCGATAGACAAGGAGCTACTCGACTTAAATCTATTGAAAAAATCGCGGAAGAGTTCTACCTCTATCTGTCTCAAATAACCGACACTACTAAGATCAGCATCCTAAATAATTTGCTCGCAGGCCTTCTCGAAGGTTCAGCATTTGATGAGCTATCAGATCACGACCTAGACGACTGGGATAAAGAAATTATCCTTTCAACCTTCCTTAAATGTAGCACCGGACATAAGATTGCTGCACTCGTAGTTACTAGTCTCATCGCTGTGACGGTACCGTCTTCGCTGGTGTTATTTGATGAGCCTGAAACGCACCTACACCCCCCCTTGCTTGCCGCCCTAATGCACGCTGTAAGGGCAATAATGGCGAATAATAACTCGTTCTGCATCATTGCCAGCCACTCCCCAGTGGTGGTTCAAGAAACGCTAGGGGCAGATGTAAGAGTTATCAAGCGTGATGGTGACTGGGCTTTTGTAGAGGGCGTTGGCAACGAAACCTTTGGGGAAAGCATTGGACTTATAACATCCGAAGTATTTGGGCTCAACCCGGAGGCAACTGACTACCATCGGGTTCTGGACGATCTAGTGGATCGTTTGGATGACCAAGAGGACTTGGAAGAACTATTCCTAAATGGTCAAATGAGCCACCAGGCGAGGTCATACAGCATGAGCAAACGCGCTTTTCAGAAAAGGACGAAGAAATAGTGTGGAACCTGACTAAACCCAGCTTAACATCTATTCGTTCCGACTTAGACTTACTTTTTCCTGAAGGCGCAGGATCTGGGGTATCCGAAAATGACAAACTCAGAATTTTAGAACTGTACGATGAGTACGAGGATGAACTAGGTGAGCCTAATCCAGTTTGGAAGACAAAGTTCTTGTCTGATGGCTCTAGAGATTTATTATTGGCTGCTTACGCACAGGTATCCGACAAGGGTCAACTATCCCTACTTCGGACGGCGTTAAAGAAGGGCGCGCTAAAATGCCCCTACTGCGGGTTTGGGGAAATACGCGACCTAGATCATCACCTCCCAAAAAAACACTATAAATGTTTCAGCGTATTCGCTTTGAACTTGATACCATCATGTTCGAAGTGCAATGGGCACAAGCCACGAACCCCTCCTTCTGTAAAAGAAAAATATCATATCCATGCATACCTCGACGATGTCTCAGCCTATGATTTTTTGGTGGCTGACGTTGAGATTTCAGACGGCGCATTGACCGTCGTATTCCGGATCGAAAGACGCCCCGGAATGACCAATGAACTGACAAAACGTTTAAGGCAACACCTTAGAGACTTTAGGCTAAACGAAAGGTATGTCGCGCAAATAACCAATTACTTGCAAGATCAAGAAACTGGATTGGCCGACAACTTCAGATCAGGGGGCGCTCCCGGAGTTAGAGCATATCTGCTTCGCACCGCCGAATCGATCGCTCGTACGAATGGTGCCAATGACTGGCGAGGCGCTTTGGTGCTAGCCCTAGCCGACTCAGATGAGTTTTGTGATGGGGGTTTCTACGAAGTGCTCGGTTTCGCCTAGAGTGCTCTTCCTCCCTGAAATTTGGCCGTACGTGGTCAAAAAAGGATGGTCGGCCCAAGGGTAAGCTGACCGCTATCAGTTGATAGCAGCCTAACCAATATGGGGCTGATACTCATCGCACCTGTCACAGATCGAGCTATTTTTCTGTCTCCTACCCTTTGAGGATTTTTGACATCCGCCACAACGTGGCGGCTGATATCTATAGCCCCAGAGGTAGGCAGAAAAATTTTCCAAGCCCGCTGACGCTACGCTGATCCGCTCACCTGCGAGAAATGGAGGGAGTAGGCGATAGCTGATTTTGCAAAATTCTGGCGCGCAAGGGCGAAAGGTAGCTTGCCCAGATTTTCACTCCTCGCTCACATGTGAGCAAGACAGAAAATGGATAGGTTCATTCCGATTGGGACTGTCAGATTTTTTGTG
>NZ_LGLN01000033.1:6610-7603 GCF_001293775.1 Pseudomonas syringae pv. cilantro
ATTGCAGGGAGCTTCCGCAGCTCGGGTTTCTTTTTGGTTGGCATACATGCACCTCTTACTCATGTTATGCCCAAACACAAAATTTCTGACACCCCCTTCCGATTCTAGAGATGACCCTCAGCAAAACCTGCTACGTTTGGATACACGCCTACACGCTTTCAGAATATTTACCTCCTACGCACGCCTACACACATACACGGTTCCGGATTTTCCTGTCCTATAAGAGTTCGATTCCCTCTACCCGCTCCATATTACAGTCAGTATTTCCGGGTCTTCCAAGCGATTTTCCTCAACGTTCAAACCTGTCAAAGCCTCCTTGTAACCTCTCCAATAAAGCGCTTCCTAAAATCCCAAAAATTTGGTGCACCGTCGATTTCCTTTACACGGCGTCTCGCGCAGACCAGTCTCCCTCCTACGACCTTCCAATAAATCCTTCAAAACTCACTTTTGATGCCAAGCCGGGATCACCTCAGCTCTCAAGTGCATCTCTCCAGCCTAGCTGCCGCGTCGCTAAGACCTCCCGCCTTTCACAATCTTTTATCGTCACCTAATGCCGCCAGGCAGGGCCTCAACAAATGCTAAGATCCCGCCGACAAATTTGAATGCAGTACGGTCTGCAACACGAAGGTCTTCGGCAACCTGAAGAGATAGGTGCTTCGAAGCTCCCTCATCGCCATCGCCCGGTCGTTCATGCAACCTCATGATCGTGATCGTGATCGTGATCGTGGCAAGCACACCACACCACCCGGCATTCAGGCCCGGAAAAAACAGATGATCAGTGCATCTGGTTACCCGGATGAAGTCGACTTTGGGCCGCACTCCAAGCCCATTGTCCTGCCGCAGTTAAAGATGGTCGGAGAGAAGGAATTTAAGTCCAGCGCCGAAAACTTAGGCGACTTGCAAACTTTCGTTGCGTCCTTGGCGAACCTGTTCCAAGGCGATCGAGTTATCTATTACAAACTCGCTGATGTGCATCCCCCGGTGTCAGGATAG
>NZ_LGLN01000033.1:8956-54961 GCF_001293775.1 Pseudomonas syringae pv. cilantro
CAACTACCTTGAAAAACGCCGCTTCAGTGAAGGATGGCCTCCTTCACATCTTTTTTCTTGAGTCAAAATTGGCTGGTACTGCCGCGAGCGGCACTGCTGATTACGCGGAGTCGATTGCGGGTTTTGGAAGCAACAAAAAGCAATACCTGCAAGAGTATGGGCTGGCGCGCGATTTGGGGAATCTGGACGCATTGCCTCAAGCAGATAAGGATCGTCTGATGGAGTACCTGGATGTCTTCAATTCCCCTAACGCACCCAAGCGTGAGCGGTCAGTCGGTGTCATCTGTTACTCGGAGTCCCAGCACTTCGCGAACAAATTGCCGGTAGATGATGGTGCCTTGGATAAGCACGAGGTGCACTTTGGAAATCTGTACGCTAACGACCACAAACGGCACCACAAGAATGTAAGTAATCAGCTGGAAAAGCATGGCGTCGATGCGAACAAATGCATGCTCTATCTGGTAGCTGTACCCGATGTCGATGAGCTAAGAGAATTGTTCTATGACTCCTTGGGGATCTTGCCGGCGCAGTCCGATACGGCGTTAACTGTCCCATCGCCTGGGGAGGATGTGAGCGATGAGTAGTTTTGCATCAGCACTGTCTGCCCGCATGATCAGGAACGTCGATTTTAAAAAGGCGCTAGGCGCTCTACAGTCCGCTGGAGCAGCCAATACGCTGCCAAGTAATATCGCAAGATCTCAAGCTGACCCTGATATCGAGGCTTTGGGTAAGCTGCTTTACTGTGCCTCAGTATTCGCACAGTCACCTGTAGAAGGCCATGTAGCGTTAGCCCAGGCTATCGCTTTCAATGCGATGCTGGTTAGCAAAGAATCCAGCGTTTTGGAGCGATGCTCATCAGTCTTGACCGAACTCGGAAATTTCCCGGGCCTCAAATATGCTGAGCTTAACTTCAAGTCAAAGCTAACCAGCCTAGCAGGTATGATTCAACGCCATGTGGTTGAGCATCTCAATACAATCAATGTGCATGGAGAAAATATAGCCCTCACAGACTACCAAAAAGGGGTATGGGACTCTTTGGAGGGGGGCTCTTCGCTGGCGATATCTGCCCCTACCTCCGCTGGCAAATCGTTTTTGGTAATTGAGCATCTATGCCGCCGTGCTGTTTCGACCAGCGGCTTCACGTTCGTCTACATTGCTCCGACTCGCGCACTGCTATCTGAAGTCCATATGAAGATCAAGGCCCGTTTGGCGAGTGACCCTGAAATCCGTGTGACGGATATCCCGACTTTCGAGCAGATGTCCAAACAGATTTTTGTGCTGACCCAAGAGCGGTTCCAGGTTCTTCTCTCTACCACTTCTGCGAGGATTGATCTTGTGGTAGTGGATGAAGCCCAGAATCTTTCTGATGGGGCCCGAGGGATGATCCTCCAAGACTGCATAGAGCAGTGTGTTGAGCGCTACAGGCGCGCACATGTCGTGATGCTCGCGCCAGGTGCGGAAGGCTTCAAGGAAGCGCTCGAAAGCCTTGGGTTACCCGAGATCCGAGAAATAGCCACGACAGTCTCCCCCGTCCTCCAAAACAGAATCGTTGTGACTAAGGGTGCAAGCACGAGCGAGCTGAATTTCAAACTACTCTCCCCAAACGGCACAGCATCGATTGGCTCGCTTACATGTGACGTGGGAATGTCTACGCGTGAGAGTCGTTTAGCTGCGGTCGCGCTTCAACTCGGTCACAACGGAGGGTCTTTGGTATATGCCAAAACTCCTACCGAAGCCGCGTCGTTAGCTAGCTCGATTGCGATGGGCGTAACTGACCCTGACTCCCTTGGGAAGAATGATGATCTGGTTGCATTTATCAAGGCGCACATTCACCCTAAATACCATCTCATTCGGATGGTTGAGAAGGGTGTAGCTTTCCATTACGGACAGATGCCCGCATTGCTTCGTGAGGCAATTGAAAACGCTTTCCGACTAGGTTCGATAAAATTCTTGGTTTGCACTACCACTTTGTTTCAGGGTATCAACCTGCCTGCACGCAATGTTTTCATCGATACACCTGCCCGTGGCAGAGGTGATAAACAGCTTCTCGAACCAGCCCTTCTGTGGAATTTCGCTGGACGGGCGGGGCGTATGGGTAAAGACATAGTCGGGAATGTATTTTTGGTGGATTACGATTCGTGGAGTGACCATCCCATGGATAGGTTTACAAAATTCACCATAAAATCCGCCCTAGGCGAGGTAATTACTAATAACGCGCATGACGTCCTAAAATTTTTAAGAGAGGATGTTTTCTCCGCGAAGCCTCGTGACGAGGGTCGTAAAAACGCTGTTGCATCTGCTGGGATGCTAATATCCAAAGCAAGACAGGGTAGCGTGCAGAGTTTTCTCGAACGAGTGGCGCCAGAGTTAGATATTCTGGACTCTCGTTTGCTTTGCAACGCATCTAAAGCCGCTTCAGAACGTTTGGAGTTACCGCTCAATGTTCTCAATGCCAATTGGACTTTAGATCTGTTTGCTTTGAACGGACTTATGATTTTTTTGAAGGGATCTTTGGCCGATGGTAGCATCGAGCAGATGATTCCACGTCACCCCGCTGATCTGGGCAGTAAATCATTCAAGTATTATCGAGATATTTTCAACGTAATTTTCAAATACATTAAAGGTTTTGAAGGGAATTTAGGCGGTTACGTCTCAAGAATCGCGATTCGATGGATGGAGGGAAAGCCTTATCCAGTAATATTAAAGTTTGAGATTGAGGCCAAAGAGGTAGGGATTCAGAAAAAGCGTGACATTGAAAGTATGAATGTTCGTACCGTCAAAGGTTACAGGGCCAAAAGCATCAAACCACTCAATCCAAGCAAGGTGATCAAAGATACATTCGATACTATCGAGGACGTAATTCGCTTCCAGTTGGTGCAGATGGGCAAAGCCTATATTGATATTTTGGCCCACATTATGACTGAAAATGGACTGAGCCACAGGGTGCCGGAGATTTTTGATTTCGCGCTTGCGTTGGAATTGGGAGTCAATACCGTCACAGCGCGTGCTTTCCTTGAGCTTGGCCTATCTCGTATCGCGGCGGCAGAGCTGCAGCGCATAGTGCCCAATAGCGAACTCGATAGTGCCGCAGCCCGGCAGATCATTCTGGAATTTGACGGTACGGCCCACACTTTGAGCCAGGTGATCATCGACGAGATAGCGAAGGTGCGTGCGGCGCTACTCAGTAGTTCCGTGACAGCAGATTAAGGTGGACGGGCGATAGCCAGAGGGGGCGCGGCTCTGTAACTTCGCCTTCACCGGCAGCGATTGATGGATCTCGCACTGCGTTCGGCGAGGCTACTCTGCATCATATGCTAAGCTTTGAACGCAGAGTTCTGCTTACGTCAATCGAGTGACGACTCCCCGACCCGCTGGCCTCCTGGGGGTACACGTGCGACGATCGCACCGCCTCCAGGGAGCAAGCCATCTGGATTCTGGGCGAGATAGTACTTGAAGGTAGGGGCAACGCTGAACTCAACCTCGGTGATGAGATGAAAGACCGCGTATTTTACTCTTGGCAATCCGACAGCCCCGGCAACACCAATAGAAACTTCATTTTGCAGGCGCTGGAAATAGCGATCGCAGACATACACAAAGACCAGACGACCGACGTTGAACCGGTCATCGATCGGGACACCCTTGGTCTGGCTGGGTCACCAGACATTAGCCACTCCATTTTCGAAAAGATTGATGCCGCCTCAGTGTTCGTGTGCGATGTCTCGATCATCGACCTCTCGACAGCCAGGTCAACACCGAATCCAAATGTGCTGGTTGAGCTAGGCTACGCGATCAAGGCCTTAGGCTGGAACCGCATCATTATGGTGATGAACATCGCGTACGGCGGGCCCGACAAGCTTCCCTTCGACCTGAGATCCAAACGAGCGCTGACGTACACTATCGAGGCTGACGCAGATGAGAAGGCTCCCGTGAGGAAAGGCTTGACGAAAACGTTTGTGGCGGCTTTGCAACTGATTTTCGAATCCCATGGGTCTCGTAAGACAGCCCAAGCAAGCGTTGAGGCAGCCGGCACTGAATCCCCACCACGCTCGACCGATGCTGCGCTTTTCGAGCGATTCAAAACCGAGCTCCCCTCCAAAGGAAGCATCAGCTTTATTGATGAACATAACATGGCTGGGTTCTTATGGCGCCTCTCTAACCTCGACCAGTTAAGCCGTTTTTACCATGAGTGGGATGACGTCGAGCACGAGTTCATCGATGCCGAAATGGAAAAGATGCGCTCTCAGCTACATGGATTGGTTGGCGACTATCTGGGCCAGATCGCTGTCAATACGTTCCCTGCCTATAATCCGGACTTCCAAACCGTCCCTCCGGAATGGGAAGAGACAAAGCCTGAGCACTTTTTTTCAGTAGTCAATCGGTTGCACGCAACTGCAGGAGAGATTGTCAAATTGCACAATGATCTCTTCCGACTTGGCAAGATGAAATTCGATCGCTGAGCATCCAGACAGGTACGCTCCAACTGCCAGACGCTTAGCAGAATCGGTCTGAAGCCACCACAATGTGATGCGGTGGCTTAACCAAAACTGCGATGCGCGTTTCCATATGAGGACGGGTCAGGAATCTACGTTGGCATCTGCCAAGCGGCTGTTGCTTGAAAAGCTCGCACTCGCTTTATCGAATGCCCAGCTGTAAACCGTCGTGTATGGCAAGCTAGAGTGACGATCTAGGGAAAATTTGTCGAGTAAGGACGGGTTACATGATAAGCGAGACTGACGTACACACCCGTCCCAATAGATCTCCGGCGAATTTCCGTAATTGGTAGTTCTGTCTCAATGCACTGAATTAGCTCATGCTAGAAGTTCCAGTGCGGGTGCTTGTTTCGGGGTGGCTCGTGAGTAGAGCTTTTTGTAAGCCTTCTCTATTCGTTCGTCTAATGCCTCAAGCAAGCTGTCAAACTTCGGAGGATGACTGTCAAAGTAAGGGTTGTTGCGCATGTAGTCGAGCATAGTGTTCATAAATTGTTTCTTGTGACTGTCCTCTACCTCAACGGAGATGATTGTCTTCGCCGCATCATAGTCTATTTCCAGCCAGCTAGGGTGTTCTGCTTTGACTTGATAAATCCAGTCGTCTGGAAATACGCTTTCAATTGCACCTCCAGGAACATATGTGTAATCTCTATCGGGGAGAAAGCCACCCCTAGTTCCTAGATATCCCTTCAGCTCCTTAGTAGCTTTAAGACCCGCATCGTCGCAGTCAAAGAGGGATACTGCAACCACTTCCTTTCGTATGAATTCGTAGTTAGCTCTTAAGAAACCAACCAGATTACTGCAACCTCCAAAACTGGTTACCCGCAAATCACAACTCTGCATGAAAAGCTTGCGTTCATGCTTGTGATTATAGCTTTCCATGGCGGCTTTTAGATACTCAACGTCTGTCTCGCCTTCTACGAATATATTTACTTCGGAAAGGCTGAAGTAATCTGAAAACTTAACGCCCAGCGCGCCTCTGATATCAGACGTTGCATCGTGGATAGTTTTATACGTTGTGATCGTGGTACTGTTTGCCTCAGGGCTGAATGTTATGCCTGCAATATTTAGTGGATCATTTGGTAAAAAGCTCAGGCTATGTGTGGTTTTGACTACGGTTGAGGATTTGCCCAGTCGTCCCAATACCCGAGATGCCTTGTTTGCTAAGGCAGGGTGCATATAGGTTTCAGGTTCTTCGATCAGCCACACGATATGATTATCTGACTGTTGCTTTGTAACCCATTCTAGCGCTGAAAAAAGTACAGTTGACTGGACTCCCATTCCTTTAGAGTAGATTGAGGTCTTAGATCTGTCGTCTACTTCTAAATCAAGCGTGGCTATAAGGTTTTCCAGTGCATCCTCAGGATAGTCTAACGTGACGTTAACGTTTTCTACCCCTGACTGAAGGAGAGTGTCATTGATGCTGGAGCTCAAGGATTTTATACTGTTTTTTATCACTTCATGATATGGGCTAATAGCCTTGGCTATTTCTTTCTTAACAAGCGGCATTACGAAATCTGAATATATTTTTTCTACGGATTTTTCAGATGGGATTCTGTAACATTTAAAATAACTTAGTACTTTGTCTATGACATGGCGTTGTAGGTCTGAGTACTCCAGACGTCTTTTTAAGTTTTGTTTGACGCCTGGAAAGATTTGGTATACTGGTACTGGTCTGAAGACTAGGTTTAATGAAAAGCTGGTCGCGATATCATCTTGTTTTTCTTCATCCAAAAGCTTTTTCATTTTTATCAAGGCTTTGTGAATGTCGTTATCGAATGGGTCTGATAAGTCAAGTGAAAAGAAGCAGGTCAAACTTGTCTGAACACCGTCGTGGCCAAATGGGAGATCAGCTTCAGCAGAATATCCAACTTGATCAGTTCTGGCCGTGAAAAAATAGTACAGGGCCAGTAGTGTGTTAGATTTTCCGCTATTGTTCGGGCCTACAATCGTCATCCCATCTTGGAGGTTGATTGTTTGATCGCCGGTGATTGTGCGAAAGTTCTTAATTCTAAAACTTTTGATTTTCATAGGTGCTCCATCACTTTTCCCGATAATGGCACAGTGCCTGGTTTGCTGTCACCAGCGAGCTATGAGCAATCGGCTGTCCGGCACCTCTTGGTCAATGTCGATCACTTCCCCTCTGATCGTTTGCCTACTTGGCTTTTTCAAGTGGGGAGCGCTTTCATGGCCGTTGGGATTGTTCTCTTTTAGGGTCTGAATACATACCTTGAGGGGTTATGGGCAATTTTCGTCCACGCGCTGTGATCGTGGGGAGGTGGTTTTGGCAAGGGAATACGAATGGAGGCCATCGTTTTTTGGCCGTCTGCTCACGGGCCGCCGCCGCGGTCGTTGCGCTTGATAAACGTGCGTTTCGAATTGGACGTGAAGGATGAGAGGGTCGAGATCGATCTCGAAAGAGGTGATCACATCAGTGCTCGCCGAGGTATTCTCTGGGGTCGCCTGTCCTTCCTGGATGGGATGTTGAGGGGCCTACCCAAAACATCTGTGGCGAGGCTCAACGAAGAAATTGCAGGCGTGATGAGTTTTCACCAGCGCCTTGTAGCGGAGAGGCTGGTGGAGGCCGAGCGACGCAGGCTCGTGCGAGTCGAACTCTTCAGGTCTGCGTATGCACTCGTCACGACGTGGTTGGCCGTGGCAGACCGCCTGTTGAATGATTCGATAGGCGAAGGTTTAGCGTGTAGGCTGAATAATTGTGTTTACCTAAAATTTTGGTCAAATGTTCTGAGGGGCGCTCACGGTCAAAAATCAGGTGTGTGAGCTCCTGAATAGGCCTTCAAAATCTAGCTACCCTCAGGCAGACCTAAGCTGGGAGTGCCCGCCAATCGGCTGAATAGCTAGCCTTCAGGGAATAGGCGCTTCGGAGCTCAGAACTACCAGGAGTTTCCTCGCAACCCCCGGCGGAGTACCAAGATGCGTGCTGCAAATCGAAGTGAAGCTGAAGTCATTGAAGAGCTTGTCGAACTGACAGCCCAGTCTGGTTACGTTCATGCGATTGCCGGGATCTGCTACCGAGACAATATGGTGTCCTTTCAGGGGGAGCATGAAGCTTCCGATCTCAGCCATATGTACGATCCTACTCGTCTTAATCGGAACGAAACTACCATGCTGTTGGGGCTGATGATGAGGCAGCACCTTGATTTGACCGAGCCTGACAACGCAACGCTCTTGAGTTATGTAACGCTTACTGATGGCCTGATGGAGGAGCTTCATCAGTCAATGAGTGGAGCGGCCATGGGGGAAATGATCAGCCACGTCGGCAACGCAGAAGGCATGGACGATTTCTGGCAGGGTGAAATGATGAAGGAGCCAATTTTCTATGGCGCCGAGTCCGCTTACAGCTTCCAGTACCGAGATTTCTTTGTGGAGAAGCATGCTGTCGATGACGACTGGCTTATCCGAGTGAAAGGTTTTTCCAGCGGGCAAGCGTGTCGGATCGCGAGAGCTATGTGTGATTTGATGGACTCCAGAGCGACGAAGGACACTCGGTCGAGTTTCGACTTGAAGGCAGGAGAAATACCACTAGAGTCGGTGGTGAGTTTTTATGAATTTACTGCGGCAGAGGTTGCTCAGCGTGCCAGTCAGGATCTCGCAGTGGTTGAGGCATTCTTCGACGTTTTTTCGTTTAGCGGCAACAATGCCGGCTTCAAAGAGGTGGGTGACTTCAACCAGGTGAATGCGACTCCGCTGCTTCCGACTGGAAGGGGCTCAGTACTGCTGTTTTCTCACTACGCAATTTATGAGGCGCTGTACGAGTCGCCTTTTTTCTGGATGAACCAAGACAAGGCTTACAAGCAGCAGGCGTCCGACAACCGTGGCGCGTTCACTGAGCGATTCTCTTACCGTCGTTTAGTTGCGGTGTTCGGTGCGGCAAATGTCCACACCAACGTCAATTTGTACGAGGGGAAAAGGATCGTTGCTGAGGCTGATGTACTGGTTGTTTTCGGCGACCGGGTGATCATCGTCCAAGCCAAGTCTAAAAAGCTGACGTTGGCCGCCCGCAAGGGCAGCGATGGACAAATCAAGGCCGACTTTGCAGCTGCGATTCAGAAAGCCTACGACCAGGGGGCCGAATGTGCGACGGCGATTCTTTCAGGTAAGTGCCGGCTTGAAAATGATCGGGGCCAGACGGTCGATTTACCGGAAAACATCAGAGAAATCTATCCGCTCTGCGTGGTGTCGGATCACTACCCTGCGCTCGCCTTCCAGGCTAGTCAGTATCTGAAGTATTCGGCTGATGCGATCATCCGCCCTCCCTTTGTTATGGACATATTCTTTCTCGATGTCCTCGCTGAGATGCTGGACACGCCGTTGCGTTTCCTCAGCTACGTCCGCATGCGCATCGATGCGATCGAGAAGTTAATGATCAGTCATGAACTCGTCGCGCTTGCATATCACCTTCATTCCAATCTGTGGCTTCAAGACGAATTCAGCATGTTGATGTTGGATGATTCGATCGCAGCTGACCTTGATGTCGCCATGACCGTGAGGCGTGAAGGACTTGCAGGAAAGCGGGTTCCGGAGGGACTGTTGACAAAAATGAATGGATCCTACTACGAGCGTCTGATCGAGCAGATCGAGCGCCGTCCAGTCCCGTCAACAATGGAGCTGGGATTCACTCTTTTGTCGATGGGGGAAGACACGTGCAGCGCCATTCATAAAGCCATAGATAGTCTTATCAAGCAGACGAAGCTTGATGGGAAGCGGCATGACTTCACTGCTGGTATGACGGGCGCAGGGAGCGGGATCTGTGTGCATTGCAATCCTGAGCCTAGCGAAGACGCCATTAAAGTCCTAGAAGTGCAGTGCGCCAAGCGAAAGTACGTTCAGCGAACTGCAAGTTGGTTTGGCGTGTCGGTTGGTTTGGAGGGGGAACTCCAATTCGGCGTAACGCTTGAGTTTCCTTGGGAGCGCTCACTAGCGATGGATGCCCTAACCCAAGGAATGAAGCCTCCTTCATCAGTAGCTCAAGGAATGAAAGCCATGGAGCGCGCGTTGATCCCGAGGAAATACGGGCGCAACGAACTCTGTCCCTGCGGAAGCGGTGTTAAGTACAAAAACTGCTGTCTCTAGACTGCGCGTAGAGTCGTCATGCTGAGGTCTGAATGCAGATCAACGTGGGCAGCCTCGAATCATCAGAACGGCCCGCCCTGTGTACAGCAATGCCCTGGGGCGGGCTACGGAGCGGCATTTACATTGGTTTTTGCCACTCAGAGGTCGCGTGACGGTACCGGGGGTTTTGAACCTTCGGACTGCCGAATTTTTCTTTGTCGATAACGAACGATTTGGCCATGAGGTCTCGAACACCACCGAGGCGCTCCATAGACGTCAGCTCTGCCGTGATGTCCTTCACGACGGTCGTGAACGCCTTGGTCGACTGCGACTTCATGAACTCAGGGGTGGACAGAGCAAACTCGCGATCCGGTAAGCCCGGAATGCCGGCCCATCCAGTCATGGTGTTAACCGCTTTGATCAGGAAGCTTCCTTGGATGCCTTGGGCAGAGGGCACGCCGTATTTGCGTTTCAGGTCGCCGCAAATCTTGTCAACATCGCCTATCAATTTGGTCACCAACCTGTTGCCGTCACCGATACCCTTTTCATCGAACGCGACCCGTATTTCCTTCAGAGTCTGTCGGATGGTGACGAAATGGTCTTCGTTGCGAATCTGCTTGGCAGCCATGATCGCGTTCGGCACGCTGCCGGAGACCTGGGTCATCCAGGCTGAGAAAAGCGGCAGGTCGAGAGCGACAGTCTGCGCACCCCCGTGAGATTTGATTTCAGCGATGCTCGTCTGTGTTTTGCTGGAGAGGTTGGCCAGGAGGCGAGCCGTGAAGTCGTGACCGAAGAAGCCGCTTTTTTTCAGCCAGTGCAACTGATAGGCATGGCGTATCGGATGAATAAACGAGTCGGCCTTAAGGTGCTTAGCTGCCATGGAATAGTAGATGGACTTGTAGGCCAGCCAGTTCAGGGAAGCGATGAACATCTCCAGCTGCTTTGTGGCGCCGCCGAAATCTTCGGGCTTCTTCCTGGCGAAGTCTTGCTCGGTGAAGACGTGGCCATCGGAGCCTACGAGTTTCACTTCTTGCGACCAGCGTCCACGTGTGTCGCCCACATCTGCCAATTCGGCAAAGATTGCAGCGCTCAAGGCGCTGTACTTGCCGTAGGCATCAGTGGCTTGGTGCCCGAGCATTCTCATGGTCAGGTAGTACACGCTGGAAGATTTATCCCAGGTGCAGACCATGTTCATTTTCAGCTGCTCCAGGAGACCTGCGAAGTCCTCATCGACGAACTTACCTCCGCGAATCTCGGGGCGGATCAGCGCGGCTTCCCGTTGTGCAACCTCGTCGACCGTCTGCAGTTCGAACTGGGTTGGGTCAACGAAGCGCAGGTACGGGAACTGCTTTTTCCGCGCTTCCCGGTGCTGAGGCTTGTAGTTGTCGATGCACAACAGGTCATCGTAGAAAAGAATGCCCTGGAGGAAATTCTCTACAGCGCACAGGTCTCCATTGATCGTGTCGGTGTTTTGTACCGTGACAGCTCCAGTGGCACAGCTGGACAGCTGTGAGGGTGGCATTGTCTATAAGTGCGTAGGTCATGAGCTCGTTGCCCTGTCGTGTTGTGGTTACGATGATAACCACTCCTGGCCAGAAACTGAGCAGGCCGAAAAGCATCGGTGGCCGTTTCTATCACAAGGTTGATTAGCGCCAACTAGCGGATGTTGAACGGGGGGGCTCGTCGGCCCGTCATGCGGATGATTTCGCTCCGGCGGTCAAGAGAGCGCTTCGAGAAGCGCGTGAGGGTATCTGCTCCAACCCTAACTGCGACGCGTCCAGCGTCGACCATACTTAGGCCACATAGCGCTGCGTCCAGCGCCTGCGGCCCGCACTCATCGCCCGAATTTGGGGCTTTGCGCCGCTATTCGTGCTGTGGTGTAAGCGTTGGCGAACTCTGACTGGTCAATCGTGCCCTCCGTTAGGCTCTCATTGAGCTCGGTGAAGATTCGCAACCCTTCGCCAGCCGCTACAGATTCCAACTGAGCACATTTCGAACCTAGCAACCGGATGGAAACCTTCTCAAGACGCTCGTCCATTTGGTCTCCATGGTGAGACTCGACCAACAGCCTGTAAACCGCCCAGAGTCGTTTGGCACAAGCCTTCGGCAAATGACCCATGAGTGCGGCGGTGATGATCAAAAGGACTATGGTCTCAAGGGCCTGATCAGGGGCATCATTTTTCATAGCTGCTTTGACATGCCAGTGTCGCATCAGCGCAGCTAGTCCAGTCTCAGGAAGCTGAGCCTGCTCCACTAGTGCATGCAACGCCGATGCTGCATGCCCCAGCGATTTTTCAAAGGGCACTCGATAATCCCAGAGCGCCGAGATCACTGAAATGAGCCTAGGTTCAGCGTCGAGGATTTCTACGGCTTGACGTACGGTTCGTGCAGTATAGGCAGCCGGGGGGAGCAGCCGGACAATTTCGGATAGCTGTACGATTACCCCGACCCGCCATTCGCACAGCTGCGCAATTTTGCCGGCTTTTTCAATAGGGGAGAGCTGCCCAACCTCTGTCATTGCGGTCAGGACATCAAGCGTGCAGAAACCGTCGACCTCGGAACCTGCAGCACAAAATATCCGCAGCGATTCGTCATCAGAATAGAGCCGGTACCGTTCCGGCTCTTTGCCAAGTATCTCCACGATTTCACTGTTGCTGCGCCCAATGACTCTGGCGGGCGATGCCTCGCTTGCCACCTCTGGAGGGGAGGGCTGAAGGATCGAGGCGAGATGGGGTTTCAAAGCGTTCTGTAGCTCCAAGCATTTGCTTCGCTTTGGGCTTCCAAACACGGGGTTCGTGAACTCGGCAAGCTCCTCCATCGTGGCCTTGGCCACCGCAATTTGACCGAAGAAAGTGATGACGGCGTCGATCAGCCCCAAGTCGTTAAGGACTAACAGTGCTGTCCAATCCAGCAAAGGCACTCGCTTGCGCAGGTCATCGGCACCGGTCGGCTGCCAACCTGTATCGTTGACCATTGCCAAGTGATACTGGCGATCATCCCGGCTGGACGCCTTGGCAATTTCCCACAGGTGCACGATATCGCAAACGTAAGACAGCACCAGTCGTGGGCGCCACGAGAAAGGAACGGTATTCAATCCCTGCTGTAGGGAGCGCTCTGCCGCTTCTGGAAGGCCTCTCTGTCGGGCGTCATTCCAGTCAGTGCTTTCAGGCTTTCCACCAACTCCGTGCCAGAGGCGCCCTCTCGGATTTCGCCTCTCCAGAGCATCCGGGAATTCGGGAAATTCCTGAAGAATGCATCAGCGCGTGTGCGGAACTGCTCTCTATCCCTGGCAAGGTCGATGTCACTGCGTCCACCCAGAGTGCCGCTCAGGTGCATCATCAAGTAGGTGCCTTCCTGGCTCTCTACACTCTGATCCACCAGTTCGCCCGCTCGCAGGGCCAGCTCCAGTAGCCGTTCGCTCGTTGGGTCGGAAAACTGAATGAGAAAGAACAGTAACTTAATGAACTCCAATTGTTCCCCTTTGGATCTCGCAGTTTCGAGCGCTCTTTCCGCTGCCTCCACGGCGTCATCGACGTAGCCGCAACGCGTGGCAATCGTCGCATAGGTGTTCAGTGCCAGTGGATCGTCAGATCCTGTGGCTACAATTTTCAACAACCGGTCGCGGGCCTTTTCCGTTTCGCCTAGGTGATCAAGTGCCAATGCCTCGAAGGCTCCCATTCGATCGCCAGGCTCAACGCGAACTCGATTGCTTTGACACAGCTCTACGATGCCTTGCCAATCTCTCAAGGTCACCAAGGCCAACCCAAGCCGCGCAGCCACCGCAGGCGAGAAGACATAGTGCTCAGTGATCCTTTCGGAGAGTCGAACACACGCCTGCGCGCTCTGCGGGTCGGTAGGGTCAAGCTCGTGGATGAGGGTGAGTGCAATACTGACGGGCCGATCCAGTTCTTCATACCTGGCCTGCAGCGTCCTCAACGCCTCATCCTTGGCCAACCTGCTCATCTCCAACTGGAGATAAAATTGTGCGAGGGCGGCTTCGGGGGCTAGAGCAGGATCTGCTTCGAGCAGCCCCATCCACTAGTTCACGAGGCCGGTCTGAACTGATTTGTGCGCCGAAATAGACGCTGCGGTGACAGCCGCCCCAAACAGGGGGTGGCTGCGATCCACGTCACCGACGTATGCGCCAAAGCCTTGATAGCACGCCCGAAATTTACGGGTTTCATAGAGCAGAAGCGTGCCCCAGAACTGCTTGTCAGGTGAGTGGGGCAACTGATCATTTGCCGACAATGCGAGGGTGAAGTCCGCCAATTGACCCGCAATGCCCCGCAAGACCTCATGGATATGGGGTAAGTCCGGGCGCTTCTGCGCTGCATCCTTCAGGTCTGCAAGTATCGACTCTGCTTTGCCAAGGGCCGACGCTGTGGCCCCCCCAGATGTCGACGAGCTGCTCTATGTTGGAGCCCCAGCCAGATGCCTTTATGGACAGGACAGCATCGTTAATCGCAACCCAAGCTTCCTCAAGCTTTTGAAGGTCTACACCTGGAAGACCTGCGGGTGGGATAGATTCACGTCGCGGCGTAGTGGCGGTGGCCACTGCGAGGGAAAATTTGGCTCGGGCCCTAAGCAACAGCAACAGTTCACGAATGTCATCGGACGCGTCACAGGCTTCAAGGCCCGCCTCGCAGTCCGTCAGGGCATTTGCCGGTTCTTCAGACAGCCAATGTGCAAACGCTCTGGCGAAAGAGCGTTGAGGTTCCGCAAGCAAATTCGCCTGCTCAACGGCCAACTCGTAATGCCCTTGCACGGCATGCAGCCGGGAGCGAATGGCAATGATGGTTGGATCTTCACCCTCCAGTAAATCATGTAGCTCTGCAAGTGAGTCGCTATCGTTCTCGAATCGGATGCGGATCTCCGCTTCCACCTGGGCTGCTCGGAACTTGGGGAGCGGCGTTACCTCATACGCGTTCTGGTAGGAAGAGACTGCCGCTCTGTTATCTCCCGTTTGAACCTGCCAGTTGCCACGTAGGCGCCAATATTCTGCGAGCTCAAGGGTGGCCGACCCTTCGAGTTTTGGCTCTGCCTCATCGAGCTGGATCTTCGCTCGATCCAGCGCGGTGACCTGTAGATCTGCCTTGGCCTGAGTCAAGTTCCAGGCAAGCGTGCCGCGAGCTGGGTTGACCCAGTAGTCTTCCGTTGGGCCTGCCAAGGCGTTCATCAGTGCGGAGCCTCGTGCAGCCAAGCCTTTTACCACGCCCTGAACCAGGGTTAAGCGGTCATCTGCTTGCATCCCTGGGTGTGTTTGCTCTGCGCGCTCACTCAGGATATGCCCCATGCGAGACAGTTCGTTCTGGTGGCGAATGTCCTCCGAGAGATCCGTAGCTATTGTTAGTACGTTCTTTGTGGGCGCACGAAGGGTGACGGATTTGCGTTCAGCGGACAGATCGTCGACCGAGATGCGATTCAGCTCATCCCTGAGCCAAACATAGTAAAGGGGGCAGTCGACAGGATCTTCGTTCACCGATAGGTCGCAGATCACCAGAAGTACCGGTTCTACGGCTCGGGCGTAATAGCGGACAGTGGTGGCTTTCAGAGACACCGAAATGTATTCGCCATCCGCCGTCAGGTTCGGAGAGCGGGTGCCCTTAAGCTGGATACGGAAAATATCCGTCGCTTGTTGATTCGGCGTGGTCTGCACTTGGAAGTCATAGCCATAGTCGTCAGTCCCTTCCAGGCTTTGCACTCGCCAATTCTTGGGATGTCGAGCCATCAGGCAACGTGTTGCATCGGCATTGATGTCGTGCTGATCACCCGTCCCAGGTAGAGGCCCGTCAACTGGCATGGTGCTTCCTCGGTATTATCAAAAATGGGTGCTGGAGGCTTGAACGGCGTTTTGATGCAGCACTATTTGTCCTGAGTATACCGGGCGTCAAACCGGGTTTGGGATCAGACTATGGGATCAATATCTCTGTAACTGGGGCTGCGAGTCAGGTTGGGTGCATCCCCCATGTTGTATGAGACCGCCCAAGTTTTTCCGGACAGCGGCCCATCCACAACGCTCGGTAATGGCTTCCTGATGCCAGTCCGGTTACGCTGATGCATACCAGGGAGGAGGCGCAATGAGTCAGTACCTTTTAAGTTTTGCCAGGCAGAACCTTGAGGGGCGTACTGATGCGTACCTGGTGCTTCTCTGGTGTATGTACCAGGCCAACCAAAGCAAGGGCCGCTACTCCGACCACATCAAGTCACACATCACCACTGCGTCGGATCAATTGCTGGGTCGTAACTACCAGCGCGTCGCTGCTCGCTTCAAGAAAGTGCTCGATAAAAGGCCTGAACTGGATCGGATACCACCCTCGGGCTTGAGGGCGTTAGATCACCTGCGCGTCAGGAATTTCCGGGGCTTTGGCGAGTTTGGTGCCGACGACAAAGGCACGTTCATTCGATTCAGTAAGCTGAAAAACATTTTCTACGCGCCCAATGGCGGCGGCAAATCATCGCTCTGTGAAGCCATCGAAATTTGCACCACTGGGGACATCAAGGAAGCCGCCAGGCGCAAGACCAAGGTCAAGCAGTACATTGCACGAGGAGAAACCAAGCCCCAGCTCGCTCTCCTGGGAACGGATAAGCTCAAAATTGCGCCCAGTATCAGTTGGTCGAGCTGCTTCATTGATCGCAATCGCCTTCAGGAGTTTTCGCTGCTGGGCTCGAAGGACACTGGTAGTGGCGAAAGTGATGTCTTGGCGACCTTGTTCGGCCTGGAAGAGCTTCAGGAAGTCATTTCCCGATTCGTGCGCCCTGACAGCTTTACGCTCAAGGCATTCATGCGTGCCGACCAGGCCGAGGCCCTGGCGAACCTTGAACGCGCACGAACAGAGCTTGGCCAAGTGCGGAGCAAGCACAGGGCAGATCTCTACGCTGCGATTTCGCAAACCTGTCAGCTCTTGGGGCTGCGGGCCGATCAGGATTTCGAAATTCGTCCAAAGGTACAGCGGCTGCGCAAGACGATAGACATGCACATCCGTGGGGCCGAGCGACTGCGAGCGGCCAAAGCACCGGTGGTCATTCCCATCAAGCATGTTGCGCGTACGTCTGCCATCGCCAAGCGGTTGCTCAGCCGCAAAACGCAGATCGAGACACTGTTTCTGCAAAGGGCCAGTGACGTTAACTATCGCGCTGTTTTTGAAGCCTTGGAAGCTTTGGAAGCCACCGAACAGCCGTCTGAGCAGACCTGTCCCGCCTGTTTGACGCCCCTTGACCAAGTCACGGTGAACCCGTTTGAAAGGGCGCGTGATCAGATCAAGGCGCTCGGGGCTCTGGAGGCCCTGAAGCAATCCAAACAGAAAAATGATACTCAAGTTGTCCTCTGGGCTTCAAGGATCGCGACCGGGGTCAGTTCCGTGAAGGCCAATGCCTATGCCGATGTACCCTGCCCAGTGGCGATGGACGTATTGGAAGCGGTGCTCACAGAGTTCCATACGGCCACTGACCGCTCGACAGTGGCGGCGTCTGTCCTCAATGCTTTCATCGCGCTCGGTGCTGACAGTACAGCCCAGATCGAGGCCTATCTGCGTGCCTGCGAGCGCAGGCAACGGGAGGTTGATCAGGCGGAGGTTCAAGCGGCTCGTCTGGATGCGCTCATCGAACACCTCAAGCAGGTCGATGAGTCGCTGAAACGACAGTTTGACCTCAAAACCCAGGCGCTAACCGGGTTCACAGACGCCAATGACAGGATGCTTGCGCTGATAGGGCAGAGAACGGCTCTGCTCAATGACTCGGTGGATAACAGCCACTTCAACCAGTTGCTCAAGGATCTTGAGGCTGAATACCGAACGCTGTATGGCGACCTGCTAGGTTACAAGCTAGAGCTCGAAAAAGCGCGCATCACAGGGATCGAAGCCAAGGCTGCCGAGTACTACCGCGCGATCAATAATCATGACGATGACCATGAGCAGATAGAGACACTGACCTTTGAAAGGCTCACGGAGAGCTACCGCATCAAGATTACCAACGTGGACGGATCTCTGCTGGATGCGTTTGCCGTGCTCAGCGAGGGGCATCTGAGGGCATTGGGCTTATCGATTCTTCTGGCGATGGCTGAGAAAAACAATTTTCCGCTCATCGTCTTTGATGACGTCGTCAATGCGATCGACACAGATCACCGATCCAACATCATTGATCTGTTTTTCAATGACACTTACCTGCGCCGGATCCAGATGGTGGTGACCACCCATGATCGCCTCTTCTGGGAGCGCTTCTGCATCATCGCTGACCGTCATCCTCAATGCGACCAGCACGCCAACCATGTGCTCAGCTATACGAATAAAGGCATCGTGGTCATTGATCACGCAGGTGGTTTTCAGAAAAAGGTGCACGTGGCGATGTCGGTCTTCGACGTTCGGCAAGCATTGCTGTATTGCCGGATCTGGTTCGAGTCCATGGTACTGGAGTTCTGTATAGAGAACGGCGTCCAGGTCACCGCGAACTTCAACAAATCGCAGCTCAAGAAGAGTATGTACCTGCAGGTGAGTCTGGAGTACACCTTCAAGCTTGTGGAACCCTTCATTGACTACGACCTATCGCACTTCAATTTCATCAAGAATGATCTGGTGAACTGGGGCGGCCAAAACCAGGAGCATCACGCCTTTGATGAAGGAAGCCTGAACTTTGTGCACTCCAAGACCAGTGGTGAGGTCTTGAAAATCTATGACGCGATCCGTTTACTGGAATGCCAGCTTTTCATGGGCAAAAAAAAGGACTTCGGAGAAAGGTACCTTGCAGAGGTGAATGAAAAAATCGAGAAGGGCCGCAGGAAATTGGCAGGACTCGCCAGAGCACCTGAAGAGGTACAAAAGGAGCACGGGGAAGGGTTGAAGGCGCTCGAAAAGCGCGCCATTGAGCTCACGCAGGAGCTTCAGTTCATCGAGCGCTGCGTAGTGAGCATGGCTGACCGCGCGCGAGCCGGGGAGCTACCCGCTGAGTTGCCGCCTGCCTAGTGCGGTATGTTGCAGGCCACCGTTTGTATGAGCCCACCTGATCGACCTTTTCAGATTTATCAGGAATAAGCGTAATACTGTCGTTTTTTTGAACGTCGCAGCGCGTGCTAAGGACGGTGTGCGTTACGGCTGCTTTACTGTTTCGCAGGCAGTGAAGGGGCTGGAGGGAGGGGTACCGGAACGAACGCTGGCAGGATTGCGGGTGGTTGATCTCGGAAAAGTGGCAGCCACTTACGGATCACGTTGGCATTGATGCCATGACTGATGGCAACGCTGGAAATGGAGGCGCCGGGTTGCAGGCATTCCTGGACAACCTGGGCTTTGAACGACTTGGGGTAAGAGCTTCGTTGGCGCATTTAAGGGCTATCGCGTCCGCTTAAAAATAGGCGGACACCATCGCCCTTAATTTGGGATAACGGTAGGCGGGTTCACCGTTCGCTTACGCAACAGCAACCTCAGGGGGAATTTTCCGCTTTCCGGTGCTTGCGATGATATAAAAACCCGGTGGATCAGGTCTACAACTTCGGAGGACAAGCCGGAGGGCGGTTCGTAGCTGAAGGAGAGTTTATCGGCGAGGTAGAACTCGATTGCCTCGCAGTACGCCTCGATGGCTAGGCCAGCGCATTTGTGGAGGCTTTTGTGGTTGTCCACGCTACGTCAGCAACCCACGCTCGTATGAGTGGATGATCGATATTCTCCGCAATAGCGGCGAGTACCTGGCTTTGCTCACCGGCGATGTCTGCAGGATTAGGAAAGCGCATTCCGTCTCTGGTCAGCCTTGGCCCGAAGGCATCATGGCGATCAACGGAAAAATGGTACGAGCACACCACCATCAGTACTCTATAAGCCAGATAAACACCCCGCTGACCTTCGGCAAGTGCCTGTTTGGACAGAGCGCTGAAATGGGCGTCAAGCGAGTAAAATTCGAGCGTGTCGATGGTCTCCAGCAGGCGGCTTATCTTCATTTGCTGGAAGTCCTCGATCGACGCCAGTTCCAAATCAAAGAGATTGGGCTCGCTATTAGTTGCTGCATCTGGCTCTGCGGCGGTTGCTTGCAGTTGTTGCTCGCTCATTCCACTGTCAGGTTGTTGAGCTGGATCTGGTTGATCGGTGGCGTTCACTCTTCAGTTACTCCTACCTTCTGTAGTCCCAGACCTCAGCGGGTGCTCAACGAAATGAAAGTTGAAGGACTACACGCTCAATAAACAACAAGATATGAGAATCGGTATAGCGGTTCATTCCTTGCCCCGCGTCCAGAGCTTATTGACCGTCTGCTTGCTGATCCCCAACGATTCTGCAGTCATTTTCTGGGTCATCCCTTGGGCTTTGCACTTGAGGACATTCTCCAGCCGTTGCGAGTCGATCTGTCTGCCGGGGAGCCGTGTGACCAGCTTACCGTCCTTGACCTGATTGGTAATCGTGTCCAGTCCACCGTCGGCCTCGAATTCGTCGAGTTCGGTGCGCGTCTGACGTAGAAGACTGTCAATCGTCTCCCCCTTACTGGTCGCTAGGGCGAGGGTCAAAAATGTCAGGGGGCTGATCCCGAAGGTCTCGCTAATAAGCTCAAGTTTCTCAACGGTGATACCTGATTTTCCGTGTTCCAATCTTGCCAGGTAGGTGTGGCTGCTAGCTTCGGCGAGGCTTTCCCTGGTTCGCTTTTCTTTACTGCGTAGCGTGCGAAGCACTGCGCCGATCGCAAGCCTAAGGTTCATGGAGCTTCCCCAAAGCTAACGATAAAGCCATGTTGCCTAGTCCCCTTCCACTGTATATAGTTGCTTATAGGGGACTTCTGTCGTGAGCAGAGCTGGTATTGCTCAGGCGCGCGTCCCTTTCCAATAGGTGGAGCAAACGCGAAAACCTTTTATGGGGGGCTGGGCTGAGAGGCTTAGTGGTCAGTTCAATATACCCATAAACCGATCATTGGTGGCTCTCGCTTACTGGGCCAGCAAGCGCATATCAGCGGCACACCAAGCTGTCCAGCGAACCCACGAGTTGTCATGAAAATTTTGGTTTTATCTGATTTGCACAATGAGTTCTCACCGTTTCCGGCTTCAAAGCACGTGGTCGACCTAGTCGTGCTCGCAGGAGACATCGATCTGCATACCAGAGGTGTACTTTGGGCGAATGAGACGTTTACCTGCCCGGTCATCTATTGCTGCGGTAATCACGAGCTATACCGAGGCCACCTTGATCGCACGTTGAGCAAGATGAAGGCCGCTGCAGCGCATCATGTCCACGTGTTGGAGAACGAATCGTGGACTCATGGCAATGTCAGATTTTTGGTCGGAACGGGGTGGACGGATTTTTCCGCGACGGGCGATGTGGTCGCAGCATCGATGACCTGCGCGAGTGTGATGAATGACTTCAAGATGATCCGCGCAGATGCCAATTATCGCCGTCTTCGCCCGGCTGACCTCATTGCAAAGAATCGGGCGACTCGTGAGTTTTTTGACCGAGAGCTCAGTACACCTTTTGAGGGGACAACGGTGGTAGTGAGCCATCACTGCCCGATCTCAGAAGCTGCCGGCGATGAGCATGATGGTCACGTCAGCGCAGCTTATTTCAATCGCTGGCAGTCATTAGTGGAAAAGGCCAATGTGTGGATCTTCGGCCACACCCATCGATCCATCGATGTCCTGTTTGGCGAATGTCGGTTGATTTCGAATCAGCGCGGGTATCCCGGCGAAGAAACGGGATTCGACCCGGACAAGATTGTGGAGATCACCACATGACTAACAGGCAGATTTCGAGTTTATCTCCGTCGCCGGCGGTTCCGTCTCAGGTGTTGGTGGCCAGCAACATCGACTGGGGTGTAACCATAGACGCATACCTTTTGGGCGCAGCGCGGATAGGCGACAGGTATGCTGCTCAGGCTTATTTCGATCTATCGGGTAACACTGAGGATGGCATGACAGTGGTCACACCACCTGTCACGCTACTTTTCCGCAAGGATGAATTCGTGATGTTGCGCAGCGTCTGCGGAAAGGATCACTACGTTATCGTCACCGAGCAGGGGAAGGGTTAACTCAGTGGCTATAAGAGCGTTCGTACCGATCGAGGTGTTGGCAGCCTCAAGGATCAGTTTTGGGCGGGCTATCACCGCGTATTTGCACCAGCCTGAGATTGAGGGGTTTAGCCTGGTCGGTAGAGTTTATTTTGACCACAAAGATCGGTTCCGAAATGGTCGTTTGATTCGGACATCCGATGTCTTGGAGTTTATCGAAATTGCAGATCACCTTGTGGCAATTACCCTCACAGGCAGCGCGTACGTACTGATTGCGCCAGGCTGCGACCTGCTGACGCTGCCCGGAGAATGACAATGGAGCTATTACCATTCTTCGAAATGATCTCTCTAGAAAGTCAGTCTATGGCAGGAGCTTCTTCACGGGCCGCTTCTGCGATCGAGCAAAAGCTTCGGGCCTCAGGTAAGCCTTGGTGCGCGGTTTCGGGCTGGGTACTGATTGATATGTTCAGTCCAGATGGGGCTGTGCCGCTTCCGGAGCCAATGCAGCCTATGATCATGTACGCTCACCACGTCCAGATAGATAACAGCCACAGGCTTCGCGGTGGGGACAGCGTCATGTCTGGGTTTGCATCGTCCTACAACCAAGATGGGGTTTTCGAAACCGCCGGCACTATCTACATACTTATGGGCCGAGGCTTTAGGAAGAAGGCGGACGCTTCCGTGGTGAGCGCTGCCCAGTTGCGACTGAGTGATACCACGCTAACTTCGTAAGTTCTGTTCATTGAGTGCCCGACCCCTTCCCTCGGAACAAGGTGACGAATGATGAGATACAAAGCTGTGCTTTTAGATGCTTTCGGGACGATTTTGCAAATCAAGCCTGGCAGACATCCATATCGACAGCTTTTGAAGGAAGGGATTCGGCACGGACGTCGTCCGAGGGCCGACGATGCAAAAAAATTGATGAGGTTTAACGGTGGGTTGTCCGAAGCGGCTGATCACCTGGGCATCAACGTCCACCCTGCACGGTTGGCTGAAATTCAAGAGATGCTTGAGCAAGAAATTAGCTCCATCGTGGCATACCCGGATGCCCTAGAAGCTGTCGCTTTGCTGCAGGAGCGTAGTCTCCTGCTTGCAGTTTGCAGCAACCTTGCGTACCCATACGGTCGCGCTGTCAGAACGTTATTTCCGACCATGGATGCATTCGGGTTTAGCTATGAAATTGGCCTGATTAAGCCAGACCCACTGATGTATCAGTCAACCTGCGAAATGATAGGCGTCGAATCTGACAATGGATTTGGTGAGAACAGAGTCATCATGGTGGGTGATTCACTGCGCTGTGATTGTCATGGCCCACGCGAAGTAGGTATCACTGGCATACACCTAGACAGATCACAGTGTAGTGGCATCAATGATCTGATGGTCTTCGCAAGGCACGTGCTTCGCGAATCGTAGCCGCGCTGTACAAATGTCGCAGAACAAGGCACCTCGCCTTCTCAAATATCCTGAATTACGCCACTGGAGAGGTTGGAGACAGTGATGAGCGGAAGCGTGTACTGCGATATCCAGATGACTGTCGAAGAAGCTGTCGAGATGCTCGAAGTCCTTCGAGCCTTACGCGAGGCCGGTCGCCACCCGGCGCTTGAAGAAAAATTACAAGACATGCAGGCCCAGCTCACCGATTCCATCAGCTACGCAGCGTCAGACAGAATCGGATTGCTAAAATCCAAGCCCAAACATTAGCAGACTGTTTTGGGGCCTCTTCACACCTGCTCGGCTGGGCCGGGCGGGGGCGTTTGACTATTCTTACAGCATTGCTCTGAGAGCAGGACAGCTTGAGCGTTGCGCGTAAGCTGTTCCTGCATCCACGCACCAGCTTGATCGAACTCTTCCATCATCGATGCGAATTCATCTGGTGTGAGATGGACTGGGCTGGTTTGGTGCTTCATTGGGCTTCCAAAGTTTGTAGTAGTCAGAGGCCCATAGGCTAAGAGCTCACCCTCAGGGCAAGCCTGCCCAGCGATCAGGAAATCCAGGACTCCACAGTGTCCGAGCCGTATTCAGCTTTCCACTCTTTCAAAACCTTATGGTTTCCGCCTTTGGTTTCAACCACCTCACCCGAATGCGGGTTCTTGTACAGTTTCACAGCGCGAGGCCTACGTGTGCCCTTCACCGGCGCGGCAGCAGCCGTGCCTGGCTTGAAGCCGCCCAGAGGATCAAGAATCGAGATGACGTCCCTTAAGCTCTTGTTGTACTCGCCCAACAAGCCACGCAATTTGGTTTCAAATTCAATTTCTTGCTCAAGGCCTTTGTCGCCTTTCATTGCTTCCAGCGCCGCTAACTGCTCGGCGAGATGGCGTTCGAGTTGGCGGAACTCTGCGAGTTTTGACATTGGAAATCCTGTCTCTGTGTAGGGGACGTGTGGGTACGATGGTAGCACCACGCGATCCAGATCCGCTTGGCCATGGGCTAACTTGAGGCTCAAAGTGTTAAGCGGATGCAGTGCTTTTGATCCAGACAATGCCGGCTGAAACGGTAATGATCGACCCGAGCGTTGTTAGAAGAATTACTTTCGCGATGACTCCAGCCTCTCTTCGTACCTATGTACTATGACGTGGAACAAAACCCTTGGAGACAGGATGCGCAGTAGCCTTTTGTACGCCGAGATGGCTTCCGGGCGAGACAGCTATTGTCATTGTACTGGCGAAGCGTTAGAAACGGCCTTCGGCAGGCGATGAGTGTGACACATGAGCAGCAAGGCGACCTTGGAGTGGAGCTATAGCCCCGCAGGCCTGATTGACGGCTTGCTGGAGTTTGAAAAGTTTGGTGGTAGCGTTGTCGCTGCGGGTGGCAGGGTCACAGCAGATTTTGATGAGCAGGTCTATCGGGCGGATGCAACGCTTGCTGATAAATTATTGGTCGCGATCCAGGCTAGGCTGGCACCTGCCCAGCGCAGGCTCCAACAAGCAGTAGAGTTTTCACACCCTCCAACCCTGACTGTGGCGCATTCGGATGGCAAACGAGAGATTTTCCTTGAATGCTATGCCTCTGTCTCGATAAGCGATCATTTTGAAATTCAGATCATCAGGAATGGGGTCGTGATCGAGGACTCGGAGCAGGAGCGCATTGAGCGAGAGTCTCGGCAAGCTTTGTTGCTGGAGAGTCACTCGGATGATCTGATTCTCGCTCGGATACTGGCCAGTCATCGGAACTCTCTCCGTGATCCAGATAACGAGTTTGTTCACCTGTACGAAATCTGGGATGCGTTGGAATCAAAGTTTCTGAAGCGCCATCAGGTCGCGGACGCCCTGAAGATAGAATTTTCCAAGTTTGGCCAGTTTCAAGCCGTGTGTAACAGACCTACCTCCGCCAGTCGGCATCGAGGGACAGCCGACGGCGCCTTGAGACAGCCGAGCCCGGCTGAGTACGAGTTGGCCAGATCCATCGCTTGGGAGCTTGTGATGGGGTATGCGGAGTGGCTGAGTACGCAGGCGAAACTGCATGATGCCGCTGCGGGCAACTGAAGCCCTGATCGACGCTGGGTCGGGGAAAGTCGACCTTCACAGATCCACAGCTGGTTCAAATCTTGGCCTGTGCTATTCACGGAAAGTATGATTTTCTCGATCAGTTCATCGAACTCAAACCGTTCAGCCACCACCGCTACAACCCTGATCATGTGGCCCTGCGCCGAGGGAGTGATCAGACCTTCACCGACGCTCGAACTCAATAAATGTGATCCCACTGCGTGAAGGTCAGAACGTTAGGTAGGCGCCATAAGTGGAAATTACCGGTTTTGAATTTTTGAGACCAAAATGCAAGTCTCTGTGCTTCAGTTTGATTAACGCCGCTCCACTCGACTATCACGATGTGTCTGGACTGGGCATAGGCGGCGATCACATCATTGAGATGGTCATCATCCCCCGAGTACCCGAACACGATGATCTCTTGAGATTCGTTCAGACTGAGCCCTAGGTAGTTCCAGTACGTGGAAAGCACCGTCGAGGCGCCAATCACCGATCGCTTATGGCGAACGTGGGTCAGTACGATGTGATCAGACCCTTCCGGTGAAAAAGGGTTGAGCTGATGTCGATCACGTTTCCTGGCCAGTCCATGGTGGTCAAAGAATAGAGGGGAGCCATGTAGGTGGAGGTAGTATCCAAAGTCATTGTTGTATAAGCGCGTCAGTGCATCTGAGCTGAAGCCATTTGCAACCATGCCGTCCACAAGCGTGGTATGGAAATAGCCCGCCATTAGGCCAGCATCTAGAAATGCTCCATAGAGAAGCTTGTCGTAGTTGAGAGTGGCGACGTGTGACTTTGTCTGGCGAACGAACGCGATTAATGGTTCCAGAAAGGCCTGCGGGAGGCCATGGGCGTAAAGGTGCAGTCTGGTGGCTACCTTGTGAAGGTAGTTTCCCACTGCGACCGGAAATTGCAGACCTTCCTGCGATAACCAGTGAACGTTCATCCGCTGTGACATGTTGATGCTACTAAGCGTCCTGCACGCTGAGATCACCAGGTGCAGTGGGTCGAGCTGATCTTCCCGCGCGGGGATGACGCCATTTCCACCAAGGCACTGACTGATTAGCTCTTTGTGCACATCACTGATGGCAAAAGGGTCATTCCATACATCAGCCATAGCGTTGGTAAGCGAAAAATGTTGGGGATCAAGCGCCATCCCTAGGCCGTTTCCAAATATCAATGTCTTCCTTGGCATCATCACTTCCTTGGGGGGGCTGAATTTTCAATCGTTGACTGAAATAGCGTACTCGCTTCATAACTGTGTATCGCTGCTCAGTGAGCCAGCGCTTCGGTCACCACGGCCCTGGCGACTCGTAGCCCCAGCCGGCTGGTCATAAGTAAAGCGGACAAGCAGGGGGAAATGTCCTACCCAGCTCGGAGAGTAGTTGAATTTCATCAGCTTAATCTGTCCCAGATTTGGCCTCTGGTACCTATGCTCAGCATTGTCGCGCGTAGATGCGACCAGAGCATCCTCCGCCTTAGGAATTGAGTGAGAAGACAGAAGGCTGGGTTGACATTGGCCCGATGAAAAATGCCGTTATAGAGAAGTCGGTTGGTGTACTAGAAAAGGGGAGCATGGCCGGGCGGTTATTCAACCAATGGCACC
Organism: Pseudomonas syringae pv. cilantro; assembly: GCF_001293775.1. Lineage (GTDB taxonomy): Bacteria > Pseudomonadota > Gammaproteobacteria > Pseudomonadales > Pseudomonadaceae > Aquipseudomonas > Aquipseudomonas syringae_P. Next base: position 35,560 of record NZ_LGLN01000033.1, read on the forward strand.
GGCCATTTTTTCAAAGAGTCGATCGTCGGTCAGTCAGCCTCGTCTGGCTCCGTCTTCGGCGCATGACCACCGTTCAGTGTTGTGTCAGACGGCGTAAGGTAGTGCTGGGTCATGACGGATTCGAGGTGCCCCACCTGTTTGGGTAACTGGTCATAAGCTGGGAGTTTTCCCAAACTAAGTTCGATGACTGCGGCTCGAATGGAATATGCGGTGGGTTGCAGACCGTCGGAGATTACCTTTGATGTCCAGCCCTTGACGATTTCGGAGAACTCCCGCGCTGACATGGGTTCATTAGGGGCTTTCGAGGAGGGAAAAAGATAGCCATCGGTCTTTAATTTTTCAGACCTGATGTATCTCTCCAAGACGTTGGTGTTTTGGGGCACAACGGTATGGCGCTGCTTATCAATCAGGATCAGGAAGCCAGGATTGGAGTCATCAAGCTTTTCGAGATTGGCTTTGGCTGAAAGAAACATGTGCGAGCGTAGCCCAGTCTCAATGAGAGCAAACAGGCTCTGATCACGAAGGTTGCCGGAGGCCTGTACCACCCTTCTGACTGCCTCTAACTCATGTGGACTGATCGTCCGTCGAGGCGAGACAAGCCTAGGTGCTTTTTTGATACCTGGTTTGAGGGGCGGGGCATCACTTTTGGCCTCAGTGTGCCGAAGGCTCTGGGCAGCAGTGACGTTAGAGGGGCCAATGGTGCGGGTATCAGATGATGGTTGCGGCTGGAGGTGCTTGAAGCTGACTAGGGCTTGGAGCGGCAATGCCTCTGCGAATACCCGCAGCGTTCTGGCTGCAATAGTGGGTTCATGGCTGGAACTAAGCGTAGTCAGCATTGCCGACGCTATGGCTGTCCGCACTTCGCTCTCGGAGGGGCTCAGTGGTTTGATCGAGCTTGATTTTGAGCTTTGCACCACATCATGGTAATCGCTATACCCGAGCCATTTTGAAAGAAGCTCACGCGCGAATGATAGGCTGATCGGATTTTGGCCTGGCCACAGTTTTTGGACTCGTTTCGCGATTCGCTTGAAGCCAGATTGGGGGAGCAGATCTTCCGAATAAATCGGGATGCGCATAGCAATTCTCCAATACGTCATGGTGTCGGCTGCCCGCTGACTGTTGTCGAAATGCGTGCGAAGAGATGTGAACTAATCCTGATGCACAGAGGCTATGCGTGCCGACCGCTCGATCCAGGTTGATCGAAAGTTCGACGCTATCACGTATGGTTTAAATTGTGCAATCAAAAGCGCGGGTAGAAGCGACACATTTACCCGTTGGCATACACGGCAGACTACTGAGCTTCTGGGCCAGGGCTGCGCCTCATGTGAAGTGCGTCAGGGATGCAAATCTCAGGTATCAGTGTAAGGCAACATTTAACGGATGAGGTGAGCTGAGTTGGATGGTGATGAGGAATGAGTTCGATACCCCCCCCAGGCATACTATTCAACCAGGGGCGCTAAACGCTGGTACGCCAGCCCCTTTGTGAGCGGTCTACTCGGAGCTAGATCATGGGGGAAAGAGTCCGTGACCTTCAACCCGTATGCAACAAGGTAGGCGATCCATTCCTCCTTATAGGGCCTTGAGGCGATCAACACTACCGATAGCGCCCTGGTTTGTACCGCCGCCGTCGGGGACATGGCGAAACCGAGTGCGACGACTGCATCCTGCACTAGCTGTTTGGACAACGTTAAAAAACGCCCATCCATTTCGACGAATAATCCTTTTGCGCTGACCGAGTGCAACGTGCAGATAAACGGATCCCATTTGCTCGAATATGCCGGTCGGAGCCAGACTCGATCATATTTTCTAAAGCTTATATCTTGAGTCTCCAGAACTATCGGTGAACGGGTGCGAGTCAGCCGCTGGTTGATGGCATCAACGAGTGCCGGATGGTCGCTGACGAAGACCTCTTCAGGATGTCCTCTATGGCATTGCTCGGCATGGCGGACATTGAACGGCTCCTGCGGACAGATCGAATCTTGATTGGGCGTCAATCGTTGAGGCATCACGTTGCGCTGGACGTCTAAAGCTGCGAAATAGCGGGCAAGTTCATCAATGAAATGTGGCGTGGCTCCGGGCTTGGTTCTACGGCTGTCAATGAGCACCAGGCGTGAGGTTTCTGGGATGTTTTGCAGGGTGATCAGGAAATCGCTGAGGCTGAACAAGTCACAATCGGTAACCATGATTGTGCTGTATTTGGGGAGGTCTTGCGGCAGCCGGTAAAAAGGGATTGGTTCTTTTTCAGCATGAAGTTCATGCATGGAGCTCAGACCACTGGAGTACACGACTACCAGTGGAGCCGAGGCATATAGAATTTGCAGTACCCCCGACAACTGGGCCATGAATTCATGAAGGCACTTCAAGTCCTGCGGGCGAATGATGGATATTCTGGAGTTAACGGCAGCGGTGATTTCGTCTTCGTAATCAATATGGCTATAGGACGCAACGACTTGGCTGTATCTTGAATAACTGTAGCGAATTTCATCAGCGGTATAGGTTGGAAAAAAATTCCGCGAAAGGCGCTCAAGCTGTCTGCGGACAGCCACTTGCAGGTTAGCGTTGGACTTGAGTTGATAGTGATCGCCGTCAGTGATTACCCAACCGGCATTGGCGCTAAGCCTAAGCCCTTCTTTCAGCTTCACAGGTACGTCAGTTTCACGGAATAGCGTGCGCTCGCCGCGAATTTGCTCCAGGAACCAGCCCATGGCTTCAAGTACAGTCCTCTGATCAGGCGACAACTTCGCTCCCGTGGATGAGAGGGCTGCTCGCCTCTCGTTCTGTGACGCGAAGGCGAGGAGGGCTTTCACTTGTGCTGATGATGATTCATAAGCCTGCGAACCATAGGTCTCATAAAAGCGCTCAGCGTGGATTTGAGCTAACCCCCAAGCCATCACACGCTTAATCCGCTGATACCGTGACAGGCTTTCCTGAAAAGAAAGCCCGAGCAAAGTGCGCTCGGGTTCCAGGAGTACGTTGCACCACGGAAGCATGTCGCCGCTCGTTAGAGACTCAAGCAGTACCTCACGCGAGCCAAGACTCTGTGACAGAAGCAATTTCTTTGCCTTGGGGGGGAGGTGAAAGCTGTCTATAAAGAAACTGTTCTTGATAAGCTCGTCCCAGCCCGAGGCGTCTACACCGCACTCCAGAACTGCTACCAAATTCACCCCGTTGCTACGGGCACTCGTTCGTAGCAGGTACATGCGCCCGGCCACCAAAGGTAGTTCGAACCCAGCGGTGCGGTACCGTAAAGATACCGTCCGATCACTCCCTGTATCGTGGCAACTCGCTAGGCTAATACCGTCGAGGCGATGAAAAATTCGCTTGATCAGATATTTTTTCAATCAAGATCACCCAACATTATTCCTGACGCATGCATCATGTCTTGTTCATGACGTACTAGACGCAGCTGCTGCTTTAGGTTTAAGTTCTCTTGACGCACCAAGGTCAGTTCAACTCGAAGCTTTGAACACTCAATATTCTGCTCAGAGGGCTTTGTCGCTTGGTGATTACCGCTGTTTAGGTGCTGATTCAATAGTGATAGAAGCTGAATAACTTCGGAGCTTCCTCTCCCCGGATAAAAAATTTGTCGTGTCGCGCCGATACGCTCTGCAAGCCAGGTCAGATCAATGCTGCCTTTGCGGACAGGAACAGGGATACTATTTTTAATCAGGCTCATCAACTCTTCCCGAAGCTGAAGGGCGAAGCGATTGCTCAAGTTCAGTTGTGCTAAGTGATCCAATATTTTTGGTTCTTGCATGGCGCCAGTCCAAGAATGGTTTGCAGGTCTTTGCGTCTGAAAGCTCAGCGGGGATTGAGGTCATTGTCGCACTCGTCATTAATTTTCCACTATCAAAATAGAGGTATTGATTTTCAAGTAGGATTTTCTCAACCAAGTGACAGGTTTTCTCAAAATAATATAGATTGGCGTCTGTCCTGCTTACTGGGGTGGCAACTGGTTGCGCTCGGTGGGGCAAGTCCCCCAGTATTTTTTCGAGCACTGTTATACGGTGAGTTGCCTCGCTTAGCTGGAGACGAATTACGTCATCAGGAATGCTCGCATTGAGTATTGATTTTGGAAGTTTTACACACAATTTAACCGCGTATTGGTCAAATAATTCTTTGTGAGGCGTCGACTTTTTGCGATATAAGGAAGGATCAACGCCAACAATTGCTGCCACCCTTTGAGCTAGGATCGAGGCATTCTTGATGATTTCGCCGTTCTTCAAGAAGGATTGCAGCACAGCGTGAGTCTTGGATAGCGTGTTTGTGAGCTGGAGTTTTCGACCGGATCTATCAACTTTAAGTTGATCTGCAGGGCGAGATGAAGTCTTCCTCATTTTTACTTGCCTCCCAACTTTCGGATCGATTCCGATATCAAATCGAAAGTTTCGTCGAATGTGCAGTTTGTGGCTTTAAGAATCGACGCAATTTGGTTGGCTAGGAGCCGGAAGTAGGAAGGCTGGGGGTATTCTGCCGAGAGGAGTTCTGGGGACTTGGCGATCTTCTCAACTACGGCAGTGTAGTTGACAGACGTCAAGTGTGGATAAGCTTCGGAATCCAATATTTCTGCAATGATGCGGTGGCGAGGGTTTGCCATGTCGACCGCGTGCCTTTTTGCTCCAACCAGATCCCGGTACCGGCTTATATAGCCGGGATTGCTGTTCTCAGACTCCAGAAATGTATTGAGCTGATCAGCTAGTCGTGTATAGGACGCTAATTCGTATCGTGTGATAGTGAGATCTGAATGGTATGGTTCTAATTCTGCCGCCGGCAAATCAGTTGAGCTGAGCTGTACAATCTTCTCAATAATTTTTTCGCTTTTGCGTTGGGCCTGTCTCATACAAACATTTATTCCAGGGAGATGGTCTACACCCCACACTGCGCCATCACACAAACTGCATGTTCTAGCTCGGCGTGTAAACTCCATCAACTTCATAGGGCAATCACCATTTCTCATGCAAATGCAGTGGGTCATGAACAGCGGAACTGTTTCAGATTTTACCATCAAATCAAGACCGGTTTCTTGGCTGTTGATAAAATAGAATTGTTTACTAATGAAGTTTTGATCTCTGATAAGTTGCTGTTTGTCCTGGCTCCAGCCTTCAACAATCGCGCTCCCAGGAGAGTTTGGAGACTTTATCTTGCCCATCAGTGCCTTGTAAGCACTTTCGGTAACTATATTGTTAGCCGTGTTGATATTTTCGAGAAGCTCTTCCGCAGGAAGTATTGTGTAGTAGTCAGACATGTTACCAGATCGGTGGCCGGCTTGTCGGGCCGCGATGGTAACTTCCAGATGCCCGTAGATCCGCATATGTGTTATCCATGTCGCTCGCAGAGCATGGGGCACATGGACTGCAAGATCTTCGCCTGTTTTGCCTGGTGTGATAAAAGCGTGAAGCGAATCAGGTGATACGACCGAATTGTACAACCCTTCAAGTCCCTGGGAGAAACGTATCCACTCATTTGAATAAGTAGAGTCAGCGAACGGGAGATCGTTTCCGCCCCATGGACTGCGAAACAACGGGCAGATTTGACCATAGCCTTGCGGATCTCTCGGATCATTTTCGTAGTAAACGAGGCCTGGAGGTATACGATAGATCTCTGTTTGAAAACGTCGCTCATCAAATAAGCTTTCCATTACGTGACCATCAATCACCACGTCCCGAGAGCTTCCGGATTTGTCAGTGTTTATGTGCAACATACACAAATTAAATTCATCTATTTTGCTGCTCTCAAAACCCTTGTCAAATGTCCTCAGGTCTAGCCACTGGCCATTCTGAAGCCTCTGGCCTGCGAATAACGCAATCGCAAGCATTCTCAGGCTTGAAAGCCACGGAACATACGAGGTTATCATTTCTGTATGTTCGGCCTCAGGGACAAAGTAATCCCCGTACCACCAATGATAAATGTTGGGGATAGAGTCGATCGGAATTTCAAGATTTTCAGTTGGGTTGGTTGACCTTTGAATGGTTACTAACGCAGTAATTCCTAGTTCAGACAAATCTATCCAATCACTTCGCTTAATTATGGCGGCGTTTTCAACACTGATCCGGCCATCAATAATCATGGTTCTGAGTTGGACGCCTATTGAGTCAAGCGTATGCATGTAAGCCTTAGCAATAATAGCCGCTTCGCGTGGAAAGGGAATTTTGTTGCTTTTTGACCGGCTGCCGCTGCCTGTTGAGTCCATTTTTATATTGACAGGGTTAGAGTATTTGCCGTCTACGATGTCGTATCTAGGGCCATAAGTTCTCACTGTTTCAAAAAACAAATGCACCGCATTGATAAAAGGCTTATTAGATTTCTGTGTTCTAAGGGTGTTGCGTAACTGCAAAGCTGTTAACGGAACCTCAAAGCTGTCATCAAGGCCTTTTAAATTGCTTATTGCTTCAACAGTTTCTTCATCAATCAGGTCGTCGCACCAGTACAAAATACGCTCGAAATCTTCGATGCGCTCGGGGAGTACAATGCGAGAGTCTGGGTGCTGCTCTTTCCATAGTGGCAGGTAACAAAATACATAATCCAATAGGAATCGAAAATCATTTACTTGGGCATCGATATAGCCTTGTGATTTTCTTTTTGATTTTTGGAGTTTCTTGAAAAATTTAGATCCCATTAGGATCCACTGGCTATAGTGCTCCATAATTTCAACTTTCTGTCGACCTGGATAGAACGTATTCGATATCCAGTCAAGGTCGGCGTTTCGTTTCGGAAATTCGACCAACAGCATGTAGTCTTCTGCTGACACCGCCATGCTGAGCGTGTCCAGCAGACTTCCTTCCTCGGTCACCGCTCCGCCGGCTTCCGAAAACAACTGCTCGGCACGCTGTTTTATCTTTTGTTCACGACGATTTTCTATTGCCTTTGGTGATGGCCGAGCGTATTGCCTATTGATGTTTCTGATTTTGTAGCGTCTCAGCTTCTTGTCATGGGTAGGCAGGCTTTTGGCCTCTTCAGGTGTCATGACGTAATATTTAACGTATTCCAAGTATGTCTTTGTATATCGGGACGCATCACCTTCATGCGTGCGCTTGGCAGCCAGGTACATTCGATAGCGTTCTAAATAGAAGGCTTGATCTGGGGATATTATTTCGGGATGTAAAGTAGAAAACCTATTGACCCAGCTAAAGAGCGCGAATTTTCCATGCTTTTTTGTGCTCCCGTAAATCTCTACCATGGCGGGAACCGCCGACCACAGCTCGTTGAAATCGACGTCTTTGGGTGAATGCCAGTTGGTACGGTACTGCCAGTTACGCGAGGCTCGCTCCAAAGAATTCACACCCTTCGCGACCTCCCAGATGAAGCCATACGTATATTTCTCTTCAAATTCCGGATTTTTCTTCCAGGCGTGCGTTATATTAAATGTGTAGGGCAGCGTCACGACACCCTCTGACCACAGTATGCACAGAAACTCTTTAAATACTACTCGTAGTCCCGAAACGTCTTCAGCCCATTCTGGATCTGAGCCGGTAAGTTTGTGATAAAGTTTTGTGTCTTCTGCTTTGTCGTATTCTACCCCTTGGGATATTTCATAGATAATCTGCAGGTCTTGTTCTGATATGTTATTTAGTGGTCTCAGGTGAGATAACTTTAGGATTGCAATTCTTTTGTGATACTGCTTGTCGATAGAGTTCTCTTTGAGTCCGTTTTCCTTTGATTTGATTTTACTGATGATTAGGTTGAAAATTATATACGCTGCTGCTGCGAGTTTTTTAGCGTTTGCTACAGTTATCACTGTCAATAGATTAATCACGCTGCCAGCCTCCTGCGCAAGTCTCGCGCTAGGGCTTCGTAGGAGTCGGCACGCAGGCTGTCTATGGATTTTGTTTTATTCCAAATCAGTTTAATCTTTTCTGACGCGTCGATCTCGGCCATCATGATTTCTTGGTCGAGTTTTGCGTAGATCATAGTGGCAGTGATATTGGCATGCCCCATCAGAACTTGGATTTCGGCCAAGGTCAAACCTATGCTTGGTCGACCAGGTATGTAGACAAAGTTTCTTGCCCAGTAGCCGTAGAAGTGCCGTAAGCTGTGGGATGTATAAGGCTTGCCACCACGCTCAGTAAAAGCCATTTTGTTCTCAGTCTGGGCTTTCAACAGCGCGCGATTAAGCCTACGATTTAACGAGTTGGCTTCCAGTGCTTCCAGTAGAGGTGCGCCGTAGCTGTTAGGGCTGTCTGACACAAAAAGGAAATCACTGTCTGAAGTGGGGCGCTCGATCTTATATTCTGCCAGTGACTCAAAGAACATCTTTTTAAAGGGTTCGAACATATAGATGTGAGCAGTGGCCCTGCCTTTATATGGCAGTTCCTTCGCTGATGGGTCGCGACGATTATTCGGATCGGCCACCAGCAGCGTTCGCTCCGAGACCTTGATGTCTGAGATTTTCATGGCCCACGCTTCTGACTGCCGCAGGCTGCCCCCACATTGGAGCAGGGCCACAGTCCGCTCTAACGGTGGAAGGCTTTTGAGAAGATCTAGGATCTGGTCGCTCGGAAAGTCTTTCCGTTTCGTATCCGTGGGAGCCTTGCCGCCCTGAAGGCCGCCTATCGCCTGCCGGAACATCTCATCTGGCTTGGGTTTGAACTCCATAAGGTTCGACCGCATCTTGCTAATCTCAGATCGGTTACGTGCCCTAGGTTCGAGCTCAATGAGTTCTGCAGGCAGTTCCACTTTCTCCTCAGGGTTAAGGAGGTTTACTTTCGATAGCGAGTCCCTTAGCAGTGCCGAGTACTTGCGGAGGAAGTCGTTTGCCGCGGCTTTGTATTTGTTAGCTGAGGCGATGGTGATGGGGCTCCTGCCTAGCCGGGTCGCGATGACTCTGATCAGGTAGTCGTCACTGCCAGCAGCCTCTGTCAAGAGCTTGAAATAGGATTGTAGGGTTTCACTCAAAGCTTTCGGGTCGATCTCCCCTGCGCCAAGCGCTTTGGCTTCGTAGAGATAATCGACAAGAAATGCGTTGTGGCCTATGTACTGGTAGTTTGCGTTCTCCGACCGTTTGCTACGGGGCATCCGGTGGATGATGCGTGAATAGGCGTTGAAGGGGGCTACAGGTTCTCCGGTTGCTGCTTCGTACAGGCGGGGCGGGTCGCAGCGAATCAAGATCACATTCTTTAAACCACTACCAGCTTTTGGAGGTTGGCCTTCCGCTTCTTTTCTGGTGCCCACGGACGAGCCGCTTGGAGTGAAAGATTCGATTAAATTCGATTTTCTCATATATTGACTAGTCCCTATATGTGTGGTATGAATACACATATACACTAGGGATAGTAAATAATCACGCGATTTTCGATAGATAAATGCTATCGATACATGCTATTTGATAGGTTGTTGATTTTCTTCAGGCTTCACAATGAGTTTTAGTCTCTAAAGCTGGAACGGGACTACCCCAGCTCGGCGGCCTTGTCGGTCAGTTACATGGCCCTGGCGCGGCGTGCTGAGCGGTAGAGTGTGGTAGGGCGGTAGAACTGAGAAATGGCAGCGTAATTTCGAATTACGATCGCGGATCAGCCTGTGCATACCCTTTTGCTTGTCGGTGCCCTTTAACGCTGAGCATGTTCGACTAAGTCCTTTCTCATGGTCTGCGACTGGGCAGGAAGTATTCTGTCTCTATGTGATCATCTGGCGTGCCCATGCCCATGCGCTGGTCGATCGTCGCATTGACTGGTACCCCTAGTCACAACGCATTCCCGACGTCTTTTTGATTTGGTGACCTGTAGGGCGCTTGAGTTGCTCACGCGTCCTCTTCAGTCTCACTCATTGCTAGGAAGGCTGCTCACTGAGCGCGGAAGAGCGAATGTCTGCCGGTCTGTGGTTTCCGTTGAATCTGGTTGGCGGCGGCGTGACAGGTAGGTGGGCATTATTCCGCGCACGGTGTCGTGGGCGCATGAGCCTGCGGGCCGAGAATTGGGTTTCGCTCACAAAAAATTTGCAGTCTGGCGGGGCGTACCGTTGCTGCCGTGTGTGCCGAGGAGGGGATAGGCGATAATTGAGTGCGCGGAGATTTAGAGCGGAAGTATCTGATTAAAAACAGTTTTTCTTTGGAAGGGATGGAGCGGGTAGAGGGAATCGAACCCTCCTCGATAGCTTGGGAAGCTATAGTTTTACCAATAAACTATACCCGCATAACATAAAAAGCTTGCTCACAAAAGCGGTTGTCCAGTAAGAACCCTCAACTAAAGCTTGGGAAGCTTTCGTTTTACCACTAAACTATACCCGCTCTGAGAAGCGCTTTGAGCGGCTGACTTTGTACCAGAACCCTGCCCTGATTTGAAGCGCTAATTTCGCTGCGTGGCGCTTTTTCTGCTGATCCCCGCCCTGAAACCAACCGCCCGCTGAAGACATTCCGCAGCTGGCGGTGGCTCTCTGCGCGTTTTCAAAAGGTCAGGGTCTGGTGGCTCTGGGTCTGGTGATAGTCGTTGCGCGGCACGTGTTCCGGTTGCAGGAATGTCATGAGCACCTGTTTCGAGTCGCGGCTGGCGGCCTTGTGTTCCATGTCCAGAAAGTGCCCGGTGGCGTCGATGGTGCTGAAGCTGCAATCGCGCAGGTACCTGGAGAAGTTGGTCGCGTCGTTTGCTGAGGTGTATTCGTCCAGAGCGCCATTGATGAACAGCACCGGGGTGTTGATGTTTTTGCCGGCGGTCAGGTAATTGTCCGGATCGAGTTCCAGTACCTGACTGAAGTGGTAATGCATCTGGTCATACTCGTGAGTCTCCAGATTGCTGATATGCCGGAAGTTGAAGCGTTTGAATAATTCCGGCAGATGCTTGCCCACGGTGCTGTTGATCAAGTGGCCCATGTCGTAGCGGTTGTGTGCGCCCAGGTGCGTGATTCCCTGACGCAAGTAGTCATGCATCTTCTCGTTGATGACCGGGGAGAACGAGCTGATGACCGCGCTTTCGATACGCTTTGGTCGGTGCGCGAGTGCCACCAGCGTGGCTGCGCCGCCCCATGAGAAGGACAGCACGTGCTCGGCGTTGAAGTGATCGATCAGTTCCAGCAGCAGTTGGCCTTCCTGTTCTCGCGTCAGCGGCGTGCCATGCAGGTTGTGTGGCTTGGACTTGCCCGAATAGGGTTGGTCGTAAAGCACCACATTTAAAGCCGGATGCAGGCTGCGCACGGTCTGGGCAAATGATGCGGTGGTGGCCAGTGAGCCGTTGACCAGAATGATGGTCTTTGCGGCGGCGTCGGTGCGATAGAACTCGGTGTAAACCCGAAACTGTCCTTGTATGTCCAGCACTGCTTTTTCTGGCGACATAGTTATAACTCCTGGGGTAAACAGGTATGCGTTGCAACGACGTTGCACGAGTTTCGTGACAGGCAAGCGATAGCCGATTAAGGGCCCAGGTTGATCCTGACGAGCGGCTCGACAGGTCTTGTTATTGGCGGGCAGTTTGTCGTGGGCCAAATAGCACGCATGACAAAAGATTCTTGGAATAGGGATGTGTCGTGTCAGCCGCGTATGCACTGACATTTCGAGTCAAGCAGGCGATCAGCCATCTCGCAAGTGACCGCCGGGCAATCCGCCAGACGGTCATTACGGTTAGAACAGACTGATTTCCGGGGCGTGCAGCGCGCGGTAGTTGCCCGGCTCAAGCGTCGGGTCGAGCAATAGCTCACCCACGCTTTCTCGATGCAGTGTCACGACTTTGTTGTCGAAGTGGCCGAACATGCGCTTCACCTGATGGTAGCGGCCTTCGGTGATGCTCAAGCGTGCGCAGCGCGGCCCCAGCAAGGTCAGTTGCGCCGGTTGGGTGGTGATGTTCTCGAAAGAGAAATACAGACCTTCGGCGAATCTGGCTGCGTAGCGCTCGTCGATGATTTGCTCGGTCTCGACGTAATAGACTTTTGCCAGCCGGGTCTGCGGCTGAGTGAGACGCCGCGACCATTGGCCATCATTGGTGATCAGCATCAGCCCGGTGGTGTTGAAGTCCAGCCGTCCGGCGATATGCAGCTCGTGCCGGTCAGGCTCGTCCAGCAGGTTGATGACCGTCGGGTGTTGCGCATCGACCGTCGCGCTGACGCAGCCTTGCGGCTTGTGCAGCATGAAGTAGCGCGCGGGCTTGCCCGGCTGAAGGATTTCTTCGTCGAAGACCACGCAACTGAATTCTCGCACTTCGTGATGCGGATCGGTGGTCGTCAGCCCGTCCACTTTCACCCGGCCGCCGGCCAGTGCCAGACGCACGTTCTTGCGGTTGAAGCGCGGCAGGTTGCTGAGGAAACGATCAAGACGCATGGCTGAAGTGAGGCAAGAGAGAGCGGGCGGGCATCTTACTACGTGCCCTGACGGACGGGTTGCCCGGGCGCAGCGTCCTCGACCCCGGCGCAACGCGGGCAGAGGCAGGACTGGTTGCGGATCTCGTCAGGCAGTGCAGCAAGCAGCGCCGGATCGATGCGTTCGGAAAAGCACCAGCAGGGCTGATCTGCCGTGCGTGGATCGGCCAGGCTGCATCGGTTGCTGAAGCCGCACACGGGGCATAGCGCGGTGTCGGTAAGGGCGGTGGTCATGTCGAATGTGGGCGCCATGCTGGATGATTGGTGCAGTCGGTTCAGGCCATATTAGCAATCACCGAACCCGCTGTCGGCGCATGATAGACGGGCGCGCGGCCCAGCAGGGCCGACACTGCGGCACATCGGCAATGCACCAGCAAGATTCTGTCGTAATGGATGCCTTGAATGGACAGGCTGTCGAACAGGTCTGCCAGCGACGGCGGGGGCATGCCGAAGCGATTGCGCACTGTCAGCACATCCATCGGCGTCGGTGGCAGCCAGCCGCGTAATGATGACGCCTGGGAGTTACCGACCACGCGTGCTATTTCGTCATAGGTTTCGTCCGATGCAGTCTGAAACTTGGACAGGCTGTAATTTTTCAATCTGCCGGGCAGCGAAGTGCCTGCGATGAGTTTGTCGGTGATGAGCAGCGAGTCCAGCGTTGTGGGTTGCATCACGGCGTTGAGCGCCGTGTTCGAGCGTGCGAAAGGCCGGGCATTCTTGTTGACGACGCGGTGCAGCCTGGGGTCCATCAGTTCGTAGCCATGCGGCGCGTAAGTGCGAATCTCCGTGCCGTTGGGGATTGTTACGGTACGCGTCCACGGCGTGTAATACCCATGGGTGCTGACCACCAGGGTGCGCGCCTGACCTCTGTCAGAAGTCCATAACAAAAACCTCTGGCCCAGTTTCCAGGCATGTACCGGTATACGGTTTGGCGATGCGGCGGCGATGACGGTCCAGCGCTTGAGCAGCGCGTCGGTGTGAAAGAATTTCTCCAGCCGGGTCTGGCGCGGCGGCACAAAATGCCTGCGCAGCGTTTGGGTGCCCGGCGCTCTGCTGATCGTGATCGTTGTGGTCGGGGTGTTGCGCGCGGCAGGTTTGACGATTCTGCGCAGTGAGCGCAGCAGCCGTGGGGTATGCGGAGCCAGTTGTAACAAGCCCAGCGATAACGTGCTCAGCAGCGCCTGATTTTTCTCCGCGTAACGGCTGCCCGGTAGCTGTGTTGCGGCAATGGTCAGCGCTGTGATGCCGAGCTCCGTCGCCAGCACGGCGACAAACGCCGGTGTGAGTAGCAGGGACATGGGCACCAGCAGACGCTGTAAGTGCTGCAACCGGTCTGTCCAGTCCGCCAGCGAAACCTGCGCCGAGGTAACGATCTGATCCTTCGCATCATCCAGCGCATTCTGTTTGAGGCGTTGGTGCAAAAAAGCGAATGGCGTGTCTTCCAATGGTTTTTCACACAATGAATGGTGCATGGCCTGTCGCGTGTCCGGGTTGTACAGCGCGTCGGCCCATGGGCGCAGGATTGAAACGGGTGCGTTAGGCGCCTGTGTGCCGCCCCACAGTTTGAGCAGGTAGTCGAGCCGCGGGTGATGGCGGCGGGGGACGTAGCGCATGACCGTTTCACGCCATTGCGGATCGGCTGTTTTCCGCATCAGGTGCTGTTCCAGCGCCTTGTCATCGGCGCATTCGATGAACGCCTCGGCGTGGCCCGCCTGATAGAGCACTTTCAGTGTGCCCGGTTGTTCGAGCAACAGCAGACCGATGTACTGATGTTCCATACCGTCGATCAACGAGCCTTGAACGAAAAAACCCAGCGCCCGCCATGGCTGCTGTGCAGCGGGCGCGAGACTTTCCACTATCAGATCGAAGCCTCTGCGCGTGAGACTGCCGCGCTTGAGGCTGAGCAGCGTCTGGGCGATGAAGGTTGATCTGAACGCCTGTTCGATGCTCGTTTTCTGCTGGTCCCAGAAGTCATGAATGCGCCGGGTCATCCAGGTCAGGAAATCGAACGTGTGGATGTAGTCCTCGAGCGCCTGCGGGCTGATCTCCAGCAGCCGGCCCTGCTCACGGTTGCCCAGCCCGCCAGGGTCGAAGAAGACCACTGTGCTGCCACCGTGATCGATATAGCCCGCCGGATGATCGACTCGATAATGGCTGACCAGTGCTTCGCTCAGGCTGATCGGTTTTTCGTCGGGGGCGTGAACATAGGTAGACGGCAAGCGAGGATCGCCCAGCGGTCTGGTCGAATAGCCGGGCTGATAAGCGATGAAGACATGCTCGGGGTTGAGTGTCAGCCCATGGCGTTCCTGTAGATAGCTCGCCATGACCTGCGCAGCCATTGTCGAAGCCACCGGTAGTTGCTCCAGAATGACCGGTTGTGTCTGCCACAGGTCGATTGCGCCCGCCAGCGTCAGGCTGCGCGCCACGGGCCGGAGCAGATCGGTGTTGTCGCGGGGATTACTGCCAGGCAGAAAGCCGGCGAACGAAGCCTGCGTCAGTGCGTCGAACACATCGCCTTCGATCAGCGGGGCCTCGGCAGCAATGCCTGTATGTTGCTCAAGCGCGAATAGTGCGTGGCCGTAGAACCCTGACGCGTTCATGGCCGCCAATAAACGACCGGTCATGTAGTGTGGATCATCGCTGATGTACTCGATGACCTTGCCCTTGGCCCCGAGCAGGTGAATGTAGCAGTGCGATGTGGTTTTCGACCTGACCTGAAAGATCCCCGGCACCTGCTCGCCGTTCAGCGAGAGTGCTCGAACCTCGGACTTTTCACCGCGTCCGCTTTTATCCAGCGTCTCTGTATCGACGGGGAAGTTGCTCAACCCCAAAGCGTCCAGCGCCAGCCAATAGCCGTCCTGGCTTATATGCCGGTGGGTGTGCCGGGAGGCCAGCTGGTCGAGAAAAGCCAGCCGCGACAAGCTGCGCCAAGTGGTCTCATGCCGAGCCTGGAATGCCTCCAGCGCGGCGCTGTAATCGCTCTCCATAGGCATCTCGCCAATCCACTTGAGGACCTGCGCTGTTGTCAGCGAGGGCGCGTCGTCGGACAGTGACGTGTCGGTAATAGCGCTGCGATACAGGGCCACGAAGTAAGCGGGTTCGAAGCTGGCCAATGCCACGTCGGTCAGCGAAAGGCTGACGCTGTAGTGTTCATTGCCCTGGTCGTCCACGGCGGGTCGGTCCTCGCTGCTGAAGCTGATCTGCAAGGCGTCCGGGTCGAGCACCTTGCCGCTTTTTTGCATCAGCAGTGTGATCAGTTGTTGGCGAACGTAATCCTGGCGAGTCGGCGGAAAATCCATGTCCAGCTGACAGGCTTTGAGGAACAGTGCCGAGTCGGCAATCAGCCGGAAGCCAGGGCTGTTGCGCAGGGTCTTGAGTTGGCGTTCGACAGGCAGCGCGACGTCTTGCGGCTCATGCGCTTCGGGTGAGGTCGGCTGCTCGGGTTCTGCGGACGGAAAAAGGGCATTCGACCGCGCTGACAGTGTTGATGCGTTAAGCGTGTCGTGCCTGAGGCGGCTGTGCTCAGGGCGCAGCACGCTGGGTTGTTCCAGCAGGTAAGCCGACGGATCAAACAGCGTGTCCTCACGAAGCGGACTCCAGAAGGGATTCATGACGGGCCGTCAAAATGAAAAGAGGCCCACTATGCCGGAGAGCGTACGTGTGAAGGTCATAACTATGTATCGCGCGGCGATCCGCATTGCTCACGAAGAGGCCGGTACATCCGATGCATTTTCTGTGTCTGGCATACCGCATTCGCGAACAAGNTGCTCACGAAGAGGCCGGTACATCCGATGCATTTTCTGTGTCTGGCATACCGCATT
Source organism: Pseudomonas syringae pv. cilantro (assembly GCF_001293775.1). Classification (GTDB taxonomy): domain Bacteria; phylum Pseudomonadota; class Gammaproteobacteria; order Pseudomonadales; family Pseudomonadaceae; genus Aquipseudomonas; species Aquipseudomonas syringae_P. Next base: position 51,654 of record NZ_LGLN01000033.1, read on the forward strand.
CGCGAACAAGCGAAGCGTCGCCCGGCCCCGCAGGTGTCAACAGGATCTTGGGGAAGCGGGCTGGGCGTCTCACAAGGTTTGTGTATGACGCCGGGTATCGCGCACAAGGCAGCACGCCCGAGCATGCCGCCTTGTCTGTTTACCTTTGTTGCAGGTGTGCCCGCCAGCCACCGAGATGACTGATGTCCTGCGCGCCCTCCAGACCGTAGGCTTCGCAGATGAAACCTGTCTCCCAGCGCCCGTCGGCCAGCTGCACTTTGCCCAGCCCGAGTGGTGCCGGGATGCCGGTCAGAAACGAGCCCAGCTCGGCGCTTGGCAGCTCCCAGATTTCCACGGCAATTGCCACGCCACCCTTGGCCACACGCACCATACCGGGCCTGAACGGCGGGCCACCGGCCAAGGGCGTACAGGCGATAATCGGCGGAGCTTTGCGTGGCCTCCAGCAGTCGGCCGCCACGTTGTTTGAGCTGTCCGTTCAACGCCAGGCCGTCGAGGTGCGCGCCGCACACCACCAATCGCGCCAGGTCATTGCGCGCGGCAGTGGTCGGGGCGGGCAGCGAAGGGCTGTCGCCGCCAATCAGCGGCAGGGCGGTTTGCCGCTGAAAGGCGTCTGCCAGACTGAGCAGGTATTGATCCGTTAACGCTCTGCCGAACAGCGTGACGCCCCACGGCAGGCCGTTGTCCATGAACGCGCCGGGCACCGCGATGGCGGCGTAATCGAGCAGGTTGACGAAGTTGGTGTAGTAACCCAGTTCCGAGTTGCGCAGCACCGGCTCGGCTGTCAGTTCTGCCGAGGTCACCGGGCGTCCGATGCTCGGCGTCACCACGCAATCCAGCCCTTCGAGCGCCCGGTCGCAGATCACCTTCAACGCTTGCAGGCGGTATTGCGCACGAAAGGTATCGACGCCGCTGACCGAGGGCGCCTTGCCCAGGACCGCTCGGATCACCGGCAACACGACGTCGGGATTGTCTTCCATCAACTGCCCGGCAACGCTGTAACGCTCGGCCACCCATGGGCCTTCGTACAGCAACTGCGCCGCTTCCAGAAAGGGTGACAGGTCCACGCTGACCGCTTCGCCACCCAATGCAGTGAGGCGGTCGATGGCGTCGCCGAACAGCGACGGTCCTTGAGCGCAGCCAAAGAACTCCAGGTCCTCGGCGCGTGGTACGCCGAAGCGAAACGGGCGGGGCGCGCCGAATGCCGAGGCGTCGTTCCACTGCGGGTTGCGGCGGCTGTACTCGTCACGCGGGTCAACCCTGGCGATCAGCCCCAGTAACTGGCTGGCTTCTCTCGCCGTGGCGGTGAAGGTCGACACGCAGTCCTGGGTGCGACAGGCCGGTACGACGCCCGCTGTGGAAATAAGCCCTTTGCTGGCTTTCATGCCAACCAGATTGTTCAGCGCGGCCGGCACTCGCCCCGAGCCTGCAGTGTCGGTGCCCAGCGAGAAACTGCTGACCCCTAGCGCAACGGCCAAGGATGAACCAGAGCTTGAACCGCCCGACGGGTAGTCAGCCAGAACGCTGTTGGGGCAAGCGCCGTAGGGCGAGCGACTGCCGTTCAGGCCAGTGGCGAACTGGTCCAGATTGGTCTTGCCCATCGGCACGGCGCCCAGCGCGATCAACTGTTCGACAACCGTTGCCGAGCGTTCGGGCATATAGGCGTAGTCCGGGCAGGCGGCGGTGGTTGGAATACCGGCCAGATCGATGTTGTCCTTGATCGCGAAAGGCACGCCGTAGAGTGGCAGATCCTTGAGTTCACGACCTTCCAGCGCGATGAGATAAGGCTCCAGTTCAGCCGCGCTGAGCAGGTGAATGAACAGGTGATAGCCGGGATTGAGCGCAGCGGCTTTTTCCCGCAGGGCCAGGATCAACTGGCGCGGCGACAGATGGCCAGCCTGGTAGGCCGCGCGCACGGTGTCCAGACGCAGGTTGTTCGGCAGAGTTGTGTCGTTCATGACAGGATTCCCTCGACATTGAAAAGTTGATCGGTTCAGTCCGCTGCCAGCACCACGACCCGCTGCCCTGCGCGAACCGCCGAGCCGGGTTGCACCCTGACTTCCTGCACCACGCCGCCGACCGTTGCGAGGAGCGGGATTTCCATCTTCATCGACTCCAGAATCACCAGCACATCACCCGCTTCGACCCGCTCACCGGGTTGCACCTGCACCTGCCAGAGATTGCCGGCGATATGGCTGTCGATGCCTTGCTGGCCTGGTTGCAAGGGCAACTCTTCGCTGCTTGGCGCGGCGCCTTCGTCACTCTGGAAGTCTGCCTGGCCGTTGGCGATCCAGCGTTCGCGCTCAGCGTTGAAGGCCGATTGTTGTTGGGCTCGGAATGTTGCGATGCCGTCGGCTTCGCGGGTCAGGAAGGCCTGGTAATCGGCCAGATTCAAGGTGCTGTGTTCGATGTTCAGTGCAAAGCGGCCGAGCGGAAAATCACGGCGGATGCGCAGCAGTTCGTTGGCGCTGACCGGGTAGAAGCGAATCTGATCGAAGAAACGTAGCAGCCAGGGCTTGCCTTCGAATGCGGCCACTTCGCGATAGCGGTTCCACATCTGTAACGTGCGGCCGACGAATTGATAACCGCCAGGGCCTTCCATGCCGTACACGCACATGTAGGCGCCACCGATGCCGACCGAGTTCTCCGCTGTCCAGGTGCGTGCCGGGTTGTACTTGGTGGTCACCAGACGATGGCGCGGGTCCAATGGGGTGGCGACCGGCGCACCGAGGTAGACATCGCCCAGACCCATGACCAGATAGCTGGCGTCGAACACCGTGCGTTGTACTTCGTCGAGGTTGGGCAGGTCATTGATGCGGCGGATGAACTCCAGGTTGCTCGGGCACCACGGCGCGTCCTTGCGCACGGTGGTCATGTATTTCTCGATGGCCAGCTGGCAGGCCGGGTCATCCCAGGAAAGGGGCAGGTGGACGATGCGCGAGGCGACGTGCAGGTCTTTCGCTGCGCACACGGCGCCCCATTCGCCAGCGATAATGTCGAGCAGTTGCCGAAGCGGCAGTTGCTCGGGGCGATAGTGGACTTGCAGCGAGCGAATGCCCGGCGTCAGGTCGATCACGCCCGCCAGCGCCTTGGCCTCCAGCGCCAGCATCAAGGCATGGCCGCGCAGGCGCAGCACCAGATCCAGCTCGGGCGCCCCGATTTCCAGCAGCAGATGGGTGTCGCCGGACAACCGCGCAACGAGGCGTTTGTCGTCGTGACCGATGTCGAGAATGATCGGGCTGGGCAGTTCGCCTTCGCGAGCAAGCTCGCTCCCACGCGGGTTCACGGTACTTTGTAGGAGCGGACTTGTC
>NZ_LGLN01000033.1:55307-123308 GCF_001293775.1 Pseudomonas syringae pv. cilantro
CGGACTTGTCCGCGAAGAGGCCGGTACATCTGCGGCATTTTCTGTGTCTGAAATATAGCCTTCGCGAGCAAGCTCGCTCCCACATGGGTTTACGGTACTTTGGGGGAGGGTTGAGTTCATCGCCGCATGACACGCCTCGACACTCACCGGGTAAAACCGCACCCGATCTCCGGCCTTCAACTGTCCCAATTGCCACAAATCCGCTTCGATAATGGTCACCGGGCACACGAAGCCGCCCAGGCTTGGGCCGTCCGGGCCGAGGATGACCGGCATGTCGCCCGTAAAATCCACCGCGCCAATGGCATACGGGTTGTCGTGGATGTTGGACGGGTGCAGACCTGCCTCGCCGCCATCCGCACGAACCCATTCCGGCTTGGGACCGATCAGACGTACGCCGGTGCGGCTGGAATTGAAATGCACCTCCCAGTAGGTAGCAAAAAAGGTCTCGATATACGCTTCGGTGAAGTATTCCGGCGCGGCATGCGGGCCGTAGATTACCCGGATCTGGCGAACCTCCTTCAGTTCATCAAGCTCTTCATCGGCAATCCACTGGCCCGCATTGCGGTCAATCAAGGGCGCGATGTGCAGCACGTCACCGGCGCGTAACGCCCGGCCGCCATGTCCGCCGAACTGGCCGAGGGTGAAGGTGCTTTTGCTGCCCAGGTAATCTGGCACGTCCAGCCCGCCGCGCACGCACAGGTAACTGCGCACGCCTGCCCCCGTGATAGTGCCCAGCGACAGGGTCGACCCTGCGTGCACCAGCAACGCGGTGTTCATGGCGCAGGCTTCGCCGTCCAGTGTGATCGGGATCTGCGCGCCGGTCACGGCGATCACCGCATCGGTGTTGAAGCGCAGCAGCGGCCCGCTCATAGTGATTTCCAGCGCGGCGCAGCCCTCGGCATTGCCCAGCAGCCGGTTGCCCTGACGCAGGGCGCGGCTGTCCATCGGCCCGGACGGCGGCACACCGACTGCCCAGTAACCCAGTCGACCGGGATAGTCCTGAACGCTGGTTTGCGTTCCGCCGCTCAACACTTCAAATGTATCAGCGTGATACACCAGACCTTCCAGGCAGCGCGTCCACGGCTGACCGCTGGCAAAAGGCGCGTCGTCGATGATCTGGCGCAGGTAATCGCGGTTGGTCTCCACGCCGTACAGGCGCGTTTCGTGAAGCGCGGCAGCCAACCCGGCGCTGGCCTGATCGCGACTCGGCGCCCAACTGATCAGCTTGGCGATCATGGGGTCGAAATACGGCGGGATCTCGCATCCGGCTTCCACCCAAGTATCAATGCGCAGCGCACGGCCATCGGCAGGCGGAAAGCTGACAGCGGTCAGCAGGCCGGGGCAGGGCTGGAAGTCACGGCCCGGATCCTCGGCGTACAGCCGTGCCTGAATCGCATGGCCGACCGGCTTCAAGTTGGCCTGCAACTGATCGAGCGGCGGCAGATCGCCAGCGGCCAGTTGCACCATCCAACTGACCAGATCGACGCCCCACACCTGCTCAGTAACACCATGCTCGACCTGCAAGCGTGTGTTCACTTCCAGAAAATAAAAGCGCTGGTCCTCACTGTCGAACACAAACTCGACGGTCCCGGCGCTGCGATAGTTGACCGCTCTGGCCAGCTTGATCGCCGCCGCGCACAGCTCATCGGCCATGCCGTCCGGCAGGTTGGGCGCCGGGGTTTCTTCCAGCACTTTCTGGTTGCGGCGCTGCACCGAGCAGTCGCGCACGCCGAGGGCCAGCACCTCGCCCTGGCCGTCACCGAACACCTGCACTTCCAGATGGCGGGCGCGCTGGATGTATTTCTCGATGAATACTCCCGCGTCGCTGAAATTGTTCTGGCCCAGACGTTTTACCGCTTCGAACGAGTCCGCCAGCTCCTCGGCGCTGCGGCACACGCGCATGCCGATGCCGCCACCGCCTGCGGTGCTTTTGAGCATCACCGGATAGCCAATGCTGCGCGCAGCTGCGATGGCGTCTTCCAGGCTGTCGAGCAGTTCGGTGCCTTCCAGCAGTGGCACGTTATGTTGTCGGGCCAGCGCACGGGCGGTGTGCTTGAGGCCGAACACGCGCAGTTGCTCGGGCGTCGGGCCAACGAAGGCGATACCGGCGTCTTCGCAGGCTTGAGCAAAGCCGGCGTTTTCAGAGAGAAAGCCGTAGCCGGGATGAATGGCTTTGGCGCCGCTGGCGTTGGCGTTGGCGATGGCGAGGATCTTGTCCACCGCCAGATACGTCCCGGCCGCGCCGCCTTCGCCCAGGCTGTGGGCTTCGTCGGCCTGCATCAGGTGCAGGCTGGCAGCGTCGGCTTCGGAATACACCGCCACGCCGTTGACCTGCAAGCTGCGCAGGGTCCGCAGGATGCGGCAGGCAATGGCGCCACGGTTGGCGATCAGCAGTTTGTCGAACATGGCATAACCCCGGAAACCCGGCTAAGCCCGGTTTCGTGATGGGAAGCGGGCCGTCCCGCTATTGATCTATCTACGCAACGGTCGTCCGTTGCTGAGGGCGGTCGCCGGGTCAGTCGCGAATCAGTAAGTGCGCGGGCGTCGGGTTGTAACCGTTGCAAGGATTGTTGAGCTGCGGACAGTTGGAAATCAGCACGATCACGTCCATTTCGGCGCGCAGTTCGACGTACTTGCCGGGTGCGGAAATACCGTCTTCGAAGGTCAGGCCGCCGTCGGCTGTCACCGGCACGTTCATGAAGAAATTGATGTTCGGCCCGATGTCGGCCTTGGTCAGGCGACCGTCGTGCAGGCAGGCGCGCAGGTAATTGTCGCGGCAGCTGTGCATGTAGCGTTTTTCCAGGGCGTAACGCACGGTGTTGCTCTCCTGGGCGCACGCACCACCCAGTGTGTCGTGGCGACCGCAGGTGTCATCGATGATGGTCAGCATCGGCTGGCCGAGGTTGGAAAACAGCACGCTGCCCGTGGTCAGGTAAACGCTGTTCTGCCGCCGCAAAGTACGCTGCACATCGTAGCGCTCGCGCGGGTTAGCGAGGCTGAAAAACAGCGTGTCGACCGCCTGATTGCCTTGCAGATCGAGAATGCGCACGGTCTGCCCGGCCTTTACTTCGGCCAGAAACGGCTCGCCGGCCGGAATGGTCGCGTCGCAGCAATGATGATTGTGTGAGTTCATGACAGGGCTCCTCAGGCGAACAGGCGGTCGGTATTGATGAAGCCGCGCTCGTTTTCCGGGCGCGAGGTGCGGCAGTGCTCGGCAACGCTGGCGTCGGCTTTCATCCAGCCGAGTTTGAGCGGCTGCGGTGCGTATTCGGGGTTGGGGTCCATCGGGTGTTGCAGCGCGGTCAGCACCACCAGCGTGTCCATCGGCGCATACAGCTCGATGTAATCACCGGCTGTTGAGTTGTTCGGGACGAAATGCAGCGCGCCCGTGTCGTCGACATCGACGCGGCTGAACAGGTTGAGGGTCATCAGCAGATCCGACAGCCCGAGACCCCATTTGCCCAGCTCGACCAGCAAATTGTCGACGCCGTTGCGAAAGAAGCCGTTGCGCAGTTCCTGATAGCGGCCCTGGCCGTATTTTTCAGCGACTTCCTGGGCGTTGAGCACGCCGCCAATGCTGTCGCTCCAGCCGCAGGTGTCGGTGACGATGGCAGCCAGCACGCGGCCCATGTCCGAATACAGGCAATGGCCGTTGCTCAACTTGGCGGTGTGCTGGCATTTGAGGCTGTCGGGCAGGTTTAGGCGCTCGGTTTTTTCGTGAGCGTTGAGCAGCGTCAGGCTGACGTTCGCGTTGCCGTGCAGGTCGGTCAGGCGCAGCAGTTCGCCGCGCTTGAGGATGAACGAACGATGGCCGCCGCCGGGCAGCAGTTCTTCGGCGAAAACCGGGTACAGCGTGGTCGAGTCAGTCATTGAACGGGCTCCTCTGAAACGGTAAGCAGCGAATCGATGGCGGCGCGTTCGGCGCGGCGTTCGCTGTTGAGGGGGATGTCGTAAGTGATGCGCGCGCCATACGCGCCGGGTTCGTGCGGGTCATGGCGCACCTTGTCGAACACCAGCAGGCGGGTGCCGAGGTTGAAGCCTTCGGACAGGTCATGGGTAACCATGAACACCGTCAGTTTCGTCTCGCGCCACAGCTCCAGCAGCAGATGGTGCATGTCCTTGCGGATGCCGGGGTCGAGCGCGCCGAAGGGCTCGTCCAGCAGCAGCACGCGGGGTTTCATGATCAGCGCCTGAGCAATCGCCAGCCGTTGTTGCATACCGCCTGACAACTGCGTCGGGTACTTGTCCAGCGCGTGGCTCAGGCCGACTTTGTCCAGCAAATGCGCGGCTTGCTCGCGGGCCTGGCGTTTGGTCTGGCCGAACAGGCGACCGAGCAACGGCGAGCGGGGCAGCTCCAGGCCCAGCGCGACGTTGTCCAGCACCGACAGATGCGGAAACACCGAATAGCGCTGGAAGACCACGCCACGGCTGGCGTCCGGCTCATTGCACAGGGCTTCACCGTCCAGCGTGATCAGACCGCGGCTCGGGGTTTCCTGGCCCAGCAGCAGGCGCAGAAACGTCGATTTGCCGCAGCCCGATGCGCCGACCAGCGTGCAGAACTCACCCTCGGCAACGTCCAGATTCAGGCCCTCGAGCACCACTTGATCGGCGTATTGCTGCCAGACATTACGCACACAGATAAAGCTCATGCGCGGGCTCCTTCGTACCAAGGGAACGCGCGTCGGGTCAGGGCTTTGAGGCACCAGTCCATCAGCCAGGCGAGCAGGGTGATCCACACCACATACGGCAGAATCACATCCATCGCCAGATAACGCCGCACCAGAAAAATCCGGTAGCCCAGACCGTCAGTCGAGGCGATGGCCTCGGCTGCGATCAGGAACAACCATGCCGAACCGAGCACCAGCCGCAGGGCAATCAACAGGCGTGGCAACAACTGCGGCAGGATCACCCGCAGGATCAGCGTCCAGGTGGTGGCGCCCAACGTCTGCGCCTTGATCAACAGTTCGACCGGAATTTCCCGGGCGCGTTGTTCCAGGTCACGGGCCAGAATCGGCGTGATGCCGATCACGATCAGCATCACTTTTGACAGTTCACCCAGGCCGAAGACGATGAACAGAATCGGCAGGATCGCCAGTGGCGGCACCATCGACAGCACCGTCAGCAACGGCGACAACGGCGCGCTGAACAGCGGCAGAATGCCCGCTGCAATGCCCAGACACAGGCCCAGCAATGCGCTGATGCCAAGGCCGATCGCCAGGCGCTTGAGGCTCGACGCGGAGTCTAGCCACAGCAGGTAGTCGCCGGTTCGGGCGTCGGCAGTGAACGCCACGCGTTTGACCGCATCGGCCATCTGCATTGCGCTGGGCAGCAGTTTGTCGGTGGGGTTTTCCGCGAGCCGGGTGGCCGAGCCCATGAAATAGGCGAACAGCAACAGGGCGAACGGCAGGATCACCAGAATCAGGCGACCGGCGCGATCCGGATGGCGGTTTATCAAGCGCATGGCAATGACCTTTCTACTGAGCGTGATTTACAGCTTGCCGTCGGCGGCCATCTGCACGTAGCTGGGGGCAAAGTGCAGCTTGAGGTTGGCCTTGTCGCCGAGAACCACGCCGTTGGCGAACGACATGCCGACCGCGTTCGCGTCGCGAGCACCTTCGCCAAGCAAACCGTGGGCGAACGAGAAGTCAGCCACCTTGCGCTGGGTCTCGGGCAGCTGTTTGCTGGTGGCGAATTCGAGCGCTTCCTTTGGGGTGGCAAACAGCTTGGTGGTGTCGAGCTGCGCCTGGAAACCGGCCAGATCAGTGCCCGATGCCTTGGCCATGTGTTCCAGTGCGGCTTTGCTTTGGGCGTTTTTGGCGTTCATCAGCGCGACCACCTCAAACCACGCGCCGGTCAGGGCTTTACCCAGGGCCGGGTTGTCTTTCAGGGTCTGGCTGTTGACGACCATCATGTCCATGATCTCGCCGGGGATCTGGCTGGAATTGAACACTTCGGTCACGCCGGGCTTGGCCTTGATGTCCGACAGCATCGGGTTCCAGGTGGTGACCGCCTGCACGTCATCAGTATTGAAGGCAGCCGAGATATCGGCATCCGAGGTGTTGACGACTTTCAGGTCTTTTTCGCTGAGCTTGACGCTGTCCAGCGCGCGGGCCAGCAGGTAATGGGACACCGACAGTTCGACCAGATTGACGTCCATGCCCTTGAGGTCAGCGACTTTCTTGTCTTTGCCTTTGAGCACAATGCCGTCGTTGCCATTGGAGAAGTCGCTGACGATCAGCGCGGTGCTTTCCACGCCGCCTGCGGCCGGAATGGTCAGGGCGTCCATGTTGGTCATGGTGCAGCCATCGAACTGGCCGGCGGTGTACTGATTGATGGATTCGACGTAGTCATTGAGCTGAGTGACATCGATTTTGATGCCGTACTTTTTCGCCCACTTGTCGACGATGCCCTGGCTACCGGCATATTCCCACGGCATCCAGCCTGCGTAGATGGTCCAGCAGACGTTGAAGTGATCTTTCTGGGCGGCATTCGCCGAGAGGCTCAACGCAGCAAGCAGGCCTGCGGTAATCAGGCCGAAAAGACGAGACTTTTGCATGTTGAGAAATCTCCAGTAGTGAAAAAAGGCGGCCAGGAGCAACGTGACACCACTGGTGTCCCTGTCTCCCGGGCTTTTGTCCCGCCGTGTAACCTCTACTGGAGGTCGCCAACTCTCGGACCAGCCACTTGCCTGCTGGCAAGCCGGAACCCTAGTCGGCTATTGCAAATTGTGGTGCCGCGAACCTGTGTTGACTCCTGCACACCAGACATCAAGCGAGAGTTGTGCCAACTCGCCAGAAGTACCGGTTTACAGGGGGCGCTGCTGACGTCGAGCGGGCGGTGAATGCGAAATTGCCTTGTGCTGGTGCGGCCTTGCACCGCGATGAGGCGCACGTGCATTTATTGAAGTGAAATGTTTTGTAGCATGTTTGTATAAAACTGAAACAATCCCGTGGAGCACGGTTTTCGGGCCGCTTGGCACCATATCGCCATTATGGACGGGTCCCGGTCAGGGGCGTGTTCAGGGCACTAGAAGGGCATTTCGCTGTCATAACTTTCGTCCGCCAACCGCTTTGGCGGACGCCGACCAGCGTCGCTGGTTTGTGCCCAATCGCGGTCCAGGAGGCCGCCATGTATCGAAGACCCTTGCTTGTCACGTTGCTGACCCTTTTTCTTGCTGGTTGCTACGGAGGCCCCGGTTATTACGAATCCGATGTGTACACGCAGCCGACGACGGTCGTCAGTGGTGGCACTTACGCGTATGACAACGGCTACAACGCCACTTATTATCAGGAGCGGCGCATCTACATAGCGCCCCAACCGCGCTATTACAACCAACCGCGCTATTACGTTCCGGCACCGCGTTACTACGCGCCGCCGCCTGTGCCACGTTATTACCAGTCAGGACGTCAGCCCGGCTATGGCTGGAGGAATGATGGCTTTCGTGGCAATGGCGGTTTCGGGCGTAATGACGGTTTCCGCGGAGACCGGGGTAATCGCGGCTGGGACGACCATGGCGGTCGAGGCGGGCGCGATGGCCGCGATCATGGACGAGGCGGGCGTGGCGATGGTCGTGGTGGCCATCGCTAGCTGAAACTCACTTCAGACTGACTCTCGCTATCGTGCCGGCGCTCCGCGTCGGCACGCCTTTGCGGACGCTCTGCGTCCTGTTTTGAGTGCGCAAAGCGCAGCCGCCATTGACTTTGCCGCGGGGCTTTCCTAGTGTCCGCGCATTGTTTTTACCGGATGTAACCATGACTAGCGATGACCGCATCAAGCTTGAGCCTAGCTGGAAAGAAGCCCTGCGTGACGAGTTCGAACAGCCCTATATGACTCAGCTGCGCGATTTTCTGCGTCAGGAGCATGCGGCCGGCAAGGAGATCTATCCGCCGGGGCCACTGATCTTCAACGCGCTGAATTCCACGCCGCTGGATAACGTGAAAGTGGTGATCCTCGGTCAGGACCCGTACCACGGCCCGAATCAGGCCCACGGTCTGTGCTTCTCGGTGCAGCCCGGCGTGCCGACGCCGCCGTCGCTGGTCAACATCTATAAAGAGCTGAAACGCGACCTGAACATCGACATTCCCAATCATGGTTGCCTGCAATCCTGGGCCGATCAAGGCGTGCTGCTGCTCAACACCACTCTGACTGTCGAGCGCGCCAACGCAGCCTCGCATGCGGGCAAAGGCTGGCAGCACTTCACTGACCGGATCATTCAGGTGGTGAGCGAGCATCAGCCGCATCTGGTGTTTCTGTTATGGGGTGCTCATGCGCAGAGCAAACAGAAGCTGGTCGACGCGACCAGGCACCTGGTGCTGACGTCCGTCCATCCATCGCCGCTGTCGGCCTACAAAGGCTTTTTGGGCAACGGCCATTTCGGGCGGGCCAACAAGTACCTTGAGCAAAACGGCATCGAACCGATTGATTGGCGACTGCCTAACCTGTGAGCGACGCGCTCAGTCAGCGAGCCGCTTGTTCCAGAGGCGGTACAGCGGCTCGGCGAGAAACAGCACGAACAGCAGGCGCATGACCTGCATGGCCGTAACCAGCGGTACTGACAGTTGCAGCACCTCGGCGGTCAGGCTCATCTCGGCAATGCCGCCGGGCATCATGCCCAGCGTCAACGAACGCAAATCCAGCTGGGTGAGGGCGCTGAGGCCCAGTGCTGCGAGTGCTGCGATCAGCATCGTCAATGCAGTGCCCAGCAGGGTGCGTGCCAGAAACGACGGCGCTCGCCGAAAGAACGCCCGGTTGAAGTGACAGCCCAGCCCGCTGCCGATCAGCAATTGACCGAGCTGGCTGGCACCGTTGGGCAAACCGATCCGCAGATCCCAGACCACACTCACCACCGCGCTCAGCAGCAACGGGCCGAACAGCCATGGGTTGGGCTGCTTGAGACGTTGCCATAACCAAGCCAGTGCGGCACCGACCGGCAGCAGCAACGCCAGCCAGCGCCAGTCCACCAGCGTGGCGTGCAGCGTGGGTGCGCCATCCCCCAGCAAGTATTTGAAAATCGCGGGCACACAGAGCACCACGGCCAGCACCCGAAGACTTTGCGCAGCAGCCACGCTGCTGAGCGTGGCACCATTGCGGGCACCGAGGTTGACCATCTCTCCCGAACCGCCCGGCATGCTGGAGAAAAACGCCGTAGGCCGGTCCTCGCCAGTACGCAGCATCAGCCAGACGCCGATCAGGCACGACAGGCTGGTGACCAGCGCACCGAAAAAAATCAAGCCGAAATGCGCCAGCACCTGTTCGATGACCACCGGGGTAAAGTGCAGGCCGATGCCGGTCCCGATGATCAACTGACCGCATTTGCGGCCGCCGGGAATCTGCGCCAGTTGCCAGGGTGTCAGGCAGCGCACGAGGATGATCGCCAGCAACGAGCCGACCATCCACGGCAGCGGCCAGCCGACCTGACTGGCGAGGTAGCCGCCCAGCAGGCCGACCAGCGGCGTTGCCCACCAACAACGCAGAGCAGGCTCAGTCATGAATCGTGATAGCGCGTTGTTTCGCGCGTTTACGCCAGATCCGCAGCAGCGGGAACAGCAGCATGAACGCCGTCACCACCCAGACCCCGAGCGTGATCGGGCTGGACCAGAGAATCCCCAGTTCGCCATTGGAGATCGACAGGGCGCGGCGCAGGTTTTGCTCCATCAGGCCGCCGAGGATGAACCCGAGCAGGATCGGCGACAGCGGGAAGTCCAGCTTGCGCAGGATGTAACCGAAGATGCCGATGCCGACCATCAGAAACAGGTCGAACGTGGTCGCATGCACCGCGTACACGCCAATCCCGGTGATGATCGCGATCACCGGCACCAGCGCCCAGTTCGGCACCGCAAGGATGCGGGTAAAAATGCGGATCATCGGGATGTTGAGGATCACCAGCATGATATTGGCGATGAATAACGACGCGATCAGGCCCCAGACGATGTCCGGTTGTTGCTGAAAGAGCATCGGCCCCGGCGTGATGTTGTACAGCGATAGCGCGCCGATCATCACTGCCGTGGTACCGGAGCCAGGAACGCCCAGGGTCAGCATCGGTACCAGAGCGCCACAGGCCGTGGCGCCGATGGCGGTTTCCGGTGCGGCCAGACCGCGCATGTCACCCTGACCGAACTTGCCGCTTGCGCCGGCGATGCGTTTCTCGGTCATGTAGGCGACCGCACTGGCCAGCGTCGCCCCTGCACCCGGCAGCACGCCGAGGATGAAGCCCAGCAGCCCGCAGCGCACATTAACGGCGAATACCGAAGCGGCTTCCTTGACGTTGAACATCATGCGCCCGGTGGCGTTGACCGCTTCCTGGCCGCGATGGGTTTTCTCCAGCAATAACAGAATTTCGCTGATCGAGAACAGCCCCAGGACCAGCACCACAAACTGAATGCCATCGGTCAGGTGAATGTTATCGCCGGTAAAACGGTATACGCCGCTGTTGGCATCGATGCCGACGGCGGATAGAAACAGGCCGATCAACGCAGCGATAAACGTTTTCAGTGGCTTGTCGCCCGCCATGCCGCCCAGACAGACAATCGCGAACACCATCAGCACGAAGTATTCTGCCGGGCCGAAGGCAATCGCCCACTTGGCGAGCAACGGCGCGAACAGCACCATGCCGCAGGTTGCGATGAACGCACCGATGAACGAACTCCATGCTGACAGCGACAACGCGACACCGGCCAGGCCCTGACGCGCCATCGGGTAACCGTCCAGCGTGGTCATGACGGTCGAGGCTTCACCCGGAATGTTAAGCAGAATCGAGCTGATACGGCCGCCGTATTCGCAACCCAGGTACACGGCCGCGAGCAGAATCAGTGCCGATTCGGGCGGCAGGCCCAGCGCGAAGGCAATCGGAATCAACAGCGCCACGCCGTTGATCGGTCCGAGCCCCGGCAGCAGGCCGACGACGGTACCGATCAGCGTGCCGGACAGCGCGGTGATCAGGTTGTAGGGAGTGAGGGCGACGCCGAAGCCCTGGCCCAGATAGCCGAACGTATCCATATCAGTTCTCCAGAACGCTGAGCAGGCCTAAAGGCAGCGGAACATCCATGGCCTTGTCGAACAGCAGGTACAGGCCGACGCTCATCAGAATCACCACCACGATGCTGGGCAGCCAGCGTCCGCCATAGAGGCGCGCCATGGGGATGCCGATCAGGATGCTGCTGAGAATGAAGCCCAGCGGTTCGAACAGCCCGGCAAAGATCAGCAGCAGGCCGATGCATATGCCGATCTTGATCAGGGTTTGACGGTCCAGCGCGGGCTCTTCTTCAGTGTGGACGATGGCCGTAGGACGAATCAGCATGTACAGCAGGCCAACGCCCATCAGCCCGAGGATCAACAGCGGAAAGGCGCGGGGGCCAACCGGTTCGTAGGAAAAAGTTGCCTGATAAGGCCAGGCCATAAGGGCCAGGCCGGCGCATGCCATTAACAGAATGGCCGCGAAAATGCGTTGTATGACCATGAGAAGCTCCTGCGTCGCGCCCGTCTGGCGGGCGCAACCGAAAGTCAGTCAATTGCGTTCAATTACTGAATCAGGCCGAATTCCTTGGCCAGCATCTTGTAGTCGGTCACCTGTTTCTTGACGTAGGTGTCCAGTTCCGGACCGGTCATGGCAAACGGGAACAGCTCGCGCTGATCACGCAATTTGGCAAAATCTTCCGAAGCCAGAATCTTGTCGAACGCCGCTTTCCACCAGTTGTAGTCTTCGTCGCTGACCTTCGGCCCCAGATAGAAGCCGCGCACGACGGGCCAGACGATGTCGTAGCCCTGTTCCTTGGCGGTCGGGATGCCTTTCATTTCCGGTTCGTCGATGCGCTTCTCGGCGAACACGGCAAGCAGGCGCATGTCACCGCTCAAGATGTGTGGCATCGAGTCGGAAATGTCGGTGCTGCCCACCTGAATGTGGCCGCCCAGCAACGCCGTGGCGATCTCGCCGCCACCTTCCAGCGCGACATAGCGCAAGTCGCGAGGGTTGATGCCTGCGGCTTTGGCGATCAGCGCGGT
Organism: Pseudomonas syringae pv. cilantro; assembly: GCF_001293775.1. GTDB lineage: Bacteria > Pseudomonadota > Gammaproteobacteria > Pseudomonadales > Pseudomonadaceae > Aquipseudomonas > Aquipseudomonas syringae_P. Next base: position 67,305 of record NZ_LGLN01000033.1, read on the forward strand.
TTGCATCCAGTCCTGGCTGCCGACCGTGCCCCCGGAGCCAATCACGACTTTGCTCGGATCGGCCTTGAGGGCTTTGACCAGATCGTCGAGGTTGTTGTACGGCGAGTCGCTTTTCACGGCGATGGCACCGTAGCTGGTGCCGACGGCGGCGAGCCAGCGAACGGCGTTCTCGTCAAAACGGCCGAATTTGCCTTGTGCCAGATTGAGCAGCGAGCCGCTGGACCACGCAACCAGCGTGCCTGCATCAGCCGGGCGCTGAGCGACCACCGCGTTGTAGGCCACTGCGCCGACACCGCCGGGCATATACGTCACGCGCATGGGCGTGGACAGAATCTTTTCGTTGATCAGCGCGCTCTGGATCAGCTTGCAGGTCAGGTCGAAGCCGCCGCCGGGCGATGCCGGTGCGATGCATTCCGGGCGCCGAGGGTCTGCAAACAGTTGGCTGGCAAGCAACAGACAGCCAGCAGTGGCCGCTAGCTGACGCAGGGAAATCTTCATGTTCAGTCTCCAGATTTGTTGTTTTTAGCTGAGAGAGTTTTGTGGGGTCAGGAAGCTGCCGGGCAATCGCTTTGATCGCGCGCACAACGAAAAGCTGTTCGCTGACAACAGGCTGTCATCGGTACAGAGGTGTGCACTGCCGGATTGAAGCGTGACTGGTTGAAGACCGTGGAGCAGGGCGCTGAGCTATCCACGAGGGACAGGCGGCCGGGGGAAACGCAGGCCTGGTAGGGCGTAGACATGGGGTGACTCCATTTACCGATTTATTGTTTTTATTTTCAGACGCATCCGGGCGTCTGTGTTTACGTACCCGTTTCAGCGGGTCGTTAAGCGATGCTAAATCATCAACCTTTCGCAAACCTTTCAGTGGCCTGCCAGGTGACCGATGAAGCTTCAAGTCGTTTCTGTTCTTCACAGGCAGCGGCCTGCCTGTAAACTCCTCCGCCACAAGCCCCGGCTAACAACAGTGTCAATCAGGAGACGGCGATGCGTGTTCTTCTTGTGGAAGATCATCTGCAATTGGCTGAAAGTGTTGCGCAGGCGCTCAAGAGCGCGGGTTTGACCGTTGATGTGCTGCATGATGGCGTGGCCGCCGACCTGGCCTTGAGCAGTGAGGAATATGCCGTCGCGATTCTTGATGTCGGGCTGCCGCGCATGGACGGCTTCGAGGTGCTGGCGCGTTTGCGGGCGCGCAGCAAGAACCTGCCGGTACTGATGCTGACCGCGCGCAGTGACGTCAAGGATCGCGTTCACGGCCTCAATCTGGGGGCGGATGATTACTTGGCCAAGCCCTTCGAACTGTCCGAACTGGAAGCCAGGGTCAAGGCCTTGCTGCGACGCAGCGTGCTGGGGGGCGAGCGGCAGCAGTGCTGCGGCGTGCTGACTTATGATCTGGACACACGGCGTTTCACGCTCGGCGAAGAACTGTTGACGTTGACCTCGCGCGAGCAGGCGGTGCTGGAGGCCCTGATCGCCCGGCCCGGCAGGGTGATGAGCAAGGAGCAGCTGGCGGCACAGGTCTTCGGGCTTGATGAAGAAGCCAGCCCCGATGCCATCGAAATCTATATTCATCGCCTGCGCAAGAAGCTCGACGGGCATGCCGTGGCCATTGTGACCTTTCGGGGTCTGGGGTATCTGCTTGAAAGTCGCGATGATTAACGACAGCCTGCGCTGGCGGCTGTTGTGGAATCTGGCATTGCTGTTGGTGGTGCTGATGCTGGCCAGCGGCATGAGTGCTTACTGGAACGGCCGGGAAGTGGCCGATACGGCCTACGACCGTACGCTGCTGGCATCGGCGCGAACCATCGCGGCCGGCCTGACTCAGCGTGACGGCACCTTGAGCGCCGACATTCCCTACGTGGCGCTGGACACCTTCGCCTACGACAGCGAAGGGCGGATTTATTATCAGGTCAATGACATCCATCAGAAGCTGATCTCCGGCTACGAAAACCTGCCATCTCCGCCGCCGGGTACTCTGCGCACCGACGATTATCCGGCGCTGGCCAAGTTTTATAACGGCACCTATCAGGGGCAGGACGTGCGGGTGGTCAGCTTGCTCAAGCCGGTGACCGACCCTGGCATGAACGGGGTGGCGGAAATCCGCGTGGCGGAAACCCAGGAGGCGCGCAAAGGCATGGCGCGCAGCCTGATGGCCGACACCTTGCTGCGCCTTGGCATGCTCGGCGGTGGCGCATTGCTGCTGGTCTGGTTCACGGTCAGCGCAGCGTTGCGCCCGCTGGAGCGACTGCGCACGTCGGTTGAAGAGCGCCAGTCGGACGATCTTCGTGCATTGCCGATGGTCGAGGTGCAGCATGAACTGCGCCCGTTGGTCGGCGCGCTGAACCACTTCACCGAACGGCTGCGCATGCAGTTCGAGCGGCAGGCGCAGTTCATCGCCGATGCGGCCCATGAATTGCGCACGCCCCTGGCGGCCCTCAAGGCACGGGTCGAGCTGGGCTTGCGTGAGCGTGAACCGCACCGCTGGCGCGAAACGCTTGAGGCGGCGGCGCTGGGCACGGATCGGCTCACGCATCTGGCCAATCAGTTGCTGTCGCTGGCGCGGATCGAAAACGGCGCGCGGGCGATTGCCGAAGGTGGCGCGCAGCAACTGGACCTCAGTCAACTGGCCAGAGAGCTGGGCATGGCCATGGCGCCGCTGGCCCATTCACGCGGCGTCGCGTTGGCGCTGGAGGCTGACGAGCCGGTCTGGCTGCGTGGCGAGCCGACCTTGTTGAACGAGTTGCTGAGCAATCTGATCGACAACGCGCTGGCGCACACGCCGCCAGGCGGCAATGTGGTGCTGCGGGTCTACGCGCCCGCTGTGCTGGAGGTCGAGGATGACGGTGCGGGCATTCCGCAAGACGAGCGCGAACGGGTTTTCGAACGCTTCTATCGCAGCAGTCAGCGGGGCAGTGGCGCAGGGCTCGGTCTGGCTATCGTGGGCGAGATCTGCCGGGCGCATCTGGCCAGGATTACGCTGCATGATGGCGCCGAGCGAGGTCTCAAAGTGCGGGTCAGTTTCACAACCATGTCCTGATCCTGATCAGCTAGTAGAGCATGCTCTTGGCTTCTTCCATCTGCGCCGCCAGCGTGCCGTCGGCTTCGCTCAGCCTTAACTGATGGAATGCGGGCAGGTCGGCCATCTCGATCTCGCTGAACGGGTGGTCGGTGTTCTTGTGGAGGTGCACCGTGGCAATCTGCACCAGGTCGGTGTAGTCGGGGTTTTTTGACACGCGGGCAAAGTCCTGGAACTGGCCAGGCACGCAAGCCAGTGGCTCGGGGAAGTCCCATGAACGCAGCAGGCGCTCGCCGATGACCGGGTGAATGCTGTCAATGACATGGTTGAGGCTGATCGGGTCCGCCAGCAGTTCGAAATGATCTTCGGCATACGTCAGAATCGGCAAAATGCCGATCAGATGGATCAGCCCGGCAAGCGTCGCCTGATCTGGCTTGAGGTGAGTGTAGCGCTGGCAAAGGGTGTAGCTGATCCCGGCGACCTGAAGGCTCTGTTTCCAGATTTCACGCATCTTCTTTTCAATGACTTCCGACTTGGCGTGAAACATTTGCTCGACCACCAGGCCGATGGCCAGGTTGCAGGTGTAATTGACGCCCAGGCGACGAATCGCCGTGTTGACGTCGCTGACTTCAAAATTAGGGCGCAACAAGGGGCTGTTCGCCACTTTGATCAGGCGTGCGGAGAGGGCGGTATCGCTACCAATGACCTTGCTCAAGTCCGCGATACTGATTTCAGTGTCTTCGGCGGCAAGGCGAATTCTCAATGCTACTTCCGGCAGGGTCGGCAGAAACAGGGCATCTCTATCGATAGCCTTGATCAGGTTTCTCTGCACCTCGTCAGCCATCTTGCTCATGTGCATCTCGCAGCCGTTAAGAGTGTCCAGCGTTTTCCGCGCGCCCAAAGCAGCGCCAGCGTGCTTCTGGATCGCTCTAGAGACATTAGGAACGTGAATGTGTTCGCCAGGCCTAGCGCAGAGTTTCGAGTTTACTGTCCAGTGTGTAGGGCAGTTCACTCATGTGCAGCGCCGGGCCTTGCGGCGAACCGAGGTGTATCTGTCCACTTTCGGCCGCATCACCCTGAAGCACGGCGAGCAATTCGATGCCCTGATCAGACTGCGCGGCCAGCACCACGTTGCCCACGGCGCTGGCGTGTACAGGCGAAAACAGCGCTGTGCCGGGCTGCGGAATTTCCTGAGCCTGCAAGGTCAGGCGATAAAGCCTGCGCTTGAGTTTGCCCAGGTACTGCATGCGCGCGACGATTTCCTGACCGGTGTAGCAGCCCTTTTTAAAGCTGACACCGCCGACCGCCTGCAGATTGATCATCTGCGGGATGAACTCTTCACGCGTGCTGCCGAATACCTGGCCAATACCGGCACGGATCTGACCCAGCAACCAGTCGTTCAGCGAGCCTTCTGTCAGTCGGGCAGCAAGACGCGATCGGCTGCTGTCTGCCTGCCCGGCGGGTACCCAGAGTTCGGCGCGGGCCGGTGAAACACGAATGGCGATCAGCGCGTCGGCCCTTGCCACTGCCCCGGTTTCCGGCGGCAGATCCAGACCCAGACTGCCGAGCGCGTCGTCGCCTTCCTGCAAGCCAAAGCGCACCCAGGCCGCGCTTTCGTCGGTGAGTTTCGATTTGGAAAACACTGCGTACTTGCGCAGATCCAGCAATTGCGGCTCGATCAATTCGCTGGCCATCGCCAACAGGCAGCCATCGCCTTCGAAAACGAGACGAAAGCTCGACTGCATGCGGCCTTTCTGCGTGCAGCGTGCGCCCAGGCTGAACTGGCTCTCACTCAGATAATTGAGGTTGCATGTCAATTGACCTTGTAGGAATTTGCCGGCATCCACGCCGCGAACGGCGAGAACGCCCTCATGGGATAGCGTGCAGAAAAAAGCTGTGTGGGCCATGGTCATCGCAGATTGGGAAAAAAGTCCGGGGGCACATCATAGTGCATAGTGCCCAGTCGACGATATGAATACGGTTACATGAAAACTGCTGCGACCATTGTGCGGTTCGCGCCGTCGGCTCACGGCTGTATACTCGCCGCCTACTTTGAGGAGCGCTCCATGGTCGAAGACGTTGAACTCAACCGCCTTTACTGGCACAGCCGCCGCGGCATGCTTGAACTGGACGTGCTGTTAGTGCCGTTTGTCCGTGAGGTCTACCCGCATTTGAATGACGTGGACCGCGATCTGTATCGTCGCCTGCTGACCTGTGAGGATCAGGACATGTTCGGCTGGTTCATGCAGCGTGCCGAATCCGAAGACCCTGAGCTGCAACGCATGGTTCGCATGATTCTGGACCGTGTCCAGCCCAAGTGACCGTTTCGAGTGCCACTGGCAGGCGTCGCGTCTGCTGCTGGGCGCTTATCTGGTCGCTCAGCTGCTGGCGTTGATAGCGCTGTGCCAGCTGGATATCAGCCCATGGGCGATACTGATCGGATCGGCCTCTTGCCTGACGCACGCCGTCTGGGTGCTGCCCCGGTCGATCCTGCTCAATCATCCTGCGGCGTACCGCGCGCTGAAACGTGATCGCCAGGGCTGGCAGCTCTGGAGTGAGCGGTGCGGCTGGCAACCTGTCTGCCTGAGGCCGGACAGCCTTGCTTTGCCTTGGGTCGTGATAGTGCGTTTTCGCCTGATCGGCGGCGACGGCAGGCCTTCGGGGTTCACCAGCAGTTGCTGCATTCCTCGCGATGCGCTGACGCCGGACATGCACCGACGCCTGCGCGTGCGTCTGAAATTCAGCCGGCGTAATTGGGTGGCAGCAGAATAGTGTCAAGCGCCTCGGGCAGCATGTCGGGATAATCCAGTGTGTAATGCAGGCCACGGCTTTCCTTGCGCTGCATGGCTGACTCAATCATCAGTTCGGCGACCTGCGCCAGGTTGCGCAGCTCGATCAGGTCGCGGCTGACCTTGTAGTTGCTGTAAAACTCGTCGATTTCGTCCAGCAACAGACGCACCCGATGCCGTGCGCGCTGCAAGCGCTTGTTGGTGCGCACGATGCCCACGTAGTCCCACATGAAGCGCCGCAACTCGTCCCAGTTGTGGGCGATGATCACGTCTTCATCCGAATCGGTGACCTGACTGGCATCCCAGGCTGGCAGGTTTGTGGGCATGGACACTTTATCCAACTGCTGCTCGATGTCTGCGGCTGCCGAACGCGCGTAGACAAAGCATTCCAGGAGCGAATTGCTGGCCATGCGGTTTGCGCCGTGCAGGCCGGTGAAGCTGGTTTCTCCGATGGCATACAGGCCGGGCACATCGGTGTGGCCGTGGCTGTCGACCATCACACCGCCGCAGGTGTAATGCGCAGCGGGCACCACTGGAATGGGCTGGCGAGTAATGTCGATGGAGAACTCGAGGCAGCGTTCATAAACGGTGGGGAAGTGTGTCTTGATGAATGCTTCGGGTTTGTGGCTGATGTCCAGGAAAACGCAGTCGATGCCCAGACGCTTCATCTCGTGGTCGATCGCCCGCGCCACGATATCGCGCGGGGCCAATTCTGCCCGTTCGTCGAATCGCGGCATGAAGCGCTCGCCGTTGGGCAGCTTGAGGTAGGCGCCTTCGCCGCGCAGCGCTTCGGTGATCAGAAAACTTTTGGCCTGCGGGTGATAGAGGCAGGTGGGGTGAAACTGGTTGAACTCCAGATTCGCCACCCGGCAGCCCGAGCGCCAGGCCATTGCGATGCCGTCACCGCACGCGCCATCCGGGTTGCTGGTGTACAGATAGACTTTTGCAGCGCCGCCCGAGGCCAGAATCGTGAAGCGCGCACCGTAGGTGTCGACTTCGCCGCTGCTGCGATTGAGCACATACGCACCCAGGCAGCGTTGGCCGTCAAGGCCGAGACGGCGCTCGGTGATCAGATCAATGGCTGCGCGCTGCTCCAGCAGCTCGATGTTCGGCCGCTTGCTGGCTTGCTCGAGCAAGGTACGGAATATCGCCGCGCCGGTGGCGTCGGCGGCGTGAATGATGCGTCGATGGCTGTGACCGCCTTCGCGGGTCAGGTGAAACTCAAAGCCGCTTTCGTCCGTGTCCCCGTGGTCGCCACGGGTAAACGGCACGCCCTGATCGATCAACCACTGAATGGCCTCGCGGCTGTGCTCCACGGTAAAACGCACGGCGTCTTCATGGCAAAGGCCGCCGCCAGCGTTCAGCGTGTCTTCGACATGAGACTGCACGGTGTCGCTGTCATCGAGGACCGCTGCAACGCCACCTTGCGCCCAGAATGTCGAACCGTTGGCCAGATCGCCCTTGCTCAGCACGGCAATCCGCAGATGCCCGGGAAGCGTCAGGGCCAGACTCAGTCCGGCAGCGCCGCTGCCGATTACCAGTACGTCGTGCTGAAAATGTTGACTCATCTGCGCATTCTGTCCTTGGCGGCCACTAGTATAAGTATGGGGGTAACGGCACAATAGCCGCGCCTACATGGCAATGTGAGACCACGGCGGGCTGGGATTGTGCTCCAGTCCCTGATGTCATGCCTATTTGTTTTACCGGGTTATTCACTGGAAATGCTTCAAATCAGTGATTTTCTGGAGATATATGCAGTCTGGGGTCCACGCCTGACATTGTGTCAATGGAACTTTTTACCGGGATCCAGGCTCAATAGCAGGTTGCCTACACAGGAACAGCGTCGTTTTTTGCAGTGTTAGATAAGTGATCATCAACTGCGAATTCGACGACAAGACTATTCGCGCAGCCGACCCTGTCGAGCTGCGTTTTTCGTGCAGGCGTCAAGATGGTCTGCAGGAAACTTGCTTGAAGGGGGAGAACTTTTGCGAAAAGCCCGAGTCTATGTTTGCGAGCCTGAACACCGTCAGTTGCAACGCTCCTTCAAGCTTAACGAGGAGTGTTCATGCTAACCCAGGAAGAGGATCAGCAGCTTGTCGAGCGCGTACAGCGCGGTGATACGCGAGCGTTTGATCTGTTGGTGCTGAAATATCAGCACAAAATTCTAGGGTTGATCGTGCGTTTCGTGCACGACACCCATGAGGCTCAGGATGTTGCACAGGAAGCGTTTATTAAAGCTTATCGTGCGCTCGGAAATTTTCGCGGCGACAGTGCTTTTTATACATGGCTGTACCGCATCGCTATTAATACGGCGAAGAACTATCTGGTGTCGAGAGGTCGTCGACCACCCGATAGCGATGTAAGGTCTGAAGACGCGGAGTTCTACGACGGCGATCACGGCCTCAAGGACATCGAGTCGCCGGAGCGTGCATTGTTAAGGGATGAGATCGAGGGCACCGTCCATCGGACCATCCAGCTTCTCCCGGAAGATTTACGTACGGCACTAACTTTACGTGAATTCGATGGTCTGAGTTATGAAGACATTGCGAGCGTCATGCAGTGTCCTGTTGGTACCGTGCGCTCTCGCATCTTTCGCGCTCGGGAAGCCATCGATAAAGCCCTGCAGCCGTTGTTGCAGGAATCCTGAGACAGCGGCGATAGCCCAAGAGAGGAACCCGCCATGAGTCGTGAAGCCCTGCAGGAATCGCTGTCCGCGGTACTGGATAACGAAGCGGACGAACTGGAATTACGTCGGGTATTGAATGCCATTGACGATGCTGAGACTCGCGCCACATGGTCGCGTTATCAAGTTGCCCGTGCAGCCATGCACAAAGAGTTGCTGATCCCTCATCTGGATATTTCGGCTGCTGTATCTGCCGCTATTGCCGATGAAGTCAGCCCGCTCAAGGCAGCGCGTGGTCCTTGGCGTACGCTCGGTCGTCTGGCCGTTGCAGCGTCGGTTACCGTAGCCGTTCTGGCCGGTGTCCGCCTGTATAACCAGGATGACATTGCCGGCGCGCAGCTGGCACAGCAGACCCAGCAGCCTGCCAATCTGACCGTTCCGCAAGTAAAAGGTCCGGCTGTACTGGCCGGCTACACTGAAAGCGCCGAGCAGGCACCAGGCCCTATGGCCAACGGTGTGTTGCAGGGTGCAGGTGAGGGCGATCAGCGTCTGCCTGGTTACTTGCGTCAACACGCTCAGGAAGCAGCGTTGAAAGGCACTGAGAGCGCGTTGCCTTATGCCCGTGCTGCCAGCCTGGAAAACCGTTAAGGAGGATCATGCGAGCCGTCCCTCTACTGCCGTTACTGCTTAGTGGATGGCTTGCCCTCCCGGTACAGGCTGACGACGCGCAAGACGCTGTCAATCGTCTTGCAAAAGTCGATCAGTCGCAGAATTATCAAGGCACATTTGTTTACGAACGCAACGGTAGCTTTTCTACCCACCGAATCTGGCACCGCATCGCGGATGGCAAGGTTCAGGAGCGTTTATTGCAACTTGATGGGTCTGCTCAGGAAGTGTTGCGCGTTGGCGGACTTACCCAGTGCGTCAGCGGTACGCTTGAAGCGGGTGTAGCCAATCCGGCTGTTTCCACCGCCCGTGCATTCGATGTCAAAAGACTTTCCGCTTGGTACGACATGAAAATTGTCGGCAAGTCCAGAGTGGCTGGCCGCTCGACGACCATCGTCGCGCTGTCGCCCAAGGACCAGCATCGCTACGGCCTCGAACTTCATCTGGATAATGAAACCGGACTGTTGCTCAAATCACTGTTATTAAGTGAACGGGGTCAATTGCTCGAGCGTTTCCAGTTTACCGATCTTGATACGTCCAGCGTCTTGTCCGAGCAAACGCTCAAGGCAAGCGATGAGTGCAAGCCGGTGCCTATCGTGAAAACCAAGCCTGAAGTTGCCATCAGCCCTGTGGCATGGCGCTCGGACTGGTTGCCTCCCGGTTTTGAGCTCGGCAGCAGTGGCGTCCGCAAGGACCCCGCTACGCAGTCCTCTGTCACCCGTTTGATGTACGGCGATGGTCTGGCGCGTTTTTCGGTATTCATCGAATCCGTGAAAGGGGCGTCTTCGTCGGATATCCGTACTCAACTGGGGCCGACCGCGGCTGTTTCGCGTCGTCTCACCACGCCACAGGGTGACATGATGGTGACGGTCGTCGGAGAAGTGCCCATGGGCACGGCCGAGCGTATTGCGTTATCCATGCGCAATGATGAAACTCCGGTAAAGCAATAAACATCTGAAGCGACGAATGCCCGGGATGTAAAATTTTTCATCTTGGGTTCGATGAGCCGCCAGACCGCAGTCAACCTGGCCTTGGGCGAGATACTGAAATGTTTGGTGAGGTTTTCACGTTGCAAAAATCCTCTATTTTTTCTATAGGTCACAGCCTCGCAGCTCTGGCCTTTGTCGTTTGTGGGCCCTATATCTGACTCTGGAATGAGCATCGCGGCTCAGGGTCCTTGAGTCAGTTGCTCTGTACTGCTTAATTTTGCTCGTTACGAACGGGAGCCGTATGTCGATACCACGTATGAAGTCTTATTTTTCATTGATCGCCGCCGTGCTGATGCTCGGACAGGTCGCCACGGCTCAGGCCGAGAACCTGCCCGATTTTACCGGGCTGGTCGAACAGGCATCGCCCGCAGTGGTGAACATCAGTACCCGCCAGAAATTGCCGGATCGTGCTGTCGCCAACCAACAGATGCCGGATATGGAAGGCCTGCCGCCCATGCTCCGCGAATTTCTCGAGCGCAGCATGCCGCCGGGGTCGCGGGCGCCAGGCAAAGGTGATCGCCAGCGCGAAGCGCAGTCGCTGGGTTCGGGGTTCATTATTTCGTCGGACGGTTACGTTCTGACCAATAATCATGTGATTGATGGCGCCGACGAGATTCTCGTGCGCCTGTCCGATCGCAGTGAATTGAAGGCCAGGCTGGTCGGTACTGATCCGCGTACTGACGTGGCCGTACTGAAAATCGAAGGCAAAGACCTGCCAACTGCCAAGCTGGGCAATTCCAACACGCTCAAGGTGGGTGAGTGGGTACTGGCCATCGGTTCGCCTTTCGGCTTTGATCATTCGGTGACCAAAGGCATCGTCAGTGCCAAGGGACGCAGTCTGCCGAATGACACTTACGTGCCGTTCATCCAGACCGACGTGGCGATCAACCCGGGTAACTCGGGCGGCCCGTTGTTCAACATGGCGGGCGAAGTGGTCGGGATCAACTCGCAGATCTTTACCCGTTCCGGCGGCTTCATGGGCCTGTCGTTCGCAATCCCGATTGACGTCGCCATGGACGTTGCCAACCAGCTCAAGGCCAGTGGCAAAGTCAGCCGCGGCTGGCTGGGTGTGGTTATTCAGGAAGTGAACAAGGACCTGGCCGAATCGTTCGGGCTGGACAAGCCTGCCGGTGCGCTGGTTGCCCAGGTTCTGGAAGACGGCCCGGCGGCCAAGGGCGGTTTGCAGGTCGGTGACGTGATTCTCAGTGCCAACGGTCAGCCAATCGTCATGTCGGCTGACCTCCCGCACTTGATCGGTAATCTCAAGGATGGCAGCAAGGCCGAACTCGAAGTGATTCGTGACGGCAAGCGTCAGAAACTGACCGTGACTGTCGGCGCATTGCCGGATGAAGGTCAGGAGATGGGCGACATTTCGGGCTCCGGTGCCGAGCGCAGCAGCAATCGTCTGGGCGTATCGGTGATCGAACTGACCGCCGAGCAGAAAAAGACTCTGGATATCAAAGGTGGTGTGGCCATCAAGGAAGTCTCCGGTGGTCCGGCAGCGTTGATCGGTCTGCAACCGGGTGATGTGATCACTCACCTGAACAATCAGGCGATCATCTCCGGCAAGCAGTTCACCGAAGTGGCGAAAAGCCTGCCCAAGGACCGTTCCGTCTCGATGCGTGTTCTGCGTCAGGGCCGTGCGACTTTCATTACCTTCAAACTGTCCGAGTAACGGGCTGATTTGATCGGGAAGGGTGGCTGCGGCCACCCTTTTTTGTGGCTGACCGGTTGCCCGGCACCGATCCGGGTGCCTGTAAGCGTGACGCCTCTTGCTTAGTTCAGGTACAATTCCCGGCTATTTTTCGGCGGGCAATCTGCCTGCAACCTTTTTGAGTGTTGATCCGTGAGTGATTTGAGTCATATCCGCAATTTCTCCATCATCGCCCACATTGACCATGGCAAGTCGACGCTGGCCGATCGCTTCATTCAAATGTGCGGCGGCCTGTCCGAGCGCGAAATGGAAGCGCAGGTGCTCGACTCCATGGATCTCGAGCGCGAGCGCGGGATCACCATCAAGGCCCATAGCGTTACCCTGTACTACAAGGCCAAAGACGGTATCACCTACCAGCTGAACTTCATCGACACCCCGGGGCACGTCGACTTCACCTATGAAGTCAGCCGTTCCCTGGCTGCGTGCGAAGGTGCGTTGCTGGTGGTCGATGCCGGTCAGGGTGTTGAGGCCCAGTCGGTTGCCAACTGCTACACCGCAATCGAGCAGGGCCTTGAGGTCATGCCTGTCCTGAACAAGATGGACTTGCCGCAGGCCGATCCGGACCGCGTCAAGGAAGAGATCGAGAAGATCATCGGCATTGACGCCACTGACGCCGTAGCGTGCAGCGCCAAGAGCGGCATGGGTGTCGACGAAGTCCTCGAGCGTCTGGTAGCGACCATTCCGCCACCGACCGGCGACATCGAAGCGCCGTTGCAGGCGCTGATCATCGACTCATGGTTCGACAATTACCTGGGCGTTGTGTCGCTGGTGCGTGTACGCCATGGTCGCGTGCGCAAGGGCGACAAGATCCTCGTCAAGTCCACCGGCAAGATGCACCTGGTCGACAGCGTGGGTGTGTTCAATCCCAAGCACATAGCCACCGTTGATCTGAAAGCCGGTGAAGTGGGCTTCATCATTGCCGGCATCAAGGACATTCACGGTGCGCCGGTGGGTGACACCCTGACCCTGAGCACCACCCCCGACGTAGACGTGCTGCCGGGTTTCAAACGCATTCAGCCGCAAGTCTATGCCGGTCTGTTTCCGGTTAGTTCGGACGATTTCGAAGACTTCCGCGAAGCCCTGCAAAAGCTGACGCTGAACGACTCCTCGCTGCAGTATCTGCCGGAAAGCTCCGACGCACTGGGCTTCGGCTTCCGTTGTGGCTTCCTTGGCATGCTCCACATGGAGATCATCCAGGAGCGCCTGGAGCGCGAGTACAACCTCGACCTGATCACCACCGCGCCAACCGTAATCTTTGAACTGCTGTTGAAGACCGGTGAGACCATCTACGTCGACAACCCGTCCAAACTGCCAGACCTGTCGGCCATCGAAGACATGCGCGAACCCATCGTTCGGGCAAATATTCTTGTGCCGCAGGAGCACCTGGGCAACGTCATTACCCTGTGTATCGAAAAGCGTGGCGTTCAGCACGACATGCTGTTCCTCGGCACCCAGGTGCAGGTGAGCTACGATTTGCCGATGAACGAAGTGGTCCTCGACTTCTTCGACCGTCTCAAGTCTGTCAGCCGCGGTTATGCTTCGCTGGACTATCATTTCGATCGTTACCAGTCAGCCAACCTGGTCAAGCTCGACGTGTTGATCAACGCCGAGAAGGTCGATGCCCTGGCACTGATCGTTCACCGCGACAACGCCCACTACAAAGGGCGTGCGTTGACCGAGAAGATGAAAGAGCTGATTCCTCGGCAGATGTTCGACGTGGCAATTCAGGCGGCCATCGGCGGTCAGATTGTGGCGCGGACAACCGTCAAGGCGCTTAGAAAGAACGTATTGGCCAAATGCTACGGCGGTGACGTCAGCCGCAAGCGTAAATTGCTGGAGAAGCAAAAGGCCGGTAAGAAACGCATGAAGCAGGTCGGCAACGTGGAAATTCCACAGGAAGCCTTCCTTGCAGTGCTCAGGTTGGAATAGTCAGGTCCTATGTCACTAAATTTCCCGCTGTTGTTGGTCATCGCTGTGTTCGTCTGTGGCGTGCTTGCACTGATCGACCTGATTGTCCTGGCGCCTCGTCGCCGGGCGGCCATTTCGAACTATCAGGGTAGCGTCGGTGAACCTGACATTGCTGTCGTCGAGCGATTGAACAAGGAACCTTTGCTGGTTGAATACGGCAAATCGTTCTTTCCGGTGTTGTTCATCGTGCTGGTGCTTCGTTCGTTTCTGGTCGAGCCGTTCCAGATTCCGTCGGGCTCCATGAAGCCGACCCTGGATGTAGGCGATTTCATTCTGGTCAACAAGTTCGCGTATGGCATCCGCCTGCCGGTCCTGGACCAGAAAGTGATCGAGATCGGTGACCCGCAGCGTGGCGATGTGATGGTTTTCCGCTACCCGAGCGACCCGAGCGTGAACTACATCAAACGTGTCGTCGGGCTGCCGGGTGATCGCATCCGTTACACCAGCGACAAGCGCCTGTTCATCAACGGTGAGCTGGTGGCCAAAAAGCTGATCGGCACCGAGCCGGGTACGCTGGGCAGCGCGGAGTTGTATGAAGAACAACTGGGCACAGTCGAGCATCAGATTCGTCAGGAGATGACCCGTTACCGTGCGCCGCCTGACAGTGAATGGACAGTACCTGCCGCTCACTACTTCATGATGGGCGACAATCGCGACAACTCCAATGACAGCCGTTACTGGGATGACCCTAACATTCCGAAGGACGAGCTGGGCATGGTTCCGGACAAGAACATCGTCGGCAAAGCCTTTGCGGTGTGGATGAGCTGGCCAGAGCCGAAGCTCAGCCACTTCCCCAACTTTGCACGCGTAGGGTTGATCAAGTAATCGATGCGGCGCTGCCTGAGGCAGCGCCGTTTGTCATTTCGGCTGACGGGAAGCGCCTCTGCACGATGAGCCGGCCCGATCGGGCAGGCTGCGCACGTTTGAGGTCGAACATGAAGTTTTCTACTTCTCAAAAAGGTTTTTCGCTGGTGGGATGGCTGCTGGTTCTGGCGTTGGTTGCCTTTGCGACCACCACGGCCTTCAAGCTCGTCCCCCATTACCTCGACTACAGGACGATGACGAACATCATCGAAACAGTCGACACCAACAAGACCCTGGATATCACCACGGTCGACGAATTTTACGGTTATGTCGGTAAGAACATGCAGGTCAACAGCATTCGGGATATAGATTTGAACAAGGCGTTGAAAGTGACGGTGGAGAACAACGCGTTCAAAGCCCATTTGAATTATGAGCAGCGTGAGCCGTGGTTCCAGAACATCGATCTGGTGTTGAAGTTCGACAAGCAATTCAGTGTGGGGAAACCGTGAGCGTATCCCTGAGCCGCCTGGAGCGTCAGCTCGGCTACACCTTCAAGGATCAGGAACTGATGGTCCTGGCGCTGACCCACCGCAGCTTTGCGGGTCGCAACAATGAGCGTCTGGAATTCCTCGGCGATGCCATACTCAATTTCGTCGCCGGCGAGGCGCTGTTCGAACGCTTTCCGCAGGCCCGCGAAGGTCAGTTGTCACGCTTGCGTGCGCGGTTGGTGAAAGGCGAAACCCTGGCGCTGCTGGCGCGTGGTTTCGACCTGGGCGAATACCTGCGTCTGGGCTCCGGCGAGCTGAAAAGCGGCGGTTTCCGCCGTGAGTCCATTCTGGCTGACGCACTGGAAGCGCTGATTGGTGCGATCTATCTCGATGCCGGCATGGAAGCGGCCCGCGAACGTGTTCTGGCCTGGCTGACCACCGAGTTCGACAGCCTGACGCTGGTGGACACCAACAAAGACCCGAAAACCCGACTGCAGGAATTCCTTCAGTCGCGCGCCTGCGATCTGCCACGTTACGAAGTGGTGGATATTCAGGGCGAACCGCATTGCCGGACGTTTTTCGTCGAATGCGAGATCAACCTTTTGAATGAAAAGAGCCGAGGACAAGGTGTCAGCCGCCGGATTGCCGAACAGGTAGCCGCAGCAGCCGCACTCATTGCCCTGGGCGTGGAGAACGGTCATGACTGATACAACCGCAACTCGCTGTGGCTATGTTGCCATCGTCGGCCGCCCTAACGTAGGCAAGTCCACGCTGCTCAACCATATTCTGGGTCAGAAGCTGGCGATCACCTCACGCAAGCCGCAGACCACGCGTCATAACATGCTGGGCATCAAGACCGAGGGCGCCGTGCAGGCGGTCTATGTCGATACCCCCGGCATGCACAAGAATGGCGAAAAAGCGCTTAACCGCTACATGAACAAGACCGCGTCGGCTGCGTTGAAAGACGTCGATGTGGTGATCTTCGTGGTCGATCGCACCCGCTGGACCGACGAAGACCAGATGGTTCTGGAACGCGTGCAGTACGTGCAGGGTCCGGTCATCCTGGCGATCAACAAGACCGACCGCATCGAAGATAAAAGCGATCTGATGCCGCATCTGGAATGGCTGCAAGGCCAGTTGCCGAATGCCTCCATCGTGCCGATTTCCGCGCAGCACGGGCACAACCTCGAAGCGCTGGAAAGCCTGATCGCGTCCCATCTTCCGGAGAACGAACACTTCTTCCCGGAAGACCAGATCACCGACCGCAGCAGTCGTTTCCTGGCTGCCGAACTGGTCCGCGAGAAGATCATGCGCCAGCTGGGTGCCGAGCTTCCGTACCAGATCACCGTCGAAATCGAAGAGTTCAAGCAGCAGGGCCGCACGCTGCATATCCACGCGTTGATCCTCGTCGAACGTGATGGTCAGAAGAAGATCATCATTGGCGACAAGGGCGATCGCATCAAGCGCATCGGCAGTGATGCCCGTCGCGACATGGAGCTGCTGTTCGACTCCAAAGTCATGCTCAACCTGTGGGTCAAGGTCAAGGGTGGCTGGTCCGATGATGAGCGTGCGCTGCGCTCGCTGGGTTACGGCGACCTCTAAGCTGTCCTTCACCCGACCTCTTTGCGGTCGGGCGAACCCTTTTCTTTCGAGCCC
The DNA here is from genome assembly GCF_001293775.1 of Pseudomonas syringae pv. cilantro. GTDB lineage: Bacteria > Pseudomonadota > Gammaproteobacteria > Pseudomonadales > Pseudomonadaceae > Aquipseudomonas > Aquipseudomonas syringae_P. Next base: position 84,015 of record NZ_LGLN01000033.1, read on the forward strand.
GTCTGATGAGCACGCCCACCGGCCAACCTGCTTATGTGCTGCATAGCCGTGCCTATCGCGAAAACAGCGCGCTGGTCGACTTTCTCACGCCGCAAGGGCTTCTGCGAGCCGTGTTGCGCAGCGCCAAGGGCAAGGCCGGTTCGCTGGCGCGTCCTTTCGTGCCACTGGAAGTCGAGTTTCGCGGGCGTGGCGAACTGAAGAATGTCGGTCGCATGGAAAGCGCAGGCGTGGCCACCTGGATGACCGGTGAAGCGCTGTTCAGCGGCATGTACCTCAACGAACTGCTGATTCGCCTGTTACCCGCCGAAGATCCACACCCTGCGGTATTCGATCACTATGCCGCCACCTTGCTGGCGTTGGCCGCGGGGCGTCCGCTGGAACCGCTTCTGCGTTCTTTCGAATGGCGATTGCTCGACGATCTGGGCTACGGTTTTGCCATGGACACCGACATCAATGGCGAACCACTGGCAGCAGACGGCATGTACCGCCTGCAAGTGGACGCCGGGCTCGAGCGTGTCTATCTGTTACAGCCAGGCTTGTTTCAAGGCGTCGAGCTGCTGGCCATGGCCGAGGCCGACTGGAGCACGCCGGGCGCGTTGTCTGCTGCCAAGCGTCTGATGCGTCAGGCGCTGGCGGTGCATCTGGGCGGTCGCCCTTTAGTCAGTCGTGAACTGTTTCGCAAGCCGTAATCAGGCTTTATGCTCCATAGCCAGCATCAAGTCGATAAACATCAGTTCGTACCTTTTTCTGGAGACAACCGTGACCCAAAGCACTCGTATCCTTCTTGGCGTGAACATCGATCATGTGGCCACCTTGCGTCAGGCTCGCGGCACGCGTTATCCAGACCCGGTGAAAGCTGCGCTGGACGCCGAAGAGGCGGGTGCTGATGGCATCACCGTGCACCTGCGTGAAGACCGTCGACACATTCAGGAACGTGATGTGCTGTTGCTCAAGGATGTGCTGCAGACGCGCATGAACTTCGAGATGGGCGTAACCGAAGAAATGCTCGCCTTTGCCGAGCGTATCCGCCCGGCGCATATCTGCCTGGTGCCGGAAACACGTCAGGAGCTGACCACCGAAGGCGGTCTGGACGTCGCCGGGCAGGAAGCACGCATCAAGGCCGCAGTCGAACGGCTGGCAAAGATCGGTTGTGAGGTCTCGCTGTTCATCGACGCCGACGAGCGTCAGATCGCGGCATCAAAACGTGTGGGTGCGCCCGCCATCGAACTGCACACCGGCCGCTATGCCGATGCTCAGACCCCGACCGAAGTCGCCGAAGAACTGCAACGGGTGGCCGATGGGGTCGCATTCGGTCTCGCTCAGGGCCTGATCGTCAACGCCGGTCACGGCCTGCACTATCACAACGTCGAAGCGATTGCGGCCATCAAGGGCATCAACGAACTGAACATCGGCCACGCACTGGTGGCCCATGCCTTGTTCGTTGGCTTCAAGGCGGCGGTGTCAGAAATGAAAGCGCTGATCGTGGCAGCGGCCCGCTAACCCCTTCGTCAAGGCTTGCGCCCCACGATCACCGCACGCATGGGCGCAGGCAAGCCTTCTACGGTCTTGCTGTGATCGTCAGGGTCCAGATAGTCACTCAACGACTGAAAGCGCATCCACTCGGTGCTGCGCTGTTCTTCGACCGTGGTATGGCTGACGTCCACACAGCGCACGTCGGTAAAGCCTGCGCGGCGCATCCACAGCTCCAGCGCGGGCACTGACGGGAGGAACCATACGTTGCGCATTTGCGCATAGCGGTCTTCCGGCACCAGCACCTGATGCACATCGCCCGGCACTACGAGCGTTTCCATCACCAGTTCCCCACCTTTGACCAGACAGTCTTTCAACGCCAGCAAATGGTCGATGGGCGACTTGCGGTGATACAGCACGCCCATTGAAAACACCGTGTCGAAGCCCTCAAGACCGGCGGGCAGATCTTCCAGCGTGAAGGGCAGGTGCCAGGCGGGCAGGTCGGGCAGGTAGCGCTGCATGGCCTGGAACTGGCAGAAGAACAACCAGTTCGGGTCGACACCAATCACACTGTCGGCCCCGGCACCGAGCATGCGCCACTGGTAGTAACCATTGCCGCAGCCTACGTCGAGAACGCGTTTGCCCTTCAGATCGAGGTGTGGCGACACTCGTGACCACTTCCAGTCCGAGCGCCATTCGGTATCGATGTGCACGCCAAATACGTTGAACGGTCCCTTGCGCCATGGCGACAAGCCGAGCAACGCCTTGCGTAGCACGGTACGGGTTTCGCCGTCACATTCGGTTTCCAGGGTGAAGCTGTTTTTCAGATCGACCCTCTCGGGTTGCAGGTCCGGCAATGCGTCCAGCGCACTTTGCCAGCGTTGCAGGTCGCCGTGACCCTTGGTCATCTTGGTGTCGAGCTGGGCTTGCAGGCCATTGGCCCATTCAGCAAGAGGGGTTCCCGTCAGGCGACGGACGAGGGGAGCGAGATCAATCATGGGAGGGCAATCAACGAGGCAAAGTTAAGGCATTGGAACCAGGGCACGACTTTGGAGAAGCCCGCTGCCAGCAGGCGCTGACGGTGCTCTTCAAGGCTGTCGGGTTTCATGACGTTTTCGATGGCGCTGCGTTTCTGGGCAATTTCCAGATCGCTATAGCCGTTGGCGCGCTTGAAGGCGATGTGCAGATCGGTCAGCAGCGCGTGTTCCTGCTCATCGTTGAAGCGCAGTTTCTCGGAGAGGATCAGCGCGCCGCCCGGCACCAGTGCATCACGAATGCGGCCGAGCAGCGCCAGACGCTGGTCGGGCGCGATGAATTGCAGGGTGAAGTTCAGCGCCACCACCGAGGCAGGCTTGAACTCCAGTGCCAGGATATCGCCCTCGATGACCTGCACTGGCAGCAGCTCCTGAAACATGGAGTTCTGCGCATTAAGGTATTCGCGGCAGCGCTCGACCATTGCACTGGAATTGTCTATCGCGATGACTTCACAGCCTTCGCCGCGTACGTGACGGCGCAAGGCTTGCGTGACAGCACCCAGCGAACTGCCGAGGTCATACAGCACGGTGTCGGGCTGCGCGAACTGCGCGGCGAGCACGCCGAGGTTTTCGACAATAGTCGGGTAGCCGGGCACCGAGCGCTTGATCATGTCCGGGAATACCCGCACCACGTCTTCATTGAAGGCGAAGTCAGGCACCTGAGCCAGCGGCTGGGCGAAAATGCGGTCGGGTTCTTTGCTCACGGAGGTTCCGGCGAAGGCTTTGAAAGGCGGGCATTCTAGCCAACTTGTCGCCGGGATGCATGGTGCAGCGCGTGCGCTCGGACCAGCCGTACCGAAAGCCTCAGTTCACGCTGATTGCGCACTCGAAGGTCTGCTCCGGCGGCACTTCCGGCGCCCACGGCTGTTGATAGGTCATGAGCAGCTTCCCGGTGCCGGCGTCCGTTGCCTTGTAGCGCCAGACTGATTGTCCGCCGCTGCCGACCATTTCCTTGCTCTCGGCGTTGGCATACACCTCAGGCCCCAGGCTGCGCAGGACAGTCGGTGCCGGGTTCTGGATCAGCCAGCGAAAGCCCGTCGTCGGGTTGCTGGGCAGCGTGAGGATCAGCGTCTGACCGGTTTTAAGGGCCAGCGGGCAGTCGCTTTGCGTGTCGATGGAAACGATGTTCTTGGGCGTTTGTGCACACGCCGTCAGCAGCGCAAGGCTCAATGGTGCAAGAAAACGAACAGGGGGCATGGCAAGTTCCGGTTCTGCGAGACAAGACGCAAGAATAACCGATCAGGGTTTTAGGGGGGGAGTACGGCAGGTATCGCGCTCAGGATCGGACGCAGAGCGTCCAGAGCTGCGTGCCGATGCGGAGCATCGGCACGATAGTCAGTTAGATTTGTGTATAACGATGAGCGCGGGAGCGAGAGTCAGTGTGAGACTTGCTCCCGCATCAACCTCTAAAACAACACCTTCACGACATCGGCAAAGCGCTTGGCGAAGTGGACGGTGATGCCTTCCTTGAGGTAATCCGGCAGCTCTTCGAAGTTGCCGCGGTTCGGTTCCGGCAGGATCAGTTCGTGGATCTTCTGTCGGCGCGCCGCAATGACTTTTTCGCGCACGCCACCGATGGGCAGTACATGGCCGGTCAGGGTCAGTTCGCCGGTCATGGCCACGCCTTTCTTCGGCGCCTGATTGCGCGCCAGCGACAGCAGGGCGCTGGCCATGGTCACACCTGCGCTCGGTCCATCCTTCGGGGTTGCGCCCTCGGGAACGTGAACATGCACGAACGCTTCATCGAAGAACTTCGCGTCGCCACCAAACTTCGACAGATTGGCACTGACGTAGCTGTAGGCGATTTCTGCCGACTCTTTCATCACATCGCCCAGTTGCCCGGTCAGCTTGAAGCCCCGGTTCAGGGTGTGGATGCGCGTCGCCTCGATCGGCAAGGTCGCGCCACCCATGCTGGTCCAGGCCAGGCCCGTGATGACACCCACTCCCGACAGCACCTGTTCACTGCGGAACACCGGCATGCCGAGCGACGCTTCGAGGTCTTTCGGCCCGATCCTGATCACGGAATCAGGCGCGTCCAGCAGTTTGACGACCGCTTTACGCACCAGTTTGCCGAGCTGTTTTTCCAGATGCCGCACACCGGCTTCGCGCGCATAGCCTTCGATCACGGCGCGCAAGGCAGTGTCGCTGATGCTCAGCTTGTTTTTCGCAACGCCGGCTTTTGCCAGCTGCTTGGGCCACAAGTGGCGCTTGGCAATCGCGAGTTTTTCTTCGGTGATATAGCCCGACAGGCGAATCACTTCCATCCGGTCGAGCAACGGGCCGGGGATCGAATCCAGGGTGTTGGCTGTGCACACGAACAGCACTTTCGACAGGTCCAGACGCAAGTCCAGATAATGATCGAGGAATTCGACGTTCTGTTCCGGGTCCAGGGTTTCCAGCAGCGCCGATGCCGGGTCGCCCTGATAGCTCTGGCCCATCTTGTCGATTTCGTCGAGCATGATGACCGGGTTCATGACTTCGACGTCTTTCAGCGCCTGTACCAGCTTGCCCGGCTGGGCGCCGATGTAAGTACGGCGATGGCCCTTGATCTCGGCCTCGTCGCGCATACCGCCGACGCTCAGGCGATAGAACGGCCGACCCAGTGATTCGGCAATCGAGCGGCCGACGCTGGTCTTGCCTACGCCGGGCGGGCCGACCAGCAAGACAATCGAGCCGCTGATCTCGCCCTTGTACGCGCCCACGGCGAGAAATTCGAGAATCCGCGCCTTGATGTCATCCAGCCCGGCGTGGTGCTGATCGAGCACTTTGCGGGCGTGCTTGAGGTCCAGTTTGTCCGCACCATAGACGCCCCACGGCAACGAACTGGTCCAGTCCAGGTAATTACGCGTCACGGCGTATTCAGGCGAGCCGGTTTCCAGCACCTTGAGCTTGCCGATTTCCTCGTCGAACTTCTTGCGCGCCTGTGGCGGCAAGGTCTTACCCTCAAGGCGCTGCTCGAATTGTTCGATATCCGCGCTGCGGTCGTCTTTACTAAGCCCCAGCTCCTGCTGAATGACTTTGAGCTGTTCCTTGAGGAAGAACTGGCGCTGATGCTCGCCGATCTTGCGGTTCACCTCGGCGGAGATCTCTTTCTGCAAGCGTGCGACTTCGACTTCCTTGCGCAGCATCGGCAGGACTTTTTCCATGCGCTTGAGCATCGGCACGCAGTCGAGCACCTGTTGCAGCTCAACGCCGGTAGCGGAGGTCAGTGCCGCAGCGAAGTCGGTCAGCGGTGACGGGTCGTTGGGGCTGAAGCGATTGAGGTAATTCTTCAATTCTTCGCTGTACAGCGGGTTGAGCGGCAGCAGTTCCTTGATCGCATTGATCAGCGCCATGCCGTAGGCCTTCACCTCGTCGGTAGGCTCGTTAGGCTGCTGCGGATATTCGACTTCAACCAGGTACGGCGGGCGATGGTGCTTGAGCCAGGTGCGGATTCGTACGCGGCTCAGGCCCTGCGCCACGAACTGCAAGCGACCATTTTCGCGGCTGGCGTGGTGAACCTTGACCAAAGTGCCATACTCGGGAAGCGCCGCCGTATCGAAGTGGCGCGGATCTTCCTGTGGCGTGTCCATGAAGAACAGCGCCAGCGAGTGATGCTCGGACTTGCTGACCAGCTCCAGGGTCTCGGCCCACGGCTCTTCGTTGACGATCACCGGCAATACTTGCGCAGGGAAGAACGGGCGGTTGTGAATCGGGATGATATACACCTTGTCCGGCAGGTTCTGGCCGGGCAGGGCAAGCGAGGTGCTGTCGGAACTCAGAGACACTTCGTGCTCGTCTGCGTCATTGGGCAAATCTGGCGAGTCTGTCTGCTGGTCGCTCATGGGGCACCTGAGAAGTTGAACATGGCTCTTAGATGGGGCAGCGACCCTCAGGTTTCAATAGTCTTGGTCGATAGTCTGTAAAGCGACAATAAAACCGCTTTCGTGTTACGGAGGCAGTCAGCACCTGAATCGCGCTGGCTTATTTAATTGCGGCGCTGCCGCTATGGATTGAATCAGGTATGACCAACGTATTTTTTTCAGCATTACTGGCTGGATTATGGATAGCATCGGCCGCCACAGCATCGGCCGCGACCTTTACTGCACAAATGCTCGACAGCCGGGGCAAGCCTCTCGCTGATGCAGTGGTAACGCTCAAAGGGCCACCCGGTGCTGCACCCGTTGTGCTTCAGGCGTCGATGGATCAGCGCGACCAGGAGTTTTCACCCTACGTGCTGGCGGTGCACACCGGTACGCACGTCAAGTTTCCCAATAGCGACAACATTCGCCATCAGGTGTATTCGTTTTCCCCTGCGAAACGTTTTGAATTGCGTCTTTATGAAGGCACCCCGTCGGAACCGTTGCTGTTCGACAAGCCTGGCGTCGTGGTTCTCGGTTGCAACATTCATGACTGGATGGTGGGTTATATCTACGTGACCGACGAGCCATGGTTCGGCGTTACGGACAGCAAAGGCCTGCTGAAGCTCGACCAGGTCCCTGCCGGGCACTATGCCGCCACCCTCTGGCACCCGCAGCTTGAAAATATGCAGCCCGTGTCGGGTGGCGAGTTCGAGGTGCCCGCTACAGGCCTCGTTCAGCGCTTCAAGCTGGAGGTCGAGGCGAAAGCGGAGGACAAACCAGCCAGGCCGGCGTCCGGCGGGTTTGGTGACGCCTTTCACAAGGCCGCTCATGAATGAAGCTTAAAATCAGCTTTCAGGCGCGTATCGCCGGGGTTCTGATTGCCCTGTTGCTGATTGTCGTGGGCGCAGTGTTTCTGGCGGTCAAGTTCGCGACCGGCGATGCAGTGCGCACCCAGGCGCAGGCGCAACTGGAAGTTGGTAGCCGGGTGTTTGAACGCCTGATAGATCTGCGCGGCAAGCGCTTGCGGGACGGCGTGCAGTTGCTGGCTGCCGACTTCGGCTTTCGCGATGCGGTGGCCAGCTCTGACGCATCGACGATTCGCTCGGTACTGCTTAACCACGGCAAGCGGATCAATGCCAGTGACATGTTCCTGCTGGGCATGGACGGTGTGGTGATTGCCAGCACCATTCCCGACGTGCCAGAGGGCTCCAGATTCATCTACGACCAGGCGCTGCGCAATGCCAAACGCGCCGGGCAGTCCGTATTGATCATTCCCGGTGGCGGGACACCGCATTTGCTGGTGGAAAGTACCGTGCTGGCGCCGTTGCCGATCGGTCGGGTGGTCATGGGATTCGCCATCGACAGCAACATTGCCGAAGAACTGCGCTCGCTCAGCGGCCTGGAAGTGTCTTTCCTCACGGTGGAAAACGGTGAACCCGGCAGCTTGATCAGCACCCAGTCGCCCGCGATGCATGAAGGGCTGGTCGAACTGATGAGAAACTCCTCCGGCGGTCAGATGCGCGTCACCGAACAGGCCAACCAGAAATTCCTCAGTCAGACCCTGATGCTGGCCAACACCGGCAATGCCGGCGACGGGCAAGTGATAGCGCTGTTGCAAAGCCCGCTGGACAAGGCTTTTCAAGCCTTTGCGCCGCTGGATGAAAAGATTTTCTGGATTTCCATGGCCGCCTTGCTGGCGTCCTTGATCGGCACGCTGGCACTGGCGCGCAGCGTTTCGTTACCGGTGCGGGCTCTGGCGATTGCCGCCAAGCGCATCGGCGACGGTGATTATGAAACCCCGGTCAACATGGCCCGCGACGATGAGCTGGGCATGCTCGCTGATGCCATCAACACCATGCAGCATGGCATCGCCGTGCGCGAGAGCCAGCTTGCGCATAACGCGCTGCATGACAACCTGACCGGCCTGCCCAACCGGGCGCTGGTCATGGAGCGTCTGGGCAGCGCGATTGCTGCCGAGCGCCCGGTTGCGCTGCTTTACCTGGGTATCAGCAATCTCGCGGCGATCAGTGAAAGCGCGGGTGCCGAGGGGGTGGAGCCGTTGTTGCTTCAGGTCGGGCAACGCCTGCAAGGCATTCTGCGTGCTGGCGATACAGTTGCCCGGCTGGCCGCCACCGAGTTTCTGCTACTGCTGGACAACACCACCAGCGACGGCGCCGTGGGCATGGGCGACGCCGTGCAACGTTCGCTCGCCGGGTTGCCGCGCATCGACAATCTGGATCTGGCGCTTGAATGCTGTGTCGGCATCACGGTGTACCCGGAACACGGTGGCTCTGCTCACGAGCTGGTCAGTCGTGCCGCGATTGCCCGCAAAGACGCGACCTTCCTGCCTGGCCGTCTGCAGATTTATCAAGACGGTCGTGACCTTGCCCACCAGCGCCAGATCTGTCTGATTCGTGACCTGCGCAAGGCACCGCAGAACGGCGAGCTGACGCTGCATTACCAGCCCAAGCTGGATATCCGCCAAGGCTATGTGCGGCAGGCCGAAGCCTTGCTACGCTGGGTTCACCCACGGTTCGGCAATGTATCGCCGGCCGAATTCATCGTGCTGGCCGAGCGCACCGGCAGCATTCATCTGCTGACTGACTGGGTCATCGAAGAAGCGTTTCGCCAGTTAGCCGACTGGCGCCAGCGCGGGCTGGTGTTGCAGGTGTCGGTCAACATCTCTGCCGATGATTTGTTGAGCGGGGACCTGGCGGGGTACGTCATGCGCTTGATCAAGCAATATGGCGTGCCTGCCGAGCAGTTGGTGTTCGAAATCACCGAAAGCGCAGTCATGAGTGAGCCGGAAAAGGCGCTGATTGTTCTGCACCGCCTGCGCGATTGCGGCATCAGCTTGTCGATCGATGACTTCGGCACTGGTTACTCGTCACTGGCGCACTTGAAGCGACTGCCGGTGCAGGAACTGAAAATCGACCAATCCTTCGTGCGCGATCTGGATGAAACCAGTGAAGACGCTGTGATTGTGCGTTCAACCATCGAAATGAGCCACAACCTTGGGCTCAAGGTCGTGGCCGAAGGCGTTGAATATCAACACAGTCTGGACTTGCTCCGACGCTGGCATTGCGACACGGCACAGGGTTACCTGATCAGCCGTCCGCTGCCGGCGGCCGCCTTTGAAGCATGGATTGCCAAGTCTCAGGTGTCACCCGGCGTTAGGGTGAACTAAGTCATGTCCTATAAAATCTCGTTGCTGTTGGGCTGTGTTCTGGGCGCTTTCGCACCGCTTGTACTGGCTGACAACGGTCGCTTGATTGCCACCGGAGGCGCTACCAGCATCGAAGGCAGCGCTGGCGGCGGCATCACGCCATGGGCGGTGATCACCGGCTACAGCGAGCAGGGCGAGTGGGGCGCAACCGCCTTCGCCACGCATGTCAATCTGCCGGATTACAACCTGGACGTGGCGGGCCTGGCGTTCGCTTACGGCAACCGCATCGAGCTGTCCTACGCTCACCAGCGTTTTGATATCAGCCCTTTGCAGCACCGGCTCAGCTTGCCGGACGATAACCTCAGCCAAGACGTGTTCGGCGTCAAACTGCGGCTGTTCGGCGACCTGATCTACGACAGCCTGCCGCAGGTGTCGTTGGGCGTGCAGTACAAACATCAGAATGACTTTCTCATCCCCAGCCTGGTCGGCGCGCAGCGCGATTCGGACGTCGAAGGCTACCTGACGGCCAGTCGGCTGTTCATGGGCGCTGTGTTTGGCTACAACGTGGTGGTCAACGGTGGAGTGCGTTACAGCCGCGCCAACGAAACCGGCCTGCTCGGTTTTGGCGGTGACCGGCGCGACCGCCGCAGCGTGCTCAAAGAGGGGTCGGTAGCGGTCCTGTTCAACCCGCACTGGGCGCTGGGTGTCGAGTATCGCGAGAAGCCGGACAACCTTTCGTTCGCGGGCGAAAGCGACTGGGCGGACGTGTTCGTCGGGTATTTCCCCAACAAGCACCTGTCCGTTGTGTTGGCCTACGCGCGTCTGGGTGAAATCGTCACGCTGGATAACCAGAACGGCACCTATCTGTCCGTGCAGGGGAGCTTTTGATGCGGCGTTTGTTTATTTGCCTGATGCTGGCGGTCCTGGCCGCTTGCGCCCAGCAGCCTGTGAAGGACGATAGCCTTTATCAGGACCTCGGCCAGCGCGCCGGTATTCAGCGCATCGTCGAAGGCATGCTGATCAATGTGGCCAGGGACGAGCGCATCGTCGAACGCTTCAAAAGGGTCAACATTGTGTTGTTGCGCGACAGCCTGGTCGACAAGCTCTGCGCTGAAACCGGCGGGCCTTGCCGCTATACCGGCGACAGCATGGCTGAATCCCACAAAGGCCAGAACCTGACGCCCAGCGACTTCAACGCACTGGTCGAAAACCTGATCGCCTCGATGGACGCCGAGCACATCCCAGTCCCCGTACAAAACCGCCTCATCGCCCGACTGGCGCCGATGCGGGGTGAGGTGATTGGCAAGTGAAATGACGCGCTGCGTCAAATCTGTGCTGCTGAACAACGTCATGTCTTGCACGTAGTCACTGCATGTAAACGAAAGCGCTCTTTCATCGCGATGGCACTGACGACGCAGAGTGCTACGTAAGTGACGGCTGAGCCCTGACACTGATCCGGGTGATGNGACGCCGAGCAAGCCGCACCGGTCCCTCAAAGTGAGTCGCCGAGGCGCGAAAAGGTGACCTGAGTCGGAAGCAAATCCCACTGATATTGCAGAACCGCTGTGCGAAGCGGAGCGTGGGCACGAGAGCGATCCTTCAGGTACTTACGGCTTCGCGCGGCGGCTGACGAAAGGCCTGGTGGTTTCAGGCGCACCTCAACTCAACCGCGTCAGATACCGCGGCACTTCCTGCTCCGGCAACACCGACAGCACTTTCAGGCGCTGGAGCATGCGTTGCCGGGCGCGTTGCAGGTGTTCCCTGAGATTGAGGGCGGCAGCGTCGAACGCGCCGTGCAGCAATAACTCAATGATCAGCCGGTGTTCGGCGAGCATCGCTTCGTCTGCACCGATGTCCAGCAAGCGGTAGAAAATCCGGTTGATGATCATGGGGCTCTGCGCCTGGCTGATCAGCGTCGCGATCTTACGGTTTTGCAGGCCCGACAGGCACTGCTGATGCAGGTCGTCCTCAAGGCGCTCGATGTCTTCCAGGCTGCATCGCTCGACGCTTTGTGCATGGACGACTCTGGCCAGCATCGCTTCAAGGGTGTCACGGCTCAACGTCGGGGCCGTCAGGCGCAAGGCTTCCGGCTCCAGACAGGCGCGCAGTTCGTAATCTTCGGTGATTTCCCGAGCGGTCAGCGGCCCGGCCAGCCATTGTGAGTAAGGCTCCTTTTCCACCAGCCCTCGATCACGCAGACGCATCAGCGCCTCACGGACCACCGCACGGCTGACACCGTAGTGCTGCGCGGCGCTCTGTTCATCCAGCCGATAATGACCAAACGCAATGCACGCCGACAGCGCCGCGCCGATCTCGTCATGGATACGTTCGCCCAGCGGACGGGTGTCGACCAGTTCTTCGCTGCTGTCCAGGCCAAATTGCGTGTGGCTGAGGCTCAGGCGCAGCGGCTCGACCTCACGAGACTCCGGATTGACCAGATAACCGCGGCCATCGAAACGGCTGATCAAGCCTTCTTCATGCAGCAAATTGAGCGCTTTGCGCACCGGCACGCGGCTGGTGCCGAACAATTCCGCCAAGGGTGCTTCGAGCAACACCAGTCCATTGGCAGCCGCACCGGAAAGTATGGCGTTACGCAAGACCTCTCGGATCATGGCGTAGCGCGACGCGGTGCGCGGGTCCTCTTCTGACATGGGTTTCTTACACGTGTGACGGCTGACGGACGATTCTCGCACAGATGCACGGCTGTCACCTTGGGCTACGTCCAGATGCTCACTCATGGGGCCACCGTTACTTTTTTGCACTTAAATGTATCTTTTATAAAAGATACATTATTTCTTTATGACGATTCGTTTCTCTTGTTAACCGCTACCGAACTGAAACCGTCTTTTCGCGGAAAAGAGTTCTAGCACGCTGGTTCCAGCTCGGCGGGCCTGATCGGCTGCTCGTGTGCGACGTCGTTCGGTGAAGATTGGCATGGAATCTGCCTTTGTTAAATGTACATTTTAGTAATAAGTACATTTTAGAGGCATGACGTTCATGATCGATACCGGGAGTCACCGTGTCACCCGTGATGCCTGCGCAATGGCTGATGACTTTGCACAGGGCCGCAGTGATCCTGTGCGTGTGCTGGATCAGGCGTTGCAGCAGGCGACGCAGGTCGACCACGTGTTCATCTCCATGAGCGTCGAGCGTGCGCGCCGTGAAGCCGAAGCCTCGGCAGCCCGCTGGAAGCACGGGCAGCCATTGAGTCCTTTCGACGGCGTGCCGATTGCCTGGAAAGACCTGTTCGACGTCGCTGGCTGCGTCACCACCGCAGGTGCTGCGCTGCGTAACACTCTTTCGCCTGCCTTGCTGGACGCGCCGAGCGTCGGGCTGCTGGCGCGCGCGGGCATGATCAGCCTGGGCAAGACCAATCTCAGTGAATTCGCCTACTCCGGGTTGGGACTGAATCCGCATTTTGGCACGCCGGTCAACCCGCTGAGCGACGCCGTACCGCGCATCCCGGGGGGCTCTTCGTCGGGCTCGGCCGTGGCGGTCGCGTCGGGCATCGTGCCGATTGCGATGGGCACCGACACCGCCGGGTCGATCCGCATTCCTGCAGCGTTCAACGGGCTGGTCGGCTTTCGCAGCACCAGCCGCCGCTACAGCCGTGACGGTGTGTTCCCGCTGGCGCTGACCCTTGACAGTGTCGGCCCGTTGACCCGCAGCGTGCGCGATGCGCTGGTGATCGATGACTTGCTGTGCGCGCGCAGCAAGCCGACCTCACTGCTGCCGCGCAGTCTTGCCGGGCAGCGTTTTCTGGTCGATCAGGCCGTGCTGGAGGACGAGCGTGTAACGCCTGCGGTTCGCGAAAACCTGTTGCGCGCCGTTGAGGTGTTACGTGCTGGCGGCGCGCTTGTCGAGTTGCGTCCGTGTCAGGCATTTCAGGCCACCTTGCAATTGATCCAGCATCACGGCTGGCTGGGTGCGGCCGAGGCGTTTGCCCTGCACCAGCCGCTGCTCGACAGCGACGCCGCCGACCAGCTCGACCCTCGGGTACGCAAGCGTCTGGAAGCCGCGCGGTCGATGTCTGCCAGCCTGCTGGTCAACCTGTACAGCGCCCGCGAAACGTTACAAGAGCAGCTGACCCTCGAACTCGATGGCGCGTTACTGTTGACGCCCAGTGTCGCTCACGTCGCTCCGCCGCTTGCGCCATTGCTGGCCGATGACGAGCTGTTCATTCAGACCAACCTCGCAACGCTGCGCCTGACCATGCCCGGCAGCCTGCTGAACATGCCCGGCGTTTCATTGCCCAGCGGAGTCGATGCCGCAGGCCTGCCCACTGGCTTGCTGATCAGCGCGCCAGCGGGGGAGGACGCGCGTCTGCTGCGTGCGGCTCTGGCCGTGGAGTCACTGCTCAAATCCTGAACAACAGCAAACCGGCACGCGTGCTGAATACCGCGCTGCCGCTCTGATAAACCAGCGGGAGAAGCAAAATGGCCAAAGAAATTCTGTGTGCGTTTGGGGTGGATGTCGATGCAGTCGCAGGCTGGCTCGGCTCGTATGGCGGCGAAGATTCACCGGACGACATTTCTCGCGGGCTGTTCGCCGGGGAAGTCGGTGCGCCGCGTCTGCTCAAGCTGTTCGAACGCTACGGCCTGCGCACCACCTGGTTCATTCCGGGCCACTCGATGGAGACTTTTCCCGAGCAGATGAAAGCCGTGGCTGACGCCGGACATGAAATCGGCGTGCATGGTTACAGCCATGAAAACCCGATTGCCATGACCCCCGAGCAGGAAGAGATCGTGCTCGACAAGTCCATCGACCTGATCACGCAAATGACCGGCAAGCGCCCGACCGGCTATGTCGCACCGTGGTGGGAATTCAGCAACGTCACCAACGAACTGCTGCTCAAGAAGGGCATCAAGTACGACCACAGCCTGATGCATAACGACTTCCATCCTTACTACGTTCGCGTCGGCGACAAGTGGACCAAGATTGATTACAGCCAGCATCCCGACACCTGGATGAAACCGCTGGTGCGCGGCGAAGAAACCGATCTGGTGGAAATTCCCGCCAACTGGTACCTCGACGACCTGCCGCCGATGATGTTCATCAAGAAAGCGCCGAACAGCCACGGTTTCGTCAACCCACGGCACCTGGAAGAAATGTGGCGCGACCAGTTCGACTGGGTCTATCGCGAGCACGAACACGCTGTCTTCACCATGACCATTCACCCGGACGTGTCTGGTCGCCCGCAAGTGCTGCTGATGCTGGAGCGCTTGATCGAGCACATTCAAAGCCATGCTGGCGTCAAGTTCGTCACGTTCGACGAGATTGCAGACGATTTCGTACGTCGCAATCCCCGTACCCGCTGATACATTGCCCTGTCCGAGGCGTCACTCATGTCCATTTACAACAAGCTCGACCTGACCGGCTGGAAACCTGAGCAACTGACTCCGGACCAAGTGCGGTTCGCCACATGGATTGCGTTTTTCGCGTGGGTGTTTGCGGTATATGACTTCATTCTGTTTGGCACGCTGTTACCGGAAATCGGTCGGCATTTCAGCTGGAGTGAGGTCGAACAGGCCGAAATCGCGACCTGGGTCGCGGTCGGTACGGCGGCGGTGGCACTGGCCATCGGTCCGCTGGTAGATCGCCTGGGACGGCGCGTGGGTATCATTTTTACCGTGAGTGGTTCGGCAATCTGTTCGGCGCTCACGGCCATTGGTGGGTCTTGGGGCAAATCGCCGCTAATCCTGATTCGTTCGCTGGGCGGCCTGGGTTACGCAGAAGAGACGGTCAACGCGACCTACCTGAGCGAAATCTACGCCGCATCGGATGACCCGCGTCTGGCCAAACGTCGCGGCTTCATTTACAGCCTGGTGCAGGGCGGCTGGCCGGTCGGCGCACTGATCGCGGCCGGCCTGACGGCGGTGTTGCTGCCGATCATCGGTTGGCAGGGCTGCTTCATTTTTGCGGCGATCCCGGCCATTGTCATCGCGATTCTGGCGCGCAAGCTCAAGGAGAGCCCGCAGTTCCAGATTCATCAGCGCATCACTCAACTGCGCAAAAAAGGCGACGTCAGTCAGGCGCAGGCTGTGGCTCAGACTTACGGTGTGGATTATGACGAGCACAGCAAAGCGGGGATCGGTGCGGCCTTCCGGGGTTCTTCGCGCCGCGCCACTTTGGTGATCGGTGCTGCGATCCTGCTCAACTGGGCGGCGATCCAAGTGTTCAGCGTGCTGGGTACGACGGTCATCGTCAGTGTTCACCACATCTCATTTGAAAACTCGCTGATCATTCTGGTGCTGTCCAACCTGGTGGGTTATTGCGGCTACCTGTCCCACGGCTGGATGGGCGACCGCATCGGCCGTCGTAACGTGATCGGCCTGGGCTGGATGCTCGGCGGTCTGGCCTTCGCGGGCATGCTCTACGGGCCAAGCAATATGGCGATGGTGGTCGGGCTTTATAGCCTGGGCCTGTTCTTCCTGATCGGGCCTTACTCGGCGGCGCTGTTCTTCATCAGTGAAAGCTTTCCGACCAGCATTCGTGCAACCGGTGGCGCAATTATCCACGCCATGGGACCGCTAGGCGCTGTTGTGGCTGGCTTCGGTGCCACCTCGGTATTGAGTGCCGGTGGCGACTGGCAGACCTCGGCGCTGTACTTCGGCGCCGTGCCTTGCTTCTTGTCGGGCGCGCTGATGTTCGCCGCTAAACATGTGCGACCTGAAACCGTTAAATAAGGAGCAGCCCATGATTCGTAAAGTTGCAGTGGTCACCGGTGCCGCGAGCGGCATCGGTCAGGCGCTGGTAGTGGCCTTCGCCCGCCAGGGGGTTGCGGTGGCAGGCGGGTATTACCCGGCTGACCCGCACGACCCGGAACAAACCCGTCTGTTGGTCGAGGAAGCGGGCGGCGAATGTCTGATGCTGCCGCTGGACGTGACCTTCACAGAATCCGTCGACGACCTGGTCGCGCAGGCGGTCAAGGTGTTTGGCCGCATCGACTACGCAGTGGCCAATGCAGGGCTGCTGCGCCGTGCGCCGCTGCTGGAAATGACCGACCAGCGCTGGAACGAGATGCTCGACGTGGACCTGACCGGCGTCATGCGCACCTTTCGCGCGGCGGTTCGGCACATGGGCGAGGGCGGCGCGCTGGTGGCGATTTCCTCGATTGCCGGCGGTGTCTACGGTTGGCAGGACCATTCCCACTATGCGGCAGCCAAGGCTGGCGTACCGGGTTTGTGTCGTTCGCTGGCAGTCGAGCTGGCACCGAAAGGCATCCGCTGCAACGCCGTGATTCCCGGTCTGATCGAGACGCCGCAGTCGCTGGACAGGCAAAACTCGCTGGGGCCGGAAGGTCTGGCACAAGCAGCCAAAGCCATTCCGCTGGGCCGTGTCGGCCGGGCAGATGAGGTTGCAGCGCTGGTGCGCTTTCTGTGCAGCGACGAAGCCAGCTACCTGACCGGGCAAAGCATCGTGATCGACGGCGGCCTGACCGTGCGCTGGCCGGGCTAGATCGCGCAAACTCAACCAAGGACCCCCAACCCATGCAACAACTCAAACAAAAGCGGGCAGTGATCACCGGTGCAGGCAGCGGCATCGGCGCGGCCATCGCCCGCGCCTTCGCTGCTGAAGGCGCGCATCTGGTGCTGGGCGATCGTGATCCGGCCAGCCTGGCAAAAGTCGCCGAACACTGCCGCCAGCTCGGCGCGCAGGTGCATGAGTGTGTGGCTGACGTCGGCAGTGTCGAGGGTGCGCAGGCCAGCGTCGATGCCTGTGTCGAGCATTTCGGCGGCATCGATATTCTGGTCAATAATGCGGGCATGCTCACTCAGGCCCGCTGCGTCGACCTGAGCATCGAGATGTGGAACGACATGTTGCGCGTCGATTTGACCAGCGTGTTCATCGCCAGCCAGCGCGCCTTGCCGCACATGATTGCGCAGCGCTGGGGGCGCATCATCAATGTCGCCTCGCAACTGGGCATCAAGGGCGGTGCCGAACTGACCCATTACGCCGCCGCCAAGGCCGGAGTCATCGGTTTCAGCAAATCGCTGGCGCTGGAAGTCGCCAAAGACAACGTGCTGGTCAACGCCATCGCGCCCGGTCCTGTCGAAACGCCGCTGGTGGCTGGCATCAGCAGCGCCTGGAAAACCGCCAAGGCCGCCGAGCTGCCGCTGGGCCGCTTCGGGCTGGCCGAAGAAGTCGCGCCTGTGGCTGTGCTGCTGGCCAGCGAGCCGGGTGGCAATCTGTTTGTCGGCCAGACACTGGGCCCCAATTCCGGCGATGTCATGCCATGAGCAACCTGCTGGAGAAGCGCTGATGTGTGGACTGTGCGGCCTGCTGGGCGAAGACGTGCACTGGAGCGATCCGCTGGCTGCCGAGCTGCCCCGGCGGCGTGAGCGTTTACGGCGGATTGCGGCGATCAACAAGGTGGTCGCGCCGTTTCGCCTCAAGGTAGAAGACTTTCAGGGCGTGTCTTACCTGTTGCTCGGTGCGACCGGCAAGCAGGAACTGGCGACCGGTCTTGAGCAGTTATGGCAGAAGGCCGAGCTGTTGATCGGACGCCCGCTCGACCCGCTGGATGCTCGCGTCCTTGACCATTTGCAGAGGTCATCATGAGCATTGCCCTCAACGTGATAACCGGCTTTCTCGGCAGCGGCAAGACCACCTTGCTCAAGCGCCTGCTGGCCGATGAAAATATGGGCGATACCGCGCTGCTGATCAACGAATTCGGCGACGTTGGCATCGATCATTTGCTGGTCGAAGAAGTCGCACCGGACACCGTGCTGCTGCCCAGCGGCTGCGTTTGCTGCACCGTTCGCGGCGAACTGAAGGATGCTTTGCTGGGCCTGCTGGAGCGGCGCAATCGCGGGGAAATACCCCCGTTTCGGCGGGTGATTCTGGAGACCACCGGGCTGGCCGATCCGGCACCTATTCTCACCACGTTGAGCAATGATCCGCAGTTGCGCGGGCGTTTTCACATCGGCCTGATCGTCACGCTGGTGGACGCCTGTCACGCCGGGTTGCAGGAGCGGTTGCACCCGGAATGGCTGGCCCAGGTCGCGGCGGCGGACAGGCTGCTGCTGAGCAAGACCGATCTTGTGGAGGCGCCTGCGCTCGACGCACTGCGGCAGCGTCTGCAAGCACTGAATTTTTCTGCGCCGCTGCTGGACACGGCGCAGGTTCATAGCGGTGATCAGTTGCTGCTAGGGGAGGGCGTGCGCAGCGCCGAACCGGCTGCCGAGGTAACACGCTGGCAACTGCACCGCGTCGAGTCGACGTCTGCACGTCACGGTGACGCACAGGTCTGCTGCCTGACCTTCGACCGCCCGCTGGACTGGGTCGGTTTCGGGGTGTGGCTGTCGATGCTGTTAAGATGCCACGGCGAACGAATCCTCCGCGTCAAAGGACTGCTCAACGTGAACGACAACCAGGCCCCCATCGTGATTCATGGTGTGCAGCATTGCCTGCATGCGCCGGTTCATCTCGCGGCCTGGCCGGGTGAAGATCGCACATCACGGCTGGTGTTCATCCTGCGCGGCCTGGATGCGGATTTGCTGCGTCGCTCGTTCGAGGTGTTTTCCAGCAGCTTCGCGCCGCCTGGCGAGTGCGCGGCATGACCATCACCTTGCGCGTACTCGGCACCTCGGTGACTTTGCTTGACTCCCTGCGCGAGCGGGCCGAACAGGAACTGGGCATCAAGCTGGTCTACCAGGTTCATGACGTGCAGACCGCGCAACGCATTGCGGTCATGCAGCCGGACAGTTACGACCTCTACGATCAGTGGTTTCACAACGTTGATTTCGTCTGGCCAGCGCGGGCGATCCAGCCTATCGATACCCGGCGGATCGCGCTGTGGCATGAAATCAATGACTTGCCGAAACGGGGGCGGCTGCGGCCCTCCGATCAACCCGGTAGCGGCAGTGTGCCCAGCGAGCGTTTGTTCGTGCAGCACGACGGCAGTCTTGGCAGCACGGTGACCGAGCGTATCAGCATGTTGCCGCTGACCCACAACGCCGACAGTTTCGCCTATCGCCCCGAGCGCTTGCCGGACGGTCTGAGCTCGGCCGATGAAAGCTGGGGCTGGCTGCTGGACCCGGCCTGGGGCGGTCGTATCGCGTTGCAAAGCGATGCCGCCATCGGCGCGCTGGATGCCGCTCTGGCGGTGCAGGGCGCGGGACTGGCGACTTTCAACGACATCGGTAACATGAGTATCGAAGAGATCGACCTGCTGGCCGATATGCTGGTGCGCAAACAGCAGCAAGGGCATTTCGGTGCGTTCTGGTCGGACGACGAAGAAGCCGCCGAACTGATGCTCAGCCCGACCATCGACATACAAAGCCTGTGGTCGCCGACGCTGGTCAGGCTGCACCGCGCGGGCGTGAAATACCGGGTGGCGGTGCCCAAAGAGGGCTATCGCGGCTGGTTCGGCGGGCTGTCGTTGTCACGGCACGCCAAAGGTCCGGTGCTGGATGCCGCCTATGCGTATCTCAACTGGTGGCTGTCCGGCTGGCCGGGTGCGGTGATGGCGCGGCAGGGCTACTACATCGGCAACCCGGCACGCAGCCGCGACCACCTTAGCGCGGCCGAATGGGACTACTGGTACGCCGGCCTGCCCGCCCGCGAACAACTGCTCGGCAGCGACGGCCTGCCCCTGATCGACGCCGGAGAACTCCGCGACGGCGGCTCCTACGAAGAACGCATGGGCCACATCGCCGTGTGGAACTCGGTCATGAACGAACACAACTACCTGGTCCGCCGCTGGAGCGACATCTTGCGTGCCAGCGGCAAAAGCAGCGCAAAAGCGCGTTAGGCACGCGTTCGACACCGGACGCGGACCATCCATAAAGGCGTCACGACGCTGGAGCGCTCATCGTTATACAAGTCTTGAAGAGCCCGGAAAACTTGAATTACGGGCTTCTGCCTGAAGGGCGTGGGAGCGAACTTGTTCGCGAAGACGATGTTTTAGGCGCTGCATTTTCGGCGACTATACCGGCCCCTTCGCGAACAAGTTCGCTCCCACGTCCTTCGGCCAGAATCAAAAGCGGACCTGTGTGAGGCCAAGGCTTCAATGGCCAAAAAAAAGCGGCTACCTCTCGATAGCCGCTTTTTCATTTACCTCCAGACCACCTTACTTCGGCAGTTTGAACGCCATCACGTAGTCACCTTGTTTGGTGCCCAGCGAACCGTGACCGCCGGCTACAACCAGCACGTATTGCTGACCGTCCTTGCCGGTGTAAGTCATCGGAGTGGTTTGTGCGCCTGCTGGCAGGCGGGCTTCCCACAGTTGCTTGCCGTTACGCACGTCGTAAGCACGCAGGTACTGGTCAAGCGTAGCGCTCATGAAGGCCAGACCGCTGGCGGTCATGAATGGACCTCCCAGGCTTGGGACACCCATGGTCAGCGGCAGCGGAAGCGGCGAGCTGTCACGCACCGTACCATTCTTGTGCATCCAGATGGTTTTGTGAGTCGTCAGGTCGACCGCTGCCAGATAACCCCACGCGGGTGCCTGGCAAGGCAGGCCCATCGGCGACAGCAGTGGTTCGAGGATCACGCCATACGGTGCGCCCTTGTTCGGCTGTACGCCTTCGGTTTCACTCTTGCGACCCGGGCCGCCTTCCACTTCGGCGGATGGCACCAGTTTCGAGCGGAACGCCATGTAGTTCGGGTTGACGAAGGCGATCTGACGCACCGGGTCGACCGAAATGCCGCCCCAGTCGAAGACACCGAAGTTACCCGGATAAACAATCGAACCCTGCAGCGAAGGCGGTGTGAACGGACCGTCGTAGCGCAGCGACTTGAAGTCGATCCGGCACATCATCTGGTCAAACGGCGTCACGCCCCACATGTCGCGTTCCTTGAGCGGAGGCGGCATGAAGTTGAGGTCGGATTTGGGTTGTGTCGGCGACGTGTGGTCGCCCGCTACTGCACCCTGCGGAACCGGTACTTCGTTGATCGGCACGATCGGCTGGCCGGTGCTGCGATCCAGCACGTAGATGCTGCCCTGCTTGGTCGATGCCAAGACCGCTGGCTTCACGCCGTCAGCCGTTTTCATGTCCAGCAGTGTCGGCTGACCGCCCACGTCCATGTCCCACAGGTCATGGTGGGTGAACTGGAAGTCCCAGCGCACACGACCGGTCGCGATGTCCAGTGCAACCAGGCCAGCGCTGTACTTCTCTGACTCTGGTGTACGGTCGCCGCCCCATTGGTCCGGCGTCTGGTTGCCCATCGGCAGGTAGATCAGGCCGAGTTTTTCATCGACGCTGAACATGGACCACATGTTCGGCGAGTTGCGGGTGTAGATCTTGCCATCGGCAATCGGAGCGGTTTCTTCCGGGTTGCCACTGTCCCAATTCCAGACCAGACGACCGGTGTGTACGTCATACGCACGGATCACGCCGGACGGTTCGTCCATGGAAACGTTATCGGTGACGTGGCCGCCGATGATCACCAGGTCTTTGGTCACTGCCGGTGGCGACGTAGAGTAGTAACCGCCCGGCGCGAAAGTGCCCATATTGGCTGTCAGATCAATCGAGCCTTTGTTGCCGAAGTCTTCGCACATCTTGCCGGTGTCGGCGTTCAGAGCGATCAGACGGGTGTCGGCGGTCGGCAGGAAGATTCTGCGCGGGCAGGCACTCGCCGTGGCAGTGCTGTCAGCCGCTGGCGCAGCCGGGCTTTGTGCCGGAGCGCTGGCAGCGTACGCGGCGTCATCGTGGTAAGACACGCCACGGCAGGTCATGTGCGCCCAACCTTTGAAGTTGGCGGCGTTCTGAGTGCTGAGCTTCGGATCGAAGCGCCAGATTTCCTTGCCCGAATCCGGATCAAGGGCAATCACCTGGCTGTGTGGCGTACACACGTAGAGCATGCCGTTGACTTTAAGCGGGGTGTTCTCTGCAGTGGTTTCACCCGGGTCATTCGGCCCAGGGATGTCACCCGTGCGATAGGTCCAGGCCGGCTCCAGCTTATTGACGTTTTCCGGCGTGATCTGCGCCAACGGCGAATAGCGATCACCGAAAGCGGTGCGGCCATACGACTGCCAATCGCCGTCAGGCATGGCCGGAGCGGTGTTGGTGGTGCCGGCAGTTTCGCGGTCCAGTTGGCCTTCGATGCGGCCGGGATTGGTGAACTGGCTCGCCAGCGCGGTCAGACCGGCCAGCACGACCGCGACGCTCAACGCGCCGGTGCCCATACGCGCCGGGCCCTTGAGCAGCAACGGGCGACGGAACCACGGCAGCAGCAAGACGATGCCGAGCGCGAACCACAATGCCAGACGCGGCACCAGTTGCCACCAGTCCAGACCGACTTCCCACAACGACCATACCGTGCTCGCGAACAGCAGCACTGCGTACAGACCCAGGGCAGCAGCACGCCCGGTCATCAGCAACACGCCCGTCACAGCGAAGCCGATACCGGCCAGCAGGTAATACAGCGAGCCGTCCAGTTGCAGCAGCCGGACACCGCCGATCAGCAGCGCCAGCCCCATCAGCAGGATCACCAGCCCGAGCAGGCTCGGTAACAGGCGATTTCTATTTGAAGCACCGTCAGTGCTCATAAAATGAATCTCCGCGAGAAGTAAGTGATTGATATCTTGTTCGTATGCATCGCCTACCCTGGCGTCATTCCTTGCAGCTGCTTATTCAAACGAATCACCGACAGTCGAATTCAGCGCATCACGCACGACGCAGTGGTGCGACCGGCCTGTCACGGTCATTGAGTCGTAGACCCTGGCGGTTTGAATTCGTGCATCGACGTCTACTCGAAGGAACCTCGGTAAGAGGCAAGATGTTTAATCCGTAAACGACAATGATAGGGCGCTCACGATCTCTCGAAAAGCTTTAAACATGACATGGATCATTGCGACGGCCGTAACAGTGCGTTAAGCGGGATGTGTTTTATGAAAGCGCGGCGCTTACAATGGCAGACTTCTGGAAGTCCCCGAGCGGTCCCGATGATCTGTTCCGGTACGATTTCCTTTTCATCAGCTTCAAGGTTCAACATGACAACAGCCAATTCCGATCCGCTGCACGGCATTACGCTGGAGCAGATTCTCAGGGCGCTGGTCGAGCACTACGAATGGTCCGGGTTGGCCGAGCGCATCGATATCCGTTGCTTCAAGAGTGATCCGAGCATCAAATCCAGCCTGACCTTCCTGCGCAAGACGCCATGGGCGCGCGAAAAGGTCGAAGCACTGTATGTAAAGCTGCATCGCGGCAAAGGCTGGTAGCCGTTCCTGCCAAAACTCTCAGCATCGCCATAAAAGCCCGGCACGGACGCCGGAACTCAAGGAAACAGATCGATGCACAGCCACTATCCGCAACGTGCGCAGGGACAGCGCTATTACGCCCTGGTCGGCGCGTGTCTGGGCTGGGCAGGGCTGGTGATTCAGCTTTACCTGATTTTCATCGGGCGCCATGCCGATCATGCCAGCCTGCTGGGCGGTCTGGTGCGGTTTTTCAGTTTTTTCACCGTGCTCACCAACACCCTCGTTGCGGTTGCTCTGAGCTGCGCGCTGACCGAACGCCAATCGGCGGGCCATCGGTTGTTCCGTCACCCGGTGGTGTGTGCAGGCATTGCGGTGAGCATTGCGCTGGTCGGCCTGGCTTACAACATTCTGTTACGCCACCTTTGGCATCCGCAGGGCTGGCAGTGGGTGGCCGACGAACTGCTGCACGACGTCATGCCGCTGGGGTTCGTTCTGTACTGGTGGCTGTTTGTGCCTAAAGGCCATTTGCGTTTTAAACATATTGCGCTGTGGGCGATGTATCCGGTTGTGTACTTTGCCTACGTGCTGCTGCGCGGCGACATGATCGGCGACTACCTGTACCCGTTCATCGACGTCGGCACGATCGGCTTTCTGAGCGCGTTCATTAACGCGCTGGGCGTGCTGCTCGGATTCGTACTGATCGCGCTGCTGCTGGTCGGAATCGACCAATGGGCGGCTCGTCGTCAGGGATGAGTCGTCCGCCGCGGCTCACTCTTCGCTGTCGTCCGCTTTCCAGTAACCGGCAGCCTTGACGAAGTCTTCCTCCAGACCGAACTCGTCCAGCAGTACCCGCCGCAGCTTGCGTGACAAGCCGGACTCGGTGGCGACCCACGCGTACAGCTTGCCCTCAGGCATTTCCAGACGGCGAACAACGTCCACCAGGTTCTGTTCTCCCCGCACGATCCAGATCACATCGACCTGCGCTTCGCTCTGCAACGTCTGCTGTTCCTGCTGGCTGGCGACCTCGAGCACCACCAGTGCCGCACGGTTGGCAGGTAATGCTTCCAGACGCCTGGCAATGGACGGAATAGCGGTCTCGTCGCCAATCAGCAGATAACTGTCGAACATGTCTGGCACGACCATCGAGCCGCGCGGCCCGGCAATGTGCAGGAACTGCCCCGGTTCGGCCTGTGCAGCCCAGGTGGCAGCCGGCCCTTCGCCATGCAGGACAAAGTCGATGTCCAGTTCGCCGCTGGTTTCGTCGTAGCGGCGCGGGGTGTAATCGCGCATCGGTGGGCGCGGTGCGTCCTTGTCGCTGCTGGCGGTCAGGTCTTCCAGCGCAGCATGCTCTTGCGCGGTTTGCGGAAAGAACAATTTGACGTGGTCATCGGTCCCGAGGCTGATGAAGCCTGTCAGTTCCGGTCCGTGCAAGGTGATGCGGCGCATCAGCGGAGTCAGGTCGGTGACTCGCAGGACTTCCAGCTTGCGGCGCTTGATTTCGTGCATCACGCGGTGGATCGATTGTGGAGAATTCATACAGAAGCCTCCGATGCAGGTTGAGGCCCGTCAACGATGGCCTTGGCGGTGCTATTGAGCAGCTCGCTGACGCGGAGGATTTCTTCCGGGCTCCAGCGACCATGATGCATATGCATGGCGTGACGCAGATTGTGTACCGCTTCGTGAATCTCTGGCGGGCGGTCATGGCCGCGCAACGAGCGCTTGCTGACGTCGATACGCGTACGCACACCTTCCAGGGCAACGGCCTGATCCAGCAGCGAACTGCGGCCCGCGTCGGTGGCGGTGTAGAGCTTTTTGCCGGCCTGAGCGTCGCCACTGATCATTTCGCTTTCTTCGAGAAACGTCAGGGTCGGGTAGATCACGCCGGGGCTCGGGCAATACGCGCCGTCGAACAGGCTTTCGATCTTGCGGATCAGGTCATAGCCGTGGGCGGGCTGCTCGGCAATCAGCGCCAGCAGCAGTAATTTCAGATCACCGGGGGCAAAGACCCGTGGACCTCGGCCGCCGCGTTCACGGCCTGGACGTTTTTCGAAACCGTCGCGGTCTTCGCCCGCTTCACGAAGGTGCGGCGGACGGTGATGGGGAGGATGCTTGTCTTCACGCATGTTTTTCATCTCTGATGACACGTTTAGATATACCTTAAGATATATCTAAACGTAATCGCAAGCGATGAAGACGAACGGTTACTGATGCGTCAGGCCCCTTTGGGCGGCTCGGGTAACCGGGTGTTGCACATGGCTTGCCCATGGTTTTCCAGATACGGCGTCAGGATCGGTGCCATGCCTTTGAGCACCTGCACCGGCAGCGCCGAGGTGAAGCGAAAGCCCTCGGCAGCGCGTCCTGGGACGAACGCGGTCAATGCGCCAAAGTGGTTGTCGCCGATATAGAACACGAAGGTCGCGGTGCGGTTGATCGCCCTGGAACTGAGAATGCGTCCGCCCGCGCCGATGCTCTCGATCCGGTTATCACCCGTGCCGGTCTTGCCACCCATCGCCAGCACGCTGCCGTCCTGCATCTTGAACGTGCCCTGCACGCGCTTGGCGGTGCCGCCGTCCACTACTTGCGACAAGGCTTCACGCATGGCTGCGGCGACTTCCGACGGCAAGACCCGCTCACCCAGTTCAGGGTTGATGGTCAGCTCGGTTTCATAAGGGGTGTCGGCGGCGAAATGCAGGCTGTCGATACGCACCGGTGGCAGACGAATGCCGTCGTTCTGGATGATGCCGATCAACTCGGCCAGCGCTGCCGGACGATCCCCCGAGCTGCCGATTGCGGTCGCCAGCGAGGGCACCAGATGGTCGAACGGATAACCCACCCGCTGCCAGCGTTGCTCGATGTCCAGAAACGCTTCGACTTCCATCATGGTCCGCACCCGGCTGTCGCGTGCGCCCTTGTGGCGACTCTTGAACAGCCAGCCGTAGACTTCCTGACGCTCGAAACGGCTGGCCGCCGCTGCATCCTTGAATTGCGCTTCCGGGTGCTTGAGCAGGTAGCCCACCAGCCAAAGATCCAGCGGGTGAACCCGGGCGATGTAGCCTTGATCGGGCAGGTTGTAAGCACCCGGAGCGTAACTGTTGTAGAGCTCGGCCAGGCGCTTGTCGGTCAGTTTCGACGTCGTCCGGGTTTCTTCCAGATGGGCGCGGACGAACGCATTGAACGTAGCCTGATCGGCACCCGGCAACAGGTAGCGATGCACGGCGGCAAGGCGAATCGCGGTTGGATGGATGCCGTCCAGAAAGGTATCCAGCCGCTCCTGCGTGGTCTTGCTTTTGTAGCGCTTCCAGAAGCGCAGCAGAAACACGGTGCCTTCACGGTCGGCAAACTGGCTCAGGTATTCCTGACGGCGCGGGTTGTCATCATCCTTGAGCAGCGAAGCGCTGTTATTGGGCGCCTGATAGGTGCTGTAACGCACGACATCGCGCATCAGGCGAATGAACGGCAGGTTGATCGATTCACGCAATGACTCGCGCAGGGTCGGAATACGCTCGTTGTCTTCCCGTCGGAAATTATTGAACCGGTGCATGCCGCCGCCGGTGAAGAACGCCTCGGCGGGGCTTGCCGAATAGGTTCGGTCCAATGCGGAGGAGAGCATTTTCGCCAAATCGCGATCGCTGTTCTGCAACAGGTAGTCCACCGTCCAGCGAGTGAGCCGGTCGGGGTCTTCGACGGGGATCTTGCGCAACTGCGCAGTGCTCAGGCTGGCATAGCGCCCGTGCAGCTCGGCAATGATTTCCAGGTACGTGGTCAGCACGCGCATTTTGGCGGTAGAGCCCAGTTCCAGCTTGCTGCCTTCGTTGATGTCGAACGGCTGATCGGTGCTGTCAGTCTGCACCCTGACCCGCGAACCATCTGCGCCGCGTTCGAACAGAGTGAAGCTGTAGCGCACCTGTGTCGTGCTGGCCGGGGTCAGCAGGCGTTCGCCCATCAGGCCGACTTTTGCGGCAAATTCAGGGTTGGCCAGATCGCGCAGGTACTGGCTGACGCTGCGTTGCAGTTCGCCGTGCAACGTACTGGTGGCCGACAGATCAAGGCGATCCAGATCATACAGCGGGCGATTGAGCAGGTTCGACAGCCGGGTACGCGCGACGCTGATGCCCTTGTTGGTTTCGATGGGCTGAATCGTCGGCTGCTGCGCCCAGTCGCGGTAGGTGACCGTTGCTTTCAGTGCGGCATCGGCCAGTGGCTTGTCGATGACATTGGCCTGGGCCAGCAGGCGGATGTGACTGTCGGTCAGCTCCGCCAGTTCTGCGCGGCCCTTGGCCAGATAGTGCGACGGACGACGCTGCGCAATCACCAGCGACAGCACCTCGCGCAACGCCAGCGCCTTGTCGGCCAGGCTCTTCTGATCGGTGGGGCTCGAAGCCAGCAGCTCATTGGTTTTGGCGAAATCCACCCCGAACCAGACCCGCAGCCCTTCCGCCAGGCCATGCACCTCACCATGCCCCGGCACCGCAGACAGCGGCACGCTGTTCAGATAATCGCGCACCACCCGCTGGCGTACCGCAAGGGTCTGCTCACCGGGCTGGTACGCACGCACGCTGGCAGACACCATCTGCCGCAGTTTTTCCGAGCCGGACTGTGTCAGCCCGTCAGGTGAGTGACGATATTTTTCCAGTTGAGTCGCCAGGGTACTGCCACCGGCGGACTGACCGGGCAGGGCAAATACCTTTGCCACTTGCGACCAGGCGGCCTTGGCAAAGCGTGGCCAGTCCACGGCCGGGTTGGCCAGCGGCTGCTGCGGGTCCAGCAGATCGCGGTTCTCGATGAACAGCAAGCTGTGGACCACCAGTGGCGGAATATCCGCGAACGTCGGATACAACTGCTGCGGGTAACGAAACTCATACAGCGGCGCGCCCCGGCAGTCAGTGATCGACAGCCCGGCCTGGCTTTTTTCCTCGTAAGGCACGAAAAAACCGCGTTGCACGTAGCGCCGCAGTTCGGGTGAAAAGCGTGTCTGACGCGTGATCACGTAGTCGCGCTTGAGCAGGCGCGGCAAAAAATCATCCAGCGATGAATAGCCGAGACGCTTGTCGAACGGCCCGTCACCGGGATAAATCACCTCATTGCCTGGCCCGGGTTGCATCGAGTAGCTCAGGTTCGCCGCAAAACGGCTGAACTCCCGCGCCTGCAATCTGGAGCTGCGACTTTCCATCGCCACCGCAACGCCCAGCGCCACCCCACCCACCACCACAATCCCCCAGAACAGCCACCACCCGTATCGCCTGCGACGCGGTCGCTTCGGCGTGCGTGGGTCATCCTGACGGTCGGCTGCCATCACATCCTGCTTGCTATCGGAATGCCGAAATACGCCCATAGTCGATCGTCCGGTCATCCAGTAAACGCCCCTGAGCTCAGCTTAGACGCTGGTCAGGATAACAGGGGAAAATGTCCGAAGGGATTTCAAGCTGAAACGAGGTGAAGTGTGGATGGGCGCGAGGGCGCGTGCTTTTCGTCTAAGCCAGGTGTCCTACAGCGACAGTGTTATTGACCTGAAAGTTTCTGCGCATCAGGTGGTTAAAGCGTTAGTTGTAGGACGTCAAGCATCTGATTTAACTATTTTGTAGGACGTTTCCGATAATCTTTTGTATCGCTTGATCTTGAGTCTAACAGCCGATTACGTCCGGGTTTTTCAGTGGCAATGATGCCCTGCGTAATTAATAACTACTAATGAGATCAGGAAGATGAAAAACAAGAAAAACAAAGCAGGTCGCGCGTTTGTGTCTGGATTGCTATTGGCAATGTCTTGCCATGCGACGGCGCAAGTAGAGGGCGCGCCTACCGCCAGCGAGCAACCGATTCCTCAAGAGCAGACTGCTCCAGATAAAGGCAACTCCGTTCCGATCGTGCTGACGGATAAGATTCATCAGATCAATAAAATTCTGGAAAGCACCACGGCGGTTCATCAGTATGAGTTTACTGCGGTACGTGGGCAGAACGTACTGATCGCTACCCCTGACCACCGGTACAACCAGACGTGGAGGCTGGAGTATCAGGTGGATGGCGGGGAGTGGCAGGCCAAGCGTCATAATGGAGCAGAGAAAATCAGTGGGTTGAATGCCGGTTCGCAGGTGAATATACGCATTCTTGCGACCGAAGGTGCCAGGTTTGACCGTGTTGATTACAGCGTGGTGTTCGGCTCTTACCCGCACATGAGGTATGACCTGCATAATGAAGAAGGGTTTTTACCAATTCCGCATGGCCGGACGACGCCTGCTTTTCTAGGTACGCAGGCTTTTACCAAAGCGATGCTGGAAGCGACTTTCACTGACAGCAAAGGGATTGCTCTGGAGGGGGGAGTGCTGGATTTTACACTTGAGTTTCCTGTGAAGGAAGATAAGATCGAGAAACGACAGATTTCTGATAGTGCTGGAAAAGTCATGCATTTGATCGAGTTCAAAGGCTGCGAAGGAGGGAACTATGCCGATGATTTCGTTCATTACAGCAACGGCAGAAACACTTGGAGTACTCGCTACGAAGTCGGAAAATACTGGGCTGAGAATGTGCTGCTTAAAGATCTTGCAGACAAGCCATATAAATATTGGTTTGGGCATATTTGCAAGCGCTGGTTGAGTAATTGGTCAAGAGATTAACTTAAGCATCAAGACGCTCTGTACGGCATCGTCCGTGCAGAGCGTTTTTTTGTCAGATTCTAATGTCTACGAGGGATATCTCTTTTCTTTCTGCATGTTGCCTGACTTGGTTTATCCAGGTGTCGCGAGGGTCGTTCTTCTTGCACGCTGCTATCGAGCCTAGGTCTATAACACCCTGAAAGTTCGTCAAGTCAAGTTTGTATTGTCCGTTGAATGTGTCAGTGTCGTGGTCCACAAGCGTCATTATTAACTTGGCCTGTTTGCGGGCAGATTCCTTGAACTCTGCTTTCTGATTGATGGCGTCAGACAGGTATTTCAGTTCATGCTCACCTAGCTTTTTGTTCATATCTATAATTTTTAATTCTGCATCGTCTCCCAGCGTATAACTGAAGCTCGCGCCTGCCAAATCAGGTCGAAGGTCCAGAAGTTCATTTCTGAATTTTTGAAAATGGCAAGATTGGATCTCTGCTTCTAATGCGGACCATCCGTAAGTACTTTCAATGTACTCTTGTTTGGTCGTGCGGCGCATTTCAGTTTTTACCTCTGACGCTGTATGGTCAGTATAGCTATAGAAGATGTTTAGCCAAGGCTCATCCTCCCGGGTGTAAAATGCCTTCGCAAACGCTTCTTTTCTTCCTGGCGTCGGATGAGTTTCAGGCGGTTGTATCGTGGGTACTCGCTGCGCAGCATTCTGGACGTGAGATTGGGGCTTTATCAACGCAGCATTTGCTGGGGGGATGTTCATATCTAGCTCCTTGCTGAATATTGAGTCTTTCTGTTAACGGAAAATTCAGGAAAAACGTGGGCTGATAACTATGTGGAAAAAATCCGAAAGAGTGACGTCATGTGATCCGCGTCACGGCTGAATCCTGCTTGAGTCGCTCAAGCATGAATATCGACCAGGGGCTTTCGCTCTTCCTCGTCCTCATGCTTTGGCGCATTGCGCTCAATCTGATAGATTATGGTGTCCATATAGTTGCCAATATGATTACGGCTGAATATTTGCCCGTAGTCGATGACTTTGCTGTAGTTTTCCAGATTGAGTTTGTACTGGCTGTCAAATTTTTCCGAATAGTGATCAAGCAGGCCCATCACGATTTTTGCATGGGCCTTCAAATCATTCTTCAGCTGCTCCCGCGAGTTCAGCGCCTCTGTCAGGTACGTAAATTCAGCAGGGGTAAGCACCTCGTCGGGATCGGTCACCTGAATCTGCTCATTAAAACCCAAGGTAAAGCCGAAATGCTTTTTTGACAGCTCAGGGTTCAAGTAGCGAAGTTGCTCTTTGAATTCATGATAATCATCAAACATGCGGTATATTGTTTTATCAAATTGTTTGACTTCGGCTTTTAAATACTCGTTTTTAATGTCTGTCGCTGTTTCTTCAAGCATGTTTTCTAGCGCGGCGCGGCCTTCTTCCGATTTCTTGTATCCGGCAAACCAAGGTGTTTCCTCCTTGCGGTAAAACTCAGCGTTCGGGTCACGCTGTTTTGCTGGTTCTGGCTCGATGGAGAGCTTGGTCATAGGAACCAAGACAGCAGGGTCTTTTTTCTCAAACAGGCTTTGCCATTCCTGTGCGGTGATGTAGTTCGGAGTTATATTCATAGTGCACCTGTTTTTTCATGGTCAACCGTTATTAACGGCATGTTTGAAAAAAACTTTTGCTGATAAAGCTGTAGGAATATTCCCAAGAATAGAGAATTTAATTATTTTGTAGGAGGTTTCTTTATTTTTCGATTGGCGGTTGACCGCTGGGTATTATTTCTATTACGTCACTGATTAGTAATTTTTACTAATAACAGGAGAGTTTTATGAGCAACCTAAAAATGGCAAAAATTCTGGTTTTCTCGTTGCTGACGTTCGCATTACACTCGCTCGCAACAGCGCAAGATACGCATCAGAACACCCTAAATCAGGTCAACGGATCGGAGGATGTCGGGCGTGTTAATGAGTCAGGAGAAGCGGAGTCTGTGGAGCCAAAATATACAGTTCTTCCTGACAAATTTAATATAATCAAGGATTTTTTAGTAAGTGCGGCGGACAGCCATTACTATGGATTCACTGCGTTGCGCGGGCAGAAGGTACTGATTCAAGGGCATCTGTCCGGATCGCTGCAACTGGAAATTCACGATGGCGTCAAATGGAATACAATTGCCGGTGGTCAGAAAATTGTGCTTTCTTCATTGGCGCCTGGCCAAGATGTGATTGCTCGGATTTCTCATAACGAAGCAAAACCGTTTGAGAAAGATTCCCTATACGGTCTGATACTGGGTTCGTTTCCGAAAGTCACTTATGCGCGCTTGCGAGATCAGCCGTTCGGCATGTCGAGAATACCGCCTGATGCGTCCACGCTGGGGCCGTTGTCTGCCCAAGGAATAAGTAAGGTTATTCTGGAGATCGACATGGCTGACTCGACTGGAAAACCCTTGGAAGGGGGCATTGCTTCATACTCGATCGATCTGCCCGCGTCTGACAAATCTCGCTTGGGTGGCTTGGTAAAGACTGACGCATCGGGAAAAGTCCGGACGGTCGTAGATATTGGTCGCTGTGTCGGCGGCAACGATGCGGGTATTTTTACCGAAAAAGACAGGGGGACACATGTTTGGCGCACCCAATATTTCGAAGGCCGTTGGACGGTCAACAGTTTTTATGCTGTAAACACGGGGCTCCATACTCCTTATCCTGACAAGGGCCAAATCGGTCATATCTGCCATCAGACACTAGTCAGCAGCACCCCATAAACAAAGCCTCAAAAAACTGGCGAATTTTTTGCCAGTTTTTTGCGTTCATGTTTTCAATTTTGAACGGCGACGGGGCTCTGATACTTACCCAAACGCTTATTCAACTCCAACCCGTTCGCAATCAGCATCATCAATCCCAACCCGGCTATCGCCGTTGTCACCTGCATCGGCCACGTATCGCCGGGCAGTGCATTTGCCATGTCTGCCAGGCGGGCCAGTTTTCGAGCCAGTTGCCTGAGGTCGGCAGCAGTTGCGCGACGACGTAGATCAGTGCGAGGAAGTGCTGCAATCGAGCCGGCGCAAGGTCGGTCTTGCTGATGGGATACAGGCTGTCGAGGTGCAGGGCCAGTGTCGTCGACGTTTCGCTGCGCAGCGCGCAGGCACGGCCGAGGATGAACAGCAACTGCCCGGCCATCGGATTGAAATACCACACGCCGCCGCCTTCATAGGCGCGCAGGTTCCAGCCGAACAGCATGCAGGCGCGGAGGTACGATCAAGCACGGTAATATAGGCAATCAACAGCAATCATTCTCATCCAGTGTTATGTTACTGTATAACGATTGCAGTCAACTCACCGGAGAGATCGCCATGAAACCCGATATCCATCCTGCCTACCGCACCGTGTTGTTCCACGACACTGCCGCCGACGCTTACTTTCTGATCGGTTCAACCGTCGACACCGACCGGACACATCAGCACACCGACGGCACGACCTATCCTTATGTTGCGCTCGACGTCTCCAGTGCCTCGCACCCGATGTACACCGGGCAGCAGCGCAAGACCACCAACGAAGGCCGGATCGCCGGTTTCAACAAGCGTTTCGCCACCTTCGGCTCAGGCGCCAGGAAAGACACCGAAGCGGCTCAATGAGCGCTCTGACTTCCCGGTCGCGTGCATTCCCCATGGACTGCCCGTGACCGGGATTTTTTGCCTGAAATTCCGCTGTCCGGGCAATCCTCTGCTGGACTAACAGGCAGCATTGCTTTTATCTTCGCGGCCTGAAAAACAGGAGTAGCCGCTTTGAAAAAGTCAGTCGCCATCGTTTTTGGTGGGCAATCCAGCGAGCATGAGGTTTCGTTGCAGTCGGCACGCAACGTGATCAATGCGATTGATCGCGAACGCTACGCGCTGACCCTGATCGGCATCGACAAGCTGGGCCGCTGGTTGCGCTTCGATGAGGCCGATTACCTGGTCAACGCCAATGACCCGGCGCGGATCAGGCTGAGCGCGGCGGGCAAGCAGCTCTCTTTGCTGCCTGGCAGTACGGGGGGGCAGCTTGTCGAGGTTGAGACGGGCAAGCCGCTGGCAAGTATCGATGTGGTGTTCCCGCTGATCCATGGCGCTTTTGGTGAAGACGGTGCGTTGCAAGGCTCGTTGCGGATGCTGGCCATTCCATTCGTGGGCGCAGATGTGCTTGCGTCTGCGGCGTGCATGGACAAGGACGTAACCAAGCGTCTGCTGCGTGACGCGGGCATCGCGGTTGCGCCGTTCCTGGTGCTGACCCGTGGTGAAACCCTCGCTTTCGCCGACGCGGTTGCGCAACTGGGCTTGCCGATGTTCGTCAAACCGGCCAATCAGGGCTCTTCGGTCGGAGTCAGCAAAGTGTCTGACGAGGCGGGTTTCGCCGCCGCACTGGCGCTGGGCTTCGAGTTTGATCACAAGCTGCTGATCGAGCAGAGCATCGTCGGCCGGGAAGTGGAATGCGCCGTGCTGGGCAACCGCGAGCCGCAGGTCAGTGTCTGTGGCGAGGTCATTGCCAACGACGAATTCTATGCCTACGACACCAAATACCTGAATGGCGATCAGGCGCGCATCGCCATCCCTGCCGAAATACCTGCCGATCTGAGTGATCAGGTGCGTGACGTCGCGTTGCAGGCTTACAAGGTGCTGGGTTGCGCAGGGCTTTCACGGGTCGATTTCTTCGTCACCGACGCGCGGCAGATCATCATCAACGAGGTCAACACGCTGCCCGGTTTCACCTCGATCAGCATGTACCCCAAGCTCTGGCAGGCCAGCGGGCTGACCTACGCCGAGCTGATTCATCGCCTGATCGTGCTGGCGCTGGAGCGTGCAGACGAAGCGCGGTTGTTGAAGACGGAAATATTCGCATGAAGATCATCAGCATCGCGGCAGCGCTGTTGATCGGCGCCGACGGGCGGACCTTGCTGGTGCGCAAGCGTGGCACGCAAGCGTTCATGCAGCCGGGCGGCAAGATCGAGCCTGGCGAACCGGCACCGTTGGCGCTGGCCAGGGAGCTTGAAGAAGAGCTCGGGCTGATCATCGATCCGCAGCAAGCAGCGTTTCTAGGCGAGTTCGCGGCACCGGCGGCCAACGAGCCGGGTTTCCAGGTTCGTTGTCAGCTGTATGAAGTCAGAACCGATGCGCACGTGCTGCCCGCTGCCGAGATCGAAGAAGTGGTCTGGGTGGGGACGGACAGTCACCCTGATCTGCATCTGGCCCCGTTGACCCGTGATTTGATCCTGCCGCTGTATCGCCAGCGGCAAACCGACGTGATCTGAGCACGCGTCGCTTTCTTTGAGAGCGACTCTTTATCGCGCGATTTTTTACCGAGCGAGTTTTTATCGAACCACGCTCACACCGTCCAGCGTCGAGAACGACGTGTCCTTGGCCGTCAGCAGGAAGTCGCGCATGTAGGGCGCGTCGAGCATGTCGGCGCGAATCCCGGCATAGAGCGTCGCGAACAGCCCTTTCTCTCCCAGCCGTTTGGCCTTCACGTAGCCGCGTGAGCTGTATTCATGCAGCGCCCAATGCGGCATGCCGCACACGCCACGGCCACTGGCGACGAGTTGCATCATCATTACCGTCAGTTCCGAGGTGCGCACCTGCGCGGGTTCGATGTCGGCGGGTTCCAGAAAACGCGTGAAGATGTCCAGCCGGTCGCGCTCGACCGGGTAGGTGATCAG
The DNA here is from genome assembly GCF_001293775.1 of Pseudomonas syringae pv. cilantro. Classification (GTDB taxonomy): domain Bacteria; phylum Pseudomonadota; class Gammaproteobacteria; order Pseudomonadales; family Pseudomonadaceae; genus Aquipseudomonas; species Aquipseudomonas syringae_P. Next base: position 119,943 of record NZ_LGLN01000033.1, read on the forward strand.
CGTTTCAGTGAGCAGGTCTTCCGGAACGATGTAGGGCTTGTTGGTCAGTGCATGCTGATTGGCTACTGCCAGCATCGCTTCGTAGGTGAACAGCGGCACGTAAGTGATGCCGGGCAATTCCAGCGGGTCCGATGTCACCACCAGATCCAGATCGCCCCTCGCCAGCGCAGGCAACGGCGCAAACGAGAAGCCGGACGACAAGTCCAGTTCGACTTCCGGCCAGGCATCGCGGAACTGGTCGATGGTCGGCATCAGCCATTGAAAACAGCTGTGGCACTCGATAGCCATGTGCAGACGGCCCGCCGTACCGCCCGCCAGCCGGGCAATGTCGCGTTCGGCGCTGCGCAGTTGCGGCAGTAGCGAGTCGGACAATTGCAGCAAGCGCAATCCGGCACTGGTGAAACGCACCGGCTTGGTCTTGCGCACGAACAGCGGCATGCCGAGGCGTTCTTCCAGTTCCTTGAACTGGTGGGACAGCGCCGACTGCGTCAGGTGCAGGCGTTCGGCAGCTTCCACAAGGCTGTCGGCCTCGCGCAGGGCGTGCAAGGTTTTGAGGTGGCGTATTTCAAGCACCGTCACGGCTCCATGAATAGTATTTGTGATCAACACGAAAAAAATGAGTTTGTCTCATGATGTGTTGGCTGTCGACAATAGCGTCATCTTTTATGGAGGACGCATCATGGCCCTGACCCCACACGCTGAATGTCTGCTCATTGGCGCCGATCAGGCATTGCAGCAAGCGTTGCAGGCTTTCTGGAAAGACGATCAGAGTGCATCGGCGGGCGGTGACATGTCTGGCGCACACCTGCGCGCCTGGCTGCGCGCACATCATCCACAACTGGTGCCGCAACTGAACCTCGGTCAACGCGTACAACCGGACTGGCAGCCACTGTTGGCCAGCGTCAAAGAAGCCTGTGAACAGGGCCGCAAGCCGGCGCTGATCGGCCCGCTGACGCTGCTCTGGCTAGGAGAGGTTCAAGGCCGTGAAATCGATCGGCTCGACTTGCTGGAACAGCTGTTGCCCGCCTATGGCGAAATTTTCGGGCGTCTGGCGGCGCGAGGCGTCGAGTGGGTGCAGATCGACGAACCCATCCTGACGCTGGACTTGCCGCTGGCATGGACCAACGCTTTCGAGCGGGCTTACCACATCCTTCAGTATTCGCCGTTGAAGAAGCTGGTGGCCACGTATGACGGCGACCTGCGTTGCAATCTTGGCGTTGCAGCGTTGTTGCCGGTCGCAGGCCTGCATCTGGACAGTGTCAGTGTGCCGGAGCAACTGGCCTCGGTATTCGATCGCCTGCCAACCTACAAGGTGCTGTCGCTGGGCGAATGTGCCCGACATGAAAGCTGGGGGCATGAATCGCTGCTGGAAGCGCGTGCGCGCTTCGGTGAAAACCTGATGGTCGCCGATCAGGCCGCCGCATAGTCCGAAACGGTTTAACGACCGCTCGGCGCCATTCATCAAACTGTCACGCAACTGTGGCAGCGCGCTTGGCAAAACATCATCAGACTCGCGGCTTACTGGGGATCTGTTTTTTGGTGTTTTTCATGCGGGTTTTAATTTTTCTGGCCGTGATTCTGTGCGGCTTGCCGTCTTTTGCGGCCGATCGTTGTGATATCAATACTCCTGTGCAGTTTGCTGACCTCAAGGAAGTGCGGATTGCCTATCAAAGTATCGGCAGCGAATCCGACCCTGCCTTGCTGCTGGTCATGGGGCTGGGTGGGCAACTGATCCACTGGCCGGACGAAGTGGTGGTCGCGCTCTGTCAGCAGGGTTATCGGGTCATTCGTTATGACAACCGCGACGTCGGTCTGTCGACCTGGGTGCAGCAGCCGGCCGACGCTAACCTGACGTTCGAAGTGCTGCGCTACAAGCTCGGCCTGCCGGTGTCGGCACCTTATTCGCTGACCGACATGGCCGACGATGCACTGGGCCTGATGGATGCGTTGCAGGTTCGCCAGTTCCATGTACTGGGTGCGAGCATGGGCGGCATGATTGCCCAGCATCTGGCCGACATAGCCCCGTCGCGCATTGAAAGTATGACGCTGATCATGACCAGTTCCGGCGCCCAGGGGTTGCCGATGCCCAGCGCGGCACTGATGCAATTGCTGGCACGTCGCGGCGCGCCTGACCGGGAAGTGGCTATCGAACAGCAAGCTGATCTGCTTGCCGCGCTGGGCAGCCCGCAGGTCAAGGATGATCGCGAGCAGTTGCTGCATCAGGCTGCGGTTTCCTACGACCGGGCCTTCAACCCCGAAGGCGTCAAACGCCAGATCATGGCGATTCTTGCCGAGCCCAGTCGCGTCGAGTTGCTGAATCGTCTGCGTCTGCCGGTGCTGGTGGTTCACGGCACCGCTGACCCGTTGCTGCCGGTCATGCACGGCGTGCATGTTGCTGCGCACATTCAGGGCAGCCAACTGCGCCTGATTCCGGGGCTGGCGCACCGTTTTCAGGAGGCCTTCAAGGCGCCGCTGCTGGGCGCAGTGTTGCCATATCTGAAAGCTCAGCACGAAGACGGTCGCAGCCTGGCTCAGTTGTAAGGCGGCGGCAGAGGTGTATCGTGTGGCCTTTGTTGATTGAACGAGGCCCGTCATGGCAACTGCACTGAAGATCGATTTCATTTCCGATGTTTCCTGCCCTTGGTGCGTCATCGGCCTGCGCGCACTCGATCAGGCGCTGGAGGTGCTTGGCGATGAGGTGCAGGCACAGATTCATTTTCAGCCTTTCGAACTGAACCCGAACATGCCTGCTGAAGGCCAGGACATCAAAGAGCACATCGCCGAGAAGTACGGCTCCACGCCTGAGCAGATCGACGCCATTCACGAGACAATCCGTGAGCGCGGTGCCGAGCTGGGTTTCACGTTTGGCAAAGGCGAGCGACGCATCTACAACACCTTCGATGCGCATCGTCTGTTGCACTGGGCCGAACAGGAAGGCAAGCAGCACGCGTTGAAGCAAGCGCTGTTTGTGGCGTATTTCAGTGAGCTGAAAGACCCTTCCGATCATCAGACCCTCGCGGACGTGGCGCAGAAGGTGGGTTTGGACCGTCTGCGTGCTCAGGCGATTCTGGACAGCGACGAGTACACCGCCGATGTCCGCGAAGCCGAACAGCTCTGGACGTCGCGAGGCATCACTTCGGTGCCGACCATGGTCTTCAACGACCAGTACGCCGTATCAGGCGGGCAGCCAGTTGAAGTATTCGTCAGCGCGATCCGCCAGATGCTCAGCGAGTCGAAGTAACTCGCTGCCTGCGCAGCATCACATCTGTGCTGCAACACCTCGTCATGCCTTGCTCTCAGCAACTGCACATAAACGAAAGCGCTTTTTTATCGCGATGGCACTGACGACGCCGATTGCGACGTAAG
>NZ_LGLN01000033.1:123716-160426 GCF_001293775.1 Pseudomonas syringae pv. cilantro
GCCGAGGGGCGAAAAGGTGCCCAGAGCCGTAAAAAACATCACTGACATCGCAAAACCGCTGCGTGACGCGGAGCGTCACAGGTTTACACCGCGCTGCGTGTTCAGAGCTGAGCACGGGGCTTCAAAGCCCGTATTTCTTGACCTTGTCAAACAGTGTGGTTTTGGCCATGCCCAGTTCCTGACTGGCCTGGCTGAGGTTGCCGCCGCTGCGTTGCAGGGCTTCGCTGAGCAGCGATCGTTCAAAGGCTTCAACCGCTTCGGCAAACCCCAGGCTCTGGTTTTCACTGACCGTGCCTGCCTGCTTGAACGCCGGCAGACCCAGCGCAAAGCGCTCTGCAACATTACGCAGTTCACGTACATTGCCCGGCCAGTCATGGCTCATCAGGCTTGAGCCGGTCTGCCGATCCAGTTGCGGCGGCTCGCGGTCGAAGCGTAAAGAAGACAACTGCAGAAAGTGCTCGAACAACGGAAGAATGTCTTCACGACGGTCGCGCAGTGGCGGCAGTTCCAGGGTGACGACGTTGAGGCGGTAATACAGGTCGCTACGGAACTGGTTGGTCTTGCCCAGCGCATTCAGATCGGATTTTGTTGCTGCGATCACCCGGCAATCCACCGCCACGCTCTGGTTCGAACCCAACCGTTCCAGCGTGCGCTCCTGCAAGACGCGCAGCAGCTTGATCTGCAGATTGATCGGCATGCTTTCCACCTCATCAAGAAACAGCGTGCCCTCGTGAGCGTGTTCGATCTTGCCGATGCGCCGCTTGCCCGCGCCGGTAAAGGCGTTGGCTTCATGCCCGAATATTTCCGACTCGAACAGACTTTCTGCCAGCCCGCCGCAGTTGAGCGCCACGAACGGGTTGTTCTTGCGGCGACTGAAGTCATGCAGGCAGCGAGCAACCAGTTCCTTGCCAGTGCCGGTTTCGCCTTCGATCAGCACGTTGGCCGAGGTGTCGGCGACGTTGGCGATCAATGCACGCAGGTTCTGCATGACCGGTGAACGGCCAATGATCCGGCCCTCCAGCGAGTCGCGCTCGGCGAGTTGCTTGCGCAACGACCAGACTTCCCGGGCCAGACCGCGTTGCTCCAGCGCCCGGCGCGTCACATCGACCAGGCGCTCGGGCGAAAACGGTTTCTCCATGAAGTCATAGGCACCGTCGCGCATCGCATTGACCGCCATGGTGATATCGCCATGGCCGGTGATCAGCACCACCGGCAGGCTGCTGTCGCGTGCCTTGAGGCGGCTCAACAGTTCCAGCCCGTCAATGCCCGGCAGCCGAATGTCGCTGATGACGATGCCGGCAAAGTTGTCGCCAATGCGTTGCAGCGCTTCTTCGGCGCTCGACACACCCTCGCTGGAAATGTCCTCCAGCGCCAGCGCCTGCTGGCAGCCCAGCAATACGTGCGGGTCATCTTCGACGATCAGGACCGTCAGGTCGCTGTTGATGCTCATGGGTGTTCCTTATGTAAGCTTGCCCTGGCGAGAATCGGTCGGCGCGTCTGTTATGAACGGCAGGCACAGAACAAAAGTCGTGCCCGCGTCGCCCACAGGCTCCGCGCCCAGACTGCCTCCCGCTGCGGCGGCCAGGCTCGCTGACAGCGTCAGGCCAAGACCGAGGCCTTGTTCGCCCGGTTTGGTCGTGAAAAAGGGTTCGAACAGGTGTTTGCGCGTTTCATCGTCGATACCGTGCCCATTGTCACGCACCAACAGGCGATAGCGGCCGTCGACGATCGAGCCTTCGAGCCACAACTGCGGCTGCGGCTGGTCGGACATGGCGTCCAGCGCATTGCCGATCAGGTTGACCAGAATCTGTTCCAGCCGGGTCTGGTCGATGCTCAGCGTGGCGTCGGCGAACGCCCGGTGCAGGATGAGCCCCGACTGTTCCAGACGCACGGCCAGCAATTGCAGCGCGGCGTTTACCGCTTTACTGAGCTGCGCCTGCCCCTTGTCGTCACCCCGCCGGGCAAAGGCGCGCAGGCTGGCGGTAATGCGGCCCATGCGGTCGACCAGATCGTTAATGGTGCGCAGGTTGGCGCTGGCGGTATCCAGTGCGCCACGTTCCAGAAAGCGCACGGTGTTGCCGGACAGCGTGCGCAAGGCAGCCAGTGGCTGATTGAGTTCATGCGCGATACTGGTCGACATCTGCCCGATGGCCGCCAGTTTGCCGGCCTGGACCAGCTCATCCTGAGCCCGGCGCAGCGTATCTTCCGCCTGCCGTCGCTCGCGAATCTGCGCCTTGAGACGCTCGTTGCTGGCGCGCAAGTGCTCGGTACGTTCGGCAATCTTGCGTTCCAGCTCGTTGTTGGCGGCTTGCAGCGCTTCCCGAGCGGCGAGCCGGGTCGAGATGACCTTGCGTCGTTCGTTCCAGGCGATCAGCAAAAACGTCACCAGCGCACAGGCCACCGCCACCAGGATGCCTCGACTCGCGGCTTCACTGCGCAGGTCTTCCAGTGGCGTGAGCAGCGTGAAGTGCCATGAAGTCTCATTCAACGGCCGGGTCTGCGCCAGGTAGCTCACCTGCGTGTGTTCCCGGTCGACACTGACGTTGGCCGGAAAGGTGAGTTTCTCGACGCCTTCGGACAGCGTTTCACGCTCCAGTGGCACCAGCTCATTGAGCGGCCACCAGTAATATTGCAGGCTGCGGGCCATGCGTTCTTTGATTTCGGGTGTCAGCGGGCGCACCGATTTCAGGCGCCGGGCCGGGTCACTGGACAGAATGATGATGCCGTTTTCATCGGTGACAAATGCTTCCAGTCGGGCCCGTTGCCAGCGTTCTTCCAGCGCTTCGAGGCGGACCTTGATCACCGCGACGCCGATGATCCTGCCTTTGTCTTCAAGCCCGTGAGCCAGGTAGTAGCCGGATTCGCCCGAAGTGCTGCCGATCCCGTAAAAACGTCCTGGCAGGCCGCGCACCGCGTCCTGAAAATAGGCGCGAAAAGAGAGGTCTTCGCCCTGATAGCTGTCGGCATCACGCCAGTTGCTGGTCGCCAGCACGCGGCCGGTGGTGTCCATCACGTAGATGGCACGGCTGCGGCTGCGCCGATTCAGGCCCTCGAGGTAGCGATTGACCTGTTGCTGCAGCTCGGGACCGGGTTTGTTGAGCAGCTGCGAAACGCTGGATTCCAGCTCCAGAACGCTGGGCAGATAGGTGTATTTGCTGATTTCGCTTTCAACGGTACTGGCGTGCAGCTCCAGTTGCCGTTCGCCACTTTCGCGCAAGCTCTTGATGCCGTTGTGTTCGCTGATCAGGTAGGCGACGTAGCCCAGCCCGATCATCAGCAGGAGGATCAGCGGGGGCAGAAACAATTGGCGGACCAGACGAGGCTTCACGGCAAGTGATGGCGGCGCGGCGCGATAAAGAGTGGAGTCGCATTTCATCACAGTCGTCCTGGACCGAACAGCTGCCCGAGCGGGGCAGGCAGCTGTGGGTAATGCCTAGTGCTGAAGGATTTTGGCGAGAAATTGCTGAGCACGTTCGGAACGGGCGCTGACATCGCCGAAAAACTCTTCCTTTTCGCAGTCTTCGACAATTTGCCCCTTGTCCATGAAAATCACCCGGTTGGCGACTTTGCGGGCGAAACCCATTTCGTGGGTAACGCACATCATGGTCATGCCTTCATGAGCCAGTTGCACCATGACGTCGAGCACTTCGTTGACCATTTCCGGGTCCAGTGCGGAGGTCGGTTCGTCGAACAGCATGACCACCGGGTCCATGGCCAGTGCGCGGGCAATGGCGACGCGCTGTTGCTGTCCGCCGGAAAGTTGACCGGGGTGCTTGTGCGCATGCTCGGACAGGCCTACGCGGTCCAGCAGTTTCAGGCCTTTTTCAGTGGCTTCGGCCTTGCTGCGGCCCAGTACCTTGATCTGCGCGATGGTCAGGTTTTCGACGATGCTCAGGTGCGGAAACAGTTCGAAATGCTGGAACACCATGCCGACCCGCGAACGCAGTTTCGGCAAGTTGGTCTTGGCATCGGAGATCGATGTACCGTCGACGACGATGTCGCCTTTCTGGAACGGCTCCAGCGCATTGACGCACTTGATCAGGGTCGACTTGCCCGAGCCGGACGGTCCGCACACCACGACCACTTCGCCCTTGCTGACCTCGGTGCTGCAATCGGTCAGGACCTGAAAATCCCCGTACCACTTGTTGACGTTCTTGATGGAAATCATACGGCAAACCTTTTTTGCAGACGCTTCACCAGCAACGAGGCGGCGAAACTGATCGTGAAATACACCAGACCGGCAATGACCAGGAACTCGTTGGCGCGACCGATGATGTCGCCACTGGAACGCGATGCGTTGAGGAAGTCCACGAGGCCGACGGTGTACACCAGGGAGGTGTCCTGAAACAGAATGATGCTTTGTTGCAGCAACAGCGGGGTCATCTTGCGAAACGCTTGCGGCAGGATGATCAGTCGCATCATTTGCGAGTAGTTCATGCCCAGCGCCTGGGCTGCGCCCATCTGACCTTTGGAAATCGACTGCACGCCGGCCCGGACGATTTCACAGAAGTACGCGGCTTCGAACATCATGAAAGCCACGACGCAGGAGGCGAACGCACCGATCGGCGTGTCCTCACCGGTGATCCAGCGCAGCACGAACGGCACCGCCAGATAGAACCAGGTGATCACCAGCAGCAGCGGGATCGAGCGAAAGTAGTTCACGTAGGCGCCGGCCACATTGGCCAGCAGCTTGTTCGATGACAGCCGCATCAGGGCCAGCACCGTACCGAGCAGCAGACCGCCGACCACCCCCATCGCCATCAGCTTGAGGGTCATGACCATGCCGTTCCACAGGCCGGGAATGGCTGGAATGATTCCGGTGAAGTCCATTATTTGCCCCCCAGAGAGATCAGGCCGGGCACCGCGACTTTCTTCTCGATCATGCGCATCAGCAGCATCAGGCTCATGTTCAGCGTGAAGTAAATGAGGGTCGCCAGGGTGAAGGCTTCGAACAGGTTGGCGGAAAACTCAGCCGTCTGTTTGGTCTGCGCGAGCAGCTCCATCAGGCCGATCAGCGACGCGACCGAAGAGTTCTTGAATACGTTCAGGAATTCGGAGGTGAGCGGCGGAATAATGATCCGGTAGGCCTGCGGCAACAGCACATTCCAGTAGATCTGCGGCAGCTTGAAGCCCATGGCCCGTGCAGCCGATTCCTGGCCTTTCGGCAACGCTTCGATGCCGGTACGCACTTGTTCGCAAACCCTTGCAGCGGTGAACAGGCCCAGGCACACGACGACGCTCAGAAATGCCGAGGTCGTCGGGTTGAGGTCCTGCTTGTACCACTCCTGAATGTTTTCCGGCAGCAGGTCGGGCACCAGAAAGTACCAGATGAACAGCTGCACCAGCAGTGGCACGTTACGGAATATTTCCACGTACACCGTGGCGATACCCGACACCAGGCGGTTCGGTACGGTGCGCATGACGCCCAGCACTGAGCCCAGTAGCAGGGCGATGATCCAGGCGATCACGGCAATTGCGATGGTCCAGCCCAGACCGGAGATGAACCAGTCCAGATAGGTCTCGCTGCCAACGCCGGTGGACTTGAAGAACACGCCCCAGTCCCAGTTGTAATTCATCAGGGTCTCCCCCTATTGTTCTATTTATATCGAGATGCGCGCACTGTCGAAAGCAAGGCGCCAGTCCCGAACAGGGGTGCCTGTTCGGGATGCAATCAGTTCAGGCGGGCCGAACCGTTTACTCAGGCTTTCTTGTCGTCAGCCGCTCTGTCGGTCGGGTTCTGAATCAGCTCCTTGAGCTTGTCGCTCATCGGGAAATTCAGGTTCAGACCCTTTGGAGGAATTGGCGACATGAACCACTTGCTGTAGATGGCGTTGATGTCACCGGACTTGTAGGTAGCGACAATCGCGTCATCCACCGCTTTCTTGAACGGGGCATCGCCCTTGCGAACCATGCAGCCGTAGATTTCGTAGGATTGCGCAGTGCCGGTCACCGCCCAGTCATCCGGCTTCTTGGCTTTGGCCTTTTCGCCTGCCAGCAACGCGTCGTCCATCATGAAAGCGACTGCACGACCCGATTCGAGCATCTGGAAGGACTCACCGTGGTCCTTGGCAGAGATCACGTTCATGCCCATTTGCTTGTCGGCGTTCATCGACTTGAGGATGCGCTCGGACGTGGTGCCAGCAGTGGTCACGACGTTCTTGCCTTTCAGGTCGTCGAAATCCTTGTAGCTTGAGTCCTTTTTCGACAGCAGGCGGGTGCCGACTTCAAAGATGCCGATGGAGAAATCGACCTGTTGCTGGCGCTCGACGTTGTTGGTGGTCGAACCGCATTCCAGATCGACCGTACCGTTCTGCACCAGCGGAATACGGGTCTGCGAAGTGACCAGGTTGTACTTGACCTTGAGCTCGGACATGCCGAGATCTTTCTTGATGGCTTCGACGATTTTCAGCTGGATGTCGTGGGAGTAGCCCATCGGCACGCCGGAGGCATCAGCGATGTAGGAAAACGGGATGGAGGCGTCACGGTGACCGAGAGTAATGGTGCCGGACTCTTTGATTTTTTTCAGTGTGCCGGTCAGTTCGGCGGCGAAAACCGGAGTGCTGATCAGAGCAGCAGCAATAGCGGCACCCAGAAGTTGGGGAACGATGCGCATCGATGAATCCTCGATTTCATTTTCTTATTGATAGGGCCGCTGGCAGGGCGACCCGCTTTTTGACGAATGCTTCAACGGCGTCCTGCGAGACACACGCCTTTGTTGAAACGGTCGATGCAGAGTGTAGAGCACGAGTCGTGCCATGCTTTTCTTATTGAGTAAGCTGTTGAATTATATGATTTTTTAGTTTTTATGATGGGCGCGGGCGTTTTTTGACGTCCGGGAAGCCGAATAGGCAGGCGGGAAACGTTCGGGAAACCGAATGGGCGGATCAGGCGGGAAGAGGCAGGGTAATGCGTACCTGTTCACCCACAGCAGGGTGAACAGGTGGATAAGCCAGTCATCAGGCGGCTTCGATCGTCGCCTTGTTACGCACGACTGTTTCCAGGTAGCTGCGGACGTTTGCCTGTTCTTCAGGTGTAGTGAACAGGCCCAGCTTGGTGCGGCGCCACAGGATATCTTCGATGCTGGTCGCCCATTCCTGCTCGCACAGGTAATCGACTTCACGGGTGTACAGACCTGCGCCAAGGTGTTGACCGAGATCTTCCAGACCTTGCGCGCCGTCCAGCAAGCGCCAGCTACGGCTGCCGTATGTGATCGACCAGCGTTTGGCGATTGGAGCAGGCAGCCAGCTGTAACGCCCGGTCATTTCCGCAGCCAGCGCTTCCGGCGTGGTCATGTCTTCGCCGCCGGGCAGGGCCGCTTTGGCCGTCCAGCTCGGTTTCATCTGCTTGAAGAACGGCGCCAGTTGCGTCATCGCCGATTCCGCCAGCTTGCGATAGGTCGTCAGCTTGCCGCCGAATACCGACAGAATCGGCGCTTCATCGCCGCTGCCCGACAACGACAGGGTGTAATCGCGGGTAATGGCCGACGGGTTATCGGACTCGTCGTTGCACAGCGGACGCACGCCCGAGAATGTGTGCAGCACGTCTGCGCGACTCAATTGTTTCTTGAAGTGGTCGTTGGCCACTTTCAACACGTAATCCATCTCGCCTTCGGTGATGTCGACCTTGTTCGGGTCGCCCTGATATTCACGGTCGGTCGTGCCAACGATGGTGAAGTGCTCCAGGTACGGAATGGTGAACACGATGCGCTTGTCTTCGTTTTGCAGAATGAACGCATGCTCGCCCTCGTACAGCTTCGGCACGATCAGGTGGCTGCCCTGAATCAGACGGATACCGTAGGCCGAATCGAGCTTGAGGTCTTCACGAATGAACTTGGCCACCCAAGGGCCGGCTGCGTTGACCAGCGCCCTGGCGTGGATCGAGAACAGGCTGCCGTCGCTGCGCTCCAGATGCAGGTGCCACATGCCTTTGATGCGGCGCGCGCTGACGCAGCGGGTCTGGGTGTGGATGTGTGCGCCGTTTTCACGCGCCGCCATGGCATTGAGCACCACCAGACGCGCATCGTCGACCCAGCAGTCTGAGTATTCGAAACCCCGGGTGATGCTCGGATTGAGCGGGCTGTCCGCACCGAAACGAATGGTTCGCGAGGCGGGCAGTTTTTCGCGCTTGCCGAGGTTGTCGTACAGAAACATCCCCGCACGAATCATCCACGCCGGACGCAGATGGGGGCGGTGAGGCAAGACGAAACGCATGGGCTTGACGATGTGCGGCGCCTTGGCGAGCAGCACTTCACGCTCCGCAAGCGCCTCGCGCACCAGACGGAATTCGTAGTGCTCCAGATAACGCAAACCACCATGGATCAGCTTGCTGCTGGCCGAAGACGTATGACTGGCCAGATCGTCCTTCTCGCACAGGAAAACCGAGAGGCCACGACCGGAGGCATCTGCCGCAATCCCGACGCCATTGATGCCACCGCCGATAACGGCGATGTCGTAAACCTCGGAAAGAGGTGGGGTTGGCACGGTAGCGTGGGGCATCGGTGGCCTCCTGGACAATTCTTGAGCATGGCTCGAATGGCGAATATGAACATTAATGTTCATTTTCGAAAATCATAGCTCAATAAAATGACCCTTGCCAGCGCCTATCGATTGAAAATACTGATAACTACAGTATGAAAACAACAAAAATGAACATTGTAGGGCGGGATGTCAGGCGGGAATGGTCGTTCTCTTCGACACGTATTGTTTCGCACGCTGTAGCGGGAATGCAGTTCGTGACGCTCTGGTTCGCGAAGGAGGACGCGGAGCGTCCGGAACGGCGTGCGACGCGGAGCGTCGCACGATAGTTTAGATTCTCGTTACGCACGCCCCAGCGTGGGAACGCAGTTCGCGACGCATGATAGAGGTGGCGTTCTTCCGGACGCCTCTCGTGAGCTCATCGCAATCCGATGTCTTCGATCAAACGACTTCCAGCCGAATCTTGTGCTGGGTCAGCAGTTGCTGCAGCGCAGGCACCGGAGGCTGGTCGGTGACCAGGCAATCGATCAGGGTGATCGGCCCGAGTCGGACCATGGCGTTACGCCCGAACTTGCTGGAGTCCGCCGCCAGTAGCACTTTGCGCGCATTGGCGATGATCGCCTGGGAAACCCGCACTTCCTGATAATCGAAGTCCAGCAGACTGCCGTCTTCGTCGATGCCGCTGATGCCGACCAGTGCGAAGTCCACTTTGAACTGGCTGATGAAATCGATACTGCCCTGGCCCACAACACCGCCATCACGGCGGACATTGCCGCCTGCAATCAACACTTCGAAATCGTCCTTGGTGCTGAGGATCGACGCCACGTGCAGGTTGTTGGTGATGATTTTCAGGTTGTTGTGATTGAGCAGGGCACGGGCGATGGATTCGGTGGTGGTGCCGATGTTGATGAACAACGACGCGTTGTCCGGGATCTGCGCGGCGATGGCCTCGGCGATCCGTTGTTTCTCGTCGCGCATCTGATCCGCACGCATGGCGTAGGCGGTGTTTTCGATGCTGGAGTCATAAGCCGCGCCGCCGTGGTAGCGACGCAGCAGGTTCATTTCCGCCAGCTGATTGATATCGCGGCGGATGGTTTGTGGGGTCACGACGAACAGCGTCGCCATTTCCTCGATGCTGACGTAACCACGGTCACGGACCAGTTCGAGGATCTGTTGTTGGCGGGGAGGCAGGTTCATTGTTTTTCCTTGAGCGCCCTCTACAAATGGCGCCCATCATGCCGCAGGAAAGTGTGACCTGTCAGCCGGAATCCTGTCCTCCCTCATCAACAGAGGCGATCACTCCTCGTTTTCGTGCGGTTCCCAGTCACGGGTGCGCGCAACGGCTTTCTGCCAACCCGCGTACAACTTCTCGCGGTGCGCCTCTTCGCACGAAGGTTCGAAGACGCGCTCGATCACGGCCTTGTTGCGCAGTTCGTCCAGACTGCTCCAGAAACCGATCGCCAGACCGGCCAGAAACGCTGCACCCAACGCCGTTGTTTCACGCATTTGCGGGCGTTCAACGTGAGTGCCGAGAATGTCCGCCTGGAACTGCATCAGGAAGTTGTTGGCCACCGCGCCGCCGTCCACACGCAGCGACTTGAGGCGTTCGCCGGAGTCCTGTTGCATCGCGTCGAGTACGTCGCGAGTCTGGTAGGCGATGGATTCCAGCGCGGCCCGAATGATGTGATCGACTTTCACGCCGCGGGTCAGGCCGAACAGCGCGCCGCGGGCATACGGGTCCCAGTACGGAGCACCCAGACCGGTAAAGGCCGGGACCAGGTACACGCCGTTGCTGTCCTTGACCTTGCTGGCGAAGTATTCAGTGTCCAGCGCGTCGTTGATGAGCTTCAGCTCGTCGCGCAGCCACTGCACAGTCGAGCCGCCGTTGAACACTGCGCCTTCCAGCGCATAGGCCACTTCACCACGCGGGCCGCAGCCGATGGTGGTGAGCATGCCGTGTGCCGACTTCACGGCTTTCTTGCCCGTGTTCATCAGCAGGAAGCAGCCGGTGCCGTAGGTGTTCTTCGCCTGACCGGGCTCGACGCACATCTGGCCGAACAACGCGGCCTGCTGGTCGCCTGCAATACCGGCAATCGGGATGCCGCTCTTACTGTGGCCGTAGACTTCGGACGAGCTCTTGACCTCGGGCAGGATTTCGCGCGGGATGTCCAGCACGTCGAGCATGCGCTGATCCCATTCCAGCGTATGAATATTGAACAGCATGGTGCGCGAGGCGTTGGTGTAGTCAGTTACGTGCACCTTGCCACCGGTGAATTTCCAGATCAGCCAGGTATCGATGGTGCCGAACATCAGCTCGCCTTTGCGGGCGCGCTCGCGGCTGCCTTCGACGTTGTCCAGAATCCACTTGACCTTGGAACCGGAAAAGTACGGGTCAATCACCAGGCCTGTGGTGTCCTTGATGTACTCCTCCAGACCGTCGCGCTTGAGCTGCTGACAGATCTCGGTGCTGCGGCGGCACTGCCAGACGATTGCGTTGTAGATCGGGCGCCCGGTGTCGCGTTCCCAGATGACAGTAGTTTCACGCTGGTTGGTGATACCGATGGCGGCGATCTGATCGTGGTGCAGATCAGCCTGCGCCAGCGCCTTGGTCATGCACGCGGTCTGGGTGGCGAAAATTTCCATCGGGTCGTGTTCGACCCAGCCTGCCTGTGGGTAGTGCTGAACGAATTCGCTTTGGGCAGTGCTCACCACGTTGGCATCGCGGTCGAAAATGATGGCTCGCGAGCTGGTGGTGCCCTGGTCAAGAGCAATGATGTAATTCTTGTTCTGTGTGTCAGTCATGTCGATTGCCTTGCGTTATTAAGTGGGATTCAAGATGAAGCCTGAACTTTGCCGCGAACCACTGGAGCATCTTTTTCGTTTTCAACAGGAAGGGCGCTTGGCAGGTGACGCGCAATCAGTGCGCGATAGCCGGCAGCACCCAGGCAGGCACCCAGAATGGGCGCAAAAATCGGAACCAGGAAATAAGGAATGTCACGTCCGCCGGTGAACGCTATTTCACCCCAGCCAGCGAAGAACGTCATCAGCTTCGGACCGAAGTCGCGGGCCGGATTCATTGCGAAGCCGGTCAGCGGTCCCATCGAGCTACCGATCACTGCCACCAGCAGGCCGATCAGCAAGGGGGCCAACGGGCCGCGTGGCAAGCCGTTGCTGTCATCGCCCAAGGCCATGATCACGCCCATCAGAATGGTGGTGATGACCACTTCGACCAGAAACGCCTGACCTACGGAAATGGCAGGGTTTGGATAGGTCGAGAACACCGACGCCAGTTCGAGACTCTGCTCGCTGCCGCGGATGATGTGGTGAGCATGTTCGAAGTCGAAAAAGAGACTGATGTACAACAGGTACACAAGACCTGCGCCGAAAAACGCGCCAGCGATCTGTGCAGAGATGTAGAAAGGCAATTTACGTTTTTCGAAACCTGCGAACAGGCTCAGCGCGATGCTGACGGCCGGGTTCAAGTGAGCGCCGGAAATGCCCGCGCTGAGGTAGATCCCCATGCTGACCGCCATGCCCCAGATGATGCAGATTTCCCACAAACCGAAACTTGCCCCCGCGACCTTGAGCGCCGCGACGCACCCGGTCCCGAAAAAAATCATCAGCGCGGTGCCCAGAAATTCTGCCAGGCATTGCCCGGTCAGTGTCGGTTGTTTTAGTGCGATGGTCATGGCTACCTCATTTTTTTGTTTTTGTCTCGGCACCCTGAGACAGTCGTGGGTGCTCGTTATTCGTGCGTATCAGAAAAACCCCATTTCTGATCGCCGGTGCGAGTTATACCGAAAAATTGCTTTCGATAATATTCGTAAACGAAAAAATATAGGCAAGAAACCCGGCTGTCAAAGGTCGGAACCGAACGGTCAGATAATCTTCCCGCTGCCATGAGCACGCGGGCTGCATGACGGCGCTTTACGGTGGTTTTCAAAATGCCATCAGTGTCGCAGGTGGCGTGAATCAAGGCATGTTCACTTTACCTGGCTTAAAGTGTTCGTCGTCCCGAACCCTTTGGAGCGTTGCATGACACCCGCATTGGACTTACTGAAAAAACTTCGCGCCGAGCACCGTATTCACAGTTACGAACATGACCCGAAAGCTGCGTCGTACGGGCTGGAGGCCGCAGAAAAACTGGGGTTGGAGCCTGCGCAGGTGTTCAAGACGCTGTTGGCCAGCAGCGAAAAAGGGGAATTGTTGGTCGCTGTGGTGCCGGTCGTCGGAACGCTTGATCTGAAGGCTCTGGCGCAGGCTGCCGGGGCGAAAAAAGCCGAAATGGCCGACCCTGCCGCCGCGCAGCGCGCCACCGGATACCTGTTGGGCGGCATCAGCCCATTGGGGCAGAAAAAGCGCCTGCGCACGTTCATCGACGAGAGCGCGCAGAACTTTGAAAGTATTTATGTCAGCGCCGGGAGGAGGGGGCTGGAAGTCGAATTGGCGCCCGCAGCGCTGGCCGAACACACCCAGGCCAGATTCGCTCCGATCGGTCGAGGTTGATGGATGTCGCCTCAGTCGCCGGGGATGTGCGCTGCCACGCTGCCCGGCGCTGCAAACAACACCAGATGATCCGCCGCTACCCGAATACCGACGTCATCACCTTGCAGGTGGTCGGCATGGCTGGGAAAGATCGCTTCAAGCTGGCTTCCGGTGGGCAATTGCAGGCGGTACAAGGTCGAAGCACCCTGAAAGGTCCGGCCTGTGACCCGTGCTTTCAAATCACTGTCGGGCGCATAAACGATATCGTCAGGGCGCAGCAAGACATCCACGGCACTGCCGCTGACCCCCGGGTACGCCCGGTTGCCGCGCAAAACGCCAAGTTCGGTGCTCACCGATTGCGGATCAATCATCTGCCCGCGAATGAAATAGCCCTGGCCGATAAAGCTGGCGACAAAGGGCGTGCGCGGCTCGTGATACAGGTTGTAAGGCGTGTCCCACTGTTCCAGGCGACCTTCCTTGAACACGCCAACGTGATCGCTGACGGCGAAGGCTTCTTCCTGGTCGTGGGTCACCAGAATGGCGCTGGTGCCACGCGCCTTGAGGATGTCTCGCACCTCATGGCTCAGCCTGCGGCGCAGCTCGCCGTCCAGGTTTGAGAACGGTTCATCGAGCAACAACAGCCGGGGCTCCGGCGCCAGCGCTCGGGCCAGCGCGACACGCTGTTGCTGGCCACCAGACAGTTCATGAGGAAAGCGTTTGCCCAGCGCGCCAAGATTGACCAGCTCCAGCAACTCGCCGATCACGTTGTCCAGCTGCGGATGCTTGCGGATGCCAAATGCGATGTTCTCGGCGACGCTCAGGTGCGGGAACAGTGCGTAATCCTGAAACACCATGCCGATGCGGCGCTTTTCGGGCGCCAGCGTCCAGCCTGGGCGGGAGATTATCTCGCCTGCCAGGCTGATTTCTCCTGCGTGAATCGGCTCGAAACCGGCAATTGCGCGCAGGGTGGTGGTCTTGCCGCAGCCCGATGAGCCCAGCAGGCAGCCAATATCCCCAGCGTTGAGGTGCAGGTTCAGATCCTGCACCACGCGCTGGTTCTGATAGCCGCAGGCCAGATTGCGCAGGCTCAGCAGCAGCGGCTGGCTCATGCGGGCTGGCAGGCCGGCGCGACGAGAAACTCCAGCAGTGCTTTTTGTGCGTGCAGGCGGTTTTCGGCCTGATCCCAGGCAACCGAGCGTGCGTCGTCCAGCACATCGACACTGATTTCTTCGCCACGATGAGCTGGCAGGCAGTGCATGAACAGCACGTCCTTGTCAGCCAGATCGAGTAATGCGCGAGTGACCTGAAACGGCGCAAACAACGCTTTGCGCCGGGCCGTTTCTTCTTCCTGTCCCATGGAGGTCCAGACGTCAGTACTGACCAGATGAGCCCCGCTGACCGCCGCCTGCGGATCGCGAACCACTGTGACCCGGTCGCCGGCCAGCGCCAGAAACTCAGGGTTGGGTTCGTAACCGGCCGGGCAGGCGACGCGCAGCTGGAAGTCGAACCGGATTGCCGCTTCTATATAGCTGTTGCACATGTTGTTGCCGTCGCCGATCCAGGCCACGGTCTTGCCTTTGATCGAGCCTCGATGCTCGAGAAAGGTCTGCATGTCGGCCAGCAGCTGACAGGGGTGCAGGTCGTCGGACAGGCCGTTGATCACCGGTACGCGTGAATTGGCAGCGAATTCGGTCAGATTACTGTGCGCATAGGTGCGGATCATCACTGCATCAAGCATGCGCGACATGACTTTTGCGCTGTCGGCAACGGGCTCGCCACGGCCTAATTGAGTGTCGCGATGCGACAAAAAGATCGCCTGACCACCCAGGTGAATCATCCCTGCTTCGAACGAAAGACGGGTACGTGTCGATGATTTTTCAAAGATCATCCCCAGCACCCGGTTTTTCAGCGGCTCAAAGAGTACGCCGCGATTGCGCAGGTCTTTGAGCTCTACGCCGCGACGGATCAGGCCCAGCAGTTCGTCCGGGGTGTAATCCATCATCGAGAGAAAGTGCCTGGGGTTCATGATTAACTACCTTTTTTGCAACAGACCGCAGGTTATCAAAGCCGGTTTTTATCGGGAAAACGGCCAGACCTGCGGCGGAAGCCGCTCGGGGCGACGAATAGGAAAGGCGCGATAGTATAAAAAAATGTCGCGTCTTACCAATAGCATGCGTGTTCCGGAGAAGCCGACGTCGCTGGAGCTTGTCATCGAGGCGCGCTGCAATTGTTCGTTGACGCGTCAAAAGTTAGCTACGCTGAGGAGGCTTATTGCCATCTCGGGTTTTTCCGAAGGCAGCATTTGTACACTGCTCAAATAGGGCTTGGCAATTAGTACCAATCCTGCAACAGTCGGCGATTACGCGGGCACGCTTATGCGAAAGACGTCACGGACTTGACAGGCACCGTTTCTTTAAAGCCGGGCGTAGGTTATAAAACAGTGCCGATACATTACTGATCGAGGGGTGGGGGAATGGACTCAAAAGAGCATCAATTGACGGAGTTACTGGGTCTCACTGCTCGTACACTTACCCATCTGACGGCGTCCATGACTTCAATGTCATTCGAACTGCTGCGCAGTGAAGACGAAGTCACGAGCACTGCAGGGCGACGCATGATCGACCGCATGGCGACCATCAGTGCGGGGCTCGACGAGCACTGGCGCCTGATCGGCGATCTGACCGGTGTTCATCTGGCTCAGGAACAGGTCGAAACCGTCACGGAAATCCAGCTGCAGCGCAAGGTCGTGACCCCTATCGGCAGCTGATTTGGCCTGACCATCGGCGCGCATGATGCTTCTCGATTCACAAGACGCACGTCAGTGGCGCGGGGTATGGCGAGGCACCATAGTGCTTGTTCAGCAATCGCTCGAATTGCCATGACAAGACCATGAGGCTGCGATGACCCGGACCGAACATTACCGCGCCTGTCATTTGTGCGAGGCCATCTGTGGCCTTGTCATCGAAACCATCGCCCCGCCTGATGCGAGCCCGTGCATTGCGTCCATCAAGGGCGACCCGCTGGATACGTTCAGTCGCGGCCACATCTGCCCCAAGGCCGTTGCGCTGCAGGATATCCAGAACGACCCCGACCGGCTGCGCCAGCCCATGCTGCGTACTGGTGATCAATGGCAGCCGATTGCCTGGCAGCAGGCGTTCGATCTGGCGGCGGAGCGGCTTCACGACATTCAGCAGCGCCACGGGCAAAATGCAGTGGCGATTTATCAAGGCAACCCCAGCGTTCATAACTACGGGCTGATGACCCACAGCAACTATTTCCTCGGCCTGCTCAAGACCCGTAACCGTTTCTCGGCCACGTCGGTCGATCAGTTGCCGCATCACCTGACCAGCTTCCTGATGTACGGCCACGGCATGCTGTTGCCGATTCCGGACATTGATCACACCGATTTCATGCTGATTCTGGGCGGCAACCCGCTGGCGTCCAACGGCAGCATCATGACGGTCCCGGATGTCGAGAAACGCCTGAAGGCCATTCAGCAGCGCGGTGGCAAGCTGGTGGTGATCGACCCACGGCGCAGTGAGACGGCGGCCATCGCTGATCAGCATCTGTTTGTGCGGCCCGGCGGCGATGCCGCGTTGCTGTTCGGGCTGCTCAATACGCTGTTTGAAGAGGGGCTGACCCGCGACAGCCATTTGCCCGTCGATGGCCTGGACCACGTCAGGCAAGCCATTACCGGCTTTGACGCCGAGGCCATGAGTCCTCGTTGTGGTGTGCCCGCCGAACAGATTCGACAGTTGGCGCGCGACTTCGCGGCGGCTGACAAGGCGGTGTGTTACGGGCGCATGGGCGTGTCCACGCAAGCCTTCGGTACGCTGTGCCATTGGCTGACGCAGTTGATCAATCTGGTCACCGGTAATCTGGACCGCGTCGGGGGCGCACTGTGCACCGAACCTGCTGTCGATCTGGTCAGTTCGACCTCCGGCGGGCATTTCAATCTGTGGCAAAGCCGCGTCTCAGGCCTGCCGGAGTACGGCGGCGAGCTGCCGGTGTCGGCGCTGGCCGAGGAAATGCTGGTGGAGGGCGACGGCCAGGTTCGCGCACTGGTCACCGTAGCCGGCAACCCGGTGCTGTCTACACCCAATGGCCGTCAACTGGATCAGGCGCTTGAGGGGCTGGAGTTCATGCTCAGCCTTGATTTGTACATCAATGATACCACCCGCCATGCGGCTCTGATTCTGCCGTCGACCTCGGCGCTGGAGAACGATCACTACGACACCACGTTCAATACCCTGGCGGTGCGTAACGTAACACGCTTCAATCAGGCCATCTTTGACAAGCCTGAGGGCGCTTTGCACGACTGGGAGATCTTTGTGGGCCTGGCCAAGGCCTTCGCCGCCAGAGCCGAGCGCGACCTCAAGCCGACCCTGCCGCCCGCGCAGATGATCGATCGCGGCCTGCGTGCTGGGCTTTATGGTGATGCGTCACCGCATAAGTTGTCGCTTGCAACGCTGGCCGGCCATCCGCACGGGCTCGATCTGGGTGCCCTAAAGGCAAATCTGACAGAGCGGCTGAAAACCGCCAATGGCCGCATTCAGGCTGCGCCGGAAGTGATCATGGCTGACCTGGCGCGCTTCGCCGCCGATCCGGCACCCAAGACCGGTGAATTGCTGCTGATTGGTCGCAGGCACGTGCGCAGCAATAATTCATGGATGCACAACTACCATCGTCTGGTGAAAGGCAAGCCTCGTCATCAGTTACTCATGCACCCGGACGATCTTGCCGCTCGCGGCCTGAGCGACGGGCAGCAGGTCAGGGTCAGTTCTCGGGTCGGAATGATCGAGGTGCAAGTGCTGGGCAGTCTGGACATGATGCCGGGGGTGGTCAGCCTGCCGCACGGCTGGGGCCATTCACGAGCGGGGGTCAGGATGGAAATCGCACGGAGCCAGCCGGGAGTGAGTGCCAATGACCTGACCGACGAGCGGCAGCTCGATGTGCTGTCCGGCAATGCGGCGTTAAACGGCGTGCCGGTGCAAGTGGCATCGTGTTAAGGCTCAAGACAGAGCGTCATGCTCGGGATTTGGTTACAATGCGCCACCGTGCCGACAACTGAGTCGGATATTTCAGCCGAGGTGCTCCATGGATATCATCGAAACAATCAAAGAGCAGATTGCCAGCAACACCATTCTGCTTTACATGAAAGGCGCTCCAAACGCTCCGCAGTGCGGTTTTTCGGCGAAGGCTTCCCAGGCCTTGATGGCGTGCGGCGAAAAGTTTGCCTACGTCGACATCCTGCAAAACCCTGAAATCCGCGCCAACCTGCCCAAGTACGCCAACTGGCCGACTTTCCCGCAACTGTGGGTGGCCGGTGAGCTGGTCGGTGGTAGCGACATCATCACCGAAATGATGGCTGACGGTTCGTTGCAGGACAAGATCAAGGAAGCTTCGGCTGCCAAGGCCGAGTAAGGCCTTGCGCTCCAGCGTAGCTTTACAGACAAGAAAAAGCCCGCTCTCGATTGAGGCGGGCTTTTTCGTTGCTGCGCAGCCGGGAAAGTCAGTCGCCCATCTGCGATTGCAGGTAATTCTCGATGCCGACTTTGACGATCAGACCCAGCTGAGTCTCAAGCCAGTCGATTTGCTCTTCCTTCGGCTCAAGGATGTCTTCCAGCAGCTCACGGCTGCCGAAGTCGCCTACCGTCTCAAAGTGCGCAATGGCCGCTTTCAGATCAGCCAGACCTTTCTGTTCGATCTTCAGGTCGCACTCCAGCATTTCCTTGGTGTGCTCGCCGATCAGGATTTTGCCCAGATCCTGCAGGTTTGGCAGCCCTTCAAGAAACAGCGTGCGCTTGATGAGCTTGTCAGCGTACTTCATCGCGTGGATGGACTCGTGGTACTCATGCCCACCGAGCTTTTTCAGACCCCAGTCTTCGTACATGCGTGCATGCAGAAAATACTGATTGATAGCGACCAGCTCGTTTCCGAGGATCTTGTTGAGATGCTGGATGACTGTAATGTCGCCTTTCATGTTCGAGGTCCTGCCGATGGATTGTGTCGATAAGCCGCGAGTGTGAGCTGCGCCTAAACGTCTGTCAAACCTAAGTAATTGAATACTAAGTGAATTTAAATAGGAATAAGAATGTTTGAGTTCCGCATCTTGATGCTAAGCGCTTGAATTACAGGCATAAAAAACCGGACATGGCGTCCGGTTCGTCAAAAAGGGGTATTCAGGCCGCTGAAAATTTTGCAGGGTAGGCCAGCGCCGCATGGCTGCTTTGCAGTTCGGTCAGTGTGTCACGCACCACTTCTTTCGCCAGGCAGGCGCATTTTCCGCATTTACTCGCGACGCCAAGCGTTTCGCGGACTTCACGGTAACTGCAGCAGCCTTCCAGAATTGCATCCCGGATTTGACCGTCTGTGACACCTTGGCAGAGGCAAACATACATAAGCTATGGACCGTCGCTGGTTTATTGCTTGGTGCCGAGGAGCTTAATGTTAATGAGAATGCTTGTCAAAACTGTTTTGGGTTCGATTCAGGAAGCGGCGATGAGTGGTCGTTTGCTTCCGACAGGCATGAAAAAACCGGCACAAGGCCGGTCGATTCATTGACTGGGAGACATCAGTCGTCGAAATCTTCCCAACCGCCCATTTCTTTCCAGCGATTGACGATGCCGCAGAACAGCTCGGCCGTCTTCTCGGTGTCGTAGCGGGCCGAGTGGGCTTCGCGGCCGTCGAAGTCGATGCCCGCAGCCTGACAGGCCTTTGCCAGCACGGTCTGACCGTAGGCCAGGCCGGCGAGGGTAGCGGTGTCGAAGCTGGAGAACGGGTGAAACGGGTTGCGCTTCATGTCCATGCGGGCGACGGCGGCGTTGACGAAGCCGAGGTCGAAGCTGGCATTGTGGCCGACCAGCACCGCGCGTTTGCAGCCATTGGCTTTCAGCGCCTTGCGCACGCCACGGAAGATGTCGTTCAGCGCTGTCTCTTCGCTGACCGCCATGCGTAGCGGGTGATCGAGCTTGATACCGGTGAACTCCAGCGCAGCTGCTTCGATGTTGGCACCCTCGAACGGTTCTACGCGGAAGAAATAGGTGTGTTCCGGGAACACGAAGCCTTTTTCATCCATGCCGATCGTCACCGCGGCGATTTCCAGCAGCGCATCGGTAGCCGAATTGAAACCGCCGGTTTCTACGTCAACGACGACCGGCAGGTAACCGCGAAAGCGCGCTGCCATCGGGTGACGGGAACCACCGCCACCGCCGTGGCCTTCCTGTTCGTCGTCGAAATGATCTTCACTCACGCGTGTTCCTCCAGACGCCAGCGCAGTTTTTCACCCGCGCGCAGCGGAATAACGGTCAACTCGCCAAACGGCAGGCTGGCAGGGGCGGTCCACTCTTCACGTACCAGTGTGATGGTGTCCTGATTGGCGGGCAGGCCGTAGAACGCCGGACCGTGCAGGCTGGCGAAGCCCTCCAGCTTGTCCAGGGCGTTACGCTGCTCGAAGGCTTCGGCATACAGCTCGATGGCAGCGTAGGCGGTGTAGCACCCGGCGCAACCGCAAGCGTTTTCCTTGGCGTGCTGGGCATGCGGTGCCGAGTCGGTGCCGAGGAAGAACTTGCCGCTGCCGCTGGTGGCCGCGTCGAGCAGCGAAGCCTGATGCGTATTGCGCTTGAGAATCGGCAGGCAATAGAAGTGCGGACGAATCCCGCCGACCAGCATGTGGTTGCGGTTATACAGCAGGTGGTGTGCAGTGATGGTCGCCGCGACGTTGGCCGAGGCTTCGTTGACGAACTGCACCGCTTCGCCGGTGGTGATGTGTTCGAACACCACTTTGAGCGTCGGAAAACGTTCCACGACGCGGCGCAGGTGTTCTTCGATGAACACCTTTTCACGATCGAACACGTCGATTTCACCGCGAGTCACTTCGCCGTGTACCAGCAGCAGCATGCCGACTTCGGCCATGGCTTCCAGCGCAGGGAAGATCTTGTCGATGCTGGTGACACCGGAATCGGAGTTGGTGGTCGCACCGGCCGGATACAGTTTGGCGGCGTGAACGAAGCCGGTTGCCTTGGCGACGCGTACATCTTCGGCCGTGGTCTGGTCGGTGAGATAAAGCACCATCAGCGGCTCGAAGCGGCTGCCCGCGGGGCGTGCAGCCAGAATGCGCTGGCGATAGGCATCGGCCTGCTGCGCGTTGCGAACCGGTGGCACGAGGTTGGGCATGATGATTGCGCGACCAAAGGTTCGCGCTACGTCAGCAACGGTATGCGGCAAAACAGCTCCATCACGGAGGTGAATATGCCAGTCGTCGGGGCGCAGAAGGGTCAGGCGGTCAGACATTGGGGATTCCAGGCGGGTCAAACTCGCTGGGAATGCTACCGGAAAAGACTCTGTCAGGCATCCGCTATCAAGTTTTGCATGAAGTTACCGATAGCTCCCCTGTAAGGAAGTATTTTCTGTTTCGCGTTCATTTCCAGTGGAGCCGCCCGTGCGCCAGCGATATTTAGCCCTGCTCAGCATGTTTGCCAGCCTTCCGGCGATGGCTATCAGTTTCCAGACACGTCTGGAAAGTATCGAGTGGAAAGTCGAAGGCGATCAGTTCGAGTGCCGCCTGACTCAGCCGATCACCGATTTCGGTGCGGGCGAGTTCGTGCGTCGCGCGGGAGAGCAGGCGACTTTTCGTCTCAAGGCAGCCTACAACATGCTCGGCAATGGCTCCGCGACGCTACTGGCGGCTGCCGCTCCGTGGCAGCCGGGGCGTGGCGATATCAATCTGGGCTCGGTTCGTGTCAGCAACGGCGACATACCGTTCAATACTTCTCAGGCGCAGGCCGGGCGCCTGATCAGTGGCTTGATGGACGGGCGCAGTCCGCTGATCCGCCACTACAACCGCGACGGAGGGCAGATGGAAATTCGTCTGCTGCCCGTCAAGTTCAGCAAGGCGTTCAGCGATTATCAGGCCTGCACGGCGAAGCTTTTGCCGATGAATTTCGATCAGATCAAGCAGGCTGAAGTCGGCTTCCCGGGTGGCGGCATCGAGCTGGACGCTGCGGCCAAGGCACGTCTGGACAACATGGTGGCTTACTTGAAGGCGGACCCGACCGTCAACCGCATCGAGCTGGACGGCCATTCCGACAACAGCGGCAATCGCCTGACCAACCGCGACCTGTCCCGTCGTCGGGCGCTGGCGGTCATGGATTACTTCAAGGCTCAGGGGGTTCCCGAGCAGCAGATCACCCTGCGTTTTCACGGTGAACGCTATCCGCTGGCACCCAACACCAATAACGCCAATCGCGCGCGTAACCGCCGTGTGAACGTGCATCTGGAGCGCGTTGCTCCGGAAGAACGTCCGGTGCCGGTTGCCTCTTCGGCGAGTGCGGCACACACCTCGTGAATCCCGTCTGCAAGGGGCGCTGAACGTCGCCTGGTCGTCACAAGCTGTCGCGCCCCTGTAAATTTGCTGGTTTGAACGGTAGAATCGGCGGTTTTCCGTACAACCCGGTGGAGTGATGGCATGGCGGACGTAAACAAGGTAGTTCTCGCGTATTCCGGTGGCCTGGATACTTCGGTAATCCTCAAGTGGCTGCAAGATACGTACAACTGCGAAGTGGTGACCTTTACCGCTGACCTGGGTCAGGGTGAAGAAGTCGAACCGGCACGCGCCAAGGCTCAGGCCATGGGCGTCAGGGAAATCTACATCGATGACCTGCGCGAAGAGTTCGTGCGTGATTTCGTTTTCCCGATGTTCCGCGCCAACACCGTCTACGAAGGCGAGTACCTGCTGGGTACATCCATTGCGCGTCCGCTGATCGCCAAGCGTCTGATCGAAATCGCCAACGAAACCGGTGCTGACGCCATTTCCCACGGCGCTACCGGTAAAGGCAACGACCAGGTACGTTTCGAGCTGGGTGCCTATGCCCTCAAGCCGGGCGTCAAGGTGATTGCTCCGTGGCGTGAATGGGACCTGCTGTCGCGTGAAAAGCTGATGGACTACGCCGAGAAGCACAACATTCCGATCGAGCGCCACGGCAAGAAGAAGTCGCCGTACTCCATGGATGCCAACCTGCTGCACATTTCCTATGAAGGCGGCGTGCTGGAAGACACCTGGACCGAGCATGAAGAAGACATGTGGCGTTGGACCAAATCCCCTGAGGACGCGCCAAACGTTGCGACTTATCTCGAACTGACCTATCGCAATGGCGATATCGTCGCTCTGGACGGCGTCGAGATGACTCCCGCCACGGTATTGGCCACCCTGAACCGCATTGGCGGCGAAAACGGCATCGGTCGTCTGGATATCGTGGAAAACCGCTATGTGGGCATGAAGTCCCGTGGCTGCTACGAAACCCCGGGTGGCACCATCATGCTGCGTGCTCACCGTGCCATCGAGTCCATCACGCTGGACCGCGAAGTGGCTCACCTCAAGGATGAGCTGATGGCGAAATACGCCAGCCTGATCTACACCGGTTACTGGTGGAGCCCTGAACGTCTGATGCTGCAACAGATGATCGACGCCTCTCAGGCCCACGTAAACGGCGTTGTGCGTCTGAAGCTGTATAAAGGCAACGTGATCGTGACGGGCCGCAAGTCCGACGATTCGCTGTTCGATGCCAATATCGCAACCTTCGAAGATGACGCAGGTGCCTACGACCAGGCCGACGCAGCAGGCTTTATCAAACTGAATGCCTTGCGTATGCGGATCGCCGCAAACAAAGGCCGCAAACTGTTCTGATTGCGTACCCGTCTGTCAGGTGCAGCCTCTTGCAGGGCTGCCCTGGCTAGAGTCTGTACCCGTTTCATCGCGGCGGCGTCGGAGTCTGTTTTGCCGCGNGCCTGGCCTGGCCTGGCCTGGCGAGATTTGGCCCAGCAACGCGGCTCGCGATGAAACGGGAACAGACCCTAACACATGTTCTTCGGTCCCGACCGGTCTCATCAACTCGCTGCCTTCATGCATGCGGTGTAAACCGTTGCGTGGCAATGCTGTTGTGGCCCTTGAAGGAAGCTGTTAAACGTTTAGTGTTTTCTTACAGCACCCTGTAAGTACGCATACAAACGCTTTTATTTCCTACAGGTTATGTCAACGCTCCCGACAGTTGCAGAGTCCCTTGTCGGGCATTCCGGAATGCTTGTACACCGTGCTAATGACTGGCAGGAGACCAGGCAGACACTGAGTCAGACTTCTACAACCAGCGTGTGCGAAGTGTCAGGGTGTGTCGCAGTCGCGCCGATGTCGGAATTCGATTCGATAGGCTTTGCCAATGTCCCACACCTGCCTGAGTGTCAGCTCCAGCACCTGTGCAATCTCCGACGCTGTGTAACCCAGGCTTGAGTAGTGCAGAGCGTGGCCGGCAACCACATCGTCGACGTCGACAGGATCATCCCGGGCCTCCCTCCTGAGGGCACGAACAGGCTGGCTGAAGCTGATCTTCACGTCGTTCTCGGTCGCCAGCTGGCGAATGTCCTTCCTGTTCATTTTTAATGAGTACTGCAACGCGGTGAAACCAGCCCCCTTGGCCGCCAGGCACCTGAGCAGTTCCACTTTGGCCCTGTCTTCAATGTGGGTGTCAGGGGCTGCAGATGTATTGGCTGAGGAAGCTGCCGATGATCCTGCTGTTTCGCCATCGGCGATGACGGTGATAACGCCGCCTTCGGCAACAAACGTTTGCACCGCCGTGACCAGATCCAGAGAGGCAGGCTCGCGTGAACGAGCATATTTGTTGTTCATGGTATATCCCTTTTTGAACATGGTTATACACACGACCCTTCAAAGGGGTTGTCAGGCACCCCGTTGCGCGCCCAGGCGTGCTTGATCGGCCATGTGTGGTCGTCGAAATCCGTCCAACGCTTAGAATGCATGCATGACTTCCTGCCTGGCAGTTGAGCTTATGACAGGTACAACAGTCACTGTTTGTTTGAGTTATTCATATGGCGCCACATGTTAAAGGGCAGTTGTTAGTGGCTTTATGTTAAAAAAGTAACGACTGGTAATAAGTTTTGCAAGTGAAAAAAGCGGCGTGGTACATGAATCGAGTAATGCCCATTTATAGTGTCTTACAGATTTTGATTTCAGGTCCTGGACCTGTGTAGTACTTTTCCTGTTCGATACATCAAGTATGGAACTGACATAAAATCTGGTATTAGCTGTTTGTCGATTTAGCCATTAATGAGCCTGAGTAGTGTAGGGTGATGCCATTGTCTCTGTAAGAATTCGTGAATGTGCGTATCAAGGAGTTTGATCGATGAGGGGTGTCAATGTGCCAGCCATGGGTGAGGTGGTTTTGAAGTCTTCTGTTTGGGCGACGCTGTTGTAGGATTTTTCTGATCAACTCGTAAGAAGCATCCATATATAAATATTTGTGCAAAATTCAACAATAAATGTGTAATTTTTCATCACCAATTACGTATTTAGAGTGCAGTGGTCAGAGGCGAACAGAAAGACAGAGGCGGCTGCCGTTGAAGGCATGGGCAAACGGGTATCGGTTTTGATAGGCAGAAGCTTCATTTGCAAATGAAGGCTCGTCCACGCGCTGTATTCATTTAACGGTGTTTCAAACGAATAGCGGCAGCTCAGTATCGCTGGCTATATGCCACTTTAGCGCTGCGGCAGGTCATCAGCACAACAAAGGCCAAAGAGGTTTCAAGAGTGATAGCGTGATCAGCCTGAACACGAGGTGATGGGGCTGATCGTGTCACAAACAAATGATCTACCGGAGTCGCGATGCTTAACGTCAGCGACTCCGGCAGCAACAATTCATCGGATTCCGAAAAGGAAGGCTCTATGAAAATTAATAAAAAGTATGCGTTCGTGCCGAGTTTTGTAGGAAGTTTCTGCTGTAATTGTAGGAATGGTCTTTGGCTGTCAGTCCTCAGGGGTGAGCGCCATGCAAAGCAGTAAACGACTAAGTTATTGTGCTGGCTCTGAAAATTCGAATAGCGAAAAATGGACTGCCCATGAATAAAGTGCTGATCGTGGATGATCATCCCGTCATTCGCCTCGCTGTGCGCATGCTGATGGAGCGTCATGGCTATGAGGTCATTGCGGAGACTGACAACGGTGTGGATGCGTTGCAGCTGGCACGTGAGCACCTGCCCGATATCGTCATTCTCGACATCGGTATTCCCAAGCTCGACGGACTCGAGGTCATTGCCCGGCTGGCGGCAATGACATTGCCATTCAAGGTTCTGATCCTGACGTCTCAGGCCCCTGGTCACTTCTCGATGCGCTGCATGCAGGCGGGGGCTGCCGGTTATGTCTGCAAGCAGCAGGACCTTACCGAATTACTCAGTGCCATCAAGGCTGTACTGTCGGGATACAGCTACTTCCCCAACCAGGCTCTGCATACCGTCCGGTCAAGCATGGGAAATGCGAGCGAGTCAGATATGGTCGACCGTCTTTCCGGCCGGGAAATGATGGTTCTGCAGCAGCTGGCCAGAGGCAAGACCAACAAGGAAATCGCTGACGGCATGTTTCTCAGCAACAAGACCGTGAGCACCTACAAGACGCGTTTGCTGCTCAAGCTGAACGCTCATTCGCTGGTCGACCTGATCGAGCTGGCCCAACGCAACGGTCTGGTCTGAATCCGCTTATCAGTGAGTTCGGGTCAGGCTCAGCCGACGATACATCGGGTTCCGTGACATGGAGGCCTCTTTTCAGAGGCTTCCATCATTCCGGTCAGAGATCGAAATCGTAGTCGGTCAGTTGCTTCTGCAAGCGCCGTTCTTCAAGCAGGTTGTCGATGGTGCGCCGTTTGCTCAGATTGGTCTTCGCGGGTTCGACGATCACCTGTTCGCTCTCGTCCGCATCAACGACAACAAGCTCATCATCAACATCCAGTTGTTCTTTGCCAGTACTCATGAAGTCGACTCCAGGGCGTGGGCTCTCTGGCGCACCTTATATCGACAATCCACAAGCGGGTAAAAAAGATTTTTTCAATCGAACCCCAAGTAAATGCCCGTCTGGCTCAATCGTCGGAGGTTTTGTCCTTGTAATCGCACAAGTCCTCGATACGGCAACTGCCGCAGCGCGGTTTGCGAGCCTGGCAGACGTAGCGCCCATGCAGGATCAACCAGTGGTGGGCATCGAGCAGGTAGTTTTTGGGCACAAACTTCATCAGTTGCTTCTCGACTTCCACCACATTCTTTCCGGGTGCGATGCCGGTGCGATTGCTGACACGAAAGATGTGCGTGTCGACAGCCATCGCAACCTGCCGGAAAGCGGTATTGAGCACTACGTTGGCAGTCTTGCGCCCGACGCCCGGTAACGCTTCGAGGGCTTCCCGGGTCTGAGGCACTTCGCTGTTGTGCAATTCCACCAGCATGCGACAGGTTTCGATCACATTTTTGGCCTTGCTGTTGTACAGGCCAATCGTCTTTATGTATTCGGACAACTCTTCAACGCCCAGGTCGTAAATCGCCTGCGGCGTGTTGGCGACCGGATAGAGTCTGGCGGTTGCCTTGTTGACGCTGACGTCGGTTGCCTGAGCGGAAAGAATCACGGCAATCAGCAATTCGAAAGGTGTTGTGTAGGCCAGTTCGGTCTTGGGGTCCGGATTGTCCTCGTGCAGCCTGCGAAAGATTTCCTGACGTTTTGCAGCATTCATGAACAGAACGTTTCCTGAGTATCGGTCGTGGAAGAAGCTGTCAGCAGTGCCTCGAGCGCCTGCTCGGCTGCTTCGTACTCGTGCTGTAATTCCACAAGCCTGGCGGCCTGCTCTGCGATCGGGGGATGGCCAAACGCCTTGAGTGACTTGTTCAATTGCGCCCGGCTCATGGCCAGGGCTATTTTGGCTTTTTTCAAGGCGTCTTCTGGTGGGGCAGCGTTAGTGGCCTGAACACGTTTTGCCGTTGAGCCTACGACGGTGTCATGGATGGATTCAGCTCCCTTGCTGCGCGCAAGTCGTTCTGCCACACGTGCTTGCTGTTCACGGTGCAGACGTGCATTGCGTGATTCGAAACGCAGGCGGGCATGGGTCCTTTTTTTCAGACGTGCCTGTTGCAGCTCCGGGGTAGGCGCCAGGCCGCCGACTATCGGGGTTACGGTCGCCAGCGGCAGCGGATGCATTTCGATGCAATCGACCGGGCAGGGCGCGATACACAGATCGCAACCCGTGCATTCATCGATGATCACGGTGTGCATCAGCTTGGCTGCGCCGACAATCGCGTCCACAGGGCAGGCCTGGATGCATTTGGTACAGCCGATGCACTCGGCTTCACGAATAAAAGCGACCTGCGCGGGGGCTGCGCCGCGTTCGGTGTCCAGCGCCAGCCTGGGCACAGCCAGCAAGTCGGCCAACTGAGCAATGGTTTCGTCACCGCCCGGCGGGCATTTATTGATGGCCTCACCGCCCGCAATGCCATCGGCGTAAGGCCGGCAGCCGGAATGGCCACACTTGCCGCATTGAGTCTGCGGCAGAAGCGCGTCGATACGCTGGACCAGTTCCACGCTCGGGAGTAAATGAATCAAGTCAGTCATGATCTTTTGGATGGCGAACGGGCAGTCCGGTTTCTATGGTGACCCATACTACCGGCCGCAGAAGAGTCTTGCGAACACACGAAGGCCCGGTATCCGCTGTTGAGCGAATACCGGGCCCCGTAGGTATTACTTGATCCGCTGGCCTGGCTTGGCACCGCTGTCCGGGCTGAGCAGATAGATCTCTTCACCGCCAGGACCTGCCGCCATCACCATGCCTTCCGAAATGCCGAAACGCATTTTTCGTGGCTTGAGGTTGGCGATCATCATCGTCAAACGGCCTTCCAGTTTCGACGGGTCTGGATAGGCACTTTTGATGCCGGAAAAGACGTTGCGCTGTTCGTCTCCGATATCCAGGGTCAGGCGCAACAGTTTGTCGGCGCCTTCCACGTGCTCGGCCTTGAGAATCAGGGCCACACGCAGATCGACCGCGGCAAAGGTATCGAAATCGATTTCCGCAGACAACGGGTCTTTGGCCAGCTCGCCATTGCCGACCGGTGCAGCGTCAGCGCCGGTATCAGTGGCCGTCAGGTCTTCTTTCGATGCTGTCGCCATGGCTTCTACCTTGAGCGGGTCAATACGGGTCATCAGCGCCGAGAACGGGTTGAGCTGATGATTGACCAGCAACGTCTTGTGATCATCCCAGGTCAGTGGCGCGACGTTGAGGAATTTCTCGGCATCAGCGGCGAGGTTCGGCAATACCGGCTTGAGGAAAATGACCAGTTGGCGGAACAGATTGATACCCAATGCACAGACGGCCTGGACTTCGTCCTGCTTGCCTTCCTGTTTGGCCAGCGCCCAAGGAGCTTTTTCGGCGATATAGGCGTTGGCGCGGTCGGCCAGCGCCATGGTTTCGCGCATGGCACGGGCGAAGTCGCGGGCTTCATAGGCGTCGGCAATGCTTGGCGCGGCAGCCAGGAATGCATCGGTCAGTTCAGGCGCAGCGTTGGCTTCGACCATCATGCCGGCATTGCCTTTGTGGATGAACCCGGCGCAACGGCTGGCAATGTTCACGACCTTGCCGATCAGGTCGGAGTTGACCTTTTGGACGAAGTC
Organism: Pseudomonas syringae pv. cilantro; assembly: GCF_001293775.1. Lineage (GTDB taxonomy): Bacteria > Pseudomonadota > Gammaproteobacteria > Pseudomonadales > Pseudomonadaceae > Aquipseudomonas > Aquipseudomonas syringae_P. The sequence goes on from NZ_LGLN01000033.1 coordinate 153,153, forward strand.
TTCGAGATTCAGGTCCAGATCGTCTACGCCACGGCCCAGTTTCGACGCGTAGTAGTAACGCAGATATTCCGGCGGCAGGTGATCGAGGTAGGTGCGTGCCTTGATGAAAGTGCCGCGCGATTTCGACATCTTCTGGCCGTTGACGGTCAGGTAGCCATGCACATTGATGCCGGTCGGTTTGCGCAAGCCTGCGCCCTCCAGCATGGCAGGCCAGAACAGGGCGTGGAAATTGACGATGTCTTTGCCGATGAAGTGATACAGCTCGGTGGTCGCGTCTTTGCCCCAATACGCATCGAAGTCCAGATCCGGACGACGTGCACACAGGTTCTTGAAACTGGCCATGTAGCCGATAGGTGCATCGAGCCACACATAGAAATACTTGCCCGGCTCGTCCGGGATTTCGAAACCGAAATACGGCGCGTCGCGGGAGATGTCCCACTGTTGCAGGCCGCTGTCGAGCCATTCGGCGATCTTGTTGGCGACCGCGTCCTGCAATGTGCCGCTGCGTGTCCAGCTTTTCAGCATGGTGTCGAACGCTGGCAGATCGAAGAAGAAGTGCTTCGAGTCCTTGAGGACTGGCGTTGCGCCGGAAATCGCTGATTTCGGGTCTTTAAGATCAGTCGGGGCATAGGTTGCACCGCATTTTTCGCAGTTATCGCCGTACTGGTCTTCAGCCGCACATTTCGGGCACGTGCCCTTGATGAAGCGGTCGGCCAGGAACATGTTCTTTTCCGGGTCGAAATACTGGGTGACCGAGCGTGTGGCGATATGACCGGCATCGCGCAGGCGCCTGTAGATCATGCTCGACAGCTCACGGTTTTCATCCGAGTGCGTCGAGTGGAAATTGTCGAAGTCAACCAGGAAGCCGGCAAAGTCGGCGCTGTGTTCAGCCTTGACGTTATCGATCAGTTGTTCCGGGGTGATACCTTCTTTTTCAGCGCGCAGCATGATTGCCGAACCATGGGCGTCGTCCGCGCAGACATAAATGCATTGGTTGCCGCGGTGCTTCTGAAAACGCACCCACATGTCGGTCTGAATGTACTCGAGCATGTGGCCAAGGTGAACGGGGCCATTGGCATAGGGCAGGGCGCTGGTAACGAGAATCTTGCGTGGCTCGGACATGGGGCTCGGCTACTTGAAGTGAAACGGAGGTCGTCCACTATAAAGGTCTGAGCAACTTTTTTCATCCAGCGCGGCGGTCGGAATGCTTCTGGAAATGTGCCGAAATCATGTGGTCACCTGGCAGAACGGTTACGATAGCTGCCTGTTTTAGTCAGTCTTTTTCGGAGTGAGCCCATGAGCGCAGTCAATCGCGCAGCGGTGGAGACGATTCTTCGCCAGTACACCGACCCTTATCTGAATCAGGACCCGGTCAGTGCCGGTTGCGTCAGGTCCATCGACATTCAGGGTGCACACGTCAGCGTGCAGCTCGAACTGGGTTATGCCGCTGATCTGTTCAGAAACGGCTGGGCGCAGGTTCTGAAAACCGCCCTCGAGAATCTGGACGGCGTGGCATCGGCCCGCGTCGACATCAGCAGTGTGATCGTGGCGCACAAGGCGCAGAGTCAGATTCCGGGTCTGGCCAATGTGAAGAACGTTGTCGCCGTGGCGTCGGGCAAGGGGGGCGTAGGTAAATCCACTACGGCCGCCAATCTGGCGCTGGCCTTGTCTCGCGAAGGTGCGCGGGTCGGGATTCTCGACGCGGACATCTATGGACCGAGTCAGGGCGTGATGTTTGGCATCCCTGAGGGCACGCGACCGAAGATCAAGGATCAGAAATGGTTCGTGCCGGTCGAGGCGCACGGTATCGATGTTATGTCGATGGCCTTCTTGACCGATGACAACACGCCGATGGTCTGGCGCGGGCCTATGGTCTCTGGCGCGTTGCTGCAACTGGTGACTCAGACTGCCTGGAATGACCTTGATTATCTGGTCATCGACATGCCGCCCGGCACAGGGGATATTCAGCTGACACTGGCGCAGAAGGTTCCGGTCGCGGGGGCGGTGATCGTCACCACGCCACAGGATCTGGCGCTGCTGGATGCGAAGAAGGGTGTCGAGATGTTCCGCAAGGTCAACATTCCGGTGTTGGGCGTCGTGGAAAACATGGCGGTGCATATTTGCTCGAACTGCGGGCATGCCGAGCATCTGTTCGGCGAAGGCGGCGGCGAGAAGCTGGCGTCGCAGTACGATGTCGAGCTGCTGGCTTCACTGCCGCTGTCGATGCTGATTCGCGAACAGGCAGATGGCGGCAAACCGACGGCGATTGCCGAGCCGGAAAGTCAGATTGCGATGGTTTATCAGGAACTGGCGCGCCACGTTGGCGCCCGCATCGTGTTGCAGGAAGCAGCGAGTCCTGCCATGCCGACCATTTCCGTCAGCGACGACTGAGACTGTAGCGACGTTCTGGCGGGGGAGGCGGTAGCGGTTCGGCCTTCCTCGATCAGATCGATGCGCGGGGTAGATGCTAAACGGCAGGCAATAAAAAACCCCGCTTTTGAGGGCGGGGCTTTTAAGCGAATCAGTGCAAGTTAGATAACTTGAACTTCTTCAGCTTGCATACCTTTCTGACCGCGGGTAGCGATGAAAGAAACCTGTTGGCCTTCTTTCAGGCTTTTGAAGCCGTCGGATTGGATAGCTTTGAAGTGCACGAACAGGTCGTCACCGGATTGTGGAGTGATGAAGCCGAAGCCTTTTTCATCGTTGAACCACTTAACGGTACCAGTTTGGCGATTAGACATAGTATATCTCCTTGGACAAAGTTAACTGCGGCGTAGGAAGAGCCCTGGCCGAGACTGAGTGCAAAGAGCTGGAAAATTCATGGAGATGGTTGGATCGAAATTCAACATCGTGTAGAGATTCTCAGTGACACAAGCAACACAGTGACGCCACCTTAACCCTTTTTTTCGAACGTGCCAATGGTCTGTTGATGATTATTTGCATTCACGGCGGATCGGCAGGGCGCATCGGCCAAACTCTCCATCTGTTGTCTTTGAACCGTCGGCTTCACCCCGGTAAGATGCCGGATACATTTTTTACCTCGCTATTCAGGACATCGCCATGAGCATCAAATCGGACAAGTGGATTCGCCGCATGGCGCAGGAACACGGGATGATCGAGCCGTTCGTCGAACGTCAGGTACGTGGCGAAGGTGCCGACCGGGTGATCTCTTTTGGCGTGTCCAGCTACGGTTACGACGTGCGTTGCGCAGACGAATTCAAGGTCTTTACCAACATCAATTCGGCGACGGTCGACCCGAAAAATTTCGATGAAAAAAGTTTTGTCGATATCAAAAGCGACGTGTGCATCATCCCGCCAAACTCGTTCGCGCTGGCTCGCACCGTTGAATATTTCCGCATTCCGCGCAATGTCCTGACCATCTGTCTGGGCAAAAGCACCTACGCGCGCTGCGGCATCATCGTCAACGTCACGCCGCTCGAGCCTGAGTGGGAAGGCCATGTGACACTGGAATTCTCCAATACCACCACCTTGCCGGCCAAGATCTACGCCAATGAAGGCGTGGCACAGATGCTCTTTCTCGAGTCAGACGAAGAATGCGAAGTTTCCTACAAGGACCGGGGCGGTAAGTATCAGGGCCAGCGTGGCGTCACCCTGCCGCGCACCTGATGTGCGAGTCAGGCGACTAGTGGAATTGAATTAATACTCTATTTCGTACTCTATCTGCTCACATGCTTTCGCATAATCGTTGTGTGCGATTGTCTTTGATCTGGAGTGCCCTATGAAGACTAATTTTAAAATCTCTGACCAGGTTCAATCTCCACTTAACGAGATCGGCTTGCTGGCCTGGTCATTGATGGCCCACTCAGACCTTCTGCCTGAGTTCAATATGGTCGGTGGGGGTATTCCGGGTGATCCGGGCCCTGATACGCCGTATCCGGAGCCCACAGAGCCGGGTGGTCCTGCCGTGCCGGACGAGCCGCCTGCGCCTGTCGCCTGATTCATCGATGCCTGTTCGCCGACTCGGCGAGCGGGCTTTCCTGCCGGCTGGCACTGCCAGTCAAATCACCCGCCAGACCGCATCCCCGCCTGTCACATACACTGAACTGTCTTCGGCCGGCCTGATGCGGAACCCTCCTGTGAATGCGCCAAATGCCGGTAACAGAGTGACGCGTGTGCCGATGTAGTAGCACGCCAGGCGCAAGCGCTGTCGACCGCGGCCATACAGGTGATAAACCGGATGGACGTGCCCGGCCAGTACATGAAGTTCAGGGTGCGGGTCGGGTTCGTGTTGCAGAGCGAACGGGCCCACGATCAGCGGTTCGGGCACGACGTCTATGTTCAGGTACGCGGGCGGGTCGCCTGCGCGCTTGTCGTGGTTGCCCCGAATCAGTGTGATGGGCAGCGTCGGGCGTGCTGCCCGCCATTGCTCCAGCGCCGCCAGCGTGCCAGCGGCATGCGATTCCGGTGCGTGCAGAAAATCCCCCAGAAAGATCAGATGCTCGCTGGGGTATTCGTCCAGCAGGCTGTCGAGCCGACGCAGGTTTTCCTGGGTGGTGCCGTGCGGCACCGGTTGTCCAAGCTTGCGGTAGGCAGCGGCTTTGCCGAAATGTGCATCGGCAATCAGCAGTGCGCGTCTGGCGGGGTAATAGATGGCTTTGTCGGCCAGCAACCACAGCTCTTCATCCGCCAGCGTGACGACTTGATAAGGCTTCATCGTTCATGCTCCGGGCCTGCGGCTTTCTCGAGATCGCGGACCATGCGCGCGATGCGGTCGGCGAGTTTTTCCGAACTGAGGCTTTCACGAAAGCGCTCTACCAGTAACGGGAACGCCAGCGGGGTCGCACGTTTTATCGTGTGCAGGTCCAGCCTGCGGCTGTTGATCTGCCGCAGCGTCAGCTCAAGACGCTGCAGGTCGAGTTCCTGGCGCAACACTTCCTCCTGTGCCTGGGTCAACAGCATGTTCTCGGCGTCGTATTGTTTGAAAACCTCGAAAAACAGTCCGCTCGATGCTTGAAGCTGACGATTGCTTTTGGCCGCTCCCGGGTAGCCGGAAAACACCAGCCCCGAGATCCGGGCGATTTCACGAAAGCGCCGCAGCGCCAGTTCGCCTGCGTTGAGGCTGGCCATGATGTCGGCGAGCAGATCGGTTTCGCTGAACAGTTCGGCGTTCAAAGCTTCGGTCCAATTGATTTCGCTGGCGCTGAGCAGCTCCAAGCCATAATCGTTGACCGCGATGGAGAACGTCAGTGGCCGGTCACGGCTCAAGCGCCAAGCCAGCAGGCTGCCGAGCCCCAGGTGTACATGACGCCCGGCGAACGGGTAGAGAAACAGATGCCAGCCCTCGCGGGACTTGAGTGTTTCGGCCAGCAATGTATCGCGTTGCGGCAGGCCCGACCATTGCTGCTGCACTTCCAGCAAGGGCTTGATGGCCTGCATTTCCGGGCTGTTGAATTCGCCACGGGCGGCAGCATCGAATTTTTCCACCACCGCGTCCGCCAGCTCGCTGGACAGTGGCATTCGCCCGCCATTCCAGCGTGGCACGGCGGCTTTCTTGCCAGTCGTGCGTTTCACGTAAGCGGTCATGTTCTCGACTCGGACCAGCTCCAGCAAACGCCCACCGAACAGGAAGCCGTCGCCGGGCTTGAGCCGAGCGATAAAGCCTTCTTCGACGCTGCCCAAAGAGCCGCCTCCACCGCCTTTTTTCCAGTATTTCAGGTTGACGGTGGCCTCGCTGACAATAGTGCCGACGCCCATCCGGTGGCGACGGGCCAGACGCGCGTCGGGCACCCGCCACACGCCCTGTTCGTCGGGCTCTGCGCGTCGGTAATCGGGGTAGGCGGTCAGCGAGTGGCCGCCGTTACGCACGAATGCCAGCGCCCATTGCCACTGTTCGTCGCTCAGCTCACGGTAGGCCCAGGCGCTGCGCACTTCAGTCAGCAGCTCGTCGGGCAGAAAACCGCCACCCAGCGCCATGCTGACCAGGTGCTGGACCAGCACGTCCAGCGGCTGGTGCGGCGATTCGCGTGGCTCGATCATGCGGGCGGCCACCGCATCATGCGCCGCGGCCGCTTCCACCAGTTCCAGGCTGTGGGTCGGCACCAGCGTGACGCGGGAAGGACGGCCTGGCGCATGGCCCGAACGTCCGGCGCGTTGCATGAGGCGTGCAACGCCTTTGGGTGAGCCAATTTGCAGCACGCGCTCGACCGGCAGAAAATCCACGCCCAAGTCGAGGCTGGAGGTGCACACCACGGCCTTGAGCGAGCCCTCTTTGAGCGCGCGTTCAACCCAGTCGCGCACCTCGCGGGCCAGAGAACCGTGGTGCAGCGCTATCAAGCCAGCCCAGTCCGGGCGCGCTTCGAGCAGCGCCTGATACCAGATTTCCGACTGTGCGCGCGTGTTGGTGAACACCAGGCAACTGGCGCTGCTGTCCACTTCTGCGACGACCTGCGGCAACATGCGCAAGCCCATGTGCCCGGCCCACGGAAAGCGTTCGATGGATGGCGGCAGGAGCGTATCGACCTGCAGCTGTTTGACGATCTTGCCCTCCACGGTCACGCCGCCGTCGCTAATCAGCACCTGTTGCGCGTGCTGTTGATTGCCGAGTGTTGCAGAGATGCCCCACACGATCAGTTGCGGATTCCACCGGCGCAGGCGGGCCAGCGCCAGTTGTAACTGCACGCCACGTTTGTTGCCGATCAGTTCGTGCCATTCGTCCACCACGACCATCTTCAGCGTCGACAAGGCGACCTGCGCGTCGGCACGGGTCAACAACAGCGTCAGGCTTTCAGGTGTGGTGATCAGGGCGGACGGCAGTCGACGACCCTGACGGGCGCGTTCGCTGCTGCTGGTATCGCCGGTGCGTAAGCCGACCGACCAAGGGATATCCAGTTCTGCCAGTGGCGCCTCAAGAGCCCGGGCGGTATCGGCGGCCAGGGCGCGCATGGGCGTTATCCACAGGACACTCAGCGGCGCAGCGGGCGGTTTGCGTTTGCGGGGTTTGTCGTCGGCAGTCAGCGTATTGGCTTTGGCGAATTGATTGAGGGCGGCGAACCACACGGCGTAGGTCTTCCCCGAACCGGTGCTGGCGTGCAACAGGCCAGACTCGCCCTTTTTTACCGCCGCCCAGACGTCCTTTTGAAAAGCGAACGGCTTCCAGCCTCGGGCGAGAAACCATCGTCGAGCGTGATCGGTAGGTCTGCTCATCCGTTTGAATAGGCTCTGAGTGGCGATAAGTCAGAGACAACACAGAAAGGGTAATAGTTTTAAATGGTTATGGGGCTCTCTCAGGTTTCAGGGCGGCTTCGCAGCCCATC
>NZ_LGLN01000033.1:161404-192150 GCF_001293775.1 Pseudomonas syringae pv. cilantro
AAGTCCGCTCCTACGCCCTGCGGGCAGAGGCTCGCGTTTCCTGCTCTTGGCGCTTTACACAACAACCCGCGTTATTTCAGATTGCCACTCAAAAACTGCTGCAAACGCTCGCTTTTCGGGTGGTTGAGCACGTCATCCGGGTGGCCGGATTCTTCTATCTGCCCTTGGTGCAGGAACACCACCTGGTTGGCCACTTTGCGGGCGAAGCCCATTTCGTGGGTGACCAGAATCATCGTCCGGCCTTCTTCCGCCAGGCCCTGAATGACTTTCAGCACCTCGCCGACCAGTTCCGGGTCGAGCGCCGAGGTAGGCTCGTCGAACAGCATGATTTCCGGCTCCATCGCCAGCGCCCTGGCAATCGCCACGCGCTGTTGCTGACCACCGGACAGAAACGCCGGGTACTGATCCGCAACCCGCTCCGGCAGGCCGACTTTTTCCAGGTACTTGCGCGCGCGGGCCTCGGCTTCGGCCTTGGGCACGCCCAGCACGCGGCGCGGCGCCATGCTGATGTTTTCCAGCACGGTCATGTGCGCCCACAGATTGAAATGCTGAAACACCATCGCCAGACGGGTGCGGATGCGCTGTAGTTCATCCGGATCGGCCACGCGCATGCCGTCCTTGTCGCTGACCATGCGTACTTGCTTGCCGTCCAGGCTCATTGCCCCGTCATTGGGCTGTTCGAGAAAGTTGATGCAGCGCAGAAACGTGCTCTTGCCCGAGCCGCTGGCGCCGATCAGGCAGATCACATCACCGCTGCTGGCCTTGAGCGATACGCCTTTGAGCACTTCGTTGTCGCCGTAGCGCTTGTGCAGGCCATCGATGGTCAGTTTGTACATGACAGGTCCTCAAGGAGAAAGTAGGTAACCGCTGCGATAGGCCTGAGTGCCTGCGATGTGCGCGATGACCATGCCTGCCGTCGCCATACGGCGCAGCGAACGGGCGTACAGCAGGCCTGCGTTCAGGGCATGGATGCAGGTCACGGCGTCGCTGATCGGGTCGATGACCTCGGCAATCAGTTGGCCGGCCTCGACGTATTCGCCGGGCATCGCGCAAAACACCAGCAGGCCGCCGACCGGCGTTGCCACCGGTTCGACCGCAGCCAGCGGCGTAGCGGGGTAGAGCAATTCGGGAGGCGGCGACAGTTCTGCGTCGATGAAGCCAGCATCGGTCAGGTAATGAATGATCGCCTGACAGTCGCGGCTGGCCAGCGCATGGCTGACATCGCCTTGGCCGCGCAGCTCCAGGGTCACCGAAAAGCTGCCTATCGGCATCGGAAACCGCTCACCAAAGCGCTGCTGCAGTTGCCACCACACCAGCGTGAAGCATTCATCGAACGACTGGCCGCCTGAATCGGTGGCCAGCAGACTTGCCTGCGCGCCCAGGTATCGCGACAGCGTCTCGACTTTCGGCCAGGCCTCAGGCGTTGTGTACAAGTGTTCGACCGATTCGAAATCACAGTGCAGGTCTAGCACCATGTCGGCATCGCAGGCCAGGCGCTGCAGGGTCAGGCGCAGCGACTCCAGCTGAGTGGTTGCCGTGTGCGCATTCAAGGCCGCCAGCAGGGTTTCACGCACCAGCGTGCGGTTTTGCTCGGCGTTGGCGGTCAGCCGTGCTTCGACAGCATCACCCACCTGTGCACCGAGGTCGCTGAACCGGCGATTGAAATTCTGCCCGCTTTCCAGTTCGTAGCGCCCCAGCGGCGTGTCCATCAGCACCTGGTCCAGACCGATCGGGTTGGCCACGGGCACCACGACGATTTCGCCCAGCAGCCGACCGGCACTTTCCAGTTCGGCGAGGCGCTGCTTCAAGTACCAGGCGACCAGCATCCCCGGCAGTTCGTCGGCATGCAGCGACGCCTGAATGTAGACCTTGCCCGCGCCGTCTCGCGGCCCGTAATGAAAACTGTGAACCTGCCGGGCAGTGCCCGGCACAGGAGACAGCAAGTCGTGGGTGTGATGGTGCATGATCAGCGGGCCGGTCCGAGAAAGGCCAGCCAGCGCCGTTCGGCAAGACGAAACAGGCCGACCAGAATAAAGGTCACGGTCAGGTACATGATGGCGGCGATTCCGAACGACTGAAAGGTCATGAACGTCGCAGAATTGGCATCCCGCGCGACTTTGAGAATGTCCGGCACGGTCGCTGTGAACGCCACGGTGGTCGAATGCAGCATCAGAATCACTTCGTTGCTGTAATACGGCAGCGAGCGACGCAACGCCGACGGCATGATCACATAGGCGTAGAGCTTCCAGCCGGTCAGGCCGTAAGCCTTGGCGGCTTCGACTTCGCCGTGGGCCATGCTGCGGATCGAGCCGGCAAAGATTTCCGTGGTGTACGCGCAAGTGTTCAATGCGAAGGCAAGGATGGTGCAATTCATCGCGTCACGGAAAAACGCATCCAGTACCGGTTGCTCGCGCACCGCCGCCAGGCTGTAAATGCCGGTGTAGCAGATCAGCAACTGGATATAGAGCGGCGTGCCGCGAAACAGGTAGGTGTAGAACTGCACTGGCCAGCGTACCCAGCGGTTTGTCGACACGCGGGCGATGGACAGTGGAATGGACACGCAGAAACCGATGGCAATCGACGCGCTGAGCAGCCACATGGTCATGGCCAGTCCGGTCACATTGACGCCGTCTGTATAAAGGAAGGGTTTCCAGTATTCCTGCAACAACTCGATCATCGCTGCGCCTCCCGAGTGCCTGCGGCGTAATGCCGTTCAGCCCAGCGCAGGGCGAAGTTCGAGGCGCTGGTAATCAGCAGGTAGATCAAGGCCGCCAGCACCAGAAAGTAAAACAGCTGATAGGTGCTTTTGCCGGCGTCTTGCGAGGCTTTGACCAGATCGGCGAGACCGATGATCGACACCAGCGCAGTGGCCTTGAGCAGCACTTGCCAGTTGTTACCGATGCCCGGCAGGGCGTAGCGCATCATTTGCGGGAACACCACGTAACGAAATCGCTGGCCGCGTTTCAGCCCGTAGGCGGTTGCCGCTTCGACCTGACCGCGAGGCACCGACAGAATCGCGCCTCGGAACGTCTCGGTGAAATAGGCCCCATAGATGAAGCCCAGGGTGATGACGCCTGCGCCAAACGGGTTGATCTCGATGTATTCCCATTCCATGGCATCGGTGAGCATGGTCAGCCAGGTTTGCAGGCTGTAGAAGATCAGCAGCATCAACACCAGATCCGGTATACCGCGGATCAGTGTCGTATAAATTTGTGCCGGTACGCGCAGCAGCACCGAACTCGACAGTTTGGCCGTGGCCCCGATCAGCCCGAGCAGAATGCTCAGTGCGAGCGACAGCACCGCCAGCTTGATCGTCATCCAGGTGCCTTCCAGCAGCAGCGGGCCAAAGCCCTTCAGGCTGAACGCCGAGAGTCCCAGGGTTTGCATGAGTGCATCGAACATGGATAAGGCCTTGCGTTTAGGGACCCTCTGAAAAAGCCCATTTTTTGGAAAGAGACCGGGCTGGAGCGCCTATATTTACTGGCTTTGATTTTTGAAGAAGAGGCTTTTTCAGACCTTCCCTAGCGACAAAAACGCCCATCTATTGGGCGGCGAATCATCGCCGAAATCGATGGGCGTCGAGGTGTTATTTGCCGCTGTACAGGTTCAGGTCGCCAAAGTGTTTTTTCTGGATTTCGGCGTAGGTGCCGTCATCGTGCATCGCCTTGATGCCTTTATCCAGAAGCGCTTTCAGCTCTTTGTTGCCCTTGGCGATACCGATCGCGGTCTTGGCAGGCAGCAACTCGCTGTCGATCGGCTTGCTGACTTCATAATCAGCCCCGGCCGGCGACTTCAGAAAGCCCAGTTCGGCTTGCAGCATGTCCTGGATCGAAGCGTCCAGACGGCCGGAAGTCAGGTCGGCGTACACCTGATCCTGGTTGGCGTAGGCCTTGGTGGTCACGCCTGCCTTGTCCAGCACGGCCTTGGCGTAGGCTTCCTGAATGGTGCCTTGCTCGTAGCCCACGCTCTTGCCTTTCAGGCTGGCCGGATCAGCGGTAAAGCCTGCGCCTTTCTTGAACACCAGCGAGGTCGGACCGGAGAACAGTTCGTTGGAGAAGTCGATGACTTTCTCGCGTGCCGGGGTCACGGTCATCGACGAGATCACGCCGTCGAACTTGCGCGCCTTGAGGCCCGGAATCATGCCGTCGAAGTCGCTTTCGACCCATTTGCAGGTGACTTTCAGCTCTTTGCAGATCGCATTGCCCAGATCGATATCGAAGCCGACCAGGCTGCCATCAGCGGCTTTGGATTCGAACGGCGCATAGGATGGATCGACGCCAAAGCGCAGTTCTTTGTATTCCTTGGCCATGGTGTTGCCGGCGGCGATGCACAGAGCCAGTGCAGAAAGAGTCAGCCATGCTTTTTTCATTGTTCAGTCCTTAAAACCTTAAATGGGGCGTTGGGAACACGCGAGGCTTGCTACCGGCGAGTGCCAGACTGGCTATGGTTAGCAATTTCCGAACCATAGACACGAACGTGCGTTTGAAATGTAAGCGGTTGTCGCTATTTCGTATAAACCGCTGGCAATCTGCCTCCCCGGCCTGTTTAACGCGGCGAAGCTGATGACTTGGGCTTACGGCAGGTGCATGTACAGTCGGGCGCGAACGGCAGAATGGTAACGAACGTGGGAAGTGCTCTGCGCGCCGACGGCTTGATTTGTCGCGTGATGTGTCAAAAAGGTGCGCGAGATTAGTCGTGCGTCTTTTTGGTGCTTCAGTTGAGCAGATCTTGCAGCGTCACCAGGCTGTCTGCTTCCGCCACCGGTTTGTCCTGCCGCCAGCGCAACATGCGCGGGAAACGCACGGCGATGCCGCTCTTGTGGCGTTTGGACAGCGCGATGCCTTCAAAGCCCAGTTCAAACACCAGCGTCGGCGTCACACTGCTCACCGGGCCGAATTTTTCGACGGTGGTCTTGCGCACGATAGCGTCGACCTTGCGCATTTCTTCATCCGTCAGCCCGGAATAGGCCTTGGCGAACGGCACGAGGGTGCGCTCGCTGGCTTCCGGCGGACCGTCCCACACGGCAAAGGTGTAATCGCTGTACAGGCTGGCACGTCGCCCATGACCGCGCTGCGCGTATATCAGAACGGCATCGACACTGAACGGGTCGATCTTCCATTTCCACCACACGCCCATGTCTTTGGTGCGGCCGACGCCATACAAAGAATCGCGGGCCTTGAGCATCATGCCTTCGACGCCGAGGCTGCGAGAGGCTTCGCGCTGGGTCGCCAGATCAAGCCAGTCCGTGCCGCTGAGCACCGGGGAGGGCATTAGCACTTCGCTCTGGCAGCGTTCGATCAGGGTTTCCAGTTGCGCGCGGCGTTCGTGTTGCGGCCGGCTTCGCCAGTCGTCGCCCTGCCATTCCAGCAGGTTATAGGCCAGCACCACCACCGGAATGTCGGTGAGGATTTTCTTGCCCAGGGTTTTGCGGCCGATGCGTTGCTGCAACAGGGCGAACGGTTGCACCGACGGCGCGGCCTGCGGCGCGCCACTGTTCAAGGCGAATGCCGCGTCGCCGTCGGGGCTGGCCTCGGGCGCTTTCCAGACCACGATTTCGCCGTCGATGACCGTACCGTCCGGCAGGCAGTGCGCCAGGCTGTGCAGTTCGGGAAAGCGGTCGGTCACCAGCTCTTCGCCTCGCGACCAGATCCACAACCGGCCATCGCGTTTGACCAGTTGCGCCCGGATGCCGTCCCACTTCCATTCCACCTGCCAGTTTTCGGCAGGCCCGAGTAGCGCGTCGAACTGGTCGACGGGCTGCTGTAATGAGTGCGCAAGAAAGAACGGGTAGGGCTGGCCGCCACGTTGCGCGTGTTCGTCTTCCGATTCCGGGGCGATCAGCTTCAGATAACGCTCGGCGCTGGGCCGGTGCGACAGGTCGGTGTAGCCAACCAGCCGCTGCGCAACGCGCTTGCTGTCGATATCGGCCAGCGCTGCCAGGGCGCGAGTGACCAGCAACTTGGACACACCCACCCGAAAACTGCCGGTGATCAACTTGATACAGACCATCAGGCTGCTGCGGTCCAGTTGCGACCAGAACATCGGCAGTCGCTCGGCCAGCTCTTCGGGCGGCAGGCCGCGCAATGGCAACAGCTTGTCTTCCATCCAGGTGGCCAGACCTTCGTCATTGCTGTGATCGGCCTGGGGTAATAAAAGCGAGAGGGTTTCCGCGAGGTCACCGACCGCCTGATAGCTTTCTTCGAACAGCCACTCCGGCAGGCTGGCCAGGGTCATGGCCTGTTCGCGCAATATGCGGGTCGGCACCAGTTGGCGCGGGCGTCCACCGGACAGAAAGTACACCGCCCAAGCGGCATCCTCCGGCGCGGCTCTCTCGAAATAGTCGCGCATTGCCGCCAGTTTGGCGTTGCTTGAAGTGGTGGCATCCAGTTGTGCATACAGTTCGGCGAAGGCTTTCATGGCTGCGTCTCACCCGCGCTGGCTGCTTCGGGTTCGGCGGCTGCCGGGTTGCTGTCTTCCTCATCGCCGTACTCGGTGCTGAAGCCTTGCGCATCCAGCCCCAGTTCGCGCAGATAGCGCACCAGTATGCCGACCGAACCGTGGGTGACCATGACGCGCTCGGCGCCGGTTTGCTCGATGGCCCACAGCAAGCCCGGCCAGTCGGCGTGATCGGAGAGCACAAAACCGCGATCCACGCCGCGCCTCCGTCGAGTGCCGCGCAGCATCATCCAGCCGCTGGCGAACGCATCGCTGTATTCGCCAAAGCGCTTCATCCAGCTGCTGCCGCCGGCCGAGGGCGGAGCGAGAATCAGCGCCTGCCGCAGCGCCGGGTCGGTCTTCTTGAAGTCGCCCGCGTACTGGGTTTCCGGGATGCGAATGCCGCCTTCGCGATAAACGCGGTTCAAGGGCTCGACCGCGCCATGTACCAGAATCGGCCCTATCTGTGAGTCGATCCCGTGCAAGATGCGTTGGGCCTTGCCGAAGGAATAGGCGAACAGCACGCTGGCTTTGCCCTGCGCAGCATTGCCGCGCCACCACTCGTTGATGCCTTCGAAAATCTGCGACTGCGGTGCCCAGCGGTAGATGGGCAGGCCGAAGGTCGATTCGGTGATGAAGGTATGGCAGCGCACCGGCTCGAACGCGGCACAGGTGCCATCGGGTTCGACTTTGTAATCCCCGGAAGCGACCCAGACCTCGCCCTCATACTCCAGCCGCACTTGTGCGGAGCCCAACACATGCCCGGCCGGGTGCAGGCTCAGCTTCACACCGTGATGGGTGATGGTTTCGCCATATTCCAGGGTCTGCAGATTGATGTCCTGGCCCAGACGCGAGCGCAGAATGCCTTCGCCACTGGCAGCCGACAGGTAATGCTGATTGCCGGTGCGGGCATGATCCCCATGCGCATGGGTAATGACCGCGCGCTCCACCGAACGCCATGGATCAATATAAAAATCCCCGGGCGGGCAATACAAACCTTCAGGACGAGCAACAACAAGATCCATGGGGCAACCGTATGGATGGGCTTGTTAGCTATGAGCCGGGGCAGGGCGGGAAAGTTCGGGATTTGTGTGTGGGAGCAGGCCGGGCGACGCTTCGCTTGCCCGCTACCTGAGCGGACTTGTCCGCGAACTNCCGCTTCGCAGCCCATCGCAGCCGTCGTAACCTCCGAAAGCTCCCACGCCCTCCGGGCAGAAGCCCTGTTGCAGGCCAGATTATTCAGCGTTGATTATCGTGCCGACGTTCTGGACGCTCTGCGTCCCATCCAGGCACTACGCCTTACTTACCCGGCGTCAGCGTCAGGCGTTGTTTGCCGTAGCCCTTTTCGTAGTTCTGCTGCTGCACCGGGATCGACATGTATTGCGCTTTCTGCCACGGCTCGATGCTGTTGGCGTAATACGGGCTGGCCGGGTTACCGGACTGGCCGGTGCTGATCATGCCGGTCATGGGTTCGACCAGGCTGAAGTCGACGATCATGCGCAGGCCGGGTGCCATGCGCGCGTCGAAGCCTTTGCCCCACTCGAAGCCTGACACGTTCAGCGTGGTGTGATCGCCACCGGCCGGTGTGGCGCTGCGATTGAAGTCGCCGCCACCCGGTTGTTTCGCCAGCGGGTTGGTCGAAATCCAATTGTCGCGATGCAGCTTGCCCCACTGCCAGGCCTTGTGATCGCTGCCCAGCAGGCTGTCACCGCTGGTGATTGCCGCCGCCAGGCTGCGCGCCAGGATGGCCGGTTTGTCTTCTTTCTGCGGGGTTTTGACGTCATCCCAATACGGGCTGTCATCACGGCCCAGCAGATGGTCGGCCTGTGGCGAATATGACGAGCTGGCGTTGGCCACCAGTGCCTGCCACGCCAGGCTGGTTTCCGGGCCCAGTTCATCGAGACAAATCTGTTTGGCGCTTTCCTGCAGGAACAGCTCATAGATGGCGGCGTCTGCCGAACCGGCGCTGAGCTTGCCATCGAACGCCATCAAGCGCGTGAACGCCTCGCGGGCCTTGTTGCGATCGGCTTCCGGCAGCGCATCGATGGCCTGTTTGAGCGGTTTACTCATGCCCGGTGCCTGCAACATGGTCTTGAGTTTGGCTGCAAAGGTCGTGGTCTGGTCGTACTGCATGGCGATGGTGCTGCGCAGGTCCTGCTTGCCGCCATTGGCCAGCTCGGCAATCCGCTCGGCGCGCCCCGGGTAGCCCCAGGAGTTGGAAAGCTGCATGCCGTAGCCTTTCGGAATCGTGCGCTGATTGGCCGCTGCAAGCCAGCCCTGACGCGGGTCCTGATCGTAGGGGTGAAGCATCGAGTCGGCAAAACCGTCCCAGTCATACTGGCCATCCCAGCCCGGCGATGGCAGCAGCCCCTGGCCTTCGCGACGGTTCGGGAAGCGGCCGGTCACCTGCCAGCCGATGTTCGAGGCATCGGCAAACACCATGTTCAGCGTTATCGCGCGAATCTCGCGAGTGGTGTCGAACGCCTTTTCGACGTTGGGCGCGCGCGACAGGTCGAAGAACGCATCCAGGCTTTTGTCATCCTTGAAGCTCGGCACTTGCAGCGCCAGGCTCAACCCGTTGCCGGGCGGCGTTGCGCCGGCATTGAGCAGCGCGCCATGACGAGTCTCGTAAACGGTTTCGCGAAGCGGGCTGCCGCCTCGGACCAGAAAGGTTTCCTGATGGGCTGTAGCAGGCAGCCATTTGCCGTCAGCCATATAGGAGACGCGATTGCCCTCGCGCTTGATTTTCTCCAGAAACAGGTCCTGATTGTCGCCTTTGACGTTGCTCATGCTCCACGCCAGCTTGCCGTTGAAGCCGCTCAGGACCAGCGGCAGGCCGGCAATCGAAACGCCTGATACCTGATATTTCGGGGCGCGGATCTGCACGAAGCTCCAGGCCGAATTGAGACCGGCAGGCAACTGCATGTCGCTGGCCAGCAGGCTTTTGCCGTTGCGGCTGCGTTGTGGCGCGATGGCCCAATTGCTGGAGGCGGCGACGCCGAGCATGTTCAGGTCCGAAAGCTGCAAGGCGACTTTGTTGAGATCGTTCAAGCCAGTGACCTGATTATTCAGGTTCAGGCCTTTGAGCTTGTCGGCTTCGGCGAACGGCAGTTCTTCGTCAGGGTAGGTCGGCAGCAGCCAGGCCAGCTTGTCCGCCCCGACCTTCTGCGCGAGCACCAGCGCTGACAGCTCTTCCTGCAAGTTCACCGACAGGCTGAAGTTGAGCAAGCTGAAAATCAGCGCCGAGTCTTCCGGCTTCCAGTATTCGGGTTTGTAGCCAGAGCTGGCAATATCGGCCGGCAGCTTGTCGCGGTAACGGAACAGGTAAGCGTTGACGCCGCGCGCATAGACATCGAAGAAACGCTTGAGGCGAGGCGAAGCGGCGTTGTACAGGTCGCTGGCATTCTGCTTGAGGTTGACCGAACGCATCAGGCGGTCGACTTCCAGCGCATCGGCCCCGGACATTTCCGACAAACGGCCCTGCGCGAGCAGGCGCATGCTGAGCATCTGGCTTAGGCGATCCCCTGCGTGCACGTAACCGAGGGTGAACAGCGCGTCATGGTAGCTGCTGCTTTCAATCAGCGGCATGCCCAGGCTGTTGCGCCGTACCGAGACGTTCTGCGCCAGCCCTTTGACGGGAAAAGTCCCGGAAACAGGCAGCACGGTGTCGGGATCACTGCTGCCCAACTGGCAACCAGCAAGGCTCAGGAAACTCGCCGCAGCGGCGGCAGCGCCGAATCGGGGGAGAAAATGAAGAAGGGCTGGCGAGGCCATGGGCAAGCTCCTGAAGGGGTCACGTACAAAAGCCGCTACGTTAGAGAGCAGGCAGGGCGCACGCAAGCGGCACAGACGAGTTTATTTCAGGATTTTACAAAGGCTGACCGGCCGATGCATCGCTTGTCCGCAAACTGCCAGAATCTCGGGATGCAGGGATACAGGGATACAGGGATGCAGGGATACAGGGATGTGGATATGTGGGAGCGGACTTGTCCGCNGTCCGCGATCTGCCGGGAACCGGCAGCAAAACCTGTCGCCGCGGTGCGCCAGACACAACCGAGGCGGGCTGTTTTTGGCCCGCTTCGCACTCCATCGCGGCCGTCGCAACCTCCTGAAGCTCCTACAGCCCTTCGGGTAGAAGCCCAATCAGCGGGTATTTCAGGATTTGTGGATCAAGCGCCGTGGCATTTCTTGAATTTCTTGTCGCTGCCGCAAGGGCAAGGATCGTTGCGGCCAACGTCCTTCAGGGTGTTGCGTACCGGTTCCTGGTGAGCGTGACCGCAGTTTGGACCGTGGACATGGCCATGCTGGTGGTCGTGATGATCGTGGTTGCAATCGGGGCCATGAACATGGGCTTGCTGGTTCATCGGTGTACTCCAGTGGAATCTGTAATCGATCTGGCGCGCATTATCCCGCAAATCGCTACCCAGCAGTAAGCGTGAGTTGTTTTTCGCATTTATCGGTTTTTTTAAGTATGCTTAGATTCAGGCGGGCGTTTTTAGCGTCCATGTGTTTCCTGCAACGCTGAGCCACGCTTATGACCCGACACGAACGTATTGCCAAAGCCATCGCCGCCAGCGGCATGAAGAAGGGCGAAATCGCCGCACAATGCGGTGTCGCCAATTCGGCGGTTACCCAGTGGATAAGCGGCGAGAGCAAGAGCCTTCGGCCTGAGAACCTCTATGCCCTGGCCAAAGCTACCGGCTTTCGTGCCGAATGGCTGGCAATCGGTGAAGGGCCGGAGAAAGAGCCGGAGTTCGACGCGAACGTTGCGCTTATCGACCAGCCGAAAATGTCGTTTCGCTATCCGGTCATCAGTTGGGTCTCTGCCGGCTCGTGGGAAGAAGCGGTACAGCCCTATCCTGACGGCTTCTCCGACCGCTATGAAATCTCTGATTATGACTCCAAAGGCCCGGCATTCTGGCTGGAGGTCAAAGGCGACTCGATGACTGCGCCCACTGGCGTCAGCGTGCCGGAAGGGATGATGATTCTGGTCGACACCGAAGCGGATGTTCAACCTGGCAAGCTGGTCATTGCCAAGCTGCCGGCCAGTAATGAGGCGACGTTCAAGAAGCTGGTCGAGGACGGCGGAACGCGTTACCTGAAGCCGCTGAACCCGGCTTACAAAATGATCGAGTGCGGTGCCGACTGTCGCATTATCGGCGTTGCGGTAAGGATGACGGGCAGGCTGTAAGCCTTGATCTGAAGCCTTGTCAGCCATTTCTCTGTATAGCCGTTAATGCGAAAAGTCCTACGATCTGCTTGCCGAAACCCTACGGCTGGAATACTGTATTTATATACAGTTAAGCCGGGAGATCATCATGGCTAACCACAACAATTCAACGTCGAGTGCAGCTTCTTCCTACGAGTTGATCGGCAGGCGGATTCAACGGCTCGTCTCGGCCCCGGACGTGCAGAAGATTCAGTGGGTCATCGTGACGCGCAAGGATGACGAGCCGCTGGACAGCTGGGACAGAGTGCTCCGGGAGATTGAAGAAACCGAAGGCATTCAGGTCGATAGCCAGCAGGACGGGTCTGTCCGGATCGGCTGGCAGCGCTATATCGATAACTGAAAATCACCCCATTGCGGACGGCCGACGATCGGCTACCTCAGCATACTTGACTATATTTTTAAGTATGCTTAAATTTGGTTCTTCCCAATTCACATCTCGCCCATCAATAACCTGCAACGGCGCAAGGATGCGACAAGGGCAGGGCGGCCCGCGTGTCAGACCGGATGACTTCCATTCTTCCTCTCCCTGCCGATTTCCGGCAGGCGTTACGCACCTGAGTTTTTCTATGTTCGAACGGCTGTTAACTCTTGAACGGAGTCAGGCTAATGGATCTTCTGAACGGTTTGGCAGACAGAGGTGAATGGTTGGTCGCCGGCCTGGTTGGCGCGATCATCTCTGGCTGGTGGCACAAGGCGGCGCTGCTCGACTGGCGCGCCTGGATGGTTTTTCTGATCACAGGCGTTGCCTGCGCAGTGTTTCTCACCGGTATTGCCAGCAATTACCTGGGCGTTGCCGAGCCTCGCAACATTACCGGCGTCGGTTTTTTGTTGGGTTCGTTCGGCGGCGCGTTGATCAGCGCAGTCAACCGGGCGTTGTGGGCGGCAGATGTCTGGAAGTTGCTGATGGAACTGATCAAAGGGCGGATGGGCTGACGGTTATCGGCGATCTTTGATCAGATCGCCGGGAATCACGTCGCCTGAGCGCAGGATGCGCACATTGTGGTGAAACAGAATGCCCGTCTTGAGCTTGCCCTCGAGCTGGTAATGGATGCTCTGATCAGGCTTTTTCAGGAGTTTGGCGATGTATCGGGCGTGCTGCCACAGGTTGGTCCGCACCGATATCCGCAGAGTTTTTCGGCTGTCGCCATTGACGAAGAACCACTCGCTGGATTTGCCCTCGGCCAGCATTTCTTCATTCAGCATGATTTTGTAATTCAGGCCGCGCACCAGCAGTCGTGAGTCATTGGGGTTCTCGACCTCGAAATACAGTTTGAAATCCTGATGCGTCAGTCGGGCCTTGATCACCTCGACTTTCAGGAGGTGCACTTCCGGGTCCCGAACGCTGTCAAAGCTCAGTAACGAGCATCCGCTCAGCCCCAACAGGATCAACGCGAGGCTTGTGAATCTTGTAATGTGCGCCTGAAAAGACATGGATGTGCTCCGTTCGAAACCCGAGTCTAACAACTCGACGGCCACGGGTAACGCGCTTGTTGCGCGGTTTGACGCTACGCCATACTTTTTACTGACGTGCCAATGGTGGCTCCATGAATGTCTATGAAATCGTCTTCAGCGCCGAACTGGTCGCTGGGGCCCGGCCCGAGAAGGTCAGGGCGAACCTCGGCAAGCTGTTCCAGGCGGATGCCGAGCGCCTTGAATTGTTGTTCTCCGGGCGGCGACTGGTGCTGAAAAACAACCTCGACGCGGCGACCGCCGAGAAATACCGCGCCACGCTGGAACGAGCGGGTGCGCGGGTTCATGTGCTGGAAATGGTCGTGGAACAGGACCTCTCGCCGCCCATGGAAGAGGTCGAGCTGGCGCCACCGCCTGACGCACCGACCTGGGTGCGCAAATCCCCAGCCAGCCAGGCCCGTCTG
The DNA here is from genome assembly GCF_001293775.1 of Pseudomonas syringae pv. cilantro. Taxonomy (GTDB): domain Bacteria; phylum Pseudomonadota; class Gammaproteobacteria; order Pseudomonadales; family Pseudomonadaceae; genus Aquipseudomonas; species Aquipseudomonas syringae_P. The sequence goes on from NZ_LGLN01000033.1 coordinate 174,944, forward strand.
CAGATCAAGCCGCGTGACGTCTACATGGCGGCATTTGTCGACGTCGATGCCCCAGACTATTCGGTTGCCGAAGCGGGCGTCGATCTTGTGCCAGCGAAACCTCAGCCGGTCGCGCCGCCGCTGGATCTTTCCCGATTGAGCCTGGCACCTGTAGGCAGCGATATGGGCCAGGCCGAAAAGCGTGTATCTAAAGCGGTGCCTGATACCTCACGTTTGCGGGTCATCCCGGAATAGCCTCTTGCTGCATCCGCAACCTGAAACGGAATTATTTTCAATCAGCCCTGCTACTTTTGAGTTTTCACTCGGCTAACAGGCATTGAGAAATATTCCATCAGGAGTTGCCCGATGTTCCGCTCGTTAGACACTATGCTGCGCCCCAGTCTGTTGGCCGTGACGATTGCCTTTTGCTCGCCTCTGGTCAGCCCATTGCTGATGGCTGCGCAACAAGCTGGCGTTGTTGCCTACGATCTGCCCGCCGCACCTTTGGCGACGACGCTGAATCAGATCGCCAGCCAGGGCGGCCTTGCGCTGAGCCTCGATCCCGCGTTGGCCGCCGGCAAGACCAGCGCACCGGTGAAAGGCAACTTCGATGCGGCGACGGCGTTGCGCGAAGCGCTGCGTGGCAGTGGGCTGCAACTGACGCAAAGCAGTGCCGGGACCTACACGCTGATGGCCATGGAACAGGGCGCGCTGAACCTGTCTGACGTCAACATCAACGCCAGCAGCGCGCCCGCCGAAGGTTCGGAAGCGGCGGGTTATCGCAGCGAGAACATCAGCAGCGTCGGTGCGCTGGGTGGCATGAGGCTTCAGGACGCGCCGTATTCCATCAGCGTGACGCCTCAGGCTTTGCTGAAAAACATTCAGGCCACCTCGCTGGATGACGTCATCAAGCACAATCCGTTTACCCAGATGTACTCGCCGACCAGCGCCGGTTATGCGAGCGCCGTCAATATCCGTGGCTTCAGCAGCGCCGGCAGCCTGAACATTGCCAACGACGGCTTACGGTTCACCAACGGGGCTGACGGCAGCAATTATCTGGAAGAAATGGAACAGCTCGAAGTCATCACCGGCCTGACCGGCTTTCTGTACGGCCCGGCGTCGCCAGGCGGGCTGGTCAACTATTTGATGAAGCGCCCGACCTACGAGCGCTACAGCAGCGTGACTCTGGGCAATGCCGGTGGCGAGAACTACTACCTGCATGGCGACTTCGGTGGGCCAATCGATAATGAAGGCACGTTCGCCTATCGCCTCAACGTGCTGACTCAGGATGGCGAGACCGCCGTTGACATGAACAAGCGCCGTCGCGAAATGATTTCCCTGGCGCTGGACTGGAACGTCTCCGATGACCTGCTGGTGCAGTTCGACGCATCGCACAAGAAGACCGAAATCCGTGGCCTGACCAGCTACTGGTATTTCAGTGATCAATCGTTGCGCCCCAGTGCGGCATCGCTGGATAACGACAAACTGTACAGCCAGAAATGGTCGTTCTCCGATTACGAGTCCGACAAGGCCGGGGTGCGCGCCAAATGGCGCTTGAACGACACTTTCACCTTGCGCGCCGCTTTCGCTGCCCAGCAATACACCTCGGAAAACACCTACACTGGCCCTACGGTGTCCAGTGCAGGCGTCTATTCGCAACCTTTGTACGCCTTTGCCCCGATTGAAACCGAGGAGAAGACCGGCTCGCTGTTCCTGGATGCTGCGTTCGACACCGGCTTCCTCGGCCACAAGGTCACGATGGGCTATCAGGGCAACACCTCACGCCAGAAGCAGTACGAGGATCACATTCCTTACACGCCGGCCCAGCCAGGCCCGCAATACACCTCGCCCGTCGGCACGATCCCGCTGGACCAGACACCGCAGGTCGGCAAGCCTTCCTACTCGATTGGTCACGGCAACCAACGGCTGGCCAACAGTACAGAGAACAACAACTTCCTGATCGGCGACGTCATCACCTTCAACGAGCAATGGTCGGCGATCCTTGGCGTGACCCACACGCAGATCAAGACCTACGCCAACGAGTTCGTCTATGCCAGAGCGTTCGGTTCGGCGGAAACCGAAACCACCTACAACGAAAGCAAGACCTCGCCGAACATCTCGCTGGTCTACAAGCCGCTGCCGTGGCTGACGACCTACGCGACCTATATAGAAGGCCTGCAATCCGGGGGCATCGCCCCGAGCGGTACTGCCAATGCCGGTCAGGCTTTCGCGCCCGAAGTCAGCGAGCAATACGAAATCGGCGCCAAGGCCACGCTGGGCGAAACACTGTTCACCCTCGCGCTGTTCAACATCGAGAAGCCCAATGGCTACACCACTGGCGGCAACGTCTACGTGGTCGACGGGCGCCAGGAAAACAACGGGCTGGAATTCAGCGTCACAGGCAAGGTCATCCCGGAACTGACTCTGGTCGGCGGTTTCACCTTGCTGGACCCGAAGATCAAGAAAACCGGCGTCTCGGAGAACGAAGGCAACGTGCCAACCAACGTCGCCAAGCAACTGGCCAAGGTCTATGCCGAATACGACATCAACCAACTGCCAGGCCTGGCCATGACCGGCGGTGCGTTCTACACCGGCAAGCAATATACCGACCAAAGCAACGAAAACGACCTGCCGTCCTTCACCACCTTCGACGCCGGCGCCCGCTATCGAATGCGCGTTTCAGAAAACGATCTGACCCTGCGCGTCAACGTCAGCAACCTCGCCAACAAGGAATACTGGCTCAACAGCAGCTACCTGGGCGACCCGCGTACCGTCGCGTTTTCAGCGCAATTAGAGTTCTGACGACGGCCCCGCAAACTATCGTGCCCATGCTGCGTGGGCATGTATTTCTGGACGCTCTGCGTCCGATCTTGAGTGTGTGGTGCGGTTCGACCATCGTGCCTCACTCAATCCACATACCCCGAGCAACACTTCTTGAACTTCTGTTCGCTGCCACACGGGCACGCATCATTACGGCCGGCCTTCAGCGGCACGGTAGAGTCAATGAAATACCAGCGGCCCTGATTCTGCACGAACGATGAGCGCTCCTTGTGGCTGTGCTCGCCATTACCATCGTGCCAGCGTGCAGTAAACGTGACGAAGGCGTGCTCGGGTTTGCCGCCGAACACCTCCGCGCTTTCCACTTCCAGCCCCAGCCAGGTGCTTTGCGCGCTCCATCGGGCGATGGCTTCACGGTCCAGCGCGGGTTGCTGCACCGGCAGCGTGGTCTGCACCAGATAATCCGTCAGCCCAAGCACATAAGCGCTATACCGCGAGCGCATCAGTTTCTCCGCGCACGGCGCGGGCTGGCCAGCGTGATAGTGGCCGCAGCACGCCAGCAGCAGATCGCCGCTGCCGCACGGGCAAATAGCACTACTCATGATTCACCACCAGTATTTTCCAAAGTTCTCCGGGTTGGCCCAATATTTTGCGTTCAGCCAGTCGGGCACCTGTTTGTATTCGCGCAAATCGTAGGTAAACAGGTTCAGCACCTGATCGTCGCGGGCAAAGCGTTCGCTGGATTGCAGCGCCAGCGAGAAAAAGTCCGTCTCCTGCCAGTCGCAGGCCTGCAAGTCGGCCAGCACTGCAATGCGGCTGGTATTCAGATTGCGAATGCCGCCCAGCAACTCCAGCCCGGTGCGCTTGGGGATGTGTTCCAGGCAGTCGACCACCAGCGCCAGATCAAAGCGTTGCGCGGCCAGATGCGCAGGCAGCGTGCCGGGTTCAGCGAGCGCCACGGTGGTCTGCGGATGCGCGTCCTGAAAGGCTTGCAACGCTGGGAACGCCTGCGCCCCGATGACCAGCAGACGTTCAGGCGCATAGAGATCGAGCAGGGCAGCCAGCGCTTGCTGAGGGGTGCGGGTGGAATAGCCGACGGTCATCGAAAGTCCTCTGGTTGACTGGCAAGACTAGCCTGCCGGACCGGCTCTGAACAGCCACCAGTCTGTGCGTCGATACCCTCTGACGAGCGATAACCTTCTATGCTTGATCTTTTTCAATACACTGCTGGCATATTCGCTGAACAGCACGTCTACTGTGCGGCGACGAAAAGCGTGCGCAGACTTCGCTGTCGTAACGGATCATCACAAGGGGGGCAGGCGATGAAGGTGTTTTGGGGGCTGGGAAAGATCTTGGTGCTGGGCTTCTGGCTGGTGGTGCTGGCCAATGCGCTGTTTGAAGCGCCCAGCCCGTTCGGCGTGATGATCGACATGGCGGGCGCGGTGCTGCTGTTGACGCATCTGCTGGAACTGATTCTGTTCAACGGCAGCCTGCGCGGTCGCCGGCATCCGTGGCGCGACCGGGGCAAAATCATCCTGTTCGGCATTTTTCACCTGCAATCCATCAGCCGTTCGGCTTCGGGGCACTCTCATGCGTAATCTCGTTCTGCTGGCGGCACTGTTCAGCCCTCTGGCCATGGCGCAAGCCATCATCGTCGCACCGCACTCGCTGATGCGTCTGCCCGGCAACAGCAGCGTGCTGCAACTGGATCGCCTCGAAGTGTCGGATTACGGTACCTTGTTGATTCCGGCCAATATCGACGACGTGAAAATCGGCCAGCTGGTGCTGGGGCATGAGGCGCGCATTGCCATCGTCCCCGGCGTGCAGGCTTTCAATCTGGTGGTGGCGCGCGGCGAATTCGGCACTGGCAGCCAGATCACCGCACGCGGCGCACCGGGCACTTATGAGAAACCCGCGCTGCCAGGCCGCAATCTCACCCTGCGCCTGCAAAACCTCGACGCGGAAGAATTGTCGATCGACGCACGCGGCGGCGCGGGCAGCCCTGGTTATGTGGGCCTCGATGGCGGCACGGGCGAAGCACCGGGTTGTACCTGGGGCTCGGCCGGGCGCGGGCACGACGGTCAAAACGGCAGCACTGGCCGGGACGGCGCGGCGGGCGCTCAGGTTCGACTGGAGTTGCCCCAGAGTTTTCCGACTGATCGCATCAAGGTGAACGTCGCAGGCGGCGCGCCAGGCAAAGGCGGTGAGGGGGGCAAGGCGGGTAAAGGCGGCGCTTCCAAAGGCTGTTTCGTGTACCGCGCAGATGGCGGCAAGGCCGGTAAAGAGGGCGAGGCTGGTCAGCCGGGCGTTGCCGGTCCTGCTGGCGCGTTGATTTTGCAGCGCCTTTAAGCTTCAACGCACAGTCCGGATCAGGCGCAAGGCCATGATCCGGACTGTGTTCATAACATTACGCTGTTACTGCGGCACGCCTTTTTCCCAGTTCTTCCAGTCGCTGACAATCGCCTGTACCAACGGGTTGCCGGTGCGGTAGAGGTTTTCCAGCGCTGGCACGAACGCGCCCTGATCAGCGTACTTGAGCAGGTTATCGACTTCGCTGTAGCCCGGATACGGACGGTCGAAATCGGAACCCGCGCGCACCACGGCCAGACGATTGACATCGACCTTGCCCGCCTTGCTGGCGCGCAACAGGGCTTCATACGTCGAGTTGTCTTCCTGCTGGGTGGTGCAATACACGCCTTTGCCGTCGGTCAACAGCCTGGTCCAGACTTCCGCCCGTTCGCTCAAGCGCGTGCCCGAAAACCAGGTGTTGCCCGCCACGGTGTCGCACTGCGTCACCTGCGGTGGCTGATTGGCGGGCGCGTAAGGGTATTTGACGCGCCAGGCAGCCGACTCCTTGCTCTCGCTGAGCGCCACTTTCTGCGACAGGGCGAAGGCCTTGGCCTGAAGCTTGGGGTTCAGCTCGAAGACTTCAGTCTTGTAGTCCAGAGGCGGTTTTTCGTTCGGACCTTTGGTGTTGATGCCCAGATAACCGGTCGGCCAGTCCTTGGGCACGTCGCGGGAATCGATCTCCCATTGCGTGCCGAACTCCACCAGATAATGCGCCCAGGCGGTGGTGCCGAGGCTGCCGTGGTGCGGGTTGATCCCGGCGATCCCGGCGACGATGAAGTAGGTTTTACGCAGATCGAATTGCGGCGACAGGGCCAGCGCGAGGGTCGAAGCGGCAGCGTTGGTCTGGCCCATGCCGGTCACCATCAGGCACACGTCCTGCTCGTTGCAGCGGATGGCCGGGTATTCGGCAGCGAGGCCCGGCACCTGGATTTCCTTGGTCAGGTGCAGACGATCGATCCAGTTCTGCGCTTCGGGCGCGAACATCGCGACCAGCATGACTTTGGGCGTGACCGGCGCAGCGGCCGCCCAGATGCCGGGGCTGAGCAGGGCTAGCGTGGCGCACAGTGCATTGCGAGTGATGTGTTTCATGAGAACTCCTGTAGTCGAATCAGAATTGATAACCGACGCCTGCGTAGTAACCCCAGCCGTCCGAGCGCGCGCGAAAGTTGCCGTCACCGAAGTTCAGTTCGCTGCCGTCCTCCCAGTTGCCGCCATTGTGGAAATAACGGCCGACCAAGGTGAAGCGCAGGTGCGTGAAGGCGTAAAGCAACACGTTGGTGGCCACCGTGGAGTTGCCGGTGCGGGCCGGATCGTTCTTGAGGTCCGAACCGAAGTCGAAATTAGTAAAGCCGATGTAGGTCAGCGATGCGCCATTGTCGAATGTGCTGATTGGCACGATGTACTTGAGCTGGGCGCGATAGCCGTCCCATGAGTACTCGTTGCTGGCGCCGTAGTTTTCCCACTGATAGCGACCGTAGAAGTTGGCCGACAGGTTGACCCGCGAGTGGGTGTCGATGTCGGTGCCCAGACCACTGTACAGCGTGTTGGCGCGGTTGGCCGAGTTGCTGCCATGGTCGTAGATCCAGTCGAAGGCAACGTACCATTCCTTGAACGGCCCGACCGCCAGACTGCGGCCGGCGAGGTAGTCGATGGAGATGCGCGGCTCGTGTTCCATGAACACCGGCGAGCCATGATCCCAGACGCCTTTGTCATTATCATTGCCGATGCCGAGGATCTTCGGCACGTCGACATAGCCATACAGTTCGAACGGACCCTTGCGACCGAAATACTCGTACTCCAGGTAGATATCATCGTTCGGCTTGGGGCCGAAACTGATGTCCTTGCTGCCGATCAGGGTCAGGTCCTGATTGAACCAGTCTGAAAAGTACGCACCTTTGCTTTCCTTGGGCGTGGCGGGCGGGCTGAGTGCCTCACCTTGTGCCGAGTCTTCCGCGGTCGTCGGCTGCGCCAATGCCATGGTGCAGGGCAATGCAGCGGCGGCTGCAAGCAGCATTGGAATCATGACGCGGCATGATGCTGCGGGCTGAATGAAAAACTGCTTGGGCATTGAAACTCCTTTTTTATGATCGCGTACTGTCGACCGCATACGGCTGATCGCAAACGTTTGCACAGCGCATGCCAAAGTGTCTCAAAGTGTTGAAAGCCATGGATATCAGGTCAAAAAAATGACCGAACAGGCAGGAATCTGCCCGTTAGCTGTGCGCAGTGTCACCCCGGTGCCTTGTGATGTTCCGTTTCGTCTCAAAATCCCGGCCGGGCAGCCGCCAGCACGACCACGGCCAGACCGATGATCAGGTTGAAACCGACCAGCCTGCGGATATGGCCAAGTGCCGCTGCGCCTTCCGCCCACTGTTCTGCGTCCAGCGCACGGCGCAGTTCCGGCAATTGTAATGAATGGATACGAAGAAACAGCGCGACCATGACCACGTACAGGCCCATCATGATCTGCACGTAGCGCGGCGCGGTTTCAAAGCCGCTGAAGTTCAACTGGATCATGCCTATGCCAGTGACCGGCAAGATCACGATGGTCGCCCACACCCAGACAAAGAAGCGCGGAAACACCTGGACCCACACTTTCAAGCGGGCCGGGCCTTCAAGTGCTGCAATGACGGCTGGACGCAAGACCATCCAGGCGAAAAACATGCCGCCAACCCAGATCAGGGCAGCCAGCACATGCAGCGTATAAACAGCGGAAAAAGCAGTCATCGGACACTCCGTTCTGCGCGGATGGATTTAGCGCGCTATGATAGCGCCCACTCAGAACCACTGAAAATTTATCCAGCCTTTTTAGTCGTGCCCCCGAACCGAAGCCAATGATCAGTACCGAACTCAAAACCCAGATCCAGGGCGCTTACTCGCGTTTCCTCGAAGCCAAGAGCCTCAAGCCGCGCTATGGCCAGCGATTGATGATCGCCGAAGTCGCCAGGGTGCTGGGGGACATTGATACCGATGAAGAGGGGCGTCGTTCGGGCGACCCGGCCGTGGTCGCGGTCGAGGCGGGTACCGGCACCGGCAAGACCGTGGCCTATGCCATTGCGTCGATTCCAACAGCCAAGGCGGCGGGCAAGCGACTGGTCATTGCCACCGCCACCGTCGCGCTGCAGGAGCAGATCGTCTACAAGGATCTGCCAGACCTGATGCGCAACAGCGGCCTGAACTTCACCTTCGCCCTGGCCAAGGGGCGCGGCCGCTACATGTGCCTGTCCAAGCTCGACATGCTGCTGCAGGAAAGTGACGCGACCAACGCGACCGCGCAGCTGTTCGAAGAAGAAGGCTTCAAAATCGAGGTCGATGAAGCCAGTCAGAAGCTGTTCACCAGCATGCTGCAGAAGCTGGCCGGCAACAAATGGGATGGCGACCGCGACAGTTGGCCTCAGGAACTTGCCGATCAGGACTGGGCGCGTCTGACCACCGATCACAGCCAGTGCACCAACCGCCATTGCCCCAATTTCCAGCAATGCGCTTTCTATAAAGCGCGCGAGGGCATGGGCAAGGTCGACGTGATCGTCACCAACCACGATATGGTGCTGGCTGACCTGGCGCTGGGCGGCGGGGCCGTGCTGCCAGACCCGCGTGACACACTGTACGTGTTCGACGAAGGCCATCACCTGCCGGACAAGGCCATCGGCCACTTCGCTCATTACACTCGATTGAAATCTACCGCCGACTGGCTGGAACAGACCGCCAAGAACCTCGCCAAACTGCTGGCCCAGCACCCGTTGCCCGGCGATCTGGGCAAGCTGATCGAGCAGGTGCCGGAGCTGGCCCGCGAGATCAAGGGCCACCAGCAGTTCATGTTCGGGGCCTGCGAGCAACTGGCTGATTTTCGTGCCGGTGAAGACATGCAGGGGCGTGAGCGCCCGCGTCACCGTTTTGTCGGCGGCGTGATCCCCGAGCACATCCGCGAGATGGGCATCGAACTGAAAAAGGGGTTTGCGCGCCTGGACGATCTGTTCACGCGCCTGACGGAATTACTCAAAGAAGGTATGGACGGCGAGGTTAACATCGGTATCGCCAGCCATCAGGCCGAAGAATGGTATCCGTTGTTCGGCAGCCTGTTGGCCCGCGCGCACGGTAACTGGGAGCTGTGGACAGCCTTCACCGCCGAAGACCCGGAAGACAGTCCGCCGATGGCGCGCTGGCTGACCCTGGCCGACAGCGGCGCATTGTTCGATATCGAGGTCAACGCCAGCCCGATTCTGGCCGCCGAAATGTTGCGCCGTAACCTGTGGAACATCGCCTACGGTGCGCTGGTGACTTCCGCCACCCTGACCGCGCTGGGCAAGTTCGACCGCTACCGCATGCGTGCTGGCCTGCCCAAAGGTGCCGTGACGGCAGTGGTGCCCAGCCCGTTCCACCACGCCGATGCCGGCGTGCTAAGGGTGCCGGACCTCAAGGCTGACCCGCGAGACTCGGTGGCCCACACGGCGGCGATCATCCGTGACCTGCCCGGTCTGGTGGAAGGTTCGCGGGGTACGCTGGTGCTGTATTCCTCGCGCAAGCAGATGCAGGACGTTTTCGACGGTCTGGACCGTGACTGGCGCAAGCAGGTGTTCATTCAGGGCAATCTGTCCAAACAGGAAACCCTCAACAAGCACAAGGCGCGAGTCGACAGCGGCGAGTCCAGCGTACTGTTCGGGCTCGCCAGCTTTGCCGAGGGTGTGGATTTGCCCGGTGCGTATTGCGAGCACGTGGTGATCGCCAAGATTCCGTTCGCGGTGCCGGACGATCCGGTCGAGGCGGCGCTGGCCGAGTGGATCGAGGCGCGTGGCGGCAACCCGTTCATGGAAATCGCCGTGCCCGATGCGTCGCTGCGTCTGGTGCAGGCCTGCGGCCGTTTGCTGCGTACCGAAGAAGACCGCGGCACCATCACGCTGCTGGACCGCCGCGTGGTTACCCAGCGTTATGGCAAGGCGATTCTCAACGCGCTGCCGCCGTTTCGTCGCGAGATATCCTGAGGCAAAGATGAAGAGCGTTTCACATAGGTTCCCAAAGTGCGCGATCGCTGGAACAATATGCGCCTATCAGAACATGCCCCTTTAGCCTGTCAGCAGGCTGATGCTGTCAGTCAGGAGTCACCCGTTGCAGATCCAGGGTCATTACGAACTTCAATTCGAAGCGGTGCGTGAAGCATTCGCAGCGCTGTTTGACGATTCCCAGGAGCGCGGCGCGGCCTTGTGCATTCAGGTCGGTGGTCAGACGGTTGTCGATCTGTGGGCCGGTACGGCGGACAAAGACGGGGCCGAGGCCTGGCATACCGACACTATCGCCAATCTGTTTTCCTGCACCAAGACCTTTACCAGTGTGGCGGTGCTGCAACTGGTCGAAGAAGGCAAGTTGAAGCTGGATGAACCTGTTGCCAGGCTCTGGCCGGAATTCGCTGTAGCGGGCAAGGCGTCGATCACCCTGCGTCAGTTGCTCTGCCACCAGGCCGGTCTGCCCGCGCTGCGCGAGCAATTACCGGCAGAAGCGCTTTATCAGTGGGACACCATGACGGCGGCACTGGCGGCTGAAGAGCCTTGGTGGACGCCGGGTAAGGGGCACGGTTACGCGGCAATCACCTATGGCTGGCTGGTGGGCGAAATGCTGCGTCGTGCCGACGGTCGCGGTCCGGGCGAGTCCATTGCCGCACGCATCTCGCGGCCATTGGGGCTGGACTTCCATGTCGGGCTGGCCGATGACCAGTTCCATCGCGTGGCGCACATCGCTCGCGGCAAGGGCAATGCGGGTGACGATGCCGCTCAGCGTGTGTTGCAAGCGACGATGCGCGAGCCCGCTTCCATCACCGCCAAGGCCTTTACCAACCCGCCTTCGATCATGACCAGCACCAACAAGCCTGAATGGCGGCGCATGCAGCAGCCTGCGGCGAATGGTCATGGCAATGCGCGCAGCCTGGCCGGTTTCTATAACGGTCTGCTGGATGGCAGCCTGCTTGAAGCAGACTTGCTCAATGAGCTGACCCGCGAACACAGCATCGGTCAGGACAAGACGCTGCTGACCTCGACTCGCCTGGGGCTGGGCTGCATGCTCGATCAGCCGACCGTGGCCAACGCCACGTATGGCCTGGGCCCCAAGGCGTTCGGGCATCCCGGCGCGGGTGGCTCGGTGGGCTTTGCGGATCCGGATTACGAAGTGGCGTTCGGGTTCGTCACCAACACGCTGGGCCCTTACATCCTGATGGACCCGAGGGCGCAGAAGCTGGTCGGCAAACTGCGTGAGTGTTTGCAGTAAGTATCGGTCATAAGTGCTTGTTTAATACCGACTGTCAGTTAATAGGCTGTAACCGGAACCGTACGACGGTTTCTTTTTCCAACTGCGTCTTTATGCGTGTTATACGGACATAGTCACGTTCCCTTGTCTGATCAAAACCGTTGCGGGTTACCCATGTCGTCTAATAAAAGCCTCGTTCTTGCTCTGTGCATCGCCGTTACCGGCTGCGCTCAAACTCCTCAATCCGACTCTGCTGCAACTGGAGGCCATTGGTGGCAGTTCGGTTCCAGTAATGAGTCTGCCGATGCTGGCGCTGCTGCACAGGCGCCGGCACCAGGCCCTGCACCGACTCCGGTTGCCAAGGCCGCTGCGACACCGGCACCCGCCGCGGGCCCTGAAAGCACCGCTCCGTGGTACTGGCCGTTTGGCTCGAACGACAACGCTCAGGCAAAACCTGACGCAGTGGCCAGCAAACCTGCAGACAAGCCTGCTGCGCCTTCGCTGGTCGCCAAGTCGGAGACCGACACCAAATGGTGGTGGCCGTTTGGCGCGAACGACGGCAAGACGGACGAGCCTAAAGCGCTGCCGATGCCTGACCCGAAAGTAACTCAGGCCTGGCTGGACGAGTACGAGCCGCGCTTGTGCGCTGCCATCAAGGACAGCCCGTTCCAGCTGGAGCGTCGCGACGACCTGCTGGCGATCACTGCGCCGGTAGACAGCTCCTTCAATCCGGATCGCCCGGCCATGTTGCTGCCCAACACATTGGGTCCGATCACTCGTCTGGCCAAAGCGGTCGAAGGTGACCAGAAAACGGCCGTGCTGATTCTCGGTCATGCCGACACGTCCGGCCCTACCGATGCCAATCAGAAAGTCAGCCAGGAACGTGCGCAGTCGGTTGCCGCGATCTTCCGCCTCAGCGGTCTGGAGCGTAATCGCCTGAGCCTGCGAGGCATGGGCGCGGTGATGCCGCGTGCTGCGAACGACAGCTTGCAGGGCCGCGCACTCAACCGCCGCGTTGAAATCCTCATGACGCCGCAAGACACCATGCGCGTCCTTATGGCCCGTTACGCGCTGCCGCCGGTTGCGCCAGTCATGGTTGCCACCCAGGACGTCAAGCCGGTCGTGCCAGCACCTGCTGCCGCGCCTGCCAAGAAAGCCGCTGTTGCGAAGAAAGACACTGCCAAGAAAGCGCCGGCCAAAGCCAGCACTGCCAAGAAAGCAGCGCCAGCCAAGACCACCGCAGCGGCTAAGAAACCGGCTGCGACTAAAACCACAGCCAAAGCCAAAGCCAAAGCCAAAGCCCCGGCCAAGGCGCCTGCCAAGAAAGATGATAGCCAGGCCAGTAACTGAGGCTTGTGTACCTCAACGACTTTCGTCTCCACGCTTTGCGTTGTGCACGGGTCCTGAATAGCCCGAGAAACAAGGCTTTCAGGCTTCTGCCCGTAGGGCGCGGGAGCGAACTTGTTCGCGAAGAGGGCCTTACATTCATCAATGATTTATCGCCTACAACATAGCCTTCGCGAACAAGTTCGCTCCCACGGCCTTCGGCCAGAATCAAAAACGAATGTGTGATAACAACGAGCGCCGAGCCTCGTAACGAGAGTTAGCTAACGTTCATGATATTTGCGCAGGAATGAAACCATGACTCAGACCCTGGCCGACATGCGCCGTGATTACACTCGCGACGGGTTAACCGAAGCGCAGTCGCCGCAAGAGCCGTTTGCGCTGTTCCACACCTGGTTCCAGGAAGCGGTAAAAACCGAGCAGCCACCGGTCGAGGCCAACGCCATGACCCTCGCAACGGTTGATGAGCAAGGGCGTCCGCACTGCCGCGTGTTGCTGCTCAAAGGGCTCGATAGCCAAGGCTTCACCTTCTTCACCAATTACGAAAGCGCCAAGGGCCGGCAACTGGCTGCATGTCCCTTTGCGGCCATGACTTTTTTCTGGCCGACGCTGGAGCGTCAGGTGCGCATCGAAGGTCGGGTCGAGAAGGTCAGCGCACAGGAATCCGATGCGTATTACCAGGTTCGCCCACTGGGCAGTCGCCTGGGCGCATGGGCATCACCGCAAAGCCGGGTGATTGCCGGTCGTGACGAGCTGGAAGGCCTTATCAGACAGACGGAACAACGCTTCGCAGACACCCAGCCACACTGCCCAGAGCACTGGGGTGGCTATCGTCTGTTGCCCGAACGAATCGAGTTCTGGCAGGGGAGATCCAGTCGCCTTCACGATCGTTTGAACTATCGTTGGGTAGACGGTGAGTGGACACGCGAGCGTCTTGCGCCGTGATTGAATTTTTTGCCCGCCGGACCGTCTGAGCGTTGTACAGACACTCACTGTATGGCGCCTGAATGAACTTAATTTGCGGGACCGGGGCCGTGACAGCACCGTTGTCGGGTAGTCTAATGGCTACTGGTTCCTCTGGAGATACCGTTATGCGCAAGTCTGCTCTTCTGGTTGCTTCGTTCACTGCCCTGGCATTGACCCTGGGCGGTTGTGCTTCGAATCTGACCGGCGATTCCTATTCCCGCGATGAGGCCAGGACCGTACAGACCGTCCGCATGGGCACCATCGAATCGCTACGCCCAGTCAAAATCGAAGGCACCAAAACGCCAATCGGCGGCGCGGCGGGTGCAGTCGTCGGTGGCGTTGGCGGCAGCGCCATCGGCGGTGGTCGCGGCAGCATCGTGGCGGCGGTGATCGGTGCGGTAGCAGGTGGTTTGCTGGGTTCAGCGACCGAAGAAGGCCTGACCCGCACGCAAGGTGTTGAAATCACCGTGCGTGAAGACGATGGCAGCATGCGTGCCTACGTGCAGCAGGTTCAGGAAAACGAAATTTTCCGGGTCGGCGAGCGCGTGCGCATCATGAGCGTCAACGGCACGAGCCGCGTGACCCACTGATCTGCAACGCTGCACACCAAAACCCCGAGCCGAAATGCTCGGGGTTTTTTGTTTTCTGCGTCAGATGGATTGTCGCGTAAGGCTTGCACACGCGCAGGAGACGATAATCTCAACCATGACTCTCGTGCCGATGCGGAGCATCGGCATGCAGTTCTGGACACTACGCGTCACATCTATGCTGCAACATAGCGCCATGACTAGCCCGTAGTGACTGCACATAAACAAAAGCGCTTTTTTATCACGATAGTACTGACAACGGAGATTGCGACGTAAGTGACGGNGGTCGCCGAGGGGCGAAAAAGTGACTTGAGCCTAGCCGGAATCTAACTGACTCTGTGACGCAGAGCGCCACAAAGAGGACGCAGAGCGTCCAGAACTGCATGCCGACGCAGAGCGCCGCACGATAGTCAGATCAGCCCTCAATCCCGAGCATGTCGCGCACCAGCGCTTCCGCAACCCGAATGCCGTCCACGCCTGCCGACAGAATACCGCCCGCATAGCCCGCACCTTCACCGGCCGGGTACAAGCCTTTGGTGTTCAGGCTTTGCAGGGTCGGGCCTCGTGTGATGCGCAACGGGGCCGAGGTGCGGGTTTCAATGCCGGTCAGCACTGCATCGTGCAGCGAGAAGCCTTTGATCTGCTTGTCGAACGCTGGCAATGCTTCACGAATGGCTTCGATGGCAAAGGCGGGCAGGGCGTCGGCCAGGTCTACCAGCTTCACGCCCGGTTTATAGGACGGTTCGACGCTGCCCAAAGCGGTCGACGCCCGGCCCGCGATGAAGTCGCCGACCAGTTGCGCCGGGGCCTCATAACTGCTGCCGCCGAGCAGGTAAGCGTGGGATTCCAGGCGTTCCTGCAATTCGATACCGGCCAGCGGGCTGCCAGGGTAGTCCTGCTCCGGAGAGATACCGACCACGATGCCCGAGTTGGCATTGCGCTCGTTACGCGAATACTGGCTCATGCCGTTGGTGACCACCCGGCCTGGCTCCGAGGTCGCGGCCACGACGGTTCCGCCGGGGCACATGCAGAAACTGTAAACCGAGCGACCGTTGCTGGCGTGATGCACCAGTTTGTAATCGGCAGCGCCCAGTTTCGGGTGACCGGCGTACTTGCCCAGGCGTGCGCGGTCGATCAGTGACTGCGGGTGCTCGATGCGGAAACCCACCGAGAACGGCTTGGCTTCCATGAACACACTACGACCGTGCAGCATGCGGAATGTGTCGCGGGCACTGTGGCCCAGCGCCAGGATGACGTGCCGGGACTCGATCTGCTCGCCGCTGTCCAACTGCACGCCGAGCAGTTGTCCGTCTTCGATCATCACGTCGGTGACGCGCTGCTGAAAGCGCACTTCGCCGCCCATGGCTTCGATCTGGTGCCGCATGTTTTCCACGACACCGGTCAGGCGGAAGGTGCCGATGTGCGGTTTGCTGACGTAAAGGATTTCTTCCGGCGCGCCGGCTTTGACGAACTCGTGCAGCACTTTGCGGCCGATGAATTTCGGGTCCTTGATCTGGCTGTACAGCTTGCCGTCCGAGAACGTCCCGGCACCGCCTTCGCCAAACTGCACGTTGGATTCGGGGTTGAGCACGTTCTTGCGCCACAGCGCCCAAGTGTCCTTGGTGCGCTGGCGCACTTCGGTGCCCCGCTCGAGAATGATCGGTTTGAAACCCATCTGCGCCAGCAGCAGCCCGGCGAAGATGCCGCACGGGCCAAAGCCGACCACGATCGGACGTTCGGTCAAGCCTTCGGGGGCATGACCGACCACTTTGTAACTGACGTCGGGCGCAGGGCCGACGTGGCGATCATCGGCCAGCTTGCGCAGCAAGGCCTCTTCATCCCTGACCTGAAAATCGATGGTGTAGATGAAGCACAGTTCGGAGGACTTTTTCCGCGCGTCATAGCTGCGCTTGAACAGGGTGAAGTCCAGCAATTCGCTGCTGTCGATACCCAGACGCTGCAAGAGTGCAACGCGCAGGTCTTCTTCCGGGTGATCGATCGGCAGCTTGAGTTCGGTGATTCGTAACATTAAAGGGTCCAGTTTTCGGGCCGCAGGTTCAGCCCGACAGCACTACAAGAACCGGCGATTATAAGCGCTGAACCCCTTTGGCGGCGAGCCTGCCCGATCAATCGTCGCGCGAGCCGCCGTAATAACCGCAGCCACGCTGGGCCTGGCCGTTGATGCGCAGCTTGGCGGTCAGGTGTTGCACCGAGCCGTTGACGCTGTCGACGCAACGCTGCGGCGCTACCCACAGCTCGATGCGCTGATTATTGGCCTCGCTGCTGATGCTGAAACTGCCGTCGGGAAGCTTCTCTTCGACATACGGCACCGCCAGCGGCTCGGCACCTTCGCGCTCCAGCACCATGCCCTTGCCACTGACATTGACGTTCCAGGCCGGTTTGTTGCCATTGACGTGCAGGGTCAGGCGCTTGAAATTGAGGTCTTCACAGGACTGGCCCGGGCGCTCGACACGATACAACTGGTGCAGGTCCAGCAGACCGTCGCTGTTGCCGGCCTTGCTCGCCGTGAAGTTGCCGCGCAGATCGGCAAACACCTTGCCCTTGCTGTAGGCGAGCGATGCGGCTTCCTGAAGAACGCCGGTGTTGCCGCGATCCTTGACCACGTAGCGACGCTGCTCGTTGCACGGCTTGAACAGCAGCTGGCCGTTCTCCCCGGTCAGGTCGCCCTGCATACGGAGCATGCCCGCCGTGGAAACCTTCGGTTCCTCTGCCTGTTTACCGAGCAACTGACACCCGGCAAACAGCGGTAGAAGAGCAAATACGAGGACGGAACGGGCAGCGAACATGATGTGGTCTCCAGACAAGTGCAGCCACGTTACTCAGACTGAAGGTGCATCACAAGGGTTGGAATGTCTATCGCGTGCAGGAGCGGACCGGGCGACGCTTCGCTTGTCCGCGAATCTGCTGGAATGGAGCGGACTTGTCCGCGAACTGACGGGGACCGGCAGCAAA
>NZ_LGLN01000033.1:192635-257585 GCF_001293775.1 Pseudomonas syringae pv. cilantro
CCGGCAGCAAAACCAGCCGCCTCGGTGTGCCTGACACAACCGAAGTGACCGGCTTTGGGGCCGCTTCGCAGCCGTCGTAACCTTCTGAAGCTCCTGCGTCATCCGGGCAGAAACCGGGGCGTGGATGACGGTGCCTTGGGCAATCTCAACCGCCCAGGTACGCATCCCGCACTTTCGGATCGACCAGCAGTTCTTCGCCTGTGCCTTGCATGACCACGCGGCCGTTCTCCAGGACGTAGGCGCGGTCGGCGACTTTCAGGGCCTGGTTGGCGTTTTGCTCGACCAGAAACACGGTCACGCCATCCCGGCGCAGCTGTTCGACGATCTCGAAAATCTGCTGGATGATGATCGGTGCCAGCCCTAGCGAAGGCTCGTCGAGCAGCAGCAGCTTGGGTTTGCTCATCAGCGCGCGGCCGATGGCAAGCATCTGCTGTTCGCCGCCGGACATGGTGCCGCCGCGCTGATTGAAGCGTTCCTTGAGACGCGGGAAGAGGTGCAGGACCTTGTCCATCTGCTCCTGATAATCAGCCTTTTCCGTGAAGAAACCGCCCATCGCCAGGTTTTCTTCGACCGTCAGGCGCGCAAACACCCGGCGGCCTTCCGGCACCACGGCGATGCTCTTGCGCATGATGATCGACGATTCCTGACCGACCAGTTCTTCGCCCATGTAACGGATGCTGCCACTCTGGGCGCGGGGTGAACCGCACAAGGTCATCAGCAGGGTGGACTTGCCCGCGCCGTTGGCGCCGATCAGGGTCACTATCTCGCCTTGACGCACTTCCACGTTGACGCTGTGCAGCGCCTGAATCTTGCCGTAGAAGGTGGAAACGTTTTCGAATTGCAGCATTTACGCTTCCCCCAGATAGGCTTTGATCACGTCAGGATTGTCGCGAATCTGTTCCGGTGTGCCGTCGGCCAGCGGGGTGCCCTGATTGATCACTACGATGTGGTCGGAAATGCTCATCACCAGTTTCATGTCGTGCTCAATCAACAACACGGTGGCGTCATGATCGTTGCGCAGCACGCCGATCAGCGCTTTCAGATCGTCGGTTTCCCGAGGGTTCAATCCGGCAGCCGGTTCGTCGAGCATCAGGATGCGTGGGCGGGTCATCATGCAGCGGGCGATTTCCAGGCGACGTTGCTGACCGTAGGCCAGCGTGCCGGCAGGACGGTTGGCGAACTCCCGCAGGTTGACCGCTTCCAGCCAGTGCTCGGCGTAGTCCATGGCTTCGCGTTCGCTGCGGCGGAACGCTGGAGTCTTGAACAGTCCGGACAGGAAGTTGGTGTTCAAATGCCGATGCTGGGCAACCAGCAGGTTTTCCACGGCGGTCATTTCCTTGAACAGGCGCACGTTCTGGAAGGTGCGTACCACGCCTTTGCGTGCGATCTGATGACCGGCCAGGCCTTGAATCGGTTCGCCGTCCAGCAGAATGGTGCCTGCGCTGGGCCGGTAGAAACCGGTAAGGCAGTTGAAGACCGTGGTCTTGCCTGCGCCGTTGGGGCCGATCATCGACACGACCTGCCCTTTATTGACTGTAAGGGCGACACCGTTGACCGCCAGCAGGCCGCCGAAACGCATGCTCAAGCCGGTGGCTTGCAGTAATGGGCGGCTCATTTCGGCAGCTCCGCTTTCAATTTCATTTCGGGCCGCTGCATCGGCAGGAAGCCCTGTGGACGCCAGATCATCATCAGCACCATCAGCGCGCCGAACATCAGCATGCGGTAGTCACTGAACTCACGCATCAGCTCAGGCAGCAGGATCATCACGATGGCCGCCAGGATCACGCCCAGTTGCGAGCCCATGCCGCCCAGCACGACGATGGCCAGAATGATTGCCGACTCGATGAAGGTGAAGGATTCCGGTGTGATCAGACCCTGGCGCGCGGCAAAGAAGCTGCCCGCGAAACCTGCGAAGGCCGCGCCGAGGGTGAAGGCCGAAAGCTTGATCACCGTCGGGTTCAGGCCCAGTGCGCGGCAGGCGATTTCGTCTTCACGCAACGCTTCCCAGGCCCGACCGATCGGCATGCGCAGCAGGCGGTTGATGACGAACAGTGCCGCCAGCGCCAGCAGCAGGGCGATCAGGTAGAGGAAGATGACCTTGTTGATCGAGTTGTACGGCAGGCCGAAATACTCGTGAAAGGTCTGCATGCCCTCGGCAGCCTTGCGCTCGAAGGTCAGGCCGAAGAAGGTCGGCTTTTCGATGTTGCTGATGCCGTTCGGGCCGCCGGTGATGTCGGTCAGGTTACGCAGGAAAATCCGGATGATCTCGCCGAACCCGAGCGTCACAATGGCCAGATAGTCGCCGCGTAGACGCAACACCGGAAAGCCCAGCAGGAATCCGAACAACGCCGCCATCAACCCCGCAATTGGCAGACAGATCCAGAAACCGAACCCGTAGTAATGCGAGAGCAGGGCGTAGCTGTAGGCACCGACTGCATAGAAACCCACGTACCCGAGGTCGAGCAGGCCTGCGAGCCCGACCACGATGTTCAGGCCGAGGCCGAGCATGACGTAGATCAGGATCAGGGTGGCGATGTCCACCGCGCCGCGCGAACCGAAGAAGGGCCAGATGAAGGCCAGCACGATCAACGCTGCCAGACCCCAGCGTTGGGTGGTCGGCCGGGTCAGGAAGTCGCTGGTCTTTTGCGGGATCAGTGGCTTGTCGGAGCCGCGACGCAGGCCGCTGATCTGTGCGGCGAACAGCACGCGCAGAAACAGCAGGACCGAGCATACGGCAATGATGGTCAGGGTCAGCGGGCTGGCATTCTGCACTTGCAGCGTGACGCCGGAGAAGGCCAGCTTCAGGCCGAACACCGGGTAGGCCACTGCCCAGACCAGTGCGGCGCTGAACAGCGCCTGTTTGAAAGACTTGCTCATACTTTCTCAACCTCCGGACGACCCAGAATACCGGTCGGTCGGAACAGCAGCACCAGGACCAGCAGGCCGAAGGCCACGACGTCCTTGTACTGATCACCAAAAATGTCGGCGCCGAAGGCTTCGGCGACACCCAATACCAGGCCGCCGAGTACGGCGCCGGGGATCGAGCCGATACCGCCCAGCACCGCGGCAGTGAACGCTTTGAGCCCGACGAGGAATCCGGCATTGGGGTTGATCACGCCGTACTGCATGCTCAGCAGCATGGCCGCGACAGCCGCCAGTGCCGCACCGACCACAAAGGTCAGGGCGATGATGTTGTTGGTGTTGATCCCCAGCAGATTGGCCATCTTCATGTCTTCGGCGCAGGCGCGGCAGGCGCGACCCATGCGTGAGCGGGAGATGAACAGGGTCAGACCGGTCATGGCCAGCAGGGTGACGACGAACACCACGATCTGCATGTAGGAAATCAGCACTTCCTGCGAACCGCCGGGCCCGAACGACAGGCTGCCGGGCAGCAGGTTGGGAATGGCATAGTTGCCGGAACCCTGGGAAAGCTGAACCGAGTTCTGCAGGAAGATCGACATGCCGATCGCAGAAATCAGTGGAATCAGACGGTTGCTGTTGCGCAACGGACGGTAGGCCACGCGCTCGATGCTGTATCCGTAGGCGCTGGTCACGATGATGGCAGCGGCAAAACCGGCAATCATCAGCAACGGCAGGCTGTGAATCCCCAGCATCGCCAGGCCGGCGAGTGCCATGAAAGCAACATAGGAACCGATCATGTACACCTCGCCGTGGGCGAAGTTGATCATTCCGATGATGCCGTAGACCATCGTGTAACCGATGGCGATCAATGCATACGTACTGCCAATGGTCAGGCCATTGACCAGCTGTTGCATGTAGTGGAATAACTCGGGCATTTACCGCGCTCCTAAAAACCTGATCTGCATTTCTCCGAATCGAGCCGGGGCGCATTCTATCGATGCGTTGCTCGTGACGCTGTCAGAGAACCGCTGGTAACGGTTTTAAGATTTTCAGGGGGCCTCGTTGCGCTGCTCTGCTTTCAGAGCGGGCGAACGGGCCGGGATTTGTAAAACAAAGCCCACTGCACAGGCAGTGGGCTTCGGTGGTTGACGCAGCAGCTTATTTGGCGGCTTCGGTCTTCGGCTTGCCGAAGTGCCACTCGTAGACCACGAACTGGAAGTTCTTCAGATCGCCTTTTTCGTCGTAGCTCAGATCGCCCATCGGCGTTTTGAAGGAGCCCGCATGGATGGCGGCTGCCACTTTCGCGGTGTCTTCGGACTTGGCGGCAGCGATGCCGTCAGCAATGACCTGAACGGCGGAGTAGGACGGGTACACGAACGGGCCGCTCGGGTCTTGCTTCTTGTCCTGGAACGCCTTGGTCAGCGCCTGGTTGGCCGGGTCCTGATCGAAAGATTTCGGCAGGGTCACCAGCATGCCTTCGGAAGCTTCGCCAGCGATTTGCGAGATGGACTCGTTGCCGACACCTTCAGGGCCCATGAACTTCGCTTTCAGGCCTTTTTCCTTGGACTGGCGCAGGATCTGGCCCAGCTCAGGGTGGTAGCCGCCGTAGTAGACGAAGTCGACGTTGGCTTGCTTGAGCTTGGCGATCAGCGAGGAGAAGTCCTTGTCGCCCGCGTTGATGCCTTCAAACAGCGCAACCTTGACGCCTTTGGCTTCCAGAGTCTGCTTCACCGCTGACGCGATGCCTTCGCCGTACTGCTGCTTGTCATGAATGACCGCAACGATTTTCGGCTTGGCGACGTCAGCAATGTAGTTGCCTGCGGCCGGGCCCTGGGCGCTGTCGAGACCGATGGTACGGAATACCAGTTTGTAGCCACGGCTGGTGATGTCCGGGCTGGTGGCGGCTGGCGTCACCATGATGATGCCTTCATCTTCGTAAACGTCGGACGCGGGCTGAGTGGAGCTGGAGCAGAGGTGACCGACCACGAATTTCACGCCGTCGTTGACCACTTTGTTGGCGACTGCAACGGCCTGCTTCGGGTCGCAGGCATCGTCGTACTCGACGGCTTCAAGCTGTTTGCCATCCACGCCGCCTTTGGCGTTGATCTGCTCGATGGCCATCCTGGCACCGTTGAACTGCATGGTGCCGTACTCGGCGACGGGGCCGGTTTTAGGGCCGGCGATGCCGATCTTGATGGTGTCAGCTGCGAACGAATGGCTGGCAACTCCTGCGATAACCAGTGCGGCAAACAGCCGGGACAGCTTATTAGTACCCTTAGTCATGATGCTCCACTCTTGCGTTGTAGTTTTTATAATCCTGATGGCCAAAGCCTCGGGACCGGATTCGGTCACCGGTTTTCCTGCGCGCCGCCAACTGTACCGGAACAGTTTAGAGCGCCGTTCGCTGGCTTGGAAAGCCGGGCGTTCAGGGGCAAACCGGTGCGTGTCGCTTAATCGAAAGAAAGTTACAGAATCCAACCGCTTGAGTGCCTGAAAACACTTCAGATCCATATGGTTATCTGCACTTCCCTGCGACCAATCACCTGCTTTCGGGTTTTTCCCGGAGAGGGTCGGCGCTATCATTGGGCCGATTTTCTTTCTGGTGAAACCCATGACGCAAGAACCTAGCACCCTCTATGCCAAACTGCTCGGAGAAACCGCATCAATTCGCTGGGCAGAATTGCAACCATTCTTTGCCAAGGGTGCCCTGTTGTGGGTCGAGCCACCACTGGATCTCATCGAAGTCGCCGAGGCTGTGGCCGAAAATGAGGCAGCCAGGGTGGCTGCGTGGCTGGCTGACGGGCAGGTTGACAAGGTCTCTGAAACCAAGGCGCTTGAGCTGGTGCAGAGCGATCCGCTGCTGTGGGCAGTCGTAGTGGCACCTTGGGTTCTGATTCAAAACAGGGCGAGCGACTGAGTGCTGCACCCTTAAGGTGCCTGCGCGGCTGGCAGATTGGGTTGGAAGGTAACTGTCCGGGTGCTTGAGTAGCGCAGGGCCACACTTTACGGAGATGCGATTTCAGCGCGTTGATCAGGCGCTCATCAATCGTTGGCGCGAGTGCGCTGTGCACGCGGCGACCGGTAGGCGGAAAGGATGTCGCCGTCTGGCATTTCGCCAAAAAGATCCTTTGAATGCTGGCCGTGGCTCGCGGCCTCGGACATATCCGCTGCCAGCGATGAGGGCAAGGGTCGAGTCGGGACAGGCAGGTTCATTTGCCTGACCAGCGGCAAAATGCGCTCGAGTGGTTGCGGCGTGCTGAACAGGTAGCCTTGTACGTAATCACTGCCAAACTTGCTGAGGAACTCCAGTTGCTCCGGGGTTTCCACACCTTCTGTGACCACTTTCAGGCGCAGCGTGTGCGCCATGACGATAATCGCCTGGACAATTTCCATGTCCTGCGGGGAATTGGGGATGTCGATGATGAACGAGCGGTCGATTTTCAGCGTGTCCAGCGGCAGGCGTTTCAGATAGGCCAGCGACGAGTAGCCGGTGCCGAAGTCGTCGATCGACAGCGAAACGCCCAGGCTGCGAATCTGTTTGAGCATCAGGATGGTGTTGCTGATGTTGCCCATCAAGGCGTTTTCGGTCACCTCCAGTTCCAGCCTGCCGGGGGCGACGTTGGCGTCGGCCAGCGCGTGTTCCACTTCTTCGACCAGCTCGTCGCGGCCCAGGTTGAGCGCTGAACAGTTCACAGCAATGATCAACTGATCGAGGCCTTCCTGGCGCAAGGTGCCCAGATCATGGCAGGCACGGCGCAGCACCCAGTTGTCCAGCTCGGCAATCAGACCGTTAGCCTCGGCAATGCCGATGAACCGGTCCGGCACCAGCAGACCGTGATGCTGATGATTCCAGCGCACCAGCGCTTCCAGCTTGGCGATATGCCCGGTGCGCAGGTCAACGATAGGCTGGTAATACACCTGCAGACCGGTCTCTTCGCGCAAGGCACTGCGCAGTTCTTCCTCCAGATGCAGCTCCATGCTGGCCTTGGTCTTGAGGTCCGGGCTGAAGAAATTGACCCGGTTGCGCCCGGCGTCTTTTGACTGATACAGCGCCAGGTCGGCATGCTTGAGCAGTTCGTCACAGGTGATGCCATCGCGTGGGAACACGGCGATGCCGATGCTGGTGGTCATGACCATGCGCCTTCCCGCGAGGGCGATGGTTTCCTTCATTTTCTGCATGACCCGATGAGCCAGATGTCGGGCCTCTTCGTAGTCGGGGATGCTCAGCAGAATGCAGAATTCGTCGCCACCAAAGCGCGAGACAACGTCCTGCACGCGCGTGGCGCTGCGAATGCGTTCGGCGATAACCTTGAGCAACTCGTCACCGGCATCGTGCCCCAGGCTGTCGTTGATGCGCTTGAAATGGTCGATGTCGAGAAACATCACCGCGAGCATGCCTTTGCCGAGGGTATGTTCCAGCAGTTTCTCGGCAAATATCTGGTTGAAGCCGCGACGGTTGATCAGGTTGGTCAGTGGGTCGTAATGCGCGACTTGCTGCAGTGAGACACGGGCCTGATCCAGCTGGCTGAGCAGGGCGTTGACCCGTTGCAGATCATGCTCTTTGCTTTGCAGCTTTTTGTCAGCCATTGCGGCGCTGATGCTCCCGGCAATAATCAGCAACGTGATGGCGGCGATGGTCAGCCCCAGTTGCTGGCTGTTTCCGGTGCTGGGGGTCAAAAGCTCGGCACCCTCCGGCATGACCAGCCGCAACGCGCGCATGCCCATCAGGTGCATGGTCAGCAGGCCGGCACCCAGCAACAGACTGACGCCATATCGAAACATCTGATGGAACATGCCGTTGTGCTGGCGAAGGTGGCGAGCCAGGGTCAACAGCGCGATGCTGGACAGGATGGCTACCAGGATCGACAGCGAGAACATCTGCGGTTCGTAGTATTGAGTGGCCTCGGAACGCATTGCCGACATGCCGAGGTAATGCATGACGCTGATGCCGATCCCCATGACCACTGAGCTGAACAGGCAGTTTTTCAGGGTCAGCGTCGGTACCGTCAGCGCCCTCATGGCCAGCAGTGCGGTGACCAGCACGATCAGCAGCGATGTCAGCGTGATGGTCAGGTCATAGGAAATGGTCAGCGGTGCCTGGAACGCCAGCATGCTGATGAAGTGCATGGCCCATACGCCCCCCGCCAGACACAACGCGCCCAAGGCCTTCCACAGGCGACGGCTGTTGACGGCTTCGACGTGAATGACCCGGTCGGCAATGTCCAGCGTGGCAAAACAGGAGGCGCACGCCACTCCGTAGGCCAAAGCCACCAGTAACATATTGTGACTACAGTCGATCAGCAGTTGCCCGTCCGCCGGCAGGCCGGCGAACAAGTTTAAACCCAGCCACTCCATAGCGTGCCCTATATATTCACTACCAGGGCGCCGGAGCCTGAAACCCGGCGATCTAAGGTGAGTATAGAGGCTGTTTTCAACCTGCCAATGTCTGAGCTGCCATTTTGGCATCAAAGTGATAGCCGGTGGTTATACCGCGCAATCATGTGCCGAGTTCACACTTATGAATGTTTACAGGCAGAGAGCGTGCAGGCTTCTAGATTGAGGTGACTGGGCGCTGTCGTGGCTGTTGCTGGCGCTGTTCATTTTCTTCATCAAGGAACCGCAGCGCGGTGCGGCTGAAAACTAGCGCATGTCGCAGGCAACGATCGAAAAGCCGATCCGCCGCGTGCTGTCGATCCGATCACTTCGCCCATACGGCCATGGCCGTGGCGGGTGTCGACGTCATGAACGAAAGCTTCAAAGCCATTGGCCTGCACGACGCCACGTACCTGATTCCGGCAGCACTGATCCTGACCCTGCTGTTTCTGTATCAGGCATCGCGATGTTTCAGCCGGGATGCGCAACGGATGACGGCGCGCATGGTGGCTGAAGAGCCAGTGGCAGGGCTGGCGGAAGGGATTGTGGTGGCCAGGCAGTAATCGCGCTGACGACGCGTTATACGGCGGTCTGCGATGGCAGTAAAACCCAGGCCATGCTACTGACTCTCGTTTCTCAGCGTGGGAATGCATTTCATGACGCTCTGCGTCACACAGCGGTTCTGCGATGTCAGAGGGAGGGAGGCTCGACTCAGGTCACCTTTTCGCNCAGAGCTCAGCCGTCACTTACGTCGCAATCTGCGTTGTCAGTGCCATCGTGGTTGAAAAGCACATCAAAAGCATTTGTGTGTCAGCGGCCCACGGCGCGGCATGACGTTTTGCCAAAGCAGAGTGATTGGCACGACGCGGAGCGTCACCAAATGGATCCCCACGCGGAGCACTCGACGTTATACAGAAGTCCGCTTTTGATTCTGGCNCTCCCACGCCCTGCGGGCAGAAGCCTGAACGCCCCAATTTTCCGGGTTCTTCAGGACTCATGTTAGCGATGAGCGCGGAGCATGGGGACAAGAGTCAGCGTGGCTTCAACCCGCGACCAGAACCCGAATCGCCTCCAGACGCAGCGCCGCTTTTTCCAGCATCGCCAGACCTTGCTCACGCTGAGTGCGCAAGGCAACCAGTTCGCTGTCACGTACAGTCGGGTTGACCGCTTGCAGCGCAGTCAGACGCGCCAGCTCCTCTTCGGTATCGGCTGCCAGACGACGCTGCGCTTCGGCCACGCGCTCGGCGTGCTTCGGCGCGATCTTCTCTTCGCCCGCGTTGATCCTCGGTGTCAGCAGATCACGTTGCGCCTGGATAAACTTGTTGGCACTCGCGCGCGGTACGCTTTCGAGCTGATCGTTCAGCGTGTTGAACGACACGCGGCCCGACAGGTCATTGCCGTTTGGATCAAGCAGGCAGCGCAGGGCTGCAGGCGGCAGGTAGCGGCCCAACTGCAACGAACGCGGCGCGACCACCTCACTGACATAAATCAGCTCCAGCAGCACAGTGCCCGGTTTGAGCGCCTTGTTCTTGATCAGCGCCACGGCGGTGTTGCCCATCGAGCCGGACAGCACCAGATCCATGCCGCCCTGAACCATAGGATGCTCCCAGGTGATGAACTGCATGTCTTCGCGAGACAGCGCCTGATTGCGGTCGTAGGTGATGGTCACGCCTTCGTCGTCGCCCAGCGGGAAGCTGGCGTCGAGCATCTTCTCGCTCGGTTTGAGGATCAGCGCGTTTTCCGAGTGGTCTTCACTGTCGATGCCAAACGCGTCGAACAGGGTTTCCATGTAGATCGGCAGACTGAACTGGTCGTCCTGATCCAGGATCGCTTCAACCAGCGCCTCGCCCTCGCCAGCACCGCCCGAGTTGAGTTCCAGCAGACGGTCGCGGCCGGTGTGCAGCTCGCTTTCCAGGCGTTCGCGCTCGGCGCGGGCGTCGTTGATCAGGCTTTGCCACTCGTCATCGTCACCGCTTTCCAGCAGTGGCAGCAGGCGTGGGCCGAACTGATGCTGCAAGGCGTTGCCGGTCGGGCAGGTATTGAGGAAGGCATTGAGCGCTTCGTGATACCACTGGAACAGGCGCGCCTGCGGGCTGGTTTCCAGAAACGGTACATGCAGTTCGATGGTGTGCTTCTGGCCGATCCGGTCCAGACGACCGATACGCTGCTCCAACAAATCCGGGTGCGACGGCAGATCGAACAGAACCAGGTGGTGAGAAAACTGGAAGTTGCGGCCTTCACTGCCGATTTCCGAACAGATCAGCACCTGAGCGCCGAACTCTTCGTCTGCGAAGTAGGCTGCAGCCCGGTCGCGCTCGAGAATGTTCATGCCTTCGTGGAAGACCGTGGCCGGGATGCCGGAGCGCACGCGCAGGGCGTCTTCCAGGTCCATGGCGGTTTCGGCGTGGGCGCAGATGACTAGCACTTTGACGCGCTTGAGCATCTTGAGGGTATCGATCAGCCAGTCGACGCGTGGGTCGAAGCGCCACCAGCGTTCTTCTTCGCTGACGTCCGAATGCGCCTGGAAGCTCACCTCAGGGTAAAGATCGGCGTGCTCGCCAACCGGCAACTCGAGGTATTCGACCGGGCAGGGCAGCGGGTATTCGTGCAGCTTGCGCTCCGGGAAGCCCTGCACGGCGGCGCGGGTGTTGCGGAACAGCACGCGGCCGGTGCCGTGACGGTCCAGCAGCTCGCGAATCAGTCGCGACTTGGCTTCGTCGTCACCGGCATTGACTGCCGCCAGCAGCGTATCGCCTTCAGCACCAAGGAAACCATGGATGGTGGCTTGTGCTTCAGGAGACAGCTTGCCCTTGTCGAGCAGTTCCTGAACGGCCTTGGCCACCGGGCGATAGTTGTCGCTTTCGGCACGGAAGGCTTTCAGGTCGTGGAAACGGTTCGGGTCGAGCAGTCGCAGGCGCGCGAAGTGGCTGTCCTGACCCAGTTGCTCCGGGGTTGCAGTCAGCAGCAGGACGCCAGGGATGACCTCGGCCAGTTGCTCGACCAGCGAATACTCGCGGCTGGCCTTGTCTTCGTGCCAGACCAGGTGGTGCGCTTCGTCGACCACCATCAGGTCCCAGCCCGCTGCAAACAGCGCGTCCTGGGCTTTTTCATCCTCGACCAGCCATTCCAGGGCGACCAGCGCGAGCTGGGTGTCTTCGAACGGGTTGCCGGCATCGCTTTCCATGAAGCGCTCGGCATCAAACAGTGCAACCTGCAGGTTGAAGCGGCGGCGCATCTCTACCAGCCACTGATGCTGAAGGTTTTCCGGGACCAGAATCAGCACGCGGTTGGCGCGCCCCGAGAGCAGTTGGCGGTGAATCACCAGGCCGGCTTCGATGGTCTTGCCCAGGCCCACTTCGTCAGCCAGCAGAACCCGCGGCGCGATACGGTCGGCGACTTCGCGGGCAATGTGCAGTTGGTGCGCGATAGGCTGCGCCCGCACGCCACCCAGGCCCCAGAGCGAGGACTGCAATTGACGGCTGGTGTGCTCCAGCGTGTTGTAGCGCAGCGAGAACCATGACAACTGGTCGATCTGACCGGCGAACAGACGATCGGTCGCCAGACGGAACTGAATGAAGTTCGACAGCTGGGTTTCCGGCAGCGTGACTACTTCGTTCTGTGCGTTCAGGCCGTGATAGACCAGCAGGCCGTCGACATCATCGACTTCGCGAACGGTCATCTTCCAGTTTTCGAAGTGCGTGATCACATCGCCCGGAGAGAAGCGTACGCGGGTCAGCGGAGCATTCCGCAGTGCGTACTGACGCGTTTCGCCAGTGGCCGGATAGAGCACGGTCAACAAGCGGCCGTCCTGTGCCAGAACGGTGCCCAAACCCAGCTCGGCTTCGCTGTCGCTAATCCAGCGTTGCCCCGGTTGATACTGCTGCGCCATGCTGCCTGTCTCCCGCTTGAAAAAGCTGACTATGTTAACGGAACGCGCACCGAAGACCAAAGGTGGCGTGAAAAAACCCTGCCAAAGCGCCTGCTGCGCACTGAATATTCAGTTCCATGACACTTATTTCACTAAAGGCAGTCAAAAAATCCCTATAAATTACTGTAACCCTTTCATATCGGTTCAAGTTGCCCTGCGCACGGCCGAAACCCCGGTAAGAGGAGAACAACCATGCTGCAACCTATGCTTCCTTTAAGTGTGGTGCCCTTGACATCACAGACCGACCCGGCCAGACGCGTGCCGGACATCCCGCCCGTTGCGCGGGTACAGGAGAGCTCCAACGAGACCTCCATCGACCTGCACAATGAAGATACTGAACGCAGCGCATTGCTATTGCGTGAAGAGCAGCAGCGTCAGCAACAGCAGCACGGTCAGCACGGCCGCGGTTCTGAAGAGGCCGAGGAGTATCAGGGGCTGGTGGTTCCCGGACATTCGCTGAATGCCGACAACACGGTTCCGGTTGTACCGCTCATCGATGACGAGCCGCGTCAGGGGCTCTGGGTCGATATTCAGATCTGACAGCAGGTTTTCCCCGGTTTTTGCGCTGGTCATGGCCGCTGCGATTGAGCATTATTGGGTTTGATTTCCCGTGTTCGAGAACCGCAAGCCATGAGCGACGATGAAAAACTGATCGACTTGAGCGCCGAACGTGCCAGGCGCGTGCACGATCTGAACGACAAACGTCTCAATGAAGTGCGCAACGCCTTCGAGCAGGCTATGCCGTTAGGCAAGAAAAAGTCCGGGAAAAAGCCCAAGAAGCGCTGATTCAACTTCTGCTACCGCGTTCTGATCGGCTCGCTACGCTCTGCGTAGACGAATGGCTGATCTGTATCAACTCGCCTCAGGCCACCCTCGTTTATTCTCCATCCATCGATTACAGCGTCGGCGGCCAAATCCGCACGCGCAGGCAATGAGCACGCAAGGCACTTGGGGCGACTTCGGTCGCCCTTTTTTTCGTCTGTGTGCCGGTTGCTCCGTTGATTGCCGGGCGACGTCACCTTACGGCTTCGGCGCCTGCATTGGCCAGGTCATAGGCTCTCGCTGCTTCTGCTGTCTTGATGTCGCGGTTGTAGCTCGGTGTCCAGGCGGTCACAGGTGATTTCTGGGTGAAGCTGACATTGCTGCCGATGTCCTTGAAGTGCGCATCGCCGTAGTCATCCAGCACGCCGCTATTACTGGCCTTTTTGGAAACATCGACACCGTTGCTGAAATAGTTGGCCTGCGACAGGATGGTCGCGTTCCCGGTCGCAGTGAAACCAAGGTGGAATTTGTCTATTGAGTTGTTGAATACGTGAAACTGTCCCTGACGAAACAGACCGGGTCCGCGGACATCAAGGTCGCTGAACACGTTGTTGGCGATGGTCATTCGCGGGTAACCCTTGTACTCGGCCTTGGCGGCTGCCGAGTCGTCCGGCTGACCGAGAATCACGCCATACTCATTGTTCTGGAATTTCGAATTGGTCAGGCTGACGTTATCGGCCTTGCCGCCCACGTAGAGCAGTTTATCCAGCCCTTTGGGGTCTTGATCCTTGGTTCCGGTAGCGGTGATGTGGTCGATCCAGTATTTCTGGCCGCTGTTGATGAACATCTGCATGTCACCGTTTTCACGGTAACGGCTGTCGTGGGTGAAATTCAGGTTCTGGAAAATGTCGTTGCTGGCGGTTTTGCCGCTGGCCAGATAAATGTTGTGCAGACTGTCGCCCTTGTCGGTCCCCAGCAGGGTCTTGTTGGCCCCGAAGTTTATCGACACTTTACTGTCGGCAGACAGATTGGCCCCCAGCTTGACGGTGCGGGCTGTGTCGTCCTCCATGTACTTCTTGAGGTCCGCCACGGTATTGACCGTAACCACTTCGCCGTTGTTACCGCCCGTGGTGTTCGCTTCTTTGGCGAAACCCAGCATGCCTGACATGTCCGCCCCCTGGCCGTGAGCGGCGCGGGGTTGAGGTTTTGCCACTTTTTCTTCGCTGTCAGGTTTTTCGGTGACGGGCGTCGTGGCCTTGGGTTGCACGGCCGGCGTGGTGGCGACAGGTTTGGGCGGCGCGGTCACTGACGTTTTATCTTGAGTCTGCACAGGGCCAGGCGGTGTCGGTGCAGTATTTTTCTGCAGCGTGACAGGCTTGTCCGCCGGATGATCGTTCTGTACTACAAAAGGTTTTTCTGTTGGTGTTGGTGTCGGGGCCGCTGAAGGCGACGAAGGTGACGCGGATGAAGGCGTCTGCGACAGTTGAGAGAAGCTCGGTGCCTGCTCGCGTTGAGTCTGTGCAGGGGGCGGTGCCTGATCCTGCTGCTGATCGCCTTTGAAAAGAGAAAGCAGATCTTTGAGGATGTTGCGAATAGCCTCTACCAGTTTGTTCAGCAGCAATTCGACAGGGTTTTCGGATGCGTCTGCAGCCGTGCGCGTGGCAGGTATCTGCGGCCGTGAGCCAGACAGCGACAGCGATGAGTGCAGACCGTTTACCTGTCGCGGCGAGCTGAAGTCGATCAATTGGCTGTTGTGGCCCGATTTCACGTCCGGTGGCTGGATTCCATCAGACTCTGGATTGACGCTCTGTGTTGTCAGTCCTGAGACGGGGTAAACGTTTCTGTAGATCGTATTCATTACTGATATCCCCGCCTGCGGGCATGAACAATTCGTGATCCCGGATAGAAAGTACTGCTCTGCCCCTGAGTGGAAAGGAGCGGAAAAGAGTTCCGGGATGCATCATGAATTTTGTGTGCAGGCGTAGAAAAAAGATCTGGCACGCGTGTTGGCTGGACGCGCGCCCGGTTCAGCTATCAGCCGAAGGTAATCTCCGGCAATACGGTCAGGTCGACTGTCTGCTGTTTGCGCGGGGCAAGAATTTCGGCTTCGCCGTCTACCACCAGTTCATCGTTCTGGTTGAACACGCGAGTGGCGATACGCACGCGGAATTTCGGCAGTTTTTCCAGAATTTCCAGGCGCACCGTCAGAGTGTCACCCAGTTTTACGGGTTTCTGGAAGGTCATCTGCTGACCGATATAAATAGTGCCAGGGCCGGGCAGCTCGCAGGCGACGGCGGCACTGATCAGCGCGCCACTGAACATGCCGTGGGCGATGCGCTCCTTGAACATGGTCTTGGCCGCGTATTCGGCGTCCAGATGGACAGGGTTGTGGTCACCGGACATAGCGGCGAACAACTGGATGTCACGCTCTTCCACCTTCTTGCTGTAGCTGGCGGTCTGACCAACTTCGAGGGCTTCGTACGGCGTGTTGGTGACTTGAGTCATGTGGCTGTCCTGACAATGAAAATGAATTTAGCGAGCCGGTTCGTTCCGCCCGATACAGCCGCGCCCTTGGGCCGCGGCTGTGGATAGGCGCTGATTTGTAACACTTGATGAGCCGTTGCCGCCATTACACCGGCAAGATCAATCAGACGTTTGTTGGCGCTCACCGGAGCACATCGTTCTGCATAAATAGCTGAGGACCCCGGAATACGGCCATTTCAACACTGAAGCGCGGCCTGATACCGGTTGCCATCGCACGTCGGCAGGGCAGTGTATAGCGCGCAGCGAATGGCAGTCTGAACGGAGGCGAGATTCATGCCGCTTATGGCACTCAGGTGACTTTGCCTGATGCGCGTTAACTGCTAACGTCGGGCCAGGCATAAGCAGGCAAGGGATAAAAATAATGCAAGCTGATTTCTGGAATGACAAGCGCCCGGCCGGCGTCGCCCCGGACGTTGATCTGCAGGCCTGGCAATCGGTCATGGACGTGTTTGATCGCTGTTGTAAGAAATTTGCCGATCGCCCGGCGTTCAGCAATATGGGCGTGACCCTGACCTATGCCGACCTCGAGCGCCACTCGGTGGCCTTTGCCGGGTATCTGCAACAGCACACAGGGCTGCTGCCCGGCGACCGCATCGCCGTGCAGATGCCCAACCTGTTGCAGTATCCGATTGCCGTGTTCGGTGCGATACGTGCCGGTCTGATCGTCGTCAACACTAACCCGCTGTACACCGCGCGCGAAATGCGTCATCAGTTTCAGGATTCCGGTGCCAAGGCGCTGGTCTACCTCAATGTGTTCGGCAAGCTGGTGCAGGAGGTCCTCCCGGACACTGCCATCGAATACCTGATCGAAGTGAAAATGGGTGACATGCAGTCGGCGGCCAAAGGCTGGCTGGTCAACACCATCGTCGACAAGGTCAAGAAACTGGTTCCCGACTACCAGCTACCCCAGGCCATCGGTTTCAAGCGAACGTTGCGCATCGGGCGTGACAGTCAGACCCGATCAGTCGCGCAAGGCCTGGATGACGTCGCTGTATTGCAATATACCGGCGGCACCACGGGGCTGGCCAAAGGCGCGATGCTGACCCACGGCAATCTGGTCGCCAACATGCAGCAAGTCTATGCCTGCATGCGCCAGCAATATCCTGACGGAAGTCGGGCGTTTGAAGAGGGTGTCGAGGTGATGATCGCGCCACTGCCGCTCTACCATATCTATGCATTCACAGGGCATTGCATGTGCATGATGATCGGCGGCAATCACAACATTCTGATCACCAATCCGCGTGATATCGGAGGCTTCATCAAGGAGCTGCGCAAGTGGAAGTTCACGGCCATGATCGGGGTCAATACCTTGTTCGTGGCGCTGATGAACCATCCCGAGTTCAAGAATCTGGATTTCTCCACGTTGAAGAGCACCAATTCGGGGGGCACTGCGCTGGTCAAGGCCACGGCCGAGCGGTGGGCACAGATCACCGGCTGCACGATTGTCGAGGGCTACGGCCTGACCGAAACGTCGCCTGTTGCCAGTGCCAACCCTTATGGAACGCAGGCGCGTCTGGGTACGGTCGGTATTCCGGTGCCCGGCACCGCCATGAAAGTCATCGATGACGAGGGCGTGGAACTGCCGTTCGGCGAGCGCGGCGAATTGTGCATCAAGGGGCCGCAGGTCATGAAAGGCTACTGGAATCGTGCGGACGCCACGGCCGAAGCACTCGACGCCGAAGGCTGGTTCAAGACTGGCGACATTGCCGTGATAGCTGCCGACGGGTTCGTCAGTATCGTGGATCGCAAAAAGGACCTGATCATTGTTTCGGGTTTCAACGTCTACCCCAACGAAATCGAAGACGTGGTCATGACCCATCCGAAGGTCGCCAGCTGCGCCTGCATCGGCGTGCCTGACGAGCGTACCGGAGAGGCCGTCAAGCTGTTCGTGGTGCCGCGGGAGGAGGGGGTCAGCACGGAAGAACTCAAGGCGTTCTGCAAGGAAAACTTCACCGCATACAAAGTGCCCAAGCATATCGTGCTGCGCGATTCGTTGCCGATGACGCCGGTGGGCAAGATTCTGCGCCGGGAGCTTCGCGACAGCGCCTGAGTGCAGTAATCGTCTCTATTTGTGTATCGCGGGACATGTCTGGCCCTGTTGCAGCGTGCTGCAAACGGGGCCGAATCTTTTCAAGTCAGGTCTTTTTTGCGTCTAGACCCCTCTGGAACAATGCTTTTAGCCCATTCAGCCCCGGTTATTGTCCTACACTATAAAGTGACTGAAATATAGAATTCAGTCACTTTAGTGACCGGGCAGCCCACTTTTGCCTCTAGGCGGCCTTTGGCAAAGCTGCTACTCTCGGCGCGCTTTTTGATCAGTCATAAAGCGAAAAAAGCGTTTACTGCACACTTCCAAACACAAGAAAATCATCGCTTCGAGCGATGTGAAGAATTCGCTATCGCTACGGAGTCGGCTGAATGAATGAAAACTTCTGGAAGGACAAGTACCCGTCCGGTATCCCCGTTGATATCAATCCCGATGAGTACCCCAATGTCCAGGCAGTCCTGAAGCAGTCCTGCGAGCGTTTCGCGGACAAGCCGGCATTCAGCAATCTGGGCAAGACCATCACGTATGGCGAGTTGTATGAGCTGTCCGGCGCGTTCGCGGCCTGGATTCAGCAGTACACCGACTTGCAGCCGGGCGACCGTATCGCCGTACAGCTACCCAATCTGTTGCAGTACCCGATCGCCGTTTTTGGTGCGATTCGCGCCGGCTTGATCGTGGTCAACACCAACCCGCTGTACACCGCGCGGGAAATGGAACACCAGTTCAATGACTCCGGCGCCAAGGCGCTGGTGTGTCTGGCCAACATGGCGCATCTGGCTGAAAAAGTCGTGCCCAAGACCCAGGTCAAGACAGTGATCATCACGGAGGTGGCCGACCTGCTGTCGCCGCTCAAGCGCCTGCTGATCAACAGCGTCGTCAAGTACGTGAAAAAAATGGTCCCGGCCTACCACTTGCCGCAGGCTATCAAGTTCAACGACATACTCGCCAAGGGCCATGGCCAGCCAGTGACCGAGGTCGCGCCCGCTGCCGCAGATATTGCAGTTCTGCAATACACCGGCGGGACGACCGGTATTGCCAAAGGGGCAATGCTGACCCACCGCAATCTGATCGCCAACATGCTTCAATGCCGGGCTCTGATGGCTTCGAACCTCAACGAAGGTTGCGAAATTCTCATCACGCCGCTACCGCTGTATCACATCTATGCCTTCACCTATCACTGCCTGGCAATGATGTTGCTCGGTAACCACAACGTTCTGATCAGCAACCCGCGCGACCTGCCTGCAATGGTCAAGGAAGTGTCGAAGTGGAAATTCACCGGCTTTGTCGGCCTCAATACACTGTTTGTGGCGCTGTGCAACAACGAAGGCTTCCGCAATCTTGATTTTTCCGCGCTGAAAATCACGCTGTCTGGCGGCATGGCCTTGCAACAGGCCGCCGCCGAGCGCTGGAAACAGGTCACCGACTGCCCGATCTGCGAAGGTTACGGCATGACCGAGACCAGCCCGGTGGCGACAGTCAACCCGATCCAGAACATCCAGATGGGCACCATCGGCATTCCGGTGCCCTCGACGCTGTGCAAAGTCATCGACGATGCGGGCAACGAGGTGGCGTTCGGCGAGCGCGGCGAACTGTGCGTCAAGGGGCCGCAAGTCATGAAAGGCTACTGGCAGCGCCAGGACGCCACCGACGAGATGCTCGATGCCGACGGCTGGCTCAAGACTGGCGATATCGCGATCATCCAGCCCGACGGCTACATCCGGATTGTCGATCGTAAGAAGGACATGATTCTGATCTCCGGTTTCAACGTTTACCCTAACGAACTGGAAGACGTACTCGCCACTCTGCCTGGCGTACTGCAATGCGCGGCAATCGGCATACCGGACGAGAAATCAGGGGAAAGCATCAAGGTCTTCGTCGTCGCAAGGCCCGGCGTGACGCTGACCAAAGAGAAAGTCATGGAACACATGCGCGCTAACCTGACCGGCTACAAGGTCCCGCGCAGTGTTGAATTCCGCGACGTCCTGCCCACCACTAACGTCGGCAAAATCCTGCGGCGCGAGTTGCGTGACGAGGAAATGAAGAAGCTGGGTGTGAAGAAGTAGGTATTCGGTATCTCCCACGCTCCGTGCTTATCGTCTTACACACTTCCCGATGAGCACGGGAATCGGGGCTCGGACCACGATGATTATCGTTCCAATGCTCCGCGTGGGAACGCCTTTCGTGACGCTCCGCGTCACAAGTCTGCGCTGCACCGCGCATTCAGGATCGGACGCAGAGCGTCCAGAAATGCGTTACCACGCAGAGTGGTAACGATAGTCATCCGCTGAAGTAATACCACCCCGACCGATTAAGCACGGTCGCTCCCACGACCCACCGCAATCTGCGACAATCCGCACCTGCCATTTGAAAAAAGACCCTGCACGCCTGATGACCGACGAATCGCCCTCTATCGACCAACTCTTGAAAAACCTCGACCAAGCGATGATCAGCGAACGTCATCGTCTGCGCCGTCAGTTGCACGAGCTGCGCAAGAAGCCCGATGAGGCGAAGCTGGCGCAGTGGGTGGCGCGGGTTCAGGCGTCGTGCGCCCAGGTGACGGCGCGGCGTGAGAGCGTGCCGGCGATTCGTTATGACGATAACCTGCCTATCGCCGCCAAGCGTGACGAAATCAAAGAAGCGCTGCTCAAGCATCAGGTGTTGATCATCGCCGGTGAAACCGGCTCGGGCAAAACCACCCAATTGCCGAAAATCTGCCTGGAAATCGGTCGCGGCCAGCATGGCCTGATCGGTCATACCCAGCCGCGCCGGATCGCCGCACGCAGCGTGGCCAGTCGGGTCGCCGAGGAGATTGGCACACCGCTGGGCGCGCTGGTCGGTTATCAGGTGCGTTTCGAGGATCAAAGCGACAGCAATACCCTGATCAAACTGATGACCGACGGCATTCTGCTGGCTGAAACCCAGCATGACCGCTTTCTTGAACGCTACGACACGATCATCGTCGACGAAGCCCACGAACGCAGCCTGAACATCGACTTCCTGCTGGGCTATCTGAAAACCCTGCTGCCACGTCGCCCGGACCTCAAGGTCATCATTACCTCGGCCACCATCGACCTGCAGCGCTTTTCCGAGCATTTCAACGATGCGCCGGTGATCGAAGTGTCGGGTCGCACCTTCCCGGTGGACGTCTGGTATCGCCCGTTGACCAGTGAGCAGGACGAAGAGGGCAACAGCGTCGAAGACGATCTGACGGTCGATCAGGCGATTCTGGCCACGCTCGATGAACTGGCAGCCTTCGAACGCAGCGAGCGCAAGAGCCCCGGTGATGTGCTGGTGTTTCTGCCCGGCGAGCGCGAGATTCGCGATGCCGCCGAGGTGCTGCGCAAGGCTCAGCTCAGGCACACCGAGATTCTGCCGCTGTATGCACGCCTTTCGCCCGCCGAACAACAGCGCATCTTTCAGTCGCATCCCGGCCGTCGCGTGGTGCTGGCCACCAACGTTGCGGAAACCTCGCTGACCGTGCCGGGTATCCGTTACGTGATCGATACCGGGACGGCGCGCATCAGTCGCTACAGCTATCGCGCCAAGGTTCAGCGTCTGCCGATCGAAGCCGTTTCCCAGGCCAGCGCCAACCAGCGTAAAGGCCGTTGCGGGCGGGTCGAGCCAGGTCTGTGCGTGCGCCTGTACAGCGAAGAGGATTTCAACGGTCGTCCCGAGTTCACCGATCCCGAGATTCTGCGCACCAACCTGGCGGCAGTGATCCTGCAGATGCTGCATCTGCGATTGGGTGAGATCACCGATTTTCCGTTCATCGAGCCGCCCGACGGCAAGGCGATCAGCGATGGTTTCAACTTGTTGCAGGAACTGTCGGCGGTCAATCGCGAGAATCAGCTGACCCCGCTGGGTCGCCAACTGGCGCGCCTGCCGGTCGATCCGCGCATGGGGCGCATGCTGCTGGAAGCGGCGCAACAGGGCAGCCTGCAAGAAGTGCTGATCGTCGCCAGCGCCATGTCGGTGCAAGACGTGCGCGAGCGGCCGCCCGAACGCCAGCAGGCGGCGGATCAGGCCCACGCGCAATGGAAGGATGCCGACTCGGATTTTGCCGGGCTGGTCAATCTGTGGCGCGGCTTCGAAGAGCAGCGCCAGACGCTGACAGCCAGCCCGTTGCGCAACTGGTGTCGGCGTAACTTTCTGAATTACCTGCGCCTGCGCGAATGGCGTGATTCCCATCGGCAACTGAGCCTGATCTGTCGCGACCTGCAACTGACGGTCAACAAGGAGCCGGCGGACTACCCGAAATTCCACAAGGCCATTCTGTCTGGCCTGCTTAGCCAGATCGGGCAAAAAGCCGACGAGGGCGATTATCTGGGGGCCCGTCAGCGACGCTTCTGGATTCACCCGTCTTCCGGGCTGGGCAAGAAGCGTCCGCAGTGGCTGATGACTGCCGAATTGGTCGAGACCACCAAACTGTACGCGCGCATGGTCGCGAAGATCGATTCAGACTGGATCGAGCCGCTGGCCGGGCACCTGATCAAAAAGAACCATTTCGAGCCGCACTGGGAGAAGAAGCGCGGGCAGGTGGTTGCGTTCGAGCAGATCACCCTGTTCGGCCTGATCGTGGTCGGTCGTCGTCCGGTGCATTACGGGCCCATCGATCCGGTGATATCGCGCGAGCTGTTCATTCGTGAAGGGCTGGTGCGTGGCGATATCCTGTCCCGGGCCAAGTGCCTGAGCGCCAATACCCGCTTGCTGGAACAGCTCGACGAGCTGGAAGCCAAGGCTCGTCGGCGCGATATTCTGGCTGACGAAGACACCCTGTACAGCTTTTATGAAGCACGCATTCCGGCCGAGATTCATCAGACGGCCACCTTCGACAGCTGGTACAAGACCGAGAGCCAGAAAAACCCGCAACTGCTGATCATGCGCGAAGAAGACGTGCTGGCCCGCGAAGCCAGTGAAGTCACCGCAGCCCAGTACCCGGACACCTTGAGCCTGGGTGATCTGAGCCTGTCGCTGAGTTATCACTTCGAGCCCAATCATCCGCGCGACGGCGTGACCCTGCGGGTGCCGGCGCCTTTGCTGTTGTCGCTGCCCGCCGAGCGTCTTGAATGGCTGGTGCCGGGCTTGCTGGAGACCAAGTGCATTGCGCTGGTCCGCAACCTGCCCAAAGCCGTGCGCAAGAACTTCGTGCCGGTTCCGGACTTTATCAAGGCGGCCCTGCAACGCATCACTTTCGCTGAAGGCTCGTTACCGCAAGCGCTGGGCCGCGAGCTGCTGCGCATGACCGGCGCGCGAGTCAGCGACGAAGCCTGGGCCGAGGCGGCGCAACAGCTTGAAGGCCATCTGAAGATGAATCTGGAAATCGTCGACGGTCACGGCAAGTTTCTCGGCGAAGGGCGTGATTTGGCCGAGCTGACGGCGCGTTTCGCGCAAGCGAGCCAGGCGGCGCTGGCAGTGCCGCATAGCGCGAAACATCAGCAGCCGGTGGAGGCCAAGGTCTTCGCCCCGGTGGCGCAGAAGACGCAGCAAAACATTGCCGGGCTGTCGATGACGGTCTATCCGGCACTGGTCGAAGAGGGCGGAACGGTCAAGGAAGGTCGTTTCTCCACTCAGGCCGAAGCCGAGTATCAGCATCGGCGTGCCTTGCAGCGCTTGTTATTGCAGCAACTGGCCGAGCCTGCGAAGTTCTTGCGCAACAAGCTGCCGGGGCAGACCGAGCTGGCCCTGCTGTATCGCGAGCTGGGGCGTATCGATGCGCTGATCGAAGACATTCTGCTGGCCAGTCTCGACAGTTGCGTGCTGGAAGGTGAAGCCGAACTGCCGCGCGACGGTGCCGGCTTGCTGTCGCTGGCCGAGCGCAAGCGTGCTGACTGGACCGAGCATGCCGAGCGGCTGGCGAAGCTGACCCTGGAAATCCTCACGCTGTGGCACGGTTTGCAAAAGCGCTTCAAGGGCAAGATTGACCTGGCCCAGGCGGTGGCCCTGAACGATATCAAGGCGCAGCTCGGCAAGCTGGTGTATCCCGGTTTTGTCCGCGAAACACCGGCGGTCTGGCTCAAGGAGTTGCCGCGCTATCTCAGGGCTATCGAAATGCGTCTGGAAAAACTGCCCGGTCAGGTGCAGAAGGACCGGGTCTGGAGCATCGAGCTGGCGGGCCTCTGGGCGCAATACCAGGCGCGCGCCGACAAGCATGCTCAGGAAGGCAAGCGCGACCCGGAACTGGCGCTGTATCGCTGGTGGATGGAAGAGTACCGCGTGTCGCTGTTCGCCCAGCAGTTGGGCACCCGAATGCCGGTGTCTGACAAACGGTTGAGCAAGCAGTGGAGTCAGGTAGAGGGCTGATGTTGCGCCACCGGTCAGCGGTTTAGCGGATGGCTATCGGGGCTATATTCATTGGCCGATAGCGCTAAAACCGGGCTGTATGGCACACTCCGCGCCTGTCTTCACCGTGTCATGAAATGCTGCTCGTTGTTGTGAGCCGCTTTTACATTTGCACTGGCGTGTGGGCCCCGACAAAGCGCGGGCCTTCGCATGCCGTGCCTG
The DNA here is from genome assembly GCF_001293775.1 of Pseudomonas syringae pv. cilantro. Classification (GTDB taxonomy): domain Bacteria; phylum Pseudomonadota; class Gammaproteobacteria; order Pseudomonadales; family Pseudomonadaceae; genus Aquipseudomonas; species Aquipseudomonas syringae_P. The sequence continues at coordinate 216,653 of NZ_LGLN01000033.1, forward strand.
AGCAGGTCATTACCTGCAACTCAATAAAAGAGGAACGACCGTGCACAACGTCGTCATCAGCGGCACAGGCCTGTTTACCCCGGCCAACAGCATTTCCAACGAAGAGCTGGTGCAGTCTTTCAATGGCTGGGTTGCACAGTTCAACAGCGAGAACGCAGCGGCCATCGAGCGCGGTGAAGTGCAAGCGCTCAGCGAATCCAGCGCCGCGTTCATCGAGAAGGCGTCGGGCATCAAAAGCCGCTTCGTGATGGACAAGCAGGGGATTCTCGACCCGCAGCGCATGAGGCCCAACCTGCCGGAACGCAGCAATGACGAATGGTCGATCCTCTGCCAGATGGGGGTTGCAGCCGCCGAGCAGGCGTTGCAGCGTGCAGGCAAAACGGCTGCAGACATCGATGGCGTGATTGTCGCTTGCTCCAACCTGCAACGGGCCTATCCGGCAATCTCCATCGAGATTCAGGAAGCGCTGGGGATCGCAGGCTACGGTTTCGACATGAACGTGGCCTGTTCGTCGGCAACCTTCGGTATTCAGGCTGCCTGCAACAGCGTGCAGCTTGGCCAGGCGCGCGCCATGCTGGTGATCAGCCCGGAGATCTGCACCGCGCATTTGAATTTCCGTGACCGCGACAGCCATTTCATCTTCGGTGATGGTGCGACCGCAGTCGTGGTCGAGCGGGCCGACCTTGCTACCTCGCCTTACCAGTTTGATATCGTCAGCACCCGTTTGCTGACCAAATTCTCCAACAACATCCGCAACAACTTCGGCTTCCTCAACCGCACCTCGGATCAGGGCCAGAATGCACCGGACAAGCTGTTCGTGCAGGAAGGGCGCAAGGTGTTTCGTGAGGTGTGCCCGATGGTGGCCGAGCTGGTCAGTGCGCATTTGCAGGACAACGGCATCAACATCAGTGACGTGAAGCGCTTCTGGCTGCATCAGGCCAACCTGAGCATGAACCACCTGATCACCAAGAAGCTGCTGGGCCGTGATGCCAGCATCGAAGAGGCGCCGGTCATTCTCGACACTTATGGCAACACCAGTTCGGCCGGTTCGGTCATTGCGTTTCACACCTATCAGGACGATCTGCCCAAAGGCGCGCTGGCGGTGCTCAGTTCGTTCGGCGCAGGTTATTCGATCGGCAGCGTGATTCTACGCAAACGCTGAGTGCGCCCGACCATTAGCGCTCCAGGGTCTGTTCCCGTTTCATCGCGGCCGCGATGAAACGGGAGCAGACCCTGGCAAAGAGCGCTACCGGTCATGTCATATCCCGCTATGTCACATGCACCCCTTCGGGTCGCTATCGTATGGGCTTTTCACGAAGCTATCGCCGGTATCGATCATGTTCTCTGTCAACATCGCACCTGAAACGCAGGCAGCGCCTGCTACGCAGCTTCCCGCACAGCAACTCGACGCTGCGCCCTTCGAAGCCGACCATCCCAACGCCCAATTCATCCGTGACAATCTGCCGGCCTGGTATCTGAACGCACCGGCAGCGTTGCGTCAGGCCCTGCACGCCAGCCAGCAAAACAGCATGCGCTCCTGGCATGTGCTGGAGCCCATCCGTAATCGCCTGATATCGGCGCAGAAATTTGCCGCTCCGCTGCTGTCGCAGGCGTTCTCCGAGCGCTTCAAACTCGCATTGGACGTTGAAGCCTTCCAGTTGATGACCTGGCGTTACGACAGTGCCTGGAAGCCTGCGCCCCTTGAACAGACACTTTTGCAGGCCGCCTTGCAGAACTTTGCGAGCAGCAATCGAAGCCGGTTCGATCCTTATTCGGCAATTCTGCGCACAGGTGGCTTGCGGTACTGGCTGATCGACAGCGCTGAACGAAGGTACAAGGTCGAATACAAGGACCGCCTCAATATCAACCTCGAACAGTTCGCTGATTTTTGCCACGACCTGGATCTGGGTGCCCGTTATCAGACTCATCTGAACAGCATATTCAAGCCTTCCACGCCCGATGCTGCAAAAGCGGTTGCGGCTGCTTTCATCGGCTGTGAGCGTGATGCTGTCGAGGTGCTCGCGCACACTGCCATGATGAAAGGTGACATTACCGAGGCGGCTTATCAGATGCTGCTGAACATGGTGAAACCTGCCGATCCGCGACGCTGGGATGGCAAAGGCCTGCGTTACTGTCAGTTGCACATGCTCGATACCTACGCTTTTTCGGGCTGCCTTTTACACGGTGCCCTGCTGATTCAGCAGAATCTTCCCGACCCGGACAGCGGGCCTTGCGTTGTCTATCTGCCGTCGGAGCCCTCACACCCGATCAAGCAGTACGCGTCGCTGCAGGCCCTCAACGCCAGCCTCGTGCAAGCGCTCGACAGCGAAGGTTATCGGCGCTATTTCAGCCGTTTCATCAGCCTGAGCCAAAGTCCGGAGTTCTTTTCCAGGCTGAAATCGCGGCTCTATCCCGCCCCGGCGCACACGCTGGACGTCAACGCCGACCTGCTGTTGCAGACCCAGCCCTTTTCGAAGCCGCCCTGCGAGCTGCTTTACGAACATTTGCTGGCTAAAACCTATGGCGATTCACGGGCCATTGCGGTGCCGTCTGCGCAGGCGGATCAACAAGCCCGTGATGTCCTGCTTGAAAGCCTGAAAGATAACGGCATGAACGTACTCAACGCGGCCGGGCTGTTTGTGCCGGTGCTGGGCGAAGTCATGGCCGTGGTTGCGATCTATCAGCTTGCCAGTGCAGCCTTCGTGGCCTACGAAGACTGGACCCACGGTGAAGTGGAAGAGGCGATGCAACACATTTACGACATCGGCGAAAACGTTGCTCAGATGCTGGTCCTGGGAAGTGTCGCGGGCGCAGTGGCGCGCCTTGAACCGTCGATGTTCATTGAAAGCCTGGTGCAAAAGAGGGTGGACGGATCGATCCGTCTTGGAAAACCTTCGGTCAAGGCTTTTGCGGATACGGTCAGCCTGCCTGAGGGGCTGGCCGTCAATGCCTTGGGGCTCTACGAGTTTGACGGCAAGACCTGGCTGCCTCTGGACGGCAAGCTGTATCGCGTCGAAGCGGATGCGGCCGGTGTCAACTGGCGTATCAAGCACCCGGTGGATGAGCGTTCATACGCGCCCAAGCTGAAACACAATGGTGCCGGCATCTGGCACCACGAATGGGAAAATCCTATGGGCTGGGATGAAGTCAAGGCGTTCCGGCGCCTGAGCCCGGCCTGTGATGCCTTTACCGAGGACGAAATCCACAAAGTCATGCGCATTACCGGCACCAGTGAAGGTGTGTTGCGCCAGATACACGTCGAAAGCCTGCAGCCTCCAGCCCTGTTGAACGATGCCATCCAGCGCGTGGGGATCGAGCGGGAGCTGCAAGGCTGCATTGAGGCACTCAAGGCCGACGACCTGCCGGAAGTCTCGGTCGCGCACATCCAGCCATGGATGAAGCTGCTGGCTTCGTCGCCGCGCTGGCGAACGGATCGGGGGTTGTTGCTGGTCGATGCTGACGGGAACATGCTCGATGCCTGGAACGCAGGCTCGCAGATGACGCTTTCGTCTCATGCGGTGGGGCCGACAGGCAACTTGACCCAGGTGCTGGAGCAATTGCTGGAAGGGTTGACACCCGATGAAAACACGCTTCTGACCGGCACCGGCAGCACAGACAAAACCGCTCGGGTTCAAGGCTTGAAGCATCATCTGGCCAGCTACGCTGAGCGTCATGTGGAGCAACTGCTTGCCGGTGTTCAGGCACTGGAGAATCGCAGCAGCGATCCGCTTGTCGAACTGCTCCAGCGCGACTTTGGCAGACTGCCGGACAGCGTCGCCCTTGAGCTCGTCAGCATGGCGAGTGACGCTGACAAAGCATGGATGACTTCAGAGAAACGAATCCCTCTGGAGCTCGCCGAGCACGCTCGAGAGTATCAGCAGCAACTGAGGATAAACCGCGCTATCGAGGGTTTCTATCGCAATTCGACCGACAATCCCGACACTTATGTTGCAGGGCTTGGTCTGTTGCGAGACCTGCCGGGCTGGCGCGGTGATATTTCCATCGATCTGCTCAAGGACACGCTGGAAGGGGATGAAATCGCGAACCTTGAAAGCACCCAGGCCGGCGCCGTGCACCGGATTCTGGTCAGCACCGGGGAGGGGTTTCAGCGCTTCAGCCACTCGGGCGATTCCATCGGCGACGCCGATCAGCCTTTTTTCAGTGCCCTGCTGGACACCCTTACTGATGAGGCGCGCATCAATCTCGAGTTGCCGCTGAATGCGGACGCGGAGCAACTGCGCAGTCTGTCCGGGCGTATCGCATCGGGCCGACGTGACCGGGTTGCTGAGCTATTGCGCATGCAACCGATCAAGCCCGGGCTCAAATGGCCGCAGCGTTTACCGGATGGTCGAACGGGTTACCCCATGAGCGGGCGCTTGCGCGGTTTCTTTCGTCGGCTGGGTATCGGTGCTTTCAGTCATTCGCCCGAGCTTGCGGTAAAAAGTCTGTACCCGGATTTTTCCGGTGCCGAGGTGGCGAGCTTTCTGAGCGAGTTGCGTGCCGAACATACTGGAGCCGCCGGGCAGTTGCAGGGCTTCGTTCGGCAAAGGTTGCGCAGCCTCGCCGATGAGCTGAGCAACCTTCAGACCACCTTGGGCGCCTGGGTAGATGAAACGCCGTTCTCTGCGCTGCGCACTGCGAGAGAAGTTGCGACGAGGCGCATTCACGGATGCTGGAGAAGACTCAGCGTGCACTGCAGAAACTTTCAGGGTGAGTTTTTAGGCTATGCGCTCGATCTGGACAATCTACGCGTAGGAGAAATACCGGACATCGCCGCCAGCTTTGCGCATGTGGCAGTCCTGAAAGCGCGCAACATGCAGCTGACTCAATCGCAAACGGACGCACTGCTGAGAAATTTCAGCAACTTGCGATCGCTGAGTCTGGACTTCAATAATCTGCAATCCATGCCGGAGTCGATAGCACACATGACCCTGCTGGCAGAGTTGTCACTCAGCCATAACCCTTTGCAGTGGACTGAAGCGTCCAACACTATTTTGCGAAATCTGAACCGACTGGAGATTCTGGACCTTAACTTTTGCGCGCTTGGCGCCGACGCGAGCATCAGTGCAATCAACTCATTGCGCCTGCTGTTTTTGCGCAGCACGGGTATTGAAACATTACCCCGATGGAACTGGTTACGGTCTGATTTGCTTCGTATCGATCTGCGCGATAACCGCATCTCGGAAATATCGCTCGATGAACTGGATAACATCGATCGCTCGCTCAGTTCCTCCCGCCTTCACCTGCACCTGAACGGCAACCCGCTGAGTTCCCCGACACTGGCGCATATCAGGCTGTTTCGCGATGGCAGGCTACGATCGCGCTGGGGGGTTACTGTTACCCCGAACCGTCAGCCGCTTGCGGCCGGGCCAGACAGCACGCCATGGCTCGCCGGTCTTGATCGTGAGCGGATGAGTGCCCGGACAACGCTTTGGCAAGACCTGCGAGCCAGCACCGGATCTACGGATTTCTTTCAGATGCTGAGTGATCTGACGCACTCGGCTGACTTTTCCAACAACCGGGAAGAGCTCACCGAACGCGTCTGGGCGATGATCACGTCGGCCGCTGCAAGCAGGGAGCTGCGCCTTCAGTTATTCGATCTGGCTGCACATCCTCAGACATGTGGCGATGGACTGGCATTGATATTTGGCGATATGGAGATTCATGTACGGCTGTTCTCGATCATGTCGTCCGCGTCTGAAGCCGCGCAGCCTCTGGCGCTGTTCAAAATGAGCCGTAGCCTGGACCGTCTGGATCAACTGGAAAAAATTGCCCGGCGGGACATCGCGCGTCGTCAGGAAATGCGCGAGCCCGTGGATGAAGCGGAAGTGCGGTTGACCTATCGCATCGGTCTGCAGGCGCGACTCGAGCTGCCCGGTCAGCCCAGGACCATGTTGTTCAGCAACATGGCGCGGGTCACTGATACGGATCTGGATGCTGCGTACACTGAAATAACCACCCGCGAAGGCACTCGGGCGTTTTTCGAGTCGCTGGTCGCCAGGGAGTTCTGGATGAGTTATCTGGAAGTTCGTTATGCCCCCGATTTCGAGCCGGTAAAAATGCCGTTTCTCCAGCGCCTCGCCGCCCTGGATGAACTGCCGCCGAACCAGCAGTCCGATCAGCAGTATCTCGATCAGATTGCGCAAATCGCCAAAGAGCGTGAGCAGGCAGTCAATGACTTCGCGATCAGTCTTTCCAGGCAGATTTCGACCACGATGAACATAAGGCCTTAATAAGGGATACTCTTCACAACGTCTGCTCACCGGGGAACCTGCATGCCCGTTCACGTTATCGACAGCCTCAGCACCGTCGCGCCTGCTCAATGGGACGCACTGGTGCCGGGCAATCAGCCGTTCCTGCGCCATGCCTTTCTCAGCTCGCTGGAAGACAGCGGCAGCCTCGGACCGCGCTCCGGTTGGCGTGCCGAGCATATACTGCACTACGAAAACGATCAGTTGGTGGCGGCGTTACCGGCTTATCGAAAGTGGCATTCGTACGGCGAGTACGTGTTCGACCACGGCTGGGCAGACGCCTGTCGCCGTGCTGGCATTGCTTATTACCCCAAGCTGCTGGTGGCCGTGCCGTTCAGCCCGGTCGGCGGCTCGCGCATTCTGTCTGCAACGCCTCAGGGCGGCATGGAGCTGCTCAGCGATTTGCCGGCGTATCTGCAGAGCGAAGGGCTGTCGAGCGCCCATGTGAATTTCACTGACCCGGCTGCCGATGCTTTGCTTGAAACGCAGTCGGGCTGGCTGCAGCGGATTGGTTGCCAGTTCCACTGGCATAACCGTGGCTACCGGGATTTTCAGGACTTTCTTGACGCATTGAGTTCGCGCAAGCGCAAACAGATGCGCAAAGAGCGTGAACAGGTGGCGGGGCAGGGCATCGCGTTTGAATGGCTACAAGGCGCGCAGATGACCGAAGTGCTGTGGGACTTCGTCTATGCGTGCTACTCCAACACCTACGAAGTCCGTGGGCAGGCGCCTTACCTGACCCGTGAATTCTTCAGCCTGCTGGCCGAGCGCATGCCCGAGTCGATCCGGGTGGTCATCGCGCTGCAAGGTTCCCGCCCGGTGGCCATGGCCTTCAGCCTGATCGGTGGCGACAGCTTCTACGGTCGCTACTGGGGCTGTCTGGCTGAATTCGACCGCCTGCACTTCGAGACCTGTTTCTATCAGGGCATGGACTACGCGATAGCCCACGGCCTGCAACGATTCGACGCCGGTGCGCAGGGCGAACATAAACTGATCCGCGGTTTTGAACCACAGATCACCCGTTCATGGCACTACCTCATGCATCCTGGCTTGAAGGATGCGGTCAGCGACTTTCTGCAGCAGGAGCGAGCGGGCGTGCTGGCGTATGCAGAAGATGCGCGCAGTGCGTTGCCGTATCGGCAGGCGGAGTAGCAAATGGATCACTGCCCCTGAGGATCTTGTGGGAGCGAGCCGGGCGACGCTTCGCTTGCTCGCGAAGAGGCCAGCAGCCTCCCCATATTAATCCACCCCTACAAATCCACCCGTCTGATGCTGCCATAACCTGGCATACAACCCGCCACGGGCCAGCAATTCTGCGTGAGTGCCGGTTTCGGCGATCTGGCCTTTTTCCAGGACCACCAGCCGATCCATCCGGGCGATGGTCGACAAGCGGTGGGCGATGGCGATGACCGTTTTGCCTTGCATCAACGTCTCCAGGCTCTCCTGAATCGCCGCCTCGACTTCGGAATCGAGCGCCGAGGTGGCTTCGTCCATGATCAGAATCGGTGCGTCCTTGAGCAGCACACGGGTGATCGCGATACGCTGGCGCTGACCGCCGGACAGTTTCACGCCGCGCTCACCGACGTGAGCATCAAAGCCGGTGCGGCCTTCGGAGTCCGACAGCAGTGGAATGAACTCGTCGGCACGGGCCTTGTGAATGGATTCCCAGAGCTGTTCATCGGTGGCGTGCGGATTGCCATACAGCAGGTTTTCGCGAATCGAACGGTGCAGCAGCGAGGTGTCCTGGGTGATCATGCCGATCTGCGCACGCAGGCTTTCCTGCGTAATCTCGGAAATATCCTGGCCGTCGATCAGAATCCTGCCACCTTGCACGTCGTACATGCGCAACAGCAGATTCACCAGCGTCGATTTGCCCGCGCCCGAAGGCCCGATCAAGCCGATTTTCTCACCCGGTTTGATGTCCAGGTTGAGGTTGTGAATGATCCCGTTGCCATTGCCATAATGAAAATCGACGCCATCGAACTTCACGCCGCCCTTGTCGATCTTTAGCGGCAGGGCGCCTGGCCGGTCGTTGACCGTGACCGGTTGCGAAATGCTTTCCAGGCCATCCTGCACCGTACCGATGTTCTCGAAGATGCCGTTGACCACCCACATGATCCAGCCGGACATGTTGACGATACGAATCACCAGGCCTGTGGCCAGCGCAATTGCACCGACCGAGATCATCGATTGGGTCCACAGCCACAGCGCCAGCCCGGTGGTGGTGACAATCAGCACGCCGTTCATGCTGGTGATGGTGGCGTCCATCGAGGTCACGACGCGGCCGGCCAGCTGACTTTTTTCGGTGTGATCGCGCATCGCCTCGCGGGCGTATTGCTGTTCGTGATTGGTGTGGGCGAACAGTTTCAGCGTGGTGATGTTGGTGTAGCCATCGACAATCCGGCCCATCAGCCTGGAACGGGCATCGGACGAATCCACCGAACGCTGTTTCACTCTGGGCACGAAGTACATCAGGGCGAGGATGAACGCTGCGATCCAGGTGCCCAGCGGAATCATCAGGCGCCAGTCCGCTTCGGCGAACAGCACCATGGCGCTGACCGCATAGATCAGTACATGCCACAGCGCGTCCACCGACTGCACCGCCGAGTCGCGCAGCGAGTTACCGGTCTGCATGATGCGCTGGGCGATGCGCCCGGCGAAGTCATTCTGGAAGAAGTTCACGCTCTGCTTGAGCACGTAGCTGTAGTTTTGCCAGCGAATCAGGTTGGTCATGCCCGGGCTGATGGTCTGATGCACCAGCAGGTCGTGCAGGCCGACAAAGATCGGGCGCAGCAGCAAGGCCACGACCATCATCCAGATCAGCTCCGAGCCGTGAATGCTGAAGAAGTCCTTGGGCGGTGTGCTTTGTGCCAGGTCGATGATGCGGCTCAGGTAGCTGAACAGCGATACCTCGATCAACGCCCCGATCAGCCCGACACACAGCAACGCGGTGAAAGTCGGCCATACCTGACGCAGGTAGTACAGATAAAACGCGAAGACGGTATTGGGCGGGGCGGCGGTAGGAGCGTCTTTGAAGATGTCGATCAGCTTTTCAAAACGACGATAAAGCATTGGCTATCAGACCCACGCAGGGTGGGCTCTCCTTGATAAATAGAGGCTGTCCCGGCCGCGCCGCACGGGCCGGAAAGGCTTCGTGCGGTACAGGTTTCCGATCAGTCGACGCGCTTGGCGGACTTGATCAGGATCGGGTCGACAGGCACGTTTTGCATGCCTTTCTGGTTGTTCGTGCGGGCGTTGACGATGTTGTCGACCACGTCCATGCCTTTGACGACTTTGCCGAATACCGCATAACCGAAGTCACGGGCACCGTTGTCGAGCATCGCGTTGTCGTTGGTGTTGATGAAGAACTGGCTGGTGGCCGAGTTCACGTCCGAAGTACGGGCCATGGCAATCGTGCCGCGCACGTTATGCAGGCCATTTTGCGCCTCGTTCTTGATCGGGCCCTTGGTGGGCTTCTGAACCAGTTGCCGGGTGAAGCCACCGCCCTGGACCATGAAGCCCGGAATTACCCGGTGAAAAATGGTATTGCTGTAAAAACCGCTATCGACGTAACCCAGAAAATTCGCGGTGCTGAGCGGCGCTTTGGTGTCTGCCAGTTCGATTTCAATCTGCCCGAAGCTGGTGTCGAATACCACATGCGTGGCCTTGTCTTGAGCTGCCATCAGGTTGGCGGCAAACAGCACGGAGCAGGCGGTGAGAGCGATTTTTTTCAGCATGTGGCAACACGTCCTTCATTGAGAGATATCGACTGTGGCCGCCAAGGAAAGCACGTTTGGCTTTTTTTGCCCAGCTTTTGCCTCGCCAAGGTCTGCGCTGCCGCAGGCGAACGATCCGCACACGGTTTTCAGACCCCGGTACTGTCGATGAATTCCAGCAGCGTGCGGTTGAATCGCTCAGGCTGATCCAGCGGCGTGGCATGCCGTGAGTCGCTGATGACGACCAGTCGGGCGTCAGGCATGCGTTTCACGTAATCCTCTTTGAGCGATACCGGCGTGTAGTCATGCTCTGCCGCGATGACCAGGGTCGGGCAAGTGATGCGCGCCAGATGCTGTTCCACGCCCCAGCCGACGATGGCGTCAAAACTGGCGAGGTAGGCGCGCTTGTCATTCCGGCCCCAGCGCTCGGCCATCGTGCGCCGCAGCTCGGCCTGCTCCGGTTTGGGAAACAGCAGCTTGCCCAAGGCCTGCCCCAGGGTTGCCATGCCGACAACGCGCGACAGCGTCCAGCGTCTGGCCCATTGCCAGAGATCACCCGGGCTTCGGACTTTGACCTGCGGCGCGCTGTTGACGATGCACAGGCTCTTGAGCAACGCCGGCTGATCGACGGCCAGTTGAAAGCCGACCATGCCGCCCATCGACAGGCCGACCACATGCACCGGGCCGAGTCGGAGATGTTCGATCAGCGCTTGCACGTCGTTGCTCATGCCCTGAATGCTGTAGCGCTCATGGGGCTTGTCCGAGCGCCCGTGGCCGCGCAGGTCCATGACGATGACGCGATAGCGCGCGGCCAGCGCCGGGATCTGGTACTCCCAGTCCTGACAGCTGGACCCCAGGCCGTGCAGCAGCAGGACCGGTTCGCCCTGGCCGTATTCTTCATAGTGCAGCGTGCACTCGTCATGTTCGAAGAACGCCATCTGCCTACTCCTGTCAGGCGTGTCGGGGTGCTGGCAGCGCAGCAGTCAGTGGTGCGGTATCAAAACCGCGGATCAGGTCGACCAGAATCTGCGTCGCCGGGCCCAGCGGTTTGTCTTTGCTGGAGTAAAGATAGAACGTCGGGTTGCGGACGCCACCCTTGTCGAGCGGCAGGGGCTTGAGCAGCCCTTCGCGCAACTCGCGTTCGATCATGTGCCGGGGCAGCCACGCAAAACCCAGGCCGTTGCTGACAAAGGTCGCCGCCGTGCCGAGACTGCCGACCGTCCAGCGCTGTTCGGCGCCGAGCCAGCCGAAATCTCTCGGCTGCTGCCTGCCTGAGTCGCGAATCACCACCTGCAACTGGCTTTCCAGGTCTTGAAAGGTCAATTCGCGATTGGCCTGATGCAGTGCGTGGTCCGGGTGGGCAACGGCGACGAACTCGACCGAGCTCATTTCCGTGCCGAGATGGCCTGCGATGCTGTAGCCGCTGATGGCCAGGTCTGCGACCCCTTCGAGTAACACTTCCTCGACCCCGGACAGCACCTCTTCGCGCAGACGAACCCGGCAGCCGCGGCTTTGCGGCATGAACGCGGTCAGCGCCCTGACCAGCCGTGCCGATGGGTAGGCCGCGTCGATCACCAGTCGCACCTCGGCTTCCCAGCCCTGTTCCATGTGATGGGCGAGGTCTTCCAGCTGGCTGGCCTGCTTGACCAGTTGCCGCGAGCGACGCAGCAACACGCCGCCGGCCTCGGTGAGCACAGCCTTGCGCCCGTCGATACGCAGCAGCGGCACGCCGAGCTGTTCCTGCATGCGAGCCACGGTATAACTTACGGATGATTGCGAACGATGCAAGGCTTCGGCCGCCTGGGCAAAACCGCCATGATCGACAACGGCTTGCAACGTGCGCCACTGGTCGAGCGTCACGCGGGGCGCTTTCATGCTGTAATTCCTCTTTAATGTGCTGGCTATTGTTCTACTCTGACAATCCCGTCCCGGAGACCGCCGAATGAATCGACTGTGTTGTTTACTGCTGGTCATGTTGCCTGTCACAGCGTTTGCGTACCCTATCGAAGTGGAAAAGCAGTACCAGGACGTGAAGATCGACTACGCAACCCATGATGTCTATCACGACACCGGGGCGATCACCGTCAACAACTACGGTGACGTAGACGCCAGATGTTCAGTAGTGTTCACCAATGGGCCAGAAGCGCCGCGCACCCGGCGTGTGCAGGTGGGGGCAGGCAAGAGCGTTGACGTGTCGTCCAAATTCAATCGCAGCATTATCAAGTTGCGCATCAGACTCACCTGTCAGCCAGCCTGAGAGTAGAGCGCTCTTATGGATAAAACAAATTTATGGATGAGGGGGAGAGAGGCTTCGCGTTTTTGATCGAAACGTTGATTTTGAAGTGAGATTTTGGCGGGTGGGATTCACAAATCTGCACCGCGCCGCACACTCAAGATCGGACGCGGAGCGTCCAGAACTGGATGTCGACGCAGAGCGTCGCACGATAGTTGATATTCGACCGTGAGCGCGGAACGTGGTCGCTCTCAGACGATAACGTCAGCCGCCTGCAGGCTCTGCACGCCGGTCAGCTGGATTTCGAAATCCGCGCCGACGTTGTCGTCGATGTTGCCGTACAGCATGCCATCGGCAAAGCGCAGCTCGCCTGTGTTAGCGGCACTGAACGCAGCATTGCCGATGAACACGAAAGCATCCGCGTCATCGGTGAGCGGCCGGGCATCGAAGGCAGAGAAGTCCAGCTTGTCGCCTTCGCCCACCTTGAAGCCATTGATGATGTCACGCAAGTCGTCGCGGCCCACCTCGTCGATGCTGTTGAAGACATAGTGGTCAGCACCGGTGCCGCCAATCAGCGTATCCGCACCTGAACCGCCGATCAGCACATCGTCGCCTGCGCCGCCCGATAACGTGTCATTGCCTTCGCCGCCGATCAAAACGTTGGCGTTCTTGTTGCCGGTCAGCGAGTCGGCGAACTGGCTGCCCGTCAAGTTTTCCGTGCCCTTGATGGTGTCCAGGCCGGAGCCGCCAGTGACCTGCTGAGCGCTGGTATTCAGCGCGACCGTGACGCCGGTGGTGGCGAACAGGTAAGACACCGTGTCATTGCCATCGCGGCCGTCGAGCACGTTATCGCCAGCGCCTGCATACAGCATGTTGTCCAGCGCGTTGCCGGTGGCGTTGGCGGCGGCGCTGCTGGTGATCACCAGATTTTCCAGATTGGCCCCGAGGGTGTAACTCGCCAGTGAGCTGTACACCGTATCGATGCCGCCGGTCTGGGCGTCAGTCGCGGTTTCGACCACCCGGTCAGCTACGTCATCGACGACGTAGCTGTCCGAGCCGTCCCTGCCCGTGAGCAGGTCAGCGCCCGTGCCGCCGTCGAGGATGTTGTTGGCCGCATTACCGGTGATGACGTTTTTCAGCGCGTTGCCCGTGGCATTGATGGCAGAAAACCCGGTCAGCATCAGGTTTTCCACGTTAGTCCCCAGCTTCCAGCTGACGGACGACACCACGGTATCAATCTGCGACGGCGAATCGTTGCTTTCGGTGACGGTGTCCAGAGCGTTATCGGCGACATAAATGTCATTGCCGTCGCCGCCTGTCATGTCGTCCGCGCCCTGGTCACCGTCCAGAATGTCGTTGCCGGTGCCGCCAACCAGTGTGTCGTCGTCGCTGGTGCCGAAGATGTTGCCACCTTCGTTCTGACCGCCGCTGACAATATCGGCCGGATTATTGTTGTCGGCGGGATTGCCGCTGAAGCCCAGGTCGTTGGCGATGAAATCGGCCAGCCGCTGACCGACTATTTCGGCGGACTCTTCATGCAGGTGCCAGACGTCATCGGGGTACACCAGCGGGTTGACCTCATAGCGCAACGGCAGATCGTTGTAATCCACCGCCAGCTTGACGTCGGCGCGCTCATGGGCGATGGCTTCCTGCGCATTGCGCACATACCCCACGCCTTCGACGATAGCGCTGATTTTTTCCTCGGTGTAACCGCGGGCCCTGGCCGCGTCCGTCTGGTAATGACCGGTTTCGACCATGTACACCGTGAAGTCGCCGATCTGCGCGTGCAGGTAGTCGAACACTTTGAGGGTCGACGCTTTGTACAAATCGGCTGCCGCCTGTTTGTCGGTGGCGCGGGCTATTTCCTGAGCGCCTTCTTCGCCCTGGCTCCAGACAATGCCGGTGGTGACTTGATCGAGCGTACTCAGCGTCGCCAGTTGGGCCTTGAGCAGTTCGGTGGCGCGCAGCAGTGCCGGTCCCGGCTGATCGGTGTCGGTTAGCCACCAGGAAACACGCTGTTCTTCCTGCGTGCCGGTCGAGTAGCCAACCACGGTGCTGCCGCCCACGGCGAGGTCGATGGGGTCACCGTTGGCATCGTTGAACTGGCTGCGCACGTCGTAATCGGTGTAACGGGTCAGGTCCTTGACCATCTCCGAGGTGCCGGACTGGTTATCGTCTTCGGTCATGCGCAGCAGTCGCGCGTTGGATTGACCCAGTGTCGGCAGGTAGAGGATTTCCTGGGATTCACGCTGACCGAACACGAAATCGGCTTCGGTCAGGGTATCGATCAGATTGCCGCTCAAGGCAATTTCGAAGCGATTGCCATCGGCGTCGGGCGTTGCAGACTTGACGTAAGTCTTGTCGCCCGCCTCGTTGAGGGTCATGTACAGCGTGTGGTTTTCGCCGCTGCCCAGCCCCACGAAGCCCAGCGCAGAGACGTCGATCTTGTCCTGGCCGGAGGTGAAGTCAGCGATCGTGTCGGTGGCTGTCAGGCCGCCCGCTTCATAATTGCGGTAGCTGTCGGTGAGCGTGCTGTAGATGAAGGTGTCGGCATTCGCTCCGCCGTACAAGGTGTCACGGCCTGCGCCGCCGTTGAGGATGTCGGCGCCGGTATCGCCACGCAGCGTGTCGTCGCCGCCCAGGCCCAGAAGCGTGTCGTCGCCCTCGGTGCCGTACAGCGTTTCGGCGTTTTGAGAGCCGGTCAGCGTGCCCGGCGCGACGTTGCCCACGTTGATGGCGAAGCTGTCAGCCACCGAAGCGCCGGTGGCGTCGCTGGCCGTCAGCAGTATTGAGTACAACCCGGATGCCGTGCCGCCAGGCGTACCGCTGAAGGTCAGGGTCTTGCTGTCGAATGTCAGCCAGTCGGGCAGGGCGCTGTTGTCGGCCAGGGTCGCGCTGTAAGTCAGCGCGGTGCTGTCCGGGTCGCTGAAACTGCCGGGTTGCACGGCGTAGGAAAACGCCTTGAGTTCGGTCACGTTCTGATCGATCAGCGGCGTATTGAGCACCGGAGCCTGATTGGTGGCCGACGTGTTGGAAAAAATGAAGTTGGACGCGCTCAGTTTGTCGAGCAGGTTGCCTTCCAGTGCGATTTCGAAGCGGTTGCCGGTGGTGTCGACGGCGTTGGTCTTGACGTAGGTCTTGCTGCCATCAGCATTCACCGACAGGTAAATAGTGTTGGCGCTGCCATCGCCCAACCCGCGCAGACCGATGCTGGACAGGTCGATGCGGTCTTCGGCGGTGTTGAAGTCGGTGATGGTGTCGCTTTGCTTGGTGCCGCTGGCGTTGTAGTTGCGATAGCTGTCCAGCCGCGAGGTGTAGATGAAAAGATCCGCCCCGGCGCCGCCGGTCAGGATATCGGCATCGGCACCGCCGGTGAGGGTGTCCGCACCCGCGCCGCCGTTTAGGCGGTCCACGCCTGCATTGCCGTTGATGAGGTCGTTGCCCTCAGTGCCGGTCAGGGTATCGCCGCCTGCGGTGCCTTCAATAACGCGCTGGAACATGAAGTGGCTGGCATTCAGCGTGTCTTTCAGATTGCCGCTCAGCCCCAGCTCGAAGCGGTTGCCGCCGCTGTCCGCGTCGAGCGACTTGATGTAGGTGCGGTCGAGGGTCGCGTTGTAGCTGAGGTTCAGTGTTCCGGCCTTGCCGCTGCCCAGCCCGGTGAAGCCGAGGTTCGAAAGGTCGATGCGGTCCTGGCTGATGTCGAAATCGGACACCAGGTCGGTCGCGCTGACAGTGGCGGTGCGATAGCTGTCGGTCAACTGATCGAAGCGGAAGGTGTCGGCACCCGCGCCACCGCTGAGCTTATCCGCACCCGCACCGCCGACCAGAATGTCGTCGCCTGCGCCGCCGTTCAGGGTGTCCTTGCCCGCGAGGCCGAAAATCAGCTCGTTGGCTGCGCTGCCCGTGATGATGTCGTTGGCTTCAGTGCCTTGCACGGTGATCAGCGGGAACGCGTCGCCGGCAAAGCTGCCATCGCCGTAGACCAGGGTCAGGCCCTTGCTGGTGTGGCTGATGGTATTGCCCACGATGCTGTTGCGGTCGGTGCCGTCTTCGTTACGCTCGGCAACGCCATAAGTGGAGTTGTCGCTGCCGGTGATCACATTGCCGCGGATCAGGTTGTCGCTGCCGCTGAAGAACTTGCCGGAAACGCCCGAAGTGTCATCGTAGGACTGGATGATAATTTCTGGTACCGGAGCACCGAGGGAGTTGTTGCTCAGCGTGTTGTCGAAAACATCCACCCCGGTGCTGCCGTAAATGCGCACGCCCGCGCTGCCGTTGTCATGAATATCGACGCCGCTGACCGACACCTGGCTGGACAGCTTGATCAGCACGCCCTCGGCACCGTTGCCATAGACTGCGCCGCCGGTGATGGTGATGTTGGCGGGCGACGGAATATTCTCGCTGCCGCGCTGCACCACAATGCCGGTGCTGCCGTTGCCGTAGGCGATGTTGTTGCTCAGGGTGAAGTCGTGGGTGCTGGTGACCACATTGAAACCGTGGCGATCGTTGTCATACGCCACGTTGTTTTCGAACACACTGTCGCTCAGGTAGTCGGCCACGAAGCCGTCCAGACCGTTGCCATGCGACACGCTGTTCTTGATCACCATGTTGACGGTCTGCTCGTGCGGGTCGAAGCCATAGCCCGAGCAGTCCTTGATTTCGACGCTGTCGAGCGTGACGTTCGAGTCCTTGCCGTCAGAGCCCGGAATATAGCCGTTGAACCAGCCGTCCACTTTGCCAGTGGTGGCGTCCCGGTTGCCGTCCAGGGTCAGATTCTTCATGCCGAAGTCATGCGTTTCTTCGCCGTAGGCCGAGCGCACGATGCCGGTCACCTTGGTGTCCGAGCCGTCGGCGAGCTTGATGATCGTTTCGCCCATCCCCGCGCCCGACAGAGTGACGTTGCTCTTGAGCATCAGACAGCCGTCGGAAGGCTCTTCGCCGCCGGACACGATGTAAGTGCCAGCCCCCAGAGCGACTTCGCCACCTCCCGCTGCTGCCGCCGCATCGATCGTGGCCTGTATGGCGGCCGTATCGTCGGTGATCCCGTCGCCCAGTGCTCCGAAGTCTTTTGTGTTGAATATCATGGGGTTGCTCCAGGCGGCGAAGGTTTCAGGTGGGGAAGTCAATATTGCATCGCCGAAGGGTAAGACCTTTCGCACAAGAAAAGTTGCGCGATATGGTTTATATTTTCGTCGAAATGGTAGCGATAATCGTCAATCCAATGGCTGTCGTATTTATGGCGGTCGAAATGTATTGCGCCGACCGGCTGACGTCAGAAATAGAGGGATGGCTGGTGGACAATTGCGCCTGCAAACCGCTATGGTCGCGCCCTTCAAAATCGGGGGCGGCATGGGTTATCTACTGTTTGTCACACTGATTCAGGCGTTTTCGTTCAGCCTGATCGGTGTCTATCTGGCGGGGCACGTCGACAGCTACTTTGCGGTACTGGTCCGCGTGGTGCTGGCCGGGCTGGTGTTCATTCCGCTGACGCGCTGGCGTCAGGTCGAGCCGCGCTTCATGCGCGGCATGCTGCTGATCGGCGCGCTGCAATTCGGCGTTACCTACGTCTGCCTGTACCTGAGCTTCAGGGTGCTGACGGTGCCCGAGGTGCTGCTGTTCACCATCCTCACGCCGTTGCACGTGACCCTGATCGAAGACGCGCTGAACCGGCGCTTTAATCCATGGGCGCTGCTGGCAGCTCTGGTCGCGGTACTGGGGGCGGGGGTGATTCGCTACGACGGCCTGGATGGCGACTTCCTCGGTGGTTTCCTGCTGCTGCAACTGGCCAACTTCACCTACGCCGCCGGGCAGGTGCTGTACAAACATCTGGTTGCACGGCATCCCAGCGACTTGCCGCACTATCGACGTTTCGGCTATTTCTACCTGGGCGCGCTGGCGGTGGTGTTGCCTGCGTTCCTGATGTTCGGTAACCCGCAACACCTGCCCGATGCGCCGACCCAATGGATCGTGCTGCTGTTCCTCGGCCTGTGTTCGACGGCGCTGGGGATGTACTGGTGGAACAAAGGCGCGTGCATGGTCAACGGCGGAACGCTTGCCGTGATGAACAACCTGCATGTGCCGCTCGGCCTGCTGATCAATCTGCTGATCTGGAACCAGCACGAAGACCTCACCCGCCTGCTGGTTGGCGGCGGGGTGATCGTGGCGTCGGTGTGGATCAGTCGTCTGGGTATTCGGAGCAAGCCGGAAGGTATTCCCGGCTCCCGGTGAATCAGACGTGTTGCCCGCCGTTGACGTGAATTTCCGCACCGTTCACGTAGGACGCGCCAGCGGTACACAGAAAGTAGATCAGCGAGGCGACTTCCTCGGGCTTGCCCAGCCTGTGCATCGGCACCAAGCGCTCGACAATCTCCGCCGTGCCGGGTGACAGGATCGAGGTATCGATCTCGCCCGGCGCGATGGCGTTGACTCGCACGCCATGCGGGCCGAAATCGAAGGCCATCTCGCGGGTCAATGCCGACAGCGCCGCTTTCGACGTGGCGTAGGCGACCCCCGCAAACGGGTGCACCTTGGAGCCCGCAATCGAGGTGACATTGATGATGCTGCCCTTGGCCGCTTTCAACTCATCGAACAGCCCGCGTGCCAGCAGTGCAGTAGAGAACAGGTTGACGTTGAAGACCTTGATCCAGGTGCTGTAATCCGACTCCAGCACGCCCATCCGGCCGCCTTCCTCGGTCTTCGGTGACACGCCCGCATTGTTCACCAGCGCATCCAGGCGCCCGCCGAGCTTGTCCTTGATCGCCGCCATGCTCGCGCTGACGCTATCGATGTCTTCCAGGTCCAGATGGATATGATTGAGCAGCCCTTCTGCCCACGGACAGTCATCCACCCAGTTCTGCCTGGAGGCGGTGAACACTTCCCAGCCTGCGGCATTGAAATGCTTGACCGTGGCGTGACCAATCCCACGGCTTGCGCCTGTCAGCAACAGCTTCTTCTTGTCGCCCATGAGTGCGTTCCGGTGTGTGAGTTTGGATGCATGCTGTTTTTTGGTGAGCGGGGTGTCAATGACGGCGCAGTGACAGGGTTGCGTGTCTTATCGAACGACCAGAGATATCGTGTTTGCCAGTCAATAACCTACCCTCAGCATCAAACCCACGCAGGAGGCAGCATGTTCGACAACAGTATCTGGCTAAACGAACCCAGGCAGTGGAGCGTGAAGGACCAGCGCCTGACTGTCATCACAGACCCCGAAACCGATTTCTGGCAGCAGACGCACTATGGCTTCTGTCGGGATACCGGGCATTTTCTGGGTGTTTCCGTGACAGGTGATTTCACCGCGCAGGTGCATGTGCAGGGTGATTTCAAGACGCTGTATGACCAGGCGGGCCTGATGGTGCGGGTCGACGAGCGCAACTGGGTGAAAACGGGCGTCGAGGTCAGCGATGGTGCCCTGATGCTGGGTAGCGTTCTGACCTGCGGGCAGTCGGATTGGGCCACGGGCGCGTTCGATGACTCCTCATCAGGGCTCTGGCTGCGAGTGACGGTCGCCAAGGGCGTACTGCGCATTCAGCATTCCAGTGACGGGCTGCGCTGGCCATTGCTGCGTCTGGCACCATTCCCGCTGAGCGAGGGTTATAACATCGGGCCGATGTGCTGCAGCCCGGAGCGGGGAGGGCTTGAAGTGGTGTTTTCACATTTCGAAGTGATGCCTGCGCTGGGCAAGGACCTGCATGACCTGACGTGAGTGGCGCTTCAACCGGCTTGCACAGGCCAGTTGAAGAGTACTACGCATCGATGCGATGACTAGGTGATGGGGGAGTAACATCAATCAAATCTCTGCATGGGAATCTGTTTCCAGCGTCGAGGCGATGAGTTCGCGTAGCCACCTATGGGCGGGATCCCGGTGCAGTCTTTCGGGCCATAGCATGAGCATTTCAAAACCCGGAATGACGAGTGGAGGCGCCTGGACATGAAGTGTGGGCTCATCTCGCACCAGCCTTTCCGGGACCACCGCAACCAGGTCGCTGTGCGCCAATGCCGAGATGAGCGAGTTGAAATTAGACACTGATAATACGACTCGTCGTTCCAGACCTTTAGCTGCCAGCGCCTGGTCAGTACTCCCGACGAACCCACCGCCATTCGGTGACATAACGGCATGTTCAAGGCCACAGAACGCTTTGAGCGATAGCTTGGTCGCCAAAGCGGGATGACCGCGCCGCCCTGCCAGCACATAGCGTTCGTGAAGCAAAGACCGCTGACGCAGTTTTGGCGGCGCTTCGTCGCGAGTGTGCAACGCCAGATCGAGCTGGCCGTTTTCCAGGTCATTGGCAAGGCCGATGGGATGTTTGTTCAACAGCGCCAAACGGGTTTTTGGGGCCAAGCGTCTGAGCAGCGCCAACGATGGCCAGACTAAAGCTGTAGTTGCGTAATCACTGGCAGCAACCCTCCATGTCTGTTCCGACAGCGCTGGCTCGAAAGTGGCAACAGGGCTCAGCGCGCCTTCCAGAGCAACCAGCGCTTCACGCAGTGGCCCGCGCAACTCACGAGCACGCTCGGTAGGCGACATGCCTCGGGGGCCGGGCAGTAACAATGGATCGTCCAGAATTTCTCTCAATCGACCCAGTTGCAGGCTGACGGTCGGCTGGGCGAGATTGAGCAAACGCGCCGCCCGTGTAACGTTCTGCTCGGCTAACAGCGCATCCAGCGTCACCAGCAAATTAAGATCCAGACGACGTAAGGTATTGTGCATGGAAATACCACATGTTTCGGAAATTCATTTCTAGCATAGCGGATTCGTCGTTACGGTGAGGAGCACATCCACTTGGAGCCCCTCATGAAGATTCTGCTGATTTACGCCCACCCTGAACCCCGTTCGCTTAATGGCTCGCTCAGGGACTTCGCGATTGCTCACCTGAAAACCACAGGTCACGAGGTCAAGGTCTCAGACCTGTACGCCATGCGCTGGAAAGCACCCATTGACCCGGACGACGCCCCAGGCTACGACGATGAAAACCCGTTCAACCCGGCCATTGAATCGCAGCGTGTATTTGCCGCCGGCACGCAACCGGCAGACATTGAGGAAGAGCAAGCCAAACTGCTTTGGGCAGACGCCGTCATCTTTCAATTTCCCCTTTGGTGGTTCTCGATGCCAGCGATCCTCAAGGGCTGGGTCGAGCGGGTCTACGCCTGTGGATTTGCTTATGGCGTCGGCGAACACAGCGAAAACCATTGGGGTGACCGCTACGGCGAAGGGAACCTGTCAGGAAAGCGTGCAATGTTGGTGGTGACCATGGGCGGATGGGAGTCCCATTACAGTGGCCGAGGGGTGAACGGTGCGCTGGATGACCTGCTGTTCCCGATCCAGCATGGGGTGCTTTTCTATCCGGGTTTTACGGTCATGCCACCGTTTCCGATCTATAAAACCGGCAAAATGGACGCCGCTCGGTTCGATCAGTTATGCGCAGCCTATGCAACTCGGCTGGATAACCTGTTCAGTGATCAGCCCTTGCCGTTCCGTCGCCAGAATGGCGGGGATTATGAAATTCCGGCGTTGACGCTCAAGCCGCATCTTGCACCCGGGCGTCACGACTTGGGCATCCATAGCAGATAACCGCACGTGGATGATTTGAGCGCGACGGTGATGCCATCTGTTCACCACGATGGCGTCACCTGCTGCCCACGGCGGCAGCATCAATCTGTCGTTGGTTTGTATCCCGTCAGCATTTTCAAGACTTCGCCATGTGAACCGCTTGCTTCAGCAAACCGCAACGGCTTGGCGCGTTCGACGACCAGTTCTTGTGGGGTCGGAGAGGTCTTGAGCAGTTCAAAGATTTCGTCCAGAAACTCCTCCAACGGCATCGCATGCTCGTCATTTTCTTGCCCAAGCAACGTGGTACGCACGCCCGGCGGTGCCAGCTCGATAACCTCGACCGGCGAGCCTTCCAGCTGCACCCGCAGGCTTTGAGTGAACGAATGAACGGCCGCTTTGGTTGCGCTGTAGGTCGGTGTGGCGGGCAGCGGGACGAATGCCAGCGCCGAACTGACATTGATGATCGTTGCATTGGGCTGCTTGAGCAGATGCGGCGTAAATGCATACACCATGCGAATCGTGCCAAGCAGGTTCGTGGTCACAATGTCTTCGGCTGTGCTCAGGTTGTGCGGATCAGTCAGATCCTCCCAGTGCATGATGCCTGCGTTGTTGATCAGAACATTCAGATGCGGATGGCTGATCGCAAGCGCCTCGCTGTTGCGCTGGATGGATTGTGGATCGGAGACGTCCAGCACTACGGATTCAATACCCGGATGTTCCGACACTATCTTGTCCAGCAGAGCTTTGCGACGCCCTGCGATGATGACTTTATTGCCCGCCTTGTGAAGCCTGAGCGCAAGGCCAAGGCCTATGCCTGAGGTGCCGCCAGTAACCAGAATCGTATTGCCAGTGCTGTTCATAGTAAACTCCGGAAATAATAGGTAAGCGGACAATTGTCCGTATCGAAACTTACCGGACAGCTGTCCGTTTAGCAATGCGCCCAAGGAAAATCTTTGCTCATGAATGACGAGTTGGTGATGCGTTCTGACGCCAGGAAAAACCGCGAGCGGATACTGGAGGTCGCGGTAGTAGAGCTGACTCGCGATCCTGCTGTGGCGCTAAGCGCGATTGCGAAGAAGGCCGGGGTGGGGCAGGGGACTTTTTATCGCCACTTTCCTACTCGAGAGAAACTGGTATTCGAGGTTTATCAATTCGAAATGCAGCAAGTGGCTTCACTGGCA
This sequence comes from Pseudomonas syringae pv. cilantro, assembly GCF_001293775.1. Classification (GTDB taxonomy): domain Bacteria; phylum Pseudomonadota; class Gammaproteobacteria; order Pseudomonadales; family Pseudomonadaceae; genus Aquipseudomonas; species Aquipseudomonas syringae_P. The sequence continues at coordinate 239,581 of NZ_LGLN01000033.1, forward strand.
GAACAACTGCTCGCCACCAGGCCACCCAAGGAGGCGCTCCGGGAGTGGATGGACCACCTCGTTGAATATGCAATGACCAAGGCGGGTCTCGCCACCGCTATCCGGCAGGCCGCGTCTGTTTATGAATTTCCGGGGCAGTCCGGATACGCACCCGTTCAGTCGGCAGCCGAGCTGCTCTTGCGGGCCAATGAAGCTGCTGGAACGATTCGCAGCGGGGTGACTACCGACGACTTTTTTCTCGCCATTGCAGGCATATGGCAAGTTGATTCTCAAGGCGAATGGCGCTCACGTATCGCCAGATTGATGAACCTGGTGATGGATGGCTTATGTGCGGGCAGCCCCGAAAGCTTGAACAAGAGCGCTCAGCTTTAAAACCGCAAACCCTGACGTCATGCCGTATTTGAACGGCATGACCGGGGCGCGCTGAACGTTATTTTTGCGCCAGCACTGCCTTTCTCGCCGCTTTTTCATTGTTCATGGCGGCGATTTCACGCGCGCAGGTCTCGGCATCGAACGAGTTGTCCCACTTCGCGATCGCGAGGGTGCCGATACCGTTGCCAATCAGGTTGGTCACGGCCCGGGCTTCGTTCAGGAACCGGTCAATGCCCAACAGCAAAACCAGCCCTACCAGCGGAATGGAGTGGATGGTGGTCAATGTCGCAGCCAGCGTCACGAATCCCGCACCGGCCACGCCCGCCGAGCCTTTGGACGTCAGCAGGAATACACCGAGCAGAATCATCTGATCCACAAAGGTCAGGGGCGTGTTGGTGGCCTGAGCGATGAAGATGGCGGCCATGGTGAGATAGATGCAGGTGCCGTCCGCATTGAAGGTGTACCCGGTAGGCAACACCATGCCCACAACCGATTTTTTGCAGCCCAGTTTTTCAAGCTTGACCATCATGTGCGGCAGTACCGCTTCGGTTGAACAGGTGCCCAGCGTGATGAGAATTTCATCCTTGAAATACCGAAGAAACTGCATGAGCGGCATGCCAGACCATCTGGCAACCGTACCCAGCACAACCACGATAAAAATCAACGTGGTGATGTAGAGCGCAACCAGCAACTGACCGAGTGACAGCAACGTACCAATCCCGTACTTGCCGATAGTGAATGCCATACCGGCACCCGCACCAATCGGCGCCAGGCGCATGACCATCGCGACAATTCTGAACAGACCTTGCAGGAACAGATCGATGGTATTGATCAGCGGCTTGCTGGTTTCGCCCATTTGAACCAGGGCAACGCCCATCAATACCGACAGCAAAATAACTTGCAGCATGACGCCATTCGAGAATGCGCCCATGAACGTGTGCGGGATAATGTTGAGAAAGAAATCAACTGTACCGCCTTGCTCGCTGGCCGCTTGGCTGTACTTGCTGATAGCACTTCCATCGAGCGCGCCGACGTTGATGTTCATCCCGACGCCCGGCTTGACGATGTTGACCACAACAAGGCCGATGACCAGTGCAATGGTGGAAAGAATCTCGAAGTAGATCAGCGCTTTTACGCCGATCCGCCCGACTTCTTTGATACTGCCCATCTTCGCAATACCGACAACGACCGTGCCGAAAATAATGGGGGCCAAAAGCATCTTGATCAGTTTGATAAAGCCATCGGCAAAGGGTTGGAGCCTGGCGCCGATATCGGGCATGAAGTAACCGATGGCGGCACCTACCACGATGCCGATCAGCACTTGCACATACAGCTGGCCATACCAGCGGGATTTGGAGATTTCCACGGAAGCACCTCATTTTATTGTTGTGATGGGCATGTGGCCTGGTGTCAGCAGGTAAAGCCTGCGTCTGCGGCCGCTGGCGAAAGGGGCCGCAGAGCGAGGTTGATCAGCCTTCGCCCAGTTCGCGCATGACGGCGTACAAGGCGGACTTGGCTTCGAAACCAACCCCCGGAATATCCGGCAGGCCGACATAGCCGTTTTCTACCTTGATCCCGTCTGCGAAACCGCCGAAAGGCTGGAACACGTCGGGGTAGGACTCGTTGCCGCCCAAGTGCAAGCCGGCGGCGATATTCAGGGACATCTGATGGCCGCCGTGCGGAACCACGCGGCGCGAAGACCAACCCATTTCTTCCATCACCTTGAGGGTGCGCATGTACTCCACAAGCCCGTAGGACAAAGCGCAGTCGAACTGCAGAAAGTCTCGATCGGGACGCATGCCGCCGTGGCGCAGAAGGTTGCGGGCATCCTGGTGAGAGAACAGGTTTTCCCCGGTCGCCATGGGCAGTTCATAGTGATTGGCCAGCTCGGCCTGCAACGCGTAGTCCAGCGGATCGCCGACTTCTTCGTACCAGAAGAGGTTGTACTTTTTGATGGCTTCGGCATAAGCGATGCCGGTCTGAAGATCGAAGCGACCGTTGGCATCGACCGCCAGTCGACGACCGTCCCCGACCACTTCAAGCACCGCTTCGATGCGACGGATATCTTCGTCCAGTGGCACCGCACCGATCTTCATCTTGACGACGTCGTAGCCACGATCCAGATAGCTCTGCATTTCTGCCTTGAGCTTGGTCTGGTCTTTGCCAGGGTAGTAATAGCCACCGGCCGCATAGACCCAGACCTTGTCATCCGCCACGCCGTCGCGATAGCGGTCAGCCAGCAGGCGATAGAGCGGTTTGCCTTCAATCTTGGCCACGGCATCCCATACCGCCATGTCGATGGTGCCCACCGCGACCGAGCGCTCGCCGTGGCCGCCCGGCTTCTCGTTGGTCATCAGCGCTTTCCAGATGGCGAACGGGTCCAGGTTGTCGTTTTCAGGGTCGACGAGGGTGTCCGGATCAGCTTCGGTAATCCGCGCCAGAAAGCGATCACGCATCAACGCGCCTTGACCGTAGCGGCCATTGGAGTTGAAGCCGTAGCCGATAACAGGTTTGCCGTCGCGAATCACATCAGTGATGACCGCCACGACCGAGCAGGTCATTTTCGAGAAATCGATATAGGCGTTGGCAATGGGCGAGGCAATGGAAACGGTTTTTTCACGAATGTCTACGATGCGCATGACGGGCTCCTCTTGTTGTTCGTGGAGTCACGTTATGCGTTGCGACACCACCCGCCCAATGCTATTAATGCCGCACCCTATGCACAGAAGGCATGGCCCGTGGAACTGGTTTGGCTCGAAGATCTTTCAGCGCTCGCGGAGTACGGCAGTTTTGTGCGCGCCGCTGAAGCACGGCATGTTACCCAGCCAGCCTTCAGCCGCAGAGTTCGGTCCCTGGAAAACTGGATGGGGGTTCAGCTGTTTGTGCGCACGCCACAAGGCGCAACCCTTACCGAGGCCGGCCGGCAGATTTTGCCCAGTGCCCAGGAAGCTGCCCGACATTTGTACCGAATGCGCAGCGAGGCCCAAGAGGTGGCCGGAGTAGCCGCCAGGTCACTGCAGTTCGCCGCAACGCACTCCCTGTCGTTCACGTTTTTCCCCAAGTGGCTCAGAAACGCCGGAAACGGTGCGCCGATCGAGGCCGTGCAACTGCATTCGGACAGCATGGCGGTCTGTGAGCAGATGCTGATCCATGGCCAAGTGCAGTTCCTCCTCTGCCACCGCCACCCCGACGTCCCTCCGTTGCTAGCACCCGATCAGTTCGTCAGCAAGAAAGTGGGCGAGGACGTTCTCGTTCCGCTTGCCAGCGCCTCCGCCAACGTAGGCACCTCACCCGCGGCGCTACCCTACCTCGCGTACACCCACGAATCCGGACTGGGACGCATCGTCGCCCACCGACTGCGCGGCAAGGAAGATTACCTGCACCTCAAACCGCTGTTCAGCAGCCACCTTGCGGCGGTGCTCATGTCCATGGCGTTGGAAAGCAAAGGAGTGGCGTGGCTGCCCAAGAGCCTCACCGAACAGGAGGTGCTGGACGGGCGTTTGGTCAGGGCACTCGATGAGAGCTGGGATATACCGTTGGAGATTCATTTGACCAGGCCGAAGGCAATTCTTAGCCAGTCGGCGGAAGCGTTCTGGGGGAGGGCGGGGTGGTGATGTGGTCGTCGGTATCGTCCGTGTGGTGTTCAGTCGGAGTATGTGGCGGTGATTTGCTTCGACTCTAGAAGCGCACGCATCTCGGCCATGACCTGATCGTGTGGGATATTGGGGGCTGGATCGTTGATTGAAGCCGAGACCTGTGTACGAAACCATTTGTCGTGGGTGGCGGATGGTTCTTCAGTTTCAAGTTCTGGCACGATTGGAGAAATCCTAGCATTCATGGTCAAGCTCCTTTTGATGTGAGTCCATTTTGAGCGCTCAGTTGCGCATTGTCTGTGCCTTTCAGCCTTAACGTTCTGTAGGAAACGTCTCTGCCGTTTGCGTGGTAGGGGGCAACTGATTCCGGCGGATTTCGGGTCCTGAGTATGCTAACGAATTCGAAGAAACGGGTGTCGTTCGATGTGATGGCTGGCTCGAGTTTGCCAAAGCTGGTCGTGCGAGGTTGAAGCTTTAGCTCAGTGGAGGTAAAGCTGAGTGTAGATCCTGTGAGTCGTATATTCCTTCCTGACATTGGCGATCTACTGATTTAACGACGCGGTTTTTGGGCGGTACGTTTACATTAAGTGGATTGCCAGCCAACTGACACGGTGACCGAAGCGAAGTGCAACCTTCGCTCCAGCAACAATAGCCGCCTAGCTTACCGTAGATGTCTTCGATGCTCGGAAGGTCTGACGGTGTGCGTCAAGCAACTCGCTTTGCGTAATTCTCCATCCAATCCGCAAGCAACTGCATATCGGCTTCGAGCTGAACCAGCTCAGGTGGCACGGCGGGTAGATCGTCTGCCTGCGAATGCTCATACACCGAATACCTAGTCATCAAGTCGTCGATCAGATCACAGTCTTCTTGAGTGATATTGCTAAGCTGCCTGAGTAGACCTTTGGTCATGACCTCTCGACGGAATCGCAGCACGACGTTGTTCAGCATCACTACCTCAACAGTGCGTTCCACGATGATCCGGAAGTCACTGCAAACACTTTTGGCCATGATGTCGTAGCTATCGACATCGCCTTCACTCTGGTGCTTTTTGAGGCGAGGTAAAGTCTCTTTCAGTAGTTTGTTGATTGCTGATTTTGGTTTCGAGTCGCGAGCACTTTGCCCGGTCAGAATGCCGGATGTTTTGTCTAGGCGTCGAAGCGTCTGGACTACGTGGAGCACGTCCAGAAGATCTGGATTGTCTTTCACTTTTTTCACAGCACTATCCAGCAGGGTGACCAAGGACAGCCTGTGTGTGAAGATGATCACCTGACGGGTCTGTGCCAAATCGACCAGGCGCGCGACAACTCGCTCTTCAAAGTCTTGATCGAGTGAGGAGATCGGATCGTCAAATATAAACGGCGCTACCTGATTCGAACCGGTGATATCGGCCAGAAATGCAGCCAAGGCCACAATTCGTGTTTCACCTTCACTGAGAATTTGTTCTGGCGGGCGGGTTCCTTTCGCACCAACAAGCGTCAGTCCGAACGTCGTCCTGCCTTTACCGACTGTCTTGCTTTGGGGGGCTACGGGCAACCTTGAGCCGCCCAGTAGCTTGAGTTCTGCTGCAAAGCGAGTTTGGTAGCCGGCCTCCACCTCGGATTTCGCTAGGTCGTTGTTCTTGCTCGTCAGTGTGTTGGTCGCGGTCAGTCGGATGGCCTTACCGTACAGGTCAACTGCCAATAGCCGGTCACGTTCGGCCAAGATGGCGGGTTTGTTTTGTGCCAACCACTGCATGCCTCTCAGCTTGCGAAGTTTGTCTTCCATCTGCTGCCGTTTGCCGTTCTGCAGCAGGTCGCTCAACGATTTTTCTTCGATGGCGAGTTGCTCGGTTTGTACGGCCAAAGCTTGATCTACCGGTGACCAGTCGAACGCAGAAATCTCTTTGGTTTGCTCAGCGGTGTCGAGATCGGTGCGCCTTTTCAACAAGGCTATGTACAGATCGTTGGCCTGCTGTTGTTCCAGTTTGAGCAGAGCCATATGAGCTTGCCATCCTTGTTCATCTGGCAACGAGGGCACGGCTCGGAGTAAACGCTGATAACTGCCATCTGCCTCTTTAGCTGCCTTCTCCAACCCCTCGGTGACGAACTGCTCGAAGTGCAGCAATCGAGTGCTGGCGTCTTCATTGAGTTCCTGCTGACAGAGCACGCACTTTGCCTCCTCACCAATAACGGGGAATGGTTGGTCGGGGTAAGCGTGAGTTTGAGAGAACAACCGTGCCTGTGCCCAAAGCTGCTGCCATACAGCTTCGCCCACCCCTTCAAGCGGTGTCTCAGCAAAAAGCTGCTGAGCAGATTTCTGGGCGGCTTGGCGCTTTAGCTTTGTATCGGAGTGGGCACTCACGATTATCTTTGCTACGTCGTCAGAAAGCTTTTCCTTGAGTTGACTCATGGCTGACCGAACGGATGCCAACCCCTGCTTTTCTTTGTTGATTGAAGCCAATCTTCCAGCGATGTCCTTCTGGGCTAGCGCACCTTCTGTGGCGATTCGGTCGGCATCTAGCTCTTGGGTGAATAAACACGTTTTGTCGATGGCTGCGTTAGTGGTCGTCGACTTAAGACTGGCAAGCCAGCGACTCTCGTCGGTCACTCCGAGATATGCAGGAAATTGCGGTAATGCGCTTAGCAACGCATTTTTCGACGCTGTGAGGTGCTGATTGACCTTGTCTGACACAGCGATCAATGACGCTACGAATTTCATCTGGCTTGGCTCGTAGCTGGCCTCGCTTTTACCCATGTACTGGCTAGCCGTTTTGGTGTCGAAGATCTGGGCGTGGCGTAGTAGGGGGTCTGCACCCTGGGCAAGCGTCCAGTCGATTGTTCGCTGATTTTCTCCCGCTGAGACCTGGAATTTAGCGCTGCAGGCCACCGGCTCTTCGACGAAGACGTTAGGGTGAATCTCATCTTTCGACCTTGAGCCGCATGCTTGTTTCAGAAGGCGTGCATACCCGCTTTTTCCCGAACCATTTTGGCCGTAGAACACTGTAACGTTGCCGGGGCCAAAAGGTAGCGAAGCACCGGGTTTGATTGCATTCAACCCGTGGACTTCTGATATCCCTTCAATTCTGATGGCTGGACGATTAGCAGCGAGGGCCAAAGAGCTAGGTGTTACGGTGCCGAAGCCTGGGTCTTGTTCCTTTTTCGATTCGACGATGCAAAGTCGAGCAAGCTCTGTGATCTGATCATCGGTAGGGGGCTTCTTGGTCTCGATTAGATTCTTGGCAGCTGTCTGCAGCCACCGGTTCCTTTCGCCAAGCCAAGCTTCAAAGTCGTCGGTAACGGGCGTGCCCAGTCCATTCACATTCGGAACAGCCATCGAGATCTCTCCTTGAAAATACTGCGGAAGATCAAGCATAGACGAGTGGTGGCTAATTGCTATTTTTACTGCGCCAGCAGCTAGCAGCTCATTATTGAAAGCAAGGCTCACTGAGGGCTTCAGGTGGGCTCGGGTTGGTTGCGCTACTGGCGCGGTTATGTGCATATGGAAAAAACTGCTATACAGAGTTTAGGATCTCGTGGATCTGTTTTGCCAGATGCATCGTCTGCGCTGCGTCGCTGGATAAGCCAGCTCCAGCAGGAGCGTAATTCCGTAACGCCTCAGAGCAAAGTCCTGACGCCCGAGCAGCAAGAAATCCAAGAGCTGGAAGCTCGGATCGCCCGTCTTGAGCGGGAGAAATCTATTTTAAAAAGGCTACCGCGCTCTTGATGTCGGAAGAACAGGATCGCATGCGCTGGTCGATCAGCTCAGTGCCCATAAGCCGATCGAGTTGCTGACCACTACACATCACGGCGGTGCTGGCTCAAGAAAGAGACCGAGGGCGCAGCATCAGGGATCAAATACGGGCTTGGAATGCCAGGATCATGGATCACTCATTTTCTGCCAGAGCATTAGTTATCTTCAGATCTACGGTGCGCGAAGATCACGCTTCCGTTACGTACTTAGCCCGCACGGCGCGGGCTAGTGGTTCCAGATGAAATACCTACACGTGAATCGCGTCGATTACAGGTTTGTAGGTTTTATTTGAGGTTTTTATAGGTAGCACTTTATTGAATTATGAAGCGACCAAGTGTTTTATGAAGTGAGTCGAGTTGTCATCTAAAATTACGGCGCCAAGCAGTGTTTCAGACGTTCGGTTTGCACAGGTCTCGTCAAATTCAAGCGGGATCCCTTCATCAGCAAACAGGCCTTTTAATGCCTGCGCAGTGCTGACTGAGAAATCACCCTCTGTATTCCCTCCATGCATGGCTACGCGCATTGTCAGCCCCTGTTCCTTGGTGGTTCGCAGATAGTCACGTACAGAAGCTAGAACTTCTTCCGGCACAAGATCTTCGCGGCGAAAAGGGAGCAGATGGAACACGCGGACTTTCGCCCCCGGTCTACGTTCACCCGTTCCAGCAGCCACGTTTTCCGCCGCACACGCGACAGCAATGCATGCGCTCATGTTGTCTGCGATGACAGGCATGTTTATCTGACTCGTACCAGCGCTGTATAAATGCCGAGTCCCTCTATCATTGGGGACAGAGCAGTTGAACCCAGCCACTTTAACAGTCGTGGTTCTGTCGATCTGGAAGCTGTAATCCAAACCTTTTTTAGAATGATAGACCTGGACCCATGGGAGTATGGATTGACTACGATCTTTTATTAAATTACCGCGATGCCGCCTTTCTGCTTGATAAGCCGCTGAAGTAACCATGCTAAGCGTATAATCTCCACCGCACCGCGCGAGTTGAAAGTGAGAAAACGTTGCAGGACGTTCATCCACCTCGTCTGATGCTATATCTCTCGCAGATGCCGTTTGATGACTGGAGACAGACCTGGCGTTTGGAGGGCCTGCAGGCACTTCCCAACGGTCGCTATCACTGTAGCTGTAACCGCTACCAGAGTTTTTTGAAATACATAGCCCCATGACGGTTCTCTCTTTAATGCAGGATTAAACTTTAGGATCGTAGCGGCACAGCCGAAAACTTGGAGTGGCGGTTACCACGCCTCATATAGTTACTGCATAGGGTTCGCTAGTTTTTTTCCGTTTGTGACGTGATAGTTGAATTTCGATGGCGACACTACTTAAGGTCGAGTGGGCGGCCCATGTTTGAAATGGTATGTTTGATCACAGGTGCTGAAAAGTTTGATACTCGCATGCGTGCAGCTCAAAAAAATAAAGCTACTGAGTGGCTAAAACTCTTCATTGGTTCCATATCCCCAAATCACGATAGCTGGGAGCAATGGAACCACTGCACCGTTCCAAACGCTTTCAAATCTCAATCTCAACGCTACCGCCCCTAATCAGCGGTAGCCTGGCCTACAGCCTTCCCACCCAACCCCACCCGCATATCCGCCCCACTCGGCTGCTGATACAACCCCAGCCCGAACTCCGGCATCACGGTAATCAAATAGTCAAAAATATCCCCCTGTATCCGCTCGTAATCCACCCACACCGTCGTGCGGGTAAAGCAGTAGATCTCCAGTGGAATACCCTGTGAAGTGGGCTCCAGCTGGCGAACCATGCAGGTCATGCCGGGGTTTATTTCTGCGTGGCTTTTCAGGTACGCCAGGGCGTAGGCGCGGAAGGTGCCGATGTTGGTCATGCGCCGGCGGTTGGCGGACATTTCTGCGACGTTGCCTTGTGCCTCGTTCCAGGCCCGGAGTTCGGCCTGTTTGCGGCCGATGTAGTCGGTGAGCAGGTGGATTTGCATGAGTTGTTGTTCTTCGTCGTCACGCACGAAGCGCACGCCGCTGGCGTCGATGAACAGGCTGCGTTTGATGCGGCGTCCGCCGGATTGCTGCATGCCGCGCCAGTTGCGGAATGACTCGGACATCAGACGCCAGGTCGGGATGGACACGATGGTTTTGTCGAAGTTCTGCACCTTCACGGTATGCAGGGTGATGTCCACCACGTCGCCATCGGCGCCCACTTGCGGCATTTCGATCCAGTCGCCGACGCGCAGCATGTCGTTGCTGGTCAGCTGTACGCTGGCGACGAATGACAGCAGGGTGTCCTTGTAGACCAACAGAATGACTGCCGACATGGCGCCAAGGCCGGAAAGCAGCAACAGCGGCGAACGGTCGATCAGTGTGGCGACGATGATGATTGCGGCGAACACATACAGAATCATCTTCGACAGCTGCACGTAGCCTTTGATCGAGCGCGTGCGGGCGTGTTCGGTGCGCGCGTAGATATCCAGCAGGGCGTTGAGCAGTGCACCGATGGCCAGGGTCATGAACAGGATAGTGAAGGCCATGGCAATGTTGCCGATCACGTTCCTGCCTGCGGTGCTCAGGCCGGGCACCAATGTCAGGCCGAACTGGATGACCAGCGACGGCACCATCTGCGCCAGTCGGTGGAAAACCTTGTTATGGCGGAAGTCGTTGACCCAGTGCAGGGACGGCTGGCGGCCGAGCATTCTGACCGCATGCAGCACCAGAAAACGCGCAACGCGGCCCAGCACCAGGGCTGTGGTCAGCAACAGGATCAGTGCCAGCCCGGTGCGTACCCACGGGTGCTGATCGAGCATGTCCCAGAGTTCCTGGGTCTTGAGCCAAAGCGCGTGAATATCCATTAAAACGAGGTTCTCCTGGGGGATGAGGGGGCACGATTAAAAAACATTAACGATGTTCTGTCAGGCAATGGCTGGCAAAATTGTTTTGCGAAAGGCTGACGCACACGCGTAGCGCAGCATAACGTCCGGGCATGACGCTGAGTGTGGTTACATCCTTGAGCCCCATCATTATCCAGAGCAGGAGTGGCAGTGTGCAGATTTCAATCATTCAGGACGGCAGTTTGTGGCGCTGGTCACGAGCGGTAATTGCCGGGGCAGGGATGATGCTGGCGACGCTGACCAGCTTCGCAGCTGCGCCGACGACCTATGGCGAGATGGATGTGGCGGCCTTCGAAAAATCGCCACGGACAACCTACACCGTACAGGACTTCTCCGATCGTTATCGGGCGACGCTGGATATTTCAGCCAGCGACGAGACGTTTCGTCCCGGCGTGATCAGCGTCTACAACAAGGCTGGCGGGGCTCAGTTGATCCGCGTGCAGTCCGATGAGCTGGTGCTCGGCACCGACCCGAAAACTGGCAAGGTCAAAACCAATGTGCACGAGTTGCCCTATGGCGAACAGAGCGTACTGGTCTATCAGGATTTCAACTTCGATGGCATCAAGGATCTGGCCTTGATGGACGGGCAGAACAGCTGTTATCACGGCCCTTCGTATCAGGTCTTTCTCGGCACGGCCGATGGTTTTCGGCACAGCGATTCGTTTACCAGACTGGCGCAAAACAACTGCGGCCTGTTCAGCGTGGATGAGAAAACCCGCAAGATCGAGACCATGACCAAAGACGGTTGCTGCTGGCATCAGACGTCCACGTACACCGTTCGCAACGGTGAGCCGGTGCTGGAAACGCAGACGGTCCTTGACCACACCGGTGGGTCGGGACTGCCGACTGAAACAGTCAGTCGCAATCAGAATGGCAAGATGACGCACACCACCAGCATCGTCTGGGAGGAAGACGGGCAGCGTGAAATTCTCCTGTCGTTCAGGCTCGCGCCGTCCGGCAAGCGCATCGTGCTGTTCCGCTCAGGGGCCGCAAGCCCGGTCTTCTACGCGGCGGTGGACAGCAAGAATCAGGTCGGGCTGCTGTTTCCCCAGGCGGAAGGTGAGCAGCTGAAGTACGACGATGCCAGTCACGTCGTGAGCTTCGTGCGCGGCGACACCGCTTACCGGATCGTGGGTGACGCAAAGGGCGCGCCCACAGCCATGCAGGTGGTGGCGCGGGGCAAAACCACCGAACTGAAACTGCTTGCCGAGCCTGCCCTGGGTTCGCTGAACAAGGTCGCGGAGGCGCTGAAAGCCGCGCAGTAATCAGGCAGCGGGCTAGCCCCGATACCGCACCGCGTCGACAAATGCACTGAACGCCGGCGACGCCTGTCGCCGGTTTGGGTAGTACAAGTGAAAGCCTTCAAAGTACGGGCTCCAGTCGACCAGCACTTCTTTCAGACGGCCGCTGGCGATGTGCGGCTGGGCCAGCGAGTCGGGCACGTAGGCGAGGCCGACGCCGTCCAGCGCGGCGTTGAGGACGTGAATCATGCTGTTGGAGGTGAATTGCCCGTTGACCCGGATGTTCAGTTTGCGGCTGTCCTTTTCGAACTCCCAGGCATAGCAACTACCGTTCGGGGAGTGGCGGATGTTGATGCAGGTGTGTTGGGTCAGGTCCTGGGGTTGCAGCGGGACGGGATGTTTCTCGAAGTAAGCGGGAGAACCCACCACTGACAAGCGCCAGTCCGGGCCGAGGCGCACGGCGATCATGTCTTTGCTGATGGATTCGCCCAGACGGATGCCGGCATCGAAACGTTCGCTGACAATGTTGGTGAAGCCGTAGTCGATGCAGACTTCGATCTGGATGTCCGGGTATTGCGCCAGAAACCCGGCAAGCATCGGCCGAATGATGCCTTCTGCGGCGTCATCGGAGCAGGTGATGCGTATCGTCCCGGCGGGCTTGTCGCGCAACTCGCCCAGTACTTCGACTTCTGCGCTGATCTGATCCAGCAGTGGCCCGATCGAGCGCATCAGCCGTTCGCCTGCTTCAGTCGGCGCTACGTTGCGTGTGGTCCTCGCCAGCAGGCGCAGGCCCATGCGTTCCTCCAGCGCTCTCAAGGTGTGGCTCAGGGCCGAAGGCGTGACGCCCAGTTTGGTGGCTGCCTTGGTAAAGCTCTGCTCTCGGGCCACCATCAGAAAAGCTTGCAGGTCGTTAAGTTTAGGTGTGCTCATTGCTGAGTCTCTCTCACAAGCGCGTGGAAATTGCGACGTCTAATCATCCTAATGCCTTTGCCCTAACCTGTGCCGACTATTTTTGATAACCGGCAGGTCAGTGACGCATGAGTGCATTCGAATCAACCCCGGACAAGCCGACGACAGCCTCACACCCGCCTGCGTGGGGCGCAGTGTTTTCAATGGCGCTGTGTGTGGTGGTGCTGATTGCTTCGGAGTTCATGCCGGTCAGCTTGCTGACACCCGTCGCGCAGGATCTCGGCATCAGCCAGGGTCAGGCAGGGCAGGCGATTTCGGTTTCCGGGTTTTTCGCGGTACTGGCCAGCCTGCTCAATACGCCATTGACCGGCCATCTTGACCGCAAAAAGGTCCTGCTCGGCTTCAGCCTGCTGTTACTGGTGTCCGGGGTGACCGTCACGCTGGCGCCGAATGGCTGGGTGTTCATGGCCGGTCGCGCGCTGCTGGGCATCGCCATCGGCGGTTTCTGGTCGATGTCGACGGCGACCGTGATGAGGCTGGTGCCCAACGACTCGGTGGCCAAGGGCCTGGCGCTGATCAATGGCGGTAACGCGCTCGCGGCCACCGTGGCGGCGCCGTTGGGTAGCTTCATGGGGCAATACATCGGTTGGCGTGGGGCGTTTTTTCTGGTGATCCCGCTCGCTGCGCTGGCGTTCGTCTGGCAATGGCTGAGCCTGCCGGCGATGAGCAGCACGCCGAACAGCCGGACGCGCAATCCCTTCCGACTGCTGCGCAACCCGCAAGTGGCCATTGGTATGACCGCCATCCTGCTGCTGTTCATGGGCCAGTTCGCGGTCTTCACCTATCTGCGTCCGTTTCTGGAAGAGATCACCGGCGTGAGCGTCAGTGCCCTGTCGCTGATGCTGCTGATGCTGGGTGCCAGCGGGCTGGCCGGGACGTACCTGATTGGCGGGCTGCTGCACAACCGCCTGTACGCCTGCCTGATCGCCATTCCGCTGCTGATGGCGGTGCTGGCGGTTGCGCTCACCGGTCTGGGCCACTCGCCTCAGGCCGTCGCCATTGTCCTTGCCGCCTGGGGGCTGATTGCCACGCCAGCGCCGGTCGCCTGGGGTTTGTGGCTGAGCAAAACGCTGCCCGACGACGCGGAGGCGGGTGGTGGGCTGATGGTGGCGACCATTCAATTGGCGATCACCGCCGGCGCCGGCATCGGCGGCGCGCTGTTCGACAACCTCGGCTGGTGGAGCCCGTTCGTGTTCGGTGGCGTGGTGCTGGCCGGTTCCGCCGCACTTGCCAGCGCCGCCCGACGCAACGCTCAGCCCTCGCTCGACGAAGTGCTACGGCATCGCTGAACAACATAACGCTGGTCAATCATTCAACGAGGGAAAGCTCCATGAAAAAGTTTCTTTTGATGCTTGGGCTTTTAATAAGCTCATATTCTGCGATAGGAGCAGACATGTCTCACGGTGCTGATAATTTCTACACAAGCGACAAAGTCACTGCGCAAAAAGTGCTGTTCAACAACCAGTACAAGATGAAAGTGGCGGGCAATCTCTTTATACCCAAGGGCTCGAACCCGAACGTTAAAGCGCCGGCAATCATCGTGGGGCATCCGATGGGTGCAGTGAAAGAGCAAAGTGCCAATCTCTATGCGCAGAAACTGGCCGAGCAGGGCTTCGTTACGCTGTCGCTGGACCTGTCGTTCTGGGGCGCAAGTGAAGGCGTGCCGCGCAACGCCGTTTCGCCCGATATCTACGCTGAAGACTTCAGCGCTGCGGTAGACTTTCTGGGCACCCAGACGTTCGTCGACAAGAACCGCATCGGTGTTCTGGGTATCTGCGGCAGCGGCAGTTTTGTCATCAGTGCCGCGAAGATCGACCCGCGCATGAAAGCCATCGCCACAGTCAGCATGTATGACATGGGCGCCGCCAATCGCAACGGTCTGAAACATTCGCAGAGCCTGGAACAGCGCAAGAAAATCATCGAGCAGGGGGCACGTCAGCGTGACGTAGAATTCAGCGGCGGCGACACCGCGTACACCAGCGGCACCGTGCACAAGCTGACGGAAAAGTCCGGCCCGATCGAGCGTGAGTTCTATGACTTCTACCGCACGCCACGGGGCGAGTTCACGCCTGAAGGCCAGTCACCTGAACTGACCACTCACCCGACGCTGACCAGCAACATCAAGTTCATAAACTTCTACCCGTTCAACGACATTGCAACGATCTCGCCACGCCCGATGCTGTTCATCGCAGGTTCAGAAGCGCACTCTCTGGAGTTCAGCGAAGAGGCCTACAAACTGGCCGGCCAGCCGAAGCAGTTGATCATCGTACCAGGTGCCGGGCATGTGGATCTGTATGATCGGGTCGATCTTATCCCGTTCGACAAACTGGGTGAGTTCTTCAAGAAAAACCTGAAATAAGCCGCCGTACATCACTACCCGCCAGAAGGCCCTGCACTTGCTGGGCCTTTTGCGTATCAGTCTTTGGCGACTTCAAACCGGACGGCGACAGTGCCCGGCTGCCGGATGATTTCGATACCGGATTCAACCCGCCCCAGCCTGACCAGACCCGGCGAGTATTTGAAACCTTTGTGGTAAATCGCCAGATTGCCCCACGGCGCGTAATAGGCGATATCCCCCTCGACCGGCGTGTTGCCTGCCGCTGCACCGGTCACGTCGAGTTTGCGCGGGAGCGTGCTGATTTTCTCGGTGGCGGCGTAGTCTTCCAGCGTCAGCTCAAGCGGCAGCAGCGAGACGAAGTCCCTGGTTGTTGCGCTGTCTTGCAGATGAAACGTGACCACCTTGTCACCGGCATACATTCTGATGTTCATACCGCGCTCCGGAACGTTCTGGCTCGACGATGAGGGACCGGATTGTTGTGCGCAAGCCGTCGCTGGAATGAGCAGCATCAAAAGGCTCATCCCCAGACAGGCCGATAACGTCAGGCCTGCGAATAGCTCTGTTTGCGAATGTCGCAATCGTGCGTCTGTCATGGCGTTGTACCCCGTGAAATGCCGTGAAAGAAGCATACCGGGTGCGCGGCTGTTTCTTGTCTGCGTGTGTGTGCTCAGGTGACGGACCAAGGGCAGATGCTTGCGCAGGTCGCGGTCCACCCGGATGTTCCCGATCTGCACGACAGCGCGAGGCATCGAGCAGGTTTCGAGCGAATCTGCAGCCGGGAAAAAGTTTTGCGGCCGTTCGCGGTGCTTAATGGCGTCTGGATGAGAGCGCTTTCGCGCCGCCGCTGGGCCTGTCGGACCCTCTGGAGCGGCGTGTCGGCAAACAAATTCGGCCATTGGTGGTAAAGAAACTCGGCCCCGGCGCTCGAAACCGTTACGCTATGCAGCTGTATTTTTGTTTTTCGTCGAGGTAGCACCCGTGTTTTCCGAATTCGCCCTGCACGAACGCCTGCTTAAAGCTGTGGCCGAACTTAAATTTGTCGAGCCTACGCCTGTGCAGTCGGCCGCCATCCCGTTGGCTTTGCAAGGGCGCGACCTGAGGGTGACTGCGCAAACCGGTAGCGGCAAAACAGCGGCATTCGTACTGCCGATCCTCAACCGCCTGATCGGCCCGGCCAAGGTTCGCGTCGACATCCGCGCAGTGATCCTGCTGCCGACCCGCGAGCTGGCGCAACAGACGCTCAAGGAAGTCGAGCGGTTTTCCCAGTTCACCTTCGTCAAGGCGGGTCTGATCACCGGCGGCGAGGACTTCAAGGTCCAGGCGGCCATGCTGCGCAAGGTACCGGACATCCTGATCGGCACGCCGGGTCGTCTGCTGGAGCAGCTTAACGCGGGCAATCTGGACCTCAAGCACGTCGAAGTGCTGGTTCTCGACGAAGCCGACCGCATGCTGGACATGGGCTTCTCCGAAGATGTCGAGCGTCTGGCGGGCGAGTGCGCCGGCCGTGAGCAGACCATGCTGTTCTCCGCAACGACTGGCGGTGCCGGTCTGCGTGAAATGATCGGCAAGGTGCTCAAGAATCCACAGCATCTGCAAGTCAACAACGTCAGCGAACTGGCTTCCGGCACGCGCCACCAGATCATCACGGCTGACCACAACGTTCATAAAGAGCAGGTGCTGAACTGGCTGCTGGCCAACGAGACCTACCAGAAAGCCATTATCTTCACCAATACCAAGGCGATGGCGGATCGTTTGTACGGTCGTCTGGTGGCGCTGGAATACAAGGCGTTCGTGCTGCACGGCGACAAGGACCAAAAGGACCGCAAGGCGGCCATCGACCGTCTGAAGCAGGGTGGCGCGAAGATCATGGTCGCTACCGACGTAGCGGCACGCGGTCTTGATGTTGAAGGCCTGGACATGGTGATCAACTTCGACATGCCGCGCAGCGGCGACGACTACGTGCACCGCGTCGGTCGGACCGGTCGTGCCGGCAGTGACGGTCTGGCTATCTCGCTGATCTGTCATGGCGACTGGAACCTGATGTCGAGCGTCGAGCGCTACCTCAAGCAGAGCTTCGAGCGCCGCGTCATCAAGGAAGTCAAAGGCACTTATGGCGGCCCTAAAAAGGTCAAGGCGTCGGGCAAGGCAGTCGGCGTCAAGAAGAAAAAGACCGACGTGAAAGGCGACAAGAAAAAAGTCGCCGCCAAAGGTCCGACCAAGCGCAAGACCGCCAACCGGCCCAAGTCTGACCTTGTCAGCCAGGACGGCATGGCACCGCTGAAAAAACGCAGCACTCCGGCACCTGCCGCCGAGTGATGGCCATGACCGTTCCCGCGCAGGCGGGAGCGGTCAACCTTTTCCTGTTTGCCTTCTGCGCAGACCGCCGTCCGTCAAACCTTCCAGCAACTTCTCTGAACCGTCAAAAAACCCGCAGGTCACATTTTCTGAGTCGTATGCTTGTGGCTGGATGTCATGGGCAATCAATCCATGCTGGACGGAGGTTTAGAAAAATGACTTACAACTGGGACCTTATCGAGCGTCTGCTGCACGAAGTTCAGAACGACGGTACTCAATCGACATCTGCTGAGCTTTTTGAAACGCTGCTTAATCGCGGGTTTATCGAGCCGCGTCCTGTCGAAGAGGGCGGGGATGGCTCGAGTTATATTCTGACCAAGCGCGGCGCCAGCCTGCTGGCGCTTATCGACAGCGCCATCCCCGACAATGCTCACCCGCTACAGGTCCTGAATGACCACGACGATCCGCTCGACCCGGCGACGTTCGACGTCATCGCGTCCAAGCCGCAGATTGCCTGAGACCTCGATAAGCGTTTTACTGCCGGTTCCCGGCAGTTCGCGGACAAGCGAAGCGTCGCCCGGTCCGCTCCCACAAAAGCGAAGCG
>NZ_LGLN01000033.1:257952-472417 GCF_001293775.1 Pseudomonas syringae pv. cilantro
TGTAGTGGTCAACTTTTTCCGGACACCTCAATCGGTGATTGTCAGGCCGCTTGCCGCTCATATTGATTGGGCGGCACGTAGCCCAGCGTCGAGTGCAGTCGCCCCTCGTTATAGAACCGCACGATGTAATCCGTAATGTCCTTTATTGCTTCGCCGTGGTTGGCGTAATCCTTTCTCCAGGTGCGTTCCATTTTCAGGTTAAGGAAGAAGCGCTCCATCACTGCATTGTCCCAGCAATTGCCTTTTCGGCTCATGCTGCAACGCATCCCGTTACGAGTCAGCAAGGCCTGATACGCCGCTCCCGCGTACTGACTCCCTCTATCCGAGTGGGCAATCAGACCCGGCTCAGGCCGCCTTTGAGCGATGGCTAACTGCATCGCGCTAGTCACCAACTCAGCCCGCATATGGGGTGCCATGGCCCAGCCCACGATCTTGCGCGAGAACAAGTCCATCACCGCGGCCAGATACACCCAGCCGCTTCGCGTGCGGATATACGTGATATCCGCAACCCATGACTGATTGATAGCCTCAGGGTTGAACTGGCGGTTGAGAAGGTTTTCAGCCACCGGCAAGTTGTGATTACTGTTGGTCGTATGGACAAACTTGCGCTTCCAGATCGGGCGCAAACCCTGTTGTTTCATGAGGCGACGAACCTTGAAGCGACCGATGGACATACCTTCACTGCGCAGCGAGTTCACCAAACGGCGACTACCGTAGCAGTGCTCTGTTGACTCGAATGTCGCCTTGATCATAGCCGCCGCCGGGCAGACGGGCTTGGGCTTCTGGCGACGTTGATGAGCTTCATAGAACCCTGAACGACTGATCCGCAAAACCCGGCAGATATGAGCCACCGGGTAGGCCTTGCGTTGTAATTGGTGAACCAGTTGATGGATCACTTCAATTCGCGGGCAAAGAAGGCCGTAGCTTTTTTTAGGATGTCGTTATCCATTTTCAGCTCACGAATCTGCTGCTCCAACTGGCGAATTCGTTGCTGCTCATTGGTCAGCGGGTTGCCAATTCCCGGCCCACCCAGCAGTTCGGCCTTGTATTGCTCAACCCAGCGCCGCACCGCTGTATCACTCAGATTCATGTCAAGACAGACCGAGTTCACACTCTGGCCCTGATCGACGATGAGCTTGCAGACATCAAGCTTGAAGGCTGCATCGAATTTTCTGTATTTCTTGGTCATGGTGACTCCTCAATGGGTGTAGTTTCACCCATTGAGGTGTCCGGGGTCATTAGACCAGCTCANGGTCTGCTCCTACACAAGCAGGAGATGCAGGTGCTTACAGAGCTGCTTCTGCCCGGAGGGCGTAGGAGCTTCAGGAGGTTACGACGGCGGCATCCAGGGACTTTTGTCTGGCGCTTACTGCTGCGACTTCAAGCAATCCAGATCAGTGAAATCCTTGCGCATGTCAGCGATCCGGCTCAGCAAGCGGGTGCGTTGTTCCGGGGTGCTCATGGCGGTGATGTCGACGATCAGGGAGATTGCAGCTTTTTCGGTCTGGTCGTAGGCCTTGCGGTATTCCGGCGTCCAGAATGTCTCACGGTCCTGCAACAGGGCGGCGATGCGCTGCGGGAAGTCGCTGGACTGTCGCTGCTGCACGGTGGCAAGGAACAGGTTCTGCCAGCGCGTGCGGTTGTCGATCCAGGCCTTGTTCTGTTCGCCGAGCGAGGCGGACCAGCTCTGGATGCGATCCTTCTGTGCCTGATTCAGCTTGCCGATCCACGGCGTCAGGCGCTTTTGCATGCGGTCGGCGCGCTCGGCGATCTGGCGCTCAAGCGGCTGGTCGAGGTATTTGTTCTCGCGTTTGCGCTGATCCTTGGCAAACGACTCCTGCATCTCCTGCACCTGCTTGTCATCAAAGCGCGACAGCAATTCGACGGCAGACGGCGTGATCTCTCGGGAAATCTTCGATATCGCCTCTTTGGCCTCGCGGGTACGGGCCTCAAGACCCTCGTAGGTCACCTGATCGTTCTTGACCATGTCCTCCAGCGTGTCCAGCCAGGCCAGATAGCTCGGCAACTGGGTGCTGCAATGCCAGCTCAGATGCTCTTTGAGGCGCGTATCCAGCCAGCCTTTCTGTTCCGAGTTCATGTCCAGATAATCGCTGAGCGTCCACGGAATGATCACGTCGAGATTGCGATACGCCAAGCCCACCTGATTGCATCCGGCAAGCAGTGAGATGGTCATCAACAGTGTAATGAAGCCTTTGACAAGAGACGGCATGACAACTCCTTGGCGTACTGACCTGCAGTAGAGGAGTGTAGTGGCTGGCAGTTCAACCCGGCTGGTGAGTTAAAAAAACGCTCGCACGGCTTTTAGCGTAAATGTGCCGTCGCACCGCGCGTTGTGGCCGCTGTAAACGCTGCAGTCACCGCCGCTCAGGCTGGAGCCGCTGTAGATCAGGTTCATGTCGATGCCCAGCCAGGGGCGTGACAAGTTCAGTGACCAGTCGTTAAAGCCGCTGATCAGGCTGCCATCGGTAGACGCCTGCGGAAGGTCGAATTGATGATTGGCGTACTGCATGCGCACGCCCACGCCCAATCGCTCGATGGCCCCGAGGTCGACGAATACGGTGCTGTCGCGGCTGCCGACATCGTTACTGAATGCTGCGCCAACCCGACTGTTGAGCATGCGCAACCCGGCGTAAAACTCGTGGCTGTCGACCTGATCGGTATCCGGGTAGCTGTAGCGGATCATTCCCAACTCGTAGCCCAGCGTGTTATCGAAGGGTTTTTTGAAACCCATGTACGAGTCAAGCTCCATCCCCGAGTCGGAGGCGAAGCCCATGTTGGGGGTCCACTGGCCGAAGTAGAAGCCGCTTTGATGGGTCAGGTCCAGCCCGCCATGAAACGAGTCCGAACTGCCACTGGGCGTCACCAGCCCTTGCGCCATGCTGCGTGTGGGTGTGGTGGCAAGTTTCAGGTCGAATTGACCCAGGTCCCGCTCCAGAACCTGGGCAGAAACGGTATGAGAGAAAATCAAAGCGCTGAAAGACAGCACATGTAAGCGATGGCTGAGCATGGCTCACTCCTTGATCTGCGAGGAGTGTGGTCAAAAATGGCGTATCGAAAAATGGCTGGGGAGCCGACACAAGCCGCGTGCTAGAGCGCTGTAAGGATACCGTCGAAATACTGCCCGGAATAACCGTTCGTCGATCCGCCGGTCTAGTGGTCGACTGTTGCCACGTTGGCGGATGGAATGACCAGCCCGCGAATGACCACCAGGGCCTGCTCGAAAGACGGATAACCGCTCTTGGCGACGTCCAGTTCGGCGTACTCGGAGCGATAGTGCTCGGACAATTGCGGGTCGCTGATGCTCAATTGCTGGGAGAGCAGGGCGATGGCCAGCGGGTGCTTGTGTTTTGCAGCGGTTTGCAACAAGTCGACGATCTGCTTCTGATCGGCCTGCTGGCGGATCAGCAATACCGCCTGATAGAACTCCGCTTCGCCCGACGCATCCTCGATGCCGGCACGGCGCAGGATGGCTTCGGCCAGTTCGTAATTCTCGCGGTTATCTTCGCTGATCAACAGTTTGGCCTGGAGCATGTCGTTCTGATACAGCAGATGCTCTGCCCGGCAAGGGCTGTCGGTAAGCTGACTGTCATTGGGGCCATTTTCGCAGTGGTGCGACGCGCAGCCACCGAGATAGACAAGTGCGCCGAAAAGCATCCAGTTCTTCATTCGAGCATTCCGCAAATGAGACAGCGTCCAGAGCGTGGTCCAGCTCGTGGCCATAGTGATATCAGAGAAGAGAGTAGCAGCGAGACCGGAAGAATATCCAGCGAAGGATCGTCAATCTAGCGCCTTGGCGGCAAGACGCATAGAGATCGACTGGCGCAGGCAGTGTTACTTTTTACCCAGATTGATCTGTTTGGACGGTGCGAAAGTCTGGCCACTCACGCCTTTGGCAATTTGCTGAATTTCGCCGCCGGATTTCAGGAAAGCCGCGATTTGCGCATTGATCGAGTCGCTCGTTTCAACGGCTGGGGCGGGTTTGGCTTTCGAGTGGGATGCTTTGATACGCATGGCTGCCATTTACCTTCATAAACGTAATACGGCCAGCCAGAATACAGGAAATGCCGGAATCCTGCTTGGCAAATATGGCAGCTGTCAGGTGACATATAAAGATGGCATCCGCCGTCGGAATGCTCCGTAACCCGCGTAAATAACTGTTTCTAATCAAAAGATCATGGGCGTCTACACAGGGCAGATGTGCCAGGCCCACGTAAGCCTGTCAGGGAAACTGACGAGCGGATGTCTCGTTTGCTCCTGGACTACGCAGCGCGAACCCGGACACAAAGTCGGGTAGAATGCCGCCCACGTAATGAGGGTATCTGGAAATGGCTTTAATCGGGCGCTACAACAGCTTGCAAATCGTCAAGCACACTCACTTCGGTCTGTATCTGGATGGTGCGCAGGACGGCGAAATTCTGCTGCCCAATCGCTACATCCCCAAGGATGTGCCGACCGAAGATGAAGACTGGCTCAACGTCTTCGTCTATCTGGACAGCGAAGACAAGCTGATCGCCACCACTGAAAAACCCAAGGTTCAGGTGGGTGAGTTCGCCAGCCTCAAGGTGGTCGAAGTCAACAGTATCGGGGTGTTCCTCGACTGGGGCCTGCCCAAGGATCTGCTGCTGCCGTATTCTGAAGAGAAGCGCACCTTGCAGGCCGGCGAATATTGCGTGGTGCACGTTTATCTCGACAAGCACACCCGGCGCATCACGGCCACTGCGCGGCTGGATCGCTATCTGGACAAGACCCCGGTCAACTACAGCGTCGGGCAGGAAGTTGACCTGCTGGTGGCGGAAGCGACCGACATGGGCTTCAAGGCCATTATCAACAACAAGCACTGGGGCCTGATTCACAAGAACGAAGTGTTCAAATTCATGCGTGCAGGCAAGCAGGAAAAAGGCTTCATCAAGGAAATTCGCGCCGATGGCAACATCAGCCTGAGCCTGCAACCGGTCGGTGCAGAAGCGGCCAGCAGCCTGAATTCGAAGATTCTTTCCAGGCTGCGCGAAAACAACGGCACGTTGCCGGTCAGCGACAAGAGCGATCCGCAGGTCATCAGCGGTCTGTTCGGCGTCAGCAAGGGCAACTTCAAGAAGGCCATTGGTGCGTTATACAAGCAGGGGCAGATCGTGATTCACGCCGATCGTATCGATCTGGTCTGACCGATCGTTGCCTGCCCGGACACCCTGAGCGTGCGCTCGATGCACCTCAGGCCCAGGCTGCGAGTGCATCGATTTCCCGGCTCAGGCGCTCGAACGGCAGCGTGCCGTTGAACACCCTGGCTTGCTCCAGCGCTTCGTCGCTGTGCCGCAGCAGTATGGCGGGTACGGCCCTGAGCCCCAGTTTCTGCGCCAGTTGCTGGTCTGCCAGCACTTGAGTTTCGTAATGGCTGGCGGTAAGCGCCCGCTCCAGCGCCTGGTGGTCCAGGCCGACGCCGCCGCCCAGTTCCAGCAACGTGTGCACCTCGCCTATGTTCAGGCCCTTCTCGAAAAAAGCCTTGAAGGCTTCCTTGTGAAAAACCTCGAAACGCCCCGTTTCGCGGGCAAATGCTGCGGCTTCCAGGGCCTTGCGGCTGCGCGGCTGGACGGTCGGCATTTTCATCACGATCTGACGCCGGTCAGCCATTGGCAATACTGAGCGTGACCAGGTTTCGCGCAGGTAATCGGCATTCGGATCGAGCGCAGTCAGCGGGTCAGGACGCAATTCGAACGCGTGCCAATTGAATTCGAGCCGCTCGCCGTAAGTCTGGCCAAGCTGCTCCAGGACGGACAACTGCAAGTAGCAGAACGGGCAGACATAGTCGCTCCAGACATCGATTTTCAGCGGGGCAACAGTGTTCATTCGAAAAAAACTCCTCAACGCTAGTTAACACTGACTGCTGTAAGCGCTGAAAAGTTTTGACAATGGAAGGATCAATTTACGTCGCTGACCGGTCATATCGTTATTCAGGCCTTTCATCTTGATCAAGGAGTTCCATGAAAAAATATCTTGCGGCTTACTTCGCCACACTGCTGGCGTTTCTGATCCTTGATGGCCTTTGGCTGGGTGTGATCATGGGACCGACTTACCGCGAATGGCTGGGGCCACTGATGCTGCCCACGCCGGTGATCGGGCCGGCGGTAGCGTTCTATCTGCTTTACGGGGTGGGCGTAGTGGTGTTCGGCGTAATGCCTGCGGTCCGCGAACAGCGCTTGGGGCGGGCGACGCTGTACAGCGGTCTGCTCGGGCTGGTCGCTTACGGCACGTATGATTTGACCAACTGGGCGACGCTGCAGGGCTGGCCCGCGCAACTGGCGCTGGTGGACCTGGCCTGGGGCACGGTGGTTTCGGCGTTGGCCGGGACGGCGGGGTATCTTGCGGTGCGCCGCTTTACTTGAGCTTGCTTCACTTGATGTTGTCGGCTGACAGCAACCCTGTCGACAGCCTGAAAAGTCGCAATCAGGCGACTTTCATTCAGCGCGACAGCGTGCTTACTTTTGCAGAAAGCCGGCAAAGCTCAGGTTGCTGCCCTTGGGGCGCATGTCTTTGAGGAACGAGTCCTTGTCGGCGCTCAACTCCAGGCTGACGGTCGGCTTGCGCTTGTCGGCATTGCGCACCTCAAGGCCTTCCATGTGATCGCGCATGAAGACTGTGGTCACTTTCAGATGCAGCAGTTGATCAGTCTCAGGCGTGTGCATCAGCAGGTGCAGCCACTCGTACTGACCTACTTGCAGGCGCGGGACCGGCAGGTCGAACCACCAGATGTTGCGCTTGGGGTCGAGCACGGCAAAGTGAGTGTTGTTGACGCCAAGCACTGCGCCGCCCAGATCCTGGTTTCTGCGCGCAATGGCCAGCTTTTTATCGAGTTTCATAATGTTCCTGCCAATCGGATTGTTCAGCCTGTCGGCCTTGCCGGCACAACGGTGCCGCGCATTCTCGCACAAAGTTCGTCACAACTCGCCGTGAACGCACGAAATGCAGGCATGCATGGCAGTAGACGAGCGGTACAAACGCACCGAAATATTCTTGCAACTCTTGGCGCGGGGCGCGGGTCAATCATTACGTCGAGTACGACATCCGATTCCAGTGCGGTCCTCAGCAGACCCAGGAGATTTTCGATGAGCAGCACCAGCGATAAAGTCAAAGGCATGGCCAACGAAGCAGTTGGTAACGTCAAGCAGGCTGTTGGCAAGGCTACCGACAATACTAAGCTGCAGGGTGAAGGCAAGGCGCAAGAGCTGAAAGGCGAAGGCCAGCAGGCAAAAGGCGAAGTGAAAGACGCTATCAAGAAAGGCATCGACAAGGTGTAAGCTGACCGTTTCCGGCGTTTGAACACCCGGAACAGGCGACACTGCTAACGGCCATCCGCGGATGGCCGTTATGCTTTCTGCGCTGTGGAAGTGAAACCTTTCATGACCTGTCCAGTCAATGTGCCATCGGTAATCGCAGGACCGTTCCATTGGAAGTACCGGCCGATGCAGGAAATTCCGGTCTTCAGGATGTTAGGTATTCCAGTACGGAGCGAGAGGAAGCGCCATGATTTTTCCCCATTTGCGTCATTTGCGAATCAGTAAAGTGCTGGTGCGCACCGTCAACGAGTTTCTCGATGACGAGATGTCCACCTATGCCTCGGCACTGGCTTACCAGATGCTGTTTTCGTTGTTCCCGTTCCTGTTGTTCCTGATCGCATTGATCGGCTTTTTGCATTTGCCGGACTTTTTCTCCTGGCTGCGGCTGCAATCCGAGTTCCTGTTGCCACCTCAGGCCCTTGAACAGGTCAACCCGGTCATCGATCAGTTGCAGCAATCGAAGGGGGGGCTGCTGTCGATCGGTATCGTGATCGCACTGTGGACAGCTTCTGCTGGCGTGCGCCTGATGATGAGCGCCATGAACGCCGCTTATGATGTGGTCGAAGGCCGGCCGATCTGGAAACGTTTTCCCCTGTCGATCCTGTACACCATCGGGATTGCCGGCATGTTGCTGGCAGCGGCGGCTTTCATGGTGCTCGGGCCGCAGGTCATGAACTGGATCGCCGCCCAGGTCGGCATGGAAGAGTTCATCGTCACGCTGTGGACCATCCTGCGCTGGCCGGCCATCATTCTGCTGCTGATGATCGCTGTCGCGCTGATCTATTACGTGATGCCTGACGTCAAACAGGAATTCCGCTTCATCACGCCGGGTTCGGTCCTGGCGGTCGTGGTGTGGATCGTGGCCTCACTGGCATTCGGTTTCTACGTCAAGACTTTCGCCGACTACAACGCCATGTACGGCAGTATCGGCGCGATCATCGTGTTGCTGCTGTACTTCTATATTTCGGCTGCCGTGCTGTTGCTGGGCGCGGAAATGAATGCGGTGATCGAGCACATGTCGGCCGAAGGCAAGGAAGCCGGCGAAAAAGAGCCGGGCGATGGT
The DNA here is from genome assembly GCF_001293775.1 of Pseudomonas syringae pv. cilantro. Lineage (GTDB taxonomy): Bacteria > Pseudomonadota > Gammaproteobacteria > Pseudomonadales > Pseudomonadaceae > Aquipseudomonas > Aquipseudomonas syringae_P. Next base: position 266,365 of record NZ_LGLN01000033.1, read on the forward strand.
CTGGGCGACGAGCAGAACGAGGACGGCGGTAAACAGCATGTGTCCGGTCTGGGTCGCGATCACTCCGTGCCGCTGGCCAAGCCTGATGAAACCTGATCGGTAACTGTGGCAAGATCGCTTTTTACGTGAAGGGCAGGTGGCAATGATCCGTAACATTCTGAAGATGGGCGATGAGCGTCTGCTGCGCATTGCCCCTCCAGTGCCCACGGAAATGTTCGGCAGCAGCGAGCTGAATACACTCATTGCCGACATGTTTGAAACCATGCACAGTGTCAGTGGCGTGGGGTTGGCGGCACCGCAGATCGGTGTCGACCTGCAACTGGTCATCTTCGACTTCGAACGTAACGAGCGTTATCCGCAGGCCGAAGCGGTTCCCCAGACCATTCTGCTCAACCCGCTCATTACGCCCCTGAGCCCCGAGCTCGAAGAGGGTTGGGAAGGGTGCCTGTCGGTGCCCGGCTTGCGTGGCATGGTCGACCGCTACCAGAGCATCCGTTACGAGGGTTTCGATCCCGAAGGCAAGCCGATCGAGCGCATCGCCCGCGGTTTTCACGCGCGGGTTGTCCAGCATGAATGCGATCACCTGATCGGCCGTCTATACCCGTCGCGCATCACCGACTTCAGCAAGTTCGGTTTCATGGACGTCATGTTTCCGGACATGGACCCCAACGCTGACGAATGATCGGCCAGCAACTCAGGCTTCTCCACATCTCTATCGACACAAGGCAATCAGCGGCTTGCTGCGGCTGTAGCGCATCAATCGCTCGCCCAGGGGCTGTGGCAAACGCTGGGCAACGTCAAAACCCATACGTTGATAAAACGCCAGCAGATCAGGATGGCAAAACAACCAGACGGGGCCTTCCAGCGAGCGGGTTGCAGCGCCGATCAGGCCGTGTGCCACGTGCTTGCCGCGCATCGAAGGCGCCACGAACAGAGCGTTCAGCCAATGACCGTCCGCCACCGGGCTGAGGCTCAACGCGCCGATAATGTCCGGTTGTCTGGCCACCCACACCTCGCCCTTGCTGGCGGCGCGCATCGATGACTGATGCTCGCGATAGAACTTGCCCAGCAAGGGGCGGCAATCGTCAGGCAGCGTACAAAAGGTGATGTCGGACATCGCGGGCGGCTCGACAGCTCGGAATGAAGGGCTAGCATCATACCGCGACAACTAATGGTGTCGCGCCGGTGTCGATACTTTCAGGCTTCCCAAGCCAATCCGATCCTGCCATGCCATCCGAGGTGTACATGAGACTCCTGACACGACTGCTGGGCTGTTCACTGCTGGCGCTGGGACTGCTGGGTCAGTCAGTATCTGCGGCTGACAACGCTGCGCCGATCCGCTTTGGCGCGTTGACCTGGGAAAGTGGCAGCCTGATCACCGAAGTGCTGCGCACCCTTGTTGAAAAAGGTTACGGCTACCCGACCGATACCTTGCCCGGCAGCACCGTGAGCCTGGAGACCGCGCTGGCGAAAAACGACATTCAAGTGATCGCCGAGGAGTGGACGGGGCGCAGTCCGGTGTGGATCAAGGCTGAAGCCGAAGGCAAGGTTTTCGGCGTGGGCGATATCGTCAAAGGCGCGACCGAGGGCTGGTGGGTGCCGGAATACGTGATTAAAGGTGATGCGGCCAAGGGCATCAAACCCATGGCACCTGACTTGAAGTCGGTGACCGATCTGGCGCGCTACAAGGACGTCTTCAAAGACCCGGAATCGCCGGACAAGGGGCGATTCCTCAACAGCCCGAGCGGCTGGACCTCGGAGATCGTCAACACCCAGAAGCTCAAGGCTTACGGGTTGAATGACAGCTTCGTCAACTTCCGCACCGGCTCGGGCGCAGCGCTCGACGCAGAAATCGCATCCTCCATTCGGCGCGGCAAGCCGGTGCTGTTCTACTACTGGTCGCCAACGCCACTATTGGGCAGCTACAAGCTGATCAAGCTGGAAGAACCGCCTTTTGACGCCGACGCCTGGAAAACCCTGACCGATGCCAGCAATCCTGCTCCGCGTGGCAGTGCGTCTCTGCCTGCCAATCTGTCTGTCGGCGTTTCTGCCGAGTTCAAGAAGCAGTACCCGGAACTGGTGAGCGTCTTCGAAAAAGTCGATCTGCCGATTGATTTGCTCAACACGACACTGGGTGAAATGAGCGCGAAACATCAGGACCCCAAGGTTGTTGCCCAAGCCTTTCTGAAACAGCATCCGGACATCTGGAAAGCCTGGCTGCCTGTCGAAATCGCGAACAAGGTCAGTGCCGGTCTGTGAGCCTGGCCAGGCGGCTGGCCGGGTGATCGAGCGACCTCGCGCGCCGCCGCTTTTGCCGGTATGGTGCAAGTGAGCGGCCGACACGGCGCTGCAACACTGACAGTCAACGACACGGAGCAAGATCATGGACGCATTCATGCAAGCTGCAATTGATGAAGCACGACTCGGGCTTGATGAGGGTGGCATTCCCATCGGCTCGGTCATCGTGCACGACGGCAAGATCATTGGCCGCGGCCACAACCGTCGCGTTCAGGAAGGCAGTCCGACCCGGCATGGCGAAATGGATGCGCTGGAAAATGCCGGTCGCCAACCGGCCAGCGTCTACCGTGACGCGGTGCTCTACACAACGCTGTCACCCTGCGCCATGTGCAGCGGCGCGATCCTGCTCTACGGCATCCGCACCGTGATCGTGGGCGAGCACCAGTCGTTCATGGGCGAAGAAGAGCTGTTGCGCTCCCGCGGCGTAAGCATTGAGGTGCTGGATAACGCCGAGTGCAAGGACATGATGCAGGGCTTCATCAAAAGCAAGCCTGAACTGTGGAACGAAGACATCGGTGAGTGAGGCGTAAAAGCCTAATGCTCCGTTGCCTGCGCGGAGCATGGGCGCAAGTGTCAGTTGGATGAGGGCGTCGGGGAGGTTTCTTCATATCCAGCGGGACAGGGAGATGGCACACACCGTTCTATAGCGCTACGGCCTCATGTTTGCGGACTCGCTGGCCGGCTAACATAAAAGCGCCGCCTACCAATAGCAGCGCTGCGGCGATGAGGATGTAACCACCATACACACCTGGCCTATAGTCGTTCATCAAGCTCTGCGTCAGCTCAACAGTTTGAGAACACACAAGAGTCCCTGTCAGCGAAGAAATGGACAGCACCGGTGTGATAGTTGCAGACACTCGCCCCATGTAACCGGTAGGCACCGCCTCCTGAAGCATTGGCCCCTGAACAATCGCAAACACTGCGAAGAAGAGCCCGCAGCACAGCATTAGTATTAGGGCCAGGTAGAACGGGGGGTGAAGTGAGTACCCTATGTAGCTCAATCCCATACATAGCAGCGAGAACGTAAATGCTTGGCCGACGCTGAAAAACGCCAAAACTCGCCGCGCCAGCAAGCTTGCAATCAGTCCTCCTACAGGAAATGCGGCAAGGATCAGTCCATAATCTTCAGCTTTTAGCGCCAAAGTTCTAAACGCATAAAGCGAAAGGGCTACGTTGTTGACGCCTAGAGAAAAGCCATATAAAGCAATACCAATCAGCAGCGTTCGGATTGAAGCGTGCCGCCACGAGAACCGCAAGCCATCCATGAGCCCACTCCAGAATGGCAATCTCTCGTGCTTGCCCGACAATCTATTACGAAGGCCTCGGGTTGAAGCGATGCAGAGCGCCGAACAGACGAGCGCCAGCACGTTAATTACCATTGCCCACACAGGACCTACCCAAACGAATAATGCCGGTCCTACGGATGCTGAAAGGACTGAAATTCCAGTCAGGGAAAACATAGCTTTCGCAGACGCCTCTACCCGTCGCTCAGATGGAATGACTATTTGCATGATGGCTTGACGTGATGGGTTGAAGAACTGTGCTGCGACGCTATTGAAGAACAGCAAGATCAGTATCCCGGCCAGCGTTTGCATTTGTTCGAGATCTGAATGTAAATAAAGAACAAAAAAAACTACAAAATTGAGCGCCCTGATGACGTCAGCACTGATCATCACGAAAAGGGGAGTCAGGCGATCTACCCACACTCCGGCAAGCGGGGCTACGAGTATACGAGGAATAGCAGACGCCGCTATCGCCAGCCCTATGGCGGTAGGCAAGAAGGTACTGCCGTAAAAAAGGTCGGTTGCCAGCCAGACTATTACGGTGGCTTCGAAAACAAATTCTCCAAAGGACGAAAGTGCTTGCCCTAGCCACAAAAGCGAAAAATTTCTGCTGATGAAAAAATCTGTGAAGCGCTTCCTTACTTTCATGGCTCTTGCCTATAGTTCTGCATATGTTCATAAGCGTCGAGGCAGAGTACCCGGAGCACGCCGTTCAGCGTCAAGCGATCATCTGCGCGCGGACGTTCGCCACGGCGGCACCAGTGAAGATATCTGCAGCCAGGTCCCAGGCTACGTCAGGGAGTTCATAACGTTTTGCAATTGTCTTCCTGGCTGTGAAGGCTAGGCTCTGTACGGAAAGTGGCTGCGCTCGGTGATGCTGCGTTAAAAACAGGCGCGGAATGCTCATTTACAACCCGTAGAGTCGAACGCGACCCCGGCCGTTCCTTGCCTGTTTTTGCCTTGCCTGACCTTCGCTCGCCGACTTTTCGTACAGAGCCTGGAGGCTCTACAGAAATCGGTATTTCAAGGGATTTCGTACAGAGCTTAAAATTCCGTTTGTGCCACTAGTGTGCCTTTAACGATGGTAGTCTCTTCTCACCCTCATTAAATGCATGCACCATGGCGGTTGCGTGGCTATCTTTTTTGGAGCCCGACATGTCGGTCCTACAGCGCAACAACGTGAAAATCATGGGCGACGGACTGGCCACCCTGGTTTTTGCCCACGGCTTTGGCTGCGATCAGCACATGTGGCGGTTCATGGCTCCGCACTTTGCAGAGCGTTTCAAGGTCGTGCTGTTCGACTTGGTGGGCAGTGGCAATTCCGACGTTTCGGCTTGGTACCCGCACAAATACGCGTCGCTCAAAGGCTACGCAACTGATCTGCTGGAGCTGGTCGACGAGTTTGCCGGGAGCGGGCCTGTCATTCATGTCGGGCACTCGGTCAGTTGCATGATTGCCGTGCTTGCCGAGCTCCAGTCGCCGGGCCGGTTTGCCGGCCATATCATGATCGGCCCGTCGCCTCATTACCTTAATGACGGCGATTATGTGGGTGGATTCACTCGTGCCGACGTCGACTCGCTGTTGGAAACCCTCGAAAGCAATTATCTGGGCTGGTCGAGCACTATGGCGCCGACCCTGATGGGCGCTTCCGACCGTCCTGAGTTGGGCGAGGAACTTGCCAGCAGCCTGTGCCGCACCAACGCCGATATCGCCAAGCAGTTTGCCCGCGTGACCTTCCTGTCTGATCATCGCGCCGATATCGAAAAGCTCCAGAGCAAAACGTTGATTCTGCAAAGCAGTGATGATCTGGTGGTACCCGTTCAGGTTGGCGAGTACATGCATCGGGTCATCCCAGGCAGCACGCTGCACATGATCGATAACGTCGGGCACTACCCGCACATGAGCGCACCGGAGGCATGCATAACCGCCATGAATCTGTTTCTGGATGCAGACGAGAGCGTTGAACATGGCGGTTGAACAGGTGAGTCTGCCGGTGACGGAAGCACTGTACGAGCACGCCGCCTGCGGACTGCTGGTTACGTTGCCCAATGGCACCATCGAGCGTGCCAACCTGACCTTTTGCCGCTGGCTGGGTCTGGAGCGCGAGGCGGTCCTGGGTCGTCGTTTTCAGGACTTGCTGAACATGGCAGGCAAAGTCTTTCTACAGACGCACTGGGCTCCGATGTTGCAGACTCAGGGGTCGATCGCTGAAGTCAAAGTCGAGTTGGTCCACGCCGACGGTCACTCGGTACCGATGATGCTCAACGCCGTGCGCCGTGAGTACCCGTCCGGTTTTCTGCACGAAGTCGCAGTGTTCCTCGCCGAAGAGCGCAATAAATACGAGCGCGAACTGCTCGCAGCACACCGGCTGGCCGAGGAACTGCTGCAGCATCAGATGACCGTTCAGACCGAGCTGACTTCCGCGCGTAATCGTCTGCGTCTGGCCCACGCCGAAGCAGAGATCCGGGCGATTTTTGCCGAGCAGATGATCGGCATCGTCAGCCATGACCTGCGCAACCCGCTGGCTGCGATAAAAATGGCTGCCGGCCTGCTGGAGCGGACGCAACTGGAATTGCGCCAGGAACGGATTCTGGGCCACATCCACCATTCGACTGACCGTGCCGACCGCATGATCGTCGACCTGCTGGATTTCACCCACGCGCGCGTCGGCAGCGGCATTACCGTTGCCCTGCAGCCAATAGACCTGCACGCCGTTGTCGCCCGTGGTGTCGAAGAATTGCGTCAGGCATTCCCCGAGCGGGTCCTGATTCATCGCAGCGAAGGCGAGGGCGCCTGTACGGCCGACCCGGATCGATTGCTGCAACTGCTTGGCAACCTGGTGAGGAATGCCGTTGCCTACGGTGCTCAGGGCAGCGACATCGTGATCGTCTCGTCATTCGACAGGTATGTGATCAGGCTGTCCGTGCACAACTTCGGTGAGCCGATACCCATGGAGAAAGTCGATGACCTGTATGAGCCGGTAGTGCGCGTGGTCAGCGACAGTGACGAAACCCGTACGGTCGGGCTTGGGCTGTTCATTGTCCGCGAAATCGCCCGGGCGCATCTGGGCGAGGTGACAGTACGCTCCTCGACAGAGGAAGGCACCACCTTCACAGCGACTTTCCCCCGCCCGCCCGCCTGACGCCTGCTGCCCCGGATTGACACTCTGGCTCAGAGGTAAAAGGTCAGTGTGTTCCAATGTATTTCGGACGGTTTCTGCGCAGGTGAGCCGGTCATCCCGGGGCTTTAACTTCTCTGGTGCACAAAAGCCGCGACGGCCTTACCATGGCGGGCTTTAATCCCCCGCAAGCTTGCTGACAGGTCCGAAATGCGGCACTCCGTTGCAAACGATATTGCCACCATCAGCCGAATCAGTGCTGTGCCGGCCATTTTGCAGGTCATCACCGAATCCACTGGCTTGGGGTTCGCCGCCATCGCGCGCGTCACGGAAAGTTCGTGGACCGCCTGTGCCGTGAGAGACAACCTGAATTTTGGTCTGGAGCCCGGCGGCGAGCTGGAGCTGATCAGTACCATCTGTCACGAAATACGCAGTTCTCATCAGCCGGTGGTGATTGATCACGTGGCTCAGGATGCGCTGTTCTGCGAGCATCACACCCCACGGCTGTACAACTTTCAAAGCTATATTTCGGTGCCGGTGTTCCTCACCGATGGCAGCTTCTTCGGCACGATCTGCGCGCTGGACCCCAAGCCCGCGAAACTCGACGGTACGCCAATCGAGGCCATGATGGTGTCGTTCGCGCGTCTGCTGGCCTTGCAGATCGAGGCTGAGGAAAGCATGCAGCAGGTGCAGGCCGACTTGCTGGCAGAGCGCGAATTGGCCGAGCTGCGCGAGCAGTTCATTGCCGTTCTCGGCCATGACCTGCGCAATCCGTTGTTTGCCATCACGGCCAGCGCCGAGCTGTTGCAGCGCCATACGCCGGACGAAAAGACCCTGCAGATCGCCCGGCACATCCTGACGTCAGGCAAGCGCGCATCCCAGTTGGTGGATGACGTGCTCGATTTTGCCCGTGGCCGAATGGGGCATGGCATCCCGCTGAGCATTCAGGATGCCGAAGGCCTGGACAACACGCTTGAGCACGTGGTGTCGGAGATACAGCGGGTCTATCCGTCGCGATTGATCGAGTCCGGCATCGGCAGGCTGGAGCGCATTCGTTGCGACCACGAGCGGATCGCCCAACTGCTCTCGAATCTGGTCTCCAATGCGATCACCCATGGCGATGCCGACAGCCCGGTACAGGTCGCAGCAGAGGTGCAAGGTGAGCTGTTTCTGCTCAGCGTGACCAATCAGGGGGAGCCGATACCCGCGTCGATCCGTTCGCGACTGTTCCAGCCTTACTCGCGGCCGGTGACAGGTGCGCCTCAGGCCGGGCTGGGTCTGGGGCTGTACATCGCCAGCGAGATCGCCTTGGCTCATGGCGGCACGCTGAGCGTGTGCTCAAGCCGGGAGCAGGGCACGATTTTTACATTCAGCATGCCGCTCAATTCAGCGAAAACAGCTTTCTGAACTGACCGATCATTGCTCGCAGCCCCGGACGTTCTGCACGTCAAGCCGCTCCGAATCCGCCTTCTGCCCGATGCTGCGCTGATGGGCGTTGGCAGAAGCTGACCATTCTTGTTACAAACTCTCGCACCGCTTTGCTTGCTCATCGGGATCGCCCGGTCGAACCTGACGGCTCATCTGCCATCCAACACCCGAGTCTTCACCGTTTCGCAGAGGTCATGATGAACAGTTTTGCGCGCAATATCATCTGGATCGTGCTCGGCGTGTCAGCGAGTGTCAGTGTTGCCCAGGCACAAACCCTGCCGAACAGCACGCTGAACAACGGTGCCAGCAGCAACTCCACTGACGGTCCGATCCGTCGGGCCAACCCCAACAGCCGTCAGGGGACCGAATCGAGTACGCCGTCCGGCCGCGCGCCGAACATTGCGCCGCCGGTGCGCAGGCCAACGCTGGAAAACGGCGGCATCGGTAATGGTCAGCCATCCCGCCAGACGACACCGCGTCCTGCCACGCCTTCGATTTCACCTCCACCTTCACTTCAGCGCGACAACTGAATCGTCAAAACCGCGTGCCCCTTTTCAGGCGGTACGCCCATTCAATGCATAAGGAATCGCCCATGTTGAGAAAAACCCTGATCGCGACACTGTGTACGGCGGGCATATTGAGTCTGCCGCTGACTGCCGGCGCCGCTACAGAGAACTACAAAAGCGAGCTGGGCACGGTGACTGTCAGCCAGGTGGCTGGCGGCTTGAATCATCCATGGGCCGTGGCCTTCCTGCCCGATAAGAAAGGCATGCTGGTCACCGAGCGTTCCGGCAATCTGCGGCTGGTGACGGCCGACGGCAAGTTGTCGGCACCTCTCTCAGGCGTGCCGGAAGTCTGGGCACAGAAGCAGGGCGGTCTGCTCGACGTGGTGCTGTCTCCGGACTTCGCCAAAGACCGGATGGTTTACCTGACGTATTCCGAAGGCAACGGCAAAACCGCTGCCGAGGGCGACAAAGCCGGTACAGCGGCAGGACGAGGCCGCCTGTCCGCCGACATGACCAAGCTGGAAGGGTTTGAAAAGATCTTCACTCAGGAACCAAAACTGTCGGTCGGCAACCACTTCGGCGCGCGGCTGGTCTTTGACCGGGACGGTTACCTGTTCATAGCACTGGGCGAGAACAATAATCGCCCGACGGCTCAGGACCTCGACAAACTGCAAGGAAAGGTCGTGCGCCTCAATGCGGACGGCGGTGTACCGAAAGACAACCCGTTCGTTGGGCAAAAAAACGTACGTCCGGAAATCTGGTCTTACGGCCACCGTAACCCGCAAGGTGCGACCCTCAACCCTTGGACGGGTACGTTGTGGCTGGACGAGCACGGCCCCAAGGGCGGCGATGAGGTGAATATCGTCGAGCGTGGGCAAAACTACGGCTGGCCGCTTGCCACGCATGGCATTGACTACTCGGGCGTGCCGATTTCCGAGGCCAAAGGCAAGTTTGTAGAGGGCACCAAAGTACCGTTTCAGGTCTGGGAGCAATCGCCGGGCGTAAGCGGCATGGCGTTTTATGACCACAACCAGTTCAAGGCGTGGGATCACAGCCTGTTCATTGGCGCGCTGGCGACTGAAGAGTTGATTCGCCTGCAGTTCGATGGCGACAAGATCGTCCATGAAGAGCGTCTGCTCAAAGACATGAAGCAGCGTATACGCGATGTGCGTCAGGGGCCTGACGGGTATCTGTACTTGCTGACCGACGATGACAATGGAAGTGTGTTGAAAGTGGGTTTGGCTAAATAACCGGGTTTCATTCGTAATGAATAAGAAAATTCCCACAAGAGTGTGGGAATTTTCTTTATATCGTTAACGAGTTGGGTGACAGGATCAATTGTCCTTGGCGTCACGCACAACTTCACCGGTCTTGGCGTCAACGTCGTAGTTCCACTCGGTTCTGTCTTTGGTGTTTTTCAGTTCGATCTGATAAACGAGACGGCCGGTGCGGTCTTTGTCCAGTTCTGTGTCGTGGACAGTGAAACCAGGGTGCTTGGCCAGCGCCTGCTTGTTGAACTGTTCGAAGTCGCCGACAGTGCCAGCCTTGTGCAGGCGAACGACTTCATCAGGGCCGATATCGGCTTGGGCAACTCCGGCAGCAGCGGTCAGGGTAACGGCAGCGAAGAGGGCAGAGATAAGTTTCATGACATTTCCTTCGGATTGAACTGTTTTAATGGATGCGTGATGCGCTGATGGGTTCAGCGTTTTTGTTGAAGCCAGATTAGCCATGCAGACTTAATCCACGCTTAATTATCCATGTGCGCTTTTCTTTTCGTCCATGAGCTTGTCGCCTGCTTCGTAAGTATAGTTTTCCAGCGCAATGCTTGCTGCCAGGTTTGCACGCCAGGCTTGAAAAAAATCACCGTTGAACGTAAAAGGTGGCCCCCTGCCGGAAGGTGCCTCGCGGCTGTCCAGGCCAGCCCCTCCGGAGTCAGCCCCATGAGTACGCCCTACCGACCTGCCTTGCGATTCGCTCGGCGTCTGTTGCCCTTGAGCATGGCCGTCGCCTCGCCTTTGCTGGCGGCCGAGGCTGTGAATCTGGAAGCGGTCAATGTGACGGGGCGCAGCGATCAGGACAGCGCCACTGACTATCAAGCCAGTCGGGCGTCGATTGCCGGATTTGATCAGGCCTCGTTGCTGGACACCCCCGCGTCGGTATCGGTCTTTACCGAAGCCCTGCTCAAGGATCGCCAGGCCAGGCTGCTGAGTGACGTACTGCGCAACGACGCCTCGGTGGGTGACGGCTACGCGCCGGTGGGCTACTACGAAAATTTTGTGGTGCGCGGGTTTGCCCTGAACGCGGCCAATAGCTACCGCATCAATGGCCGAAGCATCGCCGGTGAGCAGAATGTAGCGCTGGAAAACAAACAGCAGGTCGAATTGCTCAAGGGCCTGTCCGGTCTGCAGAGTGGCGTGTCAGCGCCTGGCGGCGTGATCAACTATCAGACCAAACGGGCGCAGGCTGTGCGGTCGGTCACGGTGTCCACCAATGAACACGGCGAGCGCTATCTGGCGACCGACCTCGGCGGCTGGTTTGGCAGCGAACAACAGTTCGGACTGCGCGCCAACCTCGCCCATGAAGACATCCGCTCCTATGTGCAGCACGCTGACGGCCAGCGCGATTTCGCGTCGCTGGCGTTCGACTGGAACATCAGCGAGCGCGCCTTGCTGCAACTCGACGTCGAATACCAGACCAGGGAGCAGCGCTCGGTGCCGGGCTATCAACTGCTCGGTGGAACGACGCTGCCCCACGATGCGTCGCCGCGCAAGCTGTTGGGTTATCAGCGCTGGTCCAACCCGGTCGGGATCGATTCGCTGAACCTGAACGGTCGCTTCGAATACCGCTTCAGCGATGCCTGGAAGGGCAGCCTCAGCGCCTCGCGCAGCCGGGTGGTGATCGACGACTACAGCGCTTTCGCCTGGGGCTGCTACGGTTCGGCCAGTTGCGCGGCAGAGGCGGTACCCAATCACTTCAGCGCCGAGGGCGGCTACGATATCTATGACTTTCGCAGCCCGGATGACACGCGTCGCAACGACGAAGTCGAGGCCGCGATGTCCGGCACGTTCACGACCGGTTCGCTCGAACATGAGCTGACTGTCGGCACCAGTGCCTATCGGCGCACGGTGGACACGCGTGGCACGTTCAACGAGTTCGTTGGCTCGGGCAACATCAACCAGTCGCCGCAAGCCGTTGCACCGTCGACCAAGGCCCTGCCATCGACCGAACGCCGTCTGGACAGCCGTCAGTACGGGGTGTTCGTCACTGACAGGATCAGCTTCAACGAACACTGGCAGACCGTGCTGGGCGGTCGCCAGGTGCGGCTTGATGAACAGGCGTTCGCCGAGGATGGCAGTGATGCGCGGCATACCGAGCGTTCGGTATTCCTGCCTCAGGCGGCGTTGATCTACAAACCGGTGGACAACCTTTCGCTCTACACCAGCTATAGCAAGGGCCTGACATTGGGCGGAACTGCCGCCTGGTTCACCCGCAATGCCAGCGAAATCCTCGCGCCGACCGTGTCGAGGCAGCTGGAGGCGGGCATCAAGTACGACTGGCAGCGCCTGAGCATGACGGCTGCGCTGTTTCAGGCGCGGCAGGCGTATCAGTATTCCAGGCCCAACGATGACGGCACCTTCACCTATGTTCAGCAGGGCGAGCAGAAGAACACCGGGCTGGAACTCGGTGCCAGCGGTTGGGTGACGGAGCGTCTGCAACTGTCGGCCAGTGCGGCGGCCATCCGCGCACGCGTCGAAGGCAGCGGTACCGAGGCTTATGACGGCCATCAGGCGCTGAATGTGCCCAGATACCGCGCCGCCCTGCAAGCCGATTACAGCCTGCCAATCCGCGGTCTGGCGCTGCTCGGCGGCGTGCAATACAGCGCGAGCAAATATGCCGACCGCGCGGGAACGGTGCAGGTCAACGACTATGCGCTGTTCAACGCAGGCAGTCGTTATAGCACCCGAATCAGCGGCTACGACACCGTCCTGCGCCTGACCGTGGACAACCTGTTCGACAAGCGCTATTGGCGCGATGCTGGTGACTACCTGGGCGACGACTATCTGTTCATAGGGGCACCCAGAACGGCAAGACTGTCGGCTTCGGTCAACTTTTGAGCGGATAGACCGTACTGGTACGCGAAGCGTCCTGAACGGCATGATCGTTATAGACAAGCCTGAACGCCCCATACCCCGAAGCAAAACTCAGTTCCGTATCAGTGGGCCTGCAAGCTTTGCTATTCTTCGCGCCCTGCGAGCGCCGGGCGCTCTTTTCAGCCATGTTTCGGAAGCTTCATGACGGCCATCGTACAGCCCACTCCGCAGCCTTTCAGCAGAGCCGATTACAAGACCTTGAGCCTTGCGGCGTTGGGCGGGGCGCTGGAAATCTACGACTTCATCATTTTCGTGTTTTTCGCGCTGACCCTCAGCCAGCTGTTCTTTCCGCCGGACATGCCTGAGTGGCTGCGCCTGCTGCAAAGCTTCGGCATCTTTGTTACGGGCTACCTGGCGCGCCCATTGGGCGGAATGCTGATGGCGCACTTTGCCGACCGACTGGGACGCAAGCGGGTGTTCAGTCTCAGTATTCTGATGATGGCACTGCCTTGTCTGCTGATTGGTGTCATGCCCACCTACGCACAGATCGGTTACTGGGCACCGCTGGTGCTACTGACGCTGCGCATTCTGCAAGGTGCCGCGGTGGGGGGCGAAGTGCCAAGCGCATGGGTGTTCGTCGCCGAGCATGCGCCCGAGGGCCGTCGCGGCTACGCACTGGGCGTGCTGCAAGCGGGCCTGACGTTCGGTTATCTGTTGGGCGCGCTTACTGCCGCCTGGCTGGCGCGGGTCTTCAGCCCCGCAGAGATCCTCGACTGGGCATGGCGCATACCGTTCCTGCTCGGCGGTCTGTTCGGTGTAGTGGGTGTGTGGCTGCGCCGCTGGCTGAACGAAACGCCAGTATTCATCGCGATGCACGCCCAGCGCGAGCATCAGGCAGGGCTGCCGCTGGGCCATGTGCTGCGTGATCACCGGCAATCCCTGCTGCCTGCGGCATTGCTCACATTCGTACTGACCTCCGCGGTGGTCGTGCTGGTGGTGATTACCCCGACCGTCATGCAACAGCGTTTCGGTATCAGCGCCGGCGACACCTTCGCGCTGAGTGCCATCGGCATCGTGTTTCTCAACCTAGGCTGCGTGCTGGCAGGCAGACTGGTCGACCGAATCGGTGCTTGGCGTGCGGCCAGGATCTACAGCCTGTTGATGCCGATGGGTATCTGCGTGCTGTACGCCAGCCTCATCGAGCAGTGGCTGCCCCTCGGCATTGCCTACGCGATTGCCGGGATGGCGTGCGGTATTGTCGGCGTGGTGCCTTCGGTGATGATCGGGCTGTTCCCTGCGAGCATTCGTGTTTCGGGCATCTCCTTCACCTACAACATCGCCTACGCGCTCTGGGCCAGCACCACGCCACTGATGCTGATCGCGCTGATGCCCTGGAATATCTGGGTCTGCGTGTTGTACAGCCTGATCATGGGCATCACAGGGTTACTCACTGCCACGGTGTACGGCAGACGCCGGAACATAAAGGCCGCGTAGCCAAGAAAAACGAAAAGTTCCGCAAGTTCCTCTGTGTAATTGTAACAACTGATTGTAATTCTCATTGCGCAAGTTTATCTTGCGGCTGTCCGCCTATGCGTTGCTTTTAACTTGGTCTGCTCTAGCTGTGCTATAGCAAGCGGGCCAGCTTGCGCCTTATTGTGGGAGTAGCGAAATAATCGTATGGGGGTTTTCCGTATTTTTTGTAGGAAGTTTCCTTGTGTTGGGATTTAAGAGTGCTTTGATTTTTTGATCAGGGCATTCGTCATAGAGCGTCATGGAGAGGTGTGCGAATAATGGAAGAAACAAGCCTAAATAAAACGAACTCCGTGCCGATTTATTCTTTAAGTCATGGACTGCAAATGTAGGACTGATCTTACAAATTGTCTTTGGGCAAAATGATGGCAAGAGGGAATATCATGTGGGTGACGATGAGAGAACAAGAGGTTCTAGGCCTGTTGCTACAGGGCTTCACGAACAAGGAGATCGCCAAGCAGCTCAGTATCAGTGGCTATACAGTACGCGATCACGTGTCTTCGCTGCTCAGAAAAAATCAGGTCAAAACCCGCGCCGAGCTTATGGCTCGCTGCGTATCGCTATTGATACCGATAAAAAATACGCCACCCCCTACATCTGTCGGATTGTGCAATGAACAGGTTCATACATAATGTGTCTTGAAATAAGCGCTACTTATTAAAGCGCTCAGTATCTCCGGACACTGCCCACTGCATCGATAAAAAGCATGTTGCTTCCTGGCGGTTACAGGGTTGGCCCTCTGGCTGTCTGTACAAAGGGATGAGTACAAAAATCAAATAATAAAGGAGTCATTCATGACTGTTTGTTTGCGTCAAAGCGAGTCAGTATCCGATCAGTCACTGCGATTGGACCCTTACCGATCCGGCCTGAATCTGACAACAGAATTTCAGCAACTGGCGACGCGACAATCCGCGCTTTCGGTCCCTCAACTGGCGGAGCAGCAGGCAGCGTTGTCAGGCCCCGCCGGTCTGTTTGTAAAGCTTTCCCGTCAGCTCCGTATGTATGGCCGTCAGTCACCTTCGCTCGAAGACCTGGAATGGTTGCGCGGGCGTAAACGTCAGGGCCTGGCCGAGCGTGCCGTCCAGTTCGCGCTGGGTCTGCATTGTCGCCGGCCTGAGGCGGAGAACCCCTTCAAAGGCATGTCGCGGGAAGAACTGTGCTGCATCGTGTTCGACGATCGCTCGCTGCATACACTGGTTGAGCGATACGCCGCCCGTGAAGCGCTGCGTCAGCAGGACAGCGAATACTTCGTCAAACTGATCGCCACCACACGGGAAACCGTCGAGCGCCGGATTGTCTTCCATGGTCTGCTGGAACACTTCGACAGGCTGTTGCCCATCGAAAAAAGTATCTACCCGCTCCACTATCGGACTGTCCAGCAGGCGCACCTTGATCATGAAGAAACCCTTTACGGCAAGCTGATACTGGATCAGCCCATCAGTGCACTGCTGAATATGCACTCGCCTGAATGGTTGTTGAATAACCTGTCTTCTTTTGAGCTGTCCATTGATTGGGAGCGTGTGGGGTAGGTGATGACACGGAATGTCAGATATTTGCCGGAAGTGAACGTCATTCAATCTGATGCTGGCAGAAGTCAGCTGGCAAAATTTTTATAAGTGGATGTTGATTTTTTAATAACTAATTTCAAATGCTGATGAGCGCTAGACCCTTCGGTAACACATTGCTGATTTTGCGAAAATTTGCCGGCGTCAGTGCCTTCACGCGTCAAAAAATATTTTGTTTTTAACTATTGGAGTAACAATGATGAAAAAATATAGTGCCTTTGGTTCTATTGTTGGTATCCGCTGCCAGTCAGGCAGCCGATTATTCGGTGACTACAACAAGGACGCCAACAACAATCAATGGACCAAACCATAATGCTTTTTCCCGGCATCAATTGAGGTTGGCTGATTATCCCCAAGGCGCGGCTAATAAATCTCGGTTACGAAAGCTTTCCTGGACAGCGACAACTTTTCCACACAGTACGGGGGAGGAAGCAAAAATATGTTTTCGCAGTGAGGGTGTGCACGAGTCGGGCTGTATTCAGATTGATTCAGGTATGTCAGGAGATACTAATTACTTCAATAGCTTGGGGTTCAGCTATGCATCGGATGTTTTGATAAAGCACAAAGCTAAAGATGGGCCTTGGCAAAGTAAGCCTGCCGGGCCGGAAACCGTTACCTTTCATTTGACGTATTGATTGTTAATCCCTGGCGATAACCGCCAGGAATCTTACAGGGCAGGAGCCGACATCATGCGAGTCATAAGTTCTGGAGCAGAAGCACTGATAATCGCGCAACAACTCGACGATAAAAGGGCAGTGAAGAATGTGTCTACGTCTGCCAGCACACCCCTCCGATCAACTCCCCCTGATTCTGCAGTGAGCATCAGCGGTCAGGCTCTTCTTAAGCAACGGGTATTTGGACTTGCTGATCCCCATCGTTCTGCACCTTTGCTCGGAAAAGCCGAATGCGGAACGTCCATGCCCGAAGCTTCTTTTTTAACCCGGGATGACCGAAGGCTACTTTGCGACATTTATGAGTGGGCGGGTGCTCAGGGCGCAGATCTGGACTATGTCGACGATCTGGCGTTTGAGTTGGCATCCTACAGAGAAAGTGATAATGGAAGAATAATGGCTCGCCATAACCAAGGCAACGTATATGACATGGAGGGGCACAAGGTTTTCTACAGTTTTACCGATCAGCACGCGGTCACGGCCAGGCGTATTGTCGAGGACGAGGGGTTAAAAACGACGCGGCTGGATCAGGGGTTTATTCGTTTTATTACTGACAAGGATTACGGCTCTCTTGGCCACAACAATTTTGAATTCATGGAGAAAGTGATCAACAGGTTTTCAACGGCGGGGGAACGTGATCAACCATTGGGCGCAGATTTCGCTACGTATAAAAGCCAGAAAAACGACTACATCAGAACCTTGTCCAAGGAAAAATACACCCCCGGCGAAGGTGACACTCGCGAAACACTATCGGCAAAGAAAACCAGCAAACCCAAGGAATTAACCCTGGAAAGCCTGCGGTCCGACATGCGCGAAACTTTCCTGAAAGCAATGGGCTTCAAGAGTTTCTCGTCCCTGTTCGATAGGCTGCTCAAGGGCAAGCGTTGAACGATCAGGCCTTGGCCCCCAGCCTCTGGCGTTCCGATGGCGCATCCTGAGCATTGACCACCCGGTTACGGCCGGTACTTTTGGCGAAGTACAGCGCTTTGTCTGCTTCATGCAACCAGGTCGAGGCGTCGGTCAGTTCAGGGGTATAAACGGCGATGCCGATGCTCAGGCTGACCCTGAGTTCGCAGTGCAGGGCGTAGGTGAACTCGTCGATTGCCTGACGCAGGCGTTCGAGGATTTCCTCCGCCTGCCGCGAACTGGTGTCCGGCAGAATGACGCAAAACTCGTCGCCGCCACAGCGTCCGATCAGGTCGGTATCGCGCAGATTCTCGACCAGCGCTTCGCTGATATTCTGCAACACCGTGTCGCCCACAAGGTGGCCGTAGGTGTCGTTGATGATCTTGAAGTGATCGATGTCGATCAAGGCGATAACGCACTGGCGATGCAGGCTGCGGCTTTTCGCGAACTCCAGATCGAGCAGGTCTTTCCATGCGCCGTGATTGAGCAGGCCGGTCAGGCTGTCGGTGCGGCTGAGTTTGCGCAGGATGTTCCGGTGCTCCCAGAGCTTGAGCGTGACCTGATGGCTCAGCCAGCCCACGAAGACCGGATAGACGACCAGTACCGGGAGGCAGGCGTAGATCTGCGTCATATTGCTCTGCGGGTTGACGACCGGATTGAGCAGCGCCAGGCCGATCAACACGCCCAGTGCCTGGGCACAAAGCCCCTGAAGCATCAAGCGTGGTCCGGCAGCCGCCATGTTATGCATGGCCATCATCGCGAGCACCGTCACGCCGGGGAGCACACTGAACCCCATCGCGGCTACCCAGAACCCGCCGGTACACGAGTCGAGCAGCAGATTGCGCCATTCGGCCTGATAAGGTTGGCGTGAGCGTTTGGCAAGTTGATAGGCCAGATGCGGCCATATCAGTGTATTGAACACTGCCAGCAGCCAGACCCAGTGTGCAGCATTCACGTAGTACAACGACACGGCGACGGTAATAAAGCCAGCGCTGACACCGAGTATTCTCGGGGCATAAATCCGCTTGGCGAAGGCCAGTCCCCTGCGGTGATATGTGCTCATAGTTTCTTACCGGACATTACTTTTGAATCGGTCAGAAACCCTTACCCCTCGACCGAGATGCTGGAGTTTGAGCGTTCAGTAATGGCATGGGAAGATTATTTTGCGAATAAGCGTCAAATATCGACGTAGTAAGGCGGGGTGTTTGTTTTGGAGTCAAATAACTGACATTTCAGGCGTAAAAGCAGGTTCAAAATTATGACGACGTATATAAGTCGGATATAAAACCGGGCAGTCGGACAGTGTGCCTGCGGTGGAGCAAACACGCTGTCCGGCAAATAAAAGTATCGAGAAAGAGTTACATCGTTGCTGTGGGTTGCTGAAGTTTCGTCACCCAGGCAACTGCGATGGCCAGCACCGCAACCACCGCTGCGACGTAGCCCACGGCATTCAGCCCGAGGTGTTCAATCGTCAAGCCTCCGATGATCGATCCCAGACCGATCCCGGCATTGGCTGCCGACACATTCAGCGTCCCGGCCAGGGCTTGTGCATGAGGAGCGGCTTTCATGACCCGGATCTGACAGATAGGGAACAACGCCGTGTGCGCAATCCCCCAGACCACCAGCACCACTGCCAACAGCGGCAGCGAGCCGGCTGCCGGAACGCTGGCCGTCATGCCCAGCGCCAGCAATAGGGCGAAAGCGACAGTCGAGCCCAGCGGGCTGCGGTCTACGAAGCGGCCGCCCAATGCGTTGCCGATCAGACCGACTGCGCCGAAGCCCATCAACCACCAGCCCACTTGAGCCGATTCGACACCGGCGATGCGCTCCAGCGTATCGGCCAGATAGGTGTAGGCGCCGAACATCGCAGTGAACAGCAGAATGGACAGCAGCAGATTGGCGAGAAAATGCGGATCACGCAGAATTTTCGCCTGTTCGGCCAGACCGACCTTTGCGGTAGGTTCCAGGCGCGGCATCGACAGCGCCAGCAATAAGGCCATCAGGGCGGACAACAGGGTCAGCGCCCAGAACGCACCGCGCCAGCCGACCATGTCAGCGAACACAGTGCCGAGCGGTATGCCGAACAGCATGGCGGCCGAGATCCCCAGGTAAACCTGCGCCACGGCCTTGCCGGCACGTTTCGGTCCGGCCAGCAGACTGGCGGTTTCGCTCGCGGTGCCCCAGAACACCGGTAAGGCCAGTGCCGGGATGAATCGCGCCAGCGCCAGCACCCAGATATTGCTCGATACCGCCGCAAGGGCGTTGGACGCAGCAAAAATCAGCAGGATGACGATGAACGTCCGTTTCCGGTCCAGATGCGAAAGCATAGCGGTCAGCGGCGGACCAAAGAGCATCACCGTGAAGGCGAACAGCGTGACCAGCAGGCCTGCAGCGGAGATTGAGATTCCCAGATCACGGGCCAGTGACGGCAACAGGCCGATGATCAGAAATTCAGTGGTGACAATCACGAAGCCCGCCAGCGCGAGAATCGCAATGGACAAACCTGCACCGCTGGAGCTTTCGCTTGCAGTGCTGGCGGCAGTTGTTTCTATCGACGGCATGACACACACCCATTAGAAAGTAAGTCCGCCAGCTTATTGCAGAAATGGTTTCCTATCTTTGGCAAATATTCCGTACATTATGGATTTTAATTCAAGAGTAGGGGGTCACGTGCTGTCCACAGATCGCCTCAAGGGCATCGAAACCTTCGTCGCCGTTGCCAATGCAGGCAGTTTTACCGCAGCGGCATCGCGCTTGAACCTGACCAACTCCGCCCTCAGCAAAAGCGTGGCACGTCTGGAAAGTCGTCTTGGCATGCGGCTGTTCGAGCGCACTACCCGCAGTCTGGCACTCACCGAAGAGGGAGCGGCCTATTACGTGGTGTGCACGCGGATGCTCACCGAACTGGAAGACGCCGAAACCGCATTGGCGGCGCAGCGCTCCGAGCCCGCCGGGCAATTGCGTATCGATTTGCCAGCCACCTTCGGCCGCCTGCACGTATTGCCGCTTATTCTCGAGTTTGCAGGCCAGCACCCGAAGCTGCGCCCGCGCGTCACCTTCACCGACCGCTTCGTCGACCTGCTTGAAGACGGCATTGATCTGGCGGTACGCATCGGCGGGTCGCATGTCTGGCCACCCGGCATCGCGCATCGCTACTTGGGTACTGAGCGGGTGGTCTTCTGCGCGGCGCCGGCGTATCTGCATCGACACGGGACGCCAGAGACGTTCGAGGACCTCGCCGATCATGCCTGTATTCTGTTCGGCAGGGGCGATGGCAGCACCAGTCCATGGTTGTTTGTCGACGATCAGGGCCAGGCCGAAGCCCGCGCTGTAGACGCGCGGCTGGTGATCGGCAATGGTGAAGCGCAGGTTGCGGCGGTCAAGTCAGCCTGGGGTATCGCGCAACTGGCGACCTGGCTGATCAAGGATCAATTGCAGCGCGGCGAACTGGTGGAAATCCTTCCGCAACTGGCTACCGAAGGTCTGGCCCTGCATCTGGCCTGGCCGCGCAGCCGCGAATCATTGCCCAAGGTGCAGGCGCTGGTTGAACGGCTGTCCGGCGTATTGCGGATGGATTGAGGGGCTGTGAAACGCTACGGATGCCCGCGCATCATTGACCGATGACGGTCTTCACCAGTGCCGCGTGCTCTTTTGCATTCTTCGCGTTGGAGACCACGTTCAGCACTGCGGCCCGTGAGCCGGATGCGGTGACGATCGAGGTGCTCAACACTGGTGTGTCACTCATGGTGGCCGAGGTGTCCACCTGACGCACGCCCAGGCCGTTTTTCTTGACGATCTTGCGGTCGCCCAGCTTTTTGAAGTCCTTGTAGCCCGTGCTCTGCTGGGCGAGGATCCCGGTTACCAGGCCATCCAGTACCACGCCGTCGTTGTCGCTGGCCTGAACACCCATCGGAATCGGCGTCTCGGTAACGATCAGCACGCGTTTTTCAGTGGCATTGGTGTACAGCGCGCCTGATACGCCTTGCGCCTTGGCTTTCGCGTCAATTTCTGGCATTTCGCCCTGTACGAAACCGGCAGGCACCGTAAACGCCAGTTTGCCGCCCAGCAGCGAAACTTTTTGCGCCGCAGCGGCGGGGGCAGCAGCCTGCGGTTTGGTGGCGGCCTGGACGCTGATCATGCTCTGGCAGGCAGCCAGCACGATGCAGACAACAATGGCCTTGAAACCGAAAGAACGCATGAAAATTCCTTTTTGTCGGGGAATGGACTGAGGCATAAGGTGCCTGCCGTATGGGAGTGGTCAGGCGCCAGGAAAGTGCCTGTAAAGGGCTTATAAAAAAGCGCCCATAAAAAAAACGGCCAGCCCGATCACCCCGGCTGGCCGTTTTGCTGCGGCGTATTACTTACTCGGCGACCTGCAATTTGCGCGACGCGGTGTAGACATAGCGCACCTTCTCGTATTCGAACGGCGAGTTCAACTGACCGTAGCGAAAGCTGGTGACGTAACGACGATCAATCGCCCGCAGCACAGTGATTTCCGGGTGGTCGTTGCTGACTTCGGCAACGTTCAGGAAGTTGATCTGGTTTTCAGCCGTGTAGTCGACCAGCATGCCGCCAGTGTCACGCAGGTTCGACGGTCCGAACAGCGGCAACACCAGATAAGGGCCGGCAGGAACACCGTAGAAACCCAGCGTCTGGCCGAAGTCTTCGCTCTGACGTGGCAGGCCCATCATGGTGGCCGGGTCCCACAGACCGGCGATACCGAGGGTGGTGTTGAGCAGCAGGCGACCGGTGATGTCCAGCGAGCGCTCGCCCTTGAACTGCAGCAGGCTGTTCAACAGGTTAGGTACATCGCCCAGGTTGTTGAAGAAGTTGCTTACACCGCTGCGCACAAAGCCCGGGGTCACATAGCGATAGCCATTCACGACCGGCAGAAATACCCACTCGTCAAAGCGATAGTTGAAGTGGTAAACCCGGCGATTCCATGACTCCAGCGGGTCGTAGACTTCCAGTGCGTTGATGGAGGCGCGTTCGAACTCGCGCTGGTCCAGCCCTGGGTTGAACTGCAGCGACTTCAGTGGCTGAGTGAAACCATCCGCGTCAGTCTGGCGCGCCACGGTGGCTGGGTGCTGAGCCTTGTTGCCGGTGTCCGCGTCAGCGGCCTGAGCGGTGCCTGCGCAGAGCAGGGCGGCAAGGAGTAAAAGACGTTTAGCCACGGAAAAACTCCAGCATGGCGTCGGTGTTGACGCGGTAATTAAGGTTGCCGCAATGACCACCGTACGGATAAACGGTCAGGCGATCGCCAAAGGTCTTGCGCAGAAAGCCCAGATCACCGGAACCCAGAATCACATCATCAGCGTTGTGCATGACGGAGATCTTGGTGTTGTTGTGCAGGTAATCCTTGAGTGCATACAGGCTGACCTGATCCACCATCTGTAGCAAGCTGCCACCGTCAGTGCGCGCACGCCACATCGGAATGACCTGCTCGGTCAGGTAGCAATCGAAGTCGCATTGCAGGGCACGTTTGAGGAATGGCGTCAGGTTGGTGCCTTCGGAAATCGGAAATTTTGGTGGCGTGATCAAACCGCGACGGTTGATCAGGTCGGAGGTGAACGCGATATCGGCCGACGCGAAACGGAACGTCGTACCAATCAGCATGGCCATCTGCTCATTGGTCAGGTGCTGCTTGGACTGCTGAAAGTCGAACAGCAGTGCATCGTTAAGATCGATATAACCTTTTTTCTGGAAGTAGCTCGTCAGCTTGGCCAGTACCAGCTCATAGAACGTGGTGGTGTTGTTGATGCCCTTGACGTTGGTCTGCACCAGTTTGTCGAGGTTAGTGATCGACGTATAGAGGTTGACCGGCGGATTGAGCAGCAGCACTTTCTTGAAGTTGAAGTTGAAGTTGAAGCTGCGGCGAGTCTCGTCGAGCTTGCTGACGAAGGCCGCATTCAGCGCCCCGAGGCTGTAACCGGTCAGGTAATAATCGGTCACCGGCAGTTGTGCGTGCTGGGCACGAATGGCCTGCATGACCCGGTAGATGTCCTCAGCGTCTTCCGTGGACACGCCCGGTGTCGCAAAGCGCGAAGCCGAGCTCATGAAGTCGTAGCTGGTCGGCGAAGACAACTGCACGACGTGGTAACCCGCACCGTAATACAGTTTTTTCAGGAACTCGTTGATGGTGCTGTTGTACGGTGCACCTGTACCGGCAATCAGGAAAATAAGCGGTGCAGCATGATCCTGTTCGGCCAGGAGGTAGTGCAGCTTCTTAACGGCCCAGAAGTTGTCGGGCAGGGTGAACTCGCGCTCTGGGTGCAGGTTCAGGGTATAGACGTCCTGATCGATGTCTTCATCGTCAGGCAGATCGGGACGCAGATCGGGCGGCGTACTGGCAATGGTCGCTTCAAACGGATTAGTCAGCGGGTAGCCATAGGTGGCTGGGTCGACATTGGTCGCCAGAGCGGACGCACTTAAACACAAGCCACCTATAACGGTAGCGAAGCGCAGAAAACGGAGCATGACTAAATCCCTTGGGAAAGAAGTGCTGATGAGATACGCAGGCTATGACCAAGGTGTAGTGCCAAAGTGCCGCATCCACCGGTTAACCGTGTAAATATGACGGAACAATACACGCTCCGGGGAATTTTCAATGCAGATATGCGGTTTATTTTTCGCGCGCAGCGTAGATTGGCCACTTTGCTTACGCGGGCCGGGGCTCAACACCACTACATCCAGCAACGCTGCCGAGTTTCCGGGGCGGGCTTTCAGATGGCGGAAAGCACGAAGGAGAGCCGTGGCTCTCCTTCAATGTGTTTTACCTGCTCTTTTTATTGTTATAGGGCGGCCTGTTATTGTTGTTGGCGACCAGTCCCGTTACAGCGTTCTTGTGCGACCCCCAATCAGGGTCAAGAGCAAACGTATTTTTTTGAGCGCTGATTCACTTTAATCATCTGTCTGCACAACAGCTTGATCCCACCGGTTCTGGAGCTACCTGACGGTAGTTTTATTGTTCTCTGTCCGGTCGCGAGGCCTTTCACTGAAAGGTCCCTGTAAAGCGGGTCCACTCCAAAAAAATCTGTTAGCTGCGCCTCTGTCCGTGTTGTTCTTGTAGTGTCAGAGCCGTTACGTCTTGTTTTTATGGGTTGCTACGTCGTTTTTGTTTTTGTTGTACAAGAGAGATAGCAGAAGCTGTGCCAACTTTTTCAAATCCTTTTAAAACAATGGCTTAGCTGTGCTGAGGATGGCAGTGAGCGGGCTGCGCTGGAAAAACTGTTCCCGTGTTACCCGTTCGGGTCGGTGGATGTGAGTCGGCGGTAACACATCCTGTTTCCTTTTTATAAAACCAGCCAGGCTCAGACGTTTTTATGCAGGTATTGTCGCTGATGACTGCTTGTTGTCGTTTCCCGTTGCCCGAGTGTCGTAGCCAGAGCATGCCCGCTTGCCCGGCAGGTTGATGATGACGGTGGCAATTTGCTGCGTGTCACTGCGCGTGGCGGCAATCAAAGCGCAGCGTGCCCCGAAACTGGGCGCTCAGCGTTATACATCAGCCCCGGAGAGCCCGGGAAGGCTTCTGCCCGCAGGGCGTGNTGTTCGCGAAAGGGCCGGTACAGTCTCTGAAAATGCATCGTCTGAAATACAGCCTTCGCGAACAAGTTCTCCCACGGCCTTCAGCCAGAATCACAAGCAAACGTGTGTATGACGACGAGAGCCAAGCGTGGGTGCGGTCTTGAAAACAACGTTGACCATGTCCGACAACCGTCGGCGCAGACTCCGGGGAAGTGACGATGATGATGCGAAAAATACTGGGGGCGGGTGCCGCTCTGGTACTTGCTGTCAGCTCCACGCTGGCGTTGGCTGAAACCAAAAGCCTGACCATTGGCTACGTAGAAGGCTGGTCCGACAGTGTCGCCACTACCCACGTGGCCTCGGAAGTGATCAAACAAAAGCTCGGCTATGACGTCAAGTTGCAGTCTGTCGCGGCCGGGATCATGTGGCAGGCGGTGGCCACCGACAAGCTGGACTTGATGCTGTCTGCGTGGCTTCCAGGCACCCACGGCGAATATTACGCCAAGTACAAGGATCAGGTCGTCAACTACGGGCCCAACTTCAAGGACGCCAGGATTGGTCTGATCGTGCCTGAATACGTGAAAGCCAAAAGTATCGAAGACCTCAAGACCGATACCTCCTTCAATAAAAAGATTACCGGTATCGATGCCGGCTCGGGTGTGATGCTCAAGACCGATCAGGCGATCAAGGACTACGGGCTGGACGGTTACAAACTGCAGGCCAGTTCCGGTGCGGGCATGATTGCCGAGCTGACGCGTGCCGAGAAAGCGCAGAAAGCCATCGTTGTCACCGGCTGGGTGCCGCACTGGATGTTCGCCAAGTGGAAGTTGCGTTTTCTGGACGATCCCAAAGGGGTCTATGGCGCTGCTGAAACGGTCGATAACGTCGGCAGCCTGAATCTGGAGAAAAAAGCCCCGGACGTCGTAGCCTTCCTGAAAAAATTCCAGTGGGCCTCCAAGGATGAAATTGGCGAGGTGATGCTGGCCATCCAGGACGGCGCAAAGCCTGAAGCCGCCGCCAGGGATTGGGTCGCCAAACACCCGGATCGGGTCGCTGAATGGACTGCTAAATAATTTCGAAACGCTCTGCAACGAGCTTCCCAAGGCCGTCTGGTGTTATCGCCAGACGGCCTTTTGCGGTTCTGGGACAGCCGGTTTTGCGTGCGACCGACTGGCGGTGCGTTGTAGCCGTGCGTGGAGTGGGATCGCAGGCTAATGTCGTTCTAATACTAAGGTCGTCTGGAGTGCGCGCCGGACCCGACTAAAGTGCGTTACGTGACATCTCATCTGTGCTGCGAGGACAAAAACAATGAACGACAGCATTTACCTCTCGATTCAAAACAGCCCCCGTTTCAAGGAGCTGGTATCCAAAAGAGAGCGTTTCGCCTGGATTCTCTCGGCGATCATGCTTGGGCTGTATGCAGCCTTTATTCTTTTGATTGCTTACGGGCCCCATATTCTGGGTGCCAAACTGAGCCCCACATCGACCATTACCTGGGGGATGCCGATAGGCGTAGGGCTGATCCTTTCAGCGTTCGTGCTCACCGCCATCTATGTTCGCCGCGCAAACGGCGAATTCGATGACCTGAACAACGCGATCCTGAAGGAGGCTCAGCAATGATCCGGCGCCTATCCGCAGCACTTGGCCTGGCCGCATTCGCTCCGACCCTCTGGGCGGCAGATGCATTGACGGGAGCAGTACAGAAACAACCCCTCAACGTTGCTGCGATCGTCATGTTCGTGATCTTCGTCGCTTTCACGCTGTACATCACTTACTGGGCCTCGAAGAAGAACAAGACCGCATCGGACTATTACTCGGCGGGTGGCAAGATCACCGGCTTTCAGAATGGTCTGGCGATTGCTGGCGACTACATGTCGGCGGCGTCGTTTCTGGGGATCTCCGCGCTGGTCTACACCTCCGGGTACGACGGCCTGATCTATTCGATCGGCTTCCTGGTGGGCTGGCCGATCATTCTGTTCCTGATCGCCGAACGCCTGCGTAATCTGGGTAAGTACACCTTTGCCGACGTGGCGTCGTACCGCCTCAAGCAAAAAGAGATTCGCACACTGTCTGCCTGCGGTTCGCTGGTGGTAGTAGCGTTTTATCTGATTGCGCAAATGGTTGGCGCGGGCAAGCTGATCCAGTTGCTGTTTGGTCTGGACTACACCGTTGCAGTGGTGCTGGTCGGTATCCTGATGTGCCTTTACGTGCTGTTCGGCGGCATGCTGGCGACCACCTGGGTGCAGATCATCAAGGCGGTGATGCTGCTGTCCGGCGCGTCGTTCATGGCGCTGATGGTCATGAAGCACGTCAACTTCGACTTCAACATGCTGTTCTCCGAGGCGATCAAGGTTCACCCTAAAGGTGAGGCGATCATGAGCCCGGGCGGTCTGGTGAAAGACCCGATTTCGGCGTTCTCGCTGGGCCTGGCGTTGATGTTCGGTACTGCGGGTCTGCCGCACATCCTGATGCGCTTCTTCACCGTGAGCGATGCCAAGGAAGCGCGTAAATCAGTGCTGTATGCCACTGGTTTCATCGGCTACTTCTATATCCTGACCTTCATCATCGGTTTTGGCGCGATCCTGCTGGTCAGCACCAACCCGGCGTTCAAGGATGCAGCAGGTGCCTTGCTGGGCGGTAATAACATGGCGGCGATTCACCTTGCCGATGCGGTGGGTGGCAGCTTGTTCCTGGGCTTCATTTCGGCGGTGGCCTTCGCCACTATCCTCGCGGTAGTTGCCGGTTTGACCCTGGCAGGCGCGTCGGCGGTTTCCCATGACCTTTATGCCAGCGTGATCAAGGCGGGCAAGGCCAATGAGAAAGACGAGATTCGCATCTCGAAAATGACCACCATTGCGCTGGCCGTCGTGGCGATCCTGTTGGGTATCGCGTTCGAAAGCCAGAACATCGCCTTCATGGTCGGTCTGGCGTTCTCGGTTGCGGCCAGCTGCAACTTCCCGATCCTGCTGCTTTCCATGTACTGGAAAAACCTGACCACTCGCGGTGCCATGATTGGAGGCTGGATGGGCCTGATCAGCGCCGTGGTTCTGATGGTGCTGGGGCCGACCATCTGGGTGCAGATCCTGCACAACCCTAAAGCCATCTTCCCTTACGAATACCCGGCGCTGTTCTCTATCGCCATCGCATTCGTGGGTATCTGGTTCTTCTCCATCACCGACAAGTCGAAAGCGGCGGAAGGCGAGCGCGCCTTGTTCTACCCGCAGTTCGTCCGGTCACAGACGGGGCTGGGTGCCAGCGGTGCAGTTTCGCACTAAGCAGCAGGTGTCATGAACGAAGCAGCCTGCGGGCTGCTTTTTTATGAGTGCGATTTTGCCGGGCACTGCTTTTTCATGACACTAAAAAACCCCGCTTGGGAAAGCGGGGTTTCTGTGACGACTGCGTTGAAGTCGGCAGGTTATATCTTGCCGAGCAACACCAGAATCAGCAGGATCACCAGGATCGTACCGATGATACCCGACGGACCGTAGCCCCAGCTGCGCGAGTGCGGGAATACTGGCAGACCGCCGACCAGCAGCAGAATCAGAACGATGATAAGAATAGTGCCGATGCCCATGGTGAGTTCCCTCTTTAAAGTCCAGTTAAATAACGAATGCTTTTCAGCTTTTCACACCACTGAGTGTGTAATTGATCAGCTTGACGTATCCGACTGTTGAGGCGGGAAAAAGGTTCGACGTGATTTTTAATAAACGCTTACAAATATTAAAATTCTTTTGAATCAGTGGCTTAGTGTCAGTTTGTCCTACAATAATCAGCGCGAAGAGTGGCGTTCAGGGAACTAAATGGTCTTAAAAGGCGTTGAACTAACAGTCTTTTTCAACGTCGGCATTGCGCACAACCCGCGCATTAACATGAGCCGCTAAAGGGTGGGCAGATGGTGTATCGAGTGGCAGCGGACGCGGTAGTCGTGTTCCATCTGGTGTTTATCCTGTTCGTGCTGTTTGGCGGCCTTCTGGTGCTGAGAAAGCCCTGGTTGGCGTTGCTGCATATTCCGGCCATTGTCTGGGGCTCGGCGGTCGAGTTTCTGCACCTGTACTGCCCGCTGACGCCACTTGAGAACGCACTGCGCAGCCAGGCTGGCGAGCAGGGCTATGACGGCGGTTTCGTGGAGCACTATCTGATTCCGCTGATTTATCCCGCAGGGCTGACGCCGGACATACAGCTCTGGCTGGGCGCTGTCGTTGTGGTGCTCAACGTGGCGGCGTATGGCGTACTGCTGGTGCGCTATGGGGCTTGGGTCCGGCGCTCATGAGGCTGCGGGTTTGCTCTAGGCATTCAGCACTCTGATGGTGGGGTTTTCAGGCCGCGACTGTGATTACACTCAGGCGATTCCTGCACATCACAAGGCACTCGGCTATGCAAAACCGCATCATGATTACTGGCGCCGGCTCAGGTCTGGGCCGTGAAATCGCCCTGCGCTGGGCACGCGAAGGATGGCGGCTGGCCTTGTCAGACGTCAACGATGTCGGTCTGCAGGAAACCATCCGGCTGGTGCGCGAGGCGTGCGGTGACGGTTTTGTTCTGCGCTGTGATGTTCGCGATTACAGCCAGCTCACCGCGTTCGCCCAGGCCTGCGACGAGCGCTTCGGCGGCATCGACGTTATCGTCAACAATGCCGGTGTGGCGTCGGGTGGTTTCTTCAACGAGCTGTCACTGGAAGACTGGGACTGGCAGATCGCGATCAACCTGATGGGCGTGGTCAAAGGCTGCAAAGCGTTTTTGCCGATGCTGCTGGCCAGCAAGGGCAAGATCATCAACATCGCTTCGATGGCCGCGCTGATGCAGGCGCCTGCCATGAGCAATTACAACGTTGCCAAGGCCGGGGTTGTGGCGCTTTCGGAGAGCTTGCTGGTGGAGTTGAGCGATCAGGAGGTAAGCGTGCATGTGGTCTGCCCGTCGTTCTTTCAAACCAATCTGCTGGACTCCTTCCGCGGTCCGACCCCGGCGATGAAAGCGCAGATCGGCAGACTGCTGGAGAAATCGCCGATCAGCGCCGCAGATATCGCCGACCATATCTTCAGGCAGGTTGCCGAAGGCGAGTTCATGATCCTGCCCCACGAAGAAGGCCGGATGGCCTGGGACATGAAGCGTAAACAGCCGCAGGCGATGTACGACGAGATGACCGTCATGTGCGCAAAGATGCGCGCCAAGGCGCAGAAAGGGCATGCCTGACGCAGGGCGCCAGCACCGAATGCAGAGTGTGGGCACGATTGCAATGGCCTTTTCGTGAGCAGGCTCAATCCCACAAGTGGGAATGCAGTTCGCGACGCTCTGCGTCGCACGATAGTGGCCTTGGTTGAGATGCCCGGAGCCATCTCGGTCATGACCGCACGGTTTTCTGATAGGGTTGCGCGCACCGTTCAGCTCTGCCCCGAGAACCTTTCATGCTCAATTACCTGTGGTTTTTCCTCGCCGCCCTGTTCGAGATAGCTGGCTGCTACGCCTTCTGGCTGTGGCTGCGTCAGGGTAAAAGTGCGCTGTGGGTCATTCCGGCGCTGATCAGCCTGACTGTGTTCGCCTTGCTGTTGACGCGTGTGGAGGCGGCGTATGCCGGGCGTGCCTACGCGGCGTATGGCGGAATCTACATCGTGGCGTCGATCGCCTGGCTGGGGCTGGTCGAGAGGGTCCGGCCGCTCGGCAGCGACTGGCTGGGTCTGGCTTTCTGCATTATTGGCGCGACCATCATTCTGCTGGGGCCACGCTGGTCGGCTTCCTGAGAAAAAGCGCAGCCGCGCAGAGTTTTCCTACAGATCTGGCTATAAAGTCAGATCTTTCCTTCGGTCTTTTCCGATGACCTTGAAGGACGTTACTGATTTGCCATCACCACATTGAAGCCCCCGCATGTGCCGTGCACCCTGCCTCTTTTGCGCAACGAGAGAGTAGGACAATGCTGGTACTGATACGGGAAATTGGCGAGACGTTTTCGATCGGTGACAACATCACCGTGCAGATTCTGGGGATAAACGGCAATCAGGTCAGGCTCGGGATCAGTGCGCCCAAAGACATCAAGGTTCATCGTGCCGAGGTCTACAAGCGAATTGCCAACAAGCTGTCACAGCAAGAGCCGATGCCACCGCAATAGGCTGCACGCCGGTTTCAGTCTGGGCTTATTCAAAGAATTCCTTGGGCACATCATGCTTGAGCATCAACTGGCATTGCTGGCTTTCAAGGTCGAAAAAGATGACCGCCTGGCCTTTGGTCAGCGCATGCCTGACGCGCAGCACGCGGGTTTGCAGTGGCGTTTCATCGCCATTGTCAGTGCCCTCGCGGGTGACAAAGTCCTCGATCAGGCGGGTGAGAGTGTCAGGTTCCAGTTGATCGTAGGGGATGAGCATGGCGGTTCTCTTGTCGATGAGCGGCGATGATAGAACTGCGGTGCCAGGCACCGCAATTCAATTCACCCAAGGTCTTTGGGAACAGACCCTGGCCTCAACTCTCCTCGCGATTCTGCCCGATCAGGCTGTCGACCGGCGGCACGCGGGTATCGGATTCCATCTGCGCGTCGTGTTCGAGCTGATGGCTGAACCGCTCCAGTGACGTTTGCGCCGGCTTGGCATCGCTGGCGAACACGGGCGGGCTGAGTATGTAGGCCCCCAGCAGCTTGCTGAGCGCCGCCAGGCTGTCGATGTGAGTGCGCTCGTAACCGTGCGTTGCGTCGCAGCCGAAGGCCAGCAGGGCGGTACGAATATCGTGCCCTGACGTTACCGCAGAATGCGCATCGCTGTAGTAATAGCGGAACAGGTCGCGGCGCACCGGCAACTCGTTTTCCACGCCCAGACGCAACAAATGACGGGACAAGTGATAGTCGTAAGGACCGCCCGAATCCTGCATGGCCACACTGACCGCATGTTCGCTGGAGTGCTGGCCCGGCGCGACTGGCGCGATGTCGATGCCGACGAATTCGCTGACGTCCCATGGCAGCACGCCCGCAGCACCCGTGCCGGTTTCTTCGGTGATGGTGAACAGCGGATGGCAGTCGATCAACGGCTCGGCGCCGCTTTCGACAATCGACTTGAGCGCCGCCAGCAGCGCTGCGACACCGGCTTTGTCGTCCAGGTGGCGAGCGCTGATATGGCCGCTTTCGGTGAACTCCGGCAACGGGTCGAAGGCTACGAAGTCGCCAATGCCGATGCCCAGCGATTCACAGTCGGCACGGGTGGTGCAATAAGCATCCAGACGCAGCTCCACGTGGTCCCAGCTGATCGGCATTTCATCCACAGCGGTGTTGAACGCGTGGCCGGACGCCATCAGCGGCAGCACGCTGCCACGGATCACCCCTGTGTCAGTGAACACGCTGACCCGGCTGCCTTCGGCAAAGCGGCTCGACCAGCAGCCGACCGGCGCAAGTGCCAGTTGGCCATTGTCTTTGACTTCACGAACACTGGCGCCAATGGTGTCCAGATGTGCTGAGACGGCGCGGTCCGGACTGTTCTGTTTGCCCTTGAGCGTTGCGCGAATTGTACCGCGGCGTGTCAATTCGAAAGGGATGCCCAGTTCTTCCAGACGTTCGGCCACGTAACGCACGATAGTGTCGGTGAAGCCCGTGGGGCTAGGGATCGCGAGCATTTCCAACAGAACTTTCTGCAGATACTTCAGATCCGGATCGGGAATGGTTGCAGGGGTCATGAATGCTCCTTATGGAGCAGTTGCAAGCCACAGGCTGCAAGCGTTGAAACACCCGCTTGCAGCCTGATACTTGCAGCTGCGATCAGATATGCACAGGCAGGCTGTGCGGAAACAGCAGATCGACGAAGCGTTCGGCAGTGGGTTGCGGTTCATGGTTGGCCAGCCCGACGCGCTCATTGGCTTCAATGAACACATACTCGGGCTGATCGGCGGCAGGCACCATCAGGTCCAGGCCGACCACCGGGATATCCAGTGCTCGGGCGGCGCGTACCGCTGCATCACTGAGCACCGGATGCAGGATCGCGGTGACGTCTTCCAGGCAACCACCGGTGTGTAGATTGGCCGCGCGACGTACGGCGAGACGCTGGTCCATCGGCAGAATGTCGGCAAAGTCGTAACCCGCTTCACGTACCGTGCGCTCGGTTTCCTGATCCATCGGGATACGGCTTTCGCCATCGGTTGCAGCGGCACGACGACGGCTCTGCGCTTCGATCAATTGCTTGATGGTGTGACGGCCATCGCCAATGATTTCTGCCGGGCGACGTATCGCGGCGGCCACCACCTGAAAACCGATCACCACGATGCGCAGGTCCAGGCCTTCATGGAAGCTTTCCAGAATCACCCGGCTGTCGAACTGTCGCGCCTGCTCGATGGCTGTTTGCACATCTTCCGGCGTGCGCAGGTCAACTGCGACGCCCTGGCCTTGCTCGCCGTCCAGCGGCTTGACCACCACGCGTTGGTGTTCTTCGAGAAACGCACGATTGTCCGCTTCGTCAGCCGCTCGCTGTTGCGCAGGCAGACGCAGCCCGGCCGCTTTCAACGCGCGATGAGTCAGGCTTTTGTCCTGGCACAGGGTCATGCTGACCGCGCTGGTCAGGTCACTCAGCGATTCCCGGCAACGAATGCGGCGGCCGCCATAGCAGAGTGTGAATAGCCCGGCATCTGCATCGTCTACCTGCACGTCGATACCGCGACGATGCGCTTCTTCGACGATGATGCGCGCATAGGGATTGAAGTCCGCCTGCGGGCCCGGGCCGAGAAACAGTGATTCGTTGATGCCGTTCTTGCGCTTGATGGCGAAGGTCGGCAAGTTGCGAAAATTCAGTTTGGCGTACAGCGCCTTGGCCTGCTCGTTGTCATGCAGCACCGACAGATCGAGGTAACTCAGACCGCGACTCATGAAATGCTCGATCAAATGACGCACCAGCACTTCGCCGACACCAGGCCGGGTGCATTGCGGGTCCACCGCGAGGCACCACAGGCTGCTGCCTTTTTCCGGGTCGTTGAAGGCTTTTTGATGGTTCAGCCCCATGACGCTGCCGATGATCGTATTGCTGCCTTCGTCCTCGGCCACCCAGTACACCGGGCCACCCTGATGACGCGGGGTCAACAAGGCAGGGTCGATAGGCAGCATGCCGCGCGCCAGGTACAGGTTGTTGATGGCCTGCCAGTCGGTTTCGGTGTGCGCCCGACGGATGCGATAGCCACGGAACACGCGTTGCGCCGGGCGGTAGTCGCTGAACCACAAACGCAACGTGTCCGACGGGTCGAGAAACAACTGTTGCGGCGCTTGCGCCAGCACCTGCTGTGGCGCGGCCACGTACAAGGCAATGTCGCGTTCGCCAGCTTTCTCGTTGAGCAGGTCCTGCGCCAGTGCTGCCGGATCAGGATAGGTGTGACCGATCAGCAGGCGCCCCCAGCCACAATGCAGGGCCAGAGGCTCTGCATCGATCTGGCTGCCATCTTCGGCGAGGCGCGCTTGCAGACGTTCATACGAGGGCGACTGTCCGCGCAACAGGCGTTGGCTATAAGTCGTCGCGTTCTGTTTCATCAATCACAGTCCTTGTTCGCTGAGCCACAGGTTCAGCGCTGCCAACTGCCACAACTTGGAGCCACGCAGTGGCGTAAGCTGGCCCTCGGGGTTGGTCAGCAGTTTGTCGACCATGGTCGGGTTGAACAGACCACGGTCCTGGCTCGGATCGGTCAGCAGCTCGCGTACCCAGTTAAGGGTGTCGCCCTGCAAGTGCTTGAGGCCGGGCACCGGGAAGTAGCCTTTTTTGCGGTCGATCACTTCTGACGGGATGACCAGACGCGCCGCTTCTTTCAATACCTGCTTGCCGCCATCGGGCAGTTTGAACTTGCCGGGAATCCGCGCAGACAGCTCGACCAGACGATAGTCGAGAAACGGCGTGCGCGCTTCCAGCCCCCAGGCCATGGTCATGTTGTCGACACGTTTGACCGGGTCATCGACCAGCATCACCGTGCTGTCCAGACGCAAGGCTTTGTCGACCGCTGCGCTGGCACCCGGCTGGGCGAAATGATCGCGAACGAAGTCACCGGCGGCGTCATTGGCAGTGCGCCATTTAGGCTGAACGGTGTCGGCGTATTCGGCGTAGCTGCGGTCCACGAAGGCATCGCGATAAGCGGCAACCGGGTCGCTGGCGCCATCGACTTGCGGGTACCAGTGATAACCGGCAAACAGCTCGTCAGCGCCCTGGCCGCTCTGCACGACCTTGCAGTGCTTGGCCACTTCGCGCGACAACAGATAGAAGGCGATGCAGTCATGGCTGACCATCGGTTCGCTCATGGCGCGGAACGCCGCAGGCAACTGCTCGATGATCTCGTTTTCTTGAATGCGCAACTGATGGTGACGCGTGCCGTAATGCTTGGCGATCAGGTCCGAGTACTGGAATTCGTCGCCACGCTCGCCGCCAGCATCCTGGAAGCCGATGGAGAAGGTTGACAGGTCCTCGACACCCACTTCGCGTAGCAGGCCGACCAGCATGCTCGAATCGACACCGCCGGAAAGCAGCACGCCGACGTCCACGGCGGCACGCTGACGGATCGCCACCGCTTCGCGGGTGCTGTCCAGCACGCGGTCGCGCCAGTCTTCGAGGGTCAGGTTTTTCTCGTCTTCATGCGGGCCATAAGGCAGGGTCCACCAGACTTTCTGCTCGACCTTGCCGCTGCCGTCGATACGCATCCAGCTGGCAGGCGGCAGCTTCTCGACACCGGCCAGCAGTGTGCGCGGTGCTGGCACCACGGCATGGAAGTTGAGGTAATGATTGAGCGCCACCGGATCGAGCATCCCGCTGATATCACCACCCTTGAGCAGGGCAGGCAGCGAAGACGCGAAGCGCAGGCGTTTGTCGGTCTTCGACAGGTACAGCGGCTTGACGCCAAGGCGATCACGGGCAATGAACAGCTGCTTGCTGTCGCGCTCCCAGATGGCAAAAGCGAACATGCCATTGAGCTTGGGCAGCATGTCCGCGCCCCACGCGTGATAGCCCTTGAGCAACACTTCAGTGTCGCCGCCGGAGTGGAACTGATAGCCAAGGCTTTCCAACTCGGCACGCAATTCCGGAAAGTTATAAATAGCACCGTTGAAGGCCAGAGACAGGCCGAGGTTGCTGTCGATCATCGGCTGCGCCGAGCCATCCGACAGGTCCATGATTTTCAGGCGGCGATGCCCAAGGGCAATCGGCCCCTGGCTGTGAAACCCCCACGCATCCGGGCCGCGAGGCGCCAGCTCATGGGTAATACGCTCAACCGCGGCAAGGTCCGCTGGTTGATGGTCGAAACGAAGTTCACCTGCTAATCCGCACATAAGTCCTTACCGGGTTTCCGTTGGGGAGGTGACTGAGAAAGTGCAGTCACCCAGAAACTGACCCAGTGAGGGCGGGGTAGTTTTAGATCAAAAAGTTATAAGCAAGCAAATACAGTTGTCGAGTTTGCATCAGCTGGCCCGACACCTAGCGGGAAGGAACACGCATGGGTTTTCGTGAAGCGTGGTGTAACGGAATAAAAAACATAACCCTGGGAACACTTTTCTGCATTGTTTTAATATGCGCCCAGGGTTATATTTTTGTATCGATTGGCAAGGAGGTGGAGGTGCAAAGCAGGCAATTGATAAAGGAGCTTGAAGCAGATGGTTGGGTTCTTGATCGTGTCACCGGCAGTCACCATATGTTCAAACACCCAGAAAAGTCTCAAACAGTTCCGGTGCCGCACCCCAAGAAAGACTTGCCGCTTGGAACAGTGAAGGCCATCAGAAAGCTTGCCGGAATGGCTTAGTTCAGCCTTTATCTTGCAACCTTTTCGGAGAAAAAATGAAATATCCAATATGCATAGAGTGGGGCGATGAGACCACAGCGTTCGGAATTCAGATACCGGACATACCTGGTGCTATCACCGCAGGCGATACCTTTGAGGAGGCTCATGCGGCAGCCGTTGAGATCGCTCATATCATGCTGCAGGAGATTGCAGCCAGTGGCGGGTCTATTCCGAAAGTCGGGACCGTTGCCGAGCATGCCAAAAACCCTGATTTTTCTGGAATGGGCTGGGGCATGCTGGAAATCGATGTAACGCCTTATCTAGGTAAGACGGAAAAGGTCAACGTCACCTTGCCTGGCTTTGTGATCAGACAGATCGACCGCTACGTAAGGGATCACAGCATCAAAAGTCGCTCGACCTTCCTGGCTGATGCTGCGCTGGAAAAGCTCGGTCGAGCGTGACGGCAGTTGAGGTAATCAATACCCCGTCATCTCCAGATACCCGACCCCCTCCTGGCTCCCGCTGAACCTCACCGGGCCTTCCCAGTAGGGAATACTCATGCTCATCCAGGCTTTCGGGTTCAGCGCTTCAGTTGTAATGTCGAGTTTCCTGCCGGGAACTCTGATCGCCCAGCGGGTGGGGAGCTTATGGTCGCCGATCGAGGTTTCGTTCAACGGTTCCAGGCTGATCTCGCTGGCGTGCAGCAATGTGGTCTTACCATCGGCGCTGATCCAGTTGCCGGTCAGGTAGGGCGCGCCGTTCTTGTAGCGGATGCGGTAGAGCATCAGGCGCTCGCCGTTTGCCAGTTGCAGGGAGAACCAGTCCCAGCCGCTCTGGTTGGCGGTCAGTGGCTGACTGCTCCACTCCCGGTCCAGCCACGCTTTGCCGGTGACCTGATGGGTTTTGCCCTCGATGACGACACTGCCTTTGGCGTCGAAGAACGGCTGGCTGTAGTAATAGGAGGCCTGGCCCGCCTCGGATTTCTGGCTGTAGCCCTGTTCGCCTTGCAGCACCAGCGGTTTAGTGGAGGTGAGGTGCAGGTCGTAACGGAAATCCTTGCCGCTGGCTTGCAACTGCATGCTGGCAAGCGGGTCACTGTTTTGCGCGTCACTGGTGAATGCCCAATCGTCGATCCAGGCCGAGAAGGGGGCCAGTGTGACGTTCGCCTGGCCGATTCCCCCCCGAGCATAACGCTCGGCCACGTAGTGCCCGCTGCTGGACGTGGCTGCCGCATGGCCCAGCCAGATCGTGCCTTCGTTCCAGCCGCTGCCTGGCTGTGGGCCAGGTCGCAGGGCGCTGCGGAACAGGGTCCATTGCACACCGAAGGGCTGGCCGGTGTCATCTTTCAAGGTGGCGGTGATGTACCACCATTCGATGCGAAAGCCGGGGTGCTGGCCGTGATCCTCGGGAAATGAAAAGACCTTGCCTGGCGTGACCTGCGTGTAGGCGTCGGCGGCATTGCCCAGCCCGGCGAAACCGCTTTCGGGCTGCGGTTTGTCATCGCAGGCCGCGAGCAGCAATGCGATAGCCAACGGCATCAGCCACTTAATGTTCACTGGCGAAGGTCCTCAGTAAATCCGCTGGGCGGCTGCGGTAAAGCTTCAGCAGCGGCCAGGCCGAGGCCAGCAGGGTCGCCAGTATTGCCAGCGACATGAGTTGCAGCAATTGCAACGGAAACACCTGTAACGGCAGCCGCCAGCCGAAGGCCCGAACGTTGATCACCGCATTGAGACACCACGCCAGTATCACGCCCAGCGGCAGCGCGAGGACCAGCGTCAGCACCGCCAGCAGCCAGGTCTGTCCCAGATTCAACAGCATCAGTTGCCGTCGCGTCACACCGAGCGCCCACAACGGGGCCAGTTGTCCGAGCCGGCTCTGGCTTTGGGTCAGCAGGCTGATGAACAGTGCCACACCGGCCACGCCCAGGGTCAGGCTGTTGAGTGCCGCGGTGGCGGCAAACGTGCGCTCGAAGACCTGGCTTGACCAGCGCTTGAGTTGGCTCTGATCGATGATGTGATTGTCGTCCAGCTTGAAGCGGTCTTGCAGTCCGGCTGCCAAGGGTGTGGTTGCCGCCTGATCCATTCTCAGGTTGAAACGGACCGGCGTCAGATGCGGCCAGTGGGCCAGCAGGTGATTCGAGTTGACCAACAGATGGCCTTTGGGATTGCCATAATCAGCATAGATCCCGACGATACGCACCACCCACGTGCCGTTGGGCACCGGAATGTTCAGCATATCGTCCAGCCCCAGAACAAGGCGGCGCGCCAGTTGTTCGCTAAGCATCACGGTGTCTTCATCGCGCAACAGATTCCACGGATCGCCGGCGACCGATTCAAGTAGTTCCCAGTGCTGGCGATAGGTGCTGTGATCTATCACGCCATACAGATCGGCAGGCCAGCCCTGAATTTGCACCGGCACCTGCCAGTTGGGCAGCACTGCGCTGACCTCCGGTTGCTGGTTCAGCCAGGTTTGCAATGGCTCGGCCTGCGCCGGGTCTTGCGGGCTGACATACAGTTCGGCGGTCAGGCGTTGCTCCAGCCAACTGTTGAAGGTTTCACGAAATCCCGAGGTCATACTGCCTGCGCCAATATTGGCAGTCATCGCCAGTAGCAATGCCATAAGCGCCAGGCTCAAGGCTGGCAACTGTTGACGGCAATCGGCGAAAAACCACTGGCCCAGCACCGAACGACTGCGCTTGAGCAGGCCGCCGAGCATGGCATCCAGCAATACCGGAAGGCCCAGCGCTGCACTGAGCAACAGAGCAGACATCATCACAAAACCCAGCATCAGCGTGTTGCCGAACAGCAAGGCCGCCGCGGCAACCAGCGCACCGGTCGCGGCCACCCAGGCCTGCCGTCGCAGCCAGCGCGCATGGGCCTGTTGCCACGCTTGCGCATCGGCCAACGCCAGCAAGGGCAAGCGTGCCGCACGCAACAGGCTGTTCGCACCCGCCAGTAGTGCGCCAAACAGACTCAGGCCAATCCCGCTCAACCACCACCACAGACTCAGATTCAGCTGGCCGGCGACCTCGGCGCCATACAGTCCTCGCAGACTGGCCGCGATGTCTGGCAGCAGCAGGCTGGCCAGAAAGTAGCCGCTGACCACGCCGAAAACACCGCCCAACAGTGCGAGTGCGCCCAGCTCTACGCTCAGCGCTGTTATCAGCAAACGGGCGCTGACCCCGCAGGCGCGAAGATTGCGCAGCAAGCCGCGGCGCTGCTCCAGTGCCAGACCAATGGCCGCGTGGACGATGAACAGCCCGACGATAAATGACAGCACCCCGAGCGCATTCAGATTCAGGTGAAAGCTTTCGGTCAGGCGTTCCAGGTTGTTCTCTTCGCCACTTTTCTTGATGACCAGCAGGTTATTCAGCGCTGGTGGCAATGCCGGGCTCTGCTGCGCGAAATCCTTGGGCACCAGCATTCGGGACAACTGACCCGGCTGGTCGAGCAGCGCTTGCGCGAAGCCAATGTCGGTCAGTAGTACGCCGGGCGCCATGTCGGGTTTGGCGTACAAGGGGGGCAGCGGGGCACCGGTTTCGGTCAGCGGTTGCTGGCCTTCCTCGAGCCCCAGCGCTTGCAGGGTCTGCGGCGCGATCCAGGTCATGCCCGGCGGTGTGAGGAAGTCAACAACCTGATCGGAGTCCAGGGTTTGTCCGGCCAGTGCCGAGCCTGTCGGCAACGTTACCGGCTCGATGCCCATCAGTTGCAGGCGACGATCTTCCAGCCCTTTGAGCACGATGCGCCCTTGCAACATGGGCGACACAGGCCAGCCGTTGCGGCGCAGTTCGATGAACAGGTCCTGAGAAAACAGCCCGCCGCTGTTGGCCGAAATGCTGGTCTGCGGCTCGCCGCCAATCAACTGGCTGGCACGCTGGTAGCTTTCTCGCGCCTGACTGTTGAGCGCCTGCACGCCGGTCAGCAGCGCAGTGGCCAGCCACAGACCGGTCAGCACGCTGAAAAACTGCACGGGATGACGTCGCCAGTGGCTCAGCAATGCGCGCAAGGTCCAGTAAAAGACGCGCATATCAGCGCTCGCCTTCGCTGGCCAGTCGCCCATGTTGCAGTATCACCTGGCGCGACAAGCGTTCGGCAACCCTCGGGCTGTGGGTGACCATCAGCAGGCTCGTGGTGCTGTCGCCAAGCAGGTCCAGCAACAGCTGCAACACTTCGCCACTAGTGGCTTCGTCAAGATTGCCGGTAGGCTCGTCGGTCAGCAACAGACCGGGACGTGAGGCCAGGGCGCGACCTATCGCAACGCGCTGCTGCTGACCGCCGGACAGTTGCTCGGGGTAGCGATCCAGCAAAGCCCCCAGGCCCAGCCGCTCGATCAAGTGTGCCTGCCAGGCGGCGTCGAATCGCCCGGCCAGTCGTGCCTGGAACGCCAGATTGTCAGCTATTTTCAGACTGCCGATCAGGTTGAACTGCTGAAACACCAGACCGATTTCGGTGCGCCGCCAGTTAGCCAGCTGGCTTTCATTCATAAGGTCCAGACGCTGGCCCGCGACCTCGATACTGCCTTCATCAACCTGATCAAGGCCCGCGATCAGGTGCAACAACGTACTCTTGCCGCTGCCTGATTCCCCCATCAGCGCCAGGCTCTCACCCTGCGCCAATTGCAGATCGACACCGCTCAGAACAGTCAGCGGACCCTGGACCGTGGTGTAGCGCTTGAATACGTTTCGCACTTGCAGCATGAGCGGCTCTACATTCCTGACTGAGTTCAAAGAGTAGCGCCTGAGCGCGTGCGCGTCGCGGGTAGATGCCCGCTATCGTACGACGCTCCCCGTCGTCATGCCATCTCGTGACGCCCTGCGTCACATCTGTGCCGCAAACACAACGTCAAGCCTTGCCCGTAGTCACTGCACATAGGCGAAAGCGCTTTTTTGTCGCGATGGCACTGACAACGCCGATTGCGACGTAAGTGACGGCTGAGTCCTGGCGCTGATCCGGGGCGAGGCAGGACGCCGAGCNAAAGTCACTCGCCGAGGGGCGAAAAGGTGCCTTGAGCCATAAACAAACATCACTGACATCGCAGAGCCGCTGTGTGACACGGAGCGTCACGAAATGCATGTCACGCGGAGCGTGGGGACGATAACTATCATGGTTTGAGCCCCGTTTTTGGGCTCTTCAGAGCTTGTCTGTAAAGATTCGCATTGGCACGAGACCCAGACGCTACTTCCCGCCACCCCGAATCAGCCCGCGCAGGGCAAAGCGATTGGGATGACACGCCTCGGCGACGCTGCGTGGCAAGGGCAGCGGTTCGTTGTCGAGCCAGGCGGCGATCAGCTCTGCGGACAGCGGGGCGGTGATCAGACCGCGTGAGCCATGACCGCTGTTGACGTACAGGCCATCCAGCCACGGGCAGGCAATGTCCGGCACCTGACGCGCATCCTTGCCCAGCGCGGCATAGGCCTGAACGAACGCCTCGCGGTCTGCCAACGGGCCAACGATAGGCAAATAATCCGGGCTGGTGCAGCGAAACGCCGCACGCCCTTTTAACTGCTCGGGCGGCAGGACGGCGGCCTCCAGGCGTGCGGTGAGGTCTTGCGAAATCTCTCGCAACAATCCCAGGTTGTCCAGGTGATCGGCCAGGTTCGGGGTCAGATCAGTGCTGTTGAAATCAAAGCTGGCGCCCAGCGTATGCTCGCCCAGACGCGCCGGTGCGACATAGCCTTCAGCGCACACCACGGTGCGCAACGCGGTACTGGCCTGAGTCTGCGCCAAGCGCGTGATCTGTCCGCGAATGCGCTTGAGCGGCAAGTCTGCGCTCTGCGAAAACTGCTTGATATCCGCCGCCCCGGCCAGCACCACAACAGGCGCGCTGTCGATCAGTTGCGCGTCACCCCAAACCTGCCACTGATCATCGATACGCCGCAGCTCAAGCGCCTGGTGACGGGTGATCAGGCGGATATTCGGATGCTCGATCTGCGCGTGACACAAGGCGGGCGGATGCACCCAGCCGCCTTCGGGGTAAAACAGCCCGCCGCTGCTCAGCGCGATGCCGCTCTGCAACTCGGCTGCAGGTTGGTCCAACAGGTGCAGCAGCGATTCAGGGAAAGCCTCGGCCAGTTGCTGCTGACGCAGCGCTTCCTTGTCGTCGAAGGTCAGTTGCAGCACGCCGCAAGCGTCCCAGTCGACGCCACGCTGCAAGCGTTCAAGCAGCCTGCGTGTGTGACCAAACCCACTGAGGATCAACTGCGACAACGCGGTGCCATGCGCCGACAGCTTCAGGTACAGCACGCCCTGCGGATTGCCCGACGCCTCCTGCGCCGGTGCCGCATGACGCTCCAGCAGGCTGACGTGCCAGCCCCGCTGCGCGAGACTCTGCGCCGTCGCGCATCCTGCCAGCCCGGCGCCAATCACCAGCGCTTTGCGCTCGCCTGCACGCGGGGTCGGGCGGGCGAACCAGGGTTTGGCCGCAGGTGCCGATGCGACGCCCTCTGGCCACCCGATAAAAGCACCGCGCAGCACCTCCCATTTATGGCCGATGCCCGGCACCCGCTTCATCTTGAAACCTGCTGCATTCAGCGAACGCCTTACCCAGCCGGTGCTGGTGAAGGTGCCAATCGTGGTGCTCGGTGTGGACAGCCGCGCCAGTTCGGCAAACAGTTCCGGGGTCCACATTTCCGGGTTTTTCGCCGGAGCGAAGCCGTCGAGAAACCATGCATCAATCGGTCCGTCGAGCTGCGGCAGCAGCTGCAAGGCATCGCCGACCAACAGCGTCAGGCTGACCCGGCCGTCATCGAACAGCAGACGC
Source organism: Pseudomonas syringae pv. cilantro (assembly GCF_001293775.1). Classification (GTDB taxonomy): domain Bacteria; phylum Pseudomonadota; class Gammaproteobacteria; order Pseudomonadales; family Pseudomonadaceae; genus Aquipseudomonas; species Aquipseudomonas syringae_P. The sequence goes on from NZ_LGLN01000033.1 coordinate 309,741, forward strand.
TGAAAGCCTTCATGTATCGCCACGTACTGATCGAGCAGTTGTCGGGCGAACGTCGACAGCTCCGGCCACAGGCCAAGGGCTCGTTGCAGATCGGCGCGGCTCAACGGGTATTTTTCGACGCTGACGAAATGCAGGCGCGCACCTGCCGGGGCGCACTCATCGAACAACTGCCAGGCACACAGAAAATTCAGCCCGGTGCCAAACCCCGTCTCGCCAATGATCAGTCGCCCGCCGACCGGCAGTTCGGTGAAGCGCCGACGCAAGTCGTTCTGCACCAGAAACACATGGCGCGTCTCATCCAGACCGGACTCGGTGGAAAAGTACACGTCGGAAAAGTCGCGGGAACGCGGATTGCCTTGTTCGTCCCAGTCGATCCGGGCGTGGCGGGTCATAGTCATGTCAGGCTCAGCAAAGGCAGTGGGCGCATTTTAGCCGTCTGCGCAGATAAAAGTGCTATCAAGGATGTGCGGATTGACCGATGCCCGTCATCAATGGTCACACTCTGCATCAGGCGTTCTCCGAGCCCACATCAATCAGGAGCTGTGCATGTTTGAATCTGCTGAAATCGGTCATGCCATTGACGATGACACTTACGAGGCAGCCTTGCCCGACCTGCGTGAAGCGCTGCTGGAGGCACAGATCGACCTGCACGAGCAGGCGGGGCGACAGATCATCGTGCTGATCAACGGCATCGAAGGTGCGGGCAAGGGCGAGACGGTCAAACTGCTCAGCGAATGGATGGACCCGCGCCTGATAGAAGTGCGCACCTTCGACCAGCAAACCGACGAAGAGCTGGCGCACCCGCCGGCCTGGCGTTACTGGCGACAACTGCCTGCCAAGGGGCGCATGGGGATTTTCTTCGGTAACTGGTATAGCCAGATGCTTCAGGATCGCGTGCACGGTCGTTACAAGGATGCGGTGCTCGATCAGGCCATCAGCGGCGCGGAGCGTCTGGAAAAAATGCTTTGTGACGAAGGCGCGCTGATCTTCAAATTCTGGTTCCACCTGTCCAAAAAACAGATGAAGCTGCGCCTCAAGACCCTCAAGGATGACCCGCTGCACAGCTGGCGGATCAGCCCGCTGGACTGGCAGCAATCCAAGACCTACGACAAGTTCGTGCGCTTCGGCGAGCGGGTGCTGCGTCGCACCAGCCGCGAGTACGCGCCTTGGCATGTGATCGAAGGCGTGGACGCCAACTATCGCAGCCTGACAGTCGGTCGCCTGTTGCTGGAGGGCATGCAGGCCGCGCTTGACAAGGCTGAACCCGAGCCCAGCGCGCTGACCGTCGGGCCGCTGGCAATCCACAGCGATGAACGCACGTTGCTGGACAGTCTCGACCTGAGCCTGCAATTGAGCAAGGATGACTACCAGCAGCAACTGATTACCGAGCAGGCGCGGCTGGCGGGCAACATGCGTGACAAGCGCATGAAGCATCATGCGCTGCTGGCGGTGTTCGAAGGCAATGACGCGGCCGGCAAAGGCGGGGCGATCCGTCGGGTTGCAGCGGCGCTGGACCCGCGACAATACGCCATCGTGCCGATTGCTGCGCCAACCCAGGACGAGCGCGCGCAGCCTTATCTGTGGCGCTTCTGGCGACAGATACCGGCACGCGGCAAATTCACCATCTTCGACCGCTCGTGGTACGGCCGGGTGCTGGTCGAGCGGGTCGAGGGCTTTTGTTGCGAGTCCGACTGGAAGCGCGCCTACGCTGAAATCAACGATTTCGAAGAGCAGCTCACGGAGGCGGGCGTGGTGGTCGTCAAGTTCTGGCTGGCGATTGATCAGCAGACCCAACTGGAGCGTTTTCAAGAGCGCGAGAAGATCCCGTTCAAACGCTACAAGATCACCGAGGATGACTGGCGCAACCGCAAGAAATGGCCCGACTATCGTCAGGCCGTCGGCGACATGGTGGATCGCACCAGCACCGAGATTGCGCCGTGGACCCTGATCGAAGCCAATGACAAGCGCTGGGCGAGGGTCAAGGTGTTGCGCACGATCAATGAAGCACTGGAAAAGGCTTTTTACAGGGACAAGAAGTGATCGCCTTCAAAGCCCCTCGCCATGCTTTGAGTGCGCGCAGAGTGAACGGTCATTGCCGTTCACTTGCAGGCTGCGCAATCGGGTCGGTGTCTGCCCGTTCAGCTGTTGGCTGAAAGTCGCCGTTCAGCAATCGATGCAGGCGCAATTGGGACTCAGTGTAGTGCTGCGTTTGGGGTGCGTGCTCGTCCGGCGTCATGTCTTCGGGCATTGGCGGTTGTTCGGAAGGAGCCATCGCCTCCACCGCTTGCAGGACGGCGCTGTAAAGAGGGTTCAGATCTCGCATGTTTTTTCTCCCTGAGAACAGGTCAGACGGCCTGTCGCTGGCGAATCACCCGCCTCAATCCATTCGAGGCGTGTCACTGAAGCCTAAGCGAGTTTCAGCGCGACCTCAGACGGGTTTCGCATAGGCGCTATGCCGGAAAACATGCTGTTTCATGGGAGATACACGGCAGTCGTGCTCAACGCTTTTGCAGCGTCTTCTGCCTGAGAATATAGAGCGTCACCAGCACAGCACTGGTCAGCATGAACCCGCGAGCCCAGTTCGAGGGCACCAGGTAACACGACAGGCTGATGCTCGCCCACATCATGCCGATCGCGTAGACCTTGCCCTTGAGCGGAATGCCGTTGCCTTCGAGATAATCCCGAATCCACGGACCGAGCTGCGGATGGTTGATCAGCCAGTGATAGAAGCGTGGAGAACTGCGCGCGAAACAGGCAGCGGCCAGCAGCAGAAAGGGCGTGGTGGGCAGCACCGGCAGGAAGATACCGATGACGCCCAGCGCAACGCTCAGCCAGCCGACCGCTGCAAGCAGATAGCGCACCCACCAATAGCGGCTGGTGCGCGGTGCATCTTGCGCCATAGGCGCCGACTCAGTGGTGACGGGGTTTGAGAATCGCCGGCTTTTCGTCCGGCGCCTGGCACAGCAGGTACAGCGCGGTCAGCGCTTCAGGGATCTGCACGATCATGTCGTCCATCAGGTTGGCGTCCTGAGCGATGTCAGCAAATTCCGGCTGCTCGTCGAACAGGCCCGAACCGACCATGATCGGCAGCAGCATTTCGCTGACTTCTTCCTCGGCACTTTCGAACCAGGCGTTTTCACGCAGGAACACGCCTTCCATGAAACCGATACACCAGCCACGCAGGTCCGAGTCATCCGGGTCGTCGCCCAGGTCAAGGTCGCAAGGCAGGTCGAACTCCTCGTCCGACGCCAGTTGGCGGGCAATGTGCGCTTTCAGTGCAACCAGTGTCGCTTCGACCTCTATCTGCTGCTCTTCGCTGGCGTAATGCGGCGGCTCGGAGAACAGAGCGTCGATCCATTCACGCTCCGGTACTTCTTCGGAGCAGATGGACAGGGCGGTCAGGTAGCCATGCGCGGCCACGTAGTCCAGTGCTTCATCGTGCAGTTCATCTGCATCGAGGAAGACTTGCAGGCGGGTCAATTGCTCAGCGAAGGACATGGAGGCACTACCTTGGAAATAAACGATGCTGAATTCTAGGCCCTGCGCGTCCGAGGCGCCAGCGCGCAGGTCAATTGCAGTTAATTTCGACCACTCATGTCTCCTTCATCCATTGCCCCCGAGCGCTCGGGTATACTCCTGCGTTTTGCAGTGCAGCAGGATATTCCGGGGTTTTTATGCTTGAGCAGGCACAACGCGTACTTAAAGACATCTTCGGCTACGACAGCTTTCGTGGTCGCCAGGGTGCCATTATTGAGCGTGTAGCCAACGGCGGCGATGCACTGGTGCTGATGCCCACCGGCGGTGGCAAATCGTTGTGTTTCCAGGTGCCGGGTCTGTTGCGTGACGGCCTGTGCGTGGTCGTGTCGCCGCTCATCGCGCTGATGGACGATCAGGTCGCTACGCTGGACGAGCTGGGCGTCTCTGCGGCGGCCCTCAACTCGACCCTCAACGCCGAACAGCAGCGCGAGCTGGCTAACCGGATTCGTCTGGGCGAAGTGAAAATGCTTTACCTTGCCCCCGAGCGGCTGGTCCAGCCGCGCATGTTGTCATTTCTGCAGAACCTGAAAATAGCCCTGTTCGCCATCGACGAAGCGCACTGCGTGTCGCAATGGGGGCATGACTTCCGCCCGGAATACCTGCAACTGGGGCAACTGGCTGAACTGTTTCCGGATGTGCCGCGCATCGCGCTGACCGCCACCGCCGACAAGCGCACCCGGGAAGAAATCGTCACCCGCCTGCATCTGCAAAACGCCGAGCGCTTTCTGTCCAGCTTCGACCGGCCGAACATCTTCTACCGCATCGTGCCCAAGGAGCAGCCGCGCAAACAGTTGCTGGCGTTCCTCTCCGAGCGGCGCAGCGACGCCGGTATCGTCTACTGCCTGTCACGCAAGAAAGTCGACGAAGTGGCGGTGTTTCTCAGCGACAACGGTTACCCGGCGTTGCCGTACCATGCTGGCTTGCCATCGGAAACCCGCGCCGCCAACCAGAAGCGCTTCCTTAATGAGGAAGGCCTGATCATGGTGGCGACCATTGCGTTCGGCATGGGCATCGACAAACCCAACGTGCGCTTCGTTGCGCACATGGACCTGCCCAAATCCCTGGAAGCCTACTATCAGGAAACCGGGCGGGCAGGGCGCGACGGTCTGCCGGCCGATGCGTGGATGGCCTACGGCCTGCAAGATGTGCTGATGCTCAAACAGATGTTGCAGAACTCCGAAGGCGACGAGCGCCACAAGCGGCTGGAGCAGCACAAGCTCGATGCCATGCTGGCACTGTGTGAAGAAACCCGCTGTCGGCGTCAGACCTTACTGGCCTATTTCGACGAAGACATGCCCAACCCGTGCGGCCATTGTGACAACTGCGTCGATGGCGTGCAGACCTGGGACGCCACCGAACCTGCGCGTCAGGCGCTCTCGGCCATCTACCGTACCGGCCAGCGCTACGGCGTCGGGCATCTGGTGGATGTGCTGCTCGGCAAGTCCAACGATAAAGTAGAAAGCTTCGGTCATCAGCACTTGTCCGTGTTCGGCGTCGGCAAGGCGCGCAGCGAAGCCGAATGGCGCTCGCTGTTCCGCCAGCTGGTGGCGCGCGGCCTGGCAGACATCGATCTTGAAGGCTACGGCGGCCTGCGTCTGAGCGACACCTGTCGGCCGTTGCTGCGCGGTGAGGTTTCTCTGGAACTGCGCCGTGATCTCAAGCCACAAACCACCTCGCGAAGCAGCTCCGGCAGCCCGGCCAGTCAACTGGTGCGTGGCGAAGAGCGCGAGCAATGGGAAGCGCTGCGCACCCTGCGGCGTAAACTGGCCGAAGAACATGGCGTTCCGCCGTATGTCATTTTCCCGGACTCGACCTTGCTGGAAATGCTGCGCAGCAAACCCGGTTCGATGGCCGAGATGGCCAAAGTCAGTGGTGTCGGCGCACGTAAGCTGGAGCGTTACGGCGAGGCTTTCCTCGAAGTGCTCAGCGGCAAGGCCGAGGCGCCGCGAGTGGTTGCCGACATTCGCCACGAACTGATCAGCCTGGCGCGTGCGGGCATGACCCCGACGCAGATCGCCGGGCAATTGCAGTGCTCGGAGAAAAATGTCTACACCCTGCTGGCCGAGGCCATCGGCAAGCAGCAATTGTCCATCGAGCAGGCGCTCGATCTGCCGGAAGACCTGCTGGGCGAGGTGCAGGATGCCTTTCTCGACGGCGAAGGCGAGTTGCCGCCGGTCTCGGCGATTGCCGAGCAGTTCGCCGGACGGGTCCCGGAAGGCGTGCTGTATTGCGTGCGTGCGGCGCTGCAATCGGAATTTGAGGTATAACGGCGTGCGACGAATCGTCACCGCCTCCTGCTTGCCTGATCATAAGGACCATGCTTAGCTCGCTAATAATTAGTTTTTATCATGAGTTTCCTTATGCCATTGACTGAAGACCATCGTTTCGGGATGCAACTCGGACACCTGACCCGCGGCTGGCGCGCCGAGCTGGACCGTCGACTGGCCGGCCTGGGTCTATCGCAGGCTCGCTGGCTGGTTCTTTTGCACCTTGCACGCTTCTTCAGCGAACCGCCTACACAGCGCGAACTGGCGCAAAGCGTCGGCGTTGAAGGGCCGACCCTGGCCCGGCTGCTCGACAGCCTCGAAGCTCAAGGGCTGGTGCAGCGGGTGGCGGTGGCCGAAGATCGGCGCGCCAAGAAAATTCTGTTGTGCGACACGGCGCTGCCCCTGATCGAAAAGATCGAAACCATCGCCAATGTGTTGCGCAAAGAGTTGTTCGAGGGGGTGAGCGAGGAAGACCTGCTTGTCAGCATGCGTGTGCATTCACAGATTCTGGCCAATCTGGAAAGATCCTGAGACGAAGCAGCGAGTTCTCAACCATACTCTGGCGACGGATACTGAAGTCCATCTGATTACGTGAGAAGCCTGCAGTGGTTTCCATAAGGGTTCGCATGCTCAAGAATTCCCTGGCTGCTGTCGAAGGTGCAGGCCGCACGGCGCGCAACGTAGTGCGCAAAAGCGTGCTGGCGATCTCGCTGCTGAGCTGTTCCACCTTGGCGTCTGCGTTGGGGCTGGGTGAAATCAGCCTGCATTCGGCACTCAACCAGCCGCTCAACGCCGAGATCGAGCTGCTGGAGACCGGTGGCCTGAGCAGCGAAGACATCGTCGCCAGGCTCGCTTCGCCCGAGGCCTTCGCCAAAGCCGGCATCGAGCGGGTGTTCTTCCTCAACGATCTGCGCTTCACGCCAGTGCTGCGTGGTGACCGCGGTGTCATACGGGTGGTTTCCAGCAAGCCGGTCACCGAACCCTATCTGAGCTTCCTCGTGCAACTGGCGCGTCCAAATGGCGACTTGCTGCACGAATACACTTTGCTGCTCGATCCTGCCACTTCGCCCCAAGGCCTGGCCGCCACGCGCAGCCGCAATCAGCTGCGTTCGGCCAGCTCGGCACCGGAAAGCCGCATGCCGGTGGCGCCGCCCGCAGCGGTGCAAGGCAAGCATTACACAGTGGTCAGCGGCGACACGCTGAATGGTATCGCCAGCCGGCTGCAAGGCCCGGGCAACAAGGTCTCGGCGAGTCAGTTGGCCGAGGGTATCCGCTTGCTCAACCCGCAGGTGTTCGCCAGTGGTGCGAGCAGCGGGCTTAAAGTGGGCCAAGACCTGCTGCTGCCCGACTCGGCGGTCATGCCCACGGCCAGCAATGCCGTTGCGCCTGCTGCCGCGCCAACGCCGCCTGCGGAATTGCAACGCACGGCCGACCAGCTATCGACCGCTGCGATTGAACACCAGCAGTTGACCCAGTCGCTGGAAGCCCTCAAAGCCCAGACTCAGGACCTGCAAGAGCAGATGAGCGGCAAGGACAAGCAGATCATCGCTCTGCGCAGCGACCTGGCGCTGGCGCAGTCCGCCGCGCGACCTGCTGCCACCCCGGTCAATCCGCCCGCCGTGCCTGTTGCACCCGTGCAGACGCCGGTCGCTACGGCACCGAGCGAACCGTTTATCAGCGTGCCGATCCTGCTCGCGGCTTTATTGATTGTGGGGCTGCTGCTGGCGCTGGTCTATTCGAAGCGTCGTCAACGCAAACTGACTGCGACCCCGGCGACGACGCCGGACGAGCCGTTGATCAAACCTGCGCAGGCCGCCATGCTCCCGGTTTTCGAAGTGCCTGCCGTCGCGCCGCCGCAACCGTCATCTCCGCCCGCAGCGGCAAGAACCGCAACGCCGCAACGTGCGGCCAGTGCGGTTCCGGATGCGCTGGACGGCGTCAGCATCTACATCGCCTACGGGCGTTTCAGCGAGGCGATGGGCATTTTGCGCAGCGCGCTCGAGAAGCAGCCGGAGCGGGACGATATTCGTGTCAGGCTGCTGGAATTGCTGGCAGAGCAGGGTGATGGCGTCGGGTTTGTCCGTGAGGAGCGTTCGGCGTTGGAACACGGTGTCGATCCGCAGACTATTCAGGACATCCGCGATCGCTTCCCGCAACTCAAGGCTGCCGACGTCGTGCCTTCACCCGTGCCTGCTGCGAGCATTCCGCTAGCGGCGGCCGCTGCTGCCAGCGCGCTGTCTATCGATAAAGCCGACGATGTCTTGCAGGCCGACCTTCAGCCCGAGCCGGTCGCGCAGCTCGACGAGACCACCGCCGCCGCCCTGAACCCGCAGCACGCCGATGAGTTCCAGTTGAACCTCGATGACCTGTCGATGGATGCTGACTGGGACCTGGTCGATCCGTTCGACAGCCCGCCGCCGCGCAGCAAACCTGTAGTCGAGACCCCGCCCGCTGAAGTGGACCCCGGTTTCTCTTCGGACCTGACCCGGCTACCGGAGGTTTTTGAGCTGTCTGACGAGCAGTTCCTCAGCGATTTCGCCGAGCCCGATGCCGTTGAGCCCATTGAAGTCGTCGCCCCTTCGGCGGTCGACGACCTGAGCGACGAGTTCCTCGACAGCTTCATGAACGATGATTCGGATTTCGACCTGCTCGATCTCGAAGAGCCGCCCTTGAGTCAGATCAATCAGGCTCAGGTACTGATTGAAGACGGGCAGGTCGAGTCGGCCCGAGAACTTCTGCAACAGGTCATTGACGAGTCCGACGAAGAACATCGGCGCATGGCCCGGGAATTGTTGGCGCGCATCAGTTGAACGCAAAAGTTCTGCTAAGAATGTGTTGAAACCGGTCCTGCATTTCGCGCAAGACCGGCACGGAATATCGAGTATTTCAAGGAGTGGATTTAATGCGCGTCAATATGCCCATCACCCAGACTGAACGAACGTTTCCGGCATCTGAACGCCTGATTTCCACCACCGACCTCAACAGTCACATTACCTATTGCAACGACGCCTTCGTCACCCTGAGCGGCTTTACCCGTGAAGAACTGGTCGGGCAGCCGCATAACCTGGTGCGCCACCCGGACATGCCCGTTTCGGTGTTTGCGCACATGTGGGAAACCATCAAACAGGGCAAACCCTGGATGGGCGTGGTCAAGAACCGCTCCAAACAGGGCGATTATTACTGGGTCAGCGCTTACGTTACGGCCGTGTACGAAAATGGCCGCATCGTCGGTTACGAGTCCGTGCGTTCGCTGCCGACCCGCGATCAGGTACGTCGCGCCGAAGCCTTGTATGCGCGACTGCGTGCGGGCAAACCGGCCGTGTCCGCGACCAGCACGGCGGCTTACTACCTGGTTCGCCAGCTGCCGATGATCCTCTGCGCCCTGGCGCTCGCTGCCGGCGTCTACCTGCTGGACGATCTGCCTTCGATCATCATGATTCCGATCGTGATGGTTGCCTTGGGCAGTTATCTGGAAATGCGTCAACGCAGCAGTATCAGCAAGACGCTTGCAGAACATCCCAAAGCATTCACCAGTGCGCTGGTCGCGCTGACTTACAGCGACAACCGTGGCCCGCAGGCGCAACTCGATCTGGCCATGCTCAGTGAAGAAGCGCGCTTGCAGACCGCATTGACGCGACTGGCCGATACCGGTGAAAGCGTTCGTCAGCATGCCGGGCGATCGGCGCAACTGTCGCTGCGTCAGGCAGAGTCGCTGGATCAGCAGCGCAGCGAAGCCGATCAATCGGCGACGGCGATCAACCAGATGGCCGCGACCATTCAGGAAGTCACCCACAACGTACAGAACACCGCCCATGCTGCCGAGGAAGCCGACAAGCTGGCGCAACAGGGGCGCGGCCTGGCCGATGAGAGCCTGCTGGCGATTCGTCACATGGCCAACTCGGTCACCGACATCGGCAGCGCCGTGGGCGAGCTGGCTGATGCGACACAGTCGATTGTCAGCGTGGTGGACGTGATCAACGCCATCGCTCAGCAAACCAACCTGCTGGCGCTCAATGCGGCCATTGAAGCGGCGCGCGCGGGTGAGCAGGGACGTGGTTTCGCGGTGGTGGCCGATGAGGTGCGCTCGCTGGCGTCACGCACGCAGTCCTCGACCGAGCAGATTCAGCAGATCATCACCTCACTGCGCGACAACGCCAACCGGGCAGTGCTGACGGCCAACAAAGGCGAGCAGATTTCGCTGGAAAGCGTCGCCAGCGTCGAGGCAGTGCAGAAGGCGCTGGACGGGATCAGCCAGGCCGTGAGCCGCATCACCGGCATGAGTCAGCAAATGGCTTCAGCGTCCGAAGAACAAAGCCACGTCGCGGAAAACATCAGCCAGCAAATCACCCGCATTGCCCAACTCTGCGACCAAAGCGCCGCCCAGGCGCAACAAGGCTCACAGATCAGCACCGAACTGGAAGAAATGGCGCAGTACCTGCACAGCCTGGCGGAGCGATTCAGCCGATAGACTCGGGGGAGAGGCTTTTGCCCGCAGAGCGCGACAGAGAGCGGACCGGACCGGGTGTGGGAGCGGACTTGTCCGCGAACTGCCGGGAACCGGCAGCAAAACCGGTACACACGGTATATCAGAGGTAATTAATTTCAGGGCCGCTTCGCAACCCATCGCAGTCGGACAACTTTCTCTTCTCTGAATAATTAACAAACTTAACGAGCTGTTACTGGAAATACGCCGTGCGAAACTGCAAAAGTACAAGTGCGTGCAATTAGATAGCCACTACTAAAGCCGAGTAAACCATCCGTCAGTCACTCAAATAAACCCAATAAATTCAAATGGATATCACTGATAAATATAACCAGTAATGCGTTATCCATATAATTGAAAGTCTGTATCAAAATTGAAATAAATCTGTTGCCAAGTGTTTAACTGCGGATTATGTTCGGGTCCTGCTCAATGAAGAGCCGACCATTAACAGGTGTGCAAGGATGCAAAAGTTCAAGTGCGTTAGTGCTGTGCGTTATTCGTTCAAGCCTGTAGCAACGGGCGCACTTTTCGCCCTGTCTTTCTCGTTTGTCGGCTCGGCCCAAGCAGATTACATCGAGCAGGGTAAGCCGGGTGATGCCGCCAGTTGGCGCTCGGCAGAATTTCAGAGTGACTGGGGCCTGGGCCGCATTCAGGCGGATCAAGCCTACGCTGCGGGCATCACCGGAGCAGGCATCAAAATCGGTGCGCTGGACTCGGGTTTCGATCCGTCCCACCCGGAAGCCACACCGTCGCGCTATCACGCAGTCACCGCCAGCGGCACCTACGTCGATGGTTCGCCATTCAGCGTCACCGGCGCGATCAACCCGAACAACGACACCCACGGCACACACGTCACCGGCACCATGGGCGCCGCGCGTGATGGCGAGGGTATGCACGGCGTGGCGTACAACGCGCAAATCTACGTCGGCAACACCAATCAGAACGACAGTTTCCTGTTCGGCCCCAACCCCGATCCGCAGTATTTCAAAGCGGTGTACGGCGCACTGGCGGATGCCGGCGTGCGCGCGATCAACAACAGTTGGGGCAGCCAGCCGTCCGACGTGACCTACGCCACCGAAGCCGGCATGCGCGCGGCCTACGCTCAGCATTACAACAGGGGCACCTGGCTGGACGAAGCGGCCGATGTGTCGCGCAAGGGCGTGATCAACGTGTTCAGCGCCGGCAACTCCGGTTACGCCAACGCCAGCGTGCGCGCTTCACTGCCCTATTTCGAGCCTGACCTCGAAGGCCACTGGCTGGCCGTGTCAGGCCTCGATGGCAGCAACGGTCAGCGCTACAACCAGTGCGGCCTGGCCAAATACTGGTGCATCACCACGCCCGGTCGGCTGATCAACGGCACCGTGCCGGGTGGCGGTTACGGCATCAAGTCCGGCACCTCGATGTCGGCACCGCATGCCACCGGCGCGCTGGCGCTGGTGATGGAACGCTTCCCCTACCTGAACAACGAGCAGGCGCTGCAAGTACTGCTGACCACCGCCACCCAGCTCGACGGCTCAGTCACTCAGGCACCGACCAGCAGCGTCGGCTGGGGCGTGGCCGATCTGCAGCGGGCGATGCGTGGTCCCGGTCAATTGCTCGGTACTTTCGACACCAATCTGGGCGCAGGCCTGACCGACATCTGGAGCAATGACATCTCCGATCAGGCGCTGCTTCAGCGTCAGGCCGAAGACGCCGCCGAACAAGCTGCATGGCAGCAAACCTTGATCAACAAAGGCTGGCAAAACGGCGTCGCCAGTACCGCCAGCCAGCAGGATCAAGCCGATTACGCAACAGGCACCGCCCGCGCGGCCGCCGCTGCACAGCGCAATTACCAAGGCAGCCTGATCAAATCCGGCGCGGGCCGACTGATTCTGGAGGGTGCCAACACCTATCGCGGTGACACACTGGTCAACGGCGGTGTGCTGTCGGTCAACGGTTCGCTGGTCTCGGCTGTGCAAGTCAACGCGGGCGGCACGCTGGGCGGTAACGGCCAGATCGGCGGGCTGACGGCGCGCAACGGTGGCGTGGTTGCACCGGGCAATTCCATCGGCACTTTGCAGGTCAACGGCGATGTCACGCTTGAACCAGGTTCGACCTACGCCGTCGAGCTGTCGCCCACCGCCAGCGACCGCATCGTCGCCACCGGCAGCGCCACCGTGAGCGGCGCCAACATGGCCCTGACGCTGGAAAACGACACCACCTCATTGCTCAGCAGCAACCAGACCAGCAGCGTCATCGGCCGCCAATACAACGTGCTGCAAGCGGCGGGCGGCATTCAGGGCCAGTTCGGTTCGGTCACCGACGACTATGCGTTCCTGGCTGGCAACCTGGCCTACACCGGCACCGGCGTAACCCTCGCGCTGGCGCGTAACGGCGACAGCTTCGCCAGCGCCGCGCAAACCGACAACCAGCGCAGCGTGGCCCAGGCCATCGAGCAACTGAGTGCAGGCAACTCGGTGTACGAAAGCGTCATCCTCAGCCCGGACACCGCCACCGCACGTCGCGCATTCACTCAACTGTCCGGCGAAGTGCATCCGGCTATCGCCACACAACTGATCAACGACAGCCGCCAATTGCGCGACGCCGTAGGTGACCGCCTGCGCGTCGAAGGCCTGTACGACCAGCCGGCAGCGGGTCGCGAAGACAACTCGGTATGGGTCAAGGCACTCGGCGCGTGGGGCAAAAACGCCGACAGCAGCGACAGCGCCAGCTCGACCTCATCGCTGGGCGGCCTGCTCGCCGGTGTCGACGGCCTGATCAGCGACCACACCCGTCTGGGCGCAATGGCAGGCTACAGCGACACCTCGCTCAGCCTGGGCGACGACACCCATTCGCGCGCATCGGCAGACAGCTACCACCTGGGCGCGTACATCGGCCACGAACAGGGCGCCTTACGCCTGACCGCAGGCGCGTCGCACAGCTGGCACCGCATCGACGTGAAACGCGACCTGCAATTCGGGCAGTTCTCCGACCGCCAGAAGGTCAAGCGTGATGCCCGGTCGAGCCAGGTCTTCACAGAAGCCGCCTACCGCCTGAACCTGCAACCGCTGGCACTGGAACCGTTCGCCAACCTCGCTTACGTGCACTTCGACAGCGACAGCTTCACCGAAAAAGGCGGCGCCACGGCTCTTAAAGGCAGCGACGACACCCGCGACACCGTGCTCTCAACCTTGGGCATGCGCGCCGGCAACCGCTTCAACCTCAACGACACCCAAAAACTCGACGTCTCCGCCACCCTCGGCTGGCAACACAACCTGAGCGACACCTCGGCCGAGCAACACCTGGCCTTCGCCAGCGCAGGCAACAGCTTCAACACCCAAAGTGTCTCAATGGACCGCGACGCCGCCGCAGTCGGCACCCGCGCCAGCCTCACGCTGGGCAAGGACGCACGCATCAACCTGGACTACAACGGCTTGCTGGGTGCACGGGATAAAACCCATGGCGTAGGTCTTTCGTTGGATTGGCAGTTCTGATGGAGGATGCCTGCGGGGTCTAGTAGCCCCGCAGGCTCCTGTGGTGCCCATCGCCCTCACGACGCTCAACGTCAAATCTTGGTCATCACGTAAATGCTGGATCACTCACAGCCCCTGGCTTCTGGCCAAAGGCCGTGGGAGCGGACTCGTCCGCGAACTGCCGGGAACCGGCAGCAAAATCAGTGCATGCGGTACATCAGGTATAACCGAGGTGACCTGTTCCAGGGCTGCTTCGCCGCAGTAATAACCTCCTGAAACGGCCACTGCCTCAAAGTACAAGCACGCCCTCCAGACTCGTCAGGAAGACCATATTGTCTGTCAGTAAATCGTTGGCCCTTTTCAGATTACTGTCTGATTGACTCGCTACTCATAACTCATGGAGTTTCTTTTTGTTTTATATTTTGTGATGGCAGTGACAGTGCGTAGATAACGGGCATGCATAAAGATATCCAGCCAAGCGTAGGGTTTTCAGCTTCTCCTATGATAGGCAGGGTTCCATAGGCGACAAATTTTAAATGAAAATACCCGCAGCCTATGTTGTAGCTCATGACACTCCATGATTTTAGTGAGGTGAAGGCAGCTCCTGAAAATCTGTACCTGGCCCACAACGTCGGGAAATAAAAAACGGCAGTAAAAAATATATAAAACACATAAAAACTGATATCACTCATATAGGCACGCCCATTGGTTTTTTACAGAGTGCGTAGTGAAGACGTCCGATGTGCGATCAACTCCAAAAACTACGATTGGAGTGGTCTTGTACGCGTTGAAATCGCCTTCACGGACGCGGTGCGCAAACCAGCTTCCAAGCTGATATTTCATTCTGATCTCTACTTCTTGATATCAAATTTCATCCGGTCTTTTTTTCTTGGGTACCCATTTTTTTGGTTAGGGGGAGATGGAAAAGAAAATGCATGGGCGAAAATGAAAAAATACGACACCCAGCCCATAATTGAGTTATCCATATGCCCCAAGAATGGCAGTTTTCCATTTCTTGCAAAATCCAAATGAATATAAGTAAATGAGAAATTGTAGGCCAGTAGTGACCAAAAAACAGTGGAGGACAGTTTTTTACCTGAAAGCAAATATCTTGCATACAGCGATGGTGAATAAAAAATAACGCTTGCTACTAATAGTGCGAGTAAACACAGCGCTTCATTCATTGTTCAACTTCCATTCGCTGTGCATTCCTTTTAAGGTCATTGAATTGGATGTGCCTTCGAGTGTCAGGATTCCGATAGGTGCTATCTTGTAGGCTCTTATATAATCAGTATTTGTATAGCGAAAAAGTCTCCATGCGTCGGGCCTTAGAATCATTCTGCCCATGCCATATCCAGACAGAAGCAAGTCCATAGCACCATAAGTCATATTGCCTTCAAACTTACTTCCACCAGCAAATTTAGAAACGGCTTGGTAAGCTTTTCTTGTTGGACCTTCTGTATCAGATCTGCCTTCAATAATATTTCGCCCATTCTCATAAACGTTATTTGCACCGTGCGCGATCAATGGCATTCCAAATAAGACGCATAGCGTACCGGCGGATGCATAGCATATGCCTAAGCCGCTCGTGATCTGAAGTGCACCAGCGGCAGCGCCTATGCCTTTTTGAGTCATCTCTGTTGACTGGCTAATCAGGCTATTCTGCTCACGCTTGATTGCCCTCAGCCCCTCATCAACACTCTTCGCACCACTCTCAACATCCCTGACAATTCCCCGAGCGTAATAAGCCACTTCCCGATTGAATTGCAGCCTGAGCGCGCCGTCGTGTATATGCCTTGCTGATAGCGTGCAGGCTTGTCCTGACAGAAACGTTGCTGCCTGTCTGACTTGCCACAAGTCATGAGTGCCAGCCGCATCCCGTCTAGCCGTGGTGCTCACTGTTCATTGCCCCACGAAGCTCCTCCGGTGGTGTCTCCAAGATGGTGGATCCAGTCTATGTCGCGGTAGAGAATCGCCATGTGCTCTTGCGGCTCTGCATCATTTTGAAAAATGGCGTGAGGCACATCGAGGGTCAGGTCGACAATAAGGCCTCCGCTTATCTTGATCGTGTAGAACTTCTCTTGGGCACCGGCAGGCGAAGTACGGTAGAAGTCAATCTTGCAATTTATGGGTTCTCGGTTGGCCAGCGCTTTATTTAGCAGAGGAGAGGCCTTGTCGACGTTCTTGGTGATCACTATTGGTCGATGAGTAGTCTGGTTAAGATTGCCAATGTTGGCCATATTGTGCGTCAACGATAGCACCATGATTTTCATCCAGATGCTCAGTCTGGCACTTGCTGCCCAGTGAACCCTTGCTGGAACAGCCTTTCGAAATCAAGCCTTGAGTTTGGCCCTTAATAGTCATGTAGCTGTAATTAGCCATAGATGATCGTCCTGCTGAGTAAGCGATCAGTCTAAGGACGTTTTTCCGCCTCGGATGTAGGAAACTTCTGAAGTTAAGAGTGGTTATGGCGTCTGTTTGAGCCGCTCGAAGACAGCTGCACGTAGTTGTTGATCAGTTCCGTAAGATTACCCCTGCATCAAGATCGGACGGCCCTGACCACCCAAAGGGTCAATACACTGCTTGCGGCAGCCCACAGTGCCTTCCAATGCCCAACCCATTGCTGTTCCGCTCAACCAAGGATTCTCATGACCCAAGAGATCGATCAATACCTGCAAATCGTCGCCGACATCGAGCAGGCATACAAAACCGCCGTCAAAGAAAATCGTGAGCAGCACCAATCAAGCAAAGCGTACAAAATCGACACCAGAGTGTTCTGGTTTGGCATGATCGCGCCTTCGATAGTGGCGGTCCTGATCGCCCCGTTCAGCCTGATCGCGTCTCTGAGCTGGACCGCTTACGTCAGTTGGGGACTCATCGGCGTGTCCTACCTGGTATTGCTCATTTATCCATTGCTTGGCATGTGGCTTTATCGCGACTCGATAAGAAAAGTGTTGACCGCACCCTTTGCCAGCCTCATGCAAGCCAACGTCAAGACCATCATGCAGATCGACGCGCAGTACCTGCCGAAACTGGTCAGCTTGCCCTGCGACACGCTGAAGCTCGGCATAGTGGAATTGAAAAACGAGCGAAGTGCCCTCGAAAAGCGCACGCACCTCGTGACCGGCGCCATAGAAAAGATCGGCATATTCCCCGGATTACTGGCCTTGGCCGTCGGACTGACGGCCCTCAGCAAAACATTGTCCAGCGCCGGGATAATGACCGCACGCCTGGACTGGGTTTTTGCACTGGCGGGCGCAAACATCATTTTCTACTTCATGTGCGCCTACTCGCAGATCATGATGTCGCGATACGAGCGCATGGTCGCCCTGACAGAACTGGCGATAGAACGCAAAAACAGCCAGAGCTCATAGCGCCAATCGTGGTCCCGCAGGCCTTGATAACCTGGCTTCTGCTCGAAAGAGTAGAAGCCTCAAGGCGTTACGGCTGCGGCTATAGCCACTAGACGATCCGTGCTCGCAATGGGAGATTGATGGCTTATTGATGTCATGGTAAAACCTTGCAACAGACGTCCGTCTGCACTCGCTAAGGAATAGCCATGAAAAAAACAGGGACAGTTCTCGTCGCCGTACTGGCGCTACTGTGCGCCTTCTCCGCACACGCCAGAGAAACCCCGGCATCAGACGCCTCACTCGTCAAAGCCATCATTCAAGAATCCATCGACAACTACTCCGGCAACTGCCCATGCCCCTACAACTCCGCGCGCAACGGCAGCCGATGCGGCAAGCGCAGCGCGTACAGCCGTGAAGGCGGGGAGGCACCTGTCTGCTTCAAGGAAGACGTTAGCAAAGAGATGATCAGTGAGTACCGGAGGCGTTTGGGAGGGTGAGGGTGTGATGGTGGTTGCTGGGTCTGCAGCAAACATTGACGCTCTTCTTTACCCATGCTGGCAATCTAGATACTGTTGTCGGACTTTTCCTACAAGGACGTTCGGCAATGCCTTCGCTTAATCAGATTTTCTTCGGTCCGCCCGGTACGGGGAAAACCTACGCCACAGTCGAAGCGACGTTGCAGATCCTTGATCAGCCTTTTCTTGCTAAAAATGCTGGTAGCCGATCAGCGCTGAAGGCTCGTTTCGACGAACTGCTCGCAGCAGGCGACGTGCGCTTTGTGACCTTTCATCAGAGCTTCAGCTATGAAGATTTTGTCGAAGGGCTACGCGCTACAACTGACGAGCAAGGTCAGATCCGTTATGAAGTGGTATCTGGTGTCTTCAAGAGCCTTTGCGAGTCAGTCGCGACTGAACTGAGCGGAAAGTATCGTGCATTCAAGGTAGGTGATCGCTACGGCACAGGCTACAAAGTGACCCGCGCCACGCCTGACGTGGTTGAGATGGAGAAGCCCCAAGGTAAACACCTTCCCATCGGCATGAGTCTGCTGAATACGCTCGCTTCTTATGTGGACGCTGGCACCTTCACTATCGAAGAACTGGGCAATGGTCGCTGGGACAAGAAAGTGCCGGGCTCCGTCCTAGATCCATTTTTGGTGAACGGCTACAAGAACTTCTTGCCATCAATGGTCGAGCACATGTTGGGCAAAAACGAGGAAGGCTTATTTGAGCCTGCCCCCGTTCAACATAGCGACGCCAAGGTGCTGATCATTGATGAGATCAATCGTGGCAATGTCTCGCGCATCTTTGGCGAGCTGATTACGCTCATTGAGCCTTCCAAGCGAGCAGGCGCAGACGAGGCTTTAGAAGTCACGCTGCCCTACTCAAAAGAGCGTTTTAGCATCCCCGGCAACATCCATCTGATCGGCACCATGAACACCGCTGACCGATCATTGGCTGCGCTGGATATCGCCCTGCGTCGTCGCTTCACGTTTGTTGAGGTTCCGCCCAATCCAGAGTTGCTTGATGAAGTAGAAGTTGATGGTATCGCTATCGACGAATTGCTCAGCGTGATGAACCAACGTATAGCGGCCCTGCTTGATCGAGACCACTGCCTTGGCCATGCGTACTTTATGCCTCTCAGGACCGAGCCTACGTTGGAGCGCTTGGAAGGCATTTTCCGCGAGCAAATTCTACCGCTGCTTCAAGAATACTTCTTTGAGGATTGGCAGCGTATCCAGTGGGTTCTCAACGACCAACGTAAGGCTCCAGAGAATAGTTTTCTGATTCAGCCGGGCCAAGACCTCACTGCGTTGTTTGGGGATGCGGTCACAGTGGGTCAGAGCAATGAGCGTTGGGAGTTGAATCTGCCAGCGTTCCAGAAGATTGAATCGTACCTGGGTGTGATTGATCACAACCTGGAAGTCGGTGCGCTGCTGGAAGCAAAAAACGTCAGAACAGACGGGATAGATATAAGGCAGTCTGCCGATGGTCGTATCGATGTGTATCGCGGAGGTCAGCACATTAAGCCCGCAAAGCCGCTGTTGCGCGAACTTGCGAGCAAGCAAGGCATCTCCATTACGTCCGCGTCGGGTAGCGAGCTGAATACGCGGAGCCTCGGACGCAAGATCATTAAGTTTCTGAGCGAGCAGCAGGGGTGAAAACCACTGTTACGGTCCGAGAATATGCTCGGCTAACCACCGGCAATATTCCCAACCCGACACTCGATGTAGCCCAAGTGTCGGCCACAGCCTTCGACTGGCTCTGCGAAACCAGCTCACGCTTTAGCAAAGCCGGCGCAGCGCTGGTGCAAGTTGAAGGCCGCCGCTGGCTTAAGCTCGACAACTATGTTGGCGCGCTGGAAACACCCTGCGGCACACGAATCGAAATCCTGCCCAAGCATTTTGAACAAGGTGATTGCATCCAGCAGAGCCGTGTCTTGCTCAGGCGTATGATTCAGAAGTCACTCGACCTGCCAACCCGCAAGGTTGGTGCAACCGCGTTGCAGCGCTTCGACGCACCTTTGACTGAATGGGTAATGAGCAGCTTTCTAGAAGCGTTCGACCACCTTATCAAGCGCGGCCTTCGCTTCGACTACCAGCGCTTGGAAGAAGAACAGCGGTATCTACGCGGCCAACTCAACACTGCCCGCCAGATGCGCCAACCCCCAGGACGGCAGCACCAATTCCAAATCCGCCACGACATATTCCTACCTGATCGCCCCGAGAACCGCCTACTCAAAACAGCGTTAGATATCGTCTGCAAAACCACCGAAGATCCCAGCAACTGGCGCCTGTCCCACGAACTACGCTCAATGCTGCAAGAGATTCCAACCAGCCGAGACACGACTCAAGATTTTAAACAGTGGCGTCACGACCGGCTAATGGCTCACTACCAACCGGTAAAACCGTGGTGTGAACTCATCATCCAACAGCAAACGCCACTGGCGATTGCGGGCGAATGGCAGGGCATGAGCCTGCTGTTCCCAATGGAAAAACTGTTTGAACGCTACGTGGCTGCATGCCTGAAGGATTCACTGCCGCCAGATGCGACACTGCATACCCAGCGCAGCAGCGAGTATCTGTGTACTCATCAGGGCAAGAAGGTTTTTCAGCTGCGGCCTGACTTGATGATTACGCAGGGAGAGAAAAGCTGGGTTCTGGACACCAAATGGAAGCGGCTGGACAGCGAGCTTGGCAGCAAAAATTATGGCCTGAGCCAGAGTGATTTTTATCAGATGTTTGCGTATGGGCAGAAATATCTGGGCGGGCAGGGGGATCTGGTGCTGATTTATCCGAAGCGAGGGGCGTTTCAGGAGGCGTTGCCGGTTTTTGAGTTTTCGGAGGGGTTGAGGTTGTGGGTGGTGCCGTTTGATTTGGAGTTGCGGCGGATACTCGCTATAGTGGGTGTTGGTGGACATCTGTAAGTATAAAATTTTTTTGAGATTTTTGCAGGCGCTTATCTTTTGGTAAGTAAAGCCGAAGCTGTAAGTGAAGGGAGTCTTGTATGTTAAATTGGAATTTGCTTTTAAATGAAGGTCGTAGGAAAGATAGATTAAAATCTAAAGATGTCTCGGCGACGGCCAATGGGCGGTTTGAGATAGAGCGAGATTATGATCGAATTCTTTTTTCAGCTCCTACAAGGCGGCTCGCAGATAAAACTCAAGTTTTTCCACTAGATAAAAACGACAGCGTTCGTACTAGGCTTACCCACTCTCATGAGGTGGCTACACTAGCTAGAAGTATAGGGCTTCGTCTGGTTTATGAAAATATTGCGATATTTAATTCAGATAGAAGTACGGAGTTTTTACAGCGTAGTATACCCGCTCTGCTAGCTGCAATTGGCTTGGTCCATGATTTAGGTAACCCTCCCTTCGGGCATCAGGGTGAATATGCAATAAGAAATTGGTTTAAAAAATATGAGGATGAAGTCTTTTCTGGGGATAGTGAGGCAGCTTACGACTTCCTGAACTTCGATGGTAATGCTCAAACAGTTCGGCTTGTGACTAAGCTTCAAATTCTTAATGACCAATTTGGCTTGAATCTAACGTACGCTACTATTGCAGCTTTAATTAAATACCCTGTCTCTACTAAAAACATCCGTGCTGAACATTGGAAAAAGCAGGGTTTTTTTAAGTCCGAAGAAAAGATAGTCAATGAAGTCTGGAGCGAAACTGGACTTTCAGAAGGCGTTAGGCACCCCTTGACGTATATCATGGAGGCCTGCGATGATATCGCCTACTCAGTTCTTGATGCTGAAGATACTGTAAAGAAAGGATTGGCATCTTATTATGATCTTATAAGGTATCTTGAAAAAAACTGTGTTGATGATGAAGTTGCTATTAGTGTGATCGCTTCCGCGAGAGCTCATAGTACTGAGTTTGAGAAAGGCAGTTTAAGTCCTCAAGAGTTAAATGATTGTTCTATGCAGATGTTTAGAGTTCACGCAATCACTGCGATGGTACAGGCGGTAGTCGAAAAATTCTCAATGGTTGCAGATTCTTTCTTGAAAGGGGATCAAATCTACAAAGGTGTCATGAGCGTTTCTAAGGCTGCAAAATTTTGTAGTGTGTTAAAGAACTTCGATATGGCCTATGGATTTAAGCATAAGAGTGTTCTAGAGTTGGAGTTAAGGGGTAATAATTATATTGAGGAAACGATGGATATGCTGTGGGTTGGAGTACATGGCAGGTTGAATAAGAAATTCAAATCTGAGACGCCATTCGGGAAATATGTATACTCTAGGATTTCCGAAAGCTATCGTCGTATTTTTGACGATCCTAAGAACGATTTGTCAGTAGGTTATAAAGAAGCTCAGCTTCTTGCTGATGCTATCTCCGGGATGACAGATAGTTACCTAATAGCACTGCACGCAGAGTTAAAGCCTCTTTATGATAGACATTGCGCCTAGTAACCAAGCCTTCAAGAAGAGGGTTATAAGGTTTTTTAGTTCGGTCAGGCGGGCTAGTGTTACTAATTTTATTAGTGACCTTTCTAGCGCTGGAGAAGTACTTGTATTTGGTGGGCTGTTAAGGGATATCGCTCTGTTTGGTACGAGGAATTTTAACTCTGATATTGATCTCGTAGTTGATTGTTCAAGTGAGCGTTTGAGAAGTTTCTTCATGAGCTGTAAGTATGCCTTTAATCAAAATAAGTTTGGAGGCTATAGGTTAGAGGTTGGTGGGTGGTCCGTTGATGTATGGCCTATTCGTGAGACCTGGGCATTTAATCATGCAGGTATCGCTTATCGCGGCCACGATAGCTTGCTTTTGACCACAATTACAAATTGGGATGCTGTTGTTTTTTCATTTAAGGAAAAAAAAATAATATCAGGAGAGTATTATCTCGATTCTCTAAGGTTGGGTGAGTTGGATATTGTTCTTTCGGATAATCCTAATAGTGCTAGCGTCCTGATGCGTGTTATCAAGGCTGTATGTGATAAGCGCGCGAAAATATTAATGCCTAGAATGCTTGGCTATTTAAAAACGGAATTGCCGAAGTGGACTGCTAGTCAGGTGTTGGATGCCCAAGAAGAACTCTTAGGAAGGGTGTATCTTTCTGCTACTGAATTTTATAATTTTAGAGATGAGGTTTTTTCTCTAGAGGAAGATCTGTTTGGGAGTGATGTCTTAGTGAAAGGGCGTAACTTTTCTTTTGTGTTTTATGAGTAGTTTTACTGGATTTTTCAGTCGCTGCGCTTTCTTAAAAGCAGGTGGCCAGGGCTTAGTTTATTTCTAACACATTTTTATAGGGTTAACGGCTATAAAGGCCAGCAACTTTCGTTGCTGGCCTTTATTTAAGCTCAATCCCAGCTCAAAGCCCCACCCGTCTGATACTCAATAACCCGAGTCTCAAAGAAATTCTTCTCTTTCTTCAAGTCCATGATCTCGCTCATCCAGGGAAACGGATTCGTTGTCCCTGGGTACTCTTCCTTCAAGCCAATCTGGCTCAAACGACGGTTAGCGATGAATTTAAGGTAATCCTCCATCATTGCCGCATTCATCCCCAGCACGCCGCGGGGCATGGTGTCGCGGGCGTATTCGATTTCCAGCTGGGTGCCTTGCAGGATCATCTGCGTGGCTTCTTCTTTCATCTCGGCATCCCACAGGTGCGGGTTTTCGATTTTGATCTGGTTGATCACGTCGATGCCGAAGTTCAGGTGCATGGACTCGTCGCGCAGGATGTACTGGAACTGCTCGGCGACGCCGGTCATTTTGTTGCGGCGGCCCATGGAGAGGATCTGGGTGAAGCCGCAATAGAAGAAGATGCCTTCCAGTACGCAGTAGTAGGCGATCAGGTTGCGCAGCAGCTCTTTGTCGGTGTCGACGGTGCCGGTTTCGAACTTCGGATCGGAGATCGAACGGGTGTATTTCAGGCCCCAGGCTGCCTTTTTGGCGACCGACGGGATCTCGTGGTACATGTTGAAGATCTCGCCTTCATCCATGGCCAGCGATTCGATGCAGTACTGGTAGGCGTGGGTGTGGATCGCTTCTTCGAAGGCCTGGCGCAGGATGTACTGGCGGCACTCCGGGTTGGTGATCAGGCGGTACACGGCCAGCACCAGATTGTTGGCAACCAGTGAGTCGGCGGTGGAGAAGAAGCCGAGGTTGCGCATGACGATGCGGCGCTCGTCGTCGGTCAGGCCTTCCGGGTCTTTCCAGAGGGCGATGTCGGCGGTCATGTTGACTTCTTGCGGCATCCAGTGGTTTGCGCAACCGTCCAGGTATTTCTGCCAGGCCCAGTCGTACTTGAAAGGCACGAGCTGGTTGAGGTCGGCGCGGCAGTTGATCATCATTTTTTCATCAACGGCAACGCGGGCGCTGGCGCCTTCGAGTTCGGCCAGGCCTTCAGCGACGTCCAGTGCGTCCAGCGCTTTCTTGGCGCGAATCAGGGCCGCGGAGTCGGCGGCGGTAACGGCGCGGGCTTCCTGTGCAGCCAGGCCACCGGCGCTGTCGAGGCGGTCCATGTTGGCTTCGTTGGCATGACCGGCATTGGTCGCTTTGGCGACTACTTCGCCGTCTTCCTTATCGAATTCGTCCCAGCTCAGCATGGTGTACGTCTCCTGCCTGAGGGGTTGCCTGTGGCACCCCTGTTGGATTTTCAAAGTATGGGCTGCCAGCGTCGCGCTGAACGTGCGCTGGCAATGGAATTTTTTACTCGGGGTCTGTCGCGATCGGCCGGCTTATGAGTGTGCCGGTCGCTCTTTGAATGTGCTGCCGAGGCTGTGCCTCATAGGCGAGCAGATCGAAAACTCGAGGTTGCTTTCAGACAAGCCAGGTTTGCTTTTGCAAATGGTCATTTGAGTACCCTTGAGCGAGCGCGGGATTATACAGATTTTGTCCGACCCCTGCGCATGCATGACTGACTTTGATATGGACGTTGCGCCTGTTTTTCGATGATGTTCGTATTCAGTGAGATGGCTCGTGAATGCGTGATATCGAGGCGTAAATCCCTTATGTAGTGTTTCTTTCGGATCAGGGGCGCAGCATATAGTGATGCGAGGATTGCTGCAATCGGCTGCGCAAGCGGATTTTCAGCCAGCCTTCAGGATGTGATGCGGGTCAATTCTTCTCTGCTACATGCAGATCGGGGGCTGCGACGTACAAGGGCTGATCGCAGGCATGGAATCGGCCAGAATGACAGGCGACGAATGGTTATGAGCGATGCGGTCAGGCATCGCTGTTACCTGTGAAGGGGGATGCCGGACGGGGCCGTTCACATCACCAGAACATACTCATGAAAAACTCGCGGTCCGTGTTCTTCGTCCACATGGCACGTGAAACCCATTTTCTTCGCCAGTTCGTCCATCGCCTCATTTCTGGCAGCGTCCATCGACGATATCTTGCGGAAGCCCTTTTTCGTGGCTGTTTCCATGAGGCGCGTCAACAACGCGGTTGCGACGCCTCGACGTTGCCAGCGTTCGGAAACTGCAACGGCGAACTCGCAATGAACGTCGCCTTCAAAGGCGCCGTAACGGGCAACGCCGATTTCTGTCAGTTCATCGTTTTCGAAGGCCAGTGCCAGGAAGGCGTTACGATTTTTCGAGTCGATGTCCATGAGCTGGTCGTGCACCTCTGCCTGATCGCTGAAGGAGCCCAGAAAGCGGAAATGCGCCATGTCCTCGCCCAGGTCTTTGAGAAAAGCGAATTCCCTGGCACGGTCTTTAACTGCCAGCTGACGAATCAGCATCGGGGTTCCATCGGCTAACTTCTCGATCCAGTAACCGCCGATCAGATCGTGAGTGTCTTCGTCGAAACGTTTGAGGATGTCTGCTGTGTGAGGCATGCGAGTAGCTCCGAATGTACGAAATGAATGTCCTTTTGCAGGCTAGTCCGGTCAATGTGCGACACCGCTGTTATCGGCTCGCTGACCGGGTCGGCAGACGGTCGGTCAGTTGATGAGCAGATGGTTGTCCACGTTTTTAACCCCCGGCACTGCCCAGGCGGCATGCTCGACGGCTTTGCGTTCACGCCATCGATGAACGTAGCCTTCAAGCTTCACTTGATTGCCTTCGGCGGTGACGCAAATTTTGCTGGCGTCCAGCTCCGAGCTTCGCGCCAAGGCTTGGTCGATCAATGTCTTGATGTCCAGGCCAGCGCTTTCAGGTTTGACGATCAGCAGGTTGTCGATGCCAGCGATGCCGGCGAGGGTGTTGATGGCTTTTTGGGCGGCTTCTTTCTGGTACTGCCACTCCACATCGCCTTCAAGCGTTACCCATCCCCGCTGCACCTTGATCTGAATGGCCTGCTCGGGTGATGCGCTGTTCCAGTGAATCAGGTCCAGACAACGCGAGGCGATCACGCTGTCGTCGATATAGAGTTCGCTCGGCACCCGCACGTCGAGTTCCTCAGCCACGGCTCTGACGCCTTTGACGCTCTTGACTGCGCGTTCGGCCGCGATTTTTTCGGCGAAGGTTTTCACATGCCCGCTGAGCACCACCACGCTGTTTTCAATCGTGACACCAATCGCGGCTGCGTCGATGTGGGGCAAAAACTCAAGTTCGTCCAGAATCGTTCTGCGTAACGTCAGGTCGCTCATGCTGAGTCCTCTTGATGATTGGGCGCGGCAGTTCATGGCGTGCCGCCGCCACACCATTGAATACCCTCCAACACATCAAACCTTGAGTTTTGTCAGTTAAAGCCCTTTGCTTGATACCCGCCGGTCTGCGCCCGCTGAACGGTCGGCGTGTGTGCCCCAGTATTTCTGCATCTCGATAAACAGAAATGAAGCCGTCCAGGTGATGAGCACCAGCCCCGTCAGGGCTTCGAGTCCTGTCAGGTATTTGAGCGGGCCACTGGGCGTGATGTCACCGAAACCGATGGTGGTGAACGTTGTGAACGAGAAGTACACGGAATCCATGAAGCTGCCGTCGAAGTCGCCGGTGAGACGACCCAGCGACTCCGAGCGATTCATCAGGTAATAGCCCAGCGCGAATATCCAGACTTCGATGGCATGAGCGATCAACGCGCCCAATACGCCGAAGACCATCCTGAACCGATGCCAGAGAGTGAGTCTGGGCATCAGCCCGTTCAGGCGCAGCAGGCATTCGTAATGAACGATAACAACTGTGGTGATGATCAGAATATTGATCAGTGTGATCGCGATCATTGGAGGGTTTCCCGTCCAGATGGATTCACAGGGTTTTTGCGCGGTAGCTGCATCCGTGAATCAACGCTTGCAGGCGGTCCAGGTCGAGGATCTCTACCTGGCGTCCGGAAATGCTGACGATGCGCAGATTGCGCAAGTAGGCGATGGCACGGCAGATGGTTTCAAGTCGTAACCCGAGGTAGGAGGCAATGTCTTCGCGGGTCATGCGCAACACAAACGCTGTCGCCGAATAGCCGCGGCTGCTCATTCGGCCGGACAGGTTAAGCAGGAAGGCGGCCATGCGCTCCTCTGCATTGAGATTGCCCAACAGCAGCAACATCTGATGGTCGCGGACGATCTCTTTGCTCAGCACGCGATTGAGGTTGTGCTGCAGTGAGGGCATTTCTCGCGACAGGTGTTCCAGATGGGTGAAACGAATAGGACACACTTCGCTGTCTTCCAGGGCGATGGCGTCGCAGACATGGCGGTTGTTGCTGATTGCGTCACAGCCCAGCAATTCTCCCGACATCTGAAAGCCGGTCAGTTGGTCGCGCCCGTCCTGCGAAGAAATCGTCGTTTTGAAAAAACCGAAACGCACCGCGTACAGGGACCGCAACGGATCGCCAGCGCGATAAAGCGCTGCGCCTTTTTTCACCTTGACGGGCTGAGGAATGATCGCGGACAAGCGATCGGTGTCGTTGACGCTCATGCCGACGCAGAGACACAGCTCTCGAACACTGCAACTTGAGCACTCTGCCTTGAGATACGAACCGTTGATGGCTGCCAAATGGGCGGTCATGGCGTGCTCCCTGTTCAACTCAGCATAGGCGCGTCGAGCGTGCAGTGATAGCAGGCATTTGAAATGTGGATGAGCGGGCTGTGGGGCGGGTTTTGTGTGGGTGAGCTCCTTGCCGGTGTTGATTTATATCAAGCCGCTTTATGCCGGGCCATCGAGAATGAATGAACAGGCAGTAACCCCTCGATCGCTTTTTTCAGCCGTGTGATCGTCACCCGTGTCAGTGAGGTGCTCCGTGTTCGAGTCAGAGCGTTTAATGTTGATTGCGTCGCCATTGATGAGCAGGACCCCGGCTTTTGAACGTGCCGGGGCGCTGGCTCGGGCTAAAAGTGCGGCGTTGCATATTGTCGCTTTCGATTACGTCGAGGGCCTGGCCGCCGCCGGACTGCTTAACGAAAGGGCATTGAACGAGATGCGCGATGGCTATCTGGCCAGCCACCGACAATGGTTGGAGCAGCAGGCACTACTGATACGACAATCCGGTGTGGAGGTGACCACCGAAGTGATCTGGGTCATGCGCCCGCTGGATGAAATCATGGCGCATGTGCATGAGATCAAGCCCTCGATGGTGATCAAGGACATCGGAAACGAATCCTGGCTGACGCGCGCCATGTTCACGTCGCTGGATATCCGGCTGCTGCATGACTGTCCGGTGCCGTTGCACCTGGTATCGAGCGTGGACCACGCGCTACCGCGCAAGATATTGGCGGCCGTCGATCCGTATCGGACCGAGGAGCAGTTCGGCAACGTCAACGAAGTCATCATCAAGAGCGCCGAGAAGCTGGCCGCGCAGTGCAACGCTCAATTGCATCTGCTTTACGCCCATGACATGGCCTACATCTTTGCTTCGGCGGGTGATCTGGGTTTCTCAACGAGCCTGGAGCACACGTTGTATGAGACCGATCAAGAAGCCTTTGATCAGTTGGCAGACCGGTTTGGAGTGCCCGATGAATGCAGGCACGTGATCACGGGCAGCCCGGCGAAGGTGATCAGCGCGTTTGTTCTGGCCGAGGGCATTGATGTGATTGTCATGGGCACGCTGCACCGTAATCGTGTCGATACGTTGCTGGGCAGCACCACCGAGCAGGTCGCTCACCATCTGTCAGGCAGCCTGCTGGCGCTGAACCCGCGCCGGTCTGCGCTTTGAGTTGTGTGTCGACACGGGAGTAGCGGTTGCCGGTATCAGTTGAGCTTCAACCGGTACACCACTTGAGTGGCGTCCAGCGGGTCACCGCCGGACGTGAAACCCAACGCCTTGGCCAGGTGGCGCATGGGAGAATTGCTGGCGGAGTCCATGGACGTCATGTGCTGAAAACCATTGAGGCGCGCAGCGTTGATCAAATGCCCCATCAGTTGCCTGCCGAGGCCCTTGCGCTGCCAGGCGTCGTCAACGGCTATCGCTGATTCGCACTGTGTGCTGTCGTCTGCGGCGTAGCGCGCCACGCCAATTTCCGTCAACAGGCCGTCATCCATATGCAGGGCGACATACGCCATCCGTTGCTGGTAGTCGATGTCCATCAGTTGATCGAGCAATGGTTCGCCCGGCTCTTTCATCGTGACCAGAAAGCGAAAATGCCGCGACTCCGGCGACAGGTTCTTGATGAACGCAAACTCACGCGCTCTGTCTTCGGCCTTCAGCGGGCGAATCAGTACGTGGCTGCCGTCATTCAGAGGCGTGACCCAGTGATCGATGCCGAGCCTGGACACGGCAGACTTTTTTCGTGCGCTGTTGCTTTCGGCAGCATAGGGTTGAAGGGGTAGCACGCTCATGGGCGGGTTCCTGAGAAGGGCGATACGCGAGTGAAAACAGCTCGTCCTCCCTACATCTACGCCCAGTCTGTCGTGGCTTTCTGATCCATATCAATACCGCCGTGATTGCGACGCTCAGACTGACCCCCGGTTACCTGCATTGAGCCAGGTTTCGCCAGTGCGAACCCCGAGCCATCGAAGGAGTGCTCCATGACGGATCAATCGCAGCCCGTGCTGCTGGTGCTCAATACCGGTTCCTCCAGCATCAAGTTCTCGTTGTACAGCGCTGCTGCGCTGACCGCGTCCGGGCCGCAGTGCCTGGGTAACGGCAGTTTCGAGGTGCGGCAAAACACAGAACACCTGTTCTTCCAGAGCGCCGGCAATGCTGCGCAAACGCACGAGGAGTGGCCACGTGACCATGCTTCTTCAGGCAGCGGCACGCTGGCCAATCTGATGGGCTGGATCGAACGCCGCACGGACGGGCAAATCTGCGCCGCCGCGCATCGTGTCGTTCATGGCGGCAGCCGCACGCAAGTTGCAGCGCGAGTCGATGCTGCGCTCATGGCTGAAATGCAGGCGCTGGTTCCGCTGGCGCCTTTGCATCAGCCATTGTGCCTGGCGCCCATGACCTACCTGAGCCGCGAGCACGGCGGGCTTATGCAATTCGCCTGTTTCGATACCGCGTTTCACCACACCCTGGACGTGCTCGAAACCCGATTCGGCCTGCCTGCATCACTCACTGCGCAGGGCCTTCGGCGCTATGGCTTTCACGGCTTGTCGTATGAATACATCGCCAGCGTGCTCCCGCATTACGATCAGCGTGCGGCAGAAGGGCGCACGATCGTTGCTCATCTGGGCAATGGCGCAAGTTTGTGCGCCATGCACAACCGGATCAGTCGTGGCACAACCATGGGCTTCAGTACCCTGGACGGTGTGCTGATGGGAACGCGCCCCGGTCGCCTGGACCCCGGCGTGCACCTGTACCTGCTGCGCGAGCATGGCATGAGTGTGCAGGCGCTGGAGCATTTGCTGTATCACGAATGCGGGCTGTTGGGCGTTTCCGGCGGTATATCGAGCGACATGCGCGAGCTGTCTGCCAGCCAGGCTCCTGAGGCGCGAGACGCCATCGCGTTGTTCGTACGCAGCGTGGTGCGCGAGATAGGCAGCCTGGCCGCGATTCTGGGCGGTATCGATGCGCTGGTCTTTACCGGCGGCATCGGTGAGCACGCTACCGACGTGCGCGACGCGATTCTTGACGGTTGCGCCTGGCTGGGTCTGAAGCGCGACGGGGCGGCAGCGACCCACCCGGCAACCAAGCCTGCGACTCAACCTGCCGCTCGACTGTCGCACCCCGACAGCGCTGTTTCGGCCTGGACGATTGCCACTGACGAAAACGCCATCATCGCCCGCCATGCGCTCGGGTTGCTGTACGAGCGCACCTGAACCCTTTCACGCCTTCCACACATCGAAACCTGCGAGTCGCAAGGCTTGTACATCGCACCCTATGGAGTCGCCATGTATCACTTCAACTCAACGCTTTCCAGCGCCGAACAATCGGACACTGAATCGGCCAGGCAAGCGGAACTGGAAGCCAGCCAGACCGGACCGCTGGACGCCGATCTGCTCTCGCGCCTGCATCGTTACTGGAATGCCGCCAATTACCTGTGCGTCGGCCAGATCTACCTGAAGGCCAATGCACTGCTGCGCGAGCCATTGCTGGCCGAGCACATCAAGCCTCGACTGCTGGGGCACTGGGGCACGTCGGTCGGGCAGAACTTTATCTACGTGCACCTCAATCGCCTGATTGGTGAGCGGCGGATCGAGACGATTTTCATCTCCGGCCCAGGTCATGGCGGCCCGACCATGAACGCCTGCGCCTGGCTTGAAGGCACTTACAGTGAAGTGCATCCCGACATCCCGCCTGATGAAGAGGGCATGCTGGGTTTCTTTCGCAGCTTCTCCACCCCCGGTGGCATCCCCAGCCATTGCGGCCCGCACACACCCAACTCTTTGCATGAAGGCGGAGAGCTGGGCTATTCGTTGATGCACGCCTTTGGCGCTGTTTTTGATAATCCCCACTTGCTGGTCGCCTGCGTCATCGGCGATGGCGAAGCCGAGACCTGCCCGCTGGAAGGCAGCTGGAAAAGTGTTCACTTTCTCGACCCTCGTCGGGACGGTGCGGTGCTGCCGATCCTGCACCTCAATGGCTACAAGATTTCCGGGCCGACGGTCGAAGCGCGCTTGCCGGACGAGCAGTTGCTCGAGCTGTACCGGGGGCGGGGTTATCAGCCGATGATCGTCGCGGGCGATGATCTGCCAGGCATGCATCAGCGCTTCGCGGCCGCGCTCAATACCTGTCACGACGCGATCCGCGAACAACAGGCGCGCTCCAGAAAGGACGGTGGCGCTGCGCGTGCACGCTGGCCAATGATTATCCTGCGCAGCCCGAAAGGCTGGACCGGGCCGAAAGTCGTGGATGGCGTGCCAGTAGAAGGTACTTTTCGCGCTCATCAGGTGCCGCTGGCCAACGTCATCGGCAACCCGCAACACCTCCAGCAACTGGAGAGCTGGATGCGCAGTTACTCGCCCGAGACCTTGTTCGATCAGAGCGGCCGGTTGCTGCCTGAGCTTCAGGCGCTGACCCCGCCATCGGCGTTGCGCATGGGCGCTGTCCCGAGTGTGAACGGCGGCCGCGTACTGGTGGCGCTGGATTTGCCGAACTTCGCTGACTATGGCCTGGAAGTGCCGGGCCCCGGTCAGGTCATCGCCGAAGCACCGCGCCGATTGGGGGAATACCTGCGTGACGTGATGCGCAACAACCCGCATAACTTCCGTGTCTTCGGGCCTGACGAGACCAACTCCAATCGCCTCAACGCTGTGTTCGAGGCCAGCAACCGCACTGCGTCAGGGCCATGCCTGGAGATTGACGATCACCTGGCCGCAGAGGGCAGGGTGATGGAAGTGCTGAGCGAGCACCTGTGTGAAGGCTGGCTGGAGGGGTATCTGCTGACCGGCCGACACGGCATGTGGTCAACCTACGAAGCGTTCGCCCAAGTGGTCGATTCCATGGTCACCCAGCATGCCAAGTGGTTGCAGCAGAGCCGCGAGTTTGCCTGGCGGCGCCCGCTGGCCTCGCTCAACATTCTGATCAGCAGCCACGCCTGGCGTAACGACCACAATGGTTTCAGCCATTAGTCCACCGGGTTCGTCGACAACGTGTTGCAGCGCCGGGCTGACGTGGTGAGGGTGTATTACCCGCCGGACTCCAACTGCCTGGTCAACGTCTTCGACCATTGTCTGCGCAGCCGCAACTACATAAACGTGGTGACCTGCGGCAAGCAACCGGATTTTCAATGGCTGGATTTCGACGCAGCGCTCAAGCATTGCTCTCAAGGTGCGTCGATCTGGGACTTCGCAGGCAGTGACGACGGTGAGCAGCCGGACGTGGTGCTGGGCTGTGCGGGCGATGTACCGACCACCGAGGCGGTGGCGGCAGCCTGGTTGCTGCAAAAACATGTGCCGGGTATTCGCGTGAGGCTGGTCAATGTCGTCGACCTCGGCATTTTAAGCGCGCCTGAAGATCGGCCTCACGGTATGGACCATGTGTCGTTCGAGGCATTGTTCACCCGTGATGCGCCGGTGATGTTCGCCTTTCACGGCTCGACCTGGGTGATCCACTCCATGGTGCATGGCCGCGCCAACGAGGCACGCTTTCATGTGCGCGGGTTCAGTGATCGCGGTACCACGACGACGCCATTCGACATGGTGGTGCTCAATCGCCTCAGCCGTTATCACTTGGCCATCGACGCGTTGAGTCATGTACCCCGTTTGCGCGCGCAGAGTCTGGATGCCGTGCATTTTTTCGAAAGTCAGTTACGCAAGCATCACACCTGGATCCGCGAACACTTTGAAGACCTGCCGGAGATTCGCAACTGGTGCTGGACGGCCGATTTCAGCGAGTCGCAGACACCTCCGCCATTGGCCAAGGGGCATAGCCGAGGGCAGACGTTTACCGATGCGTGAGGGGTTGCGTTAGCGAATGGAGTTGTTGCGCAACGGCAGGGAGCCGTTTACAGGCGGGGGAGGGGGGGTTTGCCCCCACGCTGGTGTTGCCAACGTGGGGGCAAGTCAGGCTTTGACGGTTACTGGCAAGCCTCGCAATCCGGCTCGTCAATCGCGCAAGCCTTTGGCACCGGGGCCGGGCCTGCCGGAGCGGCTTCGGTTGGGCGAGGGGCGGTGATTGCCGACTCGTCCGGGCCGTGGCCGCCGCTCGATACGGCATTGAGCTTGCCGGTGTTGACGGTGGATTTCTCGGTGCTGGTCGCGGCCAGGGCGCGGAGGTAGTAAGTGGTTTTCAGACCACGGTACCAGGCCATGCGGTAGGTCACGTCCAGCTTCTTGCCCGACGCGCCAGCGATGTACAGGTTCAGCGACTGAGCCTGGTCGATCCACTTCTGACGACGGCTTGCTGCGTCGACGATCCATTTGGTGTCCACTTCGAAGGCGGTCGCGTAAAGCTCTTTGAGCTCCTGCGGAATGCGCTCGATCTGTTGCACCGAACCGTCGTAGTACTTCAGGTCGTTGATCATGACCGAGTCCCACAGGTCGCGAGCCTTGAGGTCGCGAACCAGGTACGGGTTGATCACGGTGAATTCGCCGGACAGGTTCGACTTCACATACAGGTTCTGGTAAGTCGGTTCGATCGACTGCGACACGCCCGTGATGTTGGCGATGGTGGCGGTCGGTGCGATGGCCATGATGTTCGAGTTACGAATGCCTTTCTGCACGCGGGCACGAACCGGCGCCCAGTCCAGGGTCTCTTTCAGGTCGACGCTGATGTACTTCTCGCCACGCTGCTCGATCAGGATCTGTTGCGAGTCCAGCGGCAGGATACCTTTGGACCACAGCGAACCCTGGAACGTCTCGTAGGCACCACGCTCGTCAGCCAGGTCGCAGGACGCCTGAATCGCGTAGTAGCTGACCGCTTCCATCGACGTGTCGGCAAACTGCACGGCAGCATCGGAACCATAAGGAATGTGTTGCAGGTACAGCGCGTCCTGGAAGCCCATGATGCCCAGGCCGACCGGGCGGTGGCGCAGGTTGGAGTTGCGGGCTTGCGGCACCGAGTAGTAGTTGATGTCGATCACGTTATCGAGCATGCGCACGGCGACGTCGACGGTGCGCTTGAGCTTGTCGGTGTCCAGCTTGCC
Organism: Pseudomonas syringae pv. cilantro; assembly: GCF_001293775.1. GTDB lineage: Bacteria > Pseudomonadota > Gammaproteobacteria > Pseudomonadales > Pseudomonadaceae > Aquipseudomonas > Aquipseudomonas syringae_P. Next base: position 344,171 of record NZ_LGLN01000033.1, read on the forward strand.
GTCGACGATGTGGTTCGGCAGGTTGATCGAGCCCAGGTTGCAGACTGCGATCTCGTCCTTGTTGGTGTTCAGGGTGATCTCGGTGCACAGGTTCGAGCTGTGAACCACGCCCACGTGCTGCTGCGGGCTGCGCAGGTTGCACGGGTCTTTGAAGGTCAACCAAGGGTGGCCGGTTTCGAACAGCATCGAGAGCATCTTGCGCCACAGATCCTTGGCCTGGATGGTCTTGAACAGCTTGATCTTGCCCGGGTATTCGGTCAGCGCTTCGTAGTACTCGTAACGCTCCTGGAAGGCCTTGCCGGTCAGGTCGTGCAGGTCTGGCACTTCGGAGGGCGAGAACAGGGTCCACGGGCCGTCGTCAAAGACGCGCTTCATGAACAGGTCAGGGATCCAGTTGGCGGTGTTCATGTCGTGGGTACGACGGCGGTCATCACCGGTGTTCTTGCGCAGCTCGATGAACTCTTCGATGTCCATGTGCCAGGTTTCCAGGTAGGCACAGACAGCGCCTTTGCGCTTGCCGCCCTGGTTGACCGCAACGGCGGTGTCGTTGACCACTTTCAGGAACGGCACGACGCCTTGCGATTTGCCGTTGGTGCCCTTGATGTACGAGCCCAGCGCGCGAACCGGTGTCCAGTCGTTGCCCAGACCGCCTGCGAATTTGGACAGCATGGCGTTGTCGTGGATCGCGTGATAGATGCCTGACAGGTCATCCGGCACGGTGGTCAGGTAGCAGCTGGACAGCTGTGGACGCAGGGTGCCGGCGTTGAACAGCGTCGGGGTTGACGACATGTAGTCGAACGACGACAGCAGGTTGTAGAACTCGATGGCGCGGTCTTCGCGGGCTTTCTCTTCGATTGCCAGGCCCATGGCCACACGCATGAAGAAGATCTGCGGCAGTTCGAAACGCACGCCATCCTTGTGGATGAAGTAACGGTCGTACAGGGTTTGCAGGCCCAGATAAGTGAACTGCTGGTCGCGCTCGTGGTTGATTGCCTTGCCGAGTTTTTCGAGGTCGAAGTCCGCCAGCACAGGGTTGAGCAGTTCGAACTTGATGCCGGTGGCGACGTAGGCCGGCAGCGCCTTGGCGTACAGATCGGCCATTTCGTGGTGGGTGGCGCTTTCGGCGACACCGAGGAAACCCAGGCCTTCGGCGCGCAGGGTGTCCATCAGCAGGCGGGCGGTGACGAACGAGTAGTTCGGCTCGCGCTCGACCAAGGTACGGGCGGTCATGACCAGTGCGGTGTTGACGTCTTTCAGCGCCACGCCGTCGTACAGGTTTTTCAGGGTTTCGGTCTGGATCAGGTTGGCGTCGACTTCAGCCAGGCCTTCGCACGCTTCGGTGACGATGGTGTTCAGGCGACCCATGTCCAGCGGCGCGAAGCTGCCGTCGGCGCGGGTGATGCGAATCGACGGATGGGCCTGGACCTGCTCTTCGGTGGCGCGACCGGCACGCTCCTTGGCGCGCGAATCACGGTAGATGACGTAGTCGCGAGCCACTTTCTGCTCGCCAGCGCGCATCAGGGCCAGTTCGACCTGATCCTGGATTTCTTCGATGTGGATGGTGCCGCCCGAAGGCATGCGCCGTTTGAACGTGGCGCTGACCTGCTCGGTCAGGCGCGCAACGGTGTCGTGGATGCGCGACGAGGCAGCAGCATTGCCGCCTTCAACTGCAAGAAACGCCTTGGTGATGGCTACGGTGATCTTGTCATCGGTGTAAGGGACGACGGTACCGTTACGCTTGATCACACGCAGTTGACCGGGAGCCGTGGCAGACAGATCCTGTTGGCTCTGGCTTGCCTGCGGCGCGCCGGTCGGCGAGTTCTCGCGAGTTGTGTCTGTTTGCATGTGTGACTCCACGTTCCTTTAAGTTTGTTCGGGCACTGCTGCCCACCGTTTCGTTTCGAGCAGTGAGTCGCAAAAGGCGACTCAAGGGCTCCAAAACGAAGGTGGCAGCGGAGGTGTGTTTCCGCTGCCAGGTTTTGAAGCCAAAAAGGACCGGGCCAGGCCCGATCCTTTGAAAACTGATGAAGAGTGCGTGTTCGATGTTGCAAACCGTGTACTGCGCGGCTCTGACTCGCGCGCGAGCAATCTGGTATCGAAAGCGACTCTAAATTCAACCCCGCAAACGCAAGAAAAGTGCTTGAGTTTGTCGATTGAGTTGTGCTGGGTTTTTGGTGGGAAACCCTACATGTAGGGTGTCCCTCGCCGTCGGGCTACAAGATAATGCGTTTTGGACATGAATTGCAACGCACCGCCTGTGGATAAAGTGTGTGTAGTTTGTGTATGAAACGCACACCATGCGTGTAGGCCGCATAACTACTGGATCGTGACCGTTTGTCAGCGATTTTTGTAGGCACCGTCGTCACGTTACTGATTTTTGAGGGCGCGAACCCTATCACAAAAAAACGGCGTTGAAAGGTCGATCTGGCATGCCCTGTGCTATGCCGCCCGATGCATATCGCGCTTGCTACACTGTTCTGCGACGAAGCGCCGCAACCTCCGCTTTGCAAAATCGCAACGGGCTGATAACCACAACGGGAGAGTCTTTTGGAGCCACACACCTGGCATGTGCTCATCGTCGAAGACGATCAGCGGCTGGCCGAATTGACCAGCGATTACCTGCAGAACAACGGCCTGAGCGTGGCGATAGAAGGAAACGGCGCACGGGCGGCGGCGCGAATCATCGACGAGCAGCCCGATCTGGTGATCCTCGACCTGATGCTGCCGGGCGAAGACGGCTTCAGTATCTGCCGCAGCGTGCGCGGCCGTTACGATGGGCCGATCCTGATGCTCACTGCGCGCACCGATGACACTGACCATATTCAAGGCCTGGACACTGGCGCGGATGATTTCGTCTGCAAACCGGTGCATCCCCGTGTCTTGCTGGCGCGCATCAAGGCCCTGCTGCGCCGCAGCGAAGCGCCGCAGGTGCCAGCCGCCGAGCTGCGGCGGCTGGTGTTCGGTCCGTTGGTGGTGGACAACGCCCTGCGCGAGGCCTGGTTGCGCGAGCAAAGCATCGAACTGACCGGCGCCGAGTTCGATCTGTTGTGGCTGCTGGTCGCCAATGCCGGGCGCACATTGTCCCGCGAAGAGATTTTCACGGCGCTGCGCGGCATCGGCTACGACGGACAGGATCGCTCGATCGATGTACGTATCTCGCGCATCCGCCCCAAGATCGGCGACGATCCCATTCATCCACGCCTGATCAAGACCGTGCGCAGCAAGGGCTACCTGTTCGTGCCTGAAGCGGCGCAGGACATGAGCGGCCACGGGTTTAGCGGCTGACCTGATGAATTCGATCTTTCTGCGCATTTACGGTGGCGTGCTGGGCGTACTGGTACTGGTCGCGTTACTGGGCGTGTTGGCGCTGCATGTGCTCAATCAGGCGCGTGGCGAGCAATACCGCGAGCGTCTGGCCCACGGTACGTTTACGGTGATGGCCGACAATCTGATTGCCCTCAACGACATCGAGCGTCGTCGCGCCCTGGCGATCTGGGAGCGGCTGCTGGGTATTCCGCTGAGCCTGCAAAGCCTCGACGAGGCCCACCTCGACAGCAGCGCGTTGGGCCAGTTGGCGCGCGGCCAAGTGGTGGTCGAGCAGATCGGTCCGCACGCCGCCAGGGTCTATCGCCAGTTGAGCGACAAGGAGCCGCTGCTGTTGACCGGCGAAGTGCAGCAGATCACCGAGCAACTGGCGCGCGCGACGCTGTATTTATTGATCGATGAACTGGTGCGTTTTCCGGTCGATGAGCAACCGGCGCGCCTGCACGCCCTGCGCATCGACAAAGGCTTCGGTTTCGACCTGCATCTGCTGGCGCTGGATCAGGCCGACCTGGATGACGATCAGCGCCGCCGCATCTATGAAGGCGACACAGTGATGGCGCTGGGCAAGGGCGGCGACTCGATCCGCGTGCTGGCCGGGATTGTCGACACCAACTGGGTGCTGGAAATCGGCCCGCTGTACCAGATGAACCCCTATCCGCTGCACTGGCTGCTGCTGATTGCGCTGTTGGGGCTGTGTTTCATCGGGCTGGTGGTTTATCTGCTGGTGCGGCGCCTGGAGCGACGCGTGCTGGAACTGGAAGCCGCTGCCACGCAGATCGCTCAGGGCAGCCTGCAAACCCGTGTGCCCACCGAGGGTTCCGATTCGGTGGGGCGGGTGGCGGCTGCGTTCAACAGCATGGCCGAGAACCTGCAACGCTCGCTGATGATCCAGCGCGAGCTGGTGCGCGCCGTATCTCACGAGCTGCGCACGCCGGTGGCGCGGCTGCGTTTTGGTCTGGAGATGGTCAGCGACGCCGCCACCCCAGAGGCGCGGCTCAAGTACATGCGCGGCATGGACAGCGATATTCAGGACCTCGACAAGCTGGTGGATGAAATGCTGACCTACGCGCGCCTGGAGCAGGGCGCGCCGACCTTGAATTTCCAGCGGGTCGACCTGGATGCGCTGATTGATCAGGTCATCGCCGAACTGGCGCCGTTGCGTGCTGATGTCAGGGTGTCGCGGGGTGAGTGTTTTACGCCTGACGACACCGCCTGGGTCGAGGCCGAACCGCGCTACCTGCATCGGGCGCTACAGAATCTGGTCAGCAATGCGCTGCGTCATGCTGAAACCGAAGTGCGCATCAGCTACCGGCTGGGCGCGCAGCAGTGCCGTATCGACGTAGACGACGACGGGCCCGGCGTACCGGAAGAGGCCTGGGAGCAGATTTTCACGCCCTTCATGCGCATCGATGACAGCCGTACCCGGGCGTCAGGCGGGCATGGGCTGGGCCTGTCGATTGTGCGGCGAATCATCAACTGGCACGGAGGCCGCGCCTCGGTCGGGCGCAGTGGGGGCCTGGGCGGTGCGTGTTTCAGTCTGGCTTGGCCGCGCACGCAGGTGCCGCGTTGAGTGCGGACCTGTTCAGCGGGTCGCTGGAGCGCTTCGGGCGGACGCTGTTGGCGGCGGATGATCCGCAGATCGTTGTGGCGGTGCCTGAAGTGCTGCGGCCTGAGCGCCTTGAGCAACTGCTGCTGAGTGTTTACGGGCCGCAACTGATGCCCGGCCAGTTGCCGGTGCTGGTTTCGCAGTGGGCCAAATATTACTTCATGCAACTGATTCCGCCGGTGCTGGTTGCCAGTCTTGTGCATGGCTGGCACTGGCCGCTGGCGCTTGATCAGGTCGGTTTGGCGCTGGACGAGCGCGGCGTGCCAAGCGGTGTCAGGCTGGCGGGGCGGGGCGACCTTTGTCTGGATATTCCGGCAGATCCGTTTCGGCGATTTTCCGGGTTGCTTGACGATAACCTGCAGCCTTTCATCGCGGCGCTCAGTGCCTATGGCGACTTGCCGGGCATGGTGTTGTGGAGCAGCGCCGGGGATTATCTGGAGAGCTGTCTGACTCGACTGGCCGGGTGCAGTGATGTGTCACTGGAAGCCGGTTTGGCGCTATTGAGTGAGAAACGGCGAGCGGACGGGCGGACCAATCCGTTGTTTCAGGCGGTGCGCTACGTGCCGCAGGTGCAGGGTGCAGAACCACGTCGGCAGCGGCGCGTGTGTTGCTTGAGCCATCGGGTCGAGCGGGTCGGGCGCTGCGAGCATTGCCCGCTGCCCCAGTGATCAACCTTCGACCGCAACCAGACTCAACAGGTGATCGCCCAGCACGCTGAACTGGCCCTCCAGCTCCTTGCCCGCGTGCCATTCGCTGGACAGATCGATCAGCAGTCGCAAGCGGGCACGGCCGTCAGCGGACCACTCCAGCAGTTGGGCGTCTTCGAAATAGAAACGCTTTTGCACCATAGGGTAGAGCGCCTTGAACAGCGCTTCTTTGATCGAAAAGGTCAGCGTTACGCGCAACGCGACCTGATCGTCCGGCCCGGCGGCCATGTCCGCCAGCTCGGCAGCGGTCAGGATTTCCCCGGCCAGGCGTTCAGCGCGTTCGTGGCTCAGCAGGTTTTCCGTGTCCAGCCCCAGCCCGCGCCATTGTTGCCTGGGCGCCACCACCGCAGCGGCCCAGCCGGTACTGTGGGTGATCGAACCACAGACATCACCTGGCCAGACCGGCGCACGGTCTTCGCCCAGCGCGGGGATATGCAGGCGCCCATCAAGCTGACGCATGGCCTCGCGGGCGCAGAGTCGTCCGGCGAGGAATTCGGTCTGCCGCTTGGCGACCGACCGCTGAATGCTCGCCGGCGTCTCGATCGCACAACGCTGGAAATCACCGGCACTCAGCTTGTGCGGATCAAAACGCCCACTGACCAGCAGAGCGCCCGGCAAGGCATGTGGCAAAGGCCAATGCTGGACGAGTTCGGGGCAGCAGGGCGGGAGATTGGATAGTTGAGTCATGCGCGGCATTTTGCCGGGGGAATGGAGTGGAGGGAAGGGCGCTGGGTGTCACATCGTGCGACGCTCCGCGCCGCATGCCGTTCTGGACGCTCTGCATCCTCCTGGCGACGCAGAGCGTCGAGAACTGCATTCCCACGGAGCGTAGGGAACGATACCTCAACTCTCTCAGCCGAAGATCTTCTTGAAAAACACCTGCATGTCCGACCATGAGCTCTGGTCGGCCGCCTTGTCGTAGCCGATGTCCGGGCCGCCGTGTTCGCCGTGGCTCAGGCGGTCGGCGTCGGGGTTGGTGAAGCCGTGTTTGGCGCCGTCAATGCTGACGAATTTATAGTCAGCCCTGGCGTCGTCCATTTCTTTCTTGAAAGCGGCGACGTTCTCCGGGGTCACCATGCTGTCCTTGGCACCATGCTCGACCAGCATCGGCACCTTGATACCCGGTTTGGCCGGGGTGTTGGTGACCAGTGCACCGTGGAAGCTGACCACGCCCAGCAGGGGTTCGCCGCGACGCGCTGCATCCAGAACAATCTTGCCCCCGAAGCAGTAACCCACCGCTGCAATCTTTTTCGGATCGGTCTGCGGTTGTTTCTTCAGTTCCTCAAGCCCGGCATCAAAGCGCTTGTCGGCTGCATCGCTGTCCTTGAGGGCGGCCTGCATGAAGGCCATCGCGTCTTTCGGGTGTTCGGTGTTCTTGCCGTCGCCGTACATGTCGATGGCCATGGCGCTGTAGCCCAGTGCCGCCAGATCACGGGCGCGGCGCTTGGCGTAGTCGTTCAGCCCCCACCATTCGTGAACCACCAGCACACCGGGGCGCGGGCCTTTTACTGCGTCGTCGTAGGCGTAGTAACCGACCAGTTTTGTACCGTCGGCACTTTTGTAATCGATCTGCTCGGTCTTGATCGCCGCCTGGGCGAGCCCGGTCAGGCCCATCATGATCATTGCAATCCACAAACGCATGTTCAGCTCCTTCTTGGGTGGGGTGCAGCATGGATGTCAAAAGATAGCCGATTCTGCCATATGTGGCGCGCCCGACTGTTCAGTGCCGGTTCATGCAGTGTTCAGTTGGGGTTCAGCCCGGCACGATTACTGTTGAGCCGTACCTTGACAGCGTCCCCGAGCGCAAAAGGAGTCGATATGGTGAATCTCAACAAGTTTTTCCTGGCCCTGGCTTTCCTGGGTGGCAGTGCGGCGGTGCAGGCTGGCGACGGCAAACTTGAGGTGGCGCGTATCGAGTTCGCCAAGACCAGCGAAAGGCTCGACGACACGCACGGCTGGGGCCACTCGCTCGGCGGGCGGGGGCAATCCAGTGTGGCGGCGGGGACGCTTTATTCTCCGCCGGTTTACGGCAGTCTGACGGGGACCCACAATGGTCTGCCTGTCAGCCGCGAAATCCTGCTGGGAAGCTATGATGTGACACAGCATGTGCCCGTCAGCGCCCACCTGTTGAGTACTGATGCGACGATGTCGTTTCATTCTTTGTCTTGAGGCTGCAAGTGTGCCTGGGAGAGCTGCATGAAGTTGTTGGTAGTTGAGGATGAAGCGCTGCTGCGCCATCACCTGCGTACCCGTCTGACCGAAGCGGGGCATGTGGTCGAAGCGGTGGCCAACGCTGAAGAGGCGTTGTATCAGGTCGCGCAATTCAATCACGATCTGGCGGTGATCGACCTGGGTTTGCCGGGCATCGGCGGGCTGGACCTGATTCGTCAATTGCGTACGCTGGGCAAGGCGTTTCCGATTCTGATCCTGACCGCGCGCGGCAACTGGCAGGATAAGGTCGAAGGGCTGGCTGCCGGGGCTGATGACTACGTGGTCAAACCGTTCCAGTTCGAAGAGCTCGAAGCGCGGCTCAACGCTTTGCTACGCCGCTCCAGCGGCTTCATTCAGTCGACCATCACCGCTGGCCCGTTGTTGCTCGACCTCAATCGCAAGCACGCCGCACTGGCCGAACAGCCGCTGGCGCTGACCGCCTATGAATACCGCATTCTCGAGTACCTGATGCTCCATCACCAGCAAGTGGTGCCAAAAGAGCGCCTGATGGAGCAGTTGTACCCGGATGACGATGAGCGTGATCCGAACGTGATCGAAGTGCTGGTCGGCCGTCTGCGCCGCAAGCTGGACAGCAGCGTGGCTTTCAAACCTATCGAAACCGTGCGCGGCATGGGCTATCTGTTCAATGAGCGCTGTACGTGATTCGTTCGCTTCGCCTGCGCTTGATGTTGGGCGCCGCCACCCTGGCGGTGATCTTCATGCTGCTGATGCTGCCTGCCTTGCAGGGTGCCTTTAGCCTGGCGCTACGCGGAGCGATTGAGCAACGGCTGGCGTCCGATGTCACCACCATGATTTCGGCCGCACGCGTCGAAGACGGTCATCTTTTGATGCCTTCGGTATTGCCGGGCGAACAGTTCAACCTGCCTGGCAGCCGTCTGCTGGGTTACATCTATAACCGCCAGGGGCAAATGGTCTGGCGTTCGCTGTCCACCGAAGGCGAAAACATCGACTACCACCCGCACTATGACGGGCAGGGCAGCGAGTTCACCAAAATCAAGGAACTCAACGGCGACGAGTATTTCGTCTACGACGTTGAAATCCGTCTGCTGGGTGGCCGCAATGCCGCGTTCAGTATCGTTGCCGTGCAGCCGTTACGCGGCTATCAGGAAACCATCGACGGTTTGCGGCGCAAACTATATCTGGGTTTTGGTGCAGCCTTGCTGGTGCTGCTCGGCCTGCTATGGATGGGCCTGACCTGGGGGCTGCGTGCCTTGCGCAGCCTGAGTCAGGAGCTGGATCAGGTGGAATCGGGGATGCGCGACAGCCTGAGCGAAGAACACCCCAGCGAACTGCTGCGCCTGACTGACTCGCTCAACCGGCTGTTGCGCAGTGAGCGTGAACAGCGGATTCGCTACCGTGATTCGCTGGATGATTTGGCCCACAGCCTGAAAACGCCGTTGGCAGTGTTGCAGGGCGTCAGCGAAAACATCGCCAAGCGCCCCGAGGACATGGAACAGGCGTGGGTGCTGCAATCGCAGATCGAGCGCATGAGCCAGCAGATCGGTTATCAACTGCAGCGCGCCAGCTTGCGCAAAAGCGGTCTGGTGCGCCATCACGTCATGCTGCGGCCAGTGGTTGAAAGCCTGTGCAATACGCTGGACAAGGTGTACCGCGACAAACAGGTCAACGCCACGCTGGACCTGCCGGAACAGTGCCAGGTGCATATGGAGGAGGGCGCGTTGCTGGAGATGCTCGGCAACTTGCTGGAAAATGCCTATCGGCTGTGCCTGAGCGAGGTGCGGGTGAGTTTCAGTCAGTCCGCAACGGGCGACGAGCTGTGCATCGAAGACGACGGCCCCGGCGTTCCGCACAGCCAGCGCGCGCGCATTCTGGAGCGTGGTGAACGGCTGGATCGCCAGAACCCCGGGCAAGGGATCGGTCTGGCGGTAGTCAAGGACATCATCGAGAGCTACGGCGCACAACTGACACTGGACGATTCGCCACTGGGCGGCGCAGCGTTCAGGATTCATTTTCTGGCGCAGTGATGGTGGTTAAAGGCATTGGCACGAGAGCTGGATTCTCGTTACTACGCTCCAGCGTAGGAATGCCTTTCGTGACGCTCCGCGTCACATATCTGCGTCGCACTACGTACTATAGATCGGACGCCGAGTTGCCAAAACTGCGTTCCTCATGCCCCCTCAAAAGGCGGATAACCGCCACTCAACATCTGTTTTTTCCTCGATACGGCGGAAAACCGCCACTTCTACCGTCGAATCCCGGCTACCATTACCCGTCCAGGCCTTGCACAGCGCGGGTTTGATATCAATTTGACTCCATGGCACGCGTATTGCTATCCAGTGGGTAGATGTCTGCCCCGTGCAGCTCGACAAAACAAATCCCTCCAGTGCAGGAGGGTTAGCGCTTTATAGGCTCGCGTGCATCAGGTGAAGATGCCGACGACGCCCTTGAGGAAAACTGCAATGACGACTCGTCAGCCTATCTACAAATCCCTCTATTTTCAGGTAATCGTTGCGATTGTCATCGGTATCCTGATCGGTCACTTCTACCCGGACACCGGCAAGGCGCTAAAGCCGCTGGGTGACGGGTTCATCAAACTGATCAAGATGGTCATCGCTCCGATCATTTTCTGTACAGTCGTCAGCGGTATCGCCGGCATGCAGAACATGAAATCGGTTGGCAAGACCGGTGGTTATGCGCTGCTGTACTTCGAGATCGTTTCGACCATCGCCCTGCTGATCGGTCTGATCGTGGTCAACGTGGTTCAGCCGGGTGTCGGCATGAACATCGACGTCAGCACGCTCGATGCTTCGAAGATCGCCGCCTACGTCACTGCCGGCAAGGATCAGAGCATCATCGGCTTTATCCTTAACGTGATTCCGAACACCATCGTCGGTGCATTTGCCAATGGCGATATCCTGCAAGTCCTGATGTTCTCGGTGATCTTCGGCTTCGCCCTGCATCGCCTGGGTGCCTACGGCAAGCCGGTTCTGGACTTCATCGATCGCTTCGCCCACGTGATGTTTAACATCATCAACATGATCATGAAGCTGGCACCGCTGGGTGCATTCGGTGCCATGGCCTTCACCATCGGTGCCTATGGCGTCAGCTCGCTGGTGCAGTTGGGTCAGTTGATGATCTGTTTCTACATCACTTGCGTTCTGTTCGTCGTGTTCGTGCTGGGCGGGATCGCCCGCGCTCACGGCTTCAGCATCTTCAAGCTGATTCGCTACATCCGTGAAGAGCTGTTGATCGTACTGGGTACTTCTTCTTCGGAATCCGCCCTGCCGCGCATGCTGATCAAGATGGAGCGCCTGGGTGCCAAGAAGTCTGTGGTCGGCCTGGTTATCCCGACGGGCTACTCGTTCAACCTGGACGGTACGTCGATCTACCTGACCATGGCCGCCGTGTTCATCGCTCAGGCGACCAACACGCACATGGACATCACGCACCAGATCACTCTGTTGCTGGTATTGCTGCTGTCGTCCAAAGGTGCTGCTGGTGTAACCGGTAGCGGCTTCATCGTACTGGCGGCGACCCTGTCGGCTGTAGGCCACCTGCCGGTTGCCGGTCTGGCGCTGATTCTGGGTATCGACCGCTTCATGTCCGAAGCCCGCGCCCTGACCAACCTGGTGGGTAACGCTGTTGCCACCGTCGTGGTTGCCAAGTGGGTCGGCGAGCTGGACACCGACAAGCTGCAATCCGAACTGGCTTCCGGTGGCAGCGCCATTCTGGAAACCCGTCCTGAAGACGACCTCGGCGTTGCCGAAGGCCCGACTCCAGCGGCTGCGGTGAGTACCACCAAGACTGTCTGATAACCTCAGGCCATGAAAAAACCCATCTTCGGATGGGTTTTTTTATGGCCGGGTCAATCCGTGCGGATCTCGCCACTGAATACCAGCGGCTCGCGGCAACGGCGGCACAGGTAACGTCGTCCCTTGCGAACCATGCTGTGGCGCTGGGACGTGAACGGGAAGTCGCTGTCCGGGCATGGGCAGCGATAGATGTAACGCGTCACGCTGCGGCGCTGAACGGCATAGGTATGACAGCGATTGGGCGGCAGCTCGTAGACACCGCGCATGATCAGCTGCCACTCTTCGCCATGCGGCTGAATACCGCCACCGAACAGTTGATGGGCAATCAGGTGCGCGACTTCGTGCGGCACGGTCTGGCGCAGGAAGTCTTCGGCGTTCTCTTTATAGAGCTGCGGATTGAAACGCAGCAGGTTTTCGTGCAAGTGCGCGACGCCGGCCTTCTGGCCACGCAACTGAAAACTGACCACTGGCCGTTTGAACGTGCGTTTGAAGAAGGCTTCGGCTTGCTGATAACAGGTTTCGACGCGGGAATTGAGTTGTTCGTGCATGCGTTATGGCTCTCCAGTGCCCCCAGTATGCCGCAAGGTTACGCGCGGCTGAAAATGCCAGCCGCCCGGTGGTCGTTTTCGAGTCAGTGCTGTTGCCAGTTTGAACGGCATGCGCGCAGTCTGTTTAACCCCGTATCGGTTATGCGTAAAATGACCGCCCTTTCTCAAACCACCGGCGGATACCTTCAGCAAATGGGCACCCTTTCAGTCAATCAGAACAAACTGCAGAAACGTCTGCGTCGACTGGCCGGCGAAGCGGTGGCCGACTTCAATATGATCGAGGAGGGTGACAAGGTCATGGTCTGCCTGTCCGGCGGCAAGGACAGCTACACCCTGCTTGATGTACTGATGCACTTTCAGAAAGTGGCGCCGATCAGGTTCGATATCGTGGCGGTCAACATGGACCAGAAGCAGCCGGGTTTTCCCGAGCATGTGCTGCCGGCCTATCTGAAGGCGCTGGGGGTCGAGTACCACATCGTCGAGAAGGACACCTATTCGGTGGTCAAAGAGCTGATCCCCGAAGGCAAGACCACGTGCTCGCTGTGTTCGCGCCTGCGTCGCGGCACGCTGTACACCTTCGCCGACGAGATCGGTGCCACCAAGATGGCGCTGGGGCATCACCGTGATGACATCGTCGAGACGTTCTTCCTGAATATGTTCTTCAATGGCTCGCTAAAAGCCATGCCGCCCAAACTGCGTGCCGATGACGGTCGCAACGTGGTGATTCGCCCGTTGGCTTACTGCCACGAGAAGGACATCCAGGCTTACTCGGACCTCAAGCAGTTTCCGATCATTCCCTGCAACCTGTGCGGCTCGCAGGAAAACCTGCAACGCCAGGTGGTCAAGGACATGCTGCTGGACTGGGAGCGCAAGACGCCGGGCCGCACCGAAAGCATCTTCCGCGCCCTGCAGAATGTGCAGCCTTCGCAACTGGCCGACCGCAAGCTGTTCGACTTCAACAATCTGCGCATCGACGAAACCGCGGCGTCACGGTTCGTCAATGTGGTGAATATCTGAGCCTGATCAGTGGTTGACGGTGAACGACAGCATTGCTGAAAGCTGGCACATCGGTCGGCCGCTTTCGGCGTGCCACTGGTTGAACACATCCTGCACGAGGGCCTGATCGCGTTTGCTGGTTGGCACTTTGTCGACGATGTCTTGCGCGTTCAGCGCGGCGACCACATCCCAGGTCGGAATGAAGGTGTCCTTGCCGACCATGCGCAAAAAGCGCGGCGATGACAGGCCACCCATCTGGTTGCCGTGCTTGGCCAGGTACTGCCACAGGCCGGTAATGTTATCGACCGGCCAGTCGGCGATGAATTTGCCGAAGCTGCCATGCTCCTGTTCGATGTCCAGAATCAGCTGCGCATTGCGTGGCACGCTCTTGAGCTTGCCCAGGTGACGAATGATACGCGCGTCCTGCATCAGCCGCTCCAGATGGTCAGCACCCATCAGCACGACCTTCTCCGGGTCGAAGCGGAAGAACACTTCTTCAAAAGCGGGCCATTTGGAGTCCACCAGACTGTGCTTCAGGCCGGCACGAAACACCCGCAGCGCCATGGTCGACAGGTAACGGTCGGCGCTGATGGCCTGCAGTTGTTTCGGCGTTTTGGGGGAGGGCAGATGAGCTTCCAGAGCTTTGGCAGAGCCGAATCGATTCAGGCAATACTCGTTCAGCCATTTGTAGTCGTGCATCGGTTCTCCAGAAGATTCAACAGGCAGGTCAAGGGTTCAGACCGACCCTTGAGCTGCAAGTTTGCGATTTTAGCGAAAGCGGGTGGTGGCGCTTCTGGCGAACCGGTCAGCCGCGTGGGGCGTCCAGTTGCAGTGCGGTTTTCGCCAGACGCTGGCCCAGTGCGCGGCACAACTCGGTTTCGTGGCGGTCCAGCGCGCGCTTGCCGTCGGCACCGGCATGGTGACTGGCGCCATACGGCGTGCCGCCGCCGGTGGTTTCGAGCAGCGCCGATTCGCTGTAGGGCAGGCCCATCAGCAGCATGCCGTGGTGCAGCAATGGCAGCAGCATCGACATCAACGTGGTTTCCTGACCGCCGTGCAGGCTGGCGGTGGAGGTGAACACGCCCGCAGGCTTGCCAACCAGCGCGCCGGTCAGCCACAGGTTGCTGGTGCCGTCGAGAAAGTATTTCAGCGGCGCGGCCATGTTGCCAAAGCGGGTCGGGCTACCCAGCGCCAGACCCGAGCAGTTTTTCAGGTCGTCGAGGCTGGCGTACAGCGCGCCGCTCTCCGGGATTTCCGGCGCAGTCGCTTCGCAGTCGGCAGAAATGGCGGGTACGGTGCGCAGCCGTGCTTCCATGCCGCCCAGTTCTACACCGCGGGCAATCTGCCGGGCCATTTCGCCGGTCGAGCCGTTGCGGGTGTAATACAGGACCAGAATATAAGGTGTGCTCACGGCAGCAGCTCCAGAATGTTCTCGGGTGGACGGCCAATCACGGCCTTGTCGCCGACGACCAGAATCGGTCGCTCGATCAGTTTGGGGTGGGTAGCCATGGCGGCAATCAGTTGCTCGTCGCTGAGGCTCGGGTCGGCCAGATTGAGTTGCTTGTAGTCGTCTTCACCGGTGCGCAGCAGTTGTCGTGCGCCGAAGCCCAGCTTGCCGAGCAGGTCGCGCAAGGCGGCTGCGTCGGGCGCTGTTTCCAGATACAGAACCACGTCCGGGCTCAGGCCACGAGCCTGAAGCAGTTCCAGCGCGCCGCGGGATTTGGTGCAGCGCGGGTTGTGATACAGCGTCAGATCGGTCATTTGCAGGTCGCATCTTGTATGGGGTGGGGCGTATTCTACCCAGCGATGACACTGTTCGACATATCGGATGGTCAATAGTCGTAACGTGGGTATAAGAAAGCCTGGTCATCGGTAACGCAGGTTGAACGGGCGAGGAAGGAAATTAATGGCAATGCGATTGACTGCAGCGGTGATACTTCTCGGCAGTTTGCTGCTCAGCGGCTGTGGCGTGGACCTGGGCACCGACCAGGATGGTCAGAAGGTCGCCAGCGAGCGGATAAAGGGCCACTGGCTGGTGGTCAACTATTGGGCTGAATGGTGCGGCCCGTGCCGGACCGAGGTGCCGGAATTCAATGCACTGTCCGAGCAGCTCAAGGACAAGAAAGTCACGGTGCTGGGGGTCAACTTTGACAACCTGCAAGGTGACGAACTGAAAAATGCCGCCAACGCGCTCGGCATCAAGTTCACCGTACTGGCCCAGGACCCGGCCGAACAGTACAGCCTGCCGCCGTCGGAAGCGCTGCCAGTGACCTACATCATCGACGACAAAGGCAAGATGCGCGAACAACTGCTCGGCGAGCAATCGGCGGCGACCGTGATCCAGAAGCTCAACGCGCTGCGCGGGGAGGGCTGATCAGATCAGTTGACCACGCTCTGCGTCGCAGCGAGGACGCGGAGCGTCCAGAACGGCATGCGACGCGGAGCGCCGCACGATAGTCACAGGCAGGAGCCCGGGGCACTGTCAGCTATCTTCCAGCCAGAAGCGCAGCGGTTTGCCTTCGGCGGGCCACAGGCGCAGTTGCTCGATGGGCGAGATGTCCCAGCGTTTTACGCTGCCGATGGCTCTGATGAAGCGCTGTTCCTGTTCCATCAGCGCTGGTGCGCACATTTTGCGGGTTTTGCCCACTGCGCCGAAACTGATGGTGTGGTCGTTCAGGGTGTAAGGCGCGAACCAGTGGTTGCAGCCCGCATTACCGTAAGCGCGGCCATCGGCACCCAGGGTCATGGTCAGGTGACTGTTGTCGATCAGCGGCCGTTCGCCGATCCATTCCATGACGTAGCTTTTATCCTGCCGAATCGGCAGCGGATCTGCAGTGCATCCGACCAGCAGCGCGCCGCCGATCAGGCCAACAAGCGCGAGCTGTCTCATGCGGCCTTCTCCTGACACTTCTTGCAGACGTGCTTTTTGCCTTCGGTTTTCCAGCCCAGCTCCGCGATGCGCGCAGTAGCGGCCGGTTTCCGCGCCTTGAGGCTCAGCTTGCTCTCGACCATGAACTCGAAATTCAGTTCGGCGTTGCAGCTGTCGCAATGCACCTGCCAATGATGGATCGCCAGTTCGTCGAACACCGGGCCTTTGGCCACTGCGATCCACTGGCCCGGCGGGTTGATCAGGTGCCGGACCTTCTCGACCGTCAGGCGCATGTGCAGGCTTTTGCTGCCTTTGATGGACACCAGCAACTGGTCATGATCGTGAATCGAGCCGCCGTTGCCGGTGACCTGATAGCGACCGGGTGCCAGAGTGCGGCATTCAGTCAGGGTATGTTGCGGGTTGAGCATGCTGTAGCGGAAATCGTGTTCGACCATGGGTCCTCCAAAATTGCGCGCATCCTACCATGCTCCGTGCTGATCGTTCCTGGCGTATGGCTGCGACTATCGTGCTAATGCTCCGCGTTGGCGCGCCGTTCTGGACGCTCCGCGTCCTGTTAACGACGCAGTCGGAGTGCAGAGGTCGCCAGCGTCAGGTCAAGCAGAAACCCGCGCCTCCGCCCCCAGACGGACAATGGCTTTGTCCAGATCGTCCAGCGCGTCTTCAGTGTGCGGGGCGTCTTGTTTCAGGAGTGTTTCGGCGCGCTGGCAGGCCGTGCGCAGTTGCGGCACGCCGCAGTAGCGCGTTGCACCGTGCAAGCGATGAACGCGTTCGATCAGGGCCTGCACATCGTTGCTGGCACGCGCCGTGCGAATGGCCTCGCGGTCGGCGTCCAGTGATGCCAGGAGCATGGCCAGCATGTCGGCCGCCAGGTCTGGCTTGCCCGCAGCCAGACGCAGCCCTTCTTCGTGATCGAGCACCAGTGGTCCGACGTGAGTCAGCATCGCTTCATGCTGGCGCTCCGGTGCCGGAGCGCGTAGCGCCAGCCCTGTCCATTTGAGCACCACCTGTCCCAATTGCCGTTCGCTGATCGGTTTGGTCAGGTAGTCGTCCATGCCGCTTTGCAGCAACGAGCGTTTTTCGTTGGCCATGGCGTGCGCGGTCAGCGCGACGATGGGCAGCGACGTCTGGTTGCGTTCAGCTTCCCAGGCGCGAATCGCTTCGGTGGCCTGACGCCCGTCCATGCCGGGCATCTGCACGTCCATCAGAACCAGATCGAAGGCCTCCTGACACACGGCGTTGACCGCCGCATAACCGCCTTCGACCGCCACCACTTCGGCACCCATGTCTTCGAGCAGCGTCTGCACCAGCAACAGGTTCGCCGGGTTGTCGTCCACGCACAGCACGCGCGGCGCTCGGCTGGACAACGGCAGGCTGATGTCAGCCCGCACCGCTCTGGGCGCTATCAGCTCCGACAGGGCCTTTTGCAGCTTGCGAGTACAAGCGGGCTTGGCCTGCAACTGGGTGTAAACGTCATGCACCGCCAATTGAAACACCGCATGTTCCGTGGTCGGGCACAGCACCATGACCTTGCAGTTGAGGTTTTCCAGGTCCCAGATGTGCTGGCGCAACCGCTCTGGCGAGATTTCCAGCGCAGTCCCGCCCAGCACCGCCAGATCGATCGCCAACGGCGTTTCGTGCACCGCTGTGACGCCGTTGAGCAGGTTTTCCAGATTATTGAACACCACGGTGTGCAGGCCGCAATCTTCCAGCTGGTGCTCCAACGCCTGGCGCGCCAGATCATGATGCTCAAGCACCGCAGCACGCAGCCCTTCCAGTGGAATATTGAGCGACTCTTCCTTGTCTTCGCGGGCCTTGGGCAGTTTCAGGCTGATCCAGAACTCCGAACCCACGCCCGGCGTGCTGTCGACACCGATTTCGCCGCCCATCTGCTCGATCAGGCGCTTGGAAATCACCAGCCCCAGACCGGTGCCGCCCGGCTGGCGCGACAGCGAATTGTCGGCCTGGCTGAAGGCTTGAAACAACGCCCGCACATCCTGACTGGACAGGCCGATGCCCGTGTCCTGCACGCTAATGCGCAGTTGCGCGTGTTCTTCGGTTTCGTCTTCGAGCATGGCGCGGGCGACGATGGTGCCTTCGCGGGTGAACTTGATCGCGTTGCTGACCAGATTGGTCAGAATCTGCCGCAGGCGCAGCGGGTCGCCGGACAGTGCCAGCGGCGTGTCGCGGTACACCAGACTGACCAGCTCCAGCTGTTTGGCGTGGGCGGCCGGGGCAAGGATGGTCAGCGTGTCCTGCAACAGATCGCGCAGGTTGAACGGAATATTGTCGAGCACCAGCTTGCCGGCTTCGATCTTCGAAAAGTCGAGAATCTCGTTGATGATGCTCAGCAAGTTGTCGGCGGACTTTTCGATGGTTGCCAGATAGTCGAACTGGCGCGGCGTCAGCTCGCTTTTTTGCAGTAAATGGGTGAAGCCCAGAATGCCGTTGAGCGGGGTGCGGATTTCATGGCTCATGTTGGCGAGGAATTCAGACTTGATGCGGCTGGCCTCCAGCGCTTCTTTGCGCGCCAGGTCCAGCTCGATGTTCTGGATTTCAATGGTTTCCAGATTCTGCCGGACGTCCTCGGTGGCCTGGTCGATGCTCAGTTGCAGTTCTTCCTGCGCATTCTGCAATGTGGCTGCCATGCGGTTGATGCCCGAGGCCAGTTCGTCCAGCTCGCGGCTGCCCAGTGGAGGCAGGCGGGTTTCGAGGTTGCCGTCCTTGAGTTGCGACACCGCCTGCTTGATCAGGCTCATCGGCCCGTTGATCGTGCGGCTCAGACGCACGGCAACGATGGCGGTAAAGGCCAGCCCGGTAAAGATCAGCAGCACGCTGGCAAACAGGCTTCTGTAGCCGCGCAGCAAGGTGCCATTGTGGGAAATTTCCAGATCCACCCAGCCTAGCAGCGTGTCGGCCTCGGCGGGAATGATCGGGCTGGTCAGGTGGCGCTGATGACCAAACACCGGCAGCAGATAACGGGTGGCATCGACCCCGGTCGAACTGAGCAGTTGCGAGCTGTTGCCGATGGGCACCGGGCTGATCATGGTCGGCCCGGCGTGGGCCAGCGGCGTGCGATCGACATCCAGAAACGTCACGGCGCGCACGTCGTTCTGTTCCAGCGTCTGCGAGGCGATGCGACTCAACAGCACGTCATCCTTGCGGCCCAGAGCATTGGCCGACAACGGCGCGAGATCCTGCGCGATCATCTCGCCGCGCTGCAGCAACTGCCTTTGCAGTTCACTCAATTGCATCCAGGTGAAATAGCCACCGAGCATCGCGGCCATCAGGCTGGCAGGCAGAATCGTCAGTAGCAGCACACGGCCTTTTATACCCAGCTTGGTCAGCACGCTTTCTCTCCAGCAACAGGTATCAATCCGTCGATAACAGGCATCGGCTGCCTGGCTGTATCGGCACGAGGCAGTGAGTTTAGCTATTTAGCGCCGTCATGGGCACCTAACTCTTTTGCCGGCCTATGAGCGCGGTAAAAAAACAGCTCGTTATGTCTTTTGGGAATAACGACCGCACTTTGCGTGATATGGGCTTTGGGCGTTTGCCGTTATGATAGGCGCCCCCGCAGACTGGACCGCGAATACGCCATGACCCTGCAGTATCCAACCATTGCCGATTGCGTCGGCAACACCCCGCTTGTGCGTCTGCAACGCATGGCGGGCAATACCAGCAATACCCTCCTGTTGAAACTCGAAGGTAACAACCCGGCTGGTTCGGTAAAAGACCGCCCGGCGCTGTCGATGATCACCCGTGCCGAGCTGCGCGGCCAGATTCAGCAGGGTGACACGCTGATCGAGGCCACGTCCGGCAACACCGGCATCGCGTTGGCCATGGCTGCCGCGATCAAGGGTTACCGCATGATTCTGATCATGCCGGACAACTCCAGTGCCGAGCGCAAGGCGGCGATGACGGCCTATGGCGCCGAGCTGATTCTGGTCAGCAAGGAAGAAGGCATGGAGGGCGCTCGTGATCTGGCCGAGCGCATGCAGGCCGAAGGACGCGGAAAAGTGCTCGATCAATTCGCCAATGGCGACAATCCCGAGGCGCATTACACGTCCACTGGTCCGGAAATCTGGCAGCAGACGGCCGGCACCGTCACTCATTTCGTCAGTTCGATGGGCACCACCGGCACCATCATGGGTACCTCACGCTACCTGAAAGAGCAGAATCCCGACGTACAGATCGTCGGTCTGCAACCGATGGAAGGCGCGTCGATCCCTGGCATCCGCCGCTGGCCGACTGAATACCTGCCGAGAATCTACCAGTCGGATCGTGTCGACCGGATCATGGACATGGGCCAGACCGAAGCCGAAGAGACCATGCGCCGCCTGGCCCGCGAAGAAGGCATCTTCTGCGGCGTGTCTTCCGGTGGTTCGGTGGCCGGCGCGCTGCGCATTTCCCAGGAAGTCGAAAACGCCGTGATTGTGGCGATCATCTGTGACCGAGGCGACCGCTACCTGTCGACCGGCGTTTACGATTTGCCCAACTGATGGCCAAGCATGAAAGAGGTTTGCGCTTCCAGCCGACCGGCGGCGTCAAAAGCGTGCAGATTCCTGCCGGTAAAAAGCAGCGGCTGAGCATCGAGCGGCTGTCCGATGACGGACGCGGCATTGCTTTTCTGGATGGCAAGACCTGGTTCGTCGCGGGCAGTCTGGCCGGCGAAGAGATCGAAGCACGGGTGCTCAATGCGCGGGGCAAGGTTGTTGAAGCGCGCACCGAGCGTGTGTTTGTTGCCAGCGACATGCGTCGTGCCCCGGCCTGTGATTATTTCGGGCGTTGTGGCGGGTGCAGTGTTCAGCACGTGCCCCATGAAGAACAGCTTGCCCTGAAACAGCGCATGCTCGCCGAACAATTGTTGCGGGTGGCGAACGTCACTCCGGATCAGTGGGCCGCGCCTTTGAGTGGGGCCGAACTGGCCTATCGCCGACGTGCGCGGGTCGCGGTGCGCTGGGACGCCAAGGCCAAACGGCTGGATGTCGGATTCCGCGCCGCCGCCAGTCAGGATATCGTCAGCATTGAAGAGTGTCCGGTGCTGGTACAGGCCTTGCAACCGATCATGCGTCAGTTGCCAGCGATGCTGAAGAGTTTCAGCAAGCCGCAGGTGCTGGGACATGTCGAATTGTTCAGCGGTTCGTCGAACGCCGTGTTGCTGCGCCATACCGCGCCGTTGGCCGATGCCGACCTGGCAACCTTGCAGGCCTTCTGTTCAACGCATGGCGCGCAGCTCTGGCTGCATGGCGAAGACGAGCCACAGCCGGCCAGCCCCGGCGATACGCTGGGTTACCGGCTGGAGCCGTGGAATCTGCAACTGGCCTGGCGTCCGGGAGATTTCATTCAGGTCAACGCGGCGGTCAATACCGCGATGATCGAGCAGGCCCTGCAATGGCTGGCGCCTGGCCCTGATGAACGTGTGATGGATCTGTTTTGCGGCCTGGGCAACTTCGCCTTGCCGCTGGCGGGTCTGGCAAAAGAAGTGGTGGCGGTCGAAGGTGTTGCGACCATGGTCGAACGTGCAGCCGCCAACGCAATGAGTAATGATCTGCACAATGTGCGGTTTTTTCAGGCGGATCTTTCCCAGCCGCTGACACACGCCGACTGGGCGGCAGAGGGATTTTCTGCGGTACTCTTGGACCCGCCGCGTGACGGGGCTTTTGAAGTGGTGCGCCAGATCCGGAAAACAGGTGCCCGGCGGTTGCTTTATGTTTCATGCAACCCGGCAACTTTGGCTCGTGACACGGTCGAACTGGTTAATCAGGGCTACCGATTAAAACGTGCCGGAATCCTCGATATGTTCCCGCAGACGGCGCATGTCGAGGCGATGGCTTTATTCGAAATGAGTAAGTGAGCAGCTTTCACTGGATAGAGTCTGGCTGCTGACAGGGAATCTCATTCAATCCGACTGGCCCGCGAATGCCGGTCCTTGCTTGCCCGGCAAGTGGCATTCGCTCAGAAGGCTGGCGACTGATGGCGCTATTCATCGCGCCGTAGGGAAGGTAAGCAGCATGGTACAGGTGAGAGCGAACCAGCCGATAAACACAGACGGCAGTATCAATCTCGACGCGTGGCTCGATCATATTGTCAGCGTCGACCTGGTCCTGGACCGGGAAGTCATGAAAACGGCCTGTGAATTTGCCCGACAAGCCGAGCAGAACGATAAGGTCCACAAGAATCACTGGGCAGACGACACCTCCAGTTTCCAGACCGGTCTGGAAATCGCCGAGATCCTTGCGGATCTCAAGCTGGATCAGGATTCGCTGGTTGCTGCAGTGATCTACCGCGGCGTGCGTGAAGGTGTCATTCCGTTGCCGGAAGTCGAGCAGCGTTTCGGCTCGACCGTGGCCAAACTGATCGACGGCGTGCTGCGCATGGCCGCGATCAGTGCCAGCCTCAGCCCGCGACAATCGTTGGTGCTGGGCAGCCAGGCGCAAGTCGAAAACCTGCGCAAGATGCTGGTGGCGATGGTCGACGACGTGCGCGTGGCCTTGATCAAACTGGCCGAGCGGACCTGCGCGATTCGTGCGGTGAAGAACGCCGACGACGAAAAGCGTAACCGGGTGGCGCGGGAAGTCTTCGACATCTATGCGCCGCTGGCTCACCGCCTGGGCATCGGCCACATCAAATGGGAGCTGGAAGACCTGTCTTTCCGCTACCTGGAGCCGGAGCAGTACAAGCAGATCGCCAAGCTGCTGCACGAGCGCAGGCTGGATCGCGAGCGCTTCATCAGCGAGGTCATGTCGCAGCTCGACAACGAACTGCAAGCCACCGGGGTGACCGCTGACATCAGCGGCCGAGCCAAACACATCTATTCCATCTGGCGCAAAATGCAGCGCAAAGGCCTGGCGTTCAGTCAGATCTACGACGTGCGTGCGTTGCGCGTGCTGGTCCCGGAAATGCGCGATTGCTACACCGCGCTGGGCATTGTGCATACCTTGTGGCGGCATATTCCCAAAGAGTTCGACGATTACATCGCCAACCCCAAGGAAAACGGTTATCGCTCGCTGCATACCGCCGTCATCGGGCCGGAAGGCAAGGTGCTGGAAGTGCAGATCCGCACCCATGCCATGCACGAAGAGGCTGAATTGGGCGTTTGCGCGCACTGGCGTTACAAAGGCACCGACGTCAAATCCGGTTCCAATCATTACGAAGAGAAGATTTCCTGGCTGCGTCAGGTCCTCGAATGGCATGAAGAGCTGGGCGATATCGGTGGTCTGGCCGAGCAGTTACGGGTCGATATCGAGCCGGACCGGGTGTATGTCTTCACCCCGGATGGTCACGCCATCGACCTGCCAAAAGGCGCGACGCCACTGGACTTCGCCTATCGGGTGCACACCGAAATCGGCCATAACTGCCGTGGCGCGAAGATCAACGGCCGCATCGTGCCGCTCAACTACAGCCTGCAAACCGGTGAGCAGGTCGAGATCATCACCAGCAAGCACGGTACGCCGAGCCGCGACTGGCTGAACTCGAACCTGGGTTACATCACCACCTCGCGTGCGCGGGCCAAGATCGTTCACTGGTTCAAATTGCAGGCGCGCGACCAGAACGTTGCCGCCGGTCGAACCCTGATCGAGCGCGAACTGGCGAGGCTTGCGCTGCCGCAGGTCGATTTCGAAAAGCTGGCGGATAAAGCCAACCACAAGACTGCCGACGACATGTTCGCGGCCCTGGGCGCGGGCGATCTGCGTCTGGCGCAACTGGTCAACCTGGCTCAGCAGCAGGTCGAGCCGGATCGGGTCAACGAGCAACTGGAGCTGATCCCGCGCAAGGCCACCGGCTACAAGCCGGGCAAGCGCGGCGATATCCAGATTCAGGGTGTCGGCAACCTGATGACCCAAATGGCCGGCTGCTGCCAGCCGCTACCGGGCGATGCGATTGTCGGTTACATCACTCAGGGCCGTGGCGTCAGCATCCACCGCCAGGATTGCGCCTCGGTGCTGCAACTGGGTGGCCGCGAGCCCGAACGGATCATTCAGGTCAGCTGGGGCCCGGTGCCGGTGCTCACCTATCCGGTGGACATCATCATCCGTGCCTACGACCGTTCCGGGCTGCTGCGTGACGTTACCCAGGTGCTGCTCAACGAGCGCATCAACGTACTGGCGGTCAACACCCGTTCGAACAAGGAAGACAACACTGCGCTGATGTCCCTGACCATCGAGATCCCGGGTCTGGACGCGCTGGGCCGGTTGCTGGGGCGGATATCCCAGTTGCCGAACATCATCGAAACACGCCGGAACAGGACGCCTTGAGAGAGGCAGCTGCAAGCTGCAAGTTTTAGGCTGCAAGCTAAAGCGGATTGCGGTTGCTTCTAGCTTGTGGCTTGCAGCTGACAGCTAACCCGCTGCGACCGAAGGAAGCCCCATGTACACAGTAGAAGACCTGCTTCACCTCATGGCCCGGCTGCGTGATCCGCAGTTCGGTTGCCCGTGGGATTTGAAGCAGACGTACGCCAGCATCGTGCCGCATACGCTGGAAGAGGCCTATGAAGTGGCGGACGCCATCGAACAGGGCGATCTTGATCATCTGCAGGGTGAACTGGGCGACCTGCTGTTTCAGGTGGTTTTCTACGCGCAGTTGGCCAAAGAGGAAGGGCGCTTCGAGTTTGACGGCGTGGTGGACGGGATTACCCGCAAGCTGCTGCGTCGCCATCCGCATGTGTTCCCGACCGGTGAACTGTATGCGCCGCCGGAGACGCCGCGTCTGACCGATGAGCAGGTCAATCGGCGCTGGGACGAAATCAAGGCTGAAGAGCGTGCCGAGAAGCCCGGTGGGCCCGAGCAGTTGTCGCTGCTGGACGACGTGCCGGCTGCCTTGCCTGCGCTGAGCCGGGCCAGCAAACTGCAGAAGCGTGCTTCCCGGGTTGGCTTCGACTGGCCTGCGGCATTGCCGGTGGTCGACAAGGTGCGTGAAGAACTCGATGAAATTCTTGAGGCCATGGTCGACAATGACGCCGAGGGCATCGCTGAGGAAGTCGGCGATTTGCTGTTCAGTGTCGTCAATCTGGCCCGGCATCTTAAAGTTGATCCGGAAACTGCGTTACGCTCGGCCAATAACAAGTTTGACAGACGCTTTCGATTCATTGAACAGGCATTGCGCCACCTCCAGCGTCCTATCGAAGAGTGCTCGCTCGAAGACATGGATGCGTTGTGGGGCGAAGCCAAACGTCAGGAAAAGAGCACGCCCGGCTGCGGCTGAGGGTGCGGTAACGGCATAAGTGAGTAGACAATGAGCCTTTCCCTTCGCGACCAGTTGCTCAAGGCAGGTCTGGTCAACCAAAAGCAGGCCAAGCAGGTCGGCAAAGAAAAGCAGAAAGAGCAGCGTCTGGTGCACAAGGGCCAGGCTCAGGCCGACGACTCGCAAAAACGTGCGGCTCAGGAAGCTCAGGCTGAAAAAGCCAGGCGTGATCAGGAGCTCAATCGTCAGCAGCAGGAAAAAGTCGAGCAGAAAGCCCGTGCCGCGCAGGTCAAGCAACTGATCGAAGTGTCGCGTCTGCCCAAGCTGATCACCGAGGATTACTACAACTTCGTTGACGACAAGAAGGTCAAGCGGATCCCGGTCAACGCCATGGTGCGCAACAAGCTCAGCAGCGGCTCGCTGGCGATTGTGCATCACGGCGGCGGTTACGAAATCATCCCGCGTGAGGCGGCGCTGAAGATCCAAGAACGTGACCCGCGCCGCGTTGTATTGCTCAACACCCCGACCGAGGCGCCGGATGCTGATGATCCGTATGCGGCTTATCAGGTGCCTGACGATCTGATGTGGTAATCCGCTGACCCATTGAACCGTTCAACAAGACAAAACCCGCATTCAGCGGGTTTTGTCGTTTCTTGTTCTAGGGTTTCTGGTTCAGGGCAAGTGCTCAGTGGTTGCCTTGGCTTTCCTGCGCTTCCAGCTCTTCCTTGTACCGAAGAGCGTCGGACTTGACGTGGAACATGCCGACGAGTTGGTCCTGTTGATGCACGTCCCAGATCTGAATGCCGTCGGCTACAGCTTCGTGGGAGAGGTGGGCGTCGTCGCGTTCAGTAACTCTGACAGTCATAGTAGTTAGCTCCTGACTTTGATGGCCTGAATGGTTAGGCCTCTGGATACTGCGGCGATGTGTCGCAGGCCTCTTTTATAGAAGTTGTTAGCTCCCTAAGTAAATAGCCCGTTCAGGTTCCTGGATGCTCAGAAAATGATTGAACCCCTGCAGCCCTTGCATGGCGTGGCTTGCAGCGGAGCGCTGGAAAAGTGAAGGATTTTTCATGTGCTTTGAGCATAGGAAACGATAATCCCGACTAACGATAACCTCAACTATCGTGCTGACAGTCCCGCGTTGGTACGCCGATCTAAACTACCGTACGACGCTCTGCCGCCTCGCAGCCAATAAAAAGCCCCGCTAAAAAGCAGGGCTCTGTGTCGCGGGGGCGGTCAGGGCAATCAGCTGCCTTTGACGGCCTTGCCGTTGACGGTGCCGTCGAGCAGCACGATGTTGTATTCTTTACCGTCGGTTTCGACCTGTTGCAGGCGCACCAGCAGGTAATCCCAGTCCTTGGCGAACCACAGCACGGTGGTGCGCTTGCTTTGCGTCGGGTCGCGTACGCGCTCGACCTTGATGGCGTCGACCTGGCCGGTCTTGGTCTCTACTTTTTCAGAGCCCAGCACGCGGAAGTCATAAGTATCCACTTCGTCACCGTCGACGACCTGGTAGCTCATGCTCTTCTTGCCCATGGCAACGTCATGCTGCAACGCCAGCTGGTATGTGGACTTGTCGAGAATGCCTCGGTTGAGCGGCAGCTTGATCGCGTCGCCACGGTCGGTGCCGGTGACGAACTTGGTGTTCCAGTCGAACACCAGATCGACCTTCTTGGACTTGCCCAGACCACTCCGCTCGAAGCTGTAGGTCTGAGGCAGCAGCGCATCCTTGTCGACTTTCAGGGTGCTGACTTCGGTCAGGCTGGCGATCATCATCGAGGCTTTGAAATTCAGCGTCCAGGTGCCATTGGCCCCGGCTTCCAGGCTGCGTTCAGCGGTGCCGCTCATAGGCAGCTGTTTCCAGTCGGCGGTGTAGCTGGCGGAGAAAGGTTGAAGGTCTGCCGCCTGTACAGCAGGCAGTGCGAGCAGAGCGAAAGCGAAGAGCAGAGCGCGACGCATAATATCTCCTAGATTCGAATCAAGTGGCCACTGGCCGGGAGTGGCTGGCCATCCAGTAAGGCGCCTTGTTCGCCAAGCCTCAATCGGCCTTCTGCGAACCAGCGAATTGCCAGCGGATAAATATGATGCTCCTGGACATGGACCCGTTGCGCGAGCGCTGCGGGCGTGTCGTGCAACTGTACCGAAATAACTGCCTGTACGACCAGTGGGCCGCCATCGAGTTCCTCGGTGACGAAATGCACGCTGCAACCATGTTCGGCGTCACCGGCTTCCAGCACCCGCTTGTGAGTGTGCAAGCCTTTGTAACGCGGCAGCAGGGAAGGGTGGATATTAAGCAGGCGACCCTGATAGTGGCGCACGAATCCGGCGCTGAGGATGCGCATGAACCCGGCCAGTACCACCAGTTGCGGCTGGAACGTGTCGATCAGTTCGATCAGCGCTGCATCGAATGCCTCGCGGCCCTCGTAGGCGGTGTGGTCCATTGCGCAGGCATCGATGCCTGCGTCCCGGGCGCGTTGCAGACCGAAGGCATCTTCGCGGTTGGAAATCACCGCGCGGATGCGGACGGGGCTGTCCGCGTCCTGGAAACTGTCGATCATCGCTTGCAGGTTGCCGCCGGTGCCGGACAGCAGCACCACGACATCGCAGATGGCTGGCATCAATGTGCCTTGAGGTTTTTCAGCTCGACCTGTGCGGCACCTTCGGCGGCGGTCGCGATCTGGCCGATCACCCATGGCTGCTCGCCGGCTTCGCGCAGAACGTTCAGGGCTGTATCAACGTGTTCCTGAGCGACACAGATGACCATGCCAACGCCGCAGTTGAGCACGCGGTGCATTTCGTTTTCGTCGACGTTGCCTTGCTGCTGCAACCAGTCGAACACCGCCGGACGCTGCCAGCTCGCCACATCGACCACCGCCTGAGCGCCTTCCGGCAACACACGAGGGATATTGTCCAGCAGACCGCCACCGGTGATATGCGCCATGGCCTTGACCGCGCCGGTTTCCTTGATCAGCTTGAGCAACGGCTTGACGTAGATACGCGTCGGCGCCATCAGCAGCTCGGTCAACGGCTTGCCGTCCAGCTGGATGTTTTCGATGTCGGCACCGGCGACTTCGATGATCTTGCGGATCAGCGAGTAGCCGTTGGAGTGCGGGCCGGACGATGGCAGGGCGAGCAGGGCATCACCGGCAGCGACTTTCGAACCGTCGATGATTTCGGCCTTTTCCACGACGCCGACGCAGAAGCCTGCCAGATCGTAGTCTTCGCCTTCGTACATGCCTGGCATTTCAGCGGTTTCGCCGCCGACCAGCGAGCAGCCCGCCAGTTCGCAGCCAGCGCCGATACCGGTGACCACCTGAGTGGCGGTGTCGACGTTGAGCTTGCCGGTGGCGTAGTAATCGAGGAAGAACAGCGGCTCAGCGCCACACACCACCAGATCGTTGACGCACATGGCGACCAGGTCGATGCCGATGCTGTCGTGCTTGTTCAGGTTCAGGGCCAGACGCAGCTTGGTGCCCACGCCGTCGGTGCCGGAGACCAGTACCGGTTGCTTGTAGCCAGCCGGGATTTCGCAGAGGGCGCCGAAGCCTCCCAGGCCGCCCATGACTTCCGGACGCTTGGTGCGCTTGGCGACGCTCTTGATGCGTTCGACCAATGCTTCACCGGCGTCGATGTCTACACCGGCGTCTTTATAGCTCAGGGAGGGTTGCTTGCTCATAGAAAATCCAGGCCTTTAGGGGGGATTCGGAGGTATCGACCGCTGCGTTAGGACCCGTTCAGCACCGCGCTGTGAGGCGATGTTAAGGTTGGGCCTTGGCAATTGCCGGTCTGCGAAGGCGCGCGATTTTATCAGGCTTGCTCCTCAGGGGCCATCCTTGCGCCGACAACAGGGCGGTGTCGGGCTAAATAAACCTGACCTGAGGTCCACGATCAGTGCGATTCCAGACGGTTAAGGTGTACTTTATGCCGAAATTGAATGATTGGCGGCTCACGGCTGTCCCAGTCTGTGCACCTCCTGAAGCTGCTTCTTTATTACTTTTTTCCGTTCGGGAACTGTCCATGCGTTTTTCCAGAATCCTTCTCGTCGGCTGCCTGTCCCTGGTCAGCCTTCCCGGTCTTGCCGAAACGGTGAGCAATCTTTACCAGGTGCGCGAGCCCGTCAGCGGCCAGTCGCCTGATGAGCGCACCCGCGCGACCCAGGCCGCCGTCGAAACCCTGGTGCTGCGCCTGACCGGCGATGCCAAGGCCGCGCAGGGTTCGGCGATTGCCGCGTTGCGCAAGGACCCGCAGCAAATCATCAGTCAGTACGGCTATGAGGCCGGTCCGCCGGAAACCCTGTTGGTGGATTTCGATCCGGCGACCACCGAGCGTGCGTTGCGCGACGCCGGGCTGTCGATCTGGGGCAGCAATCGCCCCTCGATCCTTGGCTGGTGGCTGAATGACTCCGTTGAAGGTGCCAACCTGGTCGGCGACGGCCAGACTGCTGCCGAGCCATTGCGCCGAGCTGCGCAGCACCGCGGTCTGCCCTTGCGCCTGCCGCTGGCTGACCTGAGCGAACAAAGCATTGGTAACGCGAAGACCCTTGAGGGCACTGATCCTGCGCCGCTCAAAACGGCGTCCGAACGTTACGGCGCTGACGCGATTCTCGCCGTGCACGCCAGAGAAGAAGCCGGCCAGTGGCAGGGCAAGTGGCGCCTGTGGCTGGGCGATCAGCGTGAGCAGGGCACCGCGACCGGGGCAACCTCCGAGGCGCTGGCCGATGCGGTGCTGCTGTCAGTCAGCGAGCGCCTGGCGCCACGCTTCGTCGCCAGGCCCGGTGCTTCGACCGGCATGCTGGTGCAGGTGCAAGGCATGACGCTGGAGCGATATGCGCAATTGCTGCAGTTACTCGAACCGTTCGGCGTGCGTCTGAGTTCCGTACAGGGCGATCGGGTGGTCTTCGACGTCAGTGGCAGCGCCGATCAGCTACGCTCGCAGATGTCGCTGGCCAGATTGCAGGAAGTGCCTGCCGCTGAAGCAGCGGCTGCAACTGCGCCCGCCGTTGCTCCTGTCGATGCTGCGGCACCGGCACCGGCTGCGCCAGCCACGGCGCCTGCGACTGCGCAGGCACCGATGATTGTTCCGGCCGCAGCGCCACAACTGTATTTCCGCTGGTAACCCGGCAAGAATGCTTTTTCATTGGGTTGAGGGATGTTGATGACTGATACGCGGCGTTGGTTCTGGATTGGCGGGCTGGCCTTGCTGGTCGCTTTCGTGGTGCTGCTGCACACGATCCTCACTCCTTTTCTGGTGGCGTTGCTGCTGGCGTACATGGGCGATCCGCTGGTCGATCGTCTGGAGCGTGCCGGGTTGTCCAGAACCCTGAGTGTGGTTGCGGTGTTCGGCCTGTTCACCCTCATATTGATGGCGTTACTGCTGGTGCTGGTGCCCATGCTCGCCAAGCAGCTGTTCCGCCTGTACGAACTGGCACCGCAGATTCTCGACTGGTTGCAGCACTCGGCTCTGCCGTGGGTGCAGGCCAAGTTCGGTCTGGCGGACGGCTTCTGGAAATTCGACAAGATCAAGGCCGCCATTTCCGAGCACATGGGGCAAGCCGGGGACATCGTTTCCATTGTCCTGTCCCAGGCCACGGCGTCGAGCCTGGCGCTGATCGGCTGGCTGACCAATCTGGTGCTGATCCCGGTGGTGTGTTTCTACCTGTTGCGTGACTGGGACATCATGACCGGCAAGATCCGTGGGCTGCTGCCGCGTCAGCGTGAAGGACAGATCGTCAAACTCGCAGGCGAATGCCATGAAGTGCTGGGCGCATTCATTCGCGGGCAGTTACTGGTCATGGTCGGTCTTGGAGTGATCTACGCAGCCGGTCTGATGCTGGTCGGTCTGGAGCTGGGGCTGTTGATCGGGGTGATCGCCGGTCTGGCGGCCATCGTGCCTTATATGGGCTTTGTGATCGGCATTGGTTCGGCGCTGGTGGCTGGCTTGTTCCAGTTCGGCGGTGATCTGTACCCGATGATGGGCATTGTCGCGGTGTTCATGATCGGCCAGGCTCTTGAAGGCATGGTCCTGACGCCGCTGCTGGTGGGTGACCGCATCGGTCTGCACC
Source organism: Pseudomonas syringae pv. cilantro (assembly GCF_001293775.1). Lineage (GTDB taxonomy): Bacteria > Pseudomonadota > Gammaproteobacteria > Pseudomonadales > Pseudomonadaceae > Aquipseudomonas > Aquipseudomonas syringae_P. The sequence continues at coordinate 375,488 of NZ_LGLN01000033.1, forward strand.
CGGTGGCGGTAATCTTTGCGATCCTGGCGGGTGGTGAGCTGTTCGGTTTCACCGGCATTCTGCTGGCCCTGCCGGTGGCGGCGGTGATCATGGTGCTGGTGCGCCACATGCACGACGTCTACAAAGACTCGGAAATCTACGCCGGTGCGGACGATCCTGAGTTGTAACCTTTCAAACGGTTGCTTCATATCAAAAGGCCTCTGCACAGCCCCGTGTTGAGGCTCGCCGGAAGGGCGCATGCACTGCGCCAAACCGGCTCTCTCCGTCCGCGCTTTCCCTGTCCTGACGCAAACCTTTGATTTTGCTTGAGGTCTGTCGCATTGTGCGACCCGCCTCACGGGTATAAACTTCGTGCACTTTACACAGAGGCCCTTGACGGTTTGCATGAGCCGTTAGTCAGCATGAAACCGATTCAGCTGCCCCTGAGTGTGCGTCTGCGTGATGACGCCACTTTCGTCAATTACTATCCAGGCGCCAACGCCGCTGCACTCGGCTATGTCGAGCGGCTGTGCGAAGCCGATGCCGGATGGACGGAAAGCCTCATTTACCTATGGGGCAAGGACGGAGTAGGGCGCACGCACCTGCTGCAGGCGGCGTGCCTGCGTTTCGAGCAGATGGGCGAACCGGCGGTTTACTTGCCGCTGGCGGAAGTCATCGATGAAGGCATCGAGCTGTTCGACCACCTGGAGCAGTACGAGCTGGTCTGTCTCGACGACCTCCAGGCCGTGGTCGGCAAGCCGGACTGGGAAGAGGCCCTGTTTCACCTCTTCAACCGCCTGCGTGACAGCGGCCGTCGCCTGCTGATTGCAGCGTCCAAATCTCCCCGCGAACTGCCGGTCAAACTGCCTGACCTCAAATCCCGGCTGACCATGGCGCTGGTGTTCCAGATGCGCGGGCTGTCCGACGAGGACAAGCTGCGCGCGCTGCAATTGCGTGCTTCACGGCGTGGCCTGCACCTGACCGATGATGTAGGTCATTTCATCCTGACGCGTGGTACGCGCAGCATGAGCGCGCTGTTCGAATTGCTCGAGCGCCTCGATCAGGCCTCGCTCCAGGAAAAACGCAAGCTGACCATTCCCTTCCTTAAAGAGACGCTTGGGTGGTAGATCAGGCGCTGGTTCTGCAAACCGCCGCAGCGTTACGCCATGCACAGCGGATTCTGGTGATTACCGGGGCGGGCCTCTCGGCAGACTCCGGGTTACCAACCTATCGCGGCGTAGGCGGGCTCTATAACGGCAAGACCGATGACGGGCTGCCTATCGAAATTGCCCTGTCCGGGCCGATCCTGCGCCGCGATCCTGAGCTGTGCTGGAAATACATCGCCGAGCTGGGCAAGGCTTGCCTGGGCGGTGAGCCGAACGTTGCTCACTACGCGATTGCCCAGTTGCAACGCCTCAAGCCCGAGTGCTGGGTGCTGACCCAGAATGTCGATGGCTATCATCGCGCGGCGGGCAGTCCGCCCGAGCGTCTGATCGAGATCCATGGGCAACTTGCGCCGCTGTTCTGCCAGTCCTGCGGCGCGCAAGATTCGCAGCTTGGCGAGCACTTGCAGCGTCCGTTGCCGCCGTTGTGTCGTGTATGTAGTGGCGTTTTGCGACCGCCCGTCGTTCTTTTTCAGGAAATGCTTCCTGAAAAGGCCCTGGAAACACTGTATGAACAAATGGCTACAGGCTATGACGCAGTGCTGAGTATCGGCACCACCGCCAGCTTCCCCTATATCCATGAACCGGTCATTCGCACCCGCGTTTCCGGGGGATTCACCGCAGAAATCAACCCTCAGCCGACTGACCACAGTGCGCAGATGGACGTTTTTCTGCAGTGCCGCGCGGCACATGTCATGGCCGAACTCATAAGTCACATCTAGTTCGATTGAATTTGCAAATCGCTTTCATTGCGGGCATAGTCTCGACTTCTTAACAGTCAGCCACGGTTGTGCCCATGCAAGTTGTTCGCTTCGCACCCCTCGTGCCCCTCGCACTCGTCACCTTCCTGTTCGGTTGCTCGGCCAATATGCCGGTTGCACAGCAAGAACAGGCCCAGCCCGTTCCACGTTATCAGAACACGGTCACTGCACAGTCCGCAGCCCGCCGCGCCGATGCCGCAGCTCTGCAGGACGAGATGGCCACTGAAGATGAACTGGCCCAGTTCGCTGATAACAAATCCTACAAACTGCCGGTTCTTGCCGACAGCATCCTCGAACGTGGCAAGTCACTGATCGGTACTCGCTACAAGTTCGGCGGCACGTCCACGTCGTCAGGTTTCGATTGCAGCGGTTTCATCGGTTACCTGTTTCGTGAAGAGGCCGGCATGAGCCTGCCGCGCTCCACGCGCGAAATGATCAACGTTGATGCTCCGCTGGTTTCACGCAACAACCTCAAGCCTGGCGATCTGCTGTTCTTCAGCACTCGCGGCAAGAGCAGTGTGGTAAGCCACGCAGCAATTTACGCCGGTAACCAGCAGTTCATTCACTCCAGCAGTCGCCGCAGTGGCGGGGTGCGCATCGACAGCCTCGATGACGCCTACTGGAGCAGGACCTTCATTGAGGCCAAACGGCCTTTGGCGATGGTGCCGGGCACAGTCGCTGTAAAATCTACACCGGTTGCCACGCAGACAACGGCGATGACATCGACTACAGTCAAAACCGCGCAAAAGCAGCGTAAATAACCCAATAGAATGCGCAGACCAGGACCTTCGGGTCTTTCTGTGTTTTTGAGCTTCCCGGCAGCGTAAGCCGCATCCAGATCAGGTTGTTGTGGTTATGTCGATTGCGTTACGCCTGATGGTCATCTCTGTTGCCGCGCTGCTGGGGGCTTGTGCCAGCGCGCCGCCACCGCCCCAGGCGCCCCGGATCGCTCAGCGTCCGGTGGTCACCGCTCCCCCTCAGATTCTCTCTCCGGCTGCCGAAGACGTGCTTTTCCGTGCGCTTGGCCTGGTCGGTACGCCTTATCGCTGGGGCGGCAACACGCCTGACTCGGGTTTCGATTGCAGCGGCCTTATAGGTTATGTCTATCGTGATGCCGCGGGCATTTCCCTGCCGCGTTCGACCCGCGAAATGATCGTGATGGGCGCACCGAATATTCGTCGTGAGCAGTTGCAGTCAGGTGATCTGGTGTTCTTCGCCACGTCGGGTGGTTCGCAGGTGTCCCACGCGGGCATCTACGTCGGCGAAGGCCGCTTCGTGCATGCACCAGCCACGGGCGGCACAGTCAAACTCGACAGCCTCGACAAGCCTTACTGGCAGCGCGCCTACCTCAACGCCAAACGCGTGATCCAGCCAGCAAGCCTGGCGCAGATTCGGCCGTAGTGCCCCGCTCGGTCCTGCTCAAGATCGGACGCAGAACGGCATGCCGACGCAGAGCGTTGCACGATAGTTGATAATCGAAGCGCTTTTTTATCGCGATGGNNNCAGAACCGCTGTGTGACGCACACTCAAGGTCGGACGCAGAGCGTCCAGAACGGCATGCCTACGCAGAGCGCAGGCACGATAATCAAGACTTGTGTGACCGAAGAGCGCATAGGCGTTACTGAGCCGCCTTGGCCGATGTCACGCGCCAGATTTTGTTGCCGACGTCATCCGCCACCAGCAAACCGCCATGCTGATCATTGACCACGCCGACCGGGCGGCCCATGGCTTTTTCGTCTTTGTTGAGGAAACCGGTCAGCACGTCGACGGGCGCACCATTGGGTTTGCCACCGCTGAACGGGATGAACACCACTTTATAGCCGCTGTGCGGTTTGCGGTTCCATGAGCCGTGCTGGCCGACGAACAAACCTTCGTTGAACGGTGCGGCCAGTGTTTTGCCGTCAGCGAACACCAGGCCCAGCGAGGCCGTGTGCGGGCCGACGGCATAATCCGGGGCAATTGCCTTGGCGACCAGTTCCGGGTTTTGCGGTGTCACACGCTGGTCGACATGCTGGCCGTAGTAGCTGTAAGGCCAGCCATAGAAAGCGCCATCCTGCACCGACGTCACGTAATCAGGCACCAGATCGCTGCCGATCTCGTCGCGTTCGTTGACAGCGGTCCACAACTTGCCGGTTTTCGGCTCCCAATCCATGCCGTTCGGGTTGCGCAGGCCTGACGCGAAGATGCGGTGCTTGCCGGTGGCGGCATCCACTTCCCAGATCGCTGCGCGACCTTCTTCCTTATACATGCCGTTCTCGGCCACGTTGCTGTTCGAGCCGACGGTCACGTACAGCTTGCTGCCGTCCTTGCTGGCGATGACGTTCTTGGTCCAGTGGTGATTGAGCGTGCCGCCCGGCAGGTCGACCACTTTGGTTGGCTGTGCGCTGATCGACGTCTGACCCGCTTCATACGGGAAGCTGATCAGGCGGTCGGTATCAGCGACATACAGCTTGTTGCCCACCAGCGTCATGCCGAACGGCGAATTGAGGTTCTGCAGGAAGACGGTGCGGGTTTCTGCGACGCCGTCTTTGTCTACATCGCGCAGCAACGTGATGCGGTTGGCGCTCGGCACGCCAGCGCCTGCACGGCCCATGACTTTTTCCATGACCCAGCCGCGAATGCCCTTGGAGTCATCCGGTTTGGCGGGCGAGTTGGTTTCCGCCACCAGCACATCGCCGTTGGGCAGCACGTACAGCCAGCGCGGGTGATCCAGGCCTTCAGCGAAGGCAGCCACCTGGGTGCCGGATGCGGCCACCGGTCTGGCGCCTTTTTCCCAGCCGATGGCAGGCGCGATATTGACGGTCGGGATCAGCGTCTTGTTGGGCTCCGGCAGCTGGGGCGAGGGGCCTGTTCCGTCCGAGACTTGCAGCCTGGACGACTCGCCGCAGGCCGCAAGGCCGCCGGCAACCAGAAGCAGCACTGCGTAGTGGGGTCTGAGTTTGAACATGTTGGATCTCCATAAGTTAAGGCGTGGTCCTGTAACTGATAGAGGCGTGCTGATCCACCGAGGTTCAATCGCGTTCCATAACGCCTGCGCTGTCGATTGACGCTCCCGGCCCAACCCTCTACCCTTCGCGGCTTGTTTCAGGTGCTCTGCAATCCTCGATTGGCAGAGTGAAACAGGGAAGCCGGTGTGGATCGACCGATCCGATCCCGGCGCTGCCCCCGCAACGGTAAATGAGTCAAGGCTGTGCATCGTGCCACTGTGTTTCGACACGGGAAGGCGTTCAGCCGGGGTAACCCGCTCATGAGCCCGGAGACCGGCCTGAATCAGTCAATGGCATCACGGAGGGTGATGTTCTGTGCAGGCCGTTGCCGTGCTGTCCAGTGCTGTCCTTCCGTGTGCTTTCGCCTGCCCCGAGCGGAGAGCCGACATGAACGAATCCCCCGAACGCGACGAACGCCATCTGGCGCGCATGCAGCGCAAAAAAGCCGTGATGGACGAGCGCATTGCCAGTTCGCCCAATGAGTGCGGCCTGCTGCTGGTCTTGACCGGCAACGGCAAAGGCAAGAGCAGCTCCGCTTTCGGCATGCTCGCCCGAGCCATGGGCCACGACATGCAATGCGGTGTGGTGCAGTTCATCAAGGGCCGCAACAGCACCGGCGAAGAAATGTTCTTCCGGCGCTTTCCCGAGCAAGTGCGTTATCACGTGATGGGCGAGGGTTTCACTTGGGAGACCCAGGACCGCCAGCGCGACATCGCCGCCGCCGAAGCTGCCTGGGCCGTGTCGCAGGAAATGCTCCGCGACCCGAGCATCGGTCTGGTGGTGCTCGACGAATTGAATATCGCCCTCAAGCATGGCTACCTCGACCTGGAACAGGTGTTGACCGACTTGCAGGCGCGTCCGCCGATGCAACACGTGCTGGTCACCGGCCGGGGTGCCAAGCCCGAACTGATCGACCTGGCCGACACCGTTTCCGAGATCGGCGTGGTCAAGCATGCGTTCCAGTCCGGTATCCGCGCGCAAAAAGGTATCGAGCTGTGAGCCATTCGTCATGAGAGCACTGCAATGAGAGCCTGCCAATGAGAGCCCCGCGCCACTGCCCGGCGGTATTGATCGCCGCGCCAGCCTCCGGGCAAGGCAAAACCACGGTGACCGCCGCACTGGCACGCCTGCATCGCAATCAGGGCCGCAAGGTTCGGGTGTTCAAGTGCGGGCCGGATTTTCTCGATCCGATGATTCTCGAGCGGGCCAGCGGCGCGCCGGTATACCAGCTGGACATGTGGATGGTCGGCGCCGATGAAAGCCGGCGCCTGCTCTGGGAAGCGGCCGACGAAGCGGATCTGATCCTGATCGAAGGCGTCATGGGCCTGTTCGACGGCACACCGTCCAGTGCCGACCTGGCGCGGCACTTCGGCGTGCCGGTGCTCGGCGTGATCGACGGCACGGCCATGGCGCAGACTTTTGGCGCTCTGGCGCTGGGGCTGGCGCGCTACCAGCCGGACTTGCCGTTCGCCGGGGTACTGGCCAACCGCGTCGGCACGGTACGCCACGCGCAACTGCTGGAGAACAGCCTGACTGAAGGCCTGCGCTGGTACGGCGCGTTGTCACGGGAAGTCGGTTTCGAGTTGCCCAGCCGCCATCTCGGGCTGGTACAAGCCAGCGAGCTGAATGACCTCGACCTGCGTCTGGACATGGCTGCCGCCGCGCTGGCCAGCACTTGTGAGGTGGCATTGCCGCCTGCCGTGACGTTCACGGCACCCGACCCGGTTCAGGTCGAGCCGTTGCTCAGTGGCGTGCGCATAGCCATAGCGCGTGACGAAGCCTTCGCTTTTCTCTATGGCGCGAGCCTCGAGCTATTACTCAACATGGGGGCCGAGCTGAGCTTTTTCTCGCCGCTCCATGACAGCGAGCTTCCTGAAGCCGACAGCCTGTACCTGCCGGGCGGCTACCCGGAGCTGCATCACGTCGCGCTGGCGGCCAACCTGACGATGCAGGCCTCGATCAGGGCGCACCACATCGCCGGTAAACCGATCCTCGCCGAGTGCGGCGGCATGCTTTACCTGCTCAATGCCCTGACCGACGTGGACGGCGTGCGCGCCGAGCTGGTCGGGTTGCTGGCCGGTGAAGCGGTGATGCAGAAGCGCCTGGCGGCGCTGGCCTTGCAAGCGGTCGAGCTGCCCGAGGGCACGTTGCACGGGCACACCTATCACCATTCGCTGACCAGCACTGAGCTGCAACCGATTGCCCGTGGCCTCAGCCCCAATGGCGGGCGTGGCGCGGAGGCGGTGTATCGCCTCGGACGCCTGACCGCTTCCTACGTGCATTTCTATTTCCCGTCCTGCCCGCAGGCAATCGCGGCGCTGTTCAAACCATGACCGAGCCAGCGTTCAGCCCTGAAGAGCGGGCTGCGGTGTACCGAGCCATTGCCGAGCGCCGCGACATGCGGCACTTCATTGGCGGTACGGTGGCGCCCGAGCTGCTGGCCCGTTTGCTGGAAGCCGCGCATCAGGCGCCCAGCGTTGGCCTGATGCAGCCCTGGCGGTTCATCCGGATCAGCGATCCGGCGCTGCGCCGCAAGATGCAGGCGCAGGTGGAAGAAGAGCGCATTCGCACCGCCGAAGCGCTGGGCGAGCGCACTGACGAGTTCATGAAGCTGAAAGTCGAAGGCATCAATGATTGCGCGGAAGTGCTGGTCGCCGCGCTGATGGAAGGGCGAGAGCAGCACATCTTCGGTCGTCGCACCTTGCCGGAAATGGACATGGCCTCGCTGTCCTGCGCGATCCAGAACCTGTGGCTGGCCTCGCGTGCCGAAGGGCTGGGCATGGGCTGGGTATCGCTGTTCGACCCTGAAGCGCTGGCTGGATTGCTGGGCATGCCCGACGGCGCCAAGCCGTTGGCGATCATTTGCCTGGGGCCGGTCAAGGAGTTTTACCCGGCGCCCATGCTGGTCATGGAAGGCTGGGCGCAAGCGCGTCCGCTGAGTGAACTGCTGTACGAAAATCAATGGGGAGTCAGTCAATGAGTGTGGCGCTGTTGAGCGTCGCCGGGGTGGCGCTGGATGCGTTGCTCGGTGAGCCAAAACGCTTCCATCCGCTGGTGGGGTTCGGAGGCTTTGCCAGCCGCGTCGAACAACGTTTCAACAGTGGCGGCCGTGGCTGGCGCAGTCATGGCGTGACGGCGTGGTTCATTACCGTGGTGCCGCTCACGCTGCTGGCCACGCTGCTGAGCTGGCTGCCTTATATCGGCTGGCTGTTCGAGATTCTGGCGCTTTACTGCGCGCTGGGCATGCGCAGCCTGGGTGAACACGTCCAGCCAGTGGCGCAGGCGTTGCGCAGCGATGATCTGGTCGAAGCGCGGCAGCGGGTCGGTTATCTGGTCAGCCGCCAGACCAGCGAGCTGGACGCTACCGAGGTCGCCCGTGCTGCCACCGAATCGGTGCTGGAGAACGGCAGCGACGCGGTATTCGCTGCGCTGTTCTGGTTTGTAGTGGCCGGTGCGCCCGGCGTGGTGCTGTACCGGCTGAGCAACACATTGGACGCCATGTGGGGCTATCGCAACGAGCGGTTCGAGCGCTTTGGCTGGGCAGCGGCAAAAATCGATGACCTGCTCAACTACATTCCCGCACGCCTGGTGGCGTTGACCTACGCGCTATTAGGTAAAACCCGACTGGCGTGGCGCTGCTGGCGCACTCAGGGCCCGACCTGGGACAGCCCGAATGCCGGTCCGGTAATGGCGGCTGGCGCGGGCGCACTGGGTGTCGAACTGGGGGGCGCGGCGATCTATCACGGCGAGCTGCATCAACGTCCGCAGCTGGGCGAAGGCGTTCCGGCCGATGCGGACTCGATCGAACGCGGCTGGCAACTGGTGCAGCGCGGTGTCTGGTTGTGGCTGCTGGTGATCTGCGTGGCGGCTGAATTCTATGCTTGAGCACGGCGGGCGACTGCGCGCTGCGGCGCAACATTATGCGATCGATCAAGCCGACTGGCTCGACCTGTCCACCGGCATCGCACCCTGGCCGTGGGCGATTCCGGAGATTCCGCTGCGCGCCTGGGCGCGACTGCCTGAAACCGACGACGGTCTGGAAGCCGCGGCCTGCGCCTATTACGGTGTGCCTCGACTATTGCCGGTGTCCGGTTCGCAGGCTGCGATTCAGGCATTGCCCAGAGTGCGTCGCGGCGGGCGGGTGGGCGTCCTGTCACCGTGTTATGCCGAGCATGCGCATGCCTGGCGCAAAGGCGGTTACGTGGTTCGCGAGGTGGGTGAGCAAGAAGTCGATGATTTTCTCGACAGCCTCGACGTGCTGGTGGTGGTCAACCCCAACAACCCCACCGGCCTGCACCTCAGCGCCGAGCGCCTGCTGGCGTGGCACGCGCGGCTGGCTGAGCGCGGTGGCTGGCTGGTGGTCGACGAAGCGTTCATGGACAACACGCCGGACCTGAGCGTGGCGGCCGAAACCTGGCGTATCGGGCTGATTGTGCTGCGCTCGTTCGGCAAGTTTTTTGGTCTGGCCGGGGTCCGGCTGGGTTTTGTGCTGGCTGAACCGGTGCTGCTCAAATCTTTGGCGCAGGAAATAGGCCCCTGGTCTGTCAGCGGACCGACCCGCATCATCGGTCAGGCCTGCCTGAGTGATCGGCAAGGGCAGGCCCGGCAGATCGAGCGCAGTGATCAGGCGCGTGATCGGCTGGTGGCGCTGCTCACCCAATACCATCTTGCCCCGGACGGCGGCTGTGCACTGTTTCAATGGCGGGTGACTGCCGAAGCGCCGTCGCTCTACGAGTTCTGTGCCCGACGGGGCGTACTGCTGCGCCTGTTCGCGGGTGCCACACCGGAATCCGCCAGCCTGCGCTTCGGGCTGCCCGGCACCGAGGCTGACTGGCGGCGTCTGCACACTGTTTTGCTTGAATACCGCAAGGAATACCCATGGCCACGCTGATGGTACAAGGCACCACTTCGGATGCCGGCAAAAGCACGCTGGTGACGGCATTGTGCCGCTGGCTGACCCGGCAGGGCGTGAAAGTCGTGCCCTTCAAGCCGCAGAACATGGCGCTCAACAGTGCCGTGACAGCCGATGGCGGCGAGATCGGCCGCGCCCAGGCGGTGCAGGCGCAGGCGTGCTTTCTCGAGCCGCACACCGACATGAACCCGGTGTTGCTCAAGCCCAACAGTGACACCGGCGCGCAGGTCATCATTCACGGTCGTGCCGTCACCACCATGAACGCAGTGGCTTATCACGGCTACAAAGAGATCGCCATGCGGGCGGTGCTGGAGTCGCACCAACGGCTGGGCGAAAGCTACCCGGTGATCATGGTCGAAGGCGCCGGTTCGCCTGCCGAGATCAATCTGCGCGCCAACGACATCGCCAACATGGGTTTTGCCGAGGCGGTCGACTGTCCGGTGCTGCTGATTGCCGACATCAATCGCGGCGGGGTTTTTGCTCATCTGGTCGGCACGCTGGAGCTGCTGTCGCCCAGCGAGCAGGCACGGGTCAAAGGCTTCATCATCAACCGTTTTCGCGGTGACATTGCCTTGCTGCAACCGGGGCTGGACTGGCTGGAGGCACGCACCGGCAAACCGGTGGTCGGCGTGCTGCCTTATGTGATGGACCTGCACCTGGAGGCCGAAGACGGTCTCGATCAGCGCCAGACCGACAAGGCCGAGCAAGTGCTGAATGTGGTCGTGCCAGTGCTGCCGCGCATCAGCAATCACACTGATTTCGACCCGCTGCGCCTGCATCCGCAGGTCAATCTGCAATTTATCGGCCCTGGCCAGGCGATTCCGGCGGCTGATCTGATTATCCTGCCCGGCTCGAAAAGCGTGCGCAGCGACCTGAATTACCTGCGCGCCAATGGCTGGGACACGGCCATCGACCGGCACCTGCGCTATGGTGGCAAATTGCTTGGCATCTGCGGCGGCCTGCAAATGCTCGGCGAGCAATTGCACGACCCGCTGGGGCTGGAAGGCGCGGCGGGTTCCAGTGCCGGGCTTGGCCTGCTCGCGATGAGCACCATACTGGAAAGCGAAAAACAATTGCGCAACGTGCGCGGCCGCCTGACGCTGGAAGACGCAGAAGTCAGTGGTTACGAAATTCATGCCGGCGTGACGACCGGTGCGGCGCTTGAGCATGCTGCGGTTCGGCTGGACGATGGTCGTTGTGATGGCGCGCAGAGTGCCGACGGCCAGATTCTCGGCACGTACCTGCACGGCCTGTTCGAAGCGCCTGCTGCGTGCAGCGCGCTGTTGCGCTGGGCGGGGCTGGAAAACGTGCAGTCGGTGGATTATCACGCGTTGCGCGAGCGCGACATCGAGCGGCTGGCGGACCTGGTGGAAAATCACCTGGACGGCAAGTTGCTCCGCGAACTGTGTGGCCTGGAGGCAAACTGAATGCTGCAACTGATCCTGGGTGGGGCGCGTTCCGGCAAGAGTCGGCTGGCGGAGAAACTGGCGGCCGATTCGGCGCTGAAGGTGATCTACATCGCCACCAGTCAGCCCCTCGACGGCGAGATGAATCAGCGGGTTGCCAGCCATCGCGCCCGTCGTCCCGAGCATTGGGGGTTGGTCGAAGAGCCTGTCGAACTGGCGCGGGTGCTGCGCGAAAACGCCGCGCCTGACCGTTGCCTGCTGGTGGATTGCCTGACCTTGTGGCTGACCAATCTGCTGATGCTTGACGACGCCGAGCATCTGGTTCGAGAGCGTGAAGCGCTGCTCGACTGCCTTGCCGGCTTGCCGGGTGAAATCATTTTTGTCAGCAACGAGACCGGGCTCGGCGTTGTGCCGCTCGGTGAGCTGACCCGCCGTTACGTCGATGAAGCCGGTCTGTTGCATCAGGCGCTGGCCGAGCGTTGCCAGCGTGTCGTGTTAACCGTTGCAGGTCTGCCCCTGACTTTGAAAGGAACCGCGCTATGAGTAATTCCTGGTGGCTCACGCCCGCACAGGCCATTGATGTGCCGATGCGCGAAGCTGCACTGGCGCGTCAGCAGCAACTGACCAAGCCGGCCGGCTCGCTGGCGCAACTGGAGCGGCTGGCGGTGCAGCTTGCCGGGCTGCAAGGGCGCGAGCGCCCGGCTGCCGACACGCTGTGGATCGCGATCTTTGCCGGTGACCATGGCGTCGTCGCTGAGGGTGTGTCGGCGTATCCGCAGGAGGTCACCGGCCAGATGTTGCACAATTTCGTCAACGGCGGCGCGGCAATCAGCGTGCTGGCGCGTCAGCTTTCTGCGCAACTGGACGTGGTCGATCTGGGCACCGTGTCGCCGATGGATTTGCCGGGGGTGCGCCATCTGCGCCTCGGCGCGGGCACTGCCAATTTTGCCCATGGGCCGGCCATGACGGCCGAGCAGGGCATGGCTGCGTTGCAGGCCGGGCGTGACAGCGTATTACGTGCCAAGGCGGTCGGCACCGAGTTGTTCATTGGTGGCGAGATGGGCATTGGCAATACCACGGCAGCCAGCGCGGTGGCCTGTTCGATACTGGAATGCGCCGCGCCGCTGCTGGTCGGTCCGGGCACCGGGCTGAACGCCGAGGGTGTTGCGCGCAAGACTCAGGTCATCGAACGCGCATTGGCCTTGCACGCCGAACAGTCTGGCGATCCGTTGCAAAGCCTGTTCTGTCTCGGCGGCTTCGAAATTGCCGCGCTGACCGGCGCTTATCTGGCGTGCGCGCAGGAAGGTATCGTGGCGCTGGTCGACGGCTTTATCTGTAGCGTGGCAGCACTGGTGGCGGTGCGTCTCAACCCGTCCTGCCGCAACTGGCTGCTGTTTGGCCATCGTGGCGCCGAGCCGGGCCATCGGCATTTGCTGGAGACCCTGCAAGCCGAACCCTTGCTGGACCTCGGCTTGCGTCTGGGCGAGGGCAGTGGTGCAGCGCTGGCGGTGCCGTTGGTGCGTCTGGCCTGTGAACTGCACAACGGCATGGCGACATTTGCCGAAGCGGCTGTGGCGGATCGCCCGGCATGACCTTGCGTCTGGACCTGCTGCGCCACGGCGAAACCGAACTGGGCGGCGGCCTGCGCGGCAGCCTCGACGATGCGCTGACCGACCTCGGCTGGCAGCAGATGCGTTCGGCTGTTATTGACGCTGGCCCCTGGGACCGGATTGTCAGCTCTCCTTTGCAGCGTTGCGCGCGTTTTTCCGAGGAGTTGGCGCAGCGCTTGTCGTTGCCGTTGCAACTGGAGCCGGGTGTGCAAGAACTGCATTTCGGCGATTGGGAAGGTCACAGCCCTGCGCAACTGATGGACACCGATGCTGAAGGTCTGGGTCTGTTCTGGGCTGATCCGTATACCTTCACGCCGCCCAATGGTGAGCCGGTTGCTGATTTTTCGGCGCGGGTGCTGAGTGCCGTGCAGCGCTTGCATCAGGCGTATGCCGGTGAGCGCGTTCTGCTGGTCAGTCACGGTGGCGTCATGCGTCTGTTGCTGGCTCAGGCGCGCGGCTTGCCCCGCGAGCAACTGCTGCAAGTGGTGGTCGGTCACGGCGCACTGCTGTCGATTCAGGTCGCCGCAGGCGGCGTCCTCACAGAGGCCTGACATTCATGCTGCCGTTCTGGATCGCCCTGCAGTTTCTCAGTAGCCTGCCGATCCGCCTGCCCGGCATGCCGCGCCCCGAAGAGCTGGGGCGTTCGCTGCTGTTCTATCCGCCGGTGGGCGTGGTGTTCGGCACGCTGTTGCTGGTTTTCAACGCAGTGCTCGACGGTACGCCGCCGATGCTGCATGCGGCGTTGCTGCTCAGCCTCTGGGTGCTGCTCAGTGGTGGTTTGCACCTGGACGGTCTGGCGGACAGTGCCGACGCCTGGCTAGGCGGTTTCGGTGATCGCGAACGCACGCTGACCATCATGAAAGACCCGCGCAGCGGACCGATTGCCGTGGTCACACTGGTGTTGGTGCTGCTGCTCAAGTTTGCCGCGATTCTGGCGCTTGTCGACAGCCACAACAGCAGCGGATTGCTGCTGGCACCGCTGATCGGGCGCAGCGCGATGCTCGCTTTGTTTCTGGGCACGCCCTATGTGCGTTCTGGTGGTTTGGGGCAAGCGCTTGCCGATCATTTGCCGCGCAGCGTCGGGCGCAAGGTGTTGTTGGCCAGTGCGGTGGCCTGCGTGCTGTTGGCTGGTGGGTCAGGGGTCGCGGCGCTGCTGGTCTGCGTTGTGTGTTTCTTCTGGTTGCGGCACCTGATGATGCGCCGCCTGGGCGGGAGCACGGGCGACACGGCCGGGGCGCTGCTTGAGCTGTTGGAACTGGCGGTGCTGTTGACGCTGGCCTTGCTCTGACCCGCTGCCAATGCGTTGTTGACAGCTTTTACCGGCAGCGCGTAGCTTCGCGGCTCTTATGTAAAAAGATGTAAAACCATGTAACACAACGTGCAGGGAGCTCACCATGACATCGATCTGGCGTACCAGCGGCTGGATTCTGCTGGGCAGCGCGTTGATTCTGGCGTTATCGCTGGGTACACGCCACGGCTTCGGTCTGTTTCTGGCACCCATGAGCGCGGATTTCGGTTGGGGGCGTGAGGTCTTCGCGTTCTCCATTGCCTTGCAAAACCTGATGTGGGGGCTGGCACAGCCATTTGCCGGAGCGCTTGCGGACCGCTTTGGCGCGGCGAAAGTCGTGTTTGTCGGCGGTATCCTGTATGCCGTGGGGCTGCTGTGCATGAGTATGGCGGATTCGCCCCTCAGTCTTTCGTTGAGTGCGGGCTTGTTGATCGGCATCGGCCTGTCGGGCACCTCGTTTTCGGTCATCCTCGGCGTCGTGGGCCGAGCGCTGCCTGCCGAGAAGCGCAGCATGGGCATGGGGATTGCCAGCGCGGCAGGTTCATTCGGCCAGTTCGCCATGCTGCCCGGCACACTGGGATTGATCAGTTGGCTGGGCTGGTCGGGTGCCTTGCTGGTGCTGGGCGTGATGGTCGCGTTGATCCTGCCGCTGGTGGGTATGCTCAAGGACACGCCAAGCGTATCGACCGGTGTCGAATTGACCCTGGGCGAAGCGTTGCGCGAGGCCTGCGCGCACTCGGGCTTCTGGCTGCTGGCGCTGGGCTTTTTTGTCTGCGGCTTTCAGGTGGTGTTCATCGGCGTGCATCTGCCTGCCTATCTGGTGGACCAGCACTTGCCGGCCAAGGTCGGCACCACCGTGCTGGCACTGATCGGGCTGTTCAATATCTTCGGCACTTACACCGCCGGCTGGCTTGGCGGACGCATGTCCAAGCCAAGGTTGCTGACAGCGCTCTATCTGCTGCGCGCGGTGGTGATCGTATTATTTATTTCGGTTCCGCTCAGTCAGACCAGCGCCTACCTGTTCGGCGTGGCGATGGGCTTGCTGTGGCTGTCCACCGTGCCTCTGACCAATGGTACGGTGGCGACGCTGTTTGGCGTGCGTAACCTGTCGATGCTGGGCGGTATCGTTTTTCTGTTTCATCAGCTGGGTGCTTTTCTGGGTGGCTGGCTAGGCGGTCTGGTGTACGACCGAACCGGCAGCTACGACCTGATCTGGCAGGTCTCGGTGTTGCTGAGCCTGCTGGCGGCAGCGCTCAACTGGCCGGTGCGCGAACGCCCGGTGGCCAGGTTGCAGGCGCAGGGCGGCCTGGCATGAGCGGGCGCTGGCCTCTGCTGTCTGCCTTGCTCGCGGGCGCGGTGTTGTTGGGGGCGGTCTGGTGGGGCTGGCAACAGGTCGGGCTGGCGGCACTGCAATTGGGCCTGGGTGCCTGCTAGGCAGACGGCATTGCTTGGGGTAGCGTGTCGGCAGACGACAACACTCTTCAGGGACGCCATGATGAAAATTCGCTTTGTTTCGATCCCTCTTCTGCTGCTGGCCATGAGCGGCGCGGCAATGGCCGCCGATTGCCCGCCGTTGCTGCAAGGCGAGCTGCCGAAGCTGCGCGCCAAGGAAAACATCGACCTGTGCAAACGCTTCGCCGGCAAGCCGCTGGTGGTGGTCAATACCGCCAGCTTCTGTGGCTTCGCCCCGCAGTTCAAAGGGCTTGAAGAACTGAGCCAGCGCTACAAGGGGCAGGGGCTCGAAGTGCTCGGCGTGCCGTCCAACGACTTCAAGCAAGAAGCCAAAGACGGTGAAGAGACCGCAAAGGTCTGCTACGTCAACTACGGCGTGACCTTCACCATGACCGAGCCACAGCCCGTGCGCGGTGACGATGCCACCCACCTGTTCAAAGTGCTGGCCGAACAAAGCAGCGCACCACGCTGGAACTTCTACAAATACGTCGTTGATCGCCAAGGCAAAGTAGTGGCCAACTTCTCCAGCATGACCAAACCGGATGATCCTGAGCTGATTGCAGCGATTGAAAAGGCGATTGCGTCGAAGCCTTAGGGAGTGGTGGGGTATGAATACGGTGTCATGTCCTGCCAATAGCAGCGCTTTCTTACCGCTATGGCACTGACGACGCAGAGTGCGACGTCAGTGACAGGGCGAAGGAACCCGACGAAGTCGGGCCGGAAANCGCAGAACCGCTGTGTGACGCGCAGGCGCCACACAGAGGACGCAGAGCGTCCAGAACTGCATGCCGACGCCGAGCGTCGGCACGATAGTCAACCAATGCAGGCCTGAGGGCACCAAGCGCGCAACAAAAAGCCCGCAACCATCACCGGTTGCAGGCTTTTTTTCAGCCTTGCAGTTGTTTATCAGAAACGATAAGTAACCGAAGTGCCCAGGCCGTGCGCCGTGTTGCGGTAGTCGGCGCTGTACGACTGTTTGGTCGGGCTGCTGTCGCGGATCTTGGTTTCGTCTTCGCGCAGGTACGAGTACGCCACATCGATGGTCAGCTCGTCACTCGGGCTCCAGCCAGCACCGAAGCTGATGATCTTGCGATCGCCAGTCGGGATGCGTGGAGAACGGTTGTTATTGTTGGTTGGCGACTGATCGACCGAGAAGCCAGTACGCAGCGTCCACTCTTTATTGACCTTGTACGAAGCACCGATGGCGTGAGCCCAGGTGTCATGCCAGTTCTGCTCTTCGGTGATGGTGCCGATGCTTGGGGCCAATGGTGTGGGCACGCCGCTGTTTTCGACGGTAATGTCCTGCAGACGACTCCAGCGAGTCCAGGTACTGCCTGCGTAGACAGTCCAGTTTTCATCAATTTTCTGGGTGACGGAGAGATCCACCGACTCAGGTGTCGAGATGTCCAGCGAAGCGTCGTATTTCCGGCCGGAGAAACCGCCAAAGCCCGACCCCTCGATCTTGGTCTTGCCTTCAAGCTTGTAGTCGACCTTGGAATGGTAGGTCAGGCCCAGGCGCGTGGTATCAGTCGCCTGCACCAGAATGCCCGCATTGAAACCGATAGCAGTGTCATCGCCTTCGATCTTCACCTTGCCGTCATTGCGGCCAGGGCTTCGGGCGTTCAGCGTAGCCGAGGTCAGCTCGCCATCAATGCGGTTGATGGTCGGGCCGAAACCGATGGAAACCTTGTCATTGAACGCGTAGCTGACAGTCGGTTGGAAAGTGACCACCTGGACGTGGCTCTTGTCACCCCAGTAGCGGCCTGCGAAGCCTTTTTCATAATCAGTGACCAGGCCGAACGGTACGTACACGCCCAGGCCGAATGCCCAATGATCGTCGATAGGTTTTACGTAGTAGCCCATCGGCACGCCAACCACGGGAACCATGTCACCGTCGTTGCTGCCGCCGAAAGTGCCACGACCGTTGTCGATGTCGGTCTTGGCGATCACGGCTGCGGCGCCTACGCTGATTTGTTCGCGTTTGAGACGGGACATGCCGGCAGGGTTGCCAAACACAGTGCTGGCGTCATCAGCTGAAGAGGAGCGACCTGCGAAACCGGTGCCCATGCCGCTGATACTTTGTTCGTTGAGGGCGAAGCCGGCAGCGAGCAGTTGAGAAGATGCCAGACCCAGAGCGAGCCCAAGCGTTGTCCGGTTAAGTGTTTTTGTCATTATTTTCATTATTAGAACTCCTTGTTGTTCACCGCTGGAAAATTACCAACATTTTCGATGGTGCGCTATAGCCTGAGGAGCCCGATTTAGAGCTATTCTTGTAGGACAATCCCGATAGTGCAGTAGGAATTTTATTTTCGGCGAAGTTCTGGTGTGGATGCGTCAGCTGGTTCAGTCATTAAAAGAACGCACAATAAAAAGCCCCGCCTTGCAGGGCGGGGCTTTTCAGTCGCGTGCGTTCAGAACATCACCGCTGTCAGGCAACGAGTGCCTGACGAGTACGCTCGATCACGGCCTGCAGCGGCTCTGCGCTTGCATACTGATCGGGGTACAGGCGTTCGCTGTGACGAGCGATGCCGTGTTCGTTGACAATAGTGAAACTGAAGCAGCCTTTGCGAGCAGCCATTATCAGGCAGTTCATTGGGGCAAACGCGTGGGTAAGCGTGTGGATAGCGTGTTGAGTTTGAGTGTTCATAATCAAGGTGTTCCTGAAGCAACACGGAACAATACCGTGCATAAATAAAGATTCCAGTAAACGCGGGCCGACATTTGATATAAAAGCCTGGCTGGGCGGAGAACCTGACTGGAACAAAGACAGGCAGTTTAAGCGCACTTTTATCGTATGGCGCTCTTGCTGACCGGTAGGTACTTAGGAGGGCAGGCAACACAACAGGAGCAAAGGTTCGACGCTCCGGGTGAAGATCCTGATCAATTGCAGGCTGGTTGAAGCAGGCCATGAGCGCCGTGTCTACACTGTCACCTGACTGGGTGGATCAGTGCGAAAGGTTCATGCCTGGAAACCATCGAGGTGGTCGATCCCTTGTTGCCAACATTCTCGTCGCATGGAGGAGTGTCTGTCGGGGGACGTGTCGACCGGAATTGATTTTTCAGCTTGGTACTAACGGCGGCAATGTTATCTGCGCTGTTCGATCATTGCAAGAGGCGCATGAAATAAATTTACCAGTGCCCGGCCAGTCGGTAGGTAAGCACCGTCGCAGATGCGACCATCGAGCATCCCAGCACGTAGGCAGCGATGGTCAGGTGCAGCGGGTGTCGATCTCTGATAGCGCGCATGATGTCACCGGACTCGTTGATACGCCCTTTGCTCAGGCCGCTGCAGATGATCAGCATCAGAGCGATGGCAGACAACAGCACGGTATAGGCAAAGACGCCGCCGTCCGGTGGGGGCAGAACGATGCTTGTTGCCAGGGCGATGAAGCAGACGGCCATCAGCAGCAAGAAGAATTTCGATATCTCCTTCATGGATCCCTTTACTGAATCGATAGTGACTGGCGATAAAGCCTTCAGGCACGCCTTTTTCTAATTTTTCGCCTTAACGACTTCCACGGCTGGCGCGGAGTATGAAACAGGCGAGTGCAGAATGGAATTTACTGTTGCCAAAACAGAGCTGTGGGCCGCGTATTCATTGAGAATTCGACGCAATTGAGCCATTTTGTGCAAGTGCGTGAAATGCCTGGAAAAAGCCCCGGCGGTGAATTGTGCACATTAGCTTCACAAGCTGCCACATCACTGTCACAAGCGTGGCTAAGGGTTTGATTTATGATGGTGAATTATTAAGTCAATGAAAAACATCGTTTTTTTTAGCTGGTGAAAAAATCGTCAGTTTGAGTGCAGGCCCCATCCCGTCTACGTTTGCGGAGGTTAAAGGGGGGTTGTCCACTGAGTTATCCACAGCTTCTGTGGATTGTCCCGAATCAAATGTCCCCAAAATGGGGGCTGTGCGTGGCAGTGAAAGCGCGTAGAATCCGATCCCCCGATTTGCTCCCGCCTGTGATCTCGCCTCGCCTGAGAGGCTGTTTCTGCTGCACTATCCACGCTTTCATCACACTGCCGCTGGCGCCGATTCAGCCTGCATGGAGTCTTTATGGCACTGGACCTCAACAGCCTGTTACTGGGGCTTGCCGCATCAGGATTGCCATTGTTGGCACTGCTCTGGCACATGCAGCGGCGTCTGGCGCTGCGTCAGGCCGAGAGCGCCTTGCTGGACGAGCGCCTGAGCATGGCGCAGATGGCCCAGGAAGGTCTTAACGCGCAACTGGATGCCTGCCGTGATGAGGTCAGCGATCTGGGGCAGGCCAATTCCGCCAAGCAGGCTGATCTTGCCGCGCTGCGCCGTGAAGTCGAATTGCTGCGCGAGGAAAGCGACAATGCCCGCGAAATGGCCCAGGGCTGGGCTGTCGAGCGTGCCGGCAGAGAAGCCGAGCTGCGTCGCCTGGATGCCCAATGTGCAGCGCTGAGCGCCGAGCTGCGGGAGCAACAGGATAGCCATCAGCAACGCCTTAACGATTTGCAAGGCTCACGGGACGAGTTGCGTGCGCAGTTTGCGGAACTGGCAGGCAAGATTTTCGACGAGCGCGAACAACGGTTCGCCGAGACCAGCCAGCAACAACTGGGGCAACTACTCACGCCGCTCAAGGAGCGCATCCAGTCGTTCGAAAAGCGCGTCGAAGAAAGCTATCAGAACGAGGCGCGTGAGCGTTTTTCGCTGGCCAGGGAGCTCGAGCGTCTGCAGCAACTGAATCTGCGCCTGAGCGATGAGGCCACCAACCTGACCCGCGCGCTCAAAGGGCAGAAAACCCAGGGCAACTGGGGGGAGCTGATTCTGGAGCGGGTGCTTGAGCATGCCGGGCTGGAAAAGGG
The DNA here is from genome assembly GCF_001293775.1 of Pseudomonas syringae pv. cilantro. Lineage (GTDB taxonomy): Bacteria > Pseudomonadota > Gammaproteobacteria > Pseudomonadales > Pseudomonadaceae > Aquipseudomonas > Aquipseudomonas syringae_P. The sequence goes on from NZ_LGLN01000033.1 coordinate 395,879, forward strand.
GCGTGAGTATCAGACCCAGGTCAACCTCAAGGGGCCGGATGGCGAGCGGTTTCAGCCAGACGTGTTGATCATGTTGCCGGGCGACAAGCAGGTGGTCGTCGATGCCAAGGTCAGCCTGACCGCTTACCAGCAATATGTGTCGGCCGACGATGACGTGATTGGTCAGGCGGCGCTGAAACAGCACGTATTGTCGCTGCGCAATCACGTCAAAGGTCTTTCCGGCAAGGATTACAAGCGTCTGGAAGGGCTGCACAGCCTGGATTTCGTTTTGCTGTTCGTGCCCATTGAAGCCGCTTTTTCGGCGGCATTGCAGGCTGAGCCCAATCTGTTTCAGGAGGCGTTCGACCGCAATATCGTGATTGTCAGCCCGACCACGTTGCTGGCGACCTTGCGCGTCATCGACAGCCTCTGGAAGCAGGAACGACAGAGTCAGAACGCCCGGGAAATCGCCGAGCGCGCAGGCTGGCTGTACGACAAGTTCGTGCTGTTCATTCAGGATCTGGACGAGGTGGGTAACCGCTTGCAGCAACTGGACAAAGCTTATTCGGCGGCGCGCAACAAGCTGACCGAAGGGCGCGGCAATCTGATCAGTCGTAGCGAACAGCTCAAGTTGCTGGGCGCGCGTGCCAGCAAGAGCCTGCCTGCCGACTTGCTGGAAAGAGCGATGACCGATGGAGAAGGGCTGATTCGCCAGCCAGAGTGACGCCTTCGAGGCGTTGGTGTAATGTCCGGTAACAGGCCGTCCGTCGTAAAGACTAGAAGCGGCCCTGCACAAATGTCACATTGGCTGCATCGGAAAAATTGTTTTCCGTGTCACTCGGCTAACGGTTCATTTGCTTCTATGATCTATTAGTGAGTAATGAGTACAGATTGACTGCCGGGTTTTTCCCTCAAGGGGGCTTTATGAATAGCAAGTTGCAAGAGTGGCTCCATGATCTGGGCGTTGCGCTGGGTCTTATCGAACGACCTAAACTGCAACCCATTCCGGTTCGTGCCGACGATAACCGTCGTCGCCCACGCCGCTAAGCGTTTCGCTTCACCCTGTTGACTGGGGGCGCATGCTTAGTCACCTCAAGTATCGCAGCGGGGCGTAAAGGACGTCCCGGCAGTAGACGTTTACTCAATGCCGATGCCTCGGCCTTGCTCCTTACCGGCTTTTCTTGCCCTCGTTCGATTGTGTCTCTCGTTCCGATTCCCGCCCCAGCAACAGAATCATGTCGACTACCATGGTCAGTGCGGTGGTTTGCGTTGTCATGAAGTCAGGGAACGTGAAACCGAACTTTTCTCCCAGGGTGCCGAGCAGCTTCTCGATGTCTTCGTCATCCAGAACCAGGTCCTCAAACGTGGCTTCTTCGCGAATTTCGGATTTGTCCACCAGGATGATGCCCAGCGTGTCAAACACACTCTGTTTAATTGCCGCGCGATTCATGAGTACTCCTGATAGTGATCTTCAGGATTAGGCAGGCGTACATCATGTCACCAGCTTGGACCGTTCAGATTAGTTCAAATAGGCGGCACGACCCGGGATGACAGGGGCGCAAGTGTGTGAAGTTGTTTAAACTGCGCGATTGTTCGACAGGCGGTGGCTGCACGAGCCGCTCGCCATCCCCGCTGCTGATGCGGATCTTCGCTGTTGACCCTTGCCGCAGGGCTGCCCGAGAGAGAATCGATGTCCCGTGCCCGCTGTGAACGTTGTCTGCGCCCGACTGCCTATTGTCTGTGCGCATTGATCCCGCAATTGGGCAGTCGCACCCGCGTGCTTATCCTGCAACATCCCGGTGAGGTCAATCACGCGCTGAACACGGCGCGGCTGGCCGCGTTGGGGCTGCTCAACGCAGAGTTGCGCATAGGTGAGGTATTCGACGATCTGCACACGCTGTTGAACCCGCCTGGCTATCAGCCGCGATTGCTGTTTCCCGGCGAAACTGCCGAAACACTCACGCCTTATGCCGGTGAGTCGCTGCCGATGCTGCTGGTCGTGCCGGATGGCACCTGGCGCAAAGTGCGAAAAATGCTGCACCTCAACCCGTTGCTGGCGGCATTGCCGCGCGTCAGCCTGAGTGACGTGCCGGCGTCGCGTTATCGGTTGCGCAAAGCGCCGGGGCCGGATGCGTTGTCGACGCTGGAGGCGATCGTGCATGCCTTGCAAGCGCTGGAAGCATCGAGTTCCTTCGACGCGCTGCTTGAGCCCTTCGATGCCTTGATCGAGGGCCAGATTCAAGCGATGGGCAGCGAAACGTATCAACGTAATCACGGCGGTTGAGCGGCGGTAACACAATTTGCGGCATTAACCGCGCCCGGTTGTGGCTATCGCTTTCCTGCATTGCACCTTAGGCAAAGTGGCTACACTCGGTGATGCTGCGTTAAAAACAGGCTCGTGCGCGAGTCCGATCGGAATGCTCATTTACAACCAGTAGAGTCGGGCGCGACCCCGGCCGTTCCTTGCCTGACCTTCGCTCGCCGACTTTTCGTACAGAGCCTAAAATGATGCTGTCGTTCCACTTCTCACGGGATTTCCGATGCATATTTCTTCTGGTCGCCGGGCCTATGGGCTGTGTCTGTCGCTTCTGACTGCGCTGCTCTGGGGCATTTTGCCTATCAAGCTCAAGCAGGTTTTGCAGGTGATGGATCCGGTGACTGTCACCTGGTTTCGGCTTCTGGTCTCTGGCGCTTTGTTATTCGTCTGGCTGGCTTCGGCCAAGCGTCTGCCCAGTTTCAAGGTGCTGGGTCGCAAGGGCAAAATACTGGTGCTGCTGGCGGTGTTCGGGCTGGTCGGCAACTACGTGCTGTACCTGATCGGCTTGCGCCTGCTGAGCCCGGGCACCACGCAATTGCTGGTCCAGGTCGGGCCGATTTTTCTGTTGATCGGCAGTATCTTTCTGTTCAAGGAGCGCTTCAGCGTGGGGCAGGGCATCGGCCTGCTGGTGCTGTTGATCGGCTTCGGGTTGTTTTTCAATCAGCGTCTGGTCGAACTGTTCACCTCGCTGGGTGATTACACCCTCGGGGTGCTGGTTGTGCTGCTGGCGTCGACCATCTGGACGTTTTACGGGTTGAGCCAGAAACAGTTGCTGACCGTATGGAATTCGCTGCAGGTCATGATGGTGATCTACCTGTTCTGCGCCTTGCTGCTCACGCCGTGGGCACACCCTGCCGAGGCCTTGTCGCTGAGCCCGTTGCAGGGCTGGTTGCTGCTGGCCTGCTGCCTGAATACGCTGGTCGCTTATGGCGCGTTCGCCGAGGCTCTGGCGCATTGGGAAGCGTCGCGGGTCAGTGCCACGCTCGCTTTGACACCTCTGGTCACGCTGGCGGCTGTGGCGTGCGCCGCCTGGTTATGGCCGGATTATGTGCAGGCCGAAGAGCTGAATGTACTGGGTTATGGTGGGGCGCTGCTGGTGGTTTTGGGGTCAGCACTGACCGCGCTCGGGCCTTCGCTGATTGCCGGGCTGCGGGCGCGCAAGGCGAGGCTGGCCCAGGCCTGACGGCTTGTGTTCAACGTTGAATGAACGTCAGCGTTTGCCCAGCCTCTGTGCTTGCAAAATCCACTCCTGACGCTGTTGCTCGGTAGCACTGTGCACCGGGGCGAACTCGGTCAGGCGTTTGGTCTTTATTCCGCAGAACCCGAGAATGGTGCGGACCATCTGGCGGTGCGCAGGTGCGCCGTATATCCAGTGAAAGTAGCGGGCGGGCGTGTCCATGGCGACCAGCAATTCCGCGGTGCGGCCCTTGAGCAGCTCATTGGAAGCATGCTTGCGGCCGTGGGTCTTGAACGCAAAACCGGGCATCAGCACCCGGTCGAAGAAGCCTGTCAGCAGGGCAGGCAGGCCACCCCACCAGACGGGATAGATGAACACCAGATGTTCCGCCCAGTGAATCTGGCGCTGGGCGTCGAGCAGGTCGGCTTCCAGGGTCTGCGTCTGGCCGTAGCCGTGGTGCAGAATCGGGTCGAAATCCAGTTCGCCCAGTTTGATGATCCGCACCACATGGCCTTCGCCCCGCGCCGCCTGCGCATAGGCGTCACCCAAGGCGTGACAAAAACTGATGGCTTTCGGCGTGCCGTACACCATCAGGATTCGTTTGCCATTGCCTTCCAGTGGCGTTGCGCCGCTTTTGGCATCAGCCATTGCTGCCTGCCTCGAGCATTTTTTCCGGCCGGACCCAGGCGTCGAACTCCTCATCGGTCAGGTAGCCCAGCGCCAGCGATGCTTCGCGCAGTGTCAGGCCTTCGGTATACGCCTTTTTGGCAATTTGTGCGGACTTGTCATAGCCGATGTGCGGATTGAGTGCAGTCACCAGCATCAGGCCACGTTCCAGGTGCTCGGCCATTTTTTCCGCATCCGGCTCCATGCCGGCGATGCAGTGTTCGTTGAAATTGCTGCAGCCGTCGGCCAGCAGGCGGATCGATTGCAGAATGTTGTGAATGATCACCGGCTTGTATACGTTCAACTGCAGATGGCCCTGACTGGCCGCAAAGCCGATGGTCACGTCGTTGCCCATAACCTGACAGGCGAGCATCGACAGCGCTTCGCATTGGGTCGGGTTGACCTTGCCAGGCATGATCGAACTGCCTGGCTCGTTGGCTGGCAAGCGGACTTCTGCCAGCCCGGTACGCGGACCGGAGCCCAGCAGGCGCAGGTCGTTGGCGATCTTCATCAGCGTCCCGGCCAGGGTTTTCAGGGCGCCGGAGAGTGCCGCAAGCGGTTCGTGCCCGGCCAGCGCGGCGAATTTATTGGGCGCCGTGACGAAGGGCAGCCCTGATAACGCAGCCAGTTCTGCCGCGATGGCCTCGGCAAAACCTTTCGGCGAGTTAAGCCCGGTGCCGACAGCGGTGCCGCCTTGCGCCAGCTCGTAGACGGCGGGCAGGGCGGCACGAATGGCTTTTTCTGCGTAATCGAGTTGGGCAACGAAGCCTGACAGCTCCTGGCCAAAGGTGATCGGCGTCGCGTCCATCATGTGCGTGCGCCCGGTCTTGACCAGTTTCATGTGCCGGGCGGCCTGTTCGGCCAGCCCGCTGGACAGCTCGGCAATCGCTGGCAGCAGGCTGTTCCTGACCGCCTGAGCGGTGGCGATGTGCATGGCGGTCGGGAAGCAGTCGTTGGAGCTTTGCGAGCGGTTGACGTGGTCGTTGGGGTGAACCGGCGACTTGCCGCCACGGCCTTGACCCGCAAGTTCGTTGGCGCGACCGGCGATCACTTCGTTGACGTTCATGTTGCTCTGCGTGCCGCTGCCGGTCTGCCAGACGACCAGCGGGAACTGCGCGTCGTGCTGGCCGTCGAGCACCTCGTCGGCAGCCTGTTCGATCAGGCGGGCGATGTCGGCAGGCAGATCGCCGTTACGGTTGTTGACCCGCGCGGCAGCCTTCTTGATCAGGGTCAGCGCGTGCAGCACGGGCAGCGGCATGCGCTGATCGCCAATCGCAAAGTTGATCAGTGAGCGTTGGGTCTGAGCCCCCCAATAGGCGTCTTCGGGGACTTCGATCGGGCCGATGCTGTCGGTTTCGGTGCGGCTCACAGGTCTTACTCCTTTAAGTACGTTGCAGGGTTAGGTCATCATAAGCAGACAGGGTTCCCGAACAGTGCTTTTTAACCGCTCGGTGAACCGGGGGTTGAGCCAAAAGCCCACATAAGCGCAGAATGGTCGGCCCTGGGGTAAAGCCTCGTTTGCAAGATAAGGAAACTCGATGACCCGTCTTCGTGCCATCTGTACCGCGGTAGCCCTGGTCTGTGCCAGCGGTCAGGTCTTCGCCGACACCGCCAGTCACAACGCGAGCGCCGAAACGTTCCTGAAGCTCGCCAACGCCGATCGCCTGGGCGCTCCGGTCTATGCGCAGGTTCAGCAGATGTTCGCTCAGCGTTTCGCTGAAACCAAGGCGCCTGCATCGAAAAAGGCTCTGCTTGAAACCTATCAGGCCAAGGCCAACACTGCTCTGGACCAGGCCATTGGCTGGAACAAGCTCAAGCCTGAAATGGTCAAGCTCTACACCGCCAATTTCACCGAAAGCGAGCTGAAGGACCTGGTTGCGTTCTACCAGTCGCCACTGGGCAAGAAAGTGATGACCAAGATGCCTGAGCTCGCTCAGCAATCTGCTCAGCTGACCCAGAGCAAACTGGAAAGCGCCGTGCCTGTCGTCAACAAGCTGCTGGCTGACATGACGGCCGAGCTGGAACCTGCCAAGGCCGCCGCACCTGCTGCTGCCCCGGCCAAGAAGCCCTGATCGGCGAGTCATACCATGACCATGCAAAAACGAATCGAGTCGGCACTCGCGCTGCTGCAACCGCACCATCTGCAAGTGCTCGACGAGAGCCACATGCACAGCCGGGGCGAGCAGACGCACTACAAAGCGATTCTGGTCAGTGACCAGTTTCAGGGCCTCAATTCGGTCAAACGGCACCAGAAGGTTTATGCCACGCTGGGCGGTCTGATGGGCGAATTTCATGCTTTGGCACTGCACACCTACACCCCGGAAGAGTGGGCGAAGACCAGTGCAGCGCCGGCGTCACCCACCTGTGCCGGTGGCCACTGACGGGCACGCGTGGTGATCTTGCCCCTTTTGCAGGGGCATTATTTGCTGCGCTGACCCGCCTGTACCCGTTTGGTTTTTGCTAGAATCCGCACCGCGCCGCCTGGCCGGTGCGTTTTTTTTGTCCGGAATTTTTGCCCGGTAGGCCCTTTGCGAGGGTCGCCACTGGAGAGATGCATGACTCAAGAGCCGATGACTCAGCCGATCGTCGTAGCTGCGCTATACAAGTTCGTCACCCTCAGCGATTACGTAGCCCTGCGCGAGCCGCTGTTGCAGGCGATGGTCGATAACGGTATCAAGGGCACGTTGTTGATTGCCGAAGAAGGTATCAACGGTACGGTGTCCGGCAGCCGCGAAGGCATCGATGGCCTGATGGCCTGGCTGAAGAACGATCCGCGCCTGATCGACATCGATCACAAGGAATCCTACTGCGACGAGCAGCCGTTCTACCGCACCAAGGTCAAGCTCAAGAAGGAAATCGTGACCCTGGGTGTCGAGGGCGTTGATCCGAACAAGAACGTGGGGACCTACGTCGAGCCGAAAGACTGGAACGACCTGATCACCGACCCTGAAGTGCTGTTGATCGACACGCGTAACGATTACGAAGTGTCCATCGGCACCTTCGAAGGCGCAATCGATCCCAAGACCACGTCGTTCCGTGAGTTTCCGGACTACATCAAGGCGCATTTCGACCCGGCGGTGCACAAGAAAGTCGCCATGTTCTGCACCGGTGGCATTCGTTGCGAGAAAGCCTCGAGCTACATGCTTGGCGAGGGCTTCGAAGAGGTCTACCACCTCAAGGGCGGGATTCTCAAGTACCTGGAAGAAGTGCCTGAGCAGGAAAGCCAGTGGCGGGGCGAGTGTTTCGTGTTCGACAACCGGGTGACAGTGCGTCACGATCTGACCGAAGGTGATTACGATCAGTGTCACGCCTGCCGCACGCCGATCAGCGCCGAAGACCGCGCCAGTGAGCACTATTCGCCGGGTATCAGTTGCCCGTATTGCTGGGACTCGCTGAGCGAGAAGACCCGCCGCAGCGCCATCGACCGGCAAAAGCAGATCGAACTGGCCAAGGCTCGCAATCAGCCCCACCCTATCGGGCGCAACTATCGTCTGCCATCCGAGGCCTGAGCCATGTCCGCCCGCCTGATCTATGTCATGGACCCCATGTGTTCCTGGTGCTGGGGCTTCGCGCCGGTGGCCGATGCGCTGGTGCAGAAGGCTCGGGCGGCGGGCGTGCCTCTGCATCTGGTGATGGGCGGCTTGCGCTCCGGCACGGTAGCGCTGGAGCCCGCCAAGCGGCGTTACATTCTTGAGCACTGGCGTGCCGTTGAAGAGGCGACCGGCCAGCCTTTTCAGCATGAAGGCGCCTTGCCTGAAGGTTTCATCTACGACACCACGCCGGCCTGTCTGGCGGTCACTGCTGCACGCTATCTCGACCCGGACCGGGCCTGGGCGCTGGTCGGGCTGATTCAGCAGGCGTTCTACACCCAGGGGCGGGACGTGACGCTGCCTTCGCTGCTGGCCGAGCTGGCCGAACAGACAGGCCTGTCGCGGCAGGCCTTTGCCGATGCGTTTGAAAGTCGTGAGCAGCAGGCGGCGACCGCGGCTGACTTCACCTGGGCGCAGGACCTGGGCATCGCCGGGTTCCCGACCCTGCTCGCCGAACGCAACGGTCAACTGGCACTGCTGACCAACGGTTATCAGCCGCTTGGCGACCTTTCGCCCTTGTTGGGGCGCTGGCTCGAGCGTGCTGCCAGTGAGTGAAACTTCGTCTGACGGGGCCTCGTCCAGTCGCACCGATGCACTGAGCTGGGCCGAGATCCGGCGCCTGGCGTTGCGCCACAAAAAGTCGCTGTGGCTGGCCAACGGTGTGGCGGTTCTGGCGACGCTGTGCAGCGTGCCGATTCCGTTGCTGCTGCCGTTGCTGGTTGACGAGGTGCTGCTGGGGCGCGGCGATGCGGCGCTGAAAGTCATGGATCACCTGCTGCCTGACAGCCTGCAAAAGGCTGTCGGTTACATCGGCCTGATGCTGGTGCTGACCCTGCTGCTGCGTGTCGGGGCGCTGGTGTTCAACGTGTTGCAGGCGAGGTTATTCGCCGGTCTGGCCAAGGACATCGTTTATCGTATCCGGCTGCGCTTGATCGAGCGCCTCAAGCGCATTTCTCTGCGCGAATATGAAAGCCTGGGCAGCGGCACGGTGACCACCCATCTGGTCACCGACCTCGACACGCTGGACAGGTTTGTCGGCGAAACCCTCAGCCGCCTGCTGGTCGCCACGCTGACTCTGGCCGGCACTGCGGGCATTCTGATGTGGATGCACTGGAAGCTTGCGCTGCTGATCATGCTGTTCAACCCGCTGGTGATTCTGCTCACTGTGAAGCTCGGCAAGCGGGTCAAGCACCTGAAGAAGCTGGAGAACGACAGCACATCGCGCTTCACCCAGGCGTTGAGCGAAACGCTGGAGGCGATTCAGGAAGTGCGCGCGGGCAATCGGCAGGGCTTTTTCCTCGGTCGCCTGGGGTTGCGAGCGCAGGAAGTGCGCGATTACGCGATCAACTCGCAATGGAAAAGCGACGCGTCCGGGCGGGCCAGCGGGCTGCTGTTTCAGTTCGGTATCGATATCTTTCGCGCGGCGGCAATGCTTACCGTACTGTTCTCGGACTTGTCCATCGGCCAGATGCTGGCGGTGTTCAGTTACCTGTGGTTCATGATGACGCCGGTTGAGCAATTGCTGAATCTGCAATACGCCTACTACGCGGCGGGCGGTGCATTGACACGTATCAACGAGCTGCTGGCGCGGGCTGACGAGCCGCAGTATGCGGGCGGCACTGACCCGTTCGCAGGGCAGGAGACGGTCGGTATCGAAGTGCGCGGCTTGAGTTTCGGCTACGGCGATGACCTGGTGCTGGATCAACTGAACCTGAACATCGCGCCGGGCGAAAAGGTCGCAATTGTCGGTGCCAGCGGCGGCGGTAAAAGCACACTTGTGCAACTGCTGCTCGGGCTGTACACCGCCCGCACCGGGGTCATTCGCTTTGGCGGGGTCAGTCAGCAGGATATCGGCCTGGAGACCGTTCGCGAGAACGTCGCCGTGGTGCTGCAGCATCCGGCGCTATTCAACGATACCGTGCGCGCCAACCTGACCATGGGCCGTGATTGCACGGATGAGGCTTGCTGGCGGGCGCTCGACGTCGCACAGCTGGAATCGGCTATTCGAGAGATGCCCAAGGGCCTGGACAGCGTACTCGGGCGTTCCGGCGTGCGCCTGTCGGGCGGCCAGCGCCAACGTTTGGCGATCGCGCGCATGGTGTTGTCCGATCCGAGAGTGGTGATTCTCGACGAGGCAACGTCTGCGCTGGATGCGGCGACCGAATACAACCTGCATCAGGCGCTGGCGAGGTTTCTGCGCAGCCGCACGACGCTGATCATTGCGCATCGTCTGTCTGCCGTTAAACAGGCTGACCGCGTACTGGTCTTCGACGGTGGGCGTATCGTCGAAGACGGCGACCATCAGCAGTTGATTGCCGATGGAGGTCTGTATGCAAAACTGTACGGGCATCTGCAGCAAATCTGATGGGCAAACGCTCGCGCTCATTTCCGGGAGATTCAACTGCCATCATGGCTGAATTTAGCCTAGTCTCTGCGCTAGACGTTTATTCAGGCACGTTGACTTGAAACCCATGAAGCAAGCATGGACCTTCACCAGGCCCCGTCTACTGGGCATCGTATGGCCTTTCATTGCAGTCGCGCTGTTCCAGGCGTTGCTGGGCTGCGTCAGCCTCTACACGATGTCAGCTGTGCGCAGCTACGCAGTGGGCGAAAGTCTCTGGTCCAAGGGCCAGAAAGACGCCATTCATTACCTGAGTCTGTACGCCAACTGGCACGACGAACGTGATTACCTGAAGTATCAGAGCGCCTTTGCCGTGCCGCAGGGTGGCCATGCCTTGCGTGAAGCGCTGGATCGGCCCAAGCCCTCGTTAGCCGATGCGCGGGCTGGGATCATTCAGGGTGGCAATCATCCGGATGACGTGAATGGCGTCATCTGGATGTACCTGAATTTTCGTGATTTCAGCTTCATGAAGCAGGCCATTCACTTCTGGGCCGTGGGTGACGGCTACCTCATGCAGCTCGATGAACTGGCCCGGCAGATTCATGCCCGCGTCACGGAAGGCAATGTCAGCCCCGCCGAGATCGCCAGGTGGCGGGTGCAGATCAACGACATCAACGAAAGCGTCACGCCCGCCGCCCGCGCATTCAGCGATGCGCTGGGTGAAGGGTCACGCGTCATTCTGAAATTGCTGGTGGCGGTCAATCTGATCACTGCCGTGCTGCTGATTCTGCTGGCGTTGCTGCGCGTACGTCGACTGATTGCTCAGCGAAGACTGTTCGCCGACGCGCTGGTGCTGGAAAAAGAGCGCGCGCAGATCACCCTCGAGTCGATTGGCGACGGGGTCATCAGCACCGACATGGCCGGTACCATCGTCTACATGAACCCGGCGGCAGAAGGGCTGACCCACTGGCAAAGCGCGCAGGCATGCGGGTTGCCGCTGGCCGCATTGTTCAATCTGGTGGATGAGAACGATCAGCGCGACAGTGCGACGCTGATCGACCAGATACTCGCCGGTAAACTCAAGGGCGGCAGCGCCAACAGCAAACTGATCCAGCGACTCGACGGCAGCACGGTGTCGGTCGCGCTGGTCGGCACGCCGATCTACGCGGACGACATGGTCAGTGGTGCGGTGCTCGTGTTGCACGATATGACCCAGGAACATCAGTACATTGCCGAACTTTCCTGGCAGGCAGCCCATGACCCGTTGACCGGGCTGGTGAACCGCAGCGAGTTCGAGCGTCGTCTGCAACTGGTCCTCGACGATGTCGGGACAGGCAGCCATTGCCTGATGTTTCTCGATCTCGACCAATTCAAGCTGGTCAACGATACCGGCGGTCACGCTGCCGGTGACGAACTGTTGGGCAAGCTGTGCAAAGCGCTCCCGCAGGGATTGCGTGAAGGCGACACGCTGGCCCGTCTGGGGGGCGACGAGTTTGGCGTGTTGTTGGTCGATTGCCCGCCGAATACGGCTCACGACATCGCCGAGGTCTTGCGTCAGATTGTGCAGAGTCTGCATTTCATGTGGAAAGGTCGACCATTCATGACTACTGTCAGTATCGGTCTTGTCCATTTGGATGAAGACTCCGCCACGCTGGAATCCTCGCTGTCAGCGGCTGATATGGCCTGCTACATGGCCAAGGAGAAGGGTCGCAACCGGGTTCAGGTCTACAGTATCGATGACCTGACGCTGTCGATACGCTTTGGCGAAATGGCCTGGATACAGCGTTTGCGCATGGCCATCGAGGAAAATCGCTTTTGTCTGTACGCACAGGAAATCGCGTCGATCAAGGAATCCGGCGACGGAGTCCGGCATATTGAAATTCTTCTGCGGCTGCGGGACGAGTCGGGAAGGATGGTGGCTCCGGACAGTTTCATTCCGGCGGCCGAGCGTTATGGCCTGATGAGTACGCTGGATCGCTGGGTGGTGCGCAATGTATTCAAAATCATCGCCGAATGCACAAGCGATGACCGTCACAAGGCACCGCAAGCCCTGTGTGCAATCAATCTGTCCGGTACCAGCATCGGTGACGATACTTTTCTCGAATACCTGAAACTGCAATTCGCTACCTACAATATCGCGCCCGACATGATCTGCTTTGAAATCACTGAGACCAGTGCTATTGCCGATCTGGGAAGTGCGATTCGATTCATCAACGAGTTGAAAGCGCTGGGCTGTCTGTTTTCTCTGGACGATTTCTGCTCCGGGATGTCTTCTTTTGCGTACCTGAAGCATCTTCCAGTGGACTTTTTGAAAATCGATGGCAGTTTTGTAAAGGATATGCTCGACAATCCGATCAACCGGGCGATGGTTGAGGTCATTAATAACATCGGCCATGTCATGGGCAAGCTCACGATTGCCGAGTTCGTTGAAACGCCGCAGATCGAATCCGCATTGCAGGAAATGGGCGTGGATTTTGCACAAGGCTATCTGATCGGACGCCCCGAGCTGTTTACGTGTGAAAGTCTGTACATTGAGCCCGTACGCCCTGATCCCTTGATGTTCGGCGCGCCAGGAACGCTACGTTAAACCAGTCGCAAACTTTTATAAGGAGCTACACAGTGATCGACACTTTCGAAAGAACCGGTCCGCTCATGGAAGCCAGTAGTTATCCCGTCTGGGCACAGCAGCTGATCAAGGATTGCAGCGCTGCCAAGGCGCGCGTGGTCGAACACGAGCTGTATCAGCAAATGCGTGATGCAACGCTCAGTCCCGTCATCATGCGCCAGTACCTGATCGGCGGCTGGCCGGTGGTCGAGCAATTTGCGGTGTACATGGCCAAAAACCTGACCAAGACCCGTTTCGGTCGTCATCCCGGTGAAGACATGGCGCGCCGCTGGCTGATGCGTAATATCCGCGTCGAACTCAATCATGCCGACTACTGGGTGAACTGGTGCGCTGCCCATGGTGTAACCCTTGAAGACCTGCATGATCAGAAGGTTGCACCCGAGCTGCACGCGCTGAGCCACTGGTGCTGGCAGACCAGCTCTTCGGATTCGCTGGCAGTTGCCATGGCGGCAACCAACTACGCAATTGAAGGGGCGACAGGCGAGTGGTCGGCGGTGGTATGTTCGACTGGCGTCTATGCCGAGGCCTTTCCTGAAGAGGCCCGTAAGAAAGCCATGAAATGGCTCAAGATGCATGCCCAGTACGATGATGCGCACCCTTGGGAGGCGCTGGAAATCATCTGCACGCTGGTGGGCAGCAAGCCGAGCACGCAATTGCAGGCCGAGTTGCGTCAGGCGATCACCAAGAGCTACGACTATATGTATCTGTTTCTGGAACGCTGCATGCAACTGGAGAAGGTGAAGTCCCCTCGCGGTCGTGTGGCCGAAATGGAAGTCTGAGGACAGGCAGTGCAGAGAGGGCTGGCTAACTGGCCATGGCAAGTCGGTTGCGGCCCTGGCGCTTGGCGACATACAGAGCGTTGTCGGCGCGGCGCAACAGGCTGTCGGCGGTTTCCGTCGGCAACAGCGTCGAGCAGCCAAGGCTGACGGTCATGGTCAGGGCCGGGTCGAGTTCGCGAAATTCCAGACTGCGCACCGCCCGGCGCAGGCGTTCGCCGACCATCTGCGCCGCATCGGCGCTGGTGTTCGACAGAATGACCACGAATTCTTCTCCGCCATAGCGGAACACGCGGTCGATGTTGCGCAGCTGTGCTTTCAGGCTGTGCGCGACCGTTTTCAATACTTCATCACCTGTGTAATGCCCGTAGTCGTCGTTCACTCGCTTGAAGTGATCGATATCGAGCATCAGCAGCGACAACGGCTGCTTGTGGCGCCGCGAAATCTCGATTTCCCGGGCCAGATTCTGATCCATGGCAATGCGATTGCCGGTATTGGTCAGCGGGTCGCGAAGCGCACTCTGAGTAGCAATCCGGTACAACAGCGCATTGAGCAACGGGTACAGCAGGCATGCCAGCAGCGATTCCAGGTCACTCAACTGGCGGCTGTCGAAAGGCTGCGCGCTTTGAAACTCCACCTCGCCGATGCATTCGCCTTCATGGCGCAGGCGGAACCTTGCGCTGTCGGACGCGGTTTCTCCCAGACACAGGTGCAGGTCACTTTCAACATGACGATAGACCAGGCCGCTCAGGGGCATCAGCCGTTGCACGCCCTGAAAAAACAGCGTGAGTATCCGCTCTGCTTCCAGACTGGTCTGCAATTGGCGCCCGAGCTGGTGGACCAGCTCGGGCAGTGACGGGGGTGCAAGTGTGGCGTTGGGCCGATCTCGAAAACCGAGTCGCTGCAACTCAGCCGTATCGAAATCGATCGCATGGGTCTGGGTAGGAGAATTCATTTCATCGCTCCTCAGCACATATCGCTGGCTTGGCTGGGTTAGAGCGACATGCCGACCATTCGGTTCAGTGAGGCGAGCATATTAAAAATCAATGGCTTGGCAAACTCTGCCTGTCTGACAGCGCCAGTTTTCTGACCCGATCCGATCGGGTCTGCAATCCGGGACGACTGTCTTGCGAATGCACTGCAGCCTATTGAGCGTTCAACGCCTGCCCGTTGATGCCTTTGCTGTCCGGCCCCATCAGGTAAAGGTAGACCGGCATGATCTCCTCAGGAGTCGGATTGTTCAGCGGGTTTTCGTCTGGATAGGCTAATGCGCGCATGTCAGTGCGGGTCGCGCCGGGGTTGATGCTGTTGGCGCGAACCGTGGTGACGTCCTGCAGTTCGTCTGCCAGGGTTTGCATCAGCCCTTCAGTGGCAAATTTCGATACGCCGTAGGCGCCCCATTGCGCACGACCCTTGCGGCCTACACTGCTGGAGGTGAAGGCTATCGAGGCGTCGGCCGAGCGTTTGAGCAACGGCAGCAGCGCGTGGGTCAGCATAAAGGTGGCATTGACGTTGATGTGCATGACCTGCATGAAGTCTTCACCGGACAATTGCTCCAGCGGCGTGCGCGGGCCAATGATCGATGCGTTGTGCAGCAGGCCGTCAAGCCGACCGAATTCACTGTCGATCAGGGTTGCCAGCTCGTCATACCGAGCCGGCCCGGCGCTTTCCAGGTCGAACGGAATGATCTTTGGTTGCGGCTGGCCGGCGGCCAGGATCTGATCCCGGACCCGGGCGAGATTGGCTTCGGTCTTGCCCAGCAGCAAGACGGTTGCACCCAGAGCAGCGTAGTTTCTGGCCGCTGCAGCACCGATGCCACGACCGGCGCCGGTCACCAGAATGATCCGGTCTGCGAGCAGGCCGGGGCGGGCGGAATAATCAAACATTTCAGGCCTCAACTTAGGGGGGCTGCTCAGCAGCTGCACAGCGCGTTATCCAGCACCTTGCGCAGTTCCAGCGGATGATCGACCACCACGTCGGCACCCCAGTGATCCGGGTTGTCATCGGGATGGATGTAGCCGTAACGCACGGCAGCGGTTTTGGTGCCTGCATCGCGCCCGGATTCGATATCACGCAGGTCGTCGCCGACGAACAGCACACTGGCCGGGTCGAGGTCGAGCAGCTTGCAGGCCAGAATCATCGGCTCAGGGTGCGGTTTGCTATGCGTGACGTGATCCGGGCAGATCAACACCGCCGAACGCTCGGAGAGTTTGAGTTGCTCCATGATCGGCTGGGCGAAGCGCACCGGCTTGTTGGTCACGACGCCCCAGATCAGCCCGGCTTTTTCGATATCGGCCAACAGCTCGGGCATGCCGTCGAACAGCCTGCTGTGGGTGGCGCAGTCACGCTGGTAGCGCTCCAGAAACTCCAGGCGCAAGGCCTCAAACTCCGGTGCTTCGGGCGCCAGGGCAAAAGCGGCGGCGACCATGGCTTTGGCGCCCCCCGAGATTTCGTCGCGAATCAGTTTGTCCGCCACTGCCGGAAGGCCGCGATCGGCCAGCATCGCCTGAGCAATGGCAATGAAGTCCGGCGCGGTGTCGAGCAGGGTGCCGTCCATGTCGAATAAGACCGCTCTCAAGCGCATGGCTTATGCCTCCCGCAGGGTCTGGATCATGTAGTTGACGCTTACGTCGGAGGCCAGCTTGTAATGCTTGGTCAGCGGGTTGTAGGTCAGGCCGATGATGTCCTTGACTTCAAGGCCCGCATCGCGGCTCCAGGCACCCAGTTCCGAGGGGCGAATGAATTTCTTGAAGTCATGGGTGCCGCGCGGCAGCAGGCCCAGAATGTATTCCGCGCCGATCACGGCAAACAGATAAGCCTTGGGGTTGCGGTTGATGGTCGAGAAAAATACCTGGCCCCCCGGCTTGACCATGCGGTAGCAGGCGCGAATCACCGAAGACGGGTCAGGCACGTGCTCGAGCATTTCCAGGCACGTCACCACGTCGAACTGCTCAGGCATTTCTTCAGCCATGTCCTCGGCGGTGATCTGTCGGTATTCGACGCTCACGCCGGACTCCAGCTGATGCAGTTGCGCCACAGCCAGCGGTGCCTCGCCCATGTCGATCCCGGTCACGGTTGCGCCACGCAGCGCCATCGCTTCACTGAGGATGCCGCCGCCGCAACCGACGTCCAGCACCTTTTTGCCTGCCAGATTGACGCGTTCGTCGATCCAGTTGACGCGCAGCGGGTTGATGTCATGCAGCGGCTTGAATTCGCTTTCGCGGTCCCACCAGCGATGGGCCAGGGCCTCGAATTTGGCGATTTCTGCGCGGTCGACGTTGCTCATGGGTGTCCCTCTTGAACTCGAAATTCGTTTCATCAGTCAGAATATAGATAAGCCTGACCGTCATGTGTTCGATCCGGCTGTGTTATTCAGCCTTGCCTGCAATGCGCCTGCCCCAGGCAATGGCGGTTTCGCACAGAGCCTGCTCGTCCATCCGGGTCAGGCGGCCGTGGTCAAGCAGCTGTTTGCCCGCGACCCAGACGTGGCTCACGCAATCGCGGCCGGTGGCATATATAAGCTGGGATACCGGGTCATAGATCGGTTGCTGGGCCAGCCTGGACAAGTCGAAAGCGACCATGTCGGCTGCCTTGCCGAGCTCCAGCGAGCCGGTTTCGTCCTGCATGCCAAGCGCCCGCGCGCCGTTCAGGGTGGCCATGCGCAAGGCCCGGTGGGCATCCAGCGCCGTGGCTGAACCGGCGACAGCCTTGGCGAGCAGGGCAGCGGTGCGGGTTTCGCCGAGCAGATCCAGATCGTTGTTGCTGGCCGCGCCGTCGGTGCCCACTGCAACGTTCACACCGGCCTGCCATAGTCGCTCGACCGGGCAGAAGCCACTGGCCAGTTTCAGGTTGGACTCGGGGCAATGGATCACGCTGGAGTTGCTTTCCACCAGCAGTTCCAGGTCGTCATCGCTGATTTGCGTCATGTGCACGGCCTGAAAGCGCGGGCCGAGCATGCCCAGGCGGTGCAGGCGGGCGAGGGGGCGCTCTTGGCGTTGCTCGACAGCCTGTTCGACTTCGAACGCGGTCTCGTGCACATGCATCTGGATCATGGCGTCCAGCTCATCGGCGATGACCCGGACTTTTTCCAGGTTGTCGTCACCGACGGTATAAGGCGCATGCGGGCCAAAGGCGATTTTGATGCGCGGGTGATGGGCGAGGTCGTTGAACAGCTCTATGCCGTTGTGCAGGGCTTCGTCCGTGGTGCGAGCGCCCGGAATCGGGAAGTCCAGCACGGGCACGGTGATCTGTGCGCGCATACCGCTGGCATGGACACGTTCGGCCGCGACCTTGGGGTAGAAATACATGTCCGAGAAACAGGTGATACCGCCCTTTAGCTGTTCGGCAATGGCCAGATCGGTGCCGTCACTCACGAAATCTTCATCCACCCATTTGCTTTCGGCAGGCCAGATATGGTCTTGCAGCCAGGTCATCAGCGGCAGATCATCGGCCAGGCCGCGAAACAGGGTCATCGCCGCGTGACCGTGGGCGTTGATCAGGCCGGGGCTGAGCAGCATGCCGGGCAGCTCCCGGACCTCTACCGCATTCTGCCGCAACGCCTCGGCCCGTGGACCGATATAGACGATGCAACCGTCGCGAATGCCGATGCCGTGGTCCTTGAATACCACGCCTGCGGGCTCGACCGGCACCAGCCAGGCGGGCAGGAGCAAAAGGTCAAGCGGTGGCGTGGCGTTCGGCATGAGAAGGTTTCCAGAGCTTATTACGTTGATGACGAAGTATACCCGAGCGTCTTCGCGGACGGCTCGCTATAATCAGCCGCTTTTGATGCTGAGTTTCGGATGTTCAAGATGGAGTTGGCGATGCGCGATCGACTGTTGGCTGCGGAGAAAGTAAAGGCCATCGATTGGCGAGACAGCACTCTCTACCTGCTGGATCAGCGGGTACTGCCGTTCGAGGAAATCTGGCACCCCTACACCACTGCGCAGGGTGTTGCCGAGGCCATTCGCACAATGGTGGTGCGGGGCGCGCCAGCCATTGGCATCAGCGCTGCCTATGGCGCGGTGCTCAGTGCGCGTGCGCGGATTGCCGAAGGCGGAGACTGGTACGCAGCACTGGAAGAAGATTTTCTGATGCTGACCGATTCGCGTCCGACCGCGGTCAATCTGGTCTGGGCGTTGAACCGCATGCGTGACCGTCTGCTGCGGGTCAAGGAAGGTGATGACCCGCTGGTCGCGCTGGAAGCCGAAGCCGTGGCAATCCATCTGAGTGACCGTGAAGCCAACCTGACCATGGCGCAGCTGGGTGCCGACCTGATCCGCAGGCATCAGGGCAATCTGCAGACCGTCCTGACCCATTGCAACACCGGTGCGCTCGCCACCGGCGGTTTCGGCACTGCGTTGGGGGTGATTCGCGCAGCGCATCTGGAAGGCATGATCGAACGTGTCTACGCCGATGAAACCCGCCCGTGGCTGCAGGGTTCGCGGCTGACCGCCTGGGAGCTGGCCAATGAAGGCATCCCGGTGACCCTCAATGCCGATTCCGCCGCCGCGCACCTGATGCGCACCAAAGGCATCACTTGGGTGATCGTCGGCGCCGATCGCATCACCGCCAATGGCGACGTGGCGAACAAGATCGGCACTTATCAGCTGGCGGTGGCAGCGATGCATCATGGTGTGCGCTTCATGGTCGTGGCGCCGAGTTCGACCATCGACATGGACATGGCCAGTGGCGATGATATTTTCATCGAGGAGCGCGACGGTCGCGAGCTGCTTGAAGTCGGCGGGCAGCGGGTCGGCGCGAACGTCGAGGCGTTCAATCCGGTGTTCGATGTGACGCCGGCGGACCTGATCGACGCAATCGTGACCGAGAAGGGCATCGTCGAGCGCCCCGACACCGCTCGAATGGCGCAATTGATGAGCCGTAAACATCTGCATTGAACGGTCTGGCGCACCGCTTGCTACTTGAGCAGAGCGCCTGCGCGGGCCTGTAAGCGTCTCTCAGGCGTCTTGTGCGCAGGTGGCTCGTTTTCAGCGCCTGCAAAGGATGTGAGCACCTCCGCGATTGTGGTAACATCCGGCGCTTTCCGGGGACACTGATAGTGGTCGCCCACCCTGCGTAGCTGCATGGCATAACTCGTTGATTTGTCGTAAGTCGCTGCCTGCAAATGCTGGCAGTGGCGAGCTTCGTGAATCCCGCATGGATTTATGAGGTTTCACCAGAAAAAGGAATCAGGCTTCTCATGGGCGAACTGGCCAAAGAAATCCTCCCGGTCAATATCGAAGACGAGCTGAAGCAGTCCTACCTCGACTACGCAATGAGCGTAATCGTCGGTCGAGCACTGCCCGATGCGCGCGACGGCTTGAAGCCCGTGCACCGGCGCGTGTTGTTCGCTATGAGCGAGCTGGGTAACGACTGGAACAAGCCGTACAAGAAATCCGCCCGTGTGGTTGGTGACGTGATCGGTAAGTATCACCCGCACGGCGACACGGCTGTGTACGACACCATCGTTCGTATGGCTCAGCCATTCTCGCTGCGCTACCTGCTGGTAGACGGCCAGGGCAACTTCGGTTCGGTCGACGGCGACAACGCTGCGGCGATGCGATACACCGAAGTGCGCATGACCAAGCTGGCCCACGAACTGCTGGCCGACCTGCATAAAGAAACCGTGGACTGGGTGCCGAACTACGACGGCACGGAAATGATCCCTGCGGTCATGCCGACCCGTATTCCCAACCTGCTGGTCAACGGTTCAAGTGGTATCGCCGTGGGCATGGCGACCAACATTCCGCCGCACAACCTCGGTGAAGTCATCGACGGTTGTCTGGCGCTGATCGACAACCCCGAGTTGACGATCGACGAACTGATGCAGTACATCCCCGGCCCGGACTTCCCGACAGCGGCGATCATCAACGGTCGCGCCGGTATCATCGAAGCCTACCGCACCGGGCGTGGACGCATTTACATGCGTGCCCGTTCCATCGTGGAAGATATCGACAAGGTGGGCGGTCGCCAGCAGATCGTCATTACCGAGCTGCCTTACCAGTTGAACAAGGCGCGTCTGATCGAGAAGATCGCCGAGCTGGTCAAGGAAAAGAAACTCGAAGGCATCACCGAGCTGCGCGATGAGTCCGACAAGGACGGCATGCGCGTGGTCATCGAGCTGCGTCGTGGCGAAGTGCCTGAGGTTGTTCTGAACAACCTTTACGCCCAGACCCAGCTGCAAAGCGTTTTCGGCATCAACATCGTTGCCCTGATCGACGGCCGTCCACGCATCCTGAACCTCAAGGATCTGCTGGAAGCGTTCGTCCGACACCGTCGTGAGGTGGTCACCCGTCGTACTGTGTTCGAACTGCGCAAGGCGCGTGAGCGTGGTCACATCCTTGAAGGTCAGGCGGTGGCGCTGTCCAACATCGACCCGGTCATCGCGCTGATCAAAGCTTCGCCGACACCTGCCGAAGCCAAGGAAGGGCTGATCAAGACGCCTTGGGAATCGAGCGCGGTGGTCGAGATGGTCGAGCGTGCCGGTGCCGATTCCTGCCGCCCGGAGAACCTCGATCCGCAATACGGTCTGCGTGATGGCAAGTATTTCCTGTCGCCTGAACAGGCCCAGGCCATTCTGGAACTGCGTCTGCATCGCCTGACCGGTCTGGAGCACGAAAAGCTGCTGGGCGAATATCAGGAAATCCTGACCCAGATCGGCGAACTGATCCGCATCCTGAACAGCGCCACGCGCCTGATGGAAGTGATCCGCGAAGAACTCGAACTGATCCGCTCCGAATACGGCGATGCCCGCCGTACCGAGATTCTCGATGCGCGTCTGGACCTGACCCTGGGTGATCTGATCACCGAAGAAGAGCGTGTCGTCACCATTTCCCATGGCGGTTACGCCAAGACCCAGCCACTGGCGGTCTACCAGGCGCAGCGCCGTGGCGGCAAGGGCAAGTCGGCCACCGGCATCAAAGATGAGGATTACATCGCTCACCTGCTGGTTGCCAACAGCCATACCACGCTGCTGATGTTCTCCAGCAATGGCAAGGTGTACTGGCTCAAGACCTACGAGATTCCGGAAGCGTCCCGCGCGGCCCGTGGTCGCCCGCTGGTCAACCTGCTGCCGTTGAGCGAAGGTGAATACATCACCACCATGCTGCCGGTCGACCTCGAAGCCATGCGCAAGCGTGCCGACGAAGAAGGCGAAGCCCTCGAAGGCGAGCTGGACGACGCAGAAAACAGCAGCGAGACCGAAGAAGAGCGCAAGGCGCGCATCAAGGCCGCTGACAAGAAGAAGGCTCCGTTCATCTTCATGTCCACGGCCAACGGTACCGTCAAGAAGACCCCGCTGGTGGCTTTCAGCCGTCAGCGTAGCGTCGGCCTGATCGCGCTGGAGCTGGACGAAGGCGACATCCTGATTTCCGCAGCCATCACCGATGGCGAGCAGGAAATCATGCTGTTCTCCGACGGCGGCAAGGTCACCCGCTTCAAGGAATCCGACGTTCGCGCCATGGGCCGTACCGCTCGCGGTGTGCGCGGCATGCGTCTGCCGGAAGGCCAGAAGCTGATTTCGATGCTGATCCCGGAAGAAGGCAGCCAGATTCTGACCGCGTCCGAGCGCGGTTATGGCAAGCGCACGGCGATTTCCGAGTTCCCCGAGTACAAGCGTGGCGGTCAGGGTGTTATAGCCATGGTCAGCAACGAGCGTAACGGCCGTCTGGTCGGTGCAGTTCAGGTGCTCGATGGCGAGGAAATCATGCTGATTTCCGACCAGGGCACGCTGGTTCGTACTCGCGTCGGCGAAGTCTCCAGCCTGGGCCGTAACACCCAGGGTGTGACCCTGATCAAGCTGGCCAGCGATGAGAAACTGGTCGGTCTGGAGCGCGTTCAGGAGCCATCGGAAGTCGAAGGCGAAGAGCTTGAGGGTGAAGAAGCTGTCGACGGTGTGATTGCCGACGTTGCCGACGCGCAGGCGGATGACGCAGGTGAAGATCTGCAGGCGGACGCGGCGCCGGACGAAGACGAACCTCAGAACTGAGTTGTAACGTAAATCAGGTAAGGGCTGGCTCGTCTGTGATTGCAACCGCATCGCAGGCAAGTCCAGCCCTTGCGGCATTCGGCCAGCCTGAGCCGGATCAGAATTCCCGTAACGAGCTTTCAGCTCGTGATGCAGCATCCAGAAACAAGCACGTACAGCCCCAACGTATTTGACGAGAGTGGATATGAGCAAGCGAGCCTTTAACTTCTGCGCAGGTCCTGCTGCGCTTCCTGAAGCTGTTCTGCTGCGTGCCCAGGCGGAGCTCCTCGACTGGCATGGCAAAGGCCTGTCCGTCATGGAGATGAGCCATCGCAGCGACGAGTTCGTCTCCATCGCCACCAAGGCCGAGCAGGATTTTCGCGATCTGCTGTCCATTCCCTCCAATTACAAAGTGCTGTTCCTGCAAGGCGGCGCCAGTCAGCAGTTCGCACAAATCGCGCTGAACCTGCTGCCCGAAGACGGCAAGGCCGATTACATCGATACCGGCATCTGGTCGCAGAAGGCAATCGAGGAAGCCTCGCGCTATGGCACGGTCAACGTCGCAGCCAGCGCCAAGGCCTACGATTACTTCGCCATTCCCGGCCAGAACGAGTGGAAGCTGTCCAGCGACGCTGCCTACGTTCACTACGCACCAAACGAAACCATTGGTGGCCTGGAATTCAACTGGATTCCGCAAACCGGTGACGTGCCGTTGGTGGCCGACATGTCTTCGGACATTCTTTCGCGTCCGGTGGACATCTCGCGTTTCGGCATGATCTACGCCGGTGCGCAGAAGAATATCGGCCCGAGCGGCGTCGTGGTGGTGATCATTCGCGAGGACCTGCTGGGTCGCGCGCGTTCGCTATGCCCGACCATGCTCAATTACAAGGTCGCGGCCGACAACGGCTCGATGTACAACACGCCGCCGACGCTGGCCTGGTATCTGTCCGGGCTGGTCTTCGAATGGCTCAAAGAGCAGGGCGGCGTCGAGGCCATCGGCAAACTGAATGACATCAAGCAGCGCACGCTGTATGACTTCATCGACGCCAGCGGGCTGTACAGCAACCCGATCAACAAGCCCGACCGCTCGTGGATGAACGTCCCGTTCCGTCTGGCCGACGCCCGCCTCGACAAGCCGTTTCTGGCGGGGGCCGAGGCGAACGGTCTGCTCAACCTGAAAGGTCACCGCTCGGTCGGTGGCATGCGCGCGTCCATCTATAATGCGGTCGATCTCAACGCGGTCAACGCGTTGGTGACCTACATGAAAGACTTCGAGAAGGAGCACGGCTGATGTCCGAGCAAGAACTCAAGGCGCTTCGCGTCCGTATCGACAGCCTCGATGAAAAGGTCCTGGAGCTGATCAGTGAGCGCGCCCGCTGCGCTCAGGAAGTGGCCCGTGTAAAAATGTCCTCGCTGGCAGAAGGCGAGGTGCCGGTGTTCTATCGCCCGGAGCGTGAAGCGGCGGTCCTCAAGCGGGTCATGGAGCGTAACCGTGGTCCGTTGAGCAACGAAGAGATGGCGCGGCTGTTCCGCGAGATCATGTCTTCCTGCCTCGCCCTTGAACAACCGCTCAAGGTTGCCTATCTCGGTCCTGAAGGCACGTTTACCCAAGCGGCGGCCATGAAGCATTTCGGGCATGCGGTCATCAGTTTGCCGATGGCGGCCATCGACGAGGTGTTCCGTGAAGTGGTTGCCGGTGCAGTGAATTTTGGCGTGGTCCCGGTGGAAAATTCCACCGAAGGCGCGGTCAATCACACGCTGGACAGCTTTCTCGAACACGACATGGTGATCTGCGGCGAAGTCGAGCTGCGTATTCACCACCACTTGCTGGTGGGCGAAAGCACCAAGACGCAAAGTATTTCGCGTATCTACTCCCACGCCCAGTCGCTGGCCCAGTGCCGCAAGTGGCTGGACGCGCACTACCCGAATGTCGAGCGGGTTGCTGTGGCCAGCAACGCCGAAGCCGCCAAGCGGGTCAAGGGCGAATGGAACTCGGCGGCCATCGCCGGTGACATGGCGGCGGGGCTCTATGGTCTGACCCGTCTGGCAGAAAAAATCGAGGACCGTCCGGATAACTCGACGCGCTTCCTTATCATTGGCAATCAGGAAGTCCCGCCCACCGGTGATGATAAAACGTCGATCATTGTCTCGATGAGCAACAAACCGGGCGCGCTTCATGAGCTGCTGGTGCCCTTCCACGAAAGTGGCCTGGACCTGACGCGTATCGAGACCCGTCCGTCGCGCAGCGGTAAATGGACCTACGTGTTCTTCATCGACTTCGTCGGACATCATCAGGATCCCCTGGTCAAGGCCGTACTGGAGAAGATCAGCCATGAAGCCGTTGCCTTGAAGGTGCTGGGTTCTTACCCCAAAGCAGTCCTTTGAAGGGAGCATTAATGAGCGATTCCTTTTCTGATCTGCCGGGTTATCAGGTGCGTGCGCGTGGTTGAAGTGATTTCAGGGCGATCGGCCCGGCCCGTTATCGGCCGTCTGGTGGTGGTGGGGCTCGGCCTGATCGGCGGGTCTTTTGCCAAAGGCGTTCGCGAGAGCGGTCTGTGTAGCGAGGTGGTCGGCGTCGATCTTGATCCGCAATCGCGTGTGTTGGCGGTAGAGCTGGGCGTTGTGGATCGTTGTGAAGCGGACCTTGCTGCCGCGTGCAGCGGTGCCGATGTGATTCAGCTGGCAGTCCCGATACTGGCGATGGAAAAACTCCTCGGGCTGCTGGCGTCCATGGAGCTTGGCAATGCGATTCTGACCGATGTCGGCAGTGCCAAAGGCAATGTGGTCCGGGCGGCGCGCCTGGCGTTTGGCGACGTGCTGCCGCGTTTCGTGCCCGGGCATCCGATTGCCGGGTCCGAGCAGAGCGGGGTGGAAGCGTCCAATGCCGCGTTGTTCCGGCGTCACAAGGTGATCCTTACACCGCTGCCCGAAACCGACCCTCAGGCTGTCGCGATTGTCCACCAGCTGTGGGCTGCGCTGGGTGCCGATGTCGAGCACATGCAGGTCGAGCGTCACGACGAAGTGCTGGCTGCCACCAGTCATCTGCCGCATTTGCTGGCCTTCGGCCTGGTCGATTCGCTGGCCAAGCGTAACGAGAACCTCGAAATATTCAGGTACGCCGCTGGCGGCTTTCGTGATTTCACGCGGATTGCAGGCAGCGACCCGACCATGTGGCACGACATCTTCATGGCTAATCGCGAGGCGGTGTTGCGCACGCTGGACACGTTCCGCAGCGATCTGGACGCCTTGCGCGATGCTGTAGATGCAGGCGATGGTCCGCAATTGCTGGAAGTGTTTACCCGTGCCAGGGCTGCACGCGAACATTTCGGCCGGATTCTTGCCAGTCGCGCCCGAGTCGAAACCACTGCTGTGGACGGTCCGGTTGCCCGGGTTCGCGCCGGAGATGGCGTCAGCCATGCCATCAAAGGGCCGGTCGATGAGGCTTCTGCAGTGTTTTTCATGGTCGCAGTGTCGATCAGCGAAGGCTGCGACCTGCTTCTCGACGATGTCGGTATCAGCGCTGCCTGTGCGGGTGCCGTCGATATTCTGCGCCTCATGGGGGCGGATATCGTGCTGCAAAACGTCCGCGAACGGGCGGGCGAATCATTGGCCGATGTGCATGTGCGTTCGGCTCGTTTGAAGGGCGCGGATATTCCAGAGGCGCTGGTGCCGATTGCACTGGATATGTTTCCGGTGCTGCTGGTTGCCGCAGCGTTCGCAGAAGGGCGTACCATTCTGCGCGGAGCACAAGCGTTGCAGGCTGAAGAGGCTGAGTGCGTCAAACTGATGGCCGACGGTCTGCTGGCCCTTGGCATCGATGTCGAACAGGTGCTGGATGGCATCATTATTCAAGGCGGTATGCCGGGGGGCGGCGAGATCGATGCTCGCGGCGACCCGCGTGTCGTCATGGCATTTCGAGTGGCATCATTACGGGCTTCGGCGCCCATCCGTATTCACGATTGCGCGGATGCCGCCACAGTATTTCCCCATTTTCTGGCGCTGTGCGCTCAAGTCGGTATGCGTGTAGCGCAAGAGGACAAAAAGTGAAGATCAAACCCCCCGTTATCACCATCGACGGACCTAGCGGTTCCGGAAAAGGCACGGTTGCAGGATTGCTGGCCAGACGGCTGGGCTGGTGCCTGCTTGATTCCGGTGCGCTCTACCGATTGCTGGCCTTCGCCGCACGTAATCACGGCGTCGACCTGACTAATGAAGAAGCGCTCAAACTGCTTGCCGCCCATCTGGATGTTCAGTTCGAGGCGACGAAAGGCGGGCAGGGCCAGCGCATCATTCTTGAGGGTGAGGATGTGACGCAGGCGATCCGCAATGAGCAGATCGGCAGCGGCGCTTCGCAAGTCGCGTCCCTGCCTGCAGTGCGCGACGCCCTGCTGCTGCGCCAGCGCGCCTTCCAGGAAGAGCCGGGGCTGGTTGCGGATGGACGCGACATGGGAACGGTGGTTTTTCCGGAAGCGCCATTGAAGATATTCCTCACTGCGAGTGCCGAGGAACGTGCGCGCCGCCGTTACTTGCAGTTGAAGGCCAAAGGCGATGATGTTAGTCTGTCGAGTCTGCTAGATGAGATATGTGCACGCGACGAGCGTGACACCCAGCGAGCGGTAGCGCCGCTCAAGCCGGCGCACGACGCCATACAGCTGGATTCCACTGAGTTGTCCATCGAGCAGGTGCTGGAACGCATTCTGAGCGAAATCGCGCTTCGCGATATTGCCGGGTGACGAAGAAGCATGCGGGAGACCAGTCATAGTCCTGCACGCTTTCTTTTACTTGAACGAAACCCACGTTGTCTGGAGCGTGGCAGATGGGCGTATCCTTCGCCCTTGATCAACAGGAATTAAAATGAGCGAAAGCTTTGCAGAACTTTTTGAAGAAAGCCTAAAGACCCTCAACCTTCAGGCCGGTTCGATCATCACCGCGATCATCGTGGATATCGACTACCAGGCAGGTTGGGTTACGGTTCACGCCGGTCTGAAATCTGAAGGCCTCATCCCGCTGGAACAGTTTCACAACGACGCTGGCGAGCTGACCATCAAGATCGGTGATGAAGTTCACGTTGCGCTGGACGCGGTCGAAGATGGCTTTGGCGAAACCAAGCTGTCCCGCGAAAAAGCCAAGCGTGCCGAGTGCTGGATCGTTCTGGAAGCGGCTTTCGCAGCTGAAGAAGTGGTCAAGGGCGTTATCAACGGTAAGGTTAAAGGCGGCTTCACTGTCGACGTTAACGGCATCCGTGCGTTCCTGCCTGGTTCTCTGGTTGACGTCCGCCCTGTGCGTGACACGACTCACCTGGAAGGCAAAGAGCTCGAGTTCAAGGTCATCAAGCTGGACCAGAAGCGCAACAACGTTGTCGTTTCCCGTCGCAGTGTCCTGGAAGCCGAGAACAGTGCCGAGCGCGAAGCTCTGCTCGAGTCCCTGCAGGAAGGTCAGCAAGTCAAAGGTATCGTCAAGAACCTCACCGATTACGGCGCATTCGTCGATCTGGGTGGCGTCGATGGCCTGCTGCACATTACCGACATGGCCTGGAAGCGTATCAAGCATCCATCGGAAATCGTCAACGTCGGCGATGAGATCGATGTAAAGGTTCTGAAGTACGATCGCGAGCGCAATCGTGTTTCCCTGGGCCTGAAGCAACTGGGTGAAGACCCATGGGTTGCTATCAAGGCTCGTTACCCGGAAAGCACCCGCGTTACCGCGCGTGTTACCAACCTGACCGACTACGGCTGCTTTGCAGAGCTGGAAGAAGGCGTGGAAGGCCTGGTACACGTTTCCGAAATGGACTGGACCAACAAGAACATCCACCCGTCGAAAGTCGTTCAGGTTGGCGACGAAGTGGAAGTCATGGTTCTGGACATCGACGAAGAGCGTCGTCGTATCTCCCTCGGCATCAAACAGTGCAAATCCAACCCATGGGAAGATTTTTCTGGCCAGTTCAACAAGGGCGATAAAATCTCCGGCACCATCAAGTCGATCACCGATTTCGGTATCTTCATTGGTCTGGACGGCGGCATCGACGGTCTGGTTCACCTGTCCGACATCTCCTGGAACGAAGTGGGCGAAGAAGCCGTACGTCGCTTCAAGAAGGGCGACGAGCTCGACACCGTGATCCTGTCGGTTGATCCTGAGCGTGAGCGTATCTCGCTGGGTATCAAGCAGCTGGAAAGCGATCCGTTCTCCGAGTACGTCACTGTCAATGACAAGGGCGCTATCGTTCGCGGTATCGTTAAAGAAGTTGACGCCAAAGGCGCCATCATCACCTTGGCCGACGACATCGAAGCGACCCTCAAGGCTTCCGAAATCAGCCGTGACCGCGTTGAAGACGCGCGTAACGTTCTGAAGGAAGGCGAAGAGATCGAAGCCAAGATCATCAGCGTTGATCGCAAGAGCCGCGTAATCAGCTTGTCCATCAAGTCGAAAGACGTTGAAGACGAGAAAGAAGCAATCCAGAGCCTGCGTAGCAAGCCTGAAGTTGCTGAAAGCACTGGTCCTACCACCATTGGTGACCTGCTGCGCGCGCAAATGGAAAAACAGAACTAAGTTCTGCTTGACCAGAAAAAGGGCGACTTCGGTCGCCCTTTTTCATGCCCGCTGTTCCGGCTTTTCGAGCCCGTTGCTCTGTCACCCGCCTGCAATATGTTTATGCCTGGTTGACAATGCTAAACATAAGTCAATACATGGGCTGTTCAAATTCTTCCGGTCATGCTAAAACCTTCGGAGCGCTGATCTAGCTGCTTGAAAAAGAAGGGAAAAATATGACGAAGTCGGAGTTGATCGAACGAATTGTCACCCATCAAGGGCTGCTCTCATCCAAGGATGTCGAGCTGGCCATCAAGACCATGCTTGAACAAATGTCCCAGTGCCTGGCCACCGGTGACCGGATAGAAATTCGCGGGTTTGGCAGCTTTTCCCTGCATTATCGGGCGCCGCGAGTAGGGCGTAACCCCAAGACCGGCCAGTCAGTCAGCCTCGATGGCAAGTTTGTCCCGCATTTCAAGCCGGGCAAGGAGCTGCGAGACAGGGTCAACGAGGATGAAGAAGAGGGCGTTTGACGCCGTCAATCACAGGATCACCCGATGCGTATTTTTAAAAAAGTCATTCTTTCTGTAGCTGTGTTGCTGGTTGCTTTGGCGACCCTGGTGTTTGTGCTTGAAAACAGGCAGTCCGTTTCCATGAATTTCTTTGGCTGGTCTGCGCCCGATCTTCCGCTGGCGCTGCCCGTCGTCCTTGCTTTGCTTCTGGGCATGCTCATCGGCCCGGTGTTCGCCTGGATAGCCAGCTTGCGTAAAAGGCGCACGTCGACCGCTCGCTCGGTCTGAGTTGCCTAGGCAAGCCTCGTCGGATGCACATCCGGCGAAATGATACCTCGTCCCCTTTTTTCTCTCCTCTGGGACCCTCGCGTAAAGCGCGGCTATCGGGTCCTGCGCAGCCTGTCTCCGGGCATTATCCAAAAACAGTATATTTTTGTAAGGTTATTCGCTGCTTAGTTGAATAGCGGTTACCTTTTTGTGTAGGAATGTTCGCTTTTTAAACTGGTGTCGCCATTTTAAAGATCACTCCGGTTATATTCTTTTCGCAATGTTGATAGCGCTGGTTTCAACTGTCTTTTGTCAGATCTGGAAAGCAAGCATTTCGAGCCTGAAATGTATCGAAACATGTGCTCCGGGCCTGATGGTGGAAAGTGCCAGGCGACAACTCCAGATCGGCGAAATAAGGGAACTGCATGTATTATCCGGATATCATTCATCATGGCGCAATCGATACGGTCACAGGCTCGAGTCATCAACTGTGCATGGATGCGTTCAGCAACCTGCTGATCGATTGCGGCTCGGTACAGGAACGAACCGGGCAGGCAGAGGCCAGCTCATTCACGTTCGTCCCCGAGTCGATCAGCGCGCTGCTGATCACTCACGTACACAATGACCATGTCGGGCGTATTCCCGAGCTGCTGGCTTCGGGCTACACGGGGCCTATTCTATGCAGCGAGCCCAGTGCCCACCTGCTGCCGCTTGTCATGGAAGACATCCTTAAAAACCAGTTGGGGCATGATCCGCTGCTGGCCGGGCAAACCTTGAAGGACATCAACAAGCGCATTATCGCCTTGCCATTCGACAACTGGTTCAGTCTGGTCGATAACGAAGCGCTGCGGTGCAAGGTTCGGCTGCAGCGCGCGGGGCATATCCTGGGTTCGGCTTATATAGAGTGCGAGTTGTACTATCCGCTGGAAGAGCGTTCCGTGCGGGTGGTTTTTTCCGGCGACCTGGGCGCGAGCGAGACGCCTTTTCTGCCAGCTCCCAAGCCACCCGAGCGCGCTGATATCCTGATTCTGGAAAGCACCTATGGTGACCGTCTCCACGAGGATCGTGGCATTCGTCAGCAAACCCTTGAGCAAATCATCGACAAGGCGCTGGAAGATCAAGGTACCGTTCTGATACCGGCGTTCAGCATCGGGCGCACCCAGGAATTGCTCTACGAGCTGGAAGATATTCTACGTCGCAAGGCGCTATTGGCTACTTCCGCCGAGAGCGTAGGTGACGCAGGCCCGGCGGACTGGTCGCGGTTGCCAGTCATCCTCGATTCGCCGTTGGCGAAGCGCTTTACAGGGGTCTATCAGTCTTTCGAAGACTACTGGGATGACGATGCTCGTGAACGCATCGACGAGGGCAGGGCACCGTTGGGCTTCGCTCAACTGGTCACTGTCGACACGCATGAAGAGCACATCCGTACTGTCAATTACCTCGCCAGCACGGCGCGGCCCGCTATCGTGATTGCCGGTAACGGCATGTGTGCCGGAGGCAGGATCGTCAACTACCTGAAAGCCATGCTGGGCGACAGTCGGCATAACGTAGTGTTTGTCGGTTATCAGGGCAAGGAAACACCTGGCGCTGCCATTCAGGCTCACGGTCCGCTGGGTGGCTACGTGGAGCTTGATCGAGAGCGTTATGACATTCGTGCCGGTGTCCATACGGTCAAGGGGTATTCGGCCCATGCCGATCAGGCAGGCCTGGTCGAGTTCGTGACCGGCATGAGCGAATGGCCAGGGCAGATCCGCCTTGTACATGGCGAGGCCGGGGCGAAGAAGGCATTGGGAAGTGTTCTGGCGCGCAAATATATGCTTGAAAAGCGCATCGTGGATCTGATCATTCCCTGATAGCCAATGCCGTTGAAGTGGCTCTTTAACATGAATCACTTCAACGGCGACAGTTGAATCCCGCTTTGCCGAGTGTCTATATAAGATCGTTTCGATGGAGAAGCCTGTGTGTCCAAAAAAGTTGTCTGATAAATAGAAAATATTTTAGTTGTCAAAAAGCGTTACATGAGGAATATTTGATTGATTTGAAGGCGCTTCTGTATGAGTGTTGCATTGGTTGCGATAACAGGTGCGACGGGTTTTGTAGGGCGTGCGGTAGTTCGCCATTTGCTCGACAAGACTGACCATTCTGTCCGGGTTGCTGTCAGGGGGGCATATGCGTCACCTGCGGATCGCGTCGAAAGTGTGCAGGTGAGCTCACTTGCGCCGGATAACCAATGGGGGTCTTTTGTAACCGGCGCTGATGTGGTTATTCATTGCGCCGCCCGTGTGCATGTAGTGAGCGAGCACGCAGCTGAGCCGGATCAGGAGTACTTTCAGGTCAACGTTGCCGCCACACTCAACCTTGCAGAACAGGCTGCTGCTGCGGGCGTAGGGCGTTTCATATTTCTGAGCTCTATCAAAGCCAATGGAGAGCTAACGCTGCCGGATGCGCCTTTTCGGGCCGATGACCCGTGTGAGCCACTGGATGCTTATGGCGTCTCCAAGCAGAAAGCCGAAGAAGGGCTGCGTGAGCTGGCGGCCCGCACGGGCATGCAGGTGGTGATCATTCGCCCGGTTCTGGTTTACGGCCCGGGTGTGAAGGCCAACTTCATGAACATGATGCGCTGGCTGGACAGAGGCATACCCCTACCGCTGGGTGCGATTCACAATCGCCGAAGTCTGGTGGCAGTGGACAACCTCGCTGATCTCATCCTGGTCTGCGTTCATCACCCTGCTGCGGCGAATCAGACCTTTCTGGTCAGTGATGGGGACGATGTATCAACGACCCGGTTGCTGCAAGCAATGGGCAACGCGCTTGGCAGGCCTGCCCGATTGTTGCCGGTGCCTGTGGGAGTCTTGAAGGGCGCAGCGGCGCTGCTGGGGAAAAGAGCGTTTTCGCAGCGGTTGTGCAGCTCTTTGCAGGTCGATATCAGTAAAACCTGTACGATGCTGAACTGGCGTCCACCGGTGAGTATCGAGGAGGCCATGCGGGATACTGCTCGATATTATTCACGGTCTGAAAAGCCACGGTATGAACAGCTGGAACATGATAAGCATGATTGAGTGGCTGTCAGTAATCGCTATTGCGCTTCTGTCTCTGATTTTAACGTCGTTGTTGCGCAAGTATGCCTTGGCCAAAAGTCTGATCGACCTGCCGAACGCGCGCAGCTCGCATTCGATACCCACGCCACGAGGCGGCGGTGTTTCGATTGTCATTGCCTTTCTGCTGGCGATATCGATGCTTGCCTGGGCCGGTCAGGTGTCGATAGCGACACTGGTGGCCATCGTCGGGTCTGCAGGTCTGGTCGCATTGATCGGCTTCATGGACGATCATGGCCATATCGCTGCACGCTGGCGTCTGTTGGGGCATTTCGTTGCTGCTGGATGGGCACTCGCCTGGCTGGGCGGGCTGGCACCGCTGAATATCCTGGGATGGACCTTTGCACCCGGCCTGATCGGACAGATTCTCGCGGCGTTTTATCTGGTGTGGATGCTGAACCTTTACAACTTCATGGACGGTATCGACGGTATCGCCAGCGTCGAAGCCGTCACCGTATGTGCAGGCATGAGTCTGATTTACGTTCTGGCAGGTTTTGCCGGGCTGGCGTGGAGCCCTTTGCTTCTGGCTGCGGCTGTCGCCGGTTTTCTTTACTGGAATTTCCCGCCCGCGCGAATATTCATGGGGGATGCCGGCAGCGGGTTTCTCGGGCTGGTCCTGGGTGTGCTATCCGTTCAGGCATCCTGGGCGTCATCTCAGCTATTCTGGTCCTGGTTGATTCTGCTGGGCGTCTTTATCGTCGATGCTACCGTGACGCTTGGTCGTCGCCTGATGCGCGGGGAAAGGGTCTATGAAGCCCATCGAAGCCATGCCTATCAGTTTGCTTCACGGCGCTACGGCAAGCATTGGCCCGTCACACTGGCTGTCGGCCTGATCAATCTGGTCTGGTTGCTGCCCGTGGCGATGTGGGTGGCGTTGAAGGGGGGAGATGGGCTGATATGGACGACCATTGCCTATATACCCCTTGTTTTACTGGCATTGAGGTTCAGTGCTGGCGGGGCAGAAAGGATGTAACGAAGCGATTTTCTGGTTGTCTCAGACACGTAGCTGTTTCACAGTCCGCTGTTTGAGTGGTGTTTCAGTCGGTGCATAACGGAGCATTAAACAATTGATGAGCAGGTTGCGAGCCAGATTGCTGGCTCTACCCCGCCGCAAGAAGCGCATCCTTCAGGTTGCTGCTGATGTGGTTCTTGTCTGGCTCGCCCTCTGGATGGCGTTCGTCGTGCGGCTGGGCATCGATGAGCTCGTCAACCCGCTGGAAAAGCACACCTGGCTTTTCATCAGTGCGCCGTGTGCCGCCATTCCGCTGTTCATCCGTTTCGGCATGTACCGCGCAGTCATGCGTTACTTCGGCAACGATGCCCTGATTGCGATCATCAAGGCCGTAACCATGGCCTCGTTGATTCTCGGCTGCCTGGTCTACGTCTACAGCAATCATCAGCAACTGGTCCCGCGCTCGGTCATCTTCAACTACTGGTGGTTGAGCATGGTGATGATTGGCGGTCTGCGCCTGGCGATGAGGCAGTACTTTCTGGGGGACTGGTTCGCGGCTGCCCAGCACGTGCCGTTCGCCAAAAGCAATAACGGTTTGCAGAAGGTGGCGATTTATGGCGCCGGGGCTGCGGGCAATCAGTTGGTCGCTGCACTGCGCATGGGGCGACTGATGCACCCGGTGGCGTTCATCGATGATGATGAATCTATCTCCAATCGAGTGATTTCCGGCCTTCAGGTCTACAAGCCGCGCAATATCCAGCGCATGATCGATACCACGGGAGCCCAGGAGATCCTGCTGGCGATTCCGTCTTCGTCGCGCGGCCGTCGTCGCGAGATACTCGGTTTTCTGGAAGGTTTTCCGCTCAAGGTACGAAGTGTTCCCGGGTTCATGGATCTGGCGGCAGGCAGGGTCAAGGTCGACGACCTGCAAGAAGTCGATATCGCCGACTTGCTGGGACGCGATTCCGTACCGGCGCGCGATAATCTGCTCGAGCACTGCATCAAGGGCAAGACCGTGCTGGTGACCGGCGCCGGTGGTTCGATCGGTGCTGAACTGTGCCGTCAGATTCTATTGCTGCAGCCTACCCAGTTGCTGTTGCTGGATCACAGTGAATTCAATCTTTACAACATTTTGTCCGAGCTCGAACACCGCTCGGCGCGTGAGTCACTCTCGGTCAAATTGCTGCCTATTCTCGGCTCGGTGCGCAATCATCCCAAGTTGCTGTCGATCATGAAAACCTGGAAAGTTGACACGGTTTACCATGCGGCGGCCTACAAACACGTACCGATGGTCGAGCACAACATTGCCGAAGGCGTGATCAACAATGTCGTGGGCACCCTCCATACGGCTCAGGCGGCGCTACAGGCCGGGGTCGCCAACTTCGTTCTGATCTCCACCGATAAGGCTGTCCGGCCAACCAATGTCATGGGCAGCACCAAGCGTCTGGCCGAACTCATCCTGCAGGCGCTGAGTCGCGAAGCGGCCCCGGTCATTTTTGGTGACAAGGCCAACGTCCATCAGGTCAACAAGACCCGCTTTACCATGGTTCGCTTCGGTAACGTACTGGGCTCATCGGGGTCGGTCATTCCACTTTTTCACAAGCAGATCCAGTCTGGCGGGCCGCTGACGGTGACCCATCCGAAGATCACCCGTTACTTCATGACCATCCCCGAAGCGGCTCAACTGGTCATTCAGGCAGGCTCGATGGGGCACGGCGGGGACGTGTTCGTTCTGGACATGGGCGAGCCGGTCAAGATTGTCGAGCTGGCCGAGAAGATGATTCACCTGTCAGGCCTGGCCATTCGTTCGGAAAAAAATCCGCAAGGCGACATATCCATCGAGTTTACCGGTTTGCGGCCTGGTGAGAAGCTCTACGAAGAGCTGTTGATTGGCGATAATGTCGTGGCCACCGAGCACCCGATGATCATGAGCGCAAGTGAAGATTTTCTGCCTTGGGATGTGTTGAAAGGTCGACTGAACAAACTGCTGGACGCCGTTGAGCGCGACGATTACAACAGTGTCCGCCAATTGTTGCGCGAAACAGTAAATGGCTATACGCCGGAAGGCGAAATTGTTGACTGGATGTATCAGGAACGCAGCGGTGAAAGTGATTCCTACTGAAAATCTGCGTGTTTTGCGAGTGTCGAAATACGCTGATTGATATGGACATACGTCGCAACGCAGCACTTCTTTTTTACCGGGACGCATTGGTCTAAGTTTCGGGCACAGCATGTGGAATGCTGCCTTGAACTGCTATGGAGCTTTAACTATGCGAACCACTTTCTTCAGCGCTCTGATCTTTGCCTTGCTCACCAGTGCTTCGGTTGCGGTAAATGCCGCCCCCGCGTCTCAGCCTCCAATGGAGACCGCAGCTAGCGCCGTTGTTCAGGAGCAGCGCAACGACAGGGTCAATCTGAATACGGCCGATGCATTGACCCTTCAGAAGGAGCTGGCCGGTATCGGCAAGAACAAAGCTGACGCCATTGTTGCCTACAGAGAAAGTAATGGCGAGTTCACGTCGGTGGATGAGTTGATTGAAGTAAAGGGAATAGGCAAAGCCATTCTGGAAAGGAATCGTGACAAGCTTGCCATTGACTGAAAGTTGTAACCTTTGAAAAGAAAGGCCGATCAATGATCGGCCTTTCTTTTATCCACCGTGGTGTAGAAAGTTATTCTGCAGTGCCTTCCGCTTCCACCGTATCAGTTTGCAGTTTTTCTGATCTCCTGTTTGAGATAGTCCTTGGTGGTATTCAGGATACGCTCTGACAGTTCCTCGTCGAACGCACTGCGCGACAGCACAAGACCGCCTACCAGGGTAGACAATATCGGCAGGCTTCTGGACTCGGAACCTGCCGCGGGAATGGTTTTATCAAACAGTTCGAGCAAATGAAGGATGATTTCATCTGTGACCTCGCTGGGTTGGTCGCGCTGCCCCAGTTCCAGGCATATGCTGGGCAGGGGGCATCCGCCATCAGGGGCGTCGCGGCTGGCTAGTGAGAGGTAGAGATCAATGAATTCACTGAGCGAGTCCGGTCTGGCAAAAACTTCGCTGGTGATTCCTTTTACCTCGTCGAGGGCGTGACTCATTGCCTGTTCGACCAGATCATCCTTGGATTTGAAATGCGCGTAGAAGCCACCGTGGGTCAAGCCGAGTGCTTTCATCAAAGGTTGCAAGCCGGTAGCACCAATGCCGTCGCGGCGAAAGCGCATAGACGCTTCCTTGACGATGCGTTGGTGGGTTTGGGCCTTATGATCGAGCGCGTAACGCATGCGCTGAGTCTCCAGAGATGACCAAAGTGTCAGCGCATTTATACATGGATAGATGAATCGATGCAGCAGGCTTTCACTCCTGATTGCCGCCTGAAACCGAATCCTGCGAACCAATTCCGCTTTGGGCGCCCAGGTAACGGGTCAGGCTGGCTCTGGACATTTCGCCGAGATGGCTGCCGGTCAAGTGTCCTTGCCGGGAGTAGAACAGCGTCGTGGGGAGCGCCACAGAGCCGACCTGCCGGGCAAACTCGCCGTCCGTGTCGAGCAGACTGTTGCGCAGTTCCAGGCCTTGGGCCGACAGATAGCGACTGACCGTATCGGCACTTTCGGCCTGATTGACGAACAGAAATACAACGTCCGTCCGCTCCCGCTGCATATCTCGCAGTACCGGCATTTCCCTTCTGCACGGCGGGCACCAGGTAGCCCACAGGTTGATGACCACTGGTTTGCCTTGGTAGTCAGAGATTCTGACGGGTTCGCCCTTTATGTCGCGCAGCGTTGTTTGCGGCAATGGCGTGCCTTGTTGATAGCTGCTCAGAATCAGGCTGCCCAACGTCCAGACAAACAGCCCGGTGCCCAGCCCGAATACCAGCGCGCGACGCCGCTGCGGGTGTCGCCAACCGAGAATCAACGCGCCCAGCACGGCACCGGCAATACCCGGCCAGACCAGAAAGCCACCGTCACGGATGTCCAGCATCTGCCACGGCGAGTCACTGTATTGAGGGAAATAGGCACCGACAAAGGCAATACGTGCCGTGAGAAGGCCAACAATGAACAGTCCGAATACGGCGGTCTTTTTTGGCTCGAGATGCCGTACGCATCGGCCTTCGACCAGTGTTGCCAGCACAAGGGCGGTCAGCAGCAGCACGTGCGTCACTGCGATGGCAAAGGGTCCTGCATTGATACTCAACATGTATTCCGGCTCTTGAAGGCGCTTTAGCTGATCTGCGCAGTGACCTGCGCAGCTGAAAACTCACTGGCCTGACGTGCGCGCGGCGATGGTATCGCCTGTCCCTTTTTATGCAAAACGCGCAACTGTGCCTGAATGTAAGGTGATTGATGGGCCTTCGATCAGCCGACCGCGTAAAAAACGCCTTGCGCACGACAAGAGGTCGATTGACCGCCAGGCCTTGCTCCAGAAGGCGTGCGCCACGGAAAGGCCCTACGGAATGACAACTATTGTCCTACAAGCCTTTGACTTCTGGCGCCAATCCCGGACAATCTCGCCCGCTGTTTTCGAGGGAGGTGCCGAGCTGCCGGCGTTTTTGACGCACTTCTCTTTTTGATAAACCGGCCACGGAGAGTCGACCGGATGAATGATCAGGCTAATGGCGTCGTAGAACGTCTGGACGTAGCTCCCGAGAGCATCGCCTCTTGGAACCGTAATGACACCACCTGGATGCTCGGATTATTCGGTACCGCCATTGGTGCAGGTACTCTGTTTTTGCCAATCAATGCAGGCATCGGGGGGTTCTGGCCTTTGATGGCCCTGGCGCTGCTGGCGTTTCCCATGACGTTTTATGCGCACCGTGGCCTGACTCGTTTCGTGCTGTCCGGCCGTGAAGGTGCCGATATAACGGAAGTGGTCGAGCAGCACTTCGGCAAGAGCGCCGGAGCGATGATCACCTTGCTGTATTTTTTCGCGATCTTCCCGATCCTGCTGATCTACAGCGTCGCTCTCACCAACACGGTGGGCAGCTTTCTAGAGCACCAGTTGCACATCGCGCCACCGCCGCGTGCACTGCTGGCTTTTGTGCTGATCATGGGCCTGCTGGCGCTTATTCGCTGCGGCGAGCGGTTCATCGTCAAGGCCATGAGCGTGATGGTGTATCCGTTTATCGTTGCATTGTTGTTTCTGGCCGTGTTTCTGATTCCGCACTGGACCGGCGGGATCCTCAGTACCGCAACCACCTTGCCTGAGCCCTCGGCGTTTTTGTCGACCCTTTGGCTGGCGATTCCGGTGATGGTGTTCTCTTTCAACCATGCGCCGATCATCTCGGCTTTTGCGGTCGATCAGAAACGCCAGTACGGCGAGCATGCCGAGGTGCGCAGTTCGCAGATTCTGGCCCGCGCCCATGTGTTGATGGTGGTGATGGTGCTGTTCTTCGTGTTCAGTTGCGTGCTGACCCTGTCACCCGCGCAACTGGCTGAAGCCAAGGCACAGAACATCTCGATCCTGTCCTATCTGGCCAACCACTTCAACAACCCGACCATCGCATTTGTCGCGCCGCTGATTGCGTTCGTGGCCATTTCCAAGTCATTTCTCGGCCACTACATTGGTGCCAGCGAAGGCTTGAAAGGGCTGGTTCTGAAATCCGGACGCCGTCCGCAGGCGAAAGCGCTGGACCGTATGACGGCGGCGTTCATGCTCGTGGTGTGCTGGGTGGTGGCGACGCTCGACCCAAGCATTCTGGGCATGATAGAGAACCTGGGCGGTCCGGTGATTTCGGTCTTGCTGTTTCTGATGCCGATGTATGCGATCTACAAGGTGCCTTCCATGCGCAAATATGCAGGCGCATGGTCCAACTATTTTGTGGTTGCTGCGGGTATGGTGGCGATCTCGGCACTGATTTTTTCGCTGACCCGTTGACCGCTTGAGTCATGCGAGCTGCGCCGGGGTGTCGGTGCAGCTCACGGTCAGCTCTACAATGCCCGGTCAGTCCACTGGCTCAGGATATAACGGCCTGGACAAATGCATGATGCTCGCATAATCGTAAACGTACTGCCGTCCTGCATGGCTGGTCGACCGAAGTTGGTCGATCAATTGTCGCTCTTTTTGGTTCAGGTACCTCAACGCCGGATCTTGACTGGACTTCAGGCGATCACGTTCATGGGCGTCAGGGAATGCTATGACGTTCGTCATGAAAAATCTCCTTGGTGTTAGTCCTTGCTCGCTTTGATGTAGCCCCTGTTGCAGTAGTTTTTAGCGACGGCCCACCTTACCCATAAAAACTTGGCGTGATCAACCCTGTAATTGCGGGCTGTGTCACAAGGCTTGTGTGATCACGTAGGATTGTCCGCTGCCATTGATGACAATCTGCACCTCATCGTTCTCGAGTTTGCCGAGCAGACTCTGCCCCAATGGCGCACGAGCGGTAATGACCGTGATCAATCGTTCATGGGTGAACACCTTCAGCCCGGCAGCGTCCGGGCCCAGAAACAGATGCTGCGTCTGCCCGTTTTCTGTTTCGACGACGACCAGATCACCGGTCTGAATGCCGCGCGATTCATCAAACGGCTTTAGTGACCAGCTGTGATAGTGCGCAAGCGATTGGCGTATCTCTTCGACCCTTCGCGCCTGGCCTGCAGCCAGATAAGATGCCTCCAGCCCCAGCGTGTCGTATTTGTTCTCGGCGATGTTTTCTTCGTGGGTGGCCGTTTCGTAAGCGGTCTGCGCTGCGCGTTGCGCAATGTCCAGATCGATTTTCAGCGTGTCGATGATCAATTGCAGTACGTCTTGCTTGTTCATGAGTTATCCGCAGAACTGATTGATGCTGGCACGGCTTTTTTCGCTGGGCGCAGTGCGGTCCTGCTGTAGCCAGAAGTCGCATTTCGAGCGGCTGAAGGTGCGCTGTTGCTGCTCCTCAACCTGTTCGCGAGCCTGCCGGGCCTCGCTTTCACGCAGGCTTTGCTCGTATTTGCGAAACATTTCGGTCTGCGGTTCGGCCACGTTCCCGGCCTTCTGTGCAGGCGGAGCGCTGAGTCGTGCGGCTGCCTGTTCCAGCGCCTGGGTCTGGGCCGGTGGCAGACTTTTGTAATACAGCAGGCCGGTCAGAAAGACAGCCATTGCACCCAGCCAGATGCCCAGTGCGATGCAGACAATCAGCTTCAATGACACATACAGGTCGCGACGGCGGGTGACGGATGACATGGCTGAACTCCTTCAGGGACAACAGATGCAATTGTGCCATGCCTGATGGCCGGGCATGAAAACGCTGACGCACGTATTTCCGGGTGGCAGGCTGGTGGCGAGCGGTCGTTTTGAACGACAATCCGCGTTTTGCCATCCAGACTCAGGGAGCAGGATGAAAGCCTCTTGGGATATTTTTTGCAGCGTAGTCGACAACTACGGTGACGCGGGCGTGACCTGGCGTCTGGCGCGGCAGCTGGTTGCCGAGCACGAGCTGAACGTGCGCTTGTGGATAGACGACTTGTACGCTTTTGCCCGGTTGTATCCGGACGCCGATCCACAGGCCCCCCAGCAGGTGCATGCTGGCGTGACGGTCTGTCACTGGCCTGCCGAATGGGTAGACACCGATATCCCGGATGTCGTCATCGAAGCGTTTGCCTGCCGGCTGCCGCCGCCTTATGTCGAATCGATGCTGCAACGTTCGCCCCGGCCTTTGTGGCTGAACCTTGATTACCTCAGTGCCGAAGACTGGGTGTCGGGTTGTCACGGTTTGCCTTCACCGCAATCCAACGGCCTGAAGAAGTTCTTCTTTTTCCCCGGTTTTCCGGAAACCACCGGTGGCCTGTTGCGTGAAAAGGATCTGATCGGCCGGCGACAGGCCTTTCAGCAAGACTGCGCCGCACAGCAGAATTTTTTGCGCGGACTGGGTGTCGAGCCCATGGCAGGCGCACGCCTGATGTCGGTATTTTCCTACGAAAATCCGGGGCTGGGCAGTTGGCTTTCATCACTGGCCAGCGACATCCGCACGACCCATCTGCTGGTGCCGGAAGGGCGCATTCTTGGCGATCTGCAGCGCTGGCTTGGGGTTGAGGAGACGCTGAAAAGCGGGGCGCTACAGGTGCGCGGCGCGCTGACGGTTCAGGTGTTGCCGTTCATCCGCCAGGAACATTACGACTTGTTGCTGTGGAGCTGCGATTTCAACGTGGTGCGCGGCGAAGATTCGTTCGTTCGCGCCCTGTGGGCCGCGCGGCCGATGCTCTGGCACATCTATCAGCAGGAAGACGACGCCCATCTGCCCAAGCTCGATGCATTTCTGAAGCTCTATCTGGACGGACTTTCGCCACTTGCCGGACAGGCTTTGCACCGGTTCTGGCACAGCTGGAATGCGGGCGGCGACCTGGCCAGTGACTGGCAGGTCATAGCGGATCACTGGCCGGAAATCGAAAAGCACGCCGAGCGCTGGTGTCTGCAACAGGCCTCACAGACTGATCTTGCCACGACGCTGGTACAGTTTTATGGAAATTCGCTATGATACGCGGCCTTGATATAAGGCTCTGTACGAAAAGTGCCTGCGCAGGCCATTTCTCGTACAGAGCCTTTGGTTAATTCATCCAAATTCGGATATATGCAATGAAAACTGGTAAAGAGCTGAAACCCGGTACCGTGATCCGTCTCGAAAACGATCCTTGGCTGGTTCAAAAAGCTGAGTTCACCAAGTCCGGTCGTAACAGCGCGATCATGAAGACCAAGCTGAAAAACCTGCTGACCGGTTACAAGACCGAGATCGTTTACAGCGCTGACGACAAGCTGGACGACGTGATCCTCGATCGCAAGGAAGCCACCCTGTCTTTCATCAGCGGTGACACCTACACGTTCATGGACACCACGGATTACACCATGTACGAGCTGAACGCCGAAGACATCGAAAGCGTTCTGCCATTCATCGAAGAAGGCATGACCGACGTCTGCGAAGCCGTGTTCTTCGACGAGCGTCTGGTGTCCGTAGAGCTGCCGACCACTATCGTGCGTCAGGTTGACTACACCGAAGGCTCCGCTCGTGGCGATACGTCGGGCAAGGTCATGAAGCCAGCCAAGCTGAAAAACGGCACCGAGCTGAGCGTTGCTGACTTCATCGAAATCGGCGACATGATCGAGATCGATACCCGTGAAGGCGGTTCCTACAAAGGCCGTGCCAAATAAGCACGGTGTTGTAACCCCGTTACGCAAAAACCCGCATCGCTGCGGGTTTTTTTACGCGTGAAGTTTGCGGTGTGCAGGTATCTCAAGTGCTACTTCAAGTGTTCTTTCAGCTCTTGAGACGCCTGCAGGATCGCCGAGCGAACGGCCGGGACCTGGCTGACCACATTGAGCAGCCCGTAATCGTGGATCATCCCGTTGTAACGCACGGCCGTGACCGGCACGCCAGCCTGATCCAGCTTGCGGGCGTAAGCTTCGCCTTCATCACGCAATACGTCAGCACTGGCCGTCTGCACCAGCGCAGGCGGCAGACCCTTCAGCTGTTCAGTGGTCGCACGCAGTGGCGATGCATAGATCTCGTTACGCTGCGCAGCATCTGTGGTGTAGTTATCCCAGAACCACTTCATCATGTTGCGGGTCAGGAAATGGCCTTCGGCGTACTGGTCATAAGAGCCGGTGTCGAAGTTGGCGTCGGTCACTGGCCACAGCAGCACTTGATACCTCAGCGCCGGCGTGCCTTTGTCTTTGGCCATCAGTGCCACCACCGCCGCCATGTTGCCGCCGACACTGTTGCCGGCCACCGCCAGGCGCTTGCCGTCGACATTGATCTCTTTGCCGT
The DNA here is from genome assembly GCF_001293775.1 of Pseudomonas syringae pv. cilantro. Classification (GTDB taxonomy): domain Bacteria; phylum Pseudomonadota; class Gammaproteobacteria; order Pseudomonadales; family Pseudomonadaceae; genus Aquipseudomonas; species Aquipseudomonas syringae_P. Next base: position 439,384 of record NZ_LGLN01000033.1, read on the forward strand.
GCTCGGCGACCCATCGGGTCGCAGCATAGGCCTGGTTGATCGCCGTCGGGTAATGCGCTTCGGGTGACGGCGTGTAGTTGACGAACACAGCAACGGCCCCTGAACCCACCACCAGATCACGAACCAGACGCTCATGAGTCTGGAAGTCACCCAGTACCCAACCGCCACCATGGAAGAACATGAAAACCGGCAACGTCCCCTTGACGCCAGCAGGTCGCACGATATTCAAACTGATTGACTGGCCATCCACCTTGATCGTCTTTTCGCTGACATCAGCCTTGGGCAGGGTCAGTTTGACGCTCGCTTGCGCGCCAACCAGCACGGCACGGGCATCTTTGGGCGACAACTGCTCGATGGGCTTGCCGGTGCCTGAGTTCAAGGCGTCGAGAAAGGCCTGAGTGTTGTGCTCGATGGCTGAATCACCTGCGGCAAAGGCGCTGCCGATGGACAAAGCGAGAAGGGTACCGGTCAAGACTTTGCTGATCGTTTTCATGTTCTTTTCCAGAGGGCGAGTGGGTTCAGACCGTCACGTGCAGACGTACGTCAACATTGCCGCGTGTGGCGTTGGAGTAAGGGCAGACCTGATGCGCCGCGTCGACCAGTTGCTGAGCGTCGGCTTGTTCAAGGCCTGGCAGGCTGACGTGCAGGTCGATGTCCAGGCCGAAACCGCCGGGGATCTGGCCGATACCGACATGCGCCGTGATCGACGAGTCGGCGGGAATGCTGCGTTTGCTCTGGCCGGCCACGAATTTGAGCGCGCCGATGAAGCAGGCCGAATAGCCCGCTGCGAACAATTGCTCTGGGTTGGTCGCTTCGCCGCCTGCACCGCCGAGTTCTTTTGGAGTCGCGAGCTTGACGTCGAGAATCTTGTCGCTGGAAACGGCGCGACCATCACGGCCGCCGGTGGCGGTGGCTACTGCAGTGTAGAGAGTGTCCATGGATTTTCTCGCTTTCTTTGGTTGATGTACGCAAAATACTTGCGCGCTAAATAATCGAGGGATAAAGGTAGCTCGCAGATAGTTTGCGCGCAAGCTAAATTTTCAGAACGACAACGAGGTACTGATCAGAGGAGGGGGTTATCGATGTTCTTGCAGCGCGTGCCGAGATGTAACGAAGGCAGGCTGGTCGGCGAATGCCTCATTGCAGGCGACAGAAAGTCGCCCGCAGAGGTGATGTCAAAGGCTCTGCTGCAGATGGGCACGCAAGTCCAGCAACCGGGCTTGCAGCTCGCGAAGTTTGTCCATGGTCAGTCCGCTGGACGAGAGGATACAGCCGGGCACGCTCAGGGCTTTGCGTTGCAAGGCCCGACCTTGTTCGGTCAGGTGCAGCAACACCACGCGCTCGTCTTCCTTGCTGCGCGTGCGGCTGATGAAGCCTTCGCCTTCAAGGCGCTTGAGCAAAGGCGTCAGCGAGCCCGGATCGGTCAGTAGCCGCGTGCTGACATCACCTACCGTCAGCCCGTCCTGTTCCCACAACACCATCATCGCCAGGTACTGCGGATAGGTCAGTCCCAGTGCCTGCAACAAAGGCTTGTAGACCTTGGTCATCATCAGCGAGGTGGAATAGAGGGCAAAACACAATTGGTTGTCCAGCAGCAACGAGTCACAGTCGGCGGCTTGAAGGTGAAGCGGGCTCTTGTCTGCACTCATGTCAGATCCTCGTACTCGGTGAAATGAGTTTAACTCAGTGTTGCGCTGTGCAACGCGCCGGATAATTTCCCCGCGTGCAGGCGGGCGGCAATGTCATCATGTGCGGCAGATGAAAAAACAGGCATTACCGGGTGTCGATCGCGGGCAGGACTGCGTAGCATTTGGCCATTGGATGGTTGGGGACCTAGTGTGATTGAAATTGTGATGTTCGTGTTGCTCGGCGCGGCGATGGGTACGCTGGGCGGGTTGTTCGGGATTGGCGGTGGACTGGTGGCGATTCCGGCATTGGGCGTGCTGTTCGGGCTGGATCAACAGCTGGCGCAGGGCACCGCGCTATTGATGGTACTGCCGAACGTATTGCTCGCCTTGTGGCGTTATAACCAGCGTAACCGGATCTTGCTGCGCAATGCGCTGATGCTGATCATCCCCAGTTTCTTTTTTGCCTGGCTCACCTCGCTGCTGGCGGTGCGCGTCGATCCGCAAGGCATGCGCCTGGGCTTCATCGGCTTTCTGGTGGTGTTGACGGTGTTCAACGTTGTGCAAATGTATTGGCATAGCAGGCAGGCTGGCATCGGGCTGCGTCATGAAAAATGGCTGTGGCTGCTGGGCGTCGGTTCCGGCGTGACCGGTGGCCTGTTTGGTGTGGGCGGCGGAGTCGTGGCAACGCCGATCCTCACCAGCGTGTTCGGCGCAACGCAGGTGGTGGCGCAAGGGCTGGCGCTGTCGCTGGCCGCGCCGAGCACCGGGATCACTCTGGTGACCTACGCACTGCACGATCACGTCAACTGGTCAATGGGCGTCCCGTTGGCGATCGGCGGTCTCGCCAGCATCAGTTGGGGCGTCAAGTTGGCGCATTCGCTGCCGGAGCGCACGCTGCGCCTGATGTTCTGCGTGTTTCTGGTGCTGTGTGCGGTGATTCTCGCGCTTAAAGTCTGAACCCGTCGATGATGTAGTCAGCCATACATTCGGTGATGGGCGAGGGCGTTTTCGGGTTGCGCAGCAAGACGATGCTGGCGGTTGGCAGCTGCGGCAATTGCTCCGCCTCGCCCAGAATGCGCAGCTCTGGTGTTACCAGGCTTTGCAACTGCGCGGTCACGGCCAGCCCGGCGCTGACCACCGCAGTAATTGCCGCCATGCTGGAGCTGGTGTAGGCGATGCGATAGTCGCGCTCTACGCTGTCCAGCGCGTTGCAGGCCCAGTCGCGACAGAAGCAGTGAGTGTTGAACATCGCCAGCGGGATGGGTTTCTGCTCGTGAGGGGCAAAGCCGATGGCCTCGATCCAGACCAGACGTTCCTGACGCAGCAGTGTGCCGATCTCGGTGCCGGGCTTGCGCGTCACGATGGTCAGATCCAGATCGTGGCGCTGCAACAGCAGGTCCGAAGGTTCGCAATGCACCTCCACCTGAACCAGCGGATAGGCCTGCGCGAACTGCGACAGAATGCCTGGCAGAAAGCGCATCACGTAATCGTCGGGAGAACCGATCTTTACCACGCCGACCATGTGCGGCTCGCGTAGCGTATTGAACACCTCGCTGTGCAGCTTGAGGATACGCCGCGCGTAACCGAGCAGAACCTGACCCTCTGCCGTCAGGTTCAGGGTGCGGCCGTCACGCTGGAACAGCTGGCGCTGCACCACGTCTTCCTCCAGCCGCTTCATCTGCATGCTGACCGCCGACTGCGTACGGTTGACGGCTTCGCCTGCACGAGTAAAACCGCCGTGATCGGCAATCGCCACGAAGGTGCGCAGCAGTTCGGTATCAATGCTCGGATAGTGGGCCAATACATCAATCTCCCAAATGGAATGCATAAGAAACATTCGTTGGATTGATCCTATGCCGGGCGCGAGACTTTAGTCATCCCACATGGAGGACTAAATGATGAAAGGTCAAAAAGAGTGTGCAGGGGTCGCCGCATCTGTGGGGCATTTTCAGTTGGGCAAGTCGTTGATTGCGCTGAAGCGGCGCTTGCAACGCTGGCTGGAACTGCATCGCCAGCGTCGCTTTCTGGCGCAGATGAGCGATGGAGCGTTGAAGGATCTGGGGCTGAGTCGGGCCGACACTCAGCAGGAAGTCGAGCGTCCGTTCTGGGACGACCCGCTCAAGCGCTGAGCGGGTCTTTTTGCTCTGTTTAGCGCCTGACCTGCTTGAGGGTCTCGGCAATCAGGAAGGCCAGTTCCAGTGACTGATCGGCGTTCATGCGCGGGTCGCAATGGGTGTGGTAGCGATCCGAAAGGCCGTCTTCGGTGATCGGTCGGGCGCCGCCGATGCATTCGGTGACGTTCTGGCCGGTCATTTCAATGTGGATACCACCGGCGTAGGTGCCTTCGGCCTGATGCACCTGAAAGAACTGCTTCACTTCATTGAGAATCTGCGCAAAGTCACGGGTCTTGTAGCCACTGCTGGCCTTGATCGTGTTGCCGTGCATCGGGTCGGAACTCCACAGCACCTTGCGGCCTTCGCGCTCGACGGCACGGATCAACTGCGGCAGATGGTCAGCGACCTTGTTGGCCCCCATGCGCGCAATCAGGTTCAGGCGCCCCGGATCGTTATCCGGATTGAGGATGTCGATCAGACGAAGCAGGTCGTCGGTGTTCATGCTCGGGCCGACTTTCACGCCGATCGGGTTATTCACCCCGCGCAGGAACTCGACGTGCGCGCCGTCCGGCTGACGGGTGCGGTCGCCGATCCACAGCATGTGCGCCGAGCAGTCGTAATAGTCGTTGGTCAGGCTGTCGCGGCGGACAAAGGCTTCTTCATAATTGAGCAGCAACGCCTCGTGGGCGGTGAAGAAGCTGGTTTCGCGCAATTGCGGCGAGCTGTCCATGCCGCAGGCACGCATGAACGCCAGGGTTTCATCGATACGCCCGGCCAGCTGACTGTACTTGTCGGCCAGCGCCGAGTTGGCGATGAAATCCAGGTTCCATTTGTGCACCTGATGCAGGTCGGCGAACCCGCCCTGGGCAAACGCGCGCAGCAGGTTGAGGGTCGCGGTGGACTGGTTATAAGCCTGAATCAGGCGTTCCGGGTCTGGCACACGGCTTTTCTCGTCAAAACCGATGCCGTTGACGATGTCGCCGCGGTACGCCGGAAGCGTCACGCCGTCGATGGTTTCGTCATTGGCCGAGCGCGGCTTGGCGAATTGCCCGGCCATGCGTCCGACCTTGACCACCGGGCAGCCGGCCGCGAAGGTCATGACGATCGCCATCTGCAACAGCACCTTGAAGGTGTCGCGAATCTTCGCCGCAGAAAACTCCATGAAGCTTTCGGCGCAATCGCCGCCTTGCAGCAGGAACGCACGCCCTTCGGTCACCTCGGCAAACTGGCGGCGCAGCTCTCGGGCTTCGCCGGCGAACACCAGCGGCGGGTAGCTGGCCAGCGTCTGTTCGACCTTCAGCAGGTGTGCGGCGTCGGGGTAGTGAGGTTGCTGCTGAATCGGCATTGCCCGCCAGCTGTCGGGGCTCCAGGGTTGGCTCATTATTGGCTCTAGGGTTGTGCAATCGGAGCGGTATGTTAGCAGTTAGTCGCGGCCCTGGCAGTGTGGCACGTAGCAGTCAAATAGCCTTGCAGGCCGCAAGATGTGACAAAGCCGCGCGCTTGCCTGACAATTCGCGTTTTGCGCCCGGCGCAACCAGAACCAGGAACGGTAATGACGGAAGAGCGTGAGCGCGTAGAGCGAATACTGGCCGAGGTGCATGACGCTTTCGGCATGATCCGCGTGCTGGAAGTGGAGGATTACCGCTTCCTCGAGTTTGGCGATGCGATCGAGCAGAGTTGTACGTTCGTGGCCGACCCGAGCTGGCTGGAGTACGACTACACCCGCGCCATGCTGATTGGCGCGTTGTGTCACGACGCACCGGACAGCGCGCTGTTCCTGGGCCTGGGGGCCGGGACGCTGACGCAGGCGTGCATGAGGTTTTTGCCGCTGGAAGACGTGGAAGTGATCGAGTTGCGCCCGGACGTGCCGCGTCTGGCCATGGAGTTCATGGGTCTCGACGACGATCCGCGTCTGTATATCCGCATTGGCGATGCGCTGGACCTGCTGGACAGCGCCGAACCGGCCGACCTGATCTTTGTCGACCTGTACACCGATGTCGGGCCTGGCGTCGGGCATCTGGCCTGGAATTTTCTGCAGAGCTGCCAACAGCGCCTCAACCCTGGCGGCTGGCTGATTATCAACCAGTGGGCCACCGACGATGGCAAACCGCTGGGCGCGGCATTGTTGCGCGGTCTGTACCATCGCCATTACTGGGAACTGCCGGTCAAGGAGGGCAACGTCATTCTGATTGTCCCTGCCGATCTGGATCAGACGCTCGATATCGAGGCGTTGCGCCAGCGAGCGCACGCGCTTGCGCCTCGATTGGGCTACTCGCTGGAATCGTTGATCAACGCCGTCCGCTCTGCAACCTGAACGGGGTCGTTCATGGCAAGCGTGGTCTGAATTCCAGGTGGGACAATTCGCCACACCATGCAGGTCGCAATACGCATTAGTTGCAGGAACAGATGAAACGTTTAAGCGACAAGCCCCGCAAATGCAGGGCCGCGCCGTGTCAGGTGAGTTTTGCCACGCGTTCGAGGCCTGTTATTGCTCGGGTTGAGGGTAATGTTTCGTAAAAAAAGACTCACTCATGCGCATAATTCCGGTATAGTACGCGCCGGCCTTAACAGGGCCCTCGTCGAGGTATTGCAGTTCCCCGAAGCCAGCTTCGGTCGCTTGTTCGCCTAGCGGACTAGCCTGGACGATTCATTCATCAAACGTTTTCGCAAATCCCCGCCGACAAAGCAGCCAGGGTGACCTCAAGGTCGTACACGGCACGCGCAGCTTTGAAGCATGGGTCTTTGCGGATGCACTAGAGGCAGACCCATGACCCAGGAAATCGGCGGCTTCGCCGCTCTCGAACTTCATCCAAATATCGTTGCAGCTGTCGTCGCCACTGGCTACGAAGAGCCTTCGGCCATTCAGCAGCAATCGATCCCGATTATTCTCGCCGGTCACGACATGATTGGTCAGGCGCAAACCGGTACGGGTAAAACCGCTGCGTTCGCACTGCCTATCCTGCACCTGATCGACCCGAGCAAGCGCGAGCCGCAAGCACTGATCCTGGCCCCGACCCGCGAACTGGCACTTCAGGTTGCCACCGCGTTCGAGACCTACGCAAAACAAATGCCGGGCGTAACCGTGGTAGCGGTCTACGGCGGCGCGCCTATGGGCCCTCAGCTCAAGGCCATCCGCAATGGCGCACAGATCGTTGTCGCCACCCCGGGCCGTCTCTGCGACCACCTGCGTCGCGACGAGAAAGTTCTGGCGACCGTGAACCATCTGGTTCTCGACGAAGCGGACGAAATGCTCAAACTGGGCTTCATGGACGACCTCGAAGTCATCTTCAAGGCCATGCCTGAAACCCGTCAGACCGTACTGTTCTCGGCGACGCTGCCACAGTCGATCCGTGCCATCGCCGAACGCCATCTGCGCGATCCGAAGCACGTCAAGATCCAGACCAAGACTCAGACCGTTACCGCGATCGAGCAGGCTCACCTGCTGGTTCACGCTGACCAGAAGACCTCGGCTGTATTGAGCTTGCTGGAAGTCGAAGACTTCGATGCCCTGATCATGTTCGTCCGCACCAAGCAGGCGACCCTTGATCTGGCCAGCGCCCTTGAAGCCAAAGGCTACAAGGCTGCCGCACTGAACGGCGACATCGCTCAGAACCAGCGTGAGCGCGTCATCGAATCCCTCAAGGATGGCCGTCTGGACATCGTTGTGGCGACCGACGTGGCTGCCCGTGGTCTTGACGTTCCGCGTATCACCCACGTCTTCAACGTGGACATGCCTTACGATCCAGAGTCCTACGTTCACCGTATCGGCCGTACCGGCCGTGCAGGTCGCGAAGGTTGTGCACTGCTGCTGGTCACTCCTCGCGAGCGCCGCATGCTGCAAGTGATCGAGCGTGTGACTGGTCAGAAGGTTGCGGAAGTCCGCCTGCCGGATGGCCAGGCTGTTCTCGATGCGCGCATCAAGAAACTGACCAACAGCCTGTCGCCGCTGGTGGCCGACGCCGAGTCGACTCACGGTGATCTGCTGGATCGTCTGACTGCCGACATCGGTTGCAGCCCTCGTGCCCTTGCTGCTGCACTGCTGCGCAAAGCTACCAACGGTCAGGCCCTGACCCTGGCAGCCATCGAGCGCGAGCGTCCACTGGTTCCGAACAACGCCCCTCGCGGTGATCGTCCAGAGCGCAGCGGCAGCAGCGACCGTGGTGATCGTCCTGAGCGTGAACGTCGTGCGCCTGTTCCATTGGCCGAAGGCCGTGCCCGTTGCCGTACCGCGCTGGGTGCGCGTGATGGCATCGCTGCCAAGAACCTGCTGGGTGCCATCCTCAACGAAGGTGGTCTGGCTCGCGAAGCAATCGGTCGCATTCAGGTCCGTGACAGCTTCAGCCTGGTCGAACTGCCGGAAGATGGTCTTGAGCGTCTGTTGACCAAGCTCAAGGACACCCGCGTTGCTGGCAAGCAGCTCAAGCTGCGTCGCTATCGCGAAGACTGATCGGCTCTTGAGCTGATCGGCCAATAAAAAATCCCCGACCGGTTCGGGGATTTTTTTGCTTTGAGTTTTACCAGACGCGGGATAGTAGTTTGATTTTTAAGTGCGATTGAACAACTAAGCTGTCTCCCGTTGACGTGGCAAGAGCGATGTCCGCTGCCACTATATGTCAGTAATCATGTCATGTCGGTGCCGTCCATTTATGAAGAAACCGACTAAGGTGCGTTGATGTCCTCAGACTGTCATATGGGCACCGTACTGTCCGCGTAAATGTAAGGAAGTATTTCCGGTGAATGAAGTTCAATAACGCTTCGCCAACTGCTGTTGGTGTTGGTTAGGGACTGTTATGAGCCTGTTTCGGCCTGGAAATTTAGGCCTTGAGCGGTGTAGACGCATAACGTTCCAAGTGATCTGTCTGGTCTGGCAAAAACGTGCCCTGTGAATGCACGCCACCCGACGGTTACTTCCTGGCCGACACGAATAGGTACTACAGATGACAAGCGCGACTCTCTTAAAGAAACTTGACCTGTTACGTAGTTCGCACCCATGACCACGCAATGGACAATTGCGCTGGCGGTGAGCGCGATAATGGCCGCGAGTTGCGCGGCAAGTGGTGCGAAGCCGCCCGCTGAAACAACCGTCGTCGCAGTCATCAAGTTCGTGAAACGTGCAGGTGGTCCTGTCATACGCTTCGATTCGGCCAGTTGCCCTGCCTGCGCACCTGTCACTGATGCGTACTGGAACGCCGACAATGTTCGCGAAACGGTCATTGCGTTGAAAGTGCCGCGCTCGCGCTCGCTCGAACTGGCCTTCAGTGGCGCGATAGAGAATGTTGCCCGGGTCATTCTGGAGAGCGGTGACATCCCGTTCAGGCTCGAAGACGGTCGGTTGATTGTGGCACTGGCTCCGCTAACAGCTGACGCGATAACGGCCGCCGAAGTGTCGACGCACATTGTTGAGCCAGGCATGGTCCTGCGCCTTGAACATGCTGATCCCGTGCGCTATGCGGGTCTTTATGCGCAGCAGCCCGATCCTGCTGTCCAGCGTGCTGCCGCGAACGTACTCGAGTTTGCGCAGCGGGAAGTCGTGCGCGACCTGGAACTGGGTGTTCACGTGCAGCGCCGCGGGCTGGGCAATATTCAGATCATGGGGTTCGACACCAACGCCCCCCATGGCCACCAGGACGCGCCACCTCACGTGCACATGCATCTGCGCTGGCCGGCCAATACGGGTACGCAAATCGCCCATTACTACATCGGCACCGATGGTTTGCTGACGCATAACATCGTCGGCGTGAAAGGCTCCGATACCCCCGAAAGGCGCTTCGAGCGGGGGGCTTCATTTACCACCGTCGGGCCCGATGGTCTTGCTGTGTACACCCATCGCATCACCCCCGAGGGCTTCTTGCAGATCAGTCGTCCGGACGGGGCCATGTGCGTGATCGAGCCCGCCAGGGCCGGAGAATCGGGTTTTGCGAGCGGCGCCAGCATCACCTGCACGACTGGCACCAAACGCACCATCAATGTCCATGACGATCTGCACAAGGGTCGGCTGAGCGTCAGTATCGATGACGTCGTGGAGGTTTTTTCCTACGACCCGGACACCGGCGTTCTGCGATCTCCCACGCAACCACCTCCCGCACCACCCTCCGTGTATGTGGAAGCGATGACAGGTAAAGACCTGCCATCGGCACTGCCCGACTGACGTAATGCTCACTTGAAGGGGATTAAGCTTATGTTACGTATACCGAGATGGGTTTTAACATGTGCAAGTGCGATGCTGATTACGCCCTGTATATCTTTTGCTGCAGAGTACAACACCGACAAGATCGGTGACGTGCTCATGCACGCGCACAATGATCTGACGATCGTCTGTGCTCACCGAGGTCTGCACGGCACCGCCACAGGTACCAACTCCCACCAGGACTGGCTGCGCAATGTACCGGAAAACTCGATTGCGGCTATCAGGCAGGCCCACAGTGCGGGAATAGAATGCTCGGAAATCGATCTGCAACTGGACCGGGCGGGCAACGTTATCGTTATGCACGATACGAATCTGGGCCGAACCACTAACGCGTTCGCTTTCACAACCGGACGCACAGGTGAATATGACCCTTACACCCGAGTCGGCTACAACCCCAGCCTGTCGAATTACTTTGGAAATACCCTGGGTTTGTCACTTCGCAACCCATCGCTGAACGGCTTCACCAATCAGAACGTGCCTAGTTTCGACGCCATTCTGGACACCATCAAGAACGAAAAGATTGCCATGATCCTTTTGCTTGACGTGAAGAATATCGAGGCCGCGAAAAAAGCCTGGCAAAGCGTGAAAAATCACACCAACTGGTGGGGAACACCCGCTGAGAAATGGGTGTATTTCAAGATGCCGGTGAGCTCGATCGGGGTCACCCCGGCCGGTTTCGAGTCCAAGGGCATCATGAATGTGCAGAGCGAAGCAGGCCGCTTCCGCCTGATACCGGTCTTTGGCGCCGATTTCATTGACACCAGTGGCACTAGAGAGAATGCACTGCGCAACTGGGAAAGCTATTTTGGCAAAAACTACGTCTATGCGACTGAAGTTCGCCTCAAGGAGTTCGATAGCACGCTAAGGTTTCCACTGAACAACATTATGAATATTTACACGGCCATGAGAACGACACAGCATCAGGTAAAAACACTCGGTGCCTATCAGCCCGTGCCTGAAACCAAACCGTACACCTACTTTACCGGCGAAGGTTATTGCTGTACAGAACCCAAGGACTGGCTCTGGAAATCTCAGCGTGGCAATGGACGGGAGACAGGGGACAATCGACCTAGCCTCAACTGGCTGATGAATACCGCAGGAGGCAGTTTTCGATACATCATCACGGATGATCCTCTTACCGCTATCACCACGTTGAGGAATGATAATCGGCGTAATACGGCGCTTATTTCAAACTGACCGCCAAATAGTTGCTCATCTTTTATACCTTTACTGCGTTGGACGGGCACTGATTAAGCGCCCGGCCAATCGCAGTATTTTTAGTTCTCAACGCATAATTTTTAATTAGCTAGCTCACTAATGGGCTGTCACAAAATCAGCATGAAATTATCATGCAGTTGGCCCTGTGTAACAAGATCATCGATGATTGTCCGACGCTGAAAGCATCATGTTGTCGACACACTAATCACTCAAACATGAAACTTAGGAGCAAGTTTCTCGTTCGTCACATTACGTACATATTGCCCATAGTAGCATCGCCCAACTTTTAAAAGCGGCACACTCTTAGGTGTTCCGCCCTGAACTGGTGATGTCATGCCTGCGTTACTTTCATCCCGTCGTCCACCCCAACTGTTTCGCGAACAGGCGCTGCTGCAGACACTGCCGATATCCAGATTCGATGTTCCAGCCGCGCCCTTACCGGCTGTAGCGGTACCGCGCGTGGGCGCCGGTTACATTGCACTGGCATGCCTTATCGTGTTGAGCCTGCATGGGGCAGGTTTTTTATGGTTACGCGACAGTGCGCCTGCGCAGCCGTTACCACCCGTCACTCAGCCCATGCCGATCGCCATGCAGATGGTCGCTGCGCCAAAACCGCCAACGCCTTCAGCACCCGCCGCAGCAACGCCTCCCATTGAACAAGCGCCACCATTGCTGCCTCCGACGCCGGTGGAGCCTCCCAAACCCGTGGCCGCCGCAGCGAAACCCAAGCCTGCGGCCCCCCATCAGCAGCCTGCCAAGCCGCAGGCCAAGCCTACAGTTGTCGAGAAATCAGTTGCTGATGCACCTCAGGCCGCCGCCAAGCCTTCAGCACAACCACAGCCACCACAAGCGGCGGCTGCGCCTCCCGGCAGCGAGCCACGCACTACTGCGCCTATTGGCCGTGCCGGATACCTGAACAATCCGCCACCTGTTTACCCACCCGCAGCCGCCAAACGCCGTCAGCAAGGCACCACGCTGTTGCGTGTACACGTTCTGGCCAGCGGCCATCCTGATCAGGTCGAAGTCGCTCAGTCCAGCGGTTTTCCGGCCCTCGACGATGCGGCCAAGGCTGCCGTTCGGCAATGGTCATTCACTCCTGCCAAGCGTGGCGATACCCCGGTCGATGGCTGGGTCAACGTTCCGCTTGCCTTCACACTCGCGCCTTGAGGCTCCATCATGACAATCGATTACTCAACTCTGATTCAGCAAAGCTCCATGGGCATTCTGCTGCTGTTTTCCTTGGCGACCTGGGCGGTTCTGCTGCTCAAGGCGTGGCAGCAGGGCAGGTTGAAAAGCCAGAACAAACGCTATACCGAGGCATTCTGGGCCGCCCAGGATTTTGACACCGCACTGCGTAGCGCCCCGCAAAAAAGCCAGCTGGCACGTCTTGCGCAAGTGACCACCAAAGCGCTCTCCAGCAGCCAGGATGGTCATGAGCCGGTTGACAGCTGGAGCCGTCAGGAGCTGTTGGAACGCAGCCTGCATCAACAGATTCACTGTGAACGACGCAGCCTTGAAAGCGGCATGATCGTACTGGCCTCGATCGGCAGTACGGCGCCCTTCATTGGCCTGTTCGGTACGGTGTTCGGGATCATTCATGCGCTTCAAGCCATCAGCACGGCCAAGTCAGCCAGCATTGCCGTTGTGGCAGGGCCTATCGGCGAGGCTTTGATCGCCACCGGTATCGGCATTGCCGTCGCGGTACCCGCGGTGTTGGCGTACAACTTTTGTGGCCGTCGCTTGAAACTCATGGTGGCCGATATGGATGCCTTCGCGGTTGATCTGCTTAACCGGGCCCAGCGCCACGCCTTCAGATTGAAAGGCGAGCGTGACGGTGTCCGTAATCTCAGCGGGGTCGCTTGAAATGGCCTTTTCTTCGAGCAATGACGACGATGCGATCAGTGACATCAACATCACACCTCTGGTGGACGTGATGCTGGTGCTGTTGGTGGTGTTTATCGTGACAGCGCCGCTGTTGACCAACGCCATACCACTGAATTTGCCGCAGACGGTGGCCACTGCGCCGCTCGATGACGCCAAGCCGGTCGCCATCAGTATCGACGCCAAAGGCGGGTTGTTTATCGACGGCGAGTCCCTGGCCGAAGAGCAGCTGCCCGACACTTTGCAGAACCTGCATGCGCGTGACCCAGAGGTTGCGCTGACCCTGCGTGCCGATACCGTCACTGACTACGGACATGTCGCCCGGGTACTGGCCGACGTGCAGAGGTCAGGCATTACACGCCTGGCAGTGATCACCGAAAGCCCCTGATTCAAGCACCCCTGATTCAAACCAAGCCCGGCCAGCTACAGCAGGGCCATAACCTGTCGACTCATTACGTCCTGGATATTCTTTCATGATCTCGTTATCGACCGCGCGCGCTTCACGTTTTCCTCTCCAACGCCTGGTGTTGTTGATCGGACTGTACACGTTAAGCCTGGCCAGTCACGCCCAGGACGTGGCTGTTGACACAGCGTCGACGGAGGAGCCCGCAGCAGGTGCGACTGCCACAACGCTGGGCACCGTTTCAGTGATCGGCCAGGGAGAAACGCGCCAGGTGCAGCGGGTGAGTGAAAAGGATATCCAGGCGTATTCGGCAGCGACCAACCCGATGAAAGTGCTCCAGCGCCTGGCAGGGGTCAGCTTTCAATCGGGCGATCCGCTGGGGCGCGAGGAAAGCAGCCAGCGTATCAGCCTGCGTGGTTTCGACATGCACCATCTGGGCTACACACTGGACGGCGTCACACTCGGCAACATGAGCTTTGCCAACTTCAACGGCCTGAGCATCACCCGCGCGATCATCGCGGAAAACATCGCCAGCAGTGAAGTCGCGGCCGGCATTGGCGCGCTAGGCACCGCATCCAACAGCAACCTGGGTGGCACCATCGCGTTCACCAGCTCCAATCCCGACAAGGAGTTCGGCGCGCGCCTGTCGCAAACACTGGGCAGCTATGACACCACGCGGACCTACATGCGCGTCGACACCGGCGAATACAACGGTCTGGCGGCTTATATATCCGGGGAGAAGTACGATGCCGATGCCTGGAAGGGCCATGATAATCCTCAGGAGTCCAATGCCCTTAACGCCAAGGTGACTTATGACTTCGGCAGCAACCACCTGAGCTTCTATCACAGCACGTCCACGCATAACGAGGCCAACTTGCCGGCGATGTCGAGCAGCATGCTGAAGCGTCTGGGCTATAACTGGAGTTATTACACGCCTGACTGGACCCGTGCGGTAAACGCTGCCAACGGTATCTTTACCGGTGGTGTCACCCGAGCGGCAGATGCAACCTACAACGGCAGCAGCCTGCGGGACGATGAACTGGACATCCTGAGTGGCAACTTTTCACTCAGTGATGACTTACTGCTGGACGCGGCGGTCTATCACCATCACGACTCGGGCCGAGGCAACTCTTACTATCCATTCGTCTACACCAGTGGCAGCACCACCGTGCCCACCAACTCCATTCGCAGCACGGTCTATGGCATCAACCGCTCGGGTTTCCAGACTTCGCTCACATACTTCCTCGGCCAGCATGAAATACAGGGCGGGTTCTGGATTCAGTCCAACAAGAACGACGTATCCCGCTACCTGTACGATCCGACAGGCACTGCGCCGCAAAATCACATTGTGAGAACCGACGGCTTGCCGCGGGTGGCGACCATCCTTGCGCAGGATTACAACGACCTGACCCGACAGTTCTACCTGCGCGACAGCTACACCTTGCTCGACGACCGCTTGAAACTGGAGTTCGGCGCCAAGAATACGGTCACCATCTCGACGGCGGAAGGCAAGGGCGGCGGGTATGCCAGTGGCTCGCTGGAGGCACGGGATCGTTTTCTGCCGCAGTTGGGCGCTACTTATAAACTCGATGAACAGGACGAGGTTTTCACCTCCTATTCCGAGAACGTCGCCGCATTCCCCAGTGGCGGATACGGCCCTTTCTTTACCACCCAGGTGGCGGTCGACGCGGCAGGCGGGTTCAAGGACCTCAAGCCGGAAACCTCAAAAACCGTTGAAGTGGGGGTGCGTCGCAGCACGCCGCTGTATTCGACGTCGGCTGCGGTCTACAACACCAAATTCGACAATCGCCTCGTGGCGATCACCAATTGCACCGGTATCGTGATCTGTCAGAACAGCGTGGCCAACGTCGGATCGGTCACCAGTCGAGGCCTTGAAGTCACCTTCGCGCTGACGCCTGATGAAAACTGGCGCTGGTCGAACTCCGCTTCCTATAACCGCAGTACCTACGACGACGATTATCAGAGTGGCACCAGTCAAGTTCACGTCAAGGGCAAAACCGTAGTCGATACCCCCAAGTTGATGTATTCCAGCAGTCTGGACTGGCACTGGCAGCAATGGAATGCCGGGCTACAGGGGAGTTACATGAGCAAGCGTTATTACACCTACACCAATGATTCGAGCGTCGCAGGTTATTGGTTGGCCAACACCACGCTGGGCTACGACTTCGGCAAGTTGGGCGCAGTGAAGGACACGACCGTATCGCTGAACGTGGTGAACCTGTTTGATAAGCGTTACATCTCGACCCTGAATACCGACGCCAGTGCAGCGAGCGATTCGGCTGGCAACCTGCAGATCCTTCAGGTGGGCAACCCGCGCAGCGCCTTCGTCACGCTGGGGGTTCGTCTGTAACCGCAACAACGCTGCACACGAGCCTGCATTAGCGTGGCTGATGCGGCGCTGTCGATCAGTCTGGCGAGGATTCAAGTGGATGATGCGTCGCCACCGTAAGCCTGTACCAGGTCAGCGTGGCTTCACGCTGCTGGAAATGCTCGCCGCATTGACCCTCATGGCCCTGTGCAGCACGGTATTGCTGGTCGCCTTCGGCCAGAGCGCGCGTTCCCTCTCGCAGGTAAACGAGAGCGACCGTCTGAGTCAGGCGGCCATGAGTGTGATAGATGAGCAAACCACCGGGCCGCTGGTCAGCGGAGTACGCCGCGGCAGTATGGGCGAAGGTATCGAATGGGAGCTGAGCATCGCCCAGCAACCGACCCGTCCTGGTCGCCCGCGTTTGTATCGTCTGGACCTGAGCGTCAGCGACGCTCGTCACCAGGCCCGATTCAGCACCTTGAGACTCCGCGCCGCCGCTGACACGGGGCGCCTGTGAGCGGCGCATCCCAAGGGCAACGGGGTATCGCATTGCTGCTCGTGTTGTGGGTGCTGGTCATGCTCAGCCTGTTGCTGGGTTCGCTGGCCGGTTGGGTCCAGCTGGAAAGTCGTCAGGCCTTGCTCCTGCGTCAACACACTCAGGGAACGCTGGCTGCCGAAGCGGGCGTCGAGTTGGCGGTTCAGGCCCTGGCTGACCCTGGGCAACGCAAGAAATGGGCGGCCGATGGACGTGAAATTCCTCTGACCTTCAATGACATACCGTTGTACATCAGCCTGCACAGCGAGAATGGAAAACTCTACCTGAACAACGCCGAACCTGAAGATCTTTCCCGCCTCGCGGTCGCTTGCGGTGCTACTCAGGCTCAGGCCAGCGAGATTGCCGGCGAACTCGAAGCACGAAGAAATAACGGCCAGTCGCCGTTTCGGCTGCTGGAAGAAGTGCAGCAGTTGCCAGGTATGACCCAGTCGCTTTACCGCAGGCTGCTGCCTGAAATCACCCTGTGGAGCGGATTTGATCGACCGGACCCGGCGTTCGCCAGCCCTTTGATGCGTGCTGCACTGGATTTGCCTCGACCGGGCGCGTCCGCTGGAGACCCGGGTGACGTGATAGTGATCGACAGCAGGGCGCTCATGCCAGGGGGGTATACCGCCCGTTTGCAGGTAACGGTTTTGCTGACCCCCGCGCAGGGAGGAGATAAGGCTTATGAGGTTTTACGGTGGGAGAACTGAGCTTTGTAGGCGTCAATCGAAACGATAGATATCCATCCCGAGTGCGCCCAGGGTGAAGCCCTGATAAGCAATACGGAACGTGCCACCTGCGCCACGCGCGAAATACAGCGGCAGCAGATGCTCGTCAGTTGGATGTGCACGCACGGCATGTGGGGCGA
This sequence comes from Pseudomonas syringae pv. cilantro, assembly GCF_001293775.1. Lineage (GTDB taxonomy): Bacteria > Pseudomonadota > Gammaproteobacteria > Pseudomonadales > Pseudomonadaceae > Aquipseudomonas > Aquipseudomonas syringae_P. The sequence goes on from NZ_LGLN01000033.1 coordinate 456,550, forward strand.
GACTGCGGTAGCGGTGCAGGGCGGCTTCATCGTTGTGTTGCAGCGTGTCGATCATCCAGTCGCGAAACGCGGCAGCCCAAGGCTCGGCGCTTTCCGGCCCGGCGTTCCAGTCCAGATCGCGCAGGTTATGGGTAATGCTGCCAGAGCCGATCATCAACACACCTTGCGCACGCAAACCCGCCAGCGCCCGGCCGACCCGCGTTTGCAGTTCAGGCCCCTGGCGACTGGGCAGTGAAATCTGCACCACCGGAATGTCAGCCTGCGGATACATCAACGACAGCGGCACCCAGACGCCGTGGTCAAAAGGGCGTCTGCTGTCGATGCGCGCAGTCAGGTCGCTGGCAGCCAGCAGCTCGACCACCGTCCGGGTCAGTTCCGGCAGCCCTGGCGCGGGATACTGAATAGCGAGTAGCTCAGGCGAGAATCCGCCGAAGTCATGCCAGGTTTCCGGCTGAGGGTTGCCGTTGACGACAAGCTCGTGGCTTTCCCAGTGGGCCGATACCATCACAATCGCGCGAGGCCTTGGCAGGCTGGCCGCCAGTTGCGCCAGTGCCGGCCCGCTCTCGCCAGGCTCCAGCGCCAGCGTGGGGGACCCGTGGAAAATAAAAAGGCTAGGGAACATCTGGATATAAGCTCCAGGCTGTGGGGATAACCCATAGTCAGTCATTCCCATGATCTAGATCCAATATAAGTTATGGCGCTTTCTGATCGATTTTTCAGATGGTTTGGGAAGGTAAGTGAAGTTTTCGTGCCATGCGCAGCGCTCATCGTTATATGCAGGTCTTGAAGAGTCCGGAAAACGGGGCTGAAACCACGGTCGTTCCCACGAGATTTATGCACAACGCTGCACGCGCAGCATGGGCGGGACTACTAACAAGAGCGCGGGGGGCAATAAAAGCGCGGGGGCGGCAGCCATCCCCCGCTTACCGGCATCATCAACCGCGACGGCGCAGCGCTTCGATGCGTTGTTCCAGCGGCGGGTGGCTCATGAACAGGCCCGCAAGGCCTTTCTTGAGACCGGAGTTGATACCAAACGCCGTCAGGCTGTCAGGCATGTTCACCGGTACGCCCTGTTCGGAGCGCAGGCGTTGCAGTGCGCCAATCATCGCATCGGTACCCGCCAGGCGGGCACCGGCATCGTCAGCGCGGAATTCACGCTTGCGCGAGAACCACATGACGATAGCGCTCGCCAGAAAGCCCAGTACCAGTTCGGCAAAGATCGTCGTGATGTAATAGGCGATGCCCTGACCGTTCTCGCTCTTGAAGATCACCTTGTCGACAAAGTTGCCGATGATGCGGGCAAAGAACATCACGAAGGTGTTCACCACACCCTGCACCAGCGCCAGCGTGACCATGTCACCGTTGGCAACGTGGCCGATTTCGTGCGCCAGTACGGCTTTCACCTCATCCGGCGAAAAACGCTCCAGCAAACCCTGGCTGACCGCAACCAGTGCATCGTTCTTGTTCCAGCCCGTGGCGAACGCGTTGGCCTCGTAGGCCGGAAAGATACCGACTTCCGGCATCTTGTTGCCTGCGTCCCGGGACAATTGTTCAACGGTCTGCAGCAGCCATTGCTCATGACGAGTACGGGGCTGGGTAATGATCTGAGTACCGGTGCTCATCTTCGCCATCCACTTGGAGATGAACAGCGAAATCAGCGAGCCCGCGAAACCGAACACAGCGCAGAAAACCAGCAGCTGATTGAGGTTCAGATCAACCCCGTTGGCCGCCATGAACCCATTGAAGCCAAAAAGGCTCAAGGTGATGCTGGCAATCAGCACGACCGCAAGGTTAGTGGCCAAAAACAGCAAAATGCGCATCATGGTCGAAACGTTCTCCTCAGGTATAAATATGTAACTCGATGCCGGGTATATAAGGTGGTGACCGCTGCTATTCAACACAGGGACTATTTCAAACTGTGTCGTCTTGACGTAATCGATGGTAATACCGACAAGCTGAACGGCAGCTGAGCCAAGGTGTCCGGCCCCTGAAGGCATGTGAGGCACTGGCTCGGGCGATTGAGGCGGGTCTGAAATAAACTGCCCCGAACAGGTCGGGGCAGAGGCGAAGCAATCAAAACCTGGGTTTCTTACTGACGATAACCCTTGAGGAAGTTACCGATCCGGCCGATGGCCTGTTCCAGTTCGTCAACGCGTGGCAGGGTCACCACGCGGAAATGGTCAGGGTAGGGCCAGTTGAACGCCGTGCCTTGCACCACCAGCAGTTTTTCCGAGAGCAGCAGGTCAAGCACGAACTTCTCGTCGTTGAGGATCGGGCAGACTTTCGGGTCGATACGCGGAAACGCGTACAGCGCACCCATCGGCTTCACACAGCTGACGCCGGGAATGTCGTTGAGCAGTTCCCAGGTGCGGTTGCGCTGCTCCAGCAGGCGGCCTGGCGGCAGAATCAGGTCGTTGATGCTCTGGTAGCCGCCCAGCGCGGTCTGGATCGCATGCTGGCTCGGTACGTTGGCGCACAGACGCATGTTGGCCAGAATGTCGATACCTTCGATGTAGCTTTGCGCGTTGTGCTTGGGCCCGGAAATGGCGATCCAGCCGGAACGGAAGCCCGCGACCCGATACGATTTCGACAAGCCGTTGAAGGTCAGGCACAGCAGGTCTGGTGCCAGCGAGGCCGTGCAGATGTGCACCGCGTCGTCGTAAAGAATCTTGTCGTATATCTCGTCGGAGAACACCACCAGATTGTGCTGGCGGGCCAGTTCCAGCATGCCCAGCAAGACTTCCCGCGAATACACCGCGCCGGTCGGGTTGTTCGGGTTGATGATCACCATGGCCTTGGTGTTCGGGGTGATCTTGGCCTTGATGTCTTCCAGGTCGGGCCACCAGTTGGCCTGTTCGTCACACAGATAATGCACCGGGTTGCCACCGGACAAGGCCACTGCGGCGGTCCACAGCGGGTAGTCGGGCGCTGGCACCAGTACTTCATCGCCGTTGTTGAGCAGCGCCTGCATCGACACCACGATCAGTTCGGAAACGCCGTTGCCCAGGTAGATGTCTTCAATGCCGACACCTTCGACCTGCTTCTGCTGGTAATACTGCATGACGGCCTTGCGAGCGCTGAACAGCCCCTTGGAGTCACTGTAACCCTGCGCGGTCGGCAGGTTGCGGATCACATCCTGGAGAATTTCGTCCGGCGCTTCGAAACCAAACGGTGCCGGGTTGCCGATGTTCAGCTTGAGGATGCGGTGACCTTCCTCTTCCAGGCGTTTGGCGTGCTTGAGCACAGGCCCGCGAATGTCGTAGCAGACGTTTGCGAGCTTGTTCGATTTGCTGAACTGCATGGTGATGTTCCCGAAAGTGGAGCGGTTGCCGGCTTGCAACGAGGGTCGCGGCACGCACGCCATGAAAATGGGTTTGTGTGCGACAAACGCGGGTGCCAGACTGACGTCTGACCTGGCGCAATCATACGTGCCACCCGATCTGCGGAAAAGACACAGATCGGGCTTTTTCCGATTCGGAGGTGTACCTGTGGACAAGTTGCAGAAAACGCTCGAAGAGTGGAAGCAGATGCTCGACCCCGAGCAATACAACGTTTGCCGTCTGAAAGGCACCGAGCGGCCGTTTTCCGGCAAGTACAACGACACCAGGACAGCTGGCGTCTATCACTGCATCTGCTGCAATGAGGCTCTGTTCGATTCCACCACCAAGTTCGATTCCGGCTGCGGCTGGCCGAGTTTCTATGCGCCACTGGAAGGCAGCGCGGTGGTCGAAGTGCGCGATGTCAGTCACGGTATGATTCGTACCGAAGTGGTCTGCGCCAGATGTGATGCGCACCTGGGGCATGTGTTTCCCGACGGTCCGCCACCGACCGGTCTGCGTTACTGCATCAATTCGGTGTGCCTGATGCTGGAGCCTCGCGGATAACGCGAACGCGTTCATTCAGCGGTATCAATTCCGGAAATCGGCGTGCGTGCTGTTCAATTGCACGCTAACGTCAAGCGTTCTGACACCGTCACAGCCCCGAGGCATTTGTACATGAGCGAAAACCTGCTGAGCATTCCCGTTACCACGATCAAAGGCGAACAGAAAACCCTCGCCGATTTTGCGGGCAAAGCAGTGCTGGTGGTCAATACGGCGAGCAAATGCGGTTTTACTCCGCAATACAAGGGGCTGGAAAAACTCTGGCAGGACTACAAGGATCAGGGGCTTGTGGTGCTTGGTTTTCCCTGCAATCAGTTTGGCAAGCAGGAGCCGGGCGATGATGGCGCGATTTCCGGTTTTTGCGAGTTGAACTACGGCGTCAGCTTTCCGCTGTTCAAGAAGATCGATGTCAACGGCGATCAGGCCCACCCGCTGTTCGTCCAGCTCAAGCAGCAGGCGCCCGGCTTGCTTGGGACGGAGCGGATCAAGTGGAACTTCACCAAATTCCTGATCGGCAAGGACGGCACGCTGGTCAAGCGTTTTGCACCGTTGACCAAGCCGGAAGAATTGACTGGCGAAATCGAAGCGCTACTGCGCTAGTTTCAGCAGTTTCAGCGCTCTTCGGTGAGCGGAATCCACTGATCGAGAATGCTGACCAGTTCGGCACGCCTGAACGGCTTGGCCAGATAATCGTTCATGCCCGCCGCCTTGCAGCGCTCGCGTTCGTCGGGCATGGCGTTGGCGGTCAGGGCAACAATCGGCAGGTTTGGCCAGCGACCGCTGCTGCGGATCTGCCGACTGGCCTCGTAACCGTCCATGACCGGCATATTGCAGTCCATCAGCACCAGATCGAAGTGGCTGTGTTCCAATTGCTCCAGCGCCTCGCCGCCATGGCTGCTGATCACCACTTCGCAGCCGAGTTTGCCGAGAATGCCCCTGGCCACCAGTTGATTGACCGGATTATCCTCCACCAGCAGCACGCGCGCCTGATGTTGCGTCGCGTGTTCAATGGCCATCGGGTCGCGTGAGCCGGGCTCTTCCTGATTCAGCACCCTTCGCAGGGTGTGGTAGAGCGCGTTACGCGCCAGCGGCCGCGCCTGTTGCTGCAACGGCGCCAGGGCGGCGACCTGCTCGGCAGGCATGAAGTTGCCGTAAGCGGTGACCAGCATAATCGGCACTGGCGTGGTCGGCCGGATCGCGAACAGGCACTCGGGGCAGTCGGTAATCACCAGGTCCGGGCCGCGGTCGAGGTCCAGATCGTCCGGACGGTCGTCGATGCTGCGTCGTTTTAGGTCGACGCCCCAGAAGGGAAGCAGGTTGCCGAGCAGTTCCACCAGGCCGCTGCCTGCCGAGCTTATCACCGTCACCCGGCCCTTGAGCGGCGTCTGGGCGACCGCAGGCAGGTTGATCGGCAAGGGCAGCTCGGCGCAGAACTGGCTGCCAAAGCCGGACTGCGACTGAATGCTCAACTGGCCGTTCATGGCTTCACACAGGTTGTTGGTCAGCGCCAGCCCCAGCCCGGTGCCGCCGTACTGACGGGTGATGGCGGCTTCCGCCTGGGTGAAGGGCTGGAATATTTTCGCCTGAGCGTCCTGCGCGATGCCGATTCCCGTATCGCGCACCTCGATGCGCACCCGGTTTTCCCCGCTTGCGGAATCCAGATGGTGCGTCAGGCGCACGTCCACCCGGCCGAAGCGGGTGAACTTGAGCGCGTTGGACAGCAGGTTGCTGACGATCTGCCGGACCCGGGTCGGGTCGCCGGTGACCGGTGCCGGGAAGTCTGGCGCGATCAGGCAGGTCAGCTCCACACTCGGCGCGGCGTTCTGCGACAACAGGTTGGCGGTGTCCTCGATCAGCGCGCCGAGGTCGAACGGGATGCGTTCGATCTCCAGATGGCCAGCGTCGAACTTGGACATGTCGAGAATATCGTTGAGCAGTTCCACCAGCACTTTGCCCGAATCATGGGCAATCATCAGTTGCTGGCGTTGCTCGGCCCCGAGCGGGCTGTCCAGCGACAGGGCCAGCATGCCCAGCAGGCCATTGAGCGGGGTGCGGATTTCATGGCTCATGTGCGCCAGAAATGCCGAGCGCGCGTGAGCCATGTCCAGCGCGGTACTGCGCGCGATCTGCAGTTCCTCGTTGGACTGGCGCAGGCGCATGTTGCTGGCCTTGAGTTCATTGGTGCGTGCCGAGACGATGTTTTCCAGCTGATTCAGGTGATCGGTCAGGCGGTCCTCCGCCGCGCGCCGCCTGGAAAACTCGGCGCTCATGGTCTCGATCTGACGATTGAACGTGGCGACCAGCACACCGATTTCATCCTGTTCATGGTGTGGCGGGCAGTTGATCCTGGCCTGATCCGGACTGCGCGGATCGCGGCTGCTCAGTTCCCGGATCACCCTGACCAGCGGTTTGGTGAGCGTCGCGTAGAACAGAATGGTCAGAATTCCCGCCAGCGCCAGGCTGCGCACGAAGCCGTTGAGCAGCGTTATTTCCGCGCGTTGCAGGAAATGGCTGCCGAAAGCGAAGGTGTCGACGGTCAGGTACAGTGTGCCGATGGTTTCGTCCGGCAGATGGTCAAGGTGCAGCTGTTCCCGAAACTGTCGGCTTTCCCCGAACAGCCAGTCACTGAACATCCGATAACGGCCGTTGGCCATCGGTCGTTCAACACTGGCGAGCACAGTGTCATTGTTGTCAGTCAGCCTCGCACTCACCACCGCAGGGGAGTGCAGCAGCCCGAGAGTCAGTTCCTGGGCCAGCTCGGCGTCGATGTTATAGGCAATGCGCGAGGCAGGATTCTGGGTGATTTCCAGCAGGGATTTGATTTCGCGATTGATGGAGGCGTCTTCGCTGGCATAATCAAGCGCAATCTGCGCAAAGCTCAGCAAGGTCCCAAGCGCGAAGCCGATCAACACGGCAAGGCGCGCCTGTTTGAACGAAAGCCTGTTTTTGAGCGATATGTCCATGAATACCTACTGCCACTTCGGGTGCACTGTGCCGGCCAAGCATAGCTGATCGGCATCGGTGACCAATCAGTTAAATATAAGGAGATCCCGTGGATTCTCGGTTGGATGCTTTTCTGCAGCGCGCCGATGCGGTGCTGGCCCGTCTGGAGCCTCTGCTACCCGCCATACGCGAGCCGGTCGAGTGGACGCAGGTGCTTGCCGCCCGTTGGGTACGCGAGGGGCGCAGTGGCTATCTGCTGCCGCTGCAGGTCAGTCTGGAGACGCGCCTGACCGATCTGATCGGCGTCGACCTTCAGCGCGATCAGCTAGGCCGCAACACACGCCAGTTCATTGAAGGGCTGCCAGCCAACCATGCGTTGCTCTGGGGTTCGCGCGGCACGGGCAAGTCCTCGTTGATTCGCGCACTGCTGGCCGAGTACGCCCCGGCAGGTCTGCGCCTGATAGAAATCGAGCGTGATCACCTGGGTGACTTGCCCCGCGTGGTCGAGCAACTGCAAAAGCTGCCGCAGCGTTTCGTGCTGTTCTGTGACGATTTGTCGTTCGAATCTGGCGAAGGCGATTATCGCGTACTGAAAAGCGTGCTCGACGGCTCGCTGGAGCAGGCGCCGGACAATCTGCTGTTGTATGCGACCTCCAATCGCCGCCATCTGGTGCCCGAAAAGGAAAGCGACAATGCCAACTGGGCGCACGTTGACGGCGAATTACACCCCAGTGAAGCGGTGGAAGACAAGATTGCCCTGTCCGACCGGTTCGGCCTGTGGCTGTCGTTCTACCCGTTCACGCAGGACCACTACCTGAATGTGGTCGAGCACTGGATCACCCAACTGGCGCACAAGGCCGGGTTGCAGTGGCAGCGCGACGAACAACTGGAAAAGGCCGCGATTCGCTGGGCCACCGCGCGGGGCAATCGCAATGGCCGCTGCGCTTATCAATTTGCGCGTTATTGGGTAGGACTTGAATTGTTGGAGCAACACACATGATTGATTTGCAAAATACCGGCAGTGGACTGGATGGCTATGGCCTGCTGGTGGCGCAACTTGAGGCTCTGCTCGCCGATGAGCGCGACTTTATCGCCAATGCCGCACAGTTTTCGGCGTTCCTGTACACCCAGATCGAGGATTTGAACTGGGCGGGCTTTTACCTCAATCGCAATGAAGAACTGGTGCTCGGGCCGTTTCAGGGGCAGATCGCCTGCGTACGCATTCCCTTTGGCCGCGGCGTCTGCGGGGCAGCGGCGCAAAGTCGGCAAACCCAGCGTGTCCAGGACGTGCACGAATTTCCCGGACACATCGCGTGCGACAGCGCATCGAACAGTGAGTTGGTGGTGCCGCTGGTCAAGGATGGGCGTCTGATCGGCGTGCTGGACCTGGACAGTCCAAGCGTGGGGCGTTTCAAGGAAGTGGATCAGGTAGGGATCGAACGTCTGGCCGCCATCTTTCTGGCCACGACCGACTGCTGAGCCGGTCGGTCGCTGCCCGTTTCAATGAACGGGCAGCGGCGGGGCGGTCATCAATCGTAGATGACCTTCTTCTTCCATTCCGACTCGGTGTCGTCCTGTTTCAGGCCTTCGGTCAACGCGTTGTCGTCGTCTTCGGTCGGCGCGGTGTTGGTCAAGACCACCGAGTTGGCGCGGGCCAGTTGCTTTTCCATGGCCAGCAGTTGCTGCTGATAGGTGACCGGGTCCGGCTGGTTGCGCAAGTACTGCACGCCGCGCTCGAACGCCAGACGCGCCTGACCCGGCTGATCCTGAGCAAGCGCAGTCTGGCCAAGGTTGTTGAAGAACTCGATGTGCAGGTTGACCAGAATGGTGCGGATTTCACGAATCCAGTGCTTCGCTTCGCTGGTCTGCAGAAAACCGTCGTGCGCAGCCCGCGTGACCTGACCGTGCAGGGCTTCGAGCAGAAAACGAACGTCCTTGGCCTTGGCTTCGGTCTGGATCGGCGTCACCGGGTTGGGTATCTCGATGCCTTCACCTTTGGCAATCTGTTCTTCCAGTTCGCCGATGCGGTGTTTGAGCTGGGCGTTGCCTTTTTCCATGTTCAGCATGCGCTGCACAACGTTGAGCTCCAGGCGAGTCAATAGCAGCTTCAACGCTGGCGACATCAACTGGCCCGGGAAGACCTCGGTGATCTCGCTGCAGCGACGCAGTCGATCACTCAGTTCAACCTTGGTGCGGGCCTTTTCCAGTTTGCCGTTTTCAGCGACGTGATTCAGGTAGCCGATCGCAATGAGCAGTGCGATGCCTGCTACTACCATCAGCGTGATCATGAGTGGAGTCACTGTGCAAACCTCATTTGTGCAATTAGTTTTAATGCGAGTGTAGTGGCTAAGCACTACTGCGCATAGATGTCCCTTTCGGAGGTTGTCGGCATCTCTTCTATATAGATGAGGGCAGATCAGGCAACTGAAGGATATTGCTCAGGCGGACGAGCGGTCAGCTGCCGTCGGTCAGCGTCTGAACGGCAGCGAAGTTATTGATTTCAATAAATTTTCAGAATGGGGTTGACGACCCCTCAAACCATCCATAGAATGCGCGCCACTTACAGCGTAAAGCACACAGCGTAGCGCAAATAAGTAGTGAATGTTGTACGTGTGTCCCCTTCGTCTAGTGGCCTAGGACACCGCCCTTTCACGGCGGTAACAGGGGTTCGAGTCCCCTAGGGGACGCCATTTTGCGGGAATAGCTCAGTTGGTAGAGCACGACCTTGCCAAGGTCGGGGTCGCGAGTTCGAGTCTCGTTTCCCGCTCCATTTTTAAGCAATCTTGCTCACGGGCAGGGTTGAGTGAAACCAGCACACATCTTCGGATGGCGTCTGGAACTGAAATACACACCATGTGTTTCAGGCTGTGTCCCCTTCGTCTAGTGGCNTGCGGGAATAGCTCAGTTGGTAGAGCACGACCTTGCCAAGGTCGGGGTCGCGAGTTCGAGTCTCGTTTCCCGCTCCATATTCACAAAAACGCCGCTCACTAGAGCGGCGTTTTTGTTTGTGCGTTTTGAACAACATGCACCCACAAGACTGTCCCAGCTGAGCATTCTGCTCAGCTCTGCCTGGAAGCTAATACCTCGTCGAGCGCCGGCAGCAAGGTCACGCTTTCCTGCTCATCAGGATCGGTGCGCGCAACCAGAGCTGTGGCTGCATGCTTGTTGCTGCGGTTGTAAGGCACATGCGGCATGCCTGCCGGGATGTAAAAGAAGTCGCCTTCTTCTACGACAGCATGTTTTTCCAGCGACTCACCATACCAGCAGCCAGTAGCCCCGCTCAGTGCATAAATAGCGGTTTCGTGTTCCTGATGCTTGTGTGCCTTGCCTTTGCCTCCGGGCGGGATCGTCAGCAGCTGCATGTGAATATGACGAGCGCCTGCGCTTTGGGCTGAAATGCCGACTTGATAATCCAGCCCTTGCTTGCCTTGAGAGGTACGGGCGGGCTTCAGAAGAACACAATCACGTTGTCGATCATTGCGCATGTTTTCACCTCACCTGATGTCCGATCAAACAGCCAGGATGCTCGCGGCCGGTTCAGGGCCGCTAACAAGGGCGGTTCGGCGGAGCGTGGATCAGGCCGTAGCACTGATCAAGTGAAAGAAACGCTAAGTCTTTCTGATGCCATTGCCATGCATCAAGGCATCTGCGGCCTTTCATTGGGCCGCATGTCAAACACCAGCACTTCTGCATCGACCCCGTCTTTCAGGCTGATCAACTGTTCGCTGCGCACGCGCACACCGTCGCCTTCGCGCAGTTGCTCGCCATTCAGCATCACGCTGCCACGGGCGACATGCACGTAGGCATAGCGATTGGCGGCCAACTCAAGTGTGGCGGTTTCATCGCCATCGAACAGACCGGCGTACACACGCGCATCCTGGCGAACCTTGAGCGAACCGTCTTCACCTTCAGGTGAGATGATCAGTTGCAGGCGACCGCGTTTCTGTTCAGCGCTAAAGTGCTCCTGCTGATAGCGTGGCTCTGCGCCTGCAACATTCGGCACGATCCAGATTTGCAGGAAATGCACACCTTCGGTTTGCGAGTGGTTGAACTCGCTGTGTGCCACGCCGCTGCCGGCGCTCATCAACTGCACGTCACCTGGGCGTATCACCGAGCCGGTGCCCAGTGTGTCCTTGTGTTCCAGCGCGCCTTCCAGCACGTAGGAAAATATTTCCATATCGCGGTGCGGGTGCTGGCCGAACCCTTTACCCGCAGTCACGCGGTCGTCATTGATGACTAGCAGATCGGAAAAGCCCTGTTCCTGCGGATTGCGGTAGCTGGCAAAGGAAAAGGTATGAAAGGATTTCAGCCAGCCATGATCTGCTGCGCCGCGATCGGAAGCTTTGCGAAGAGTCAGCATGATTCTTTCTCCATCAGATATCGACGCTGCACATTCAGCAATCGATCAAGTGAGATCAAGATTACTGGTTATCCAGTGGTGCAATAAGTAGCTGAAAGATGAATAACTGTCTCGCTGCGGTTGACAGTACGAGGCGGTTATTTCAGCGATTCTGCAGCCAGCCTAGAAATCCGCCTTTCTTCACTTGAGGCGCCCGGGCCAACAGGGTCGATTCAGCATTTTTCTGGCGCAATGCCAGAAGCTTGTGAAGCGCCGTGTTGACCTGGGTGGACTGGGCCAGGCAATCACGTGCCAGATTTTTTTCGATGCGGTAGACGAGGCTGGACGTCAGTGCGGTAAAGCATGCCTGCGAGGGGGTGTTATCAAGAATGCCCTGTTCGCCCAGGATCTCGCCCGGCCCCATGCGGCCCGCTTCGATGCGTCGTACGCCGTCGGCGATTACGACGCTGATCACACCGGCAGCGATCACCAGCAGGCCGTCGGGCATTGCATCAAGATCCAGTAATACCTGCCCGGCCGAGTAGCGTTGCGCGGTCATGTTCTGCGCCAGATGATCGCGTTCTTCCGGGCTCAGCGAGCCAAATACTTTCATGTTTTCGAGCAACGCACGCGCCTTGGAAAAAGGCGCGCCATTCGATTCGGGCTGGCGGATAATGTTCGCGGCTTCCAGATGCCGATAGGCCAGGTCGAACAGTTGGTTGCGCACTTCACTTTTAGTGGTCAGGTCGGCAATGAATCCGCTGGCCACGTATTCGGACATGGTTTCTCCAGACGCCTGAAGCAGCGCTTTCGGCGCTGGCGTCGGCAGCAGGCTGGCGCAGCCTTGCAGGGCTCGCTCAAGCGCGTCGAGGACCCGACGCGGGCGGATATGGTTGGGCACCTGAATGCTGATCGACACGCCGTACATATGAGCAGGGCGGCTAAGGTTGACGATCCTGGCTTTGGCTGCGACCGAATTGGGCACAACGGCGGTACTTCCAGAGGCCGTAAGCAGATGCGTGGCGCGCCAGTCGATGTCCACCACTTTTCCCTCGACGCCATCGATCGACACCCAGTCGTCGACCCGATAAGGCTTGGTGGTGTTCAGCACAATCCCGGAAAACACGTCGCTCAACGTGCTTTGCAAGGCCAGGCCGACGATGATCGCAACCGCTCCCGATGTCACCAGCAAACCTCGGACGGGCAGCTCCAGCACATAACCTGCGGCCGCCACCACGCCAATCAAGAATACCAACGCGCCGATCACGTCCTGTAACAGGTGCCCGCCCTGGCGCCCGAGGCGTGGCATCAAGGCCAGGCCGATCAGCCCGGTGAGCACGCGCGCGGCATACATCCACCAGGCAATCGCCAGGGCCGTGGTGCCCAATTGCATGACGCTGTCATCTGGCCAGGTCGGAGCCTGCAGCGGGCTGATCCCGGCGTTGGCGATCACTGTGCTGAACGCCAGAAACAGCGCCAGACGCACTGCTACGCGAATGATCTGCAGCCGTGTCGGCGTGGCATGCCAGGCCGCTGCGTCCGCCAGCAACAACACGGCGCCCCACACGAGAGGATGGCTCGACAACAGTGACATCGACAGCTCCTGGGTTTGAGGGTGAGTAACCGGCCTGACAACTGGCGTCTGCCAGCCACCCGCATTGATACTGTGTCAGATATTTCAAAAAACGCTATAAAGCCTTTAATTGTCAGCCGGTCGCGATCATGAACCCTTTTGAAGACATGCGTATTTTTTGCCAGGTCATGGAATCCGGCAGCTTCACAGCGGCGTCCGATAAACTCGGGCTGTCCAAGCAGTTCGTCAGTCGTCGTCTGATGCAACTGGAGGAACGGCTGGGTGTGCGTTTGCTCAATCGCTCGACTCGGCGTCTGGATGTCACCCCGCTGGGCCAGAGCTATTACGAATCGGCCTTGCGCCTGCTGGCCGAAATCGAACAGGTCGAGCAGGGCATTACCGGGCAGAGCAGTGAACCGCGTGGCACGTTGCGTCTGAGTGCGCCGTTATCGTTCGCCGTTGCTCATCTGGGCTGCCTGCTGCCGCAGTTCTTGCAGCGCTACCGGGATGTCGCGGTGGAAGTCGACCTGAGCGACCGGCCGGTGGACGTTATCAGCGAGGGCTACGATCTGGCGCTGCGCATCGGTGTGCTGGAAGACTCCAGCCTGATCGCGCGCCGTATCGCTTCAATCGATCGGGTCTATTGCGCCAGCCCCGGCTATCTCGCCGCGCGCGGTACGCCGCAAACGCCTGACGACCTGCACCAGCACGATTGCCTGCCCTATGGTCACAGCCGTCAGGTGCAGTGGCGTTTTCAGGGTGCGGGCAAAGTGTCGAGCCTGAGTGTCAGCGGGCGAATGCGGGTCAATAACGGCGAGTTGCTCAGAGATGCCGCGGTCGCCGGGCTGGGGATCACCTACCTGCCGACGTTCATCGTCGGTGCAGCCCTGCGCAACGGCAGTCTGGTCCGCGTGCTGGACGACCGGCGGCCCGAGCCGGTGACGCTGTCGGCGGTGTACCCGCAACACCGCCAGGCGTCACGACTGGTGCAAGTGTTCATCGAGTTTCTGCGCGAGCGTCTGGATTCGGCTGTCGAGCGGGATGACCGCCAAGGATGATCGGCGCGTCTCATACTATCCTTATTGCGTCTGGCAAACGCCGCTTTGCCCACACCGGCAAGCACTGCGTCGTTCTGCGGCGTATGCACTCGGCCGCACAGTACATTGCGTTAGTGATGTTGCTGCGCGACAGGCCCTAAGTTAATTATAAAAAATATGCATTATTAAATTGCCTGATAATTAAAGTTCTATGCGAAGACATTCTGTACCGGGCAGGGCATCATCAACGCTCGTTGATTCGCCATATGATGGGTATCATGTTCGTCTGTATTTGCTGGAGGGGCATCCATGCCTGCCGAAAAACCTGAAGTCATCATTACCTATTGCATTCAGTGTCAGTGGCTGCTGCGCGCGGCCTGGCTGGCCCAGGAACTGTTGAGCACCTTCAGTGACGATCTGGGCAAGGTGTCCCTGCAACCTGGCACTGGCGGCGCGTTTCGCATTACCTGCGACGGCGTACAGATCTGGGAGCGCAAAGCAGACGGCGGCTTTCCCGAGGCCAAGGTACTCAAGCAGCGGGTCCGTGACCAGATTGACCCGGCGCGTGATCTGGGCCACAACGACCGACCCGCACCCGCTGGCCCGCAGTAATACGAGGCGATTGTCACGACATCGCCACGCGCGTGTCACATTCAGTTAACCGGCATGCACCACTCTCTTCAAAACCATGCCGGAGGTCGTCCCATGAGCAGCGCTCAGCTCGCCACACCCAGTCGCAAACAACGTGTGCGGACCTTGTGGATTTCCGACGTCCACCTCGGCACGCGTGATTGCCAGGCTGAGCACTTGTCTGCATTCCTCAAGCGCTACCAGGCGGACAAGGTGTACCTGGTCGGCGACATCATCGACGGCTGGAAACTGCGCGGCGGCATGTACTGGCCGCAAGCGCACACCAACGTGATTCGCCGCCTGCTGACGATGAGCAAACGTGGCACCGAAGTGATTTACGTCACCGGCAATCACGACGAATTTCTGCGCCGTTACTCGAAACTGGTGCTGGGTAATATCCAACTGGTGGACGAAGCCGAACACATGACGGCCGATGGCCGTCGTCTGCTGGTCATTCACGGCGACCAGTTCGACGTGATTACCCGCTATCACCGCTGGCTGGCCTTTCTCGGCGACTCGGCCTACGAGTTCACCCTGACCCTCAATCGCTGGCTGAACCACTGGCGCGCCAGGTACGGCTATGGCTACTGGTCGCTGTCTGCGTATCTGAAATACAAGGTCAAGAGTGCGGTGAACTTCATCAGCGACTTCGAGGAAGCCATCGTCCACGAATGCGTGAAGCGCGGGCTGGACGGCGTGGTATGCGGGCACATCCATCACGCAGAAATCCGTCAGGTGGGCGGGGTGGAATACCTCAATTGCGGCGACTGGGTTGAATCCTGCACCGCCCTGATCGAACACCTGGACGGCAACATCGAACTGTTCCGCCTGGCCGATGCGCATGTAAAGGCGCAACAGGTGGTGGTGCAGGAGCCTGTCAGCGAGCCGGTTGCCTGAGCATTGGAAAAGCGCTCCTTTAAAAAGGGACCTTGCCCAACAACATGTCACGGTACATGACGAAATCACCGAGCAGGCTGTAAAACGGATGCTTGAACGTGGCCGGCCGGTTTTTCTCGAAGAAGAAATGCCCGGCCCAGGCAAACCCGTAGCCCGCAACCGGCAACCACCACAACAACCCCCAGCGGCCACTGCCCACACCAAACGCCAACAAAAAGATCACCAGCGACGTACCGACAAAATGCAAGCGCCGACTGGTGCTACTGCTGTGCTCGGCAAGATAGAAAGAATAAAACTCGGCAAAGCTTGAGAAACGCTTGATCGTATCCACGGCGGGCACCCTCGTGTTGGTTCTTGTTGTTATACACAAGTCCTGATGAGCCACAAAATACGGCTATGACTCGTGCCCACTCCGTGAACATGCATTCGTGAGGCTCTGCGTAACACAGCAACTGCGGCACGGTGTTATGCCTTGCCCGCAATCACTGCACATAAAAGAAAGCGCTCTTTTATCACGATGGCACTGACGCCGCTGATTGCGACGTAAGTGACAGGACGAAGGAACCCG
>NZ_LGLN01000033.1:472795-482211 GCF_001293775.1 Pseudomonas syringae pv. cilantro
GCGGAGAAGAGTTCGGTACAGCCTCCAGGAATAAGGTGTTTGGACCAGCGTCTTCGTGAGCAAGCTCACTCCCACAGACATTTCTGGCCAGCCAGATACTGCGGTTTCAGCCCCGTTTTTTGGGCTCTTCAAGATGTGTTTATCACGATGAGCGCTGTCCGGCCTCAATGCCGCCAGAACGCCGGCACGCACAACACCAGCACAGTGATGATCTCCAGCCGGCCGAGCAGCATACCGCCGGACAGAATCCACTTGGCCGCATCCGGCAGAGTCGAGAAATTGCCGGCCGGACCGATGACCTCGCCCAGCCCCGGCCCGACACCGGAAACCGTGCTGGCCGCCCCCGTCAGTGCCGTCATCCAGTCCAGCCCGAGCAGTGACAGCATCAGCGCGATCAGGCAGATGGTAATGGTGAAAAAGAACGAAAAGGTCAGAATCGAGCGAACGATTTCGTCGTCCAGCCGATGGCCGTTGTACTTCTGCTTCATCACCGCACGCGGGTGAATCAGTTGATTGAGGTTGGTCTTGAGCAGAATGTAAGCCACCTGAAAGCGGAAAATTTTCACCCCGCCGGCTGTCGAGCCGGAGCAACCGCCGATGAAACCCAGATAAAAGAACAGCATCAGCGAAAAATTGCCCCACAGGCTGTAGTCACCCAGTGCAAAACCAGTAGTGGTTACCACCGACGTCACGTTCAGCGCCACATGGCGCAGCGCTTCGGTCCACGGCAAGTCAGTGGTATTGGCGTACCACACGGTCATCACCAGCCAGGTAATCAGCAACAGGCCGATCAGCCCCTGCACCTGCTCATCCTTGATCAACGCCTTGCGGTTGCCGCGCAGGGTGGCGACATACAGCGTAAAGGGCAGGCTGCCGAGAATCATCACCACAATCGCCACCCAGTGCACCGCAGGCTGCGGCCACTTGGCCAGCGACAGGTCGGACGTAGAGAAACCACCGGTGGAAATGGCCGACATTGCGTGATTGATCGCGTCGAACAGGCTCATGCCCGCCGCCCAGAACGCCAGACTGCCCAGCGCGGTAAAGCCGACATAGGCCAGCACGATGAACTTGGCCACCATGTGCGAGCGCGGCATGACCTTTTCCGAGCGGTCCGAAGACTCGGTCTGGAACAGTCGCATGCCACCAATGCGCAGCAACGGCAGAATCGCCACCGCCATGCCGATAAAGCCGATGCCGCCCAGCCAGTGCAACATCGAGCGCCAGATCAGAATGCCCGGCGACATGCTGTCCAGGTGGCTGAGCACTGTAGAGCCGGTGGCGGTAATGCCCGACATACTCTCGAAGAAAGAGTCGGTGTAGCTGATGTGCTGGGTCAGCAGAAAGGGCAGGGCGGCGAAGATGCATACCACGATCCAGCTGGACACCGTGAGCATGTACATGTCGCGGGGGCGCAATTGAACGTTATCGGGGCGGCCCGGCACCACCAGCGCCAGCCCGGCGATAAACGTGATCGCGCTGGCCCACAGAAATTCGCGCAAGTCTTCGAAGCGGTCGTAGATGACCAGTGTGGCCATGGGCACAACCATGGCGACCGCCAGCGTGATCAGAAAGATGCCGATGATGAAACCGATGATGCGAAAGGTCGGCAACGACATGAAAGACTCTGGCTGGCGTAAGGAAAGCCGCCATTCTACCTGCGCTTGGAGGCATGTAAACCAGTGCAGGCGTGGGGCGTTTCGGCAAGACAGGTAAGGATTTGTCCGCCAGGCTCGTTATTGACAGTCAACAGGCTCTAGAATATCCAGCCCATCTTTCAAGGGGAAAGCCCATGCAGGCGCTCGACGCTTTGCTCAATCGCGTGTCGGTTCCGCGACTGGTAGACCCGGCCCCGGACGCGGCGCAGCGGGAAATCATGTTTGGCGCAGCGTTGCGCTCGCCTGATCACGGCCAACTTAAGCCTTATCGCTTTCTGACGGTTGAAGGTTCGGCCCGAGAGCGTATGGGCGAAATGCTGGTCGAAGCGCTGCAACAGAGCGGTGCAGAAGTCACCCCGAAGGCTCTGGAAAAAGCCCGGCTTGGCCCATTGCGTGCGCCGCTGGTCGTGGTGGTGATCGCCCGCTTGCAGGATCATTTCAAGGTCCCGCGCTCGGAGCAACTGATTACCGCTGGTTGCGCCGCCCACGGCGTGCTGCAAGCTGCTTACGCGCTAGGCGTCGGAGCGGTCTGGCGCACGGGCGAGCTGTCCTATACGCCGCATGTCGCCAAAGGCTTCGGGCTTGAAGCGGATGAAGAAGTGATCGGCTTTCTGTACCTGGGCACGCCGCAAAACCCGCCACGCCCGGCCCCGAAGGTTGACGTGAATGAGTTCGTCAGCGAGTGGCAGGGCTAGGGTCTGTTCCCGTTTCATCGCTCGCTATGAAACGGGAACAGACCCTAGACCGAAGCGGGCGTTACCGGTTCCAGCGGCAGGTCCAGTGTGGCGATGAAGCCACCGTCCGGGTGATTGCCCAAGATCAGGGTTCCGCCATGCCGCTCCGCTGCCCGCCTGGCAATTGCCAGCCCCAGGCCGTGACCCGGTGTGGTCTGGCCGGGGGCGCGGTAAAACGGTTCGCCCAGTTGCGCCAGGTGTTCTGCGGCAACCCTCGGGCCGTGATCGCGGACGCTCAGGCGGATATGACCGCCGACCTGAACGGCCTGTAAATCGATACGTTGCCCCGGCGCATTGAAACGCAGGGCATTGCGCAACAGATTGTCCAGCGCCCGCTCGATCATGTCCGGCCAGCCTTGCAATTGCAGACCGTCCTGAATCTCGACCCGAATGTTTTGCTCGGCGCCGTCCAGATGCGTGTCGTGCTTCAGGCGTTGTAGCAATTCGTCGAGATGCACGGCCTCGGGGTGGCCGAAATCAGCATCCAGCCGTGCCAACGCCAGAATCTCGCTGATCAGCGCTTCCAGGCGATCACATTCGCGACTCAGCCGTGGCCACAGCTTTTCACGTTCGGCAGGCTCCGCACGTTCGGCCAGCGCCAGGGCGATGCGCAGTCGAGCCAGCGGCGAACGCAACTCGTGGGAAACGTCGCGCAACAACTGGCGCTGGCTGCCGATCAGGCTTTGCAGGCGTGCACCCATGCGGTTGAAGTCAGTGGCCAGCACGCCGAACTCGTCACGTCGATTGGCCAGTTGTCCTAGGCTGTGCTGCTGATAACTGGTCTGCCCCAGATCATGCACTGCGCCGCGCAGACGGTTCAGCGGACGGGTGATCGACAGCGTCACGAACAGGCTGAACAGGGTCAGCACCACCAACGCGATGCCCAGCGCACTCAGTGGCCACATCAGGCTCTGGCGGTGCCAGGCGTCAAGTTCCGGGTGGGGGACGCGGTAGATGAACAGGTAGGTTTCGCCGGTTTTCGGGCTGGTGTACTCAGTGGCCAGACGCCTCCAGGGCAACTTCCGGCCGTTGTCATCGGCGTCTTCCTGCTGGCGGGCTTCAAATGCGGCGGCGCGAGGTGGGAAGGTGCCGCGCACCACAGGCTCGCCGCTGTCACTCAGCACCTGAACGTCGATGCGGTTGCGCCGCTTGATGTCCTGAAGAAATGCCTGGGCGTCATCCGCGCCCTGTTCTTCGAAGCGTTGCGTCCATTGTTCCGGCAGCACGTTGAGTACCGGATGGCGGTTGAGGATCCAGGCGTCCTGATTGAGCATGTGCCCCATGAGGACCGACAAGCCGCCGACCAGGGCAATCGCCAGCCAGAAGCTGGCCAGGATTCGCCAGAACAATGAACGCACGGGATTTCCTCGATCTCAGTAAAAAAGCCCGGCATGCGTTTGCATGCCGGGTCCGGTTCAGCTCATCGGGCCAGAAGGCCTGACGATTACAGCGTTTTTGCAGTTTTTGCCGCTTTCCAGGCCTTGAACTCGGCCCATTCGGCGCGACGCTCGTCCTGCTTCTTCTTGATTTCGTCGAACTGTTTCTGCTGATCAGGCTTGAGCAGTGCACGAATCTCGCTGTCGGTCTTGGAGCGCTTGGCTTCGATTTCGTCGCGCATTGCTTTCTGGTCCGCTGCCGGCATTTTTTCCAGGTAGCTCTGCGTGATCTCGCGGCGTTCGTGCATCTGTTCGCGCATCAGACGGTCGATCTGTTGACGCTGTTCACGTGTCAGGTCCAGCTCGGCCATGGGTCCTTTCGGGCCTGGACCGCGATGCATGCCTGGGACTGGGCCCCGGTCATCACGCTCGATGTGCATGCCGGGTGCGTCTGCATCAGGGCCACCGGCGGGTGGCGCTGGCGGAGCGGCCATGGCGATGGCAGGCAGGGCAGATGCGAACATCAAAGCGATCAGGGTCTTGCGCATGGTGTATCTCCTTGTCTCTAGTGCGGCTCGATGCCGATGAGCCCAGTTTAGGGAGAACAAGGTCAAGCGCGGTCAGCGCTTGGTAAAGCTTGTGTAAGGGCAGCTGCAAGTGGATAGCTGCAAGCCAGGAGCGGCAAGCTAGAAGCTACGCGCGCTCTGCTTCAACTTGCAGCTTGCCAGTTGAAGCTTGCCGCTGCTCAAAGAGCATAATAGTACCCGCGACTGCGCAGGGCTACGATGCGCGGCCGGCCATCAGCGTGCGGTCCGATCTTCTTGCGCAGGTTGCTGACGTGCATGTCCAGGCTGCGGTCATAAAGCGTCAGTTTGCGGCCCAGCGCCAATTGCGCCAGTTCCTGTTTGTCCAGCGGCTCGCCGGGTTGACGCATCAGCGCTTCCAGCAGGCGGCTCTCGGACACCGTAAGGGTCAATTCCTTTTCATCGACGCTGACCACGCCACGCATCGGGCTGAAGGTCAGGTCGCCCAGCTCAAGCTGGGTAGACGACGCAACCGGATGGCTGCGGCGCAGTACCGCGCGCAGGCGGGCCGTGAGTTCGCGCGGGTCGCAGGGTTTTGCCAGGTAATCGTCAGCGCCCAGTTCCAGCCCGAGAATGCGGTCCAGCGGCTCGCCGCGTGCCGACAGCATCACCACCGGAAGGTCCGGGTGTTCGGAACGCAACTGCTTGAGCAACTCCAGACCACTGCCGTCGGGCAGCATGACATCCAGCACCACCGCAGACGGCGCTGAATCGGCCAACGCCTTGCGCGCGCTGGAGCCGTTGTGGCAGGCACGCACCTGAAAACCTTCCTGACTCAGCCAACTGCTTAGCAGCTCGCAGAGCTCCTGGTCATCGTCGATCAGTAACAGCTCGCTCATGATTCACTCATTTTGGCCACTGCCTTCATGCAGCACAGCTCTGCCTCGATCAGGAGGCAGAGCTGCGTAGGGTTGGGTCAGGCTGAGATCAGGGCAGGACTTGCTTGAACGGTTTGACCACGACATTGGCATAGACGCCCGCCGCAACGAACGGGTCGGCTTCGGCCCAGGCTTTGGCTGCGCTCAGTGATTCGAACTCGGCGACGATCAGGCTGCCGCTGAAACCGGCAGCGCCGGGGTCGTTGCTGTCGACCGCTGGGTGCGGGCCAGCCAGTACCAGGTGGCCTGCATCCTTGAGCGCGTTCAGACGCTCAAGGTGCGCAGGTCGGACGCTCATGCGTTTTTCCAGCGAGTTTTCGACGTCAGTGGCAATGATTGCGTAGAGCATGTCAGTCCTCGGATTTGGTCGTATTGGGGGCGGTATCGTGCAGGTGGCGTGACAGGTAGATGCCTTGGCCGACCAGGAACAGCAGGGTCATGCCCAGGCTGCCGAATACTTTGAAGTCGACCCAGAATTCCTGATAAGTAAACGCTACGTACAGGTTGGCTGCGCCGCAGAACAGGAAGAAAATGATCCAGGCGATGTTCAGTTTCGTCCAGATGGCAGCCGGCAGGGTCAGCGCGTGGCCCATGATGCGCTGGATAAGCGGGCGATCACCGATAAAATGACTGCCGGCAAACGCCACGGCAAACAGCCAGTTGACCACCGGGGCTTTCCACTTGAGGAAGGTTTCGCTATGGAAAGCCAGCGTCAGGCTGCCGAACACCAGACAGGCGACCAGCGTCAGCCATTGGCTCTTTTCCAGTTTGCGCTGCTTGATGTAAAGAATGCCGTAGACCACCACCGAACTGATGATGAGCATGGCCGTTGCGCTGAATATGCCACCGAACGTGTAGCTGTTGCCGAGGATATCCACGGCACGCGGCTCGGTTTTGTAGACGATGAAAAACAGCAGCAGCGGGATGAAGTCGATGAATTGTTTCACAATGGCAGCCAGAAGCAGGATGTGGCGGCATAATAACAAACATCAATGAACACGAAAGCACCACTATGAATGTTGACCTGCATTGCCACAGCACCGCTTCCGACGGGGCACTCTCGCCCACGGCGCTGGTTGCCCGTGCTCATGAAAACGGCGTGCGCGTCCTTTCCCTGACCGATCACGACACCCTCGAAGGGCTTGAAGAAGCCCGCGCGGCGGCGCATTCATTGGGCATGCAGCTGGTCAACGGGGTCGAGTTGTCCTGCACCTGGGGTGGCGCGACCATCCACGTTCTGGGCTACGGGTTCGACACTCAGGCCCCGGCGCTGATCGAAGCCATCGCCCGATTGCATGAAGGCCGCTGGCTGCGTGCCGAAGAAATCAGCCGGAAATTGGCGATCAAAGGTATGCCTGGCGCGCTGGAAGGTGCTCGCGCGATCCAGCAAGAGCTGGGCGACAGCGGCAACGCGCCGGCGCGACCGCACTTCGCCGATTTCATGGTGCGTGCCGGTTTCGTCAAGGATCGCGCCGAGGCGTTTCGCAAATGGCTGGGTGCAGGCAAACTGGGTGACGTCAAGCAGCACTGGCCGATCCTGGAAGACACCGTTGCAACCTTGCGTGCCTCCGGCGCGTGGGTCAGCCTCGCGCATCCTTCGCATTATGACTTTACGCGCAGTAAACGGCGTAAACTGGTCGGCGATTTCGTCCAGGCCGGCGGGCACGCCATCGAAGTGGTCAATGGCATGCAGCCTGCTGATCAGGTCGGAACCCTCTCCATCCTGGCGCGTGAGTTCGGTCTGCTGGTCAGTGCCGGCAGTGACTTCCACGGCCCCGGCACTTGGGGCGAGATCGGCACGTACCGCCCGGTGCCCGAGGATCTACCGCTGTTATCGTGCAGATTCAAACATGAACAGCCTACTGCCGCCGTCTGAACAGGAAGTTACCGTGAGTCAATTTTTCCAGGTCCATCCGGAAAACCCGCAGCCGCGCCTGATCAAACAGGCCGCGGAAATCATAAAAGCCGGCGGGCTGGTGGTGTACCCGACAGATTCGTCCTACGCGCTGGGTTGCCAGATCGGCGACAAGAGCGCCATTGAGCGCATTCGCCGCCTGCGCCAGCTGGACGACAAACACAACTTCACCCTGATGTGCTGCGACCTTTCGCAGCTGGGTCTGTTTGCCAAAGTCGACACTGGCGCGTTCCGCGCGCTCAAGGCGCATACGCCGGGGCCGTACACCTTTATTCTCAACGCCACCCGCGAAGTGCCGCGTCTGGTCCTGCACCCCAAGCGCCGCACCATCGGCTTGCGGGTGCCGAGCCATCCCATTGCCCAAGCGCTGCTGGAGCAACTGGGCGAGCCGCTGATGAGCGTCAGCCTGATCATGCCCGGCGACAGCGTGCCGCTCAGCGATCCTTATGAAATGCGCCAGATTCTCGAGCATCACGTCGACCTGATCATCGATGGCGGGATCGGCGGTATTTCGGCGTCCACGGTCATCAACCTGTCCGAGGGTGAGCCGCAGATCGTGCGGGTCGGCTGCGGCGATCCAACCCCGTTCGGTGAACGCGCTTAATGACCGTCGTCGAGGCCGCAGACAGCCAGGCCGATGCCCAGCAGGAACTGCCGTTCGCGCTGGTCTATGGGCGTGCGGTCACGCAGATGCCGCTGGACCTGTACATTCCACCGGATGCGCTCGAGGTTTTTCTCGAAGCATTCGAAGGGCCGCTCGACCTGCTTCTGTACCTGATTCGTAAACAGAACATCGACATACTCGACATCCCGGTTGCGGAAATCACCAAGCAGTACATGGGTTACGTCGAGCTGATGAAGACCGTGCGCCTCGAGCTGGCTGCCGAATACCTCGTCATGGCCGCCATGCTGGCCGAGATCAAGTCGCGCATGTTGCTGCCGCGTTCGGCGGAAATCGAAGAGGAAGAGGGCGACCCGCGTGCGGAGCTGATCCGTCGCCTGCAGGAGTACGAGCGTTTCAAGGCCGCCGCCGAAGGCATCGATGGCTTGAAGCGGGTCGGCCGCGACGTCATCGTGCCGAAACTCGACGCTCCCGAAGCCCGTGCGCGCAAATTGTTGCCGGACGTCAGCCTTGAAGAGGTGCTGATGTCCATGGCCGAGGTGCTGCACCGTGGCGACATGTTCGAAAGCCATCAGGTCAGCCGCGAGGCGTTGTCCACCCGCGAGCGCATGAGTGACGTGCTGGAACGCCTCAAGGGCGGTGGTTTTGTGCCGTTTGCCGAGCTGTTTACCGCAGACGAAGGGCGTCTGGGTGTGGTCGTGACATTCATGGCTGTGCTTGAGCTGGTCAAAGAGTCGCTGGTCGAGTTGGTCCAAAACGAGCCCTTTGCGGCGATCCATGTCCGGGCGCGAGCCGAGTAGAGCAAGAACACACCCATGAACCTCAACGAACCCCGCGAACTGGCCCCGTTGCTCGAAGCGTTTCTGCTGGCCTCCGGAAAACCGCAGACGCTGGAGCGGCTTTATGAGCTGTTCGAGGAGGGCGAACGTCCCGAGCCGGCGGTGTTCAAAAAGGCGCTGGAAGTGCTGCGCAAATCCTGCGAGGGGCGTGCGTTTGAGCTCAAGGAAGTGGCCTCGGGCTATCGCCTGCAGATTCGCGACCGGTTTTCGCCGTGGGTTGGAAGACTGTGGGAAGAGCGTCCGCAGCGTTACTCCCGCGCGATGCTGGAAACCCTGGCGCTGATTGCTTATCGCCAGCCGATCACCCGTGGCGAAATCGAAGACGTGCGCGGCGTGGCGGTGAACAGCCATATCGTCAAGACCCTGCTAGAGCGCGAGTGGATTCGCGTGGTGGGCTACCGCGACGTGCCGGGTAAACCAGCGATGTTCGCAACCACCAAAGGCTTTCTCGACCATTTCAACCTCAGGAGCCTGGACGAACTGCCACCACTGGCCGACCTGCGCGAAATGGAAACAGAGCCGGTCATGGATTTCGAGGACGCCCCTGTGCCCGCACACCTGCAAGCCCTCGCCGACGCCAGCCTCGACCCCGACGCAGAGCCCGAAGCCCCCCGCGACGAAACCAGCTTCCGCACCCTGCTGGTGGAACTGGACTCGATGGAACAGGGCCTCAAGACCGACTTCGACGACCTGCTGCGCGCGGAGCCGGAGGCTGAGAACGAGGAAGGCGAGGTCTGATTCTCGCCAGCGCTCCAGTGTTATACACAAGCCCCCCCGATGCCCATAGACCGGGCTTCTGGCCGAAGGCCG
>NZ_LGLN01000033.1:482333-549482 GCF_001293775.1 Pseudomonas syringae pv. cilantro
CCAGAATCCAAAGCGCACTTATGTTTAACGCTGAGCGCTCCGGAGCATCCCGGTCGAATTCATACGCCTGCCCGCGGTCACATCTGATACCACCCGCCACGAGATCCGCTGCCCATGAGTTCGACCAAGAACCCCTGCATCAGCCTGTGCAAATTCGATGATGACATTTGCCTGGGCTGCGGTCGCAGCAAGCGGGAAATCAAAGCCTGGAAGAAGCTGGAGAAGGACGACAAGCGCACGGTACTCGAGGAGTCGGCCAAGCGTCTGGCGAAGCTCAAGACCGCCGGTCGTAAAAAGAAGAAGTGATTCTGGCTATTGCCGCTGCTGCTGGATGCTTAATCCGCCGCAGGGGCGTATGATGGCCGACCCTCGGCGAGCAGTGATCGCCAGGGTTTTCAAGTATTTCGCCTTGCCGCTCTCCACGGCGTGCCGGGCACAGGTCTCACCGGTTCTCGGTCAGCCCTGATTCGACACACCGGGAGGTGCCCAGATGAGTGAAAAAGACAAGCAGGACAGCCAGGAAATCGGACCCGCAGGCGAAAAGCTGCAGAAGGTTCTGGCGCGCATTGGCGTGGGTTCACGCCGTGACGTAGAAGCCTGGATTACCCAAGGCCGTATCAAGGTCAACGGCAAGGACGCGACCCTCGGTCAACGCGTCGACCTGCATGACGCCATCAGTGTCGATGGTCGCGTCATCAAGCGCGAAGAAGCGGCTGAAACAGTCCGCCGCGTCATCATGTACAACAAGCCCGATGGCGAAATCTGCACCCGTGACGACCCGGAAGGCCGTCCGACCGTGTTTGACCGTCTGCCGCGCCCTAAAGAAGGCCGCTGGATCAACATTGGTCGTCTCGACATCAACACCACCGGTCTGCTGATGTTCACCACCGACGGTGAACTCGCCAACCGCTTGATGCA
Organism: Pseudomonas syringae pv. cilantro; assembly: GCF_001293775.1. Lineage (GTDB taxonomy): Bacteria > Pseudomonadota > Gammaproteobacteria > Pseudomonadales > Pseudomonadaceae > Aquipseudomonas > Aquipseudomonas syringae_P. The sequence continues at coordinate 483,252 of NZ_LGLN01000033.1, forward strand.
CCCGTCGTTCGAGATGGACCGTGAGTACGCGGTTCGTGTGCGTGGCGAAGTGGATGACGACATGCTGCTGCGCCTCAAGAACGGCGTGATCCTCGAAGACGGTCCTGCGCGCTTTACCGATATCAAGCAGGCCCCGGGCGGCGAAGGCTTCAACCACTGGTATCACTGCGTGGTGATGGAAGGCCGTAACCGCGAAGTGCGTCGTCTCTGGGAATCCCAGGGGCTGGTGGTCAGCCGTCTGAAGCGCGTGCGCTACGGGCCGGTGTTCCTCAACTCCGATCTGCCGATGGGCCGCTGGCGCGAAATGAGCCAGTACGAAGTCGACATTCTGGCAGCCGAAGTGGGTCTGCAGCCTGTGGCTCAGCCGCAGATGAACGCCAAGACCAAGGACAAGATGGAGCGTCTGCAACGTCAATCGTCGCGCCCGCTGGGCAAGGGCGAGCGTGTTGTTCGTACCCTGCGCCCTGCTGCGGGTGCCCCGACTGGCGAGCGCGCACCGCGTCAACCGCAGATCACCGGCAGCGAGCGCGATCGTCCGCGTGGCGGCGATTCGACTCAGCGTCCTTCGCCGCGCAAGGATTCGGGCAAGCCTGGATCGCGTGCGCCGCGCCCGGCCGACAACAGCCGTGGCACGCCGGTCGCCGAGCGTCCGAGCGACATGAACAAGCGTCCGGCCAAGCCTGGGCCGAAACGTGTCGGCATCAAGCTGGTCAACGATGACGCTCCGTCAGGCAAGCGTCGTGGTCCACCGGCCGGTTCAGGTCAGCGTCCCGGCTTCGGTCGTCGCAAGCCTGAGTGATTGCGTGGTGTGAATGATCGGCAACGCCAGTCCTCAGGGCTGGCGTTGTCGTTTCTGGCAACGTGAAAAGCGTTGTCACACAGCCGTCGCGCATCCAGCTCTCTGTTTTGAACCTCAATCTGGATGCAGGTGTACAATGCTGCGCTTTTTTCTGTGAATCATTGCTGTTCGACGCTTTGGGCCAACCGCCTCGAGTGCTGCAATTCTGCTGTACCACGAGTGCAGCGGGTTCTATTCCGTCACAGAACAAGAACAATCAGGTGGCTATTGAATGACTGAAACAACCGCACCTTCGGGCGAATTGAAACGCGGCCTGAAGAATCGACACATCCAGTTGATCGCCTTGGGTGGCGCCATCGGTACTGGCCTTTTTCTCGGCTCGGCGGGTGTATTGAAATCTGCCGGGCCGTCGATGATTCTCGGCTACGCCATCTGCGGCTTCATCGCCTTCATGATCATGCGCCAGCTCGGCGAGATGATCGTCGAAGAGCCGGTGGCCGGATCGTTCAGCCATTTCGCCCATAACTATTGGGGCGGTTTCGCCGGCTTTCTGTCGGGCTGGAACTGCTGGCTGTTGTACATTCTGGTGGGCATGTCGGAGCTGACCGCGGTCGGCAAATACATCCATTACTGGTTGCCTGACATCCCGAGCTGGGTGTCGGCAGCAGCCCTTTTCATCCTGATCAATGCCATCAACCTGACCAACGTCAAGGTGTTCGGTGAAACCGAGTTCTGGTTCGCGATCATCAAGGTGGTGGCAATCATCGGCATGATCGCGCTGGGCAGCTACATGCTGGTCAGCGGCAGCGGTGGCCCGCAGGCATCGGTCAGCAACCTCTGGGAGCATGGCGGATTCTTTCCCAATGGCGTCAGCGGGTTGGTGATGGCTCTGGCGATCATCATGTTCTCGTTCGGTGGTCTGGAGATGCTCGGCTTTACCGCTGCCGAGGCCGAACAGCCGAAGACCGTGATTCCCAAGGCGATCAACCAGGTCATCTACCGTATCCTGATTTTCTACATCGGCGCGCTGGTGGTGCTGTTGTCGCTGACGCCGTGGGACAGCCTGTTGGCCAGCCTCAATGCCTCGGGTGATTCCTACAGCGGCAGCCCGTTCGTGCAGGTGTTCTCGATGCTGGGCAGCGATGCGGCGGCGCACATTCTCAACTTCGTGGTGTTGACGGCCGCGCTGTCGGTCTATAACAGCGGCACCTATTGCAACAGCCGCATGCTGGTGGGCATGGCCGAGCAGGGCGATGCGCCCAAGGCGCTGGCGCAGGTCGATAAGCGCGGCGTGCCGGTCAAGGCGATTTTCGCCTCCGCTGCCGTGACGCTGGTGGCTGTGCTGCTCAACTATTTCGTGCCGCATCAGGCGCTGGAGCTGTTGATGTCGCTGGTGGTCGCCACACTGGTGATCAACTGGGCAATGATCAGCTACTCGCACCTGAAATTCCGTCAGCACCTGAACCGCACCGGGCAAGTGCCGCTGTTCAAGGCATTGTGGTATCCGTATGGCAACTACGTGTGTCTGGCGTTCGTGGTATTCATCCTCGGCATCATGCTGATGATCCCCGGCATTCAGATATCGGTCTATGCGATACCGGTATGGCTGGCGGTGATGTGGCTCTGTTATCGGGCCAAAAACAGGCGTAGCGTTGTCGTGCCTGCCGGTTCCGGCAAGTGAATACGCCTGTTCCAGAAAAGAAGATGCCCTGATGCTGGTGATTTCCAACAATGTCCATCTGCCGGACGCCGAGATCGAATTGACTGCCATCCGTGCGCAGGGCGCGGGTGGACAGAACGTCAACAAGGTTTCCAGTGCCGTGCACCTGCGCTTCGATATCAACGCTTCGTCGCTGCCGCCGTTCTACAAGGAGCGGCTACTGGCGCTGAGTGACAGCCGGATTACCAGCGATGGTGTGATTGTGCTCAAGGCCCAGCAATACCGGACTCAAGAGCAGAATCGCGCCGATGCGTTGCTGCGCCTGAGCGAACTGATCGTCAACGCCGCCAAAGTCGAAAAGAAACGCCGCCCGACTCGCCCGACACTGGGCTCCAAGACCCGTCGGCTGGAATCCAAGAGCAAACGCGGCTCGATCAAGGCCGGGCGTGGGAAAGTGGATTTCTAAGGTGTTTTTCGGTCTCGTGCCACGCCGGAGCGCTCAGCGTGATACACAGGTCCTGACAAGCTTGGAAGACGGTGTAGAGCGGACCGGGCGACGCTTCGCTTGTCCGCGAGCTGTGTGTTTTGTAGGAGTGGACTTGTCCGCGAAGAGGGTGGTACATCCTCAAAAAACTTGTCGCTCCCAATAGCCTTCGCGGACAAGTCCGACAAGTCCGCTCCCACACAAGCTAAGCGTCGCCCGGTTGTTCCTGCGCCCTTCGGGCAGAGGCCTGAAAAAATCGCGTTCCGGGCTCTTCAGGACCTGTATGACTATGAGCATGAGGCATCACTGGCGCAGCGCTTGCGCTTGTTTGTACAGATAAACGCTCAGCCCCAGCCCGGTGAGTGACGCCAGCGCCGCAAACAGGAAGATCGAGACAAAGCCAAACCCTGCGGCAATCGCGCCGGCCAGCGGGCCGGTGATGCCCAGTGACAGGTCGATGAACAGCGAGTAGGCGCCTACTGCTGCGCCGCGACTGGAGGCCGGGACCAGGTTCACCGCTTCCACGCCCAGCGCCGGGAATACCAGCGAGAAGCCGAAGCCGGTCAGGGCTGCGCCGGCCAATGCCAGGCCGGGCGTCGGTGCCATCCACAACAGTAGCAGCCCCAGTGTTTCCACCGACAGGCAGACAATCGCCACCCGAAAGCCGCCCAGGCGGTTGATCAGGTTGCCGAACAGCAGGCGTGCAGCGATGAAACTGCCACCAAACAGGGTCAGGCACAGCGCTGCATTCGGCCAGTGATTGCTGGCGTAATACAGGGTGATGAACGTCGCGATGGTGCCGAAACCGATGCCGCCCAGCGCCAGGCCCATGCCATGCGGAAACACCCGCCCCAGCACGTGCATGAACGGCAGCCGTTCGCCTTGCACAATGGGCGCGGCTTGCTTGTGCCAGGTCAGATAAAGCCCCAGTGCGCACAGCAGCATAATGCTCACGCCGACGGTCCACAGGCCGAGCGAGTCAACCATCCAGACGCCCAATGGCGCGCCGATTGCCAGTGCGCCATAACTGGCAATGCCGTTCCAGGAAATCACTTTGGCGGTGTTCTGCGCGCCGACCCGGCCGATGCCCCAGCCAATCGAGCCCGAACCGACCAAGCTTTCTGCGCTGCCGAGAATCACCCGGCCGATCAACAGAATCACCAGGCTTGCCATTGGCCAGCTTTCCAGCCAGATCGGCACCAGCATGAACACGCCGCTCACCCCGCAACCGGTCAGGCCGATCTGCACGGCTTTCTTGCTGCCCAGGTTGTCGATGATGCGGCTCGCCCATGGCCGGCTGATCAGCGTTGCCAGGTATTGCACGCTGATCACCAGCCCGGCGATCACTGCGCCAAAGCCCAGATCGCTGTGCACATAGCCGGGCAGAACGGCAAGCGGAATACCGATGTTCAGATAACCAATGAAGGTAAACATCACGATGGAAACGACGGTACGGGTGACGGCCATCGGGGTTTGCGGCGTGGTGTGCTGTGTCTCGGACATGGGGCAGGCTTTCGTTCTGTGTATGGCTTTCGAGCGGGCAGGGGAAACCCTTAGCAAGCTCTCGAAGTGCTTATCATACCGACGCATCGAGCGGTGCAGGTGCTACCGACGGAAATAAACCAGAAAAGGTCCGATAAGCGAGGGGTTATTCGGACGCTGGCGCCACGAGTTGTGTAGTCACGAGTGCGGCGAGAGCGTTTTCCTGCGTCCCGAAACGTGCGAGCAGGGCGCTCTGTTTTTCCGGGCTGAGGCGTGACCAGATTTCGATCATTTTCTCGGCTGTGCCAATCAGGGCACTGGCCTGGGTTTCGGTGAAGTCAGTCATAAATCTTCGGTTTGCCTGTTGCTGGTGTTCCAGGCGTATTGAAAATCGGCAAAACCGTTTTTCGATACGCCTGAAAACAATCGCCGTCAGTCTTTGCTGCCGGCTTTCTGGCTGTCTTGAGCCGAGGGTGCTGTTTTCATTGCGGCAGGTTGACCGAGCTCTTGCTGAGCCAGAATCGACTGCTGTGGTTCCTGTTGGCCTGGTGGGAAGTTTGGAATTTCATGCATCGTCATCGCTCCTCGCAAGGTATTGCAGAAAGAACCGTGCTTTAAAAAGCAGGGGCAGGATACCCCACTGAAAATGACAATCAGGATATTTTTTTACCCTGATTGCGCCTGTTGCGAAACAAAATCAATTTTTCAATGTCCCGGCTTTCACCTTGCGAGGTGCTGTACGGCTTGATTCTACTGGGCTGGCGCGCCTGAGCGCGGCTCATTGCGCTGAAGAAATTATTTTCGGCCTTCTGCATCTTTGGCCACTTCATCGGTACGCGCGGCCATGATGAAGTCGTTGCGATGCAGCCCTTTGATCGAATGGCTCCACCAGGTCACCGTCACTTTGCCCCATTCGGTGAGCAGGCCTGGGTGATGGCCTTCGGCTTCAGCGATTGCTCCGACAGCATTGGTAAACGCCAGTGCGTACTTGAAATTCTTGAACAGAAACACTTTTTCCAGCTGCATCACACTGTCGCGAACTTCAATGTTCCAGTCCGGGATCTGCTTGAGCAACGCTGGCAGTTCGTTTTCGCTGACCTGCGGGGCATCGGCGCTACAGGCTTCGCAGTGGGCTTGATTCAAGGTGCTCATAAACAGGGGTTCCTTTTCAGATACCTGGCCGCGGTCAGGCCGCGTGGCTTTTGGTTTTCGGTGGAAATTTGGGGGCGTGCAAGCCAGATTGCATACCTTGCTCGACCAGCGCCATGATGTCTTCCCGGGCCAGATCAAACAGACGCTTCAGGTTCGGCAGGACGAAATACAAGGGCTGCAGAATATCGATCCGATAGGGTGTGCGCATGGCTTCCAATGGATCGAAGGGCTGATGCTCCGGCGCTGAAGACACACTGTAAACCGCCTCTTTCGGTGAAGAAAGAATGCCTCCGCCGTAGATTCGCCGCCCTTGGGGGGTATCGACCAGGCCGAACTCGATGGTCATCCAGTACAGCCGCGCCAGATAGACCCGCTGCTCTTTGCTCGCGCTCAGCCCGAGTTTGCCGTAAGTGTGGGTGAATTCGGCAAACCATGGGTTGGTCAGTAGCGGGCAGTGGCCGAAGATTTCGTGGAAGATATCCGGCTCCTGCAAGTAATCCAGCTCTTCTTCGCTGCGAATGAACGTCGCCACTGGAAAGCGCTTGCTGGCCAGCAGTTCGAAAAACGTCTGAAACGGAATCAGCGCGGGCACTCGCTCCACTTGCCAGCCCGTGGCGGCGCCCAGCACGGTATTGATTTCGGCCAACTGCGGGATGCGATCAAGAGGCAGGCCCAGTTGCTCGATGCCGTCCAGGTACTCCTGGCAGGCGCGGCCTTCGATGATCTTCATCTGCCGGGTAATCAGGGTGTTCCAGACCGCGTGCTCGGCCGCAGGGTAATCAATGAAACCCGAGGCGTCCGGCTCGCGTGCCACGTAGTGCGTCTGGGCCATGCTGATGTCCTCGATTAAGGGTGTTGTTCTTGTAAGGCCTGACCTTAGAAATAACTCACTTTGGGCGGAGCTTCAGCGTACAGATGCTTCTGGATCAGCTTCATGGTACCCAATGTCGTAACGAAAACTTTACGAATGCTTTTCTTGAGCGTCGAATCCACGGCCGAACAGTCCTGCATTGAGCTGTGCTGTAACGTAATATTGACGCTAAACTTCAGCGCACGACAAAAAGTCAGAGCGGATCACCCATGCGCATCAAGGTGCATTGTCAAAACCGGATCGGCATCCTCCGCGACATCCTCGATCTGCTGGTCGCCTATGGCGTCAATGTGGCGCGCGGCGAGGTGGGCGGCGAGCATGGCGATGCGATCTATCTGTACTGCCCGAACCTGATCAACCTGCAATTTCAGGCATTGCGACCGAAGTTCGAAGCGATCACCGGCGTGTTCGGGGTCAAGCGTGTCGGGCTGATGCCCAGTGAGCGGCGGCACATGGAGTTGAATGCCTTGCTCGGTGCGCTGGAGTTTCCGGTGCTGTCCATCGACATGGCCGGCGCTATCGTGGCTGCCAATCGTGCCGCTGCGCAGTTGCTGGGCGTGCGGGTCGATGAAGTGCCGGGGATTCCGTTGTCGCGCTACGCCGAAGACTTCGACCTGCCTGAGCTGGTACGCGCCAGCAAGTCGCGCATCAATGGTTTGCGGGTCAAGGTGCGCGGCGATGTGTTTCTGGCCGACATCGCGCCGCTGCAATCCGAGCACGATGACAGTGAGGCCATGGCCGGTGCGGTATTGACCCTGCATCGCGCCGATCGGGTTGGCGAGCGTATCTATCATGTGCGCAAGCAAGAGCTGCGCGGCTTCGACAGCATTTTCCAGAGCTCGAAAGTCATGGCGGCGGTGGTTCGCGAGGCGCGGCGCATGGCACCGCTGGATGCTCCGTTGTTGATCGAAGGCGAAACCGGCACCGGCAAGGAACTGCTGGCCCGCGCCTGTCACCTCGCCAGCCCGCGCGGTCAGTCACCGCTGATGGCGCTCAACTGCGCCGGGCTGTCGGAGTCGATGGCCGAGATCGAGCTGTTCGGCTACGACCCGGGGGCTTTTGAGGGCGCGCGGCCGGAAGGCCGGCTCGGGCTGCTGGAGCTGACCGCAGGCGGCACGCTGTTTCTGGACGGCGTCGGCGAATTGAGCGCGCGGATGCAAGCCAAGCTGCTGCGTTTCATTCAGGACGGCAGCTTTCGTCGCGTGGGCAGCGACGAAGACATGTTTCTCGATGTGCGGGTGGTGTGTTCGACCCAGGTGGATCTGTCAGAGCTGTGCGCCCGAGGCGAGTTCAGGCAGGACCTTTACCATCGGCTCAACGTGCTGTCGCTGCACATACCGCCGTTTCGCGACTGCCTGGACGGCCTGGAACCGTTGATTGAGCACTTTCTCGATCACGCCAGCCGCCAGATCGGTTGCCCGCTGCCGGGCATCTCACCTGCGGCCATCAAGTGCCTGAGCCAATACCACTGGCCCGGCAACGTCCGGCAACTGGAAAACGTATTGTTTCAGGCCGTGTCACTGTGCGAGGGCGGCAAGGTGCAGGCCGAGCATATTCGCCTGCCGGATTACGGCATGCGTCCGGGGCTGGCCGAAGTTTCTCTGGACGGGGATCTCGATGCGATTATCGGGCGCTTTGAAAGGTCGGTGCTGGAGCAGTTATATGCACAGCACCCCAGCAGTCGGCAATTGGCAAAACGCCTGGGCGTGTCTCATACAACCATTGCCAACAAGTTGCGCGCCTATCAAATAAGCCAGGAAGCCAAATAAGCCGAATCAAGCAAAGAAGAAAAAACCGATGAGCAGACTGCCAGTCGAGCACATGACGAACATTGCCCGGCATGCGCCCCGCCACTGGATCTGCGAGGCGTCGTGCATCCGGTACAACGATGCGAACAATCAACCGTTGCTGCAGCCGTTGCCCATTACCTGATAGCTCATGACGTGCCGCGCGCCTTGCGAGTCTTCATAGACCATGCGCGCCGGCACCACTGCGCAGACACTGGGGATCTGGCTGGTGGAGATCACTCGGGCGATGTCCAGATGTGTGCCGTAAGTGTACTGCTCGACGCGGGACTGTTGCGCGGCCACTTTGGTTTGCGATTCTTCGGCCATCGCCAGGCTGCTGATACCGCACAGTGCCAATATCACTAATGTAGCTTTCATTGCGTTTTTACCTTTTTGAAAGTGAGCGCGGCCGCATCACGTTTTTGACGTCATGTGCGAACTCTGTCTGATAAGTTTTCTGATCCAGAACAACGCTGCGTGGGGGGCAACTGATGTTTGCCTTGTTGGCGGAACGAATTCTATGCCTGTTGCAAGACTGCATCTATAAAGGCTTTGGATAAGCGCTTTCATCAAAACGGTAATAATCCGGGAGCAGGTACAAGCCATTAGCTGCAAGCCGCAAGCTTGAAGCTTGCCGCTCACTAGCTTGCCGCTCCGGCCCCGCCCGGTAATACCAACGTCGAATGGTTCCCCGGGGGGTGGCGGGATACAACGTGTGCATAAAACAACAACTATCCACCGAGGTAACCAAGATGAGTGCAGCTTCCCTGTACCCCGTCCGCCCAGAAGTCGCAGCGACTACGCTGACGGATGAGGCGACCTACAAGGCCATGTACCAGCAGTCGGTGGTCAACCCGGATGGTTTCTGGCGTGAGCAGGCTCAGCGACTCGACTGGATCAAACCCTTCAGCGTCGTCAAACAGACCTCGTTCGACGATCACCGTGTCGACATCAAATGGTTTGCCGATGGCACGCTGAACGTTGCCTATAACTGCCTCGACCGCCATTTGGCCGAGCGTGGCGACAGCATTGCGATCATCTGGGAGGGCGATGACCCCTCCGAACATCGCGAAATCACCTACCGCGAGCTGCACGAAGAAGTCTGCAAATTCGCCAACGCCCTGCGTGGTCAGGACGTGCACCGTGGCGACGTTGTCACCATTTACATGCCGATGATCCCCGAGGCTGTGGTCGCCATGCTGGCGTGCGCCCGGATCGGTGCCATTCACTCGGTGGTATTCGGTGGTTTCTCGCCGGAAGCACTGGCGGGCCGCATCATCGATTGCAGCTCCAAAGTCGTTATCACGGCCGACGAAGGGCTGCGTGGCGGCAAGAAGACCGCGCTCAAGGCCAACGTCGACCGCGCGCTGACCAACCCCGAAACCAGCAGCGTGCAGAAGGTCATCGTCTGCAAGCGCACCGGCGGCGAGATCGAGTGGAACCGTCACCGTGACATCTGGTATCACGCTTTGCTCGAAGTGGCTTCCAGCACCTGCGCGCCGAAGGAAATGGGCGCTGAAGAGTCGCTGTTCATTCTCTACACCTCCGGCTCGACCGGTAAACCCAAGGGCGTGCTGCACACCACAGCAGGCTATCTGTTGTACGCCGCGCTGACCCACGAGCGCGTGTTCGACTATAAACCCGGCGAAATCTACTGGTGCACCGCCGACGTCGGCTGGGTCACCGGGCACAGTTACATCGTTTATGGCCCGCTGGCTAATGGCGCGACCACGCTGCTGTTCGAAGGCGTGCCGAACTACCCGGACATCACCCGCGTGTCGAAAATCATCGACAAGCACAAGGTCAATATCCTCTACACCGCACCCACCGCTATTCGCGCCATGATGGCCGAAGGCACCAAGTCCGTCGAAGGCGCTGACGGTTCCAGTCTACGCCTGCTGGGTTCGGTCGGAGAGCCGATCAACCCGGAAGCCTGGGGCTGGTACTACAACACGGTCGGCAAGCAAAACTGCCCGATTGTCGACACTTGGTGGCAGACCGAAACCGGCGGCATTCTGATCAGCCCGCTGCCGGGTGCAACGGCGCTGAAGCCAGGTTCGGCCACCCGGCCGTTCTTCGGCGTGATTCCGGCGCTGGTGGACAACCTGGGCAACCTGATCGAAGGTGCGGCCGAGGGTAACCTGGTGATTCTCGATTCCTGGCCGGGCCAGTCGCGCACGTTGTACGGCGATCACGACCGTTTCGTCGACACCTACTTCAAGACCTTTCGTGGCATGTATTTCACCGGTGACGGTGCGCGTCGCGACGAAGACGGCTATTACTGGATCACCGGACGCGTGGACGACGTACTCAACGTCTCTGGCCACCGCATGGGTACGGCCGAGATCGAAAGTGCGATGGTCGCCCACCCGAAAGTCGCGGAAGCTGCAGTGGTCGGCGTGCCGCATGATCTGAAAGGGCAGGGCATCTACGTTTACGTGACCCTCAACGCTGGCGAAGAGCCGAGCGATGCTCTGCGCACTGAACTGCGCAACTGGGTACGCAAGGAAATCGGCCCGATTGCTTCGCCGGACTTCATTCAGTGGGCACCCGGCCTGCCGAAAACCCGCTCGGGCAAGATCATGCGCCGCATTCTGCGCAAGATCGCGACCTCGGAATACGATGCGCTGGGCGACATCTCCACCCTGGCCGATCCAGGCGTGGTGCAGCACCTGATCGAAACGCACAAAACCATGAACGCTGCCTGATCCATTCAGCGTCAGTTGCGCCCCGTCCGGTGAAAGCCGGGCGGGGCGTTTTTGTATCCGGACGCGGCGCTGGCCGGAAAACGAGATATATATCGGGTTGTTACGGGTTTACACGGTGTGGACAAGGGTTGCTTCCTTGTAGGACGTGTTCCTCGGTTTGTGCGCGAAAAAGCGTCGAATCGAAGTGAATGTTTGTCAGACGAAAGGCCGGGCTTGCCGGATCAGAAGGGTTTGCCAATAATGGGCGCGCTTCTTGCTGCGCTAGCCGGTTAAGTCATCGCTCAAGGATCAGGTGAAACCTTTACCGTCAATAGGGTAAAGTGGCTTTTCCCGTGGTTCTGTAACTAGTTGTCGCATTGAAGAAATATCGACTTCGAGCCTGTCGTTAAAATGCCCCTCATTCGCCGAGGGCTGCGGGCCGCCAATGTGCTGTCCCACGTCTGGCGTCGTTCTCTCCGAGATAGTCCTTTCGCACATTGGGCGCTTGCTCACTTTGCCACTTGTCGTGCTTCACCGATGGAGTTCTTGAAATGAAAAAGCTCATGCTTATTGGCGCGCTGGCGTTGTCCGTGCTTGCCCAGCCGATTTTCGCTGACGAAAAACCGCTGAAAATCGGTATCGAAGCGGCTTACCCTCCATTCGCCTCCAAGGCCCCGGACGGCAGCATCGTCGGTTTCGACTACGACATCGGCAATGCGCTGTGCGAAGAAATGAAGGTCAAGTGCACTTGGGTCGAGCAGGAATTCGACGGCCTGATCCCGGCGCTCAAAGTGCGCAAGATCGACGCCATCCTGTCTTCCATGTCCATCACCGACGACCGCAAAAAGTCGGTGGATTTCACCGGCAAGTACTACAACTCTCCAGCGCGTCTGGTGATGAAGGACGGCACCACGGTCAGCGACAGCCTGGCAGAACTTAAAGGCAAGAAGATTGGCGTGCAGCGTGGTTCGATCCACGAGCGTTTCGCCCGTGAAGTGCTGGCCCCGCAGGGTGTTGTTGTGACCCCTTACGGTTCGCAGAACGAAATCTACCTGGACATCGGTGCAGGTCGTCTGGACGGCACCATCGCTGACGCCACGTTGCTGCAGGACGGTTTCCTCAAAACCGACGCAGGCAAAGGCTATGCATTTGTCGGCCCGTCGTTCGCTGACCCGAAATACTTCGGTGACGGCATCGGCATCGCCGTGCGCAAAGGTGACAAGGCCAACCTTGACCGCCTCAATGCTGCGATTGCCGCGATCCGCGCCAACGGCAAGTACAAGGCCATTCAGGACAAGTACTTCGACTTCGATATCTACGGCAAGTAATTCGCTGCAACGAAATGGCGCAAGCAGACCCTGGCTTGCGCCATTTTCATTCCACGCTTGAGGACCGCACATCATGTTGAAAGGTTACGGGGCTGTCATCCTCGAAGGTGCATGGCTGACATTGCAGCTGGCCCTGTCGTCGATGGCTCTGGCGATCGTTCTCGGTCTGATCGGCGTGGCGCTGCGTCTGTCGCCGGTGCGCTGGATCGCCTGGCTGGGCGATTTGTACAGCACGGTGATTCGTGGGATACCGGATCTGGTCCTGATCCTGCTGATCTTCTACGGCGGTCAGGACTTGCTCAATCGCGTCGCGCCGTTGCTGGGTTTCGACGACTACATCGACCTCGATCCGTTGCTGGCCGGTATCTGCACTCTGGGCTTTATATTTGGTGCGTACCTGTCGGAGACGTTTCGCGGTGCTTTCATGGCGATCCCCAAGGGTCAGGCCGAGGCAGGCATGGCATACGGCCTCAGTGGCGGCAAAGTGTTCTTCCGCATTCTGGTGCCGCAGATGATCCGTCTGGCGATACCCGGTTTCACCAACAACTGGCTGGTGCTGACCAAGGCCACCGCGCTGATTTCCGTGGTCGGCTTGCAGGACATGATGTTCAAGGCCAAGCAGGCGGCCGATGCCACCCGCGAACCCTTCACCTTCTTTCTGGCGGTTGCAGCGATGTACCTGGTGATTACCAGCGTTTCGCTGCTCGCTCTGCGTTATCTGGAAAAACGCTACTCGGTAGGCGTCAGGGCGGCTGACCTATGATCTTCGACTACAACATGATCTGGGAAAACCTGCCGCTGTATTTCGGCGGCCTGCTGACCACCCTCAAGCTGCTGGCGATTTCCCTCGCTTTCGGGCTGCTGGCCGCGTTGCCGCTGGGCCTGATGCGTGTCTCGAAAAACCCGTGGGTGAACCTGCCGGCCTGGCTGTACACCTACGTGATTCGCGGCACCCCGATGCTGGTGCAACTTTTCCTGATCTATTACGGGCTGGCGCAGTTCGACGCGGTACGTGAAAGCGTGTTCTGGCCGTGGCTGTCCAGCGCAACTTTTTGCGCCTGCCTGGCATTTTCCATCAACACCAGCGCTTACACCGCCGAGATCATCGCCGGCAGCCTCAAGGCCACACCGGCGGGCGAGATCGAGGCGGCGCGGGCCATGGGCATGTCGAAAGCCAAGATGTATCGCCGCATTCTGCTGCCGTCGGCCTTGCGCCGGGCGCTGCCGCAGTACAGTAACGAGGTGATCATGATGTTGCAGACCACCAGTCTGGCCTCCATCGTGACCCTTATCGATATCACCGGCGCGGCGCGGACAATCAACGCGCAGTTCTACCTGCCGTTCGAGGCTTACGTCACCGCAGGCGTTTTCTATCTGTGCCTGACCTTCATTCTGGTGCGGCTGTTCAAGATTGCCGAACGCCGCTGGCTGGGTTATCTCGCCCCAAGAAAGGCCTGACATGCAACGAATCGATCATGTATTGCCGTGGAGTACTCTTGGCACCGAGCGCACACTCAGTGTCTTTCGATTTGGTACCGGCGAGCGCAAGACCTATATCCAGGCCAGTCTGCACGCTGACGAGCTGCCAGGCATGCGCACCGCCTGGGAGCTGAAAAAGCGTCTGACCGATCTGGAACGGCAGGGCAGGCTCAAGGGGGTGATCGAGCTGGTGCCGGTTGCCAATCCGCTGGGCCTGGGCCAGTTGCTGCAAGGCGCGCATCAGGGGCGCTTCGAGCTCGGCAGCGGCAAGAACTTCAACCGCGACTTTACCGAGCTGAGCGAGCCGGTTGCCGAGTTGCTGGAAGGTCTGCTGGGCGATGACCCGCGCGCCAATACCCAGTTGATTCGTCAGGCGATGACCACTGCGCTGGAAAATCTGCCCGCAGCGCAATCCGAGTTGCAGGGCATGCAGCGCATTTTGCTCAAGCACGCCTGTATCGCCGATGTGGTGCTCGACCTGCATTGCGATGCCGACGCCGCACTGCACATGTATGCCCTGCCGCAGCACTGGCCGCAGTGGCGTTCGCTGTCTGCGCACCTGAATATTCAAGTGGCGTTGCTGGCCGAGGATTCCGGCGGCAGCTCGTTCGATGAAGCCTGCTCGCTGCCGTGGCTGCGTCTGTCGCGAGTTTTTCCGCAGGCGCAGATTCCGCTGGCCTGCCTATCCACGACCATCGAACTGGGTGGTCAGGCCGATACCGGCAAGCCGCAGGCTGAAGCGCATGCCGAGGGCATTCTGGCGTTTCTGGCCGAGCAGGGCTTCATCAGTGGCGACTGGCCGCAGCCCGCGCACCAAGCCTGCGAAGGCATGCCGTTCGAAGGCACGGAATTGCTTTATGCGCCGCATCCCGGTGTGGTGACGTTCCTGCGTGCTGCCGGCGACCCTGTGGAAGTCGGCGAGCCGTTGTTCGAGGTCATCGATCCGCTGTCCGATCAGGTCAGTACCATTTGCGCGAATACCGCCGGGGTGTTGTTCGCCATCGAGCGGCTTCGCTACGCTCAACCCGGTTTCTGGCTGGCCAAAGTGGCGGGGCGCACCGCGTTGCGTCATGGGCGTCTGCTCAGTGACTGACCGTTCTGTGAGAACCGAAAGCATGAACAAACTGGAAGTGCAGGACCTGCACAAGCGCTATGGCAGTCACGAAGTGATCAAAGGCGTGTCCCTGACTGCCAGGGCTGGCGATGTCATCAGTATCATCGGCTCCAGCGGCTCGGGCAAAAGCACCTTCCTGCGCTGCATCAATCTGCTCGAGCAGCCGCATGCCGGCAAGATTCTGCTCAACAACGAAGAGCTGAAGCTGGTGCCGAACAAGGACGGTGGCCTCAAGGCTGGCGATGCCAAACAGCTGCAGCGCATGCGTTCGCGGTTGTCGATGGTATTTCAGCACTTCAACCTGTGGTCGCACATGACGGCGCTGCAGAACGTCATCGAAGCGCCGGTTCACGTGCTGGGCGTTTCGAAAAAGGAAGCGCTGGAAAAGGCCGAGCACTATCTGGCCAAGGTCGGTGTGTCGCATCGTAAAGACGCTTACCCTGGACACATGTCCGGTGGCGAGCAGCAGCGTGTGGCGATTGCCCGCGCGCTGGCGATGGAGCCCGAAGTGATGCTGTTCGACGAGCCAACCTCGGCGCTCGACCCGGAGCTGGTTGGTGACGTGCTCAAGGTCATGCAGGGCCTGGCGCAGGAAGGCCGGACCATGGTGGTGGTGACCCACGAAATGGGCTTTGCCCGCGAAGTGTCCAACCAATTGGTGTTTCTGCATCAGGGCGTGGTGCTGGAGCGCGGTGATCCGCGTGAAGTGCTGGCTAACCCGCAAACCGAGCGTTTGCAACAGTTTCTGTCCGGCAGCCTCAAGTGACGGTCGGCATCGCCTGGCGGTGCCTTTTTACGGCAGAACAGGGCATGCTGCGCGGCGCGCAACCTGACCTGGATGTTCCAGATCGAGCCCTTTATCGCGGGCTTGGCTTTTGCGGCAATACGTAGCGGATGTTCCAATGACTGCCCATCGAATCGGTTTCCTTGTCTGGCCCGGCACCAAAGCCCTGACCCTGGCGCTTGCCGAGGAAGCCTTGCGCGTCGCTCAGCGGGTTCATCCTGAGGTGGTCTACGAGCTGGCGTTTCTGCAGGCCGAGGCGGGCGAGTCTGCGGCGCAGGCCGGTGCCTGGCAATTGCCGGGCAAACCCTGGGCAGGCCAACTGGACGGGTTTCAAAAGCTGTTTCTGCTGGCCGACGAGCCACCCGCATCAGTGGCCCCGGCGCTAGGCAGTGCGATCAAGCAATTGGTGCGCGCAGGCTGTTCGATTGGCGGGCTGTCGGCGGGCGTTTATCCGCTCGCGCAATTGGGCCTGCTGGATGGCTATCGCGCTGCCGTGCACTGGCGCTGGCAGGATGACTTCGCCGAGCGTTTCCCCAAAGTCATTGCCACCAGCCATCTGTTCGACTGGGATCGCGACCGCCTCACCGCCTGCGGTGGCATGTCGGTGCTCGACCTGCTGCTGGCGGTATTGTCTCGCGATCATGGCGCGGAGCTGGCCGGTGCGGTGTCTGAAGAGCTGGTGGTCGAGCGCATACGTGAAGGTGGCGAGCGGCAGCGCATTCCGCTCCAGAACCGTCTGGGCTCCAGCCATCCGAAGCTGACGCAGGCCGTGCTGTTGATGGAAGCCAACATCGAAGAGCCGCTGACCACCGACGAAATCGCCCAGCATGTGTGTGTGTCGCGCCGCCAGCTGGAGCGCATTTTCAAGCAGTACCTCAACCGCGTGCCCAGCCAGTACTACCTGGAACTGCGCCTGAACAAGGCGCGCCAGATGCTGATGCAGACCAGCAAATCGATCATCCAGATCGGCCTGTCCTGCGGATTTTCGTCAGGGCCGCATTTCTCCAGCGCCTACCGCAACTTCTTCGGTGCCACACCGCGTGAAGACCGCAACCAGCGACGCAGCAGCAGCCCGTTCGAGCTTTCGCCGGTGCCTGCCGAGCGCGGTTGATCTCGCCGTTGCAACAGATGCGTTGCCTCGGCAGTGCAGGTCCAGACACCCACGTTCAATCTGTTTAAACTGCGCCTTTGTGACGCAATATGTCGCATTGCCGAAAACCTTGAAAAAAACCGGTTTTGCGCTGTAACAAGTTGTCGCCTGGCGGCAAGGCCGAACAGAATTCAGTCCTTACAATCTTCCCATCGCTCGCCAGTTTCAGGCAGGCGTTCCTCATCAGGAGACTCCGATGTCCGTTGAGCATGCTGCGGTGCAACGCGCCGATTTCGACCAGGTAATGGTCCCCAATTACGCTCCAGCCGGGTTCATCCCTGTGCGCGGTGCGGGCTCCCGGGTCTGGGATCAGGCGGGGCGCGAACTGGTGGATTTCTCGGGCGGTATCGCCGTCAACGTTCTGGGCCACTGCCACCCGGCGCTGGTCGGTGCCTTGACCGAGCAGGCCAATAATCTCTGGCATGTGTCTAACGTGTTCACCAACGAGCCGACCCTGCGGCTGGCGAAAAAACTGGTGGACTCGACCTTCGCCGAGCGTGTGTTCTTCTGTAACTCCGGTGCCGAAGCCAACGAAGCCGCCTTCAAGCTGGCGCGCCGCGTGGCGCATGATCTGTACGGTCCCGACAAATACGAAATCATCGCTGCCGTGAACAGCTTTCACGGCCGCACCTTGTTCACCGTGAGCGTAGGCGGCCAGCCGAAGTACTCCGACGGTTTCGGGCCGAAGATCACCGGTATCAGCCATGTGCCGTACAACGATCTTGAAGCGCTGAAAGCGGCCGTGACCGACAAGACCTGCGCCGTGGTGCTCGAGCCGATTCAAGGCGAAGGCGGCGTGTTGCCGGGCCAGCTCGACTACCTGCAAGGTGCACGCAAATTGTGTGACGAGCACAACGCGCTGCTGGTGTTCGACGAAGTGCAGAGCGGTATGGGCCGTAGCGGCCATCTGTTTGCTTACATGCATTACGGCGTGACCCCGGACATTCTTTCCAGCGCAAAAAGCATCGGCGGCGGTTTCCCGCTGGCGGCCATGCTGACCACCGAAAAGCTCGCCAGGCACTTCGCTGTCGGCGTGCACGGCACCACGTATGGCGGGAACCCGCTGGCCTGTGCAGTGGGTGAAGCAGTGATCGACGTCATCAACACACCCCAAGTGCTGGCTGGCGTACAGCGCAAGCATCAGCAGTTCAAGACCCGTCTGGAACGCATCGGCCAGCAATACGGCGTGTTCACCGAAGTGCGCGGCCTGGGCCTGCTGATCGGTTGCGTGCTGTCCGAGCCCTGGAAAGGCAAGGCCAAGGACATCTTCAACGCCGCAGAAGCCCAGGATCTGATGATTCTGCAAGCCGGTCCTGACGTGATTCGTTTCGCGCCGAGCCTGGTGATCGAAGACGCGGACATCGAAGAAGGCCTGAACCGCTTCGAGCGCGCCATCGTCAAGCTGACGTCCTGATTCATCGGTTGTATTCCGGTGTCTGCCCCGTCGGGCGGCACCGGACATTTTTTCTGCGCTGTGCAGCCTTGACGCTGCCTGGCGCGTTTATCAGAGCCGGTCGTAGCGTCCGGTCGATCTACAAGGAGTGGCACCATGCTGATAATGCGCCCTGCGCAAATGGCTGATCTGGCCGAGGTCCAACGCCTCGCTGCCGACAGCCCTATCGGTGTCACATCCTTGCCCGACGATGCTGGCCGCCTGACCGACAAGATCAGCTCGTCGGAGGCATCGTTCGCCGCCGAAGTCAGCTTCAATGGCGAAGAAACCTACTTCTTCGTCCTGGAAGACAGCGAAAGCGGCAAGCTGGTGGGCTGTTCGGGCATCGTCGCGTCGGCGGGCTATTCCGAGCCGTTCTACAGCTTTCGTAACGAAACCTTCGTGCACGCTTCTCGCGAACTGAAGATCCACAACAAGATCCACGTCCTGTCGCAGTGCCACGACCTGACCGGCAACAGTTTGCTGACCAGCTTCTACGTGGTCCCGGAGCTGGTAGGCACGTCCTGGTCGGAACTCAATTCGCGCGGCCGTCTGCTGTTTGTCGCCAGCCACCCGGAGCGCTTTGCCGATTCAGTGGTCACCGAGATCGTCGGTTACAGTGACGAGCAGGGCGACTCGCCGTTCTGGGATGCCATCGGGCGCAACTTCTTCGACCTCAATTACGCCGCCGCCGAGCGCTTGTGCGGGCTGAAAAGCCGGACCTTTCTCGCCGAGCTGATGCCGCATTACCCGATCTACGTGCCGTTGCTGCCCGATGCTGCGCAGGAGGCCATGGGCCAGGTGCATCCGCGTGCGCAGATCACCTTCGACATCCTGATGCGCGAAGGTTTTGAAACCGATCATTACATCGACATCTTCGACGGCGGCCCGACCCTGCATGCCAAGGTGTCGGGGATTCGTTCCATCGCGCAGAGCCGTCTGGTGCCCGTCAAGATCGAGACTGCGAAAAGCAGCGACGTCGGCACAGGCGGACGGCTGTATCTGGTCGCCAATGGCCTGCTGCAGGATTACCGCGCTGTGCTGCTGGAACTCGACTGGGCGCCCGGCCGGCCGGTGGTGCTGAGCCTGCCGGCTGCCGACGCACTGGGCGTCGGTGAAGGTGCCAGCGTGCGGATCGTCGCGGTCTGAGCCTGACGTTCGATTGCTGATTAGCCAGTTTCAAGGCTCTCGATGAGCCGCTGAGGAGATACCATGATCGTTCGTCCCGTACGCAGCAGCGACCTGCCCGCGTTGATCGAACTGGCGCGCAGCACCGGTGCCGGTCTGACCACCCTGCCTGCCAACGAGCAGCGTTTGGCGCATCGCGTCGGCTGGGCTGAAAAGACCTTTCGCGGGGAGGCCGAGCGCGGCGACGCCGATTACCTGTTCGTGCTCGAAGATGACGACGGCAACGTGGTGGGCATTTCTGCCATCGCGGGCGCGGTCGGCCTGCGTGAGCCCTGGTACAACTACCGGGTCGGGCTGACGGTCAGCGCCTCGCAGGAACTGAACATCTACCGGGAAATCCCGACGCTGTTTCTGGCCAACGACCTGACCGGCAATTCCGAGTTGTGCTCGTTGTTCCTGCACAGAGATTCACGCAATGGCCTCAATGGGCGTTTGCTGTCGAAAGCGCGCATGTTGTTCATCGCCGAATTTCCCACGCTGTTCGGTAACAAAATCATTGCCGAAATGCGCGGCATGTCCGACGAGAGCGGCCGCTCGCCGTTCTGGGAAAGTCTTGGGCGGCATTTCTTCAAGATGGAATTCAGCCAGGCCGATTACCTTACCGGCGTCGGCAACAAGGCCTTCATCGCTGAACTGATGCCCAAGTTTCCGCTGTACAGCTGCTTTCTGTCCGAAGACGCGCGCAACGTGATCGGTCGTGTGCACGCCGACACCGAACCTGCGCTGGCCATGCTCAAGGCCGAGGGTTTCTCGTATCAGGGCTACGTCGACATCTTCGATGCGGGGCCGGCCATCGAGTGCGAGACCGGCAAGATCCGTGTGGTGAAGGACAGCCAGACCCTGGTGCTGGCCATTGGTACACCGGGTGACGATGCTCCGCAATTTCTGATTTACAACCGCAAGCGTGAAGACTGCCGGGTGACCGTCGGTGCTGCGCGCTTTGCCGCCGGTACGCTGGTGGTCAACCCGCAAACGGCCAGACGCCTGCGCATGAGTGCCGGTGACAATGTGCGCGCGGTGCCGCTGTCTGCGGCGCGGGAGGGCATTTGATGAGTACGCTCTATATCGCAGGTACCTGGCAGGCCGGGCAGGGCGAGCCGTTCAATTCGTTGAATCCGGTGACCCAGCAAACGCTGTGGTCCGGGCAAGGCGCGACGGCCGAGCAGGTCGAACAGGCAGTACAGGCAGCACGTCAGGCGTTTCCTGAGTGGGCACTTCGCTCGCTGGATCAGCGCATCGCCATGCTGGAAGCGTTCGCGACCAGCCTCAAGCAGCACGCTGACGAACTGGCACAGTGCATCGGTGAGGAAACCGGCAAGCCTTTGTGGGAATCGGCGACGGAAGTGACCAGCATGGTCAACAAGATCGCTATTTCAGTGCAAAGCTATCGTGAAAGAACCGGCGAGAAGAGCGGTCCTTTGGGCGACGCTACGGCAGTGCTGCGCCACAAGCCGCACGGCGTGGTCGCGGTGTTCGGACCGTACAACTTTCCCGGTCACCTGCCTAACGGTCATATCGTTCCCGCGCTGCTGGCCGGTAATACCGTGCTGTTCAAACCCAGCGAACTGACGCCGAAAGTCGCTGAACTGACGGTCAAGTGCTGGATCGAGGCCGGGCTGCCCACCGGCGTGCTGAACCTGCTGCAGGGTGGTCGCGAAACCGGTATCGCGCTGGCGGCCAATGCGGGTATCGATGGGCTGTTCTTTACTGGCTCGAGCCGCACCGGCAACGCGCTGCATCAGCAGTTCGCCGGGCGCCCGGACAAGATTCTCGCCCTGGAAACGGGGGGCAACAATCCGCTGGTGGTCGATCAGGTTCAAGACATCGAAGCGGCGGTATACACCATCATCCAGTCGGCTTTTATTTCGGCTGGCCAGCGTTGCACCTGTGCGCGTCGTTTGCTGGTTCCCGAGGGTGACTGGGGTGATGCCTTGCTGGCGCGACTGGTGGCGGTGAGTGCGAGCATTGAGGTGGGCGCGTTTGACCAGCAGCCTGCACCGTTCATGGGCTCGGTGATTTCGCTTGAAGTGGCGCGCGCTTTGCTCGACGCGCAGCGCGACCTGCTCGCCAACGGTGCCGTGACGTTGCTGGAAATGCGCCAGCCACAGGTTGGCGCCGCGTTGCTGACGCCGGGCATCGTCGATGTCAGCGCGGTGCCCGACAGGCCTGACGAAGAGCTGTTCGGTCCGTTGCTGCAGGTGATCCGCTACGCCGATTTCGATGCGGCCATCGCTGAAGCCAATGCCACTCGCTATGGGCTGGCGGCCGGTCTGCTCTCCGATTCCGCAGCGCGCTATCAGCAGTTCTGGCTGCAAAGCCGCGCCGGGATCGTCAACTGGAACAAGCAATTGACCGGAGCTGCCAGCAGCGCGCCGTTCGGCGGCGTCGGGGCCTCGGGCAATCACCGTGCGAGCGCCTATTACGCGGCCGATTATTGCGCGTATCCGGTCGCTTCGCTGGAAACCGGCAGCCTGACCTTGCCCGCGACCTTGACTCCCGGTATCAGGCTGAACTGACAGTGCGCGCCACGATTGCTTATAAAAACAGATCCACGGAGCCTTGCCGATGAAGTCCTGTGAAGTGAATTTTGACGGTCTGGTCGGGCCAACCCATAACTACGGCGGGTTGTCCTACGGTAACGTCGCCTCCCAGAGTAACAGCCAGCAGAGTGCGAACCCGCGCGAGGCGGCGCTGCAAGGCCTGGCAAAAATGAAAGCGCTGATGGACCTGGGTTTTACTCAGGGCGTGCTCGCGCCGCAGGAGCGCCCCGACGTTGCCGGTCTGCGGCAGCTGGGTTTCACCGGCAGCGACGCACAGGTGATCGAAAAAGCGGCCCGTCAGGACATGCCGTTGCTGGTCGCCAGTTGCTCGGCGTCGAGCATGTGGGTGGCCAATGCGGCGACGGTCAGCCCCAGCGCCGACACTGCCGATGGTCGCGTGCATTTCACCGCCGCCAACCTCAATTGCAAATACCACCGCAGCATCGAGCACCCGACCACCAGCCGCGTGCTGGGGGCGATGTTTGCCGATGCGCAGCATTTTGCCCATCACCCGGCGTTGCCGCCCGTGGCGCAGTTTGGCGACGAAGGCGCTGCCAACCACACGCGTTTCTGTCAGGACTACGGTCAGGCCGGGGTGGAGTTTTTTGTGTTTGGCCGCAGTGCTTTCGACACCCGTTACCCCGCGCCGCAGAAGTATCCCGCGCGCCAGACGCTCGAGGCGTCACGCGCCGTCGCGCGCCTGCACGGCTTGAGCGAAGAGGGTGTGGTCTACGGCCAGCAGAACCCTGCGGTTATCGACCAAGGCGTGTTTCACAATGACGTGATCGCGGTCGGTAATGGCGAGGTGCTGTTCTATCACGAGGATGCGTTTCTCCATACTGAGAAAATGCTCGGCGAGCTGCGCGATAAACTCGGCCGGGTGGGCGGCCAGTTGCAGGCGATCTGCGTGCCGCGTGCCGACGTCTCGGTTCAGGATGCAGTGCGTACGTACCTGTTCAACAGTCAGTTACTGTCGCGTGCTGATGGCTCGATGCTGCTGATCGTGCCGCAGGAATGCCAGGCCAACACCACTGTCTGGGGCTACCTGCAACGTTTGATCGCCGATGAAAGCCCTGTGGCCGAGGTCAAAGTATTCGACCTCAAGCAAAGCATGCAGAACGGTGGCGGTCCGGCGTGCCTGCGCTTGCGTGTGGCGCTCAATGAAGCCGAGCTGGCGGCGGTGAATCCGGGCGTGATCATGACCGCACCGTTGTACGAAACCCTGACGCAGTGGGTGGACCGGCATTACCGTGATCGCATGAGTGAAAACGATCTGGCCGACCCCCGATTGTTGACGGAATGCCGGACGGCATTGGATGAACTGACGCAAATCCTTAAACTGGGCTCCGTTTATCCGTTTCAGCTGAATTGAAATACCCTGCGCGCCGGGCAACTGCCCGGTGCACGATTTTCTTGATAGAGAGCATTCCGATATGAGCGACGCCCTGCAACTGATCCTTGAAGACACCGATGGCACCCAGCTGGAAACATCCTGCACCCGCGTTGCCATCATCTGGCAGGGCAAAGAGCTGTGGATTCAGCAAGACGGCCGTGGCCAGTTGCTGATCGGTGTTGACGTCGAAGAAGACGATGCCGAATACGCCAACCTGCTGTTGCGTCCGCTGGCGACTAATCTGGTCAGCCTGCAACTGGAAATGGAACCGGCCGATATCGGCGTGGAAGAAGATGATCACGTCCACGGTCCTGACTGCAATCACTGAGGAAACCCAGCATGCTCGCCCTCGGCAAACTGCTTGAACTGACCCTGGCTGGACGTGAGCCAGCGGAAAAGACTCAACTGACCGTCGACGGCGTGCGGATGCGCTGGCTGGGAGAGGGGGCTCTGGAAGTCCGCCCGCCGGAGGCTCGTGGCAATGGCAATGACCTGCTGCTGTCGGCCGGTATTCATGGCAACGAGACTGCACCTATCGAGCTGCTGGACGAACTGATCCGCAGCATCGCGCGCGGCGATCTGAAACCGCGCGCACGTATTCTGTTTCTGTTCGGCAACCCCGCCGCCATTCGGGCTGGCACGCGGTATGTCGAGCAGGACGTCAACCGGCTGTTCAACGGTCGGCACGAGCAAAGTGATGGCGCGGAAGCCCTGCGCGCTGGCGAACTGGAACGCCTGGCGGCGAGTTTTTTCATCCTGCCGGGCCGCTATCGCCTGCATTACGACCTGCACACTGCGATTCGTGGCTCGAAGATCGAGCAGTTTGCGCTGTACCCCTGGAAAGAGGGGCGCCAACACTCGCGTCGCGAACTGGCGCGGCTGCGCGCTGCGGGCATGAGCGCGGTACTGTTGCAGAACAAGCCGTCCATCGTGTTCAGCGCCTACACCTACGAGCAGTTGGGGGCCGAGGCGTTCACGCTGGAACTGGGCAAGGCGCGGCCGTTCGGCCAGAACCAGCAAGTGAACCTGGCGCCGTTGCGTCTGTGTCTGGAGCAGATCATCGAAGGCACCGAGCCTGAGCCGGATGAGCGCCTGGAGGGGCTGCAATTGTTCAGCGTCGCCCGGGAAGTGATCAAGCGCAGTGATGCGTTCACCTTCAACCTGGCCGATGACGTGGAAAACTTTTCCGAACTGGAAAAAGGCTACGTGCTGGCCGAAGATGTCAGCGATTCACGCTGGGTGGTGAAAGAAGAGGGCGCGCGAATCATCTTCCCCAACCCGAAGGTTAAAAACGGCCTGCGGGCGGGGATCGTGATTGTGCCGGCTGATGCGAACGGGCTTGGCTGACGCTTCGCCTGTGTGGGAGCTGACCGGGCGACGTTCCGCTTGTCCGCGAACTGCCTGTTTTTGCGGGAGCGGACTTGTCCGCGCACTGCCTGTTTTTGTGGGAGCGGACTTGTCCGCGAAGAGGTCCGGCCTGCCGCCCTCTGATGCGCAGCATGTGAGCAATATGTTTCTGGGTTTATGCCTGAACAGGTCTCTTCAATGACCCAGTCGGTGTTTGATAGTCAGTCTTCGTGGACAAGTCCACTCCCACAGGTGCGCGAACTGCCGGGAACCTGCAGCAAAGCCAGCACATGCGGTCCAACAGGTACAGCCGAAATGACCTGTTTCAGGGCCGCTTCGCAGCCCATCTCAGCCGTCGTAACCTCCTGAATCTCCCACGCCCTTCGGGCAGAAGCCCAGTTCTGCGCGCTCATCTGGAATTGTGCATACCGACGAGCGCGCAGGGTCTATACCTTAGCAGGCCGCTTTGTGCTGTGCTTCCAGGCGGCGCAGGCTGCGTACTTTATTCAAGGTATCCGCGCAGGTTTTGGCCGCTTCTTCGCCTTTGTGCGAGAAGTGATCGAAGAAGAATTTCTGGTGCTCTTCGCCTGCGTGGAAGTGGTGTGGTGTCAGGACTACCGAGAAGACCGGTACTTCGGTTTCCAGCTGGACCTGCATCAACGCGCTGACGACTGATTGCGCAACGAATTCGTGACGATAGATACCACCGTCCACCACCAGCGCGGCGCCAACGATGCCTGCGTAACGACCGGTGTTGGCGAGCAGTTTTGCGTGCAGCGGGATTTCGAAGGCGCCGCCGACTTCAAAGATGTCGATGTCACTTTCGGCATAGCCCTGATTGGCCATTTCAGCGATGAAGCCTTTACGGCTCTGGTCGACAATATCCTTGTGCCAGCAGGCCTGGATGAAAGCGACGCGTTCGTTCGAATGGCTTTTGCTTTTGCTGTCGATTGCAGTTGGTTGCACGTGTTCTGACTCCTGTTTATGAAAAAAACAGGGCATTCTGGATCGAAAGGGATTCAAGTCGCGTAGGAAAGCCTCCTGAACGATGTCGTTCATGATGAGGTTTTGCAGACGTTCTTGCAGACACCAATCCCGCTCTCTCTTCATCCGGACTATGACCGTCGGCCCCGGAATCACACCGGGTCTGCTGACCTTGCCGATCGCCAGCCAAAGCCGCGACCCCCAAGCGCTCGCGGGCTAGACGCATTGCGCGCCATTACCGCCGGTGGGGAATTGCACCCCGCCCTGAGAACGTTGCCGTCACTTTACGTGGCCGGCGGAGGATTTTTATCACAGATCCTCGTCACATGCTTGGACACTTTCGTACGGTGCACCTGCCTTTTTCTTCTAAGTGAACGGTGTATCGGCAGCGGCGGCGCTTGATTATCATGTGCTGCGGCTTGAGTAATGCCTTGTTGCAAGCCAAAGGTTGCATGCATTATCGACCTTCGAATTCAGGGAGCTTTCTTGTGACTGTCATCGATCTGCGCAGCGACACAGTGACTCTGCCTACGCCGGGCATGCTTCACGCCATGGCGAATGCGCCCGTGGGCGATGATGTGTACGGGGAAGACCCGACGGTCAACCTGCTCGAAGCGACCCTGGCCGGACGCCTCGGGTTTGACGCTGCGCTGTTCGTGCCTTCCGGCACCATGAGCAATCTGCTGGCGTTGATGGCGCATTGTGAGCGCGGCGATGAATACATCGTCGGCCAGCAGGCGCATACCTATAAATACGAAGGAGGCGGCGCGGCGGTGTTGGGGTCGATCCAGCCACAGCCGCTGGAGGTGCAGGCTGACGGTTCGCTCGACCTTCAGCATGTACTCGACACCATCAAGCCCGACGATTTTCACTTTGCCCGCACACGCTTGCTGGCACTGGAAAACACCATGCAGGGCAAAGTGCTGCCTCAGGCTTATCTGGCCGCAGCGCGCAAACTGACGCTGGATAATGGCATCGCGCTGCATCTCGACGGTGCCAGGCTGTATAACGCAGTGGTCAAACTGGGCGTCGGTGCGCGCGAGATTACCCGGCACTTCGATTCTGTGTCCGTGTGCCTGTCCAAGGGCCTGGGTGCGCCGGTCGGTTCGGTGCTGTGCGGCTCGCAGGCGCTGATCGCCAAGGCGCGGCGTTTGCGCAAGATGCTTGGCGGCGGCATGCGTCAGGCTGGCAGCCTTGCGGCGGCAGGGCTGTACGCGCTGGATCATCAGGTCGAGCGGCTGGCGGACGATCATGCCAACGCAGCACTTCTGGCCGAGGGCCTGAGCGAGCTGGGTTATAGCGTCGAGCCCGTACAGACCAACATGGTCTATGTGCAGATCGGTGATCGCGCCGCAGCGCTCAGGGCGTTTTGCGCCGAGCGTGGCATCGTGCTCACCGCAGCGCCGCGGCTGCGCATGGTCACTCACCTGAATGTTTCACGTGCTCAGACAGAGCAGGTGATTGCAGCATTCGCAGCCTTTGAACACCCATGACATGCCGATAATCCAGTTACTTGTTTCTATCGCACAAACACACTGTACCGAGGGCGCAACGCCTATATAATGCGGCCCTTTGCCGTTGCGACGTCAGTTGACGTCATGCACTAGCCTCTGGCCGCAGTCTCCGTGGAAGAACCTATGAAAAGCGCAGAAATCCGTGAAGCCTTCCTTGGCTTCTTCGAAGAGCAAGGCCACACCCGTGTCGCTTCAAGCTCCTTGATTCCGGGCAATGACCCGACCCTGCTGTTCACCAACGCAGGCATGAACCAGTTCAAGGACTGCTTCCTGGGCCAGGAAAAACGCGCCTACACCCGCGCAGTCACCAGTCAGAAATGCGTGCGCGCCGGTGGCAAGCACAATGACCTGGAAAACGTCGGCTATACCGCTCGTCACCACACTTTTTTCGAAATGCTGGGCAATTTCAGCTTCGGTGATTATTTCAAGCGTGACGCCATTACCTACGCCTGGACCTTCCTGACCTCCGAAAAGTGGCTGAACCTGCCCAAGGAAAAGCTCTGGGTCACGGTCTACGCGACTGACGATGAAGCCTACGATATCTGGACCAAAGACATCGGCGTGCCTGCCGAGCGGATGGTGCGTATCGGCGACAACAAAGGCGCGCCTTACGCTTCCGACAACTTCTGGACCATGGGCGACACCGGCCCGTGCGGTCCTTGCAGCGAGATCTTCTTCGACCACGGCCCAGACATCTGGGGTGGCCCGCCGGGCTCGCCGGAAGAAGACGGCGACCGTTACATCGAAATCTGGAACAACGTGTTCATGCAGTTCAACCGCACTGCCGATGGCGTGCTCCACCCGCTGCCAGCGCCGTCGGTTGACACCGGCATGGGCCTTGAGCGGGTCAGTGCCGTTTTGCAGCACGTGCATTCCAACTACGAAATCGACCTGTTCCAGAGCCTGCTGGCTGCTTCGGCCAAGGCCATCGGCTGCAGCAACGACAACCAGGCTTCGCTGAAAGTCGTGGCTGACCACATCCGTTCATGCGGCTTTCTGATCGCCGATGGTGTGCTGCCCTCCAACGAGGGCCGTGGCTATGTGCTGCGCCGCATCATTCGTCGCGCTTGCCGTCACGGCAACAAGCTCGGAGCCAAAGGCAGCTTCTTCTATCAGGTCGTGGCTGCGCTGGTTGCCGAGATGGGTTCTGCGTTCCCTGAGCTGGTGCAACAGCAGTCGCACATCGAACGTGTGCTGAAAGGCGAAGAAGAGCAGTTCGCCAAGACCCTTGAGCAGGGTCTGAAAATTCTTGAGCAGGACCTGGCGGATCTTCAGGGCACTGTGGTGCCCGGCGAAGTTGTGTTCAAACTGTATGACACCTACGGTTTCCCGATGGACCTGACCGGTGACATTGCCCGTGAGCGTAATCTGACCCTGGACGAAGAAGGTTTCGAGCGCGAAATGGAAGCGCAGCGTGTGCGCGCCCGTTCGGCAAGCTCGTTCGGCATGGACTACAACAGCCTGGTCAAGGTCGATGTGGCCACGCAGTTCACCGGCTACTCGGCGACCACTGGCAGCGCCACCGTCGTTGCTCTGTATAAAGAAGGCCGGTCGGTTACGCACCTGAACGAAGGCGAAGAGGGCGTTGTGATCCTCGACACCACGCCGTTCTATGCGGAATCCGGCGGCCAGATCGGCGACAGCGGCTTCCTGCTGGCCGGTGAAACACGTTTTGACGTCAGCGACACCACCAAGACTGGCGGCGCATTCCTGCACCACGGCGTGGTCGCCGCTGGCAGCCTGAGTGTGGGTGCTCAGGTGGATACACAAGTGTCCGATGAAGTGCGCAAAGCAACCGCATTGAACCATTCGGCCACTCACTTGCTGCACGCTGCACTGCGTCAGGTGCTGGGCGATCACGTTCAGCAGAAAGGCTCGTTGGTCGACAGTCAGCGTCTGCGCTTTGACTTCAGCCACTTTGAGGCCATCAAGCCCGAGCAGTTGCGTGCGCTGGAAGATATCGTCAACGCCGAAATTCGCAAGAACACGCCGGTGGTCACCGAAGAAACCGACATCGAAACCGCCAAAAAGAAAGGCGCCATGGCGCTGTTTGGCGAGAAGTACGGTGACAGTGTTCGCGTACTGAGCATGGGCGGCGAGTTTTCCGTCGAGCTGTGCGGTGGTATTCACGCCAGCCGCACCGGTGATATCGCGCTGTTCAAGATCGTCAGTGAAGGCGGCGTCGCTGCTGGCGTGCGTCGTATCGAAGCGGTGACCGGCGCGGCGGCGCTGGCCTGGCTGAATTCGGCCGAAGATCAACTCAAGGAAGCCGCGACGCTGGTCAAAGGCAATCGCGACAACTTGCTGGACAAGCTGACGGCGGTGCTCGAGCGCAATCGTCTGCTGGAAAAACAACTGGAACAGCTGCAAGCCAAGGCAGCCAGTGCCGCCGGTGACGATCTGTCTTCGGCCGCGCAGGATGTCAAGGGGGTCAAGGTTCTGGCCACGCGCCTGGATGGTCAGGACGGCAAAGCGCTTCTGGCGCTTGTCGACCAGTTGAAGAACAAACTCGGCCGCGCAGTGATCCTGCTCGGCAGTGTTCATGAAGACAAGGTTGTCTTGGTCGCAGGCGTGACCAAGGACCTGACTGGCCAACTCAAAGCCGGTGATTTGATGAAGCAGGCGGCCGCCGCAGTCGGTGGTAAAGGCGGTGGTCGTCCTGATATGGCTCAAGGCGGTGGTGTCGATGCAGGTGCGCTGGATGCAGCATTGGCACTGACCGTTCCTTTTGTAGAGCAAGGAATCTGATTCGAATCTGCCGGGCCGCTGCGATTACCTAGGGCAGCCCGGCGACGGATTCGAATATCAATGGGTGCTCTTAACGGGTTCTGAGGCGGCTTTGAGATGGCTTTAATCGTACAGAAATTTGGCGGCACCTCCGTGGGCTCCGTAGAGCGCATCGAGCAGGTGGCCGACAAGGTCAAGAAATTCCGCGAGGCGGGCGACGATCTGGTGGTCGTGCTGTCGGCCATGAGCGGCGAAACCAATCGTTTGATCGAACTGGCCAGGCAGATCAGTGATCAGCCGGTTCCCCGTGAGCTGGATGTTATTGTCTCGACGGGCGAGCAGGTCACCATCGCGCTGCTGGCGATGGCGCTGATCAAGCGTGGCGTGCCTGCGGTTTCCTACACCGGCAACCAGGTGCGGATTCTCACCGACAGCGCGCACAACAAGGCGCGTATTCTGCAAATCGACGATCAGAAAATCCGCACCGACCTGAAAGCAGGCCGTGTGGTGGTGGTTGCGGGTTTCCAGGGCGTCGACGAGAACGGCAACATCACCACGCTCGGTCGTGGCGGCTCTGATACCACCGGTGTGGCGCTGGCCGCCGCGCTGAAGGCGGACGAGTGCCAGATCTACACCGACGTCGATGGTGTCTACACCACCGATCCGCGTGTCGTGGCGCAGGCTCGGCGGCTGGACAAGATCACCTTCGAAGAGATGCTGGAAATGGCCAGCCTCGGTTCCAAGGTGCTGCAGATCCGGGCGGTCGAGTTTGCCGGCAAATACAACGTCCCGCTGCGCGTTCTGCACAGCTTCAAAGAGGGGCCGGGCACCCTTATTACCATTGATGAAGAGGAAACCATGGAACAGCCGATCATTTCCGGCATCGCTTTCAACCGCGATGAGGCCAAGCTGACCATCCGTGGTGTGCCAGACACCCCCGGTGTGGCGTTCAAGATTCTCGGCCCTATCAGTGCGGCAAACATCGAAGTGGACATGATCGTGCAGAATGTTTCGCACGATAACACCACCGATTTCACCTTCACGATCCACCGCAACGACTATCAGGCGGCCTTGCAGGTGCTGGAGACGACCGCGCGCGAGATCAGCGCTCGTGAAGTGTCCGGCGACACCAAGATTGCCAAGGTATCGATCGTCGGTGTTGGCATGCGTTCTCATGCAGGCGTTGCCAGCCGCATGTTCGAAGCACTGGCCAAGGAGAGCATCAATATCCAGATGATCTCCACGTCGGAGATCAAGGTCTCTGTGGTCATCGAGGAGAAGTATCTGGAGTTGGCTGTGCGCGCATTGCACACGGCATTCGAGCTGGATGCTCCTCGGCAGGGTGAATGACCCTGCCGTCTGAAGGTGCGGTCTGACCGTGTCTTCTGGATACTGCGCAGAAAGGCTGATGTTTTCTTTGCGTAAGTCGATACATCGGTAATGGCCATGGCGTTTTGCCACTTGCTATTGCTTATAGGTTTTGCAGACTGTTGTCCCTGAATAAAGGCGTAAGGAGAAAAGTATGCTGATTCTGACTCGTCGGT
The DNA here is from genome assembly GCF_001293775.1 of Pseudomonas syringae pv. cilantro. Lineage (GTDB taxonomy): Bacteria > Pseudomonadota > Gammaproteobacteria > Pseudomonadales > Pseudomonadaceae > Aquipseudomonas > Aquipseudomonas syringae_P. The sequence continues at coordinate 514,698 of NZ_LGLN01000033.1, forward strand.
GCGCAGAAAGCCTGATCATCGGTGACGGTGAAATCACCGTCACTGTGCTGGGTGTGAAGGGTAATCAGGTGCGTATTGGTGTCAATGCGCCCAAGGAAGTCGCGGTCCATCGTGAAGAGATTTACCTGCGGATCAAGAAAGAGAAGGACGAAGAACCAAGCCATTAATTTTTATTGAATTTTTGGTTTGCAAACGGGGAAAAGGGTGGTTATTATACGCCCCGTGTTGCGGAGAGCTGGCCGAGTGGCCGAAGGCGCTCCCCTGCTAAGGGAGTACACCTCAAAAGGGTGTCGGGGGTTCGAATCCCCCGTTCTCCGCCATTATTTATGTAGTGCGTCAGATTGGGCTTGCTCTGTAAGTTGTTGAATTTACTAGAAAAAGCGCTTGACTAAACAATCTGACGACCTATAATGCGCGGCACCAACACATGCACTCGTAGCTCAGCTGGANCGAATCCTGTCGAGTGCACCATACATCGAAAAGCCCACATCGAAAGATGTGGGCTTTTTGCTTTTCTAGCGTTTTCCTTTAACGCATCCGTCTTCATCGAATGTCACGCTGTTGCTGCGGCCTTTTTTCTGCTCGTAGACATAGCGCAATTCGCCGTTGCGATTGGTGATCTTGTCCGGGCGGCCCAGCAGGCTTTCCACATCACGTTTTGTCATGCCTGGCGGGGTACGCTGGTTGATGATTGCCGCACGTCGCTGCTCTGCGCTGAGACGATTGCCACAGCCGTCGTCGCGTGTGCCGACCACGACCAGTTCCCTGGGTAAGGTTTTTCGCCGTTCGGCCTCTCGGCTATGGGCAGGCGCAGGCGGAAGCAATTCGATCCGCGTCCCGGGCGGAGCGTTGAAGGCTCTTTGCATCTGGGTGCTGTGGCCTTCGGGGCAGCCAAGGGTGGTGAAGGTGACTTTTCCTGCCGCATCCTCGCAACGCTGCACGGTGCTGGCCGCGACGTGAGCAGGCAGGTAGAGCAGGGCGCTGAACAAGGGTAAATGAATGATCAAACGCATGATCGAGTCCTCCATGACGGGGTGTTGTGAAAGCCTAACTGTGGTCTTTTCCGCAGGCGAGCGTGTTTTCTTGGCGGGATGTGACGTCGAACCTTTATCGCTTCATTTAACCTTGCAGCTTTGCGTTGCAAACGATTGTTATAAGCTGAATTTCTCGCGTGCGCTTCGCCCAAAGCGGTGTATCATTGCGCCCGTCAGCCCCGCCGGGGCTTGTGGAAAACCTCCATGGACTTACCCAGTCGTTACTCAATAGTGTTTTTTGACAATCATGACTTAACTGATTGATCTCCCGGCGTGCTCCGCTGCTGGGAGTGGAGTTCGCCTATGACCGAAAGAGAAGTAAAAAAAACGCAGGAAAGCTTGCAGGATCGCCTGGCTCAGGTCGTCGATCTGCTGCAGCGCCAGCGTATTGTTGAAGACCTGACCCATCGTCAGGAAGGTCAACACCAGGATCGGGTCGAAAACCTGGTTCATCGGCAGAACCTCGTCGAATTGCAGCGCAAGCTCGATGACCTCCACTCTGCCGACGTCGCTTACATCCTCGAAGCCCTTCCTCTGGAAGACCGTCTGACGGTCTGGCAGTTGGTTCAGGCTGATCGCGATGGCGACATTCTTCTCGAAGTATCCGATTCCGTTCGTGAAACCCTGATCGCTGACATGGACGATCACGAGTTGCTCGCGGCGGCACGGGACATGGACGCCGACGAATTGGCCGACCTTGCTCCCGAATTGCCCCGCGACGTTGTTCATGAGCTGATGGAAGCGCTGGATTCACAGCAGCGCGAGCGTGTGCGATCTGCCCTGTCCTACGACGAGGATCAGGTGGGTGCGCTGATGGACTTCGAGATGGTGACGATCCGTGAGGATGTCAGCCTTGAAGTGGTATTGCGCTACCTGCGTCGGCTCAAAGAGCTGCCGGGTCATACCGACAAACTGTTTGTGGTCGATTCTGAAGGCGTGCTCAAGGGTGTGCTGCCCATCAAGCGTCTGCTGGTCAATGACCCGGAGAAGCAGGTTGGCGAAGTCATGGCCAACGATCCCGTCAGCTTTCACCCTGAAGACGACGCTTACGAAGCCGCCCAGGCCTTCGAGCGCTATGACCTCATTTCCACTCCTGTCGTGGACAAGAACGGCAAACTGATCGGTCGACTGACCATCGATGAAATTGTCGACCTGATTCGTGAGGAAAGTGAAAACGAAGTCCTCAACATGGCCGGTCTGCGCGAAGAGGAAGATATCTTCGCCTCGGTCTGGCGCTCGCTGCGTAACCGCTGGGCCTGGCTGGCAGTCAACCTGGTGACAGCGTTTATGGCATCGCGCGTGATTGGCCTTTTCGAAGGCTCGATCGAGAAACTGGTGGCGCTCGCCGCACTGATGCCGATCGTTGCGGGCATTGGTGGCAACTCAGGTAATCAGACCATCACCATGATTGTTCGCGCCATGGCGCTGGATCAGGTCAATACCGGCAACACCTCGCGATTGTTGCGTAAAGAGCTGGCGGTAGGGCTGATCAACGGCTTGATCTGGGGAGGAGTGATCGGTGTGGTCGCCTACCTGCTTTACGGCAGTTGGTCGCTGGGTGTGGTGATGACCGCCGCAATGACGCTCAACCTGCTGCTCGCTGCCTTGATGGGGGTTTCCATCCCTATGGTGCTGGCACGCCTGGGGCGCGATCCGGCGATGGGGGCCAGCGTGATGATCACCGCCGTAACAGACAGCGGGGGGTTCTTCATCTTTCTTGGCCTGGCGACAATCTTTCTGCTCTAGACCTGCAAAGGGTCACACATAAAAAACCGCCTTGACCGGCGGTTTTTTATTGATGAATTAATCTTCATTTTTTTAAGCTGTCATTTGCTCATAACAGCATAGAAAGCGGACGCAAATAAAAAGGCCAGCTTTCGCTGGCCCTGGTCTTTAACACTAACGTTCAGTCTTCGGAAGCCATTTCCGTGTCGTGAGCAATCAGTGAAACAAGAGCGTTCTGTTGACGATGCGAAAGGTGACGAAAACGTTGCAGCAGCTCGCGCTCGTTCAGAGACAGCTCAGGGCTATCAAGGCGCAGGTTTGGCTCATCGCCAAGTGCACCCTCCTGGGTCAGACTCTGCTCAAGACGAGCAATAATCTCCGAGTTCATGCTGCGATGATGATTTTTGGCTACTTCTTGCACGCGATTACGCATGCCGTCTGGTAGGCGAACGACGAACTTGTCAGCCGTGCGGCTGGAATAGATAGCCTGTTTCATAGGGCTCATATATTTAACCGGTTAGTTCAGGGGAAGCGGTTCTAGCAAGTGGCCGCAAGATTGTGATTCTCAGACAATCGTTTTGGCCAAATGTTCAACCGCGAATCCAAGGGCCGACATAATGCCGTAATCCGTCGAATCCTTGGCGCCAATTCTGTGACAAATATTGACTCAGGTAGAGGCTATTTGCCAGCACCAATGATCAGAAATGCGACCGGCTTTGCAAATAACCCGTTTTTGCTCAGCCACAGACGAAGAACGGCTACCTGACAGGCTTTCGGCTGTCATGTCTATATATGAGTCCAAGCTTAGGCACTAATTCAACAAGGGCAGGCAGAAGCCGACCAGCGTGATGCTGGCAGGTGAAACAATGGCTCGGAGGTGACTGATGAGGGCGGAAACTGACTGGTTGGTCTAGCGGGATATCTGCAAATGACGATTGGGTCTAAGCACAATTCAACGCAAGACCGGATCGAACTTGAAGCGGCGGCCGACGAACAGGGCGACCAAAAAAAGACCGGCGAACAGACCCGCAATAATATTCGCGACGACGCTCACAACCTGTTCCTGCGGGGGCAGCAGGAGGCCGACAACCAAGGCCATGATTGCCAGAACAAGGAATGACAATGCGGGTTTGGACATGGCGACTTTCTTCTCTCAGGATTTGATAACGGTCAGGCAAGACGTTTTTAAAAAACCCAGCGTTGCTCGGCACGAGGTGCCTGCAAATCGGCTGCGTTTTCAGTCGCCAGAATAGCCGCGCTTTCGCTGCGGTCGGTCATCACCGCAAGCTTTGGCGCGTGACTGATGTGATGCTGCACGGACGTCTGAACGCTCACCTGAGCGCTCTGAGCACCGGAATCCTGAAAATGGAATGCAACCAGAGCCACCAGAGCCACCGCATTCAACGCTGTGAGAGTCTTGTTCATTTTCCAGTACCTGTGCCCGACCGTTTGGGATGAGATGTGTTCACTGCTACTGGTAATGCAGTCTGCATGCCAACGGTAAAATGTAATAAATTCCTTATAAATCAATAATTTAAATATCATAAAAAATGTGCTGGCAGTGCGTTTTGCAATGATGGCTTTTTGGTGTATTGCAAAATGCATGATGGGTTCACTGATTGGTGTCTTTCAGCGAAATCGGCTACAGCTTTAGAGGGCAATGACAACATGACAAGCGCGGCGCATCTCGCTAAGATGCACGCCGTCCTCGCTGGCACCGAACGGTGTGCCGGCACGCAGTGTCTCAGTAGCTCAATTGGATAGAGCATCCCCCTCCTAAGGGGAAGGTTGCAGGTTCGAACCCCGCCTGGGACACCATATTTTGTTTGGCTGACTCATCGCCTTGTTCGGCGTGGAAGTTAGCTGCCAAACGCTCACATCAGACCCAGACGCATCTCCCGCCTCAGTCCGTATTCGAAGCGAGCCGCCAGCTATTTGCTGACCTCGTTCCAGTCTTTCATCCATCCCTCACAACCTACCTGCCTGCACATCACTGCAATCAACCCTCTACAGGAACACCGGCCAGCTTCTGTCGAAGTAACTCAATCGCCTGTGCCTGGACTTCACCTTGCTGTCGTATATCGGACACGATCTCTTTTTCGCGCTTATACCCCGTCCACACCGGGGTCAACGTTCGACGTATGATACTTTTCACTGTTCCAAGATATTGATGATCTGCTGTATAATATTCTAACGCAAGATAAGAGGCGGGCTGCGAAGATCGGTCGTTGATAAGCCGCGCTTGCATATCCAGTTCTACAACGAGCTTGTTACCGCTGCGCGACGCTTCTTCAAATGACTGGAAGCGTTGTACCTTGCCTAATCGTGCCTCCAGCATTCGGGTGACCGCTGCGACACTGAGTTCCGGATCTGATGTTTCGACGTAGGCCCGGCGTATGGACTCGATATACAGGCTGCCAATCAACCCTGATGTGTAGCGACGATTATAGGCATCCAGCTCCTGAGCTGTTTCGGTCGCGGAAGGGCTCATTACAAGAGCGATCGGGCCTTTCGGCAGACTGGCAGGGGCCGTGGTATCAGCGAGTGTGTTATCGCCAAATTTATCGGTCGCACAGCCTGAAATTAATATCAGAAAGACTGCGATGCCTATGTTTTTTAAATGGCCAGGCAAGAAGTCAGCTTGCCACGAGCCCGGTGATCGCTGGGGGGTTACCATTCAAGAACTCCTGGTCATAAAGACAGTGAATTAAAAACTTCCAAGGCGGGCAAATAACAATTTCTGAATTTTGCAGTCGCTGTAATTATCGTAATCGAGGGTGCCGGGGAGACACTGCCAAAACGTTGATGATTTACGCCAAAAACCGCCCTCCCTATTGAGTCTGGAAACTAAGCTGCCTGTGACAAAATGGCGCACCCGTTTAAAATTTACAGACCTCGATATAACGGGCTAAATGGCAGCCCCTTTGCGGCGATTTCATTTATGAGTTCGTTGAAACGCATCAGCCCCTGGATTGCCTGTCTTGCGGTCTTGCTGAACATGTTCGCCATGCCGCTGAGCCGCGCGATGCAGTCGCCGGACCTGCGCCTGATGCTTTCGGGTGGGTTCTGCTCGAACGGGGGCTCGAAAGCGCTGCCTCAAGAATTCAGCAATATGCTGGATGCCTTGCAGCTACCCCAGTCCAAATCCGTCATGCAACACGGCGACTGCTGCTGTGGTCATGCGGGGTTGGTAGCATTACCTTCTAGCTACTACCGGCCTTTCCTGCCGCAGTACCCATCCAGTATCACTCTCGAAAACCCTGAACTGCCGACGCTGCATCCAAGGATTCGTTGGCCCAGCCTAAGTCCACGCGCCTCTCCTGTCGCCTGATCACAACACCGTTGAAATTGTGCGGTGCTGCTCTCTTTAAAACTTTTTAGCGGCCTGTGTCGGACGCTAAACGCCTTTGAAGTTTCTTGATCATCAGGAAGTGCGTGCTATGCCTGCTCCGTTTACTTTGCGTCACGCAAAGCGTTTGTCCGTGCCCCGTTCCATGTGGCCTTTTATGTCGGCTGGTCTATTCGCAATGAGCCCTTTGTGCTCTGCATTGGCCGACGCCGTTAAAGTCGAAGACTCGATGTTGACGCTTGGTACGGTCAATGTTCAGGGTGCGACCAGTGGTCCATTGAGCACCAGCAGCGTACTCAGCTCAGTGGATATCCTGGGGGGAGACATACTTAAAAAGATGCCGGTCAATTACAGCTGGGAGCTGTTCAGGCGCGCCCCGGGGGTGATGTTGGCCGAGTTCAATCAAGGCACCACATCCGGCAAAATCTCCTTTCGGGGCTTTAATGGCGAAGGGGAGGTGAACGCTGTCAAATTGTTGGTTGATGGAATTCCAGGCAACAGCAACGACGGCAACATGCCTTACATGGACATGATTTTCCCGATGGAGCTGGACAGCATTGAGGTTGTACGTGGCACCAGTGATGCGCGCTATGGGCTTAACAATATCGCCGGTAACGTCAACATGCTGACCCGAACGGGTGGCGACTACAACAAGGCGCGGCTTCGTTACGGCAGCTTCAATACTCAGGAAACCCAGCTCGCCAAGGGCATTGAGAGCGGCAACTGGACTCAGAATTACTTCTTCGCCTATCAAAAAACAGACGGCTACCGGGATCACGCCGAAGCAGACAAATTTTCAATGTCAGGCAAATGGTTTTTCACTCCGGACGATGACAGCTACCGAATCGGCCTGATCGCTCGTCATTATGAAACCGAGGCCCAGGAGCCGGGGTATCTGACCGAGGACGATGCACGTCATCATCCCGAAATGACCAATAGTTTCAACGCGACTGACAAAGGCACGCGACGCATGAATCAGGTCAGTCTGCATTTCGATACAGACCTGACTGATACACTCGCCTGGTCAGCGAAGGCCTATGTAAACACCCTCGATGACAGGCGCTGGACGCAATATTGGCGCACAAGCTCACAACAGGAGCGCGATACTTACGAGACTCAATACGGCGCCCTTACTTCATTGACTTGGCGTCCGGAAATCAGCGGGCTATACGATTTCGCTCTTGAAGGTGGTACGGACGTACAACAGCAGCAAAACAAGAGTGAGCGCTATCGCACCAGAAGCCGTGCGCGTCTGGCGACCACTCGCGACCAGCAGTTCGATTTAGATACCTATGGTGCTTATGTCCAAGCCGAAATCAAACCGTTCGAATCGTTGAAGATCGTACCGGCTTACCGGGTCGACAAGATTCAGGGCGACTTCACTAACGAAATGACTGGCACGGATTACGACATCAACGACTACGGTCTGATCAAGCAGCCGAAAATCAGCGTTGTCTATTCCCCTTGGGACGCCGCCAGCTTCTACGCGAACTGGGGGCGTACCTTTCAAGTGGCTACAGGTGCTGCTGCCTATAAAGTTCCGCCCAGGAATACAGACCTGGCGCCGTCGATCAATGAAGGTTGGGAAACCGGAATCAAGTTCACGCCAGCTGACTGGGTAGATGGTCGAGTCGCCTATTGGCAGCAAGAGGCCTCGGGGGAAGTCAGTCGCAGGCTGAACGACCCAAGTGGCGAGTCCGATAATGTTGGGGAAACCCGGCGGTGGGGCTACGACGTGCAAATGAATCTGCACCCTGACGAGCGCACCGAGATATGGCTGGCCTATTCTTGGCAGTATTCGAAAATACTCCAGCCGAGTGCTACGTTACCAGGCAGTAAAGGTCGGGAAATCGACCATATCCCGCATCACCTTTATAACGCCGGCATCAGCTATGACGCGACACCAGCGTTACAGTTGACTGCGTGGATGAACGGCCAGACCCACTATTATCTGGAGCGGGAAAATACCAAGGGGACTTACGGCGGTTACGTGCTGATGAACCTCGGTGCAACCTACAAGGTGACGCAGTCAGTGAGTGTCGACCTACAGCTGAAAAATCTCACGGATCGATACTATGAATACGTCTGGTACGACCCGGACGGTGCCCAGGGGTCTCTGCATTCCCCAGGTGATGGTCGCGCACTTTATACCGGTGTGACGGTGGACTTCTGATGGGAAAAATTGCTGAGGCCTTTCGGGCCTCGGCAGTTCGCAGGTCAAGCTGCTCCACTAAAGGCTTATGGAGAAGCAGCAAATCAGCGGAGGCTCATTTGCTATCGCACTCAAACGCAATCTTGCGCGATCTGGAAATCAGTAGCGCTATCAGGTCTTGCAGTTGGCAGGACAAGAAATGAGCATGCATGGCTTGTTGGTCATGCCATAAACACTCAATTATCCAGCTGTTGGTTTCAGGCACTCTCCTTAGCTCACAGTTGGCAATGCCCGAAGCGTTGCGTTCTACCAGGCCAAGAATAATGGAAATCCTGCCCTCAAAATCATCGTCCATGTTAACTTCGAAACCCATAGCGCTTTTTACAAGGCTCGACATTGACCTGACTCCACAGTGGATTTTAAATCACGTTACTGCCAACGCTGGATACAAGAAGCCTCTTCGTGCCCACGCGCTCTACAGCGTTCAATATAAAAACTACAATAGCCGGAAAATGGCCAAAAATAATGACAAAACGTTGATGAATCCTGCCAAAATCACCAGAACCCGGCAGGTATTCTTCCGGGAGGGATCGCTCTAAATGCCAGTAAAATCGATACAATTCATGACCTACCCTGAAGTAAGCCTGCTGGACTTAGCCGGTCCTCTGGATGTGTTTATTGCGGCTAACCATTTTGCGCACCCCGGTCATCCGCCATACTCTTTATCCATCCTCGCATTAAACCCGACGACGGAGATATTCTCTGATTTCTCGTTGAACGCTGCGGTTTTGCTAGAGGAGACGCCTGCAGCGCACACACTTATCGTGCCGGGCGGGCCCGGAATACATAAGTTTTGTGATCACCCCCAGTTTTTTTCACATTTTGTAAAACATACTGAAAAGGTCACGCGCCTGGTCTCTGTTTGCACGGGGATATTTGCGCTGGCCACCGCTGGAAAGTTGAATGGGCGAAACGTTACTACCCATTGGTCGGCCTATGACAAGCTGGAAAGTGACTTTCCTTCTGTCAAGGTGAGGCGCGGTCCTATATTCATAAATGATGGGGAGTTATGGACTTCAGCAGGTGTCACTTCTGGGATCGATTTGGCTCTTGCAATCGTTGAGGCGGATTTGGGTCATGCTGCTGCGCTCGAGGTTGCACGGCATCTGGTTGTGTTTCTGAAACGCCCCGGGGATCAGAACCAGTTCAGCTCATCATTGACTCTGCAATCCAAGAGCAGTCAGTTTTCAGACCTTCATGCTTGGTTGAACAACAACCTTAGTGGAGATTTATCCGTATCAGCGCTAGCAGATTTCATGAACATGAGCGAAAGAACATTTGCGCGAAAATACAGTGAAATCACAGGCAGTACGCCAAGCAAAATGGTCGAGCAACTCCGCCTGGAAGCGGCTCGCCATTTGCTGGTCACTTCAAGTGCTCCGCTCAAGACAGTCGCCAGCAAGTGCGGTCTGGGCAATGAATCAACCTTTATCCGTAGTTTTGTAAAAAGCTACTCTGTCACGCCCAGAGAATATAGAGAACGCTTCAAGTCACAGCGCTGAACGAATACCTGGATCCAGGTCAGCGGCAAAAAAGAACATTTATAAATGGCTGATGACGCATGTTTTCTGACGCAAGACCTGATAAGACCCACCGCTTTTTACGCCTTTTCATCTGACTTGATTTGACGAAAAAACATTCGCCGATACTCCGAAGGCGAAGTGCCAAGATGAACAGAAAACTGCTGTCTCAAGGATAAAGGCGTCCCAAAACCTGCCTCACCGGCAACGCACTCGATAGGTAAATCAGTCGTCTCCAGCAGCGCTTGCGCTCTGATGACTCGCTCGGCGTTCAGCCATCTGGAGACGGTGCTGCCGGTGGCCTCCCGAAAGCGCCGAGTAAACGTGCGCCTGCTCATTTTCGCCTTCTCGGCCAGGACGTCGAGTGACAGGTTACTGGACAGGTTCATCCTGGCCCACGCCAGCACATCAGACAAATGCGTCTCGCTGGACAGTTGCGGCACTGGACGCTCTACATATTGAGCCTGGCCGCCTTGCCTGTGCGGCGGCGTCACCAGCATCTTCGCGGTGCGATTCGCTACATCGGCACCGAGCCGCTGGCGTATCAAATGCAGGCAACAATCGATGGCCGCCACGGTTCCTGCAGAGGTCATGATGTTGCCATCACTGACATAGAGCACTTCTGGCCTGAAACGAACGTAAGGGAAGCGTCGAGCAAACTCTTCTCGCGCTGCCCAGTGAGTGGTTGCTTCTCTGCCATCAAGCAGCCCGGCATCTCCGAGCACAAATGCTCCCAGGCACAACCCGACCATGAGCTTGCCTTGCGCGTTGGCAAGCTGAAGGGCTTCGATAAGCGGTGCAGATGCAGCAACCGATTGATCACCCCACGCCGGAATGACAACGACGTCGCACGCCTCCATCAGTTCCAGGCCATGAGTGACTTGCAGTCCGATGCCTTGGTCGCTGCTTATCATTCCCGGCGACTCGGCGCAGTAACTGATCTCGTAGTGAGGCTCATCAGGTGCGGACTGAGCCGTTCCCAGCACTACGCCCGGCACAGAAAGATGGAACAGGCTGACGCCGTTGAACGCCAGAACAGCAACACGGATGGATTGCATCAGACAGCCTCGGATTTGCTGTGTACTTGCTATGGCGTGCGCAGGAACCATGAGTAAGCGCTCACAGTAACTTGTTTAGAGGGTCGGGGAGGTAAGGGGATATCTCCGCCTCATCTCACATTTCCGGCAACACAGACACTTGGCCCGATTATATCGAAATATGTCATTCAGGCCACTGTCTGGCCTCAAGGCATTGGGCAAGAATGATGTCCTCGATGTATCGACAGGATAACCCCCATGAATTTCACAATACTTCCTCTTGCGCTCAGCATTGCTTGCGCTGCGGCCACCACACCTGCCTTTGCGGGCGCAAGTGCCTCTGAGGCATCACACAAAGTGAATGTGCAGCAAGTTCGTAACGCGACGGTGAAAATCTCCTACGGCGATACGACCTTTCTGATCGACCCGATGCTGGCAAAAAAGGGAACCTACCCAGGGTTTGAAAATACCTATCGAAGCAATCTGCGCAATCCACTGGTTGATCTGACCGAGTCGCCCACCGAAGTTATCGCGGGTATCGACGCCGTCATCGTCACTCATACGCACCTTGACCACTGGGACGATGCCGCACAAAAAGCGCTGCCTAAAGACATCCCTCTGTTTACCCAGCATGAAGAAGACGCGCAGCTGATTCGCTCTCAAGGTTTCAAGAACGTACGCGTATTGACTGATGAAGCCGAATTCGGCGGCGTCAAAATCACCAAGACCGGTGGGCAGCATGGCACCGACGAGATGTATGCCGTGCCAGCCCTCGCCAAACCGCTGGGCGAAGCAATGGGCGTTGTGTTTCAAGCCCCGGGCTACAAGACCCTCTACCTCGCGGGTGACACTGTATGGCGTAAAGAGGTCGATCAGGCTATCGAGAACTACCATCCCGAAGTCATCGTCCTCAATGCCGGCAAAGCAAAAATGACGGGGTATGAGGGGGCGATCATCATGGGGGAGGAGGATGTACTGCGCGCTTCACAGGTCGCGAAGAACGCGAAAATCGTCGCGGTACACATGAATGCAATCAACCATATGTCCCTGACCCGTGAGCAATTGCGCGCTTACGTCAAGCAGCAGGGTATCGAGAGTCGTGTAGACATACCAGAAGATGGCGCTGCGCTAGAGTTCTGACTTAAACCCTTTGGGGTCGCAATAACAGCAGGTGCTCTGCCTCTCGACCTCAGCGTTCATTACCTTGTTATTAGGCTCGGATAATCCGATCGGAGATCTTTCATGAAATGTGGCCTCGTCGTAGTTGATCTGCAAAACGAATACCTGCCCTTCGGCAAATTGCCGTTAACCGGCATCGAAGCGGCTGTCGCAAATGCTGTGAGAGTTATCAGTCACGCGCGGGATACAGGCGTTCCGGTTTTTCATATACGGCATGAATCCGATAATGAAGGCGCCACGATATTTATCAAGGGGTCTGGCGGTGCTCAGATACAGCCCGCTGTAGCGCCTGCTGGCCAAGAACCTGTGATCGTTAAAAAACACATTAACGCCTTCCGAGGAACTGATCTCAAGCAGCAGTTGGAAGCCGCTGAGATCCAGGAGCTCGTGGTAATAGGCGCCATGAGCCACATGTGCATCGACGCTGTAGTGCGTGCTGCGGCGGACATGGGTTATCCGGTTACTGTGCTGCATGATGCGTGCGCTACTCTGGATCTCACTTTTCGCGGAGTCACCGTGCCTGCCGCCCAAACGCATGCGGCGATGATGGCCGCATTTGAGTTCGGCTACGCCACCGTTAAATCGGTGGACGAGTACCTCTCGGCTTGAACGCCCGACGCTCGGATTTTCGGAGCCCATGCGGGCTCCTTCCTGTTTCTGGCAAACGCGACGTCTTCCATCACCGAATCGCGCGGCCGCGCTTTATTGATCAATGATAGCCGCTGACCCCAATACTTGAAGTTGCGCGGATTCAGAGTCAGCCGTGCTGAACATTGACGCAGGCCGCAGCACTTAGAGGTCGTGCAAACAATCCCCTCAGCAGTCGCTCAGATGTCAGATGTTCTCCCATGCCGGCCTATGCAGATGGGGTGGTGCCAATTCGAGCTTCTTATACCCAATACTCGAAGAGCAGCTGCCGAGCTGGAATCTATAAAATCTTTTTCTTTGCCGACGCTTCGCTTTTCACCGCCACCGATTCCGCAACCGTGCAACTGCCCTCGCTACAGCGACGGCCACCATCAGGATGAGGCAGCCAGGCGAGGTGAGGGCGCAGGCGGCAAAAAAGACGATACAAGACGGTAAATAGCGGCCTGAGAATCGGCCAGGACAGCGGCGCGACCCACTTGCCGAGACTCGCTGCCCGCCAGCTCCAGAGCGTGGCGTCCAGCCCGGTTACCCAGGTTCCATCGTCAAACCGGGCATGCAGTGACGACTCCATTTTTGTAAGTGTCAGCCCGAGCGAACTGGCGTCGAACGCGTCGTCACTGATATCAACAAACAAAAGACGATCCGCTGTAGCCCGCGCCCGCAGAACTTTGATTTCTCGAGCGCAGAGTGGGCACTCGCCGTCAAAGTAGAGCGTCAAAGGCCATTGGGGTTTCTTGTACACGGTTTGATACCTTGTATAGGTTTTCTACAAGGTATTCGCAAAAACACGTGCTGACAATGGTTGCCCACACTGGCCGCTGAAAGAGAAACCTGTTCATGGCCGCACGCACGGCGCCTTAAACCGGCAAACGAAGTTGCTTGCGCAAGCTCTTGTCAAACGCAGCTGCCGGCACAAACCGGCGCAGCAGGCTGATTTGTCGAGCGGTCTTGCCGGCCGTGTAGCGATGCTTTGGCTGGGTGTCGCTTGCTGCTTTCAGCACGACCGCTGCCACGACTTCTGGCAGGTCAGCGGTGGGCATCACGTCGGCTAACAGTGCCTTGAACCCGGCTCGCGCCTGATCGTAATCCGGCAATGGCGAATCCGGTTCGATGCCATTTTGATCGAAGACGGTCCGTACAAACCCTGGCTCGACGACAGAGACGCGTATACCGAAGGCGCGGACTTCGTGATCGAGCGATTCCGAATAGCCTTCAAGCGCATGTTTGACCGCCGAGTAATGAGACGAATAAGGCGCGGGTATCAATCCCAAAATCGACCCGATATTGATGATGCGCCCTTGGCCATTTTGTCGCATCGACGGTAATACCGCGTTGGTCATACGGATCACACCGTACAGGTTGACATCGAACAACGCCTGTACCTGAGCAATAGAGAACTCTTCCGCCCCTCCAACCAGACCGACACCGGCATTATTGACCAAGAGGTCGATTCGTCCAGTTTGGGCGAGCACGGTGGATATCAAGTGACTGACCGCTTCATCGTTCGTCACGTCGCATGTGAGCATCGACACTTGCGACGTGCTGAGGCCTGTCTTGCGGCTTGTGCCGAATACCGTGAAACCTGCGTGCGCAAGAGCTTCTGCAGTCGCACGACCAATACCTGAGGAGGCGCCGGTGACTATCGCGGTTTTTCCGGAAAATTTACTCATGTGATACTCCAATGCTCGGCAAGTTGGGCGCTGCCACCCCTTCAGTGGCAGCCTCGAGCTGCCACTGAACTAAGTGTGAATAGAGTGTTTTGACGTTAAGCGTTGATCGGCAACTTCAAAGACGTCCGCTGACCGCTAACGTCATGACTTGATTCTGATAACGACTTTGCCCTTGGCGCGGCCTTTACCGAGATACTCAAGCCCTTCTTTAGCCTGTTCAAACGGAAATACCTTATCCACCACGGGCTTGATGCGCTCTCTTTCCAGCAACTTGCCAATTTCCTCTAGCTGTTCACCGTCCGGGCGAACAAACAGGAACGAGTAAGTCACGTTGTTTTTGTTCGCCAGTCGCCTGATCTTCCGGCTCATCAAACCAAACACAAACCTGAAAAAGAAATTCATTCGTCTGGCCTGCGCGAAGGCTTTATCCAGCGGGCCGACCAGGGAGACGATTTTGCCTCCGGGTTTGAGGATGCCGACCGCTTTTTCAATCGTGTCGCCACGAGTAGTGCCAAGCACCACATCGTAACCGTGCAGTACGTGATCGAATGCCTGCTTTTTGTAATCCACGACCTCATCTGCACCCAGGCTGCGAACCAGAGGGATGTTGCCTGTGCTGGTGGTCGTTGCGACGTTGGCGCCGAGGTTTTTTGCCAATTGAATGGCGAAAGTGCCGATGCCTCCCGACCCGGCGGGTATGAATACTTTTTGACCTGATCTAAGGTTGGCGCGCTCTTTCAAGGCTTGCCACGCGGTAAGTCCCACCATCGGAATGGAGGCTGCTTGCACGAAGTCCAGGTTGGCGGGCTTCAGTGCCGCAGCGCTTTGCGGCACGGCGACGAACTCGGCGATGGAGCCTCTGCCGAGGTCAAAAACGCTGGCGTATATGGCATCACCCGTCTTGAAACGAGTGACTGCGCTGCCAACCTGTACGACGACGCCAGCCAGGTCGCTGCCCATCGTGGCGGGCAGTTGAAACTTCAAGACAGGTTTGAAGGTGCCCGTGGTAATCATGTTGTCGATGGGGTTCAGCCCGGCAGCATAAACTTCCACCAAAAGTTCGTCAGGCTTGATGGCCGGGCGAGGAACATGGTTAATCGCAATGTGAGGCGACTTGCCATAGTTTTCGAATGTCAGTGCTTTCATAATGCGCTCATTTCAATGTTGCCAAACTTCAGGAACGCCAGCGCTTTCGACACAAAGTCAGTGTGATACTGAAATACGCTGCCATGTCCGGCGTCCGGATAGATGACGAGGTGCGCTTGCGGAATACGCCTTGCCATCGTGCGGCTCAGGCTGCTCGATATCATGATGTCGCTGTCCCCGGCGACAATCAGTACCGGCATCCGTAAACGTGCAAGGTCTTGTTGTTGCTGATTGCCCCAGGCTTTGATCGCCTTGAGTTGACGGAACAGCAGGCGCGGCGTCGGTCCCTTATCGCGGTCAGTAGCGCGTTCCTTCACTCTCTTCAGGTAGCCTCTGGCAGCGTTTTGGCCATTGAGTGTCGGGGTGAAAAACATGTGCAGCTTTGGATCGCGCAGCGTCAGCAGGCCTTTGAGAATAAGCGGCCAGGACAAGGCACCTATGCGCTCAATGCCCGGGCCGCCTGCCGGGCCAGTACCGGTCAGGATCAACGTGCGGACCCGCTCGGGTGCTTTCAACGCCAGGTCCTGGGCCACGAACCCGCCCATTGAAAAACCGATCAGATCAACGCGCTCATAGCCCATGGTGCGGATCAGTTCGAGAGTGTCCCGAGCCATTTCGTCTATGGTCAGTGGCGCAATGCCGTCGGATAAACCAGCCCCTTGATAGTCGATAGCGATAACGTGGTGTTCCCTGGCAAGGCCATCGACTATGCGTGGGTCGAAATCATCCAGTACCGCGCCCCAGTAATTGAGCAGGAAAACAGGCACGCCGCCGCGTAAACCTGTTTCGCGGTAGGCGAAGGCAATGCCGGCAACGTTCACTGTTTTATTGGGAGCCTGAGCAAACGACTGCGCCAGTTGAGCGTCCGGTTTCGAGAGACTCATCATTGATACCTATGTTTCGGGACAGACCGCAGCAATGGCTGGAGCAGTGGGTTGAATGCGACACGAGGCGCAATTCATTCAGGCTTGGGTTGATAGCGCTCTGCAGCCTGAGCCTGTCGAATGTCCGACATCAATCCTTGGCGCGCCTGATCCAGTGAATCCCAACGGCCCGCGACGTGCAGGGGGGGAATCGTCACCTGCTCGCGACGATCAAAGCCGATCAGTGCCGCATCGACCAGTTCGTCGACATCCATCACCTCGGAAAGGGTATTGAGGTCGATCCCGGCGCGCTCCCAGATTTCAGTGCGGGTGGCCGCCGGTAAAACGGCCTGGACGTACACGCCCTTGGGCGACAGTTCCAGGTGCATGCCTTGTGACAGGTACAGCACGAAAGCCTTGGTCGCGCCATAAACGGTCATGCCGAACTCCGGCGCAAAGCCCACCACCGAGCCGAGGTTGACGATAGAGCCCGTGCCCGATTGCGCAAAGCGCGGGGCCACGGCCGCCGCGAGACGCGTCAGGGCGCTGACGTTCAGGGCGATCATGGTGTTGATGGCCTCGGCGCTCTGTTGAGGGAACGCGCCGGATTGCGCTATGCCGGCGTTGTTGATCAGAACGCCGATGTTGGCATCGTCACGCAGGCGGCTTTCGAGCGCGGTGAGGTCGGCAGGATCGGTCAGATCGGCCTGAAGCACTTCGACAGCCACGTCGTGTTCTGCACGCAAGCGCGCTGCCAGCGCCTCAAGGCGCGCCTTGTCACGCGCGACCAGCACCAGGTCATGACCGCGACGGGCAAATCGATCGGCATAGACGGCACCGATACCGCTGGAAGCGCCGGTGATGAGCACAGTGGAAAGCGTTGTCATGGAGTGTTTCCTTGAAAAATGTGCCGAGGGCAGGGGGGTGGGGCGTTTCAGCCGTTGAGCGTCGTATAGTCGGTGTAGCCTTCAGCCCCGCCGCCATAGAGCGTCGCCTGGTCGAGCGGTGCCAGCGATGCGCCGGTTTTCAAGCGTTCGATCAAGTCAGGGTTACTGATGAACGGACGGCCGAAAGCGACCAGATCGGCCTTGTTCGCGTTGATTCGCGCCGTTGCAAGTTCAAGGTCATAGCCGTTGTTGGCCAGGTAGGTCTGCTTGAATCGTTGGCGCAGTGCGTCGTAATCGAATGGCGCAACATCACGTGGGCCGCCAGTAGCGCCTTCCACCACATGGAGAAAAACAATCCCCAGCGCACTTAACTGCTCGGCGATGTATTCGAATTGCGGTTGTGGATCGCTGCTGGAAACGCCGTTGGCGGGAGAAACCGGCGAGATTCGCACCCCCGTACGATGCGCCCCGATTTCCTTCTTCACTGCGGTGACGACTTCCAGCAGAAGGCGCGCACGATTTTCTATCGAACCGCCATAGGCATCCGTGCGCTGATTGGCGTTGTCCTTGATGAACTGATCGAGCAGATACCCGTTGGCACCGTGAATTTCCACGCCGTCAAAACCTGCGGCCATCGCGTTCGCCGCAGACTGGCGGAAGTCGTTGACGATGCCGGGCAACTCCTCCAGTTCCAGCGCGCGTGGCTCGGATACGTCGGCAAAACTGTTGTTGACGAACGTTTTCGTTTGCGCCCGGATTGCCGAAGGCGCGACCGGCGCTGCGCCGTCTGGTTGCAGGTCAACATGAGAGACCCGGCCCACGTGCCAAAGCTGCACAAAAATGCGCCCGCCCTTGGCATGCACCGCATCCGTGACTTTGCGCCAGGCAGCGATCTGCTCTGACGTGTACAGCCCCGGCGTGTCCTGATAACCCTGTGCTTGTGCAGAAATTTGCGTGGCTTCAGTGATGATCAGCCCGGCAGAGGCGCGTTGCGCGTAGTAGGTCGCCGTCAGGTCTGTAGGGGCCAGACCTGCGCCAGCGCGGTTGCGGGTGAGGGGCGCCATGACGACACGATTTGCGAGTGTCAGCTGGCCCAGCTCAAAAGATTCGAAAAGCGCTTGCTCGGACATGTTTGCAGATTCCGGATGGGGGGATGGCGCTTATGATTACGATCAAAATCTAAAATGTCAACGCATTGATGTTGATCGACATCAAAGTGATCGATGCCGGTGGTGCTCAGCGTTTTAAGGGACATGAGCAGCGTGATCTGTAAAAAACACACGCGCACCGGCGCGACTGCTGCTTCGCAAGCACGTCGATGTATGGATCGGATGGGGGGGACGTGCGCCTGTTTTCAGGTTTGAGGCATCAGCACACATCTGGTCATCAGCTGGAGTATCGATTCGGCGGAGGGAATAGGCGGTTGATCTGTCTTTCTGTCGATCGTCAGTGAGGCATAGCCGTGCGCGGTGCTCCAGGCGAGAAAAGTGCGTTCTTGAAGCACTGCCGGCTCGGGTTCGCTGCCGTATTTCTCTATCCACGCGTGGCGTATTGTCTGGCTGAGCACTTGCAGCGCCCGTTCACCCGACTCGAGCAGCCTGGGCAGCGTGCGATTGACGCCTGAACCGAACATCAGGCGGAAATGCTCCGGGTAACTTTTGGCGAAATTGACATAGCCAATGCCGCAGCCAAGGAGAGTGTTATCAAGTTCCTGCTGGGTAGTGAGGATGACATCGGCCATGCGCTCATACCCATCGGCCACCACTTCCGCCAGCAGGTTTTCCAGAGAACCGAAATGGTGAGCGGGGGCGGCGTGAGAAACATTTGCCCGTCTGGCGCACTCACGCAGCGACATGCCGCGCACGCCTGCTTCGCCGACAATATCCCAGGCGGCCTGGCGCAGGGCGGCTGGCAGATTGCCGTGGTGGTAGGCCCGTGGCGTGTCTGACGTCGACATGTGCTGCTCCCTATCATGAAATAAAAGTTATAAGCCCATCGGGTCAGTCTATCTTGTCAGTGACAAGATAGACTGTTTTAATGGCGCCAGGTCATTTGACTGGCGCGGAGAATACCGATGAGCAAAATCATCAACAGGCTTCGACTAATGGCACTACGGGGCGTTTTCACGCTGGCCAGCCGTATTGTACCGGGCATCACCGGAAGATATCTCGCTCAACGTTTCGTTACGCCGCAGGCTGCTGAACGTGCCAAGGCCGCAGCTATTCTGAGCGCAGCGCCGGATGTGCAGACCAGTACCCTCGATCTGGACGGAATCAAGGTTTCTACCTATGTGTGGGGAGACCCATCGAGCCAGCCCTATGTGTTGCTGGCTCACGGCTGGTCCAGTTATGCGATGCGCTTCGTCGAGTGGGTGCCGTTGTTGCGTTCGATGGGTTACGCGGTGGTGGGTTTCGATCAGCCTGCACATGGACTGAGCGCCGGCAACATCAGCCACATGACGCAATTTGTGAAAGTGCTTCGGCACGTTGGGCGCCACTTTGGAAAACCAGCGGCCGTGATTGGCCACTCGATGGGCGCCTCAGCCATCGTGTTCGCTCAGGAAGAACAATGGCGTCCCGAGCGCTTTGTGTTGATTGCCCCGTTTCTGGTTGCGGCAGAGGGCGTATTCAAACAGTTTGACAGCGTCGGTATTGCACACAAAGTCTTCGTTCCTTTTGAAGCGTACGTGCATTCGCTGACGGGCGAGCGCTTTGCGGACTACGACGCCCGTTTGCGGCTGCCTTTGCTGGATCGTCCTGCCCTGATTATCCATGACCGGCGGGATCGCGAAACGCCTTGGGAAAATGGCGCGCGGTTTGCAGCGTTATGGCCTGGAGCACGTCTCTTTACTACTGACGGGCTGGGTCACAATCGGTTGATTGACCATCCTTCGGTCACCGCTGAAGTCATGAAATTTCTGAAACCGGATGCTCACTAAGTACCTCCGGTTAAGCATCAAAGTTGACAGTGTCATTCACGTAATGCCGCTCCGGCGTTTACACCCAGCGTTATAAATCCGTGCTTGCCAACTGGATCTGGCTCGTTGAATTGCAAGATGAATACGGGGACAAGTTGCGTTTCCGATCATCACGAGCTGTGCTTCATCCAAAGACCTCTGACCAGTATGTCAGGGTCTTTGAATGTTGGAGGCCGCTGTGGGTTTTAATCATCTTTCCAATGAGCTGGCTGTGCTGGAAATAGTGCAAAGCTCTAACTTCGTCTGTCCAAGAAAGTTGACGTCTGGCCAACTTTACATGGCATTGATACGTCTTAAGTCTGACGTTCCGGTTGTCGGAAGTTTCATGGCGATGATTGATGAGCTAGTAAAAGAGGGGCTTTTGATTTCAGCCGCCGTGCTGGATCACGACCCCTCATTTCCCTGCGTGCAACATATTATCCTCGGCCTCACCGAAATAGGTGCGGCTGCGCTGCAAGAAAGAAGATGTCAGGCCGACCTCTTTTACACCTGATCTCAAGCGCTGCATCTTGTGGCGCGCAGACAGGATCATCTGCTTTGCTCATGCAGCCGTAAAATGCCCGAACTGCCAAGGGTCGGCATCAAAAGCACCGGGCTTGCGGAATAGCGCATTAGCGGTATGCAGTGGTGTCCAGTCGGTCAGCACGCCTCCGAGTCTGCCCAAAAAAGGCAGGGCGATCTCCATCACTCGCTGGTGATCCATCTGTTCGGGTTCGACAATCCCTCGATTCGGGTTTTCAATGGCCCAGACAATGCCCGAATATACGCCTGCCGCAACTTGCAGGCTGGTGGCGTTATTGAAGGGCGCAATGTGGCGAGCCTGATCGACGCTCAAGATCGAACCGTACCAATAAGCGTTGAGTTTATGCCCCATCATCAACACACCTAGCGCATCAATACCGCCTGAGGTAATTTCATCCAGCATGATCCGTTTACTGTCCTGCGCGTGCCACCCTCGACCGGTATATTCGTTGATTGAAAGCAGTGCATCGTCACAAGGATGGTAGGCGTAATGCACGGTGGGGCGGTATCGCAGCGCTCCGTCGTCCCTGACTGTCAACAATTCAGGGATGGATATCGCCTCGTTGTGAGTGATCAACATTCCGTTACAAGGTCCGCCGTTGGGGGTCCAGGTCTTGACTGACACCGAAGCGCCGGGCCGATCAAGGTAGATAGCGTTGTCAGAGCCATAAAGATGATGGTGAGCGAAGGGCGGCCAGGTTTTTTCGTGGGTGCCCCAGCCAAGTTCGGCCGGTTGTCCCGCCTCGCTGACAAATCCATCGACTGACCAGGTGTTGACGAATTCGCCATCGGACTTGATACGCGCAGAGCGTTGAGTATCACGCTCTGCAATGTGGATGACCTTGACGTTCAGCTCCATCGACAAAACGCCCCAATTTATGTGGCCTTGATGCCGAGGTACAGGAACCGAGAGTTTTGCAGCCAGCTCGGATAACGCACACTTCAAAAAATGTGATATCAGGCCCGGATTGGCACCATGGGTCACCACTGCGGTTGGCCCTGTACCCAGTTCTGCACCCAGCGTGAGCAGCTGATCACGAAGTGCATAGTTGGAGCGTTGCGAGGCCGTCAGATCGGGTGAGATATACGTGCCCTCCCAAGGCTCGATGCAGGTATCGAGATACAGCGCTTGGTGGGCATGGGCAAATCTGATCAGGTCTGCGCTGGAGACATTGACTGAAAGATTAACGATGAAGTCGCCGCGCGCTACGACGTTGCCCAGCACACCTTCCAGATTGTCTGGTGTCAGTGCTTGATCGATAAACGTCACCCCGGACGCTACGAACAGCTCGGAGTCCTTGATGCCTGGTGCGATTATTACAATCCGCGACATGTCGAATGTCAGGGCCGTGCCAAGCAACCCGATAGTGGCTTTGGTGATAGAGCCAAAACCGATAAACACCAGTTTCACAGAGAATGTAGCGTCGCTGCTCATTTCAGGGTCTCCCGCTGATGGTGAACGTCTGGCTGGATGGGGCATATAACTGTCGACGTACTTCTGGACAGGTTCTATAGTTCGAAACCCGTAGATGACGGGGCTGTCTGACAGGTTTTCTTCCAGGTATTCGACGCAAACGATCTAAAAACCGATCCGACGTTTTTCCTGTAATAACGATATCGTCCATGAGTTGTCATTCTATGGAATAAAATGAGGTGCGACGTCACACGCCAGGCTCCACAAGTAAAGTATTAGCGTGATGGTTGATGTTTACAGCTTTTCATTACTCAGTACAAATGCTCATATTTTATATGGGGCATTGTTATTGGTTGAATGCGTACTATCGCGCTGGACGGTGTGCGAGTCCAATCGGAATGCTCATTTACACTACGTAGCGTCGGACGCGACCCCGGCCGTTCCTCGCTTGTTTTTGCCTTGCCTGACCTTCGCTCGCCGATTTATCTTGCTGTGCTCAGCGCGCGCTTCGGGCCATCACGTCGGCCGCGCCGATCAGCCCGGTCACCCGCCCGGCCAGGGTGTCCAGCCCGAAGGGTTTGGTCAGCACCTGAGTGCACGGGCGCAGGTGGCAGCCGTCCAGCACCGAGGTCTTGGCGTAGCCGGTGATAAACAGCGTCGGCAGCCCGGGGCGATAGTCGCAGGCGGCATCGGCCATTTCCCGGCCGTTCATGCCGCCGGGCAGGCCGATGTCACTGATGAGCAGATCGATGCGAGCGTCCGACCTGAGAATCTGCAAACCGGACTGCGCGTCGGCCGCTTCAAGGCAAGTGTAGCCAAGGCCGGTGATCACTTCGGTGACCAGCATGCGCACAGACGGTTCGTCATCGACCACCAGCACGGTTTCGCCCGAGCGGTGTGCAGGCTCTTCCACGTTCTGCGGCCCGGCGTCGAGAGGCGCGAGCGCGGAGGTATGACGCGGCAGGTGCATCACCACGCTGGTGCCTTGGCCTACGGCCGATTCGACCCTGATCTGCCCGCCGGACTGGCGCACGAAACCGTAAACCATCGACAGCCCGAGACCGGTTCCAGCACCGATCGGTTTGGTGGTGAAGAACGGTTCGTAAGCCTTCGCCACGACCTCCGGGCTCATGCCGCTGCCGGTGTCGGTGACGCGGATACTCAAGTGTTCGCCCGCTGCGACACCGTGATCCGGGTCGACGCATTCATCCAGCGAAGCGTTTGCAGTTTCGATGATGATGCGCCCGCCATTCGGCATCGCGTCGCGCGCGTTCAGGCACAGGTTCAGCAGCGAGCTTTCCAGCTGCGCATGATCGATCAGCGCGGGCCACAGGTCAGGTTGAGCAACGACCTTGATGTCGATTTCCGGACCGACCGTGCGTGCAATCAGCTCTTCCATGTCCTTGATCAGCGCATTCACATCGGTCACCTTCGGCGACAGCGCCTGGCGCCGCGAGAAAGCCAGCAAGCGGTGAGTCAGCGAAGCAGCGCGGCGCACGGCGCTTTGCGCCACCGAGACATAGCGGTCGACGTCGCCAACGCGCCCTTGCGAGAGTCGTTTGGTAATCAGTTCGAGGCTGCCCGAGATACCGGCCAGCAGGTTATTGAAGTCATGAGCGATGCCGCCCGTCAGTTGGCCGACGGCTTCCATTTTCTGCGACTGGCGTAAGGCATCTTCGACCTGTTCGCGTTCCAGCACAGCCTGTTCGATGCGCTGCTCCAGCGTCTGATTGAGTTCGCGGACCGCTTCTTCGGCTTTCTTTCGGGCGGTCACGTCGATGGACGAGCCAATGAGGCCGATCACATTGCCGCTGTTATCAACCATCGGCGCCTTGGTGGAGAGCCAGATGGCGGCGGAGCCATCAGGCAGATTGACGTGTTCTTCAATCTGTTCGCTGACGTTGTTGTTCATGATCCGGCGATCAGTCTCCATGAGAATGCGCGCCTGATCCTTGTCATCGAGAAACTCCAGATCGGTTTTGCCGATAAAGAACTCGGGTGGCTTGCCGACCAGTTCGGCGGTGCCCCGGTTCGCTACCAGCATTCTGCCATCGAGGTCCTTGGCGTAGACCAGGCCCGGCACTGCTGCAGTGAAGATGCGCAGCAGTTCGTTTAGACGGTCACGCTCGACTTCTGCTGCGCGCCGGCTGTCGATATCGAGCAATATGCCGGGGCTGCGTACCGGCTTGCCATTGACGTCACGCTCGATCCGTCCGCTGGCTTCAACCCAGCGGTACACGCCGTCCTCATGAAGCACCCGGTATTCGTGTCGATAGGTATCGCCGCTGTGCAGTGCGTCTTCGATGGCCTGGTCGACCCCGAACGAGTCGTCGGGATGAATGGAGGCGGTGACCAGTGCCAGCGGCAAGCCTTTGGCGCACAGTTTCGGGCACAGGCCGAAGGTCCGGGCAAAGCGTTCATCGCCGGTCAGGCTGTCGGCAACAATGTCCCACACCCATGTGCCGACCACTGCGCCGGAATCCAGCGCGAGTTGCAGCCGCTCAGCCGCTTCCTGCGCCGGGTTATGGAGAAGTTGGGGGACAAACGCTCTGCCGCCGGAAACATCATTGCTCATCACTATCAACCCACTTGAACGCCTGGTTCGCAAAGCCTCAGTCATAGGGCAGCGCGGTGGCCTGAAAGTTGTACAAAATTTATTCTATTTTGTGCACCTGTTCGTGCAAGCGTTCCGTAACACTTGATCATTCGATGGCTTACGACTATGCGTGATATTAAATTAATATCATTCCGTGTGCGCAGTCATTTACGCAAGGCAGATGGGGCGGGCGTTTCAGGGCATTTCGAGAGGGCGACAAGCGGGCAGTCACCGATGGAATGCAGCATTCAGGCGCCGACAGCCAATCCGGCCGTCGGCACCTGGCGCCGTTTTCAGTGCTGGCCGACCGGTGCAGGCGCGTTGGCAGCCTGCTCTGGCGCCCAGCGAGTCAGCGCATAGAACACGGCGCCGCCGAGGATGCAACCGGTGAACCAGGCAAAGTTGGCGATCGGCTTGAACCAGTCGATGAAGGTGAAGCACAGGCCGACCACCGCAGTCAGCAGCAGCGCCTGGACCGCGACCCAGTTCACGCCATTGGTGTACCAGTAACGGCCGCTCGGCGTGTCGTTGAACAAGGCATCTACATCAATCTGTTGTTTCTTGATCAGGTAGTAATCCACCAAAAGAATGCCGAACAGCGGCCCGATGCAGGCGGCGAGCACGTCCAGTGTGTAGTGGATGACTTCAGGGTTGTTGAACAGGTTCCATGGCGTGATGAAGATCGAAGCCACAGCGGCGATCATGCCGCCTGCACGCCAGCTGATGCGGCTGGGTGCCACGTTGGCGAAGTCGAAGGCCGGAGAAACGAAGTTGGCGACGATGTTGATGCCGACGGTGGCGGTGACGAACGTAAATGCACCCAGCAGCACGGCGGTGGTGTTGTCGATGCGCGCCACGGTGGCGATGGGGTCGTGGATCATTTCACCGAAGATTGGCAGCGTCCCGGACACAATCACCACCGTGACCAGCGAGAACGCCAGAAAATTTACCGGCAGGCCCCAGAAGTTGCCGCGACGCACGTCGTCCATGCTCCGGCAGTAGCGGCTGAAGTCACCGAAGTTCAGGGTCGGCCCGGAGAAGTACGAGACCACCAGCGCGATCGCCATCACCACCTGGCCGAACGCAGCCCAGCCGGACAGCTCTTTTTCCGCCAGGGTGAAGCTGATGTTGTCCCAACCGGCACGCCAGACGATCCAGCCCGCCAGGGCGAACATCACGGCGTACACCGCAGGGCCGGCCCAGTCGATGAAACGTCTGATCGATTCCATGCCGGTCCAGAACACGGCAGCCTGCACCACCCATAAGGTCAGGAAGCCGAACCAGCCGAGCCAGGACAGGCCGAAAAAGGTCATGTTCTGGTACGCGGCCAGTTCAGGGAAGAAACGCAGCACCACGATGACCAGCGCGCTGGAGGCCAGATAGGTCTGAATGCCGTACCAGGCCACCGCGATCAGCCCACGAATGATTGCCGGGATGTTGGCCCCGAACACGCCAAAGGCCAAGCGGCAAATCACCGGGTAGGGCACTGCGGCTTGCTGGCTGGGTTTGGCGACCAGATTGGCAATCACTTGAATGATGCCGATGCCGACCAGCAGTGCGATCAAGACTTGCCAACTGGCCAGCCCCAATGCAAACAGGCTGGCGGCGAACACATAGCCGCCAACGCTGTGCACGTCACTCATCCAGAACGCCAGGATGTTGTACCAGGTCCACTTTTGCGGCACCGGCCCCAAATCGTGGTTATGCAGGCGCGGACTGTATCCGGCCGGGCGTTGATCTGTCATTGCGTAACTCCCTCGTGGAGTGGGGATGAGACCAGGGTACGATCGCTGATATTTTTGTATACGATCATGTACGCAAAAGCTGTGCCAGAGGATTTTCAACAGGCCCGCAATTGATACGGCCGTTGTAGGGCGGCGATCTCCTGAGAAAAAGCTGGCGTGTCAGACAGATTCATTGTGGGGCTGAAACTGCACGTAAACAGGGCGCTTTTGCCCGGTTGCGGTGCGGTGATGGGCACACGCAGCAGGCACGTCGTCCAGAAAGCGCTACTCATGCAGTGATACATCGGGCACTATTCCTGTATACGATCTGTACCATCAAGTGGTTTGAATCATGTCCCGACCTGCCAGCGCTTCTTTGTTCCTGACACCTGCGGCCGATGAAAAAGGCCGTGACGAACAGATTTATCAGCATGTTCTGGAAGCGATCGTCGAGCACCGGCTGGCGCCGGGTACGCGTTTGCCCGAAGACGCACTGGCGGAGGTGTTCGAGATCAGCCGGACCGGCATTCGCAAGGTGTTGCAGCGTCTGGCGCTGGAGCGCCTGGTGACCCTGCGTCCCAAGCGCGGCGCTGAAGTTGCGCAGCCTTCGGCGCAGGAGGCACAGGATGTACTCGGTGCCAGGCAGCTGATCGAACCGGCGCTGATGGCCGACATTGCTGCGCGGGTCGCAGGGCAGCGGCTGGACGCGCTGCGTCTGCTGTGCAATCAGGAGCACGAGGCGCAGCACGCCGGACTTCATAGCGAGGCGATCCAGTTGTCGGCGCGCTTTCATGTGCAGTTATGTGCGCTGGCGGGCAATCAGGTATTGACCGAGCAAGTCGCGCAGCTCACCACGCGCTCATCATTGATCGTCGCCGTGTACGGCTCGCGGCGCAGCGTTGGCTGCGACTGCGGTCAACACGTGGACCTGCTGAGGCTGCTCGAAGCCGGGCTGGGCGAACAGGCGCGTGAATGGATGGCCGAACATTTACGTCGCATTCGCGCCAGTCTCAAGGTGGACGAGCCGGTCAGTCAGACGGTCGACTTTCACAGCATTTTCAAGCAGCGCTGAAGGAGTTCCGGTGCGTATTCAAGTGATCAACCCCAACACCAGCGATGCCATGACCCACAAAATCGGCCTGGCGGCGCAAGCCGTAGCGCGCCCAGATACGCAGATTCTGGCATGCAGCCCGGAGGATGGCCCGGTATCGATCGAGGGGCATTTCGACGAGGCCATCGCCACCCTGGGCGTGCTTGAAGAGATACGCAAAGGCCGCGAGCAACACGTCGATGCGCACATCATCGCCTGCTTTGGCGACCCTGGTTTGCTGGCCGCGCGCGAGTACGCCAGCGCCCCGGTGATTGGTATCGCCGAAGCGGCTTTTCACATGGCCAGTCTGATTTCTACCCGTTTTGCGGTCGTCACTACGCTGACCCGGACACGCATCATCGCCGAGCATCTGTTGCAGCGTTATGGTTTCAGTGAGCTGTGCACGTCGATACGCTGCATTGATCTTCCCGTGCTGGCGCTTGAAGAAAGCGGGCCGGAGTTGATCGAGCTGATGGCTGAGCAGGCGCTTGTCGCCCGTGATCAGGAAGGTGCCGGAGCGATTGTGCTGGGTTGTGGCGGCATGGCGGATCTTGCCAGGCAACTGAGCGAGGCGATTGGTCTGCCAGTGATCGACGGCGTTGCTGCCGCCGTGAAGCTGGCAGAGTCGCTGGTGGAGCTGGGCCTGTCCACCAGCAAGCATGGCGACCTGGCTGATCCGATAGGCAAACCGTTCAAAGGGCGATTCGCGTATTTGAGCCGGTGACTGCCAGGTGATGCGTGCCGACCCCCCCTAGGGTCGGCACGCGATTCACCCGTCAGCCGGTGCTGTGCTTGTCCGATGCTGGCGCCTGCACCACACCGCGAGGCCCGTTGATGCCCCAGATTCCGGCCCCGACGACCGGCAATGCCAGCACCAGCAGCGTCCAGCCCGCCTTGGTGCCGGACGTTTTAGTCGAGCGCCAGACGCTGTAGATCACCCAGGCGTCCAGCAACAGCACGATGACCGCCGCAGCGATCCAGAACACACTTGGCGCTTCCATGACGTGTCTCCTTTCAGGTTGCGGTTTTCAGACTGCTGCCGGTACGCCAACCAGTGCTTCGGTGTCGGTGTCAGGCACGACAATCGTATTATTGCCCGGGGTCAGAATGACCTTGCGGCAATCCTCTTCCTTCTTGTCGAACAGCTTGTAGCCCAGCGCTGCATCTTCCAGTGACATGCGGTGCGTGATGATGGCTTCTGGCTCGAGTCGACCCGCTTCAATGTGCTCCAGCAGCTCAGGCATGAAGCGATGCACATGGGTCTGGCCCATCTTGAAGGTCAGGCCTTTGTCGAACGCGTCACCGAACATGAAGCCGTGGATGAACCCGGCATACACGCCCGGCACGCTGACCACACCGCCACGTCTCACTGCCGCGATGCACTGGCGCAACGCCTTGCCGCTGCTGCCTTCGAGTTTCAGAGTGGCAAGAATGGTTTCCGTCGTGCTGCCCTTGGCCTCGAAACCCACCGCATCGACCACGCCATCCACACCGCGCATGCCGGGTGTCTGGCGAATGATGGTGTCAGCCGGGTCATCGTCTTCATCGAAGTTGATCGGGATCACGCCGTAGGTTGCCTGTGCGTAGGCCAGGCGATACGGGTGGTGATCGACCATGAAGATCTTCTCGGCACCCAGCATTTTCGCGCACGCCGCGCTCATCAGCCCGACCGGGCCAGCGCCATAGATGGCAACGCTGGAACCCTTTCCGATCCCGGCGTTAGTGACGGCCTGCCATGCCGTGGGCAGGATGTCGGAGAGGAACAGCACTTTCTCGTCTGACAGGGTGCCGGGAACTTTGAACGGACCGGTGTTGGCTTTGGGGACGCGCACGTACTCCGCCTGCCCGCCAGGAATGCCGCCATACAAATGGCTGAAGCCGAACAATGCCGCGCCTGGCGGAATCGACTTCTTGTTCATGATCGCGCCACGCCCGGTATTGGTAGTCTCGCAGGCGGCGAACAGATTGATGTCACAGAAAAAACAGTGTCCGCAGGCGATGACGAACGGGATCACCACGCGGTCGCCTTTTTGCACGGAGGTCACTGCCGAGCCAGTCTCTTCCACAATCCCCATGAACTCGTGACCGAAGATGTCGCCGTGCTCCACAGTAGGGATCTTGCCGCGATACAGGTGCAGATCGGAACCGCAGATGGCGGTTGCCGTTACGCGCAGAATGATATCGTCCTGCTGTTCTATGATCGGGTCCCGAACGGTGTCGACTTTTACATCTTTGGCGCCGTGGTAAGTCAAAGCTCGCATGATTAATCCTCGATAGCAGCAGAAATTCTGATCCGTTACTAAAGAGGAACCACGAGGTTTTTGATGGTTCAGCGCGATTGTTTCAGGTGGGACTAACGGTACGTCGGCCGGTGCTTTTCCTCTCAATTGCGAAACGCTGTCATGTCCTGCAACAGCATGCTCATCAAACGATTGGCGCCGACGCTCAATTGACGACCCAGACGACTGATCAGGTGCGTCTGCGGGCTGCTGAAGACCTCATGCTGCAAGGGCAGGGCGCGCAGCTTTCCGGACCTGATTTCCTCCTCGACGACGAAGGTCGGCAGCAACGTGACGCCGCCCTGCATGGCGAAATGCTTGAGCATGGCGAACGTGCTGCAGGTCAGCGTCGGCTGCACTGTGATGCCCAACTGATGCTCGGCTTGCAGGAGGATCTGGCGAATGCCGTAGGACACCGCCGGCAGCGCAACGCGATATTGGCCGAGTGCGTGAAGCTCGACAGGGCCTGGCTCGTCAGTCAGCGGATGGTCCGGCCCGGTGATCACACAGACCGGCTGCCGCTGATGCGCGTGCGAGCGGATTTTCGGGTCGGCAGCCGGGTTGAAGACCAGGCCGATATGCGCCTCGTCCTCGACCACCTGGCGGATCACTTCGTTACTGCCGCAGACGTTCACGATCAGTTCGATTCTGGGGTGCTGCTCGGAAAACCGTGCCAGCGGTTGCGCCAGACTTTCAAGAAAGCCTTCCCCGGACACCAGCGTCACCGAGCCGCTGTGCAGGCCTTTCAGCGCCTGAATCGAGTCCAGCAACACTTCCTGCTGAGTCAGCCGCTGGCGGTAGTAAGCCAGCACCTTGTCACCCGCTTCGGTCGGTTTGACACCGCGCCGGTGGCGCTCCAGCAGCGGTGAACCCAGTTCCTGTTCCAGCTGGGCGATCTGGCGGCTGACTGCCGAGGGCGCCACATTGAGAAAGTCGGCCGCAGCTCGAACGCTGCCCAGGCGCACCGCTTCGAAGAAATACAGGATGCGTCGATCTTGCACGAGGCTCATGGGCGGCTTCCAGTGTTGCGCTAAAGGCAACATAAATTCGATTTCAGGATTATTGCTGAGAGGGGAGAGCGCTGTCCATACTCGGTTCATCAGCACATCGCAGGGCGCACGCGGTTGCGGGCAGCCTTGCTGAATTCCTGTAAAACCCATCGAGATGCAGACATGACGTTGAGAACAGGTGTAATCGGACTCGGCAATATGGGCGGTGGCATGGCCGCCACCCTGGCGAGCAAAGGCTTTGATGTCAGCGGCTTCGACCTGTCGCAGGCAGCCTTGGCCCAGGCCGAACGCAAAGGCGTCAAACCGGTTGCCGACCGTCAGCAACTGATTCAGAGCGTCGATATTCTGATCCTGTCGCTGCCCAAGGCCGAGCACGTGGAATCGGTCTGCCTCGGTGCAGGTGGCATTGTCGAATTGGGGCACAAAGGCCTGATCGTGGTCGACACCACCACTTCAACGCCGGAAATGAGCCGCAATGTGGCTGCCGAACTGGCCAAAAACGGCATCGCATTTATCGACGCGCCGGTCTCGGGTGGTCCGAAAGGCGCAGCCACCGGCACCATGTCGATGGTTATCGGCGCTGAAGACGCCGACCTGGCGCGTGCCATGCCGGTGCTGGAAGGCATGAGCGGCACTCGCGTGCATGTCGGGCAGTGCGGCGCGGGCAACGTGGCCAAGATCGCCAACAACATGCTCGCCGCCTGTCACCTGATCAGCACTGCCGAAGCGGTCGCGATGGCTGCGCGGGCCGGTGTCGACCCGGAAAAACTCCTGCAAGGCCTGAACGCCGGCTCCGGGCGCAGCGGCGCGACGCAAGTCATGTTCCCCACCTGGGTGCTCAACAAGGCCTATGACTCAGGCTTCACCATGGGCCTGATGCGCAAGGACGTAGGCCTGGCCAGCGACCTGGCGGACAGCCTCGACATGGACCTGCCGCTGTCGCGCGTGGTTGCGCAACTGTGGCAAGCCAGCAGCGAGACCCTGGCGGACAACGAAGACTTCTGCGCCATCGTGCAACGCACCGATGCCACCCTTTACGGTCACGGAGAATAACCGATGAGCACTGCAACGATCCTCGAACTGATGCGCCCTTACTGGGGCGATCGCAGTGTCGTCGCCAGCTATGTCGGCGGAGAATTCATCGAAGGCCACGGCACGCCGGTTGACGTGCGCAATGCCCATGACGACAGCCTGTTGCTGAGCTTCCCCGATGCCGATGAGTCTTTGGTCGAAGTCGCCGACCAGGCTGCCAAAGCCGCGCAACAACAGTGGTGGGCGCTGACTGCCCAGGCGCGTGGGCGTGCCATGTACCAAGTGGGTAATCTGATTCGCGAAGAGCAGGAAAACCTCGCGCAGATCGAATCCCTGACCGCCAACAAGCCGATCCGTGATGCCCGCGTCGAAGTGCTCAAAGTCGCTGAGATGTTCGAGTATTACGCCGGCTGGGCAGACAAACTGCACGGCGAAATCATTCCGGTGCCGACTACCCACCTCAACTACGTGACCTACGAACCGCTGGGCACGGTGTTGCAGATCACCCCGTGGAACGCGCCGATCTTCACTTGCGGCTGGCAGATTGCCCCGGCGATTGCGGCGGGTAACGCAGTCATCCTCAAACCGTCGGAACTGACCCCGCTCAGCTCGCTGGTGGTCGGTGTGCTGATCGAGCGTGCGGGCGTGCCCAAAGGGTTGGTTAACGTGATTGCCGGTTTCGGCCATTCCATCGGCCAGGCGTTCATTGCCAAGGCGGACATTCGCAAAGTGGTGTTCGTCGGCTCGCCAGCGACCGGTCGGCATATTGCCGTGGCGGCGGCGCAGCGCTGTATTCCGGCGGTACTGGAACTGGGCGGCAAGTCGGCCAACATCGTGTTCGACGACGCTGATCTGGAAGTCGCCTTGCGCGGCGCTCAGGCGGCGATTTTCTCCGGTGCCGGGCAAAGCTGTGTGTCGGGTTCGCGTTTGCTGGTGCAGGAATCGATCTTCGAGAAATTCACCAACGCACTGGCCGTGGCCGCGACGCAATTCAAGGTCGGCGACCCCGGCGACCCGCAAACCCAGATCGGCCCGATCAACAACGCCAAGCAGTACAACCATGTGAAAAGCATGGTCGAACGCGCGCTGAAAGACGGCGCACGACTGGTCGGCGAGCAGGCTGATCCGATCCCTGACAGACCCGGTTATTACATCAACCCGACTGTGCTGGCAGGCACCAACGAGCTGCATTGCGCGCAGGAAGAAATCTTCGGCCCGGTGGTGGTGGCGATTCCGTTCAAGGACGAAGAAGACGCGATCCGCATTGCCAACGACAGCCGTTTCGGCCTGGCCGGTGGCGTCTGGACCCGCGACGTCGGCCGCGCTCACCGCGTTGCCAGACAGGTGCGTGCCGGGACGTTCTGGGTTAATGGTTACAAGACTATTCACGTCAGTTCGCCGTTCGGCGGCTATGGTGAAAGCGGTTATGGCCGCTCTTCCGGTCTGGATGCGCTGCGCGAGTACAGTGAAGTGAAAAGCGTCTGGGTCGAAACCGCCGCCAAGCCTGCCGCCAGTTTTGGCTACGGCGCGAGCCTGGAGTAAGCACATGCCCATTTCAAAGACACTGATTAACGAAGCGACCGTCTGGCGCCGCGCGATTCACGCCGCGCCGGAGCTTGGTTTTCAAGAGCTGAAAACCTCCGACAAAGTGGCTGAGCTGCTGACCGGTTTTGGCCTTGAGGTGCATCGCGGGCTTGGTGGCACCGGTGTGGTCGGCACCTTGCGCAACGGCGACGGCCCGACCCTCGGCATTCGTGCCGACATGGATGCTTTGCCGATTCAGGAACTTGGCGACAGCGTGCACAAGTCTGCCCATAAAGGCTGCATGCACGCCTGCGGGCATGACGGCCATACGGCGATTCTGCTGGCCACCGCCCGGCACCTGTCGGAAACCCGCCGGTTTCGCGGCACGGTGCATTTTGTCTTCCAGCCCGCCGAGGAAAACCTTGGCGGCGCGCAGCGCATGATCGAAGACGGCCTGTTCGAGCGCT
Organism: Pseudomonas syringae pv. cilantro; assembly: GCF_001293775.1. Classification (GTDB taxonomy): domain Bacteria; phylum Pseudomonadota; class Gammaproteobacteria; order Pseudomonadales; family Pseudomonadaceae; genus Aquipseudomonas; species Aquipseudomonas syringae_P. The sequence continues at coordinate 548,603 of NZ_LGLN01000033.1, forward strand.
TCCCGATGGACGCCATTTACGGCCTGCACAATTGGCCGGGTGTGCCTGCGGGCAAAGTCGTGATCAATCCGGGACCTATGATGGCGTCGCTGGACACGTTTGAAATCACCCTGACCGGCAAAGGCAGCCATGCGGCCATGCCGGACAAGGGCAACGATCCGATCGTGGCAGCGGCCGAACTGGTGCTCGGGCTGCAAACCATCGTCTCCCGGCGCCTGTCGCCATTGGATTCGGCAGTGGTCAGCATCACCCAGTTCAATGCCGGCGAAGCGATCAACGTGATTCCGGAAACCGCGGTGTTGCGCGGTACGGTGCGCTGCCTGCAAACGCCGGTTCGCGAGAAGGTCCAGCAACTGATCGGCGAATTCGTCGAGCGGCTGCCGACGGCTTTCGGCGTGCGCGGCGAACTGGTCTACAACGTCGGCTACCCGGTGACCGAAAACCACCCCGAAGCCGCCGCCACGATTCGTCGCGCAGCGGTTGCAGCAGTGGGCGAAACCAATGTGCAATGGGGCTGCAACCCGTCCATGGCCTCGGAAGACTTCGCCTTCATGCTGCACGCCTGTCCGGGTGCGTACATCTGGATGGGCGTCGATGGCGAAAAACCATCGGCAGCGCTGCACAACCCGTACTACGACTTCAACGACCAGGTCATTGAGCCTGGTGTCGCGGTCTGGACTTCATTGGTGGAGCAGTGTTTGCCGGCGAATTGAGTTGAACGGCTTGCCTGCGCGCTTGATTCTGAGTGCGCAGCGAGGTCTTGCGACGCAGCTCGTCAAATCTGTGCTATGGCACAACGTAATGCCTACTTTGGTCCCTCAAAGTAGGGCGCCGTAAGGGCGCAAAGGTGACCTGAGTCAGGAACAAACATCACTGCCAT
>NZ_LGLN01000033.1:550737-574134 GCF_001293775.1 Pseudomonas syringae pv. cilantro
CCGCCGTGTGACGCGGAGCGTCCAGAACTGCATGCCGACGCGGAGCATCGGCACGATAGTCATTCTCGGGGTTTTTAGACTTATGTATAACCCTGGCGGCCGGTGGTGAGTCAAGGCGCGGTGAGCAGCTCCACTTCAATACTGGAGATATCCGGCAGGCAAGTCAGCAGGTGGTCGCGCAGTTCCAGTACCCGCTGGCGCTTGAAACTGTCCTGCAGCCAGACCAGATAATAGGCATCCCCAGTGCCAACCGCCGAGTTGAACGGCAAAAACACCTGCCCCTCGTTCAGGTCATCAGCGACCAGAAACAGATCGCCAATCGACACCCCATGCCCCCTGACCGCAGCCGTAATACCCTGATCGAGCGTGTCGAACACCTTGCCTTTGCTCAACGTCACCTGACCGGCCAGATCCATCCGGTTCAACCAGCGCCGCCAGTCGCGGCGGTCACTGGACGGATGGATGAGTTCGGCAGCCTGCAACCGCTCCGGCCCCCATGGCTGGTCGCCCAGCGTGTCTGCCGAGCAGATCGGAATCAGCCATTCATCGAACAGCTTGCAGGTCTCCACCTCGGCGCCAAAATTGCCGTTGCCCAGCAGAATCGCGCAATCGAACGGCTCCGAATAAAAGTCTACGCTGTCAAAGTCCATCCACACACTGGAGAGCTGGACCGGCAGGGCGGGCGAGGGTTGTTTGAAGGATTCCAGTGCATGCAGCAACCATCTCATGGTCAGGGTGGACGGTGACTTGAGGCGCAAATTCGCGCCCTGACCCCGGAACGGCTGGCAAGCGTCTTCGATGAGCCGGAAGCCTATCTTGAGCTGACTCGACAACCGCCGCCCCTCGTCACTCAACGAAAGCCGTGGGCCATTGCGCTCGAACAATCGGCAGCCGAGGGTTTCTTCCAGCGTACGAATATGGCGGCTAATGGCGCTCTGGGTTAGCGACAATTCCTGCGCAGCACGCGTAAACGAGCATGATCGAGCCGCTACTTCAAAGGCTCTCAGCGCGTAAAGCGGCGGGATACGTTCAGTCATGTGATAACTAACCATGATTATTTGTCATAGTAGGTTACACCTTTTTCCATTTTTCCGCGCACGCGTCTGCGGTCAGAATCGCCGGCTCGTCACTGTCGTAAAAAATAAACAATAAGGCGGTGTTCTTATCTGCTGCGTGCGTGAGGGAATATGCTGCCCAAGTCTGAAATGCTGTTGCGTCAATCTGTTGTAAGGCACTTGCTGAAAAGTGACACCGCCCTGGAAATGGGCTGGAGGGTTCAGGCTTACAGGCAGTTCGAACAGGTGCTGAGTGACAAGGGCTTCCCTTGTCTGTTCGGGCGCCGTGCCAACAAGTCCGGAAGTTGTCTGCTGCTGTTCATACCCTGTGAAAATGAGCAACACGCGCTTCGTGACGGCATGGAAGAGTACGTGAAGTTCGTCAACGACACGCCCCTTGAAGACCGACTGTTCAACCCGCTGATTGTCATTTTCGAGAAAAACGATTTCAACAGCCTGGCCGAAGAACAGGCCTATGCGTGGGCCACGTTGCAACATTTGCATGACGGCGACCGATCGCCCTGGCCCGCCAAGGCCTGCACAGACCCTGAAGTGTTCGAGTGGACTTATCACTTCGCCGGGCTGCCGATGTTCATCAACATGAGCTTTCCCCGTCACAGCGCCATGAAAAGCCGCTCGCTGGGTGGGCACATCGTGTTTGTGGTCAACCCTCGGGAGAACTTTGACGAAGTGGCAAGCGCCGAGACGGAAAGCGGTCGCAAGGTCAGGGAAAAGATTCGTCAGCGCATCGCCGATTACAACAACGGGGTAGTGCCCGACACACTGGGCTTTTTCGGTGATCGCAGCAGCCTGGAATGGAAGCAGTACCAATTATATGAAGAGGGCGGCCTGGCATTGTCCCGTTGCCCTCTGCACATCAAAGTCGACAAGACTGACCATTTGAACGAGCGTTGAGTACCCATGGATATATCGTTGCTGCTGATCTACATGTTCAGCGTATTCATGCTAATCATCACCCCGGGCCCGGTGGTGGCGCTGATCGTCAACACCAGCCTGGCGTGCGGGCCCAAACGCGCGATGCTGACGGCGCTGGGCACTAACTGGGCGTCGCTGGTGCTGGTGATGGTCGCGGCATTGATCCTCACTGGCACGCTGTCGGTGAGCGTCAGCCTGCTCAACTGGATCAGTCTGGTCGGCTGTTTCTTTATCACTTACCTGTCGGTGCAGGCGCTGGAGCAAGCGCTGCGCTATGCCCCGTCGCAACCCAACGCCGCGCCAGCACCGTTGCCGACGCGCAGCCGGCACAGCGGGCTGGTGACCGGCTTTTTGGTAGGGATTTCCAATCCGAAGGACATTATCTTCTTCGTCTCGTTTTTCCCGCAGTTCATTCACGTCACCGAATCGTTCAAGGGCAGCATCGCTTTGTTGTCGGTGCTGTGGATCATCATTGACCTGTCGATCCTGTTCGCCTACATCTTCCTCATGCGTCAGAAGCTCGCCTTGAAGTACAAGCGCAAGATCGAAATCGTTTCCAGCGTGACCTTGCTGCTGATCGCACTGGGCGGGATTTTCTATTCGGGCTCGACGCTGTTGAATCAGTAAACGCCTGGGTCGATCAGCACTCGATCAGGTTCACCGCCAGCCCGCCGCGTGAGGTTTCCTTGTATTTGTCGTGCATGTCCGCACCGGTGTCACGCATGGTGCGGATGGCGTGGTCCAGCGAGATGTGGTGCTCGCCGTCGCCGCGCAGGGCCATTTGTGCGGCATTGATCGCCTTCACGGCAGCAATCGCGTTGCGTTCGATGCAAGGTATTTGCACCAGCCCGCCGACCGGGTCGCAGGTCAGCCCCAGGTTATGTTCCAGGCCGATCTCTGCTGCGTTTTCCACTTGCTCGGGGGTCGCACCAAGAATCTCCGCCAGCCCGGCGGCAGCCATGGCGCAGGCCGAGCCGACTTCACCCTGACAGCCCACTTCTGCACCCGAGATCGACGCGTTTTTCTTGCACAGAATGCCAACCGCAGCGGCGCTCAGAAAGAAGCGCACCACATCGTCATCATTGGCTGTGGGCTTGAATTTCATGAAGTAATGCAGCACCGCCGGCACGATACCGGCCGCGCCGTTGGTGGGCGCGGTGACCATGCGCCCGCCTGCGGCGTTTTCTTCGTTGACCGCCAGGGCGAACAGGTTGACCCATTCCATGGCGCTCAGGGTCGAGCCGATCACGTTCGGGTTGTCGAGGTTTTGCAGGTTCTGGTGCAGGCGATAGGCGCGCCGCCGCACGTTCAAGCCACCGGGCAGGATGCCGGTTTCAAGCAGGCCTTTATCCACACAGGCGCGCATCGCCGCCCAGATGACCATGATCTTTTCGCGAATTTCCTCTTCGCTGCGCCAGACCTTCTCGTTGGCCATCATCAGTTCGGAAATGCTCATGCCGTGGGTCTTGCACAGTTTCAGCAACTGCGCGCCGCTGAAAAAATCGTAGGGCAGCACGGTGGTGTCATTGTCCAGCACGCCGCTGGCGGCCTGTTCGGCGTCGATGACAAAGCCGCCGCCTACCGAATAATAGGTCTGCTCGTGCACTTCACCGGTCTTGCCATAAGCGCACAGGGTCATGCCGTTGGGGTGGTAGGGCAGGCTTTCGTCAAGCAGGCACATGTCCCGTTCCCAGACGAAGGTGACGGCCTGTTCGCCCGCCAGCATCAGTCGGTTGTCGGCGCGCAATGCGTCGATGCGTTGATTGACCTGGCTGGGGTCGATCTGGTCTGGCCATTCGCCCATCAAGCCCATGACGGTCGCACGGTCGCTGCCGTGACCGATGCCCGTGGCCGACAGAGAACCGTACAATCGCACCTCGATACGTTCTACGCTGTGCAACCGGTTCTGGTTGCGCAGCTCGGTCACGAACAGTGCCCCGGCGCGCATTGGCCCAACGGTGTGGGAACTGGACGGCCCGATGCCGATTTTGAACATGTCGAAGACGCTGATGGCCATCACGGAGGTCCTTCAAGTGAGATGATGCGCGGGAATTCGGTATTTCCCTTTTTCTGGTCCTCATCTTTGGCTTCGGCTGTCGAAACGGCAAACGATTGTTGCTATGCAACGCTTTAGCGGAACTCTTCAATGAGCAGAATCTTCAACGCACAGATGCACGCCTGGCTCCAGGTGTTTGCCTGCGCGGCCCGACATCTCTCTTTCACCCGCTGCGCGGAGGAACTGCACGTCACCCCCGGCGCGATCAGCCAGCAGATGCGCCAGCTCGAAGAGCGTCTGGGCTTTGCGCTGTTTCATCGGGTCGGGCGCGGGCTGGAGCTGACGGCCGAAGGTCAGCGCCTGGCGGTGGTCGCCAACGAGGTGCAGAGCCGCATCAGTGAAGAGCTGCGCCTGCTGTATTCCGGGCGCATCGGCGGTGTGTTCAAGCTGCGTTGCATTCCGTCATTCCTCAGCAAATGGCTGATGCCGCGCCTGCCGCGCTTGCAGGAAGCGTTTCCGGACATCCAGTTGCGGATCATCGCCGAAGACAGCAGCGGCTCGTTGCGTGACGACGATTTCGATCTGGCTATCGACCTGAACGACGGCAGCTATCCAGGGTTATCGACCACGCCGTTGCTGGAAGAAGAGTTGTTTCCGGTCTGTTCGCCCAGGTTGCTGGTCGATAAACCGCCGCTGGATACGCCCAGCCAGCTGGTGCACTTTCCGTTGCTGCACGACATCACCGCCTGGCGCGGCAGCTACGAATACGCGGAGTGGGAGTTTTACCTGACCGCCATCGGTGCGGATGGCATCGACGTGCGTCGCGGCCACACCTTCAACCGCAATCATCTGACCATCGACGCCGCGCGCATGGGCATGGGCGTGGCCATTGCCCGCAAGGCGCTGATCACCGATGAGCTGGAGCAGGGCCTGTTGATCGTGCCGTTCGGGCATCCGATCAAGGCCAGGAAGAAATACGTCCTGGCCTATCGCGAAGGCGCGCTGACGACCCCGGCACGCCGCGCGGTGCATGACTGGCTAGTGAGCGAGGCGCTGGGGTAGCTCGATCTGGATCAATGAAACAGTTCGGCAATCAACACCGCGCCGATGAAAGTGCCGAAGTTGGCCAGGAACGACACCAGCACGATACGCCAGCCCAGGCGGCGGAAGGCTGGCAGGTCTTTGGCGATCGACAGGCCTGCGAAAGTCAGCATCGGCGTGATGACCGCCAGCATGTTGATCGAGCTGGTCAGCCGCGCAATCTCGGCAGCCCACGGGCAGGCCGGGGAGGTGAGGAACATCGCCACCAGCGACACCGTGCACACTGCCGGGATCTTGCGGCCAATCAGGCTGCACAGCGCTTCACCGATGAACGCACAGAAGACCATGATGCCCATGCCGGTGAAGGCGTCGGCAGACAGGGTCTTGTAGCCGATATAGTTGGCAAGCAATGCCAATGCACCGGCCGCCAGCCACGCGCTGATCTTGCCTGACCAGCCCAGCTCCGGCACTTCCAGCGACACGTCACTGTGGCGTATGCCTTCCTCGCTCATGGACGCTTTGGTGGTGCGGCCGATCAGTGGCTCGAGCACGCGATAGCCCCACACGGCCAGCGGCAGGGAGATAAACAGGGTGAAGTAAGTACCGATGGTAGTGGTAATCAGGTTGGACGCGGCGGCCAGGGTCATGACTTCCTTGGCGACTTCCGGCGTTTGCTGCGCGGCAATCGCCCCTGCGGCGGCGGCCATCATGCTGCCCGAGCCAATGCCCGAACCCATCGCCAGCGAGTTGGGGTGGAAAATCCCCAGGCTGGCGATGTAACCGGCGACGATAGCGATGAACAGCGCACCGAACAGCGTGCCGGTCAGGTATTCGGCAAGCACACCGCGACCTTCCGGGGAGTCCATGCCGTAGCGCTCACCGATGATCGCCAGGCTTGGCTCGCGGCCGACCGAGAACGTTGCGCCGATGGCTTCACGCCTGATGCCGAGCATCAGCGCCACTGGCAGACCGAGCATCACGGTGCCGACGAAGTGTCCGAACTCCTGAAACACCAGCGCCCATCCCGAGGCAAACACCACCGGCAACGAACCACCGACCACCAAGCCGAGTTTGGCGATGAAAATCAGCAGGGCGGGTTGCAGGATCGACGCCGCACGCAGCTGAATGCCGTGATCGATACCGATACTGCCCGGCAGGCGGCGACTGGCGATGCCGATCATCGCACCGATCAGCAGCGCCCAGACCATCGGCAGCAGCACCACTTTGCCGGGGCCCAGCGGAATACTGATGGCACCGATCATTTCGGCAAGGGTGAGGATGATGGCAGCCCAGACGTACAGCTTCACCGTCGATGAAACGGCCTGATTGTCGCCCGACGCTGCAGCGTGTGAGTTTTGCATGATGATCCCCTTGCCTGCTGAATGGCCTTTTACAGGCCTTATCCATCGTTATTCTGTTTTTCAGGTCGGCGCAGTGACACGCCAGGGCAGCTTTGAAGTCCATGGAGCCATGGAGCCATGGAGACCGTTATCCGGCCGAGTATTTTTATGAGGTCTGAACGTGATTCAGACCCAGGCTGCTTCGAGCCTTTTGCAGGAGATCATCCGGCGCGTCATTCAAAGGGATGAGCCTTTGAATACAGCACCTTGCTGTCCACTCGCCATCGCAGTATGCATAGCGCAGGGGGGCACACCAATATTGCGAATTTTATTTATCGTTGCGTTAAACAGAACACAGAAAGGGCCTGAAATGATCCGACTATGACTATCGTGCGACGCTCCGCGTCGTATCTGTGCTGCAGCACAGCGTCATGTCTTGCTCGAAGTCACTGTGAATAGAAGCGCTTTTTTAACTCGATGGCACTGACGACGCCGATTGCGGCGCCCCCCGGATCAGTGTCAGAACGAAGGAACCCGACGAAGTCGNGGCCGGAAACGGAGCCGGGATTTTGGTTACTTTGATCCTGCCGAGGGGCGAAAAGGTGACCTGAGTCTTATCTGAATCCACCTGGTATCGCAGAACCCTTGTGACGCAGGGGGCCACGAACTTACACAACTCACCCTCACCCGTTATGACTCAATCAGCCCCAACGCCTCGGCACATGCTTCCAGCGAGCGCCGCTGAGTGTCGGCGTACAGCGCCAGTTCATCAAGTGTGCTGCGGCCCAGTGCCTGTTCAAAATCCTGCCGGTTCGAATTCGCTGCGTAGTGCCCCTGGGCGTTGTCACCCAGGTTGGACTGGAAGATACCTGCCGCGCTGACCGGCAAAAAGTCCTCGTACACCAGCGGCTCGAAGCGCACATGACCCGCCTCGACAAGCTGCTGCAGACTGCCGGATGCACCGGCCGCAACACCCGATTCAGTCGGGAAATAGCGAAAATACGCCAGTCCCTGCGTACGCATTTCATCATGGCTGTCCGGGAATGCCTGAAAGGCCTTTTCCAGCAGCCCGGCATAGCGCATGGTATTGGCCTCATTGGGGAACTCACCCAACTCGTCGCGAGCCTCGTTCAACAGCCGGTCATACAACTCGCGGCCTTTGGGCGTCAGGGCGGCGCCGCGCTGTTCGATCTCGCCGAAGCGTGCCGAGTGACTGCCCGACTCATTGCCACCCTGACCTATGAAACTGATCGGCTCTTCCAGCGCCTTGAAACTGGTCTGGCGCAGTAAAATCGGGCATTGGCGACGCGGCGGCCCTTCAACCACGGCCTTGGGTGTAATGCCTTTGCCGGGCATTCCGCTTTGCACCGCGTCGATATCCAGCGTGCGCGGCGTCAGGTGATTGATGTGCGGACCGCGAAATGCCACCACATCGGCAATAAGACGATGCTGGGCATTCAACTGCCGATACTCGTCGAGCGAAACCGTCGCCGTGTTATGCCAGCGAAAGGTTTCCAGCGCCTGCTGAACGAACTCGGCCGCATCGGCTTCACTCAAACCGCCGTCTGCCTCATGTTTCTCGATCAACGCCAAGACGCCAGGCGTGAAGATCGTGCGCTTGGCCAGCACCTGACTGGCAAACCCGCGCAGTCTGTCGCTTTCGATCAGTTCCAGGCGCAGCAGCGAGGTGAACACCCGAAACGGGCTGACCTGCAACGCCTGCTCATGCACGGCGCGAAAGGCGGTGGAGTGAACCGGCACGCCAGCCGCCGTCAGGTCGTAGTAACCGACCGGCTGCATGCCCATCACCGCAAACAGGCGGGCGAGGGTGGCCAGTTCCTGCGCCGTACCCACGCGAATCGCGCCGTGACGCTCCATGTCCAGCCGCTGGATTTCGCCGGTCTGGCGCAAACTGTTCAGCACCTCGCTGTCGCGGCTCATGACCTGTGCGTTGACCTCGCTCACCAGTTCCATCAGCGTGCCGTACAGCGGTACTTCGTGCTGGTACATCTGCGACATGGCGCGTGAGAACCCGGCGCGGATCTGGTCCGGGTCGGCAAAGCGTGCAGTGCTCATCAGGGTGGTTTCTCCGTGCGGGTTCAAGCCAGCGCTGCCAGGCAACGCTCGAAAATATCCAGCCCTTCGTGCAGCACGTCAGGCTCGATGGTCAGCGGGATCAGCAGCCGGATGATGTGCCGCGACTTGCCACTGGGCATCAATAAAAGCCCGGCCTCACGGGCTGATGTCAGCAGTTCGGCAAGCTGTCGGGTGCCGGGTTTGCCATCCGGCGTGATCAGTTCGATGCCGCGCATGCAGCCCACACCGCTCAGCCTGCCCAGGTACGGCGGTTGCGGCCGTGGGACAGGGTCATGCTGTGGACGAAGGAAATGGATTCGCTGACGGGTTCGCTCATCGGCCGGGCTCTGAATGCGGGTAAACATGATGGCCGTATCCAAACAAACATCGGACCTCGCCCGCAAACGAAATAAAATCACCGGGTCATTCCAATAATTCCCGAAGTCAGCCCCTTAATCGCTCTTGGTAAGCGAAAGTTCATTCCTAAAAGGAATCATGTTTTTCAAAATCGTCGTTTGTGGGCAGGCCGCGTCCGGGTCGATACTGCGGTCATCAGTGATCTTTAGTCCATGACAGGAGCATCAACATGGTTGCCGAGTTATTAGCACGTCTGGGCGTGGCAAACAGTGCCCACACACAAGGGAACTACCCGGTCTACACCCCGATTGATGGCAGCCAGATTGCCTCGGTCACGTTGGAAAACAAGTCGCAGGTCCTGGCGCGCATCGACAGCGCCCACAACGCATTCCTGCAATGGCGTACTGTTCCGGCCCCACGCCGTGGCGAGCTGGTGCGGATCTTTGGTGAAGTGTTGCGCGAGCACAAGGCTGACCTTGGCGAACTGGTGTCGGTCGAGGCGGGCAAGATCACTCAGGAAGGTCTGGGTGAAGTTCAGGAAATGATCGACATCTGCGATTTCGCCGTCGGTCTGTCGCGGCAGTTGTATGGCCTGACCATCGCCTCCGAGCGCCCCGGCCATCACATGCGTGAAACCTGGCACCCGCTGGGCGTGGTCGGGGTGATCAGCGCGTTCAACTTCCCGGTCGCGGTCTGGGCCTGGAACACCACGCTGGCGCTGGTCTGCGGCAACCCGGTGATCTGGAAGCCTTCGGAAAAGACCCCGCTGACCGCGCTGGCCTGTCAGGCGCTGTTCGACAAGGCGCTGAAGATTTTCGGCGATGCACCCGCCGCGTTGGCGCAGTTGGTGATCGGCGATCGTGACGCCGGTGAAGCGCTGGTCGACGACCCGCGTGTACCGCTGATCAGCGCCACCGGCAGCACCCGCATGGGCCGCGAAGTCGGACCGCGCGTGGCTGCACGTTTCGGCCGCAGCATTCTGGAACTGGGTGGCAACAACGCCATGATTCTGGCCCCGAGCGCCGATCTGGACCTGGCCGTGCGCGGCATTCTGTTCAGCGCCGTGGGCACTGCCGGCCAACGCTGCACCACGCTGCGTCGTCTGATCGTGCATCGTTCGATCAAGGGCGAAGTGGTCACCCGCGTCAAAGCGGCCTACGCCAAAGTGCGTGTCGGTGATCCGCGCGAAGGTAATCTGATCGGCCCGCTGATTGATCAGCAAGCGTTCTCGGCCATGCAGAACGCGCTGACCAGGGCCCGCGACGAGGGCGGTCAGGTGTTCGGTGGCGAGCGTCAGCTGCAGGACAAATACCCGAACGGCTATTACGTCACCCCGGCTATCGCCGAAATGCCGGGCCAGAGCGAGGTGGTCCGTCACGAAACCTTCGCACCGATTCTTTACGTGCTGGCTTACGACGATTTCGAAGAAGCCTTGCGCCTGAACAACGAAGTGCCGCAAGGCCTGTCGTCGTGCATTTTCACCACTGACCTGCGCGAAGCCGAGGCTTTCCAGAGTGCAGCGGGCAGCGACTGTGGCATCGCCAACGTCAACATCGGCACAAGCGGCGCAGAAATCGGCGGCGCGTTCGGCGGCGAGAAGGAAACCGGCGGCGGTCGCGAATCCGGCTCCGATTCGTGGCGCGCCTACATGCGTCGGCAAACCAATACCGTCAACTATTCCCGCGAGCTGCCACTGGCGCAGGGCATCGTTTTCGACTGATCCGAACCGGGCGTTTTTCACCGACATTGCTGGAGTTTTTCGATGGTGCAGTTTGCTCAAGGCTGTCTGTGGGAACAATTGACTCCGCAACGTCCGCTGAGCCCGACACTGACCGGTGAGCGAAACGCCGATGTGTGCATCATCGGCGCCGGGTTCACTGGCCTTTCGGCAGCGTTGCAACTGCTTGAAGGCGGCAAATCGGTGTGCGTGGTCGAAGCGCATCAGGTGGGCCACGGCGGGTCGGGGCGCAATGTCGGGCTGGTCAATGTCGGGACCTGGGTTGCGCCCGATGCACTGGAAAAGGTGCTGGGCAGCGTCGAGGCCAGTCGCCTCAATAGCGCGCTGGGTGCTGCGCCGGCGCTGGTGTTTGCGACCATCGACCGGTACCGCATTGATTGCCAGGACACCCGCACCGGCAACCTGCACATGGCGCACAACAGCAAAGGCCTGGCGGATCTGCAAAGCCGTGCCGGGCAGTGGCAGCGGCGCGGTGCCAACGTCGAATTGCTGACCGGCAAACCCTGCGAAGACGCCTGCGGCACCGACAAGGTCAGCGGCGCGCTGCTCGACCATCGCGCCGGTACGGTCAACCCGATGGCTTATGTGTCGGGCATGGCGCTCAACGTCCTGGCGCGGGGCGGACAGGTGTTCGGCGAGTCTCCCGTCAACGGGCTGCAACGCACCGCCGATGCTGGAAGGTGTCCACCGCGACCGGCAGCGTGCGAGCCGAGAAGGTGATCATCGCCTCCAATGCCTATACCGAAGGCGAGTGGACCGACGTCAAGGATCACATCTTCGCCGGCTATTACTACCAGGTCGCCTCGCAGCCCCTCAGCGGTGCGGCGCAAGCGGGCATTCTGCGCGGCGGGCAGGGCTCATGGGACACGCGCACGGTGCTCAGCAACATTCGTCGCGATGCGCATGGGCGGTTGCTGCTGGGCAGCCTCGGCAATGCTGGCAATTACCCACTGTGGTTCATTCGCCAGTGGGCGGATCGGGTCCAGCAGCATTATTTTCCGCAACTCGGCCGGATCGAATGGCAGAGCACCTGGACCGGTCGCATCGGCTTCACCCCGGACCATTTACTGCGCCTGTTCGAACCCGCGCCGGGTTTGCTGGCCGCGACCGGTTTCAACGGCCGGGGCGTGACCACCGGAACGCTGGTGGGCAAATGCTTTGCCGATTACCTGCTGACGGATGATGCGGCGGCGCTGCCAGTGCGTTTTTCCAACAACAACAAAAAGGTTTCGGGCCGTTCCCTGCGCACCCTGGCCTACGACGCCGGTTTCACCCTGTACCACGCCGGACAATGCCTGCGCGTGGTGCTTTGAAGCGAGCAGCTGTCAGGCCGTTCGACTCTTGAGCCGCAACTCGGCACACAGTCCGCCCTGCGCCGAATTGCGCAGGTGCAGGCTGCTTTCCAGTTTGCGCACGATCATGTCGACAATCGCCAGCCCCAGTCCCGCGCCATTACTATGGCCCTCGCTGTAAAAACGCTCGAACAGACGCTCTTTGTGTTGCTCATCGATTCCGGGGCCTGAGTCTTCAACGGACAGGTGCGCGCTGCCGTCGTCCTGACGACTGAGCACCACGCGAATTTCGCTGGCCGGCGGTGCGAAGTTGAGGGCGTTGGTCAGCAGGTTCTGCAGGGCGATGGTGATCGCCGCCGGGTCGCTGTGGATCACGCAGTCATCGCCCGCTTCAAACACCAGATCAACACGTTTCTCCAACGCCAGCGGCGTCAGCTCGGCCATTTCCTCGCGCACCAGGGTGTTCAGTTCGAAGGTTTGCAACTGGCTCAGTTCGACGCGCGGCTCCAGCCGGGCCATGGTCAGCAGCTGACTGGCCAGACGCGCCGCACGGTCTACGCCGTGCACCAGAAAATCCAGCGCCTCCAGACGTTGTTCCGGGCTTTCCGCCTGCCTGGCGTTTTGCGCGTGGATGCGCAAAACGGTCAGTGGCGTGCGCAATTCGTGGGCCGCGTCGGCGATGAAGCGGCGCTCGCGCTCCAGCACGCTTTCGATCTGGGTCAGCAGCCGATTGAGCGCGTACTGCATCGGCTCCAGCTCCTTGGGCAGCGGCGTTACGTCGAGCGGTTCCAGGCTTTCAGCGTCGCGCTTGCGAATCACCTTGGCCATCGATTGCAGCGGGCGCAGGCCCCAGCCGATGGCCAGCCAGATCGCCACCACCAGCAGCGGTACGCCGATCAGCGTCGGCCACAAGGTGTGACTGACGATGCGCTGAATCAGGTCCTGACGCACATCGTCGCGCTCGCCAACCCAGATCAGAAAACCCTGCTGTGGATCGGCCAGCAAAAAGCCGCACCACTCATGACCGTTTTCGACCAGGTCGTGAGAGCCTTCTGTGGCGGGTGGGGCGGTGAGCAGCGGGGCTTCGGCCGAGCGCACCAGCAGCTCGCCTGAAGTGCGCCAGACCTGAAACGTCAGGCGGGTTTCATAGGGGTGGGCTACGCCGCTGGTGCCGACCCGGCTCATGGCCTGATCGAACGCCTGATAGAGCTTGTCCAGGTCCTGTTCGCCGGCCGCCCGCTGGCTGAGCACGCCTTGCAACAAGCGCGCACTCTGGGCCAGTTGCGCGTCGTAGACTTCTTCGATTTCGTGATGACTGTCGCGCAGCGCGAGCAGGCTGATGGCCAGATCGCCAAGCAGCAACAGCAACAGCACCGGGACCAGAATGCGCGCGCGTACCGAGGTCATGCCTTGAGCTCCAGCAAGTAGCCGACGCCGCGCACGGTGCGGATCAGCTCGGTGGACAATTTCTTGCGCAGGTTGTGAATCAGTACTTCCAGGGTGTTGCTTTCGACCTTGTCCTGCCAGCCATACAGGGTGTTGGACAGCCGCTCGCGGGTCACCACTTTGCCGGGGCGGATCATCAACTGATGCAGCAACTGATATTCCATCGGCGTCATGGGTACTTCGTTGCCGTGAAACGTGACGTGCTGCGAAGCCGGGTCAAGGCTGATGCCGGCGTGTTCCAGCAACGGCTGCGCGCGCCCCTGACTGCGTCTTAGCAGGGCACGCACGCGGGCTTTCAGCTCGTCGACATCGAACGGCTTGACCAGGTAATCGTCGGCACCGGCATCCAGCCCGGCGATGCGGTCAGCCGTGCCGTCACGGGCGGTCAGGATAAGCACCGGCAGGGCGAGCTCTTCGGCGCGCAACTGGCGCAGCAGGTCGAAGCCGTCCATGCGCGGCAGGCCGAGGTCGAGCAGCAGCAGGTCGAACGGCTCGCTGCGCAAGGCATGCAGCGCGCTCAAGCCGTCTTCGAGCCAGTCAAGGGTGTAACCCTCGTTATTGAGTGCCACACGGATGCCTTGGCCAATCGCACGATCATCCTCGACTAGAAGCAGGCGCATAGGGTTTCGACCAGAAAGTAAAGGGGGAAGGGCGCCATGATGCCGTCCGCTCGCAGTGCCGCGAAGCGCCGTGTGTCCGGGAAGATGTTACCAACTGTTGCGCATTAAGCTTTTCCTAAGACTGGTTTCGCACAGTAGGCGCTCCTTCACTGCCTGAGAGCCTCTGCCATGCGTAAAGTCCTGCTGATTTCCCTGTTGTTGGCCAGCCCGCTGGCGCTTGCCGGTCCGCAATGCACCACCGCTGAAAAATCCCAATGGCAGGATCAGGCCAAATTCCAGGAGCAGCTCAAAGCGCAGGGTTACCAGATCAGCAAGTTCAAGGTCACTGACGGCAATTGCTACGAGATCTACGGCTTCGACAAGGACAAGCGCAAGGTCGAGATCTACCACGATCCGGTCAGCGGTAAAGCGGTCAAGACCGAGATCAAGTAATGAGCCGGGTTTCCCTGCGCCTGTGGGACCCGCTGGTCAGGCTGTTTCACGTCTCGATCGCGGGTGTTTTCGTCGCCAATTATTTCTTCAATGAAGCGGGTGACGACTGGCACGTCTGGTTGGGCTATTACGCGGTTGCCTGGCTGGCGGTGCGAGTGGTGTGGGGATTCATCGGGCCAACCAGCGCGCGCTGGAGCGATTTCTGGCCGAGCCCTACGCGTGTGCGGGCGCACGTGAGCGCGCTGATCAAGCGTCAGCCGGTTCATCGCCTTGGCCATTCACCCTTGGGTGCGCTGGTCATGGTGCTGATGATGGCGCTGATCTTCGGCATGGGTCTGACCGGATTTCTGATGCAAGAGGTCGATGCCTTGTGGGGTGCTGACTGGCCGTTGGAAACCCATGAAATCCTTGCCAACAGCCTGTGTGCGCTGGTGGTGCTGCACATGGCCGCAGCGATAGTCGAAAGTTTTCAGGTGCGTGACAACCTGCCTTTGTCGATGTTGACAGGAAAGCGACGTCCGCTGCCTGAAGATGGCCATCGCTGAAACCCCATCCTTGTTTTTCATCACAGTGATGCCTCCTGATGCGAGTTATTTCCCGAAACCTGACTGCATGGAGCGCAGGCCTGATCGTTGTAGCAGTCTTTGTCAGTGCGTGGCTGAGCCATCCGCTGCACCGTATTGCCGGCTTTGCCGTGAGCCCGGCGCCGGTTGGCACCGAGAGTCTGCCACCCAAGGCGTCTTACAGTTCGCGCTTCGCGTCCTCGGACCTGGACGATTTCGTGCACTCGTCAGCGGTCACCGCGCTGCCTGGCGGCGATCTGAGGTCGGTGTGGTTCGCCGGTTCCCGCGAAGGCGCAGGCGACGTCGAGATTCGCACCTCGCGATTCGATGCACGCACCGAAGAATGGGGCGGCGAGCAGGTGCTGGCGACCCGCCAATCGACCCAGACCGGCACCGGCAAATACATCCGCAAGCTGGGCAACCCGGTGATTGCGCTGGCCCCTGACAACCGCTTGTGGCTGTTCTACGTGTCGGTCTCGGTGGGCGGTTGGGCGGGCAGTTCGGTCAACGCGATGGTCTCCAGCGACATGGGCGCCAGCTGGTCGCCGCCGCGTCAACTGGTGACCTCGCCGTTTCTGAATATCAGCACGCTGGTGCGTGGCGCGCCGGTGTTTCACGCCGACGGTTCGATCGGCTTGCCGGTGTATCACGAGTTTCTCGGCAAGTTCGCTGAGTACCTGTACCTGAGCGCGAACGGCGAGGTGATCGACAAGTTCCGCATCAGCCGTGGCAAGAACTCCCTGCAACCTACTGTGGTGCCGCTGGACGGGCAGCGCGGCGTGGCGTTGTTGCGTTACGCCGGTGAGACCTTCCACCGAGTGCTGGCCAGCCGCACCGAAGATGGCGGGCAGACCTGGAGCGAGCCGTATCCGCTGACCCCGAGCAACCCCAACTCCTCGCTGGCAGCGGTCGGCGTGCCGGGCAAGGGCTTGCTGGTGGCGCTCAATGATCTGCGCGAAGGCCGTTTCAAACTCAGCCTGTACAGCACCGACGAACAGATGACGGTCTGGCGGCCGCTGCCGGATCTGGACAAATCCCCCGATCCGCTGGGCACCCCGTTTTCTCTGGAAGCGTACAAGGAAGTGATCGGCGAGGGCTTTCGTGCGTCTAGTGGGGTACGTCGCCAGCCGATGGAAGCGGAGTTTCTGAGCAATCTGGATCAGCGCGTCTGTTCGTCCGACGGTTGTGATTTCGAGTACGAGTATCCGTATTTCATCCGCAGCCCGGACGGCCTGTATCACTTGGTCTATTCGTGGAATAACACCTTCATCAAACATGTCAGTTTCAACGAGGCCTGGCTGGCGGAGCAACTTTTATGATCGCTTTGGGATTGGCCCATCTGGCGTTTGCCTGGGCGTTGTTTGTTTTGTTGGCGCCGCTGACACCATCGCTTTGGTGGCGCTGCGGCCTGCTGGCGGCCACTTCGCTGTTGAGCGTGGTCTCGGTCGACGGCCTGTCAATGGCCGCGTATGCGCGCAGCCTCACCGATGATCTGGCGATCAGCAGCCTGGTGCTGCTGGGCTGGCTGACCCTGCAACGGCTGGGCGTCCTGAAGCCCTTGGCCGCGTCGCCGCGCCTGATCATGCTGCTGGTGTTTGCGGCGCTGGCCCTGACGCTGTACCCGGCAACGCTCGGCCTGAGCTATTTCGACCCATACCGCTGGGGCTTCAACCCAAGGCCGATGATCATCATTGTTGCGGTCATCGCGCTAGGGCTGATCTGCCTGCGTAACGCGCTGGGTGTGGTGATGCTGACGGCTGCTACGCTGGCGTTCACGTTTCGGCTCAAGCCTTCGGAAAACTATTGGGACTACCTGATCGATCCATTACTCGCGCTGTATTGCTGCGGCGCTTTGCTGAGTCTGGCTATCCGTTTTGTTTATCGCCGTACGACCGGGCAGCGCCGTTCCGCTGCGCTGTCTGCCGGCAATGTATAGAGGAACACGCATGAGTGGGTTGCAATCGCGGCGTCTGCGCTATTGGCTGGGCGCTGTCAGCCTGGTGTTTTTGTTGTCGGCGTTACTGAGAGGGGTGTTTTTCTACGGGTTCTCCGGCGTCGAGCCGGGCACGCTGTTCACTCAGGGTGAAGTCGCGCAGACGCTGGGTGTCGGCTTGCGCTTCGACCTACGGCTGGCGCTGTTGATCCTCTTGCCGGTTGCGCTGCTGCTCTGGCTGCCACGCTGGAACCTGATCAGCGTGCCGGCCTTGCGCTGGCTGGCACGCGGTTATCTGATTCTGGCGCTGGCGATACTGACGATGATCCACATCGTCGATTTCGGCCATTACGCCTACCTCGGGGTCAGACTCAACGCCAGCGTGATGCGTTACCTGGAAGACGCGCAGATTTCCCGTGACATGCTCTGGCAAACCTACCCGGTGCTGTGGATCACCGCCGGTTGGTTGTTGACTGTTGCTGCACTGGGCTGGGCGTTGCTGCGGCTTGAACGCATCACCCTGGATCGCGAGGCCAGACCGGTCAAGCGCGCGTCAGTGGTGTGGGTGTCGGCAGTGATGGCCTGCGCGATCTTTCTCGGGCTGCTGGGGCGCGTCGAAAACCTCAATCTGCAAAACCCGGTGCCGCTGCGCTGGAGCGATGCTTTTTTCTCCGGCAACAGTCAGGTGGCGGCATTGGGGCTCAACCCTGCGCTGTTTTTGTATGACACGCTCAAGGTTTCCCAATCGCATTTCGATGAAGCCACGGTGCGCGAGCATTACCCGGTGGTCGCGCGCTATCTGGGCGTAACCGAGCCGGACGCGCAGGCCTTGAATTTCAAGCGCCAGCAGCCCGTGCAGCCTTACCGGCTACTAGGCGAGCGGCCGCCGAACGTGATGTTCGTGATGCTTGAATCGCTGGGCACCAGCGCGGTTGGCGCTTACGGCAATCCGCTCAACCCGACGCCGAACCTCGATCATCTGGCCACGCAAAGCTGGTTTTTCAAGCATTTCTACGTGCCCGTCACCGGCACAGCGAAAACCGTCTGGGCGAGCATTACCGGGGTGCCGGACGTGACCCGTCAGGAAACGGCGACGCGGCATCCACTGCTCACCCGGCAAAACACGATCATCAATGACTTCATCGGTTACGAGAAGCTGTACATGATTGGTGGCAATTCCGGCTGGGCCAACATGAACGCGTTGATCCGCCGCAGCATCGATGACGTGCGCCTGTACGACGAGCGCGACTGGAAGTCTCCGCAGGTCGATGTATGGGGTGTGTCCGACCTGGACCTGTTCAAGGAAAGCGACCGGATTCTGCGCGCATTGCCCGCCGACAAACCGTTCTTTGCCTATGTGCAGACCGCAGGCAATCACCGGCCCTTCACCATTCCCAAGGACAACGACGGCTTCCAGATCAGCGACAAGACTCTGGAGCAAGTGCAGGCCGCAGGTTCGCGCAGCGTCGAGCAATACAACGCGGTACGCCTGCTGGATTTCAATATCGGGCGCCTGATCGAACTGGCCAAGGCCGGTGGTTATTACGAAAACACCATTTTCGTGCTGTTCGGCGACCACAACACGCGCATCAGCCAGATTCCGCACATGGCACCCGCCTTCGAGCAACTGGGCCTGGAGAGCAACAACGTACCGCTGCTGATTCATGCGCCCGGTCTGCTCGGGACCCGTGTGATCGATGATGCGGTCGGGCTGGCGGACCTGCTGCCGACACTCGCGGGCATGGCCGGCATGCCATTCACCAGTGGCACGATGGGCCGTGATATCCAGCAGCCGGCACCTGAAGGCGAGCGCGTTGTGCCGCTGGTGTTACGCGAAGGCACCTTCCCGCTGATCGGCGGCGTCACGCGCCACTACCTGTTGCAGATGGAGCACGACGGCAGCTCGCCGACCCTGCACGACCTTGCCTCGCCCACGCCGCTGGATAACGTCGCCGAGCAGAACCCGCAAGAGTTCGAACGGCTGCGCGATCTGACCCGTGGCCTGCATGAGACGTCGCGGCTGATGCTTTACCAGAACGTGCGTTGAGCGTGAGAAGCGGGACCCGGCGCCGACCAATGGTCGGCGTTCGCACGTGAGTAGTGGCTGACAGGGGTGAGGATGATGTTAAAGTGCCCGAAATTTGATCCGGGACAATGCTCGGTGCTTGCAAAACCCGGTTTTCGACTATCGTGAAGTTGAAGGACAAATAGATGCGCAACGCGTTGCGCATCTATTTTTTTATCACCTGAGCGGGGCAACCTGTCAGCTTGGCACCGAGCGTTTATGTTGCTGTTTTCTTCCGCTCGAATGCGTTTTCCATTTATCGCACACTCAAGAGCTCTCCTGGATGCCGGCAAGTTTTTCATGCGTACCCGCTGCGAAGCTGCTGGATGCACTTCGCGCTGAAACGAATCAGCTGCACGTTCGACTTGAAAAGCGCATGCCGTTTTTTTCATCCGCCCTGAACAACGCTCTTTATCTGCGCCTGCTTCAGGCTTATCACGGCTTTCATGCACCGCTCGAAGCGGCCTTGCACACCAGTGATCTGATACCTGCTGCGCTTGAACCGCATGAGCGGATCAAGATGCCTATGCTGGTCAGAGACTTGCGCGCGCTGGGCATGTCTGAAAAAGACATCGAGCATCTTCCCCGCTGCACGCGGTTGCCCGTTGTAGACTCACCGGGTGCTTGTCTGGGGGTCATGTATGTACTGGAAGGTGCGACACTGGGCGGGCAGGTATTGCGCCGCGACGTGTATAAACGTCTGGGCGTTGATGAGCACAGCGGTGCCGCTTTTCTCGACGTATACGGCGTTGCCACCGGACCGCGCTGGAAAGCGTTTCTGAGCCATCTGGATGCGCTGCCGGGCGATACTGATTTTACTGATGCTGCAACACATGCAGCGCACTCCACATTTGCATTTTTCGAGCGCTGGCTCGACGGTCAAGAGGTGCTGTTATGAGCCAGCTCGACGAGGATTCCTTCGAAGTCCTCCTGACCAATTGTGCAGATGAGCCCATTCAGTTCCCCGGGGCCATTCAGCCGCATGGTCTGCTGTTTACTCTGACAGAACCCGAACTGATCATCCTGCAGGTCAGTGCCAACGTGCAGACCGTGCTTGGCCACGCGCCGGAGGAGGTGCCGGGAAAGGCACTTGACTGTGTTCTCGGCGCAGGCTGGGCCGAGGTCATCAAGAGCGCCAGCGCCCATGACTCTTTCGCCGACATGCCGCGTCTGCTGATGTCGGTCAATGGCGTCGAATTCGAAGCCATGTTGCACCGCAGCCAGGATGTTCTGGTGCTGGAGCTCGAAATTCAAGACAAGGCCGCTCAGGCCGTCAGCTATTCCGAGCGCACCGGCAACATGGGCCGCATGCTGCGCCAGTTGCACGCCGCCAGCGACCTGCACACGCTGTATGAAGTCAGCGTTCGCGAAATCCAGAAAATGACCGGTTACGACCGGGTGCTGATCTACCGTTTCGAAGAAGAGGGCCATGGCCAGGTCATTGCCGAGGCTTCGGCGCCCTCCATGGAACTGTTCAACGGCCTGTTCTTCCCGGCTTCGGACATCCCCGAGCAGGCGCGCGAACTGTATCGCCGCAACTGGCTGCGCATCATTCCGGACGCCGATTACACCCCGGTGCCGCTGGTGCCGCAATTGCGCCCGGACACTCACCAGCAGCTCGACCTGAGCTTCTCGACATTGCGCAGTGTGTCTCCGATTCATTGCCAGTACATGAAAAACATGGGCGTTCTGTCTTCGATGAGCGTTTCGCTGATTCAGGGCGGCAAGTTGTGGGGGCTTATCAGCTGCGGGCATCGCACGCCGCTGTACGTGTCCCATGAGTTGCGCAGTGCCTGCCAGGCGATTGGTCAGGTAGTGTCGCTGCAGATCAGCGCGATGGAAGCCTTGGAAATCAGTCGGCAGCGTGAGGAAAAAGTCCTCGCGCTCAAGCAGCTTCATCATGCCATGGCGACGTCAGACGACAACGTGTTCGACGGTCTGGCGCAGCAGCCACAGCAGTTGATGGATCTGGTGGGCGCCACCGGCGTGGCAATCATCGACGACCGCAAGACGCAGTGTTTCGGCAACTGTCCGACGCCTGCCGACATCCGGGCGCTGCATACCTGGATGATGGCAAGCGGCAACCCGGTATATGCCAGTCATCATCTTTCCAGTGCTTTCCCGCCTGCCGAGGCTTATCAGTCGATTGCCAGCGGTGTGCTGGCCATGAGTCTGCCCAAACCCGTGGACAACGGCGTGATCTGGTTTCGCCCCGAGGTCAAGGAAAGTGTCCGCTGGAGTGGCGATCCGGACAAGCCATTGAATCTGGAAGGCTCGGAGCAGGGCCTGCGTTTGCGCCCGCGCACGTCGTTCGAAATCTGGAAGGTCGAAATGACCGGCATCGCTACCCAGTGGAGCCACGGAGACGTCTACGCCGCCAATGACCTGCGCCGCTCGGCACTGGAAAATGACCTGGCGCGCCAGGTGCGCAAAGAGCAGCAGGCTGTTCGCGCCCGTGATGAGCTGGTTGCCGTCGTGTCCCACGACTTGCGCAACCCGATGACGGTTATTTCCATGCTGTGCGGGATGATGCAGAAGTCGTTCAGCTCTGACGGGCCGCACACGTCACGGCGTATTTCCACGGCCATCGACACCATGCAACAAGCGGCCAGCCGCATGAACGTGCTGCTCGAAGACCTGCTCGACACCTCGAAGATCGAAGCCGGACGCTACACCATCACCCCGCAGCCGCTGGAAGTCAGCCAGATTTTCGAAGAGGCTTACACTTTGCTCGCGCCGCTGGCGATGGACAAATCCATCGAGATTTCCTTCAACGCCGAGCCGGACATCAAGGTCAATGCCGACCCGGAGCGCTTGTTTCAGGTGCTGTCCAATCTGATCGGCAACGCCATCAAGTTCACCCCGAAACTGGGCAAGATAGGCGTGGCAGCGATGTCCAACGGCAGCGAAATCGTGTTTACCGTGCGNCCGTGCGTGACTCCGGCGAGGGCATCCCTCCCGAGCAATTGCCGCACATCTTCGAACGCTACTGGACGGTCAAGGAAGGCAACCCGACCGGCACCGGCCTGGGCCTGTATATCTCGCAAGGCATCATCAAAGCCCACGGCGGCGAACTGGCCGCGCACAGCCAGGTCGGGCAGGGCAGCGAGTTCCGCTTTACGGTGCCGATGGCGCAGTGATTGCTTTCTCAGGCTTGAGCGGGGATGGCTCAGGCCTGAGTCGCTTCAGCCCTGATGCCAGTGGGTGGTTTTTTCGGTGTATTCAGCGTTTGCTGGAAGTACCTCGCGCAGGAACGCGAGGTACTTGGTCATCAATTCCTTACTGGGAAAGCGGGCGGCGAAGCCTGTTGTTACGTCGGTGCAATGGATGATGACCATCAAGCGTTTGTGATCAACCGTGACGAAATTGTGTTCCTGCCAGGGGCGGGTTTGCCGATGGTGGATAGGGTTTTCCCAATTCAGCAGTTTGACGGCTGCGATAAAGGCTATCGCTACCGGGCCGATCAGGAAGAGCAATGATCCGGTGAGAAGGGCGACGAGCAAGAATATCAGGATGACGGCTACGGCAATGCCTTTGAAGAAGGATGAGGCGAAGTCGGGATAGTGCAGGTAATACTCGACTGTGGCGCCGTCGGTTTTGACGGTGTAGTGGTAGATGGTTTTTTGGCGGATGAGCAGGCCTATGAAGTAGGCAAGATGGCCTCCAAGTGCAAGTATTACGCACACCAGCGAGGACGTGCTGTCTGAAAACATCACCCAGCCTGCCCAAATGAAAAGTGAGCTTGCCATTACATGGAAGGCGGCAAACCCAAGCTGCGTGATCATGATTTCTTTAGGTGATCTCGCTAGGGTTTTAATTTTCCAGTTTAGGATGTCTTGGTTTTTCGGCAGATCCAGGGCTTTTTCTTGCTGAGTCATACCGGTGTACTCTCTGCGACTTCCAGGGTGATGGCGCCCATCCTGCTGGAGGCTTTCACTTCAAGTTCCACGGCAGCGAGACCATCAATTTCAGTATCGCCTCTCGTGTCCAGCTCCATCTGAAACAGATAGCCTCGATCATCCTCGCCAGGATTTATCAGCGCGTTCGGGTACCAGATTTGCAACTCCAGATACGTCGCGTCCTTGCCGAGCGGCACCCAGGTTTCCCAGATGAGGTCTTCGTTTTCATGTGGCATGAGCGTGTTCGGGCCTCGGAAGGGGCACAGGCTGGTGGCCGTGGCGGATGTTTTGGGGAAACGCGTCGTCAGTCGCTGTTGGCGGGTACCGTGTTTTTCGGTCATGCGAGGTGCTCTCTGCGCAGAAAACGGGTCATGTCGCCCGAGACAAGGGAGAGCTGCGTTCCAAAATACGTGCCGCTAATGATTTTATTGTTTTAAAACAAGGAGATAGTGCTAAGGCGCAAAGAAAGTAATCAATTCCAAGCGAAAAAGCCCTGAATAGCGCGCAGACGTTTGCGCACCTGTGCGCAAGCGCTTTTATCTTCCGTAGGACTTGAGATGTATGTCGTTGCCTGTTTTTGCCCGGCTGGTGCGTGCGCAGCATTTTGC
>NZ_LGLN01000033.1:574929-576332 GCF_001293775.1 Pseudomonas syringae pv. cilantro
AGTCGGGGTAGTGGAGGTAGTATTCGACAGAGGCCCGGTCGGTTTTGATGGTGTAGTGGTAAATGGTTTTTTGGCGGATACCTAAAAAAATAAAGTATGTCGCTCCGCCTAAAGCAGCCACCACGATGTAAATTGCCAGTGACGGATCCTTAGAGTAAGAGTCCCAGCCTCCCCACAATCCAACGCTTAGCATAGTTGAGCATATGATAATCATGGCTGACTGAGCAAAAAATATTTCCTTTGGAGGTCTTGCGATGGTCTTTATTGACCAATTTATAATGTGTTCACTAGTTAACTTAGGGTCCTTGTCGGTTTGAGCGTTTTCTGCGTGGGTTTCGATTTTTTCTAATTGAGCAACATTGTATTTTTTGATCATTTTTTTATTCCGCAATTTCGAGTGTGGGTGCGCCGAGCCGGCTTGAAACTTTCACGTCTAGCTCAGTAGTGGATAGGCCATCGGCCACGATATCCCCATTGGTATTCAGTTCGAGCTGGAACAGGTAGCCAATGTCCTGTTGTTCAGACGTGACCAACTGATTGGAGTACCATATTTGCAGTTCCAGATACGTCGCGTCTTTCTCGAGAGGCACCCACGTTTCCCAGACTACGTCTTCACCAGCGGGAGGCATAAGTGGAAATGTGAAATCCTCTTGAGCGCTGCGAGCGGGTTGGTTGGCGAGCTTTCCAAAATGATCAATTTTTTTAAATTGCCCTCTGTCCAAAAAAGGCTCGTGTATTGGAGAATCTATTTTCCCCACGGGAAGCACGCCCCACGAACGTTTGCTGCTGATGACGTTGAAGTGTACCGACTCACCTCGCACTGCGCTCGGCAAAAGAATTTGCACACCAGCACCGTATTGCACCGGAATGTTACGTGGGGTGTCCCGCCCGAAATAGTAGGTTTCGTCTCGTGTGGTGCTTTTTACATAAACTTGAGGGCTTAGCTGTATCGTAAGTAGAGCAAGCTTTTCTTCTCGCAGGCCCTCCGCATTTGTCGGGTATCGATATTCAATTGACTTTGACCAACAGCATTTTCGTAGCCACCAACCTATGCTGTCTCGTTTGAAGTAATTCAAGGCCATGGTGGTGAGCAGATAGACCGCGCCGGTTAGCAATAGTGCAACACTAAACCAAGAGCCCATTACAAACGTAGTAAGGGTGATTGAAGGGGATAACCCTGCAATAAATTGAGCGGCAATGCCTGCACCCATCATTAATACTGAAGCAGTTTTTATCTCCATTGCAATTTTTTCTTCAGATGTTCTTGCTTTAGTCAGGTCACCCCAGATATCAGCAAGTTCTAACGTCGCTGCAATTATCCCAAACGCCCCCATTGCCACCATCGAAACCCTGAACCCACTTATCGCTTCCCCCCATACAACATTGCCCTTCGCCTTCCAGTA
>NZ_LGLN01000033.1:577470-579696 GCF_001293775.1 Pseudomonas syringae pv. cilantro
CAGCAACAGCAGGCCCGGGGACGGTGTTGCTGCCGATCTGCGCCTCTTCAAAATCGCATTGTTCAAAGTAGGCTTCAACCTCGCTCAAATACTGATGTGTGCGCAGCGCATCGCCGCGCACCGAGGCGGGCAGTTTTTCCGGTTCGCTTTCCGCGCCGCACAACGTGGTCACGGTCTGGGCGATCTGGATCTTGTGTTCGTGTTCGGCCTGCCAGTTGCGGTAAGCCGCCTGATCGGCGGCCAGTTGCATGCCCAGATCGTTGAAAATGGCGAGCGGGTCGTCGAGGGCGATGAACAGCGAACTGTCCTGATCGTCGACGCTGCCCCGCCAGAAGACGTCTGCGCCGAGCGGCGAGAACACTGACGCGACCTCATCGCTTGATGAGGGTTGTACAGTCGGAATCGCCGAATCTGCAAAACGGCCATCGTCAGCCACCTTGCCTTCGTCAATATCCGCGACCGCTTCGGCGATGCGGTTCAGCGGCAGGGTGTCGGGCTCGGCCATGCTGATGCGGTAGCGTTTCAGGTCCAGCGCTTTCATCCACAGCGCGCGGCTTGGCGGGTTGGAGCGCATGTGCTCGCAAAGACGCCACGTCCACTGCACGGGCGAAAAAGCGATGTGCAGGTGGTTGTCGCGCGGGTAAAGCAGAAAGGGCTGACCGTCGCCGGTGCCGTTTCGCTGGTCGCTGCCGATGTGCGCGTCGCTCCAGACGATGCGGCTCAGATGGCTGTCGATGGCTGAGACCGCGTATTCATGCAGGGTTTGAGCGGTTTCGTCGAAACGTAAACGTAACCGTCGTACAGTTGGCGCAGGGTGTAGCTGCGTGTTTTCAACGTTGGCAGGCGTGCCCATTTGCCATCTTTCGGCAGTGGCTTGAGCTTTTCGGGCGCGACGTCGTAACGCGAACGGTCCAGCGCATAGCGCACCGGGACGATGGCGATATTGGGTCCTTTGAAGGGGCACAGGCTGGTGGCCGTGGCGGGTGTTTTGGGGAAACGTGTCGCCAGTCGCTGTTGGCGGGTGCCGTGTTTTTCGGTCATGCAGCGGAGCCTTTATTTTTATAGGGTTTTTGACGGTATTCAGCTAACGCGCTGATGCGCAGTTCCGGAGGCAGGTGTTGAAGCTCTGGGTGCTTGGCCTGCCATGACTGATAAGGGCTTTGCGGCAGATATACAAAATCCAGGCCCCACCCGTGGCAGATGTCTGCCCACGTCGCTAATGCGTACTCGCTGACCAGCCCCCACTCAAGGCCGCTGTTCACAGCTCGCTTGAGCCACATGCTTATCTGAGCTTCGGTCTGGTTTGCGAAGGCGTGTGCATCCTCCTCCTGAAGCCAGTCATGAATGCGTTCTTCGAGGAGCCACCGATAGCACTCGTCAAGCGCATGCAACTGCGGTTCACCCAGCAGAGCAAAATTCTGCTGCCAAGGCCTTTGCGGGTGAGCGTTGATAAAGGGGGCCGGGAGTGAGGAGGGATTGTGCTGCCAGGCATGAACAGGGGGCTGTACCCAAAGTTGATCGACGGGACCCATTATCCGGCTCAGGTGCTCATCGCTGTAACTGGATAGCCAGTAATGCATCACCAGCGGATCTGCGAAGCGCAGCAGGCTTGAGTTGCCGAGATGGTCGGACGGGCACAGAAACCGGCACAGGTGCTCGGCAACTGTTTTCAGGGAGGCGTGGCTGGAAAATACGCTGGCGTCAGTTCGTGAGGCGACAGACTCCAGCCATTCGCGAATCAGCGATGATTCTGCCGGGACTTTCACCAGCACTGGACCCTGAGTCATGATCGCTGACCAACGCGTTCCAAGGTACAGTGGCCTGATCTCTAGAGCCTCGGCGCACTGATATAAATGTTTGATCGCATCAGGTCGCAACACGCCGTCAATCAGCAGATAGTTGGCCTGATTCATGGTTTGGCCTCCTTGGCTGCGCGCTCGCATTGCTCACAAAACGGAGTGCGCTTCATCGTCTGTGTTTGTGCAGGAGTCAGCATTTCCCCGGCCTCGTCTGCACCCACAGGTGTTGCCACGCCGGGCAGCCGTGGGGCGGCGCCGGAGCCGTTCCCCGGGCTGCCTACCGGTTGTGGCTCGATCATCTTGACGCCACTGGCATCGAGCTTGATAAAAGTGCCACCTACTTTGATGGTGACTTCCAGCCCTGCTTCGATGACCAGTTTGTTCCCGGCTTTTATGTGAACTTCTTGCCCGGCCTCTGCCAGCAACC
>NZ_LGLN01000033.1:580368-580564 GCF_001293775.1 Pseudomonas syringae pv. cilantro
AGGTCCAGCGCTTTCATCCACAGCGCGCGGCTTGGCGGGTTGGAGCGCATGTGCTCGCAAAGACGCCACGTCCACTGCACGGGCGAAAAAGCGATGTGCAGGTGGTTGTCGCGCGGGTAAAGCAGAAAGGGCTGACCACCGCTGGCACCGTTTCGCTGATCGCTGCCGATGTGCGCGTCGGTCCAGACGATGCGGC
>NZ_LGLN01000033.1:580791-638366 GCF_001293775.1 Pseudomonas syringae pv. cilantro
TGATTTTATTGTTTTAAAACAAAGAGATAGTGCTAAGGCGCAAAGAAAATAATCAATTCCAAGCGAAAAAGCCCTGAGTAGCGCGTAGACGTTTGCGCACCTGTGCGCAAGCGCTTTTATCTTCCGTAGGGCGTGAGATGTATGTCGTTGCCTGTTTTTGCCCGGCTGGTGCGTGCGCAGCATTTTGCACATCAAGGCATGTGGCCGTTAACGCTTCTCATGGCCCGCGAACAGATGACGCAGAGCGTCAGGAACGGCATGCCCGCGCGCAGTGACAAGCGTTCTTCCGCCGACCTACTCAATCGCCTCATAAGGCAAGCCCACATAATTCTCCGCAATGGTCCGGCGCCCGGCTTCTGAACCGACGTAGTAGTCCAGTTCGGTCTGCTGGATGCGCTGGCTGAACGCATCGGTGTTCGGGAAGTTGTGCAGCACCGAGGTCATCCACCATGAAAATCGCTCGGCTTTCCATACTCGGCGCAGGCAGATCTGCGAGTACTTTTCCAGCAGGTCGGTGCGGCCTTCGCGGTAGACCTTGAGCAGGATGCGGTACAGCGTACTGACGTCGCTGGCCGCCAGGTTCAGGCCTTTGGCGCCGGTCGGCGGGACGATGTGTGCGGCGTCGCCGAGCAGGAACAGGCGGCCGTACTGCATGGGTTCCACCACAAAGCTGCGCAGCGGGGCGATGCTTTTCTCGATGGACGGGCCGGTGATCAGGCGGTCTGCCAGATGCTCGGGCAAGCGCGCTTTGAGTTCGCTCCAGAAGCGTTCGTCCGGCCAGTCTTCGACTTTTTCGTCAGCGCTGACCTGCACGTAATAGCGGGTACGAACCGCCGAACGCATGCTGCACAGGGCGAAGCCGCGCGGGTGGTTGGCGTACACCAGTTCTTCGTTGACCGGCGGCGTGTCGGCGAGCACACCCAGCCATCCAAATGGATAGATGCGCTCGAAAACGCTAAGTGCCTCGGCCGGAATCGATTGCCGGGAAACCCCATGAAAACCGTCGCAGCCGGCAACGTAGTCGCAGTCCAGGCGCACGCTCTCGCCGTCTTTCACGAAGGTCAGGTAAGGGCGGTCGGTTTTCAGGTCGTGGGCTTCGACGTCCGCAGCGTCATAGACGGTCAGTGCGCCGCTGATGGCGCGCGCTGTCATCAGGTCGCGGGTCACTTCGGTCTGGCCGTAGACCATCACGGTCTTGCCATCAGCGAGGTGTTTCAGGTCGATGCGTTCGCAGCGGCCGTCGAACGCCAGCTCGAAACCATCATGAATCAGGCCTTCGGCGTCCATTCGCTCACCGACCCCGGCCTCGCGCAGCAGATCGACCATGCCTTGTTCGAGCACGCCTGCGCGGATGCGCGAGAGTATATAGTCGGGGTCCTTACGCTCGACAATCACGTTGTCGATGCCCGCGCGCTGCAGTAACTGGCCCAGCAACAGCCCGGAAGGGCCTGAACCGATAATGGCGACTTGAGTTTTCATGAACAGTGTCCTCTCGGGTGATCCCTGCCAGCCGTAATCGGCGGGATGCAATTGTTTTTGTCTCCTGCATTTTTAATGGATGACGTCGAGATAAGAAGGCACTATCCGGTGCATTGTCTGGACTTTTCGAGGGTCGGGACGGGGAGGCGACATGGCCAGATCTGCCATTACAGCGATACCGGTGTTCAAGCTCTACGGCGAAACCACGGCCTGGCCAACGCCGGATCTGATTCATTGTGAGTCGATTCCCGAGCGCAGCAAGATACACGAGTGGGAGATCAAGCCGCATCGGCATGGCGATCTGGTGCAGTTGCTGTATGTGCAATCGGGCAAGGCGATGCTCAAGGTCGAGGACATGGCTCGCGAGGTGGAGACACCGTCGCTGCAGGTGGTTCCGGCATTGAGCGTGCACACGTTCAGGTTCGCGGAAAATATTCAGGGGCACATTCTCAGCCTGGCCAGACCGTTGGTGGAGCAGTTGGAGACGGCGCTCGACAGTTCGGCCATGCGTACGGCACGTTGCTACGAGCTTGGGGCAGACTGCGATTACGTCGACACGCTGTTCAGCGCCATCGCTCGCGAGTACCGGCAACCCAGGACCGGTCGTGATCTGATGCTGCATTCGTTGATCAATGTGCTGGCGGTCTGGCTAAGTCGGCGCAGCCGCGAGCACGCTGGCGAAGACATTCATGCACCGGATCGCGGCCGTGAGCATTTGCAGGCGTTCATGCATCAACTGGAAACGAGTTTTCGCGAACACTGGTCCATCGAGCAGCACGCGCAGGCCATTGGCATCAGTGCCGCGCATTTGAATGCGTTGTGTCGGCGGCTATGCAATCAGTCGGCGCTACAGATCATCAGCCAGCGTCTGGTGCTGGAGGCCCGGCGCAATCTGATTTACACCACCCTGACCATCAATCAGGTGTCCGACAGCCTGGGGTTTTCCGAGCCCGCCTATTTTTCGCGCTTCTTCAAACGCGCCACCGGCCAGTCGCCTCGCGAGTTTCGTCAGCAGAAATAGAAACGGGGCGCTCAAGAGCGCCCCGTTTGCCTGACGGTTATTGCTGTGGGATCAGGCCACAACCTGATAGCACGGCACATAAGCCGCGCCACCCGGCAGCTTCATCCGGTGCTGGTCGACAAACGCCTGCAACAGTTTGTCCAGCGGACCCATGATCGAAGGGTCGCCCTGAATCTGATAAGGGCCGTGCTCTTCGATCAGGCGAATGCCTTTATCCTTGACGTTGCCGGCGACAATGCCCGAGAACGCCCGACGCAGGTTGGCCGCCAGTTCGTGGGTCGGCACGTCGTGGTTGAGTTGCAGTTTCGCCATGTTCTCGTGGGTCGGATCGAAGGGGTGCTGGAAGCTTTCTTCGATCTTCAGCAACCAGTTGAAGTGAAACGCGTCGTTGCGCTCGCGGCGGAACTGCTTCACTGCCTTCAGGCCCTGAGTCATCTGCCGAGCGACGTCTGCCGGGTTGTCGATGATGATCTGGTAGTGACGCTGCGCTTCTGCACCCAGGGTGGCACCGACGAATGCGTGCAATTGTTGCAAGTACGGTTCGGTGTTTTTCGGGCCGGTCAGGATCACCGGGAACGGTACGTCCTTGTTGTCCGGGTGCATCAGAATGCCGAGCAGGTAGAGGAATTCTTCGGCTGTGCCCGCGCCGCCCGGGAAGATGATGATGCCATGACCGACACGCACGAAGGCTTCGAGGCGTTTTTCGATGTCCGGCAGGATCACCAGCTCGTTGACGATCGGGTTCGGCGCTTCGGCTGCGATAATGCCCGGCTCGGTGAGGCCCAGGTAGCGACCGCCGACAATGCGTTGCTTGGCGTGGGCGATGGTCGCGCCCTTCATCGGGCCTTTCATCACGCCGGGACCGCAGCCGGTGCAGATGTCCAGGCTGCGCAGGCCCAATTCATGGCCGACTTTCTTGGTGTATTTGTATTCTTCGGTGTTGATCGAATGACCACCCCAGCACACCACCATCTTCGGCTCGACCCCGGCACGCAGGGTGCGGGCGTTGCGCAGCAGGTGGAACACGTAATCGGTGATGCCCTGAGAATCGCTCAGGTCGATGCGCTGGCTGTCCAGTTCGCTTTCGGTGTAGACGATGTCGCGCAAGGCGCTGAACAGCATCTCGCGGGTGCTGGCGATCATTTCGCCATCGACGAAGGCATCGGCCGGAGCGTTGAGCAGCTCCAGGCGCACGCCGCGATCCTGCTGATGGATACGCACTTCAAAGCTTTCGTACGCTTCAAGAATGGTCTTGGCGTTATCGACGTGGGCGCCGGTATTGAGAATGGCCAGGGCGCACTGGCGAAACAGGGTGTAAGTACTGCCTGAACCGGCAGCGCTGAGTTGCTGCACTTCACGTTGGGACAGGGTTTCGAGGCTGCCTTTGGGGCTTACGGTGGCGTTAATCACTTGTCTTGGGAGCATTCTATTTTCCATTAGAGCGATGCAGTCGAGCATCAGGATGGTGGGTGTCCGGGACACTCACGCCTGTCAGACCTTTTCTACAGCACTTGGACGGGAAAGCAAATATTGCGCAGTGCGGGAGCCTGATTTGCCAGGTTAAATGCTGTGCCAGCGGCGAATTCGTTTGAAAGCAGGGACTTGCTCACGGCGACCGTGCGGCTGAATTTTGACGCGCGGACAGGGCGATAGTGAACCTGACCCATTTCGAGGAGTCTGTTAGCTGATGGTTTTTTCTGGACGGCCTGCAAAAAAGGGAACCGACGCGCTTTCGTTGCGTGTCATTGGCAGACAATCCGTCCGGGCAGGAGTTGCAAAACCTTTGATCGCCTGCCGTTCCCATCGTTAGCCGGCCCGTTCAACGAGGCTTTATTTTCATTCCGGATAAAGATAATTATCGCCATGTCTCGTCATCTTTCTGCACTTCTTTCTCGTGCCCCTGGCCTGTTCTGCGCGTCGCGTCGTTTGCTGGGTGCCGGCCTGTTCGGCGCTGTGCTGACCGTGATCGTCCCTGGCAGTGCTCAGGCGGCAAACAACGAGCGTTGGGTCAGCGACAGCCTCACCACTTACGTACGCAGCGGGCCAACGGATGACCATCGCATCGTCGGCACGCTGAAATCCGGTCAGAAGGTCGAGTTGCTCACCAGCTCGGGCAAGTTCAGCCAGGTGCGCGGCGAAGGTGGCGCGACAGTGTGGATCCCCAGCAGTGACTTGCAGGACGTCCCCGGTCAGGCCGAACGCGTGCCGCAGTTGACGCAGCAGGTCGCTGAACTGACCGAGCAACTGGCGGGCATCGACAACACCTGGAAGACCCGCGTGCAAGGCATGCAGGAAACCCTGGATGCGCGCAAGAAGCTGGTCGATGAGCTGGAAGCGCGCACCAAGACCCTGAACGATCAACTGGCGGACTCTCAGGCCGAATTACGTGCCACTCAGGCGCGTCTCGGTGACGAGAACAAGCAGGTGATGATGCGTTACATGGTGTACGGCGGCAGCATCGCCGGTGCGGGTCTGTTGGTCGGCCTGATCCTTCCGGCCCTGACCAAAGGCCGCAAAAAGAACGACGGCTGGGTTTAACCTTCCGTGCAAGCATGCCGACGGCCTGTGTCGGCATGCTGTTCGGTGTGGCACTGTCGTTAATCTGTCCGCAACTCCCCCCGCATTATTCCTGCACATTCGATCCAGCTCGCAAAATCAGCCGTCAACAGGCGTAGCGATGCGGCGCGACGTGCATGTTCGCCCTATAGTTTCTGCACGGATGGTCGAAAAACTGAGTGTTGCCGCAAGTCCCGCTCTGTCGTGCGGGGCGGTGACGGCAGCTGTGCCTGAGCATCAGTCAGCGATCAGTGATCAAGCAGGCCCCGAAAAGCGGGCTGCTGAGCCGGGTCCGGGTAGCGCTCGGGCCATGGGGCTCATATTTTTACCTCTCGTGTGCAGGAATCCGGATGCTGGCGTACAACCAAAAAAGCTTTCTTATCGTTGATGACTTCTCTGATTTTCGCAGTTCAGTCAGATCGATGCTGCGTGAACTGGGCGTCAAGGAAGTGGATACCGCCGACACCGGTGAAGAGGCGCTGCGCATGTGTGCGCAAAAGCGTTATGACTTCGTGTTGCATGACTTCAATCTGGGCGACGGTCGCAAGAACGGTCAGCAGGTGCTGGAAGACCTGATGGTCGAGCGGCTGTTGAGTCACCAAAGCGTGTTTATCATGGTCACCGCCGAAAACAGTCAGGCCATGGTCATGAGTGCGCTGGAGTGGGAGCCGGACGGCTACCTGACCAAGCCGTTCAATCGCGCCGGGCTGGCTCAGCGTCTGGAAAAACTGGTGCAGCGCAAGACCCTGCTCAAGCCGATTCTGCAGGCGCTCGACCGTCGCAACCCGACAGAAGTGCTGGCCGCTTGCAACACCTTGATCGAGCAGGACCCGCGTTACGCGCCACTGTGCCTGCGCTACAAGGCTGAGGCCTTGCGTGATCTGAAGCAGAACGAACCACTGGAAGTCTTCCTCAAGAGTATTCTGGCCGACCGCGCCACGCCCTGGGCGTATGGCGCGCTGGGCAGCCTGTTGCTCAAACGCGGCAAGGCTGCCGAGGCGCAGGTTGTTTACGAGCAGGCGATCAAGGCCTTTCCGATCATGCCTGCGTTGTTCGACGGGCTGGCTGACGTGCTGGTCGCGCTCGGCGATGCCAAGCGGGCTCAGGCAGTGCTGGAAAGCGCGGTGCGTCTGTCGCCGCTGGCGGTTCGTCGGCAGCGGCTGCTGGGCAAACTGGCGCTGGGCAACGAGGATTTCGAAAGCGCTTCCAAGGCCTATCGTCAGGCGGTGTCCCAAGGGCAGCATTCGCGTTTCAAGGACCCGGAGACCAATCTGGGGCTGGCGCATGCCTTGATCAGCAAGGGCGGCGAGCAGGGGCTCGATGCGCGGACCCGGGTTGAAATCAACAATGCTCTGGGTGACGTCGCCAAGGAACACGGTAGCGACGAAGGCCTGCAAGTGCGCACGCGCCTGATGAAGGCCTCCAGTCTGCAGCATTCGGACCCGGAAGCGGCCGCAAAACTTACCGAGCAGGCGATGGCCCGACTCGACGGAACGGAGTTGTTTCTCAGCGCCGAAGCGTCGTTGATGGTGGCCGCCCAGCTCAGGCAACTGGGGCAGGAAGAGGCGGGTGCCGGTGTTTTGAAGAGTTGCGCGCAAGTCTATGGCGACGACCCGGCGGTGATGAAAAGTGTCGCCAGCATGACTGACGATCCTGCCATTCTGGGTGCCAACAAAGCAGCCAATGATTTGAACCTGCAAGGCGTACGCAGCTACAAGGCTGGCAATCTGACCGAGGCGCAGACGTTTTTTCGTCAGGCATTGGCGTTGCAGCCGAAGAATCTCAGTATTGCGCTCAACATGGCGCAGTCGCTGCTCCACCCCGGCCAGAATCTGGGCCAGGCCGGCCTGGACGAGTGCCGGGCCAGCCTGACCATGGTCGGCAGGATCCCGGACAGCGATCCGCGTTTCGAGCGTTATCAAAAACTCAGGGAGAGGGCGTTTGGCGCATGAGCGAAGAGAAGGAGCAGGGGCTTGATTTCTCCATGGTGATTGCCTCCACCGTGCACGACATGAAGAACTCGCTGGCAACGCTGACCCAGGCGCACAGTGAGTGGCTGGCGAAGCTTTCCAGTCGGCAGCGCGATACGCCGGAACATGGCGTCATCGAATACGAGTTCGCCAACCTGAACGGCATGCTGGTGCAGCTGTTGGGCCTTTACAAACTCGGTGTCAATCAGATGCCGTTGCGCCCGGATTATCACGAGCTGGACGATTTTATCGAAGCGCAGCTGGCGCATCATCAGGAGGTGTTGAGCAGCCGTGGCATTGCCGCTGGTTATGCCATCAATGTGGTAAGCCCGTTGGGATTTTTCGACCGTGAACTGGTGGGGTCGGTGGTGGGCAATATCATCGTCAATGCCACCGGTTTTGCCCGCGAGCAGATATTCGTCAGCGTGTCCGATGAGGACGGCCAGTTGAAGATCACCGTCAACGACGATGGTCCTGGCTATCCGGCCTACCTGATCGAGCAGCAGACCGACTATGTGCTGGGCATCAATCAGGGCAGCGGCAGCACCGGGCTGGGCCTTTACTTTGCTGCGCACATTGCGCGGTTGCATGTAAGCAATGGCCTGCAGGGGCGGATCGAAATCGCCAATGGCGGGGTGCTGGGCGGAGCGGTGTTCAGCATGACGCTGCCCTGAGCCACGGGGCCTGCCCGCAAGCAGGCCCCGCGATCATTCAGATATTCAGCCCGAAGTTGCGTTTGATGCTGTTGAGGCTGTCCATCAGTTCCTCATTCGACGCCAACGGGTGTTTGACCGGTTCGCACCCGTGTTTGAGCGTAAAGTGCTCGATGGCATCCAGCGCGTTTTTGCGGTGCCGGGCATCGGACGAGATCGTTGATTTCGCCAGCGTCCACGGCTCGTCTCCCAGATACGCCTGCGAATTGTCGATGTCGGCAAAAAACCAGAACGGCGGGTGCATGTTCTGATTGATGATGGACAGGGTGTGGTCGACGTGTTCAAAGGCGTTGTGGTACGTCTCATCCATCAGGCCGGCCGCTTCCAGGCTACGTCTGGAATAGTAGGAAAACGCGCCGACGCAATGCCGGTACAACGGCAGGTTGATACCGTTGCCATAATCGATCTTGCACACCGGATGGGCTTCGCCAGTGGCGGTCTTGTTCATCAACCCGTGTTGGCTGTAGTTGAGATGCTGAATGCCGGTCAGGGTCGAGGTCAGGATATACAGCTCGAACACTTCCGGGTTCTTGATGTAGATGTCATCTTCGATCAGAAACAGATGTTCGCAGCCAGCGTCCAGAAGTCGCGAAAATGCACGGTTCTTGGATTTCCCCACACCGAGGTTGCTTTCATTGCTGAACAGGACGTGGCTGTCGTAGGCAGCGTGTTCAGGGTATACATCGCCGTCATTGATGATGACGATGCTGTCGATGAGGTCGGCGGGCAGTGAATCGTAGAGTTTTTTCAACAGCGCAGGCCGGTTATACGTGACGATTCCGCAGCCAACCTTTTGACCATCGATCATGGTGATCCTCTGTCTTTCTAGGGCCTGAGCCTGATTATTGATGGCTTGCGTCAGCAACCGCAGGGTAAGCAGGGCACTCGCTGACGTAAATCATCGTGCATGAGCACGTGATTACAGCTGGCTGCAATATCTGCGCCAATGGTCGATGGCAGGCTGCTGTGCGGGCGCTGACGGCTAAAGTTTTGCCAGGCACCGCCGACATTTCTCACAGGCTGTATCCAAATCACGACGAGCGATGGGTGAGTGATGCTGTTAGCTAAGAAGTACTGTCAGGGCCATGGTATCGAATTGGGGGCTGCCGCTCATAACGCCTTCAACCTGGCCAGTTGCCTGAATGTTGCGCCTTGCAACGGTGTCGAGTTTTTGCACCCTCGTGATATGGAAGATTATCAGCAGTACTTCGTCGAGCAGATGAAAGTCTCGGGCGATGTCTCGAAAGTCGACATGCTCGGCGACTTTCAATGCATTCATACTGCAGATGCGTCGGTTGATTACCTCATCAGTTCGCACGTCATCGAACACGTTCCCAATCTGTTTTCCGCTTACGTCGAGGCCCTCCGGGTGCTGAAGAACGGCGGCGTGTTCTTCTGCATCTTCCCCAAGCGCACGGCCGCGCGGACCGATCGCGCGCGTCGTTTGACGACCCTGGCGCAGATGATCGAAGACTATGAAAACAAGGTCGACATGACCACCGTCGCTTAAGGCGAATGGCGCGGTCACTATCAAGTGTTTTCCTTGCAGAGCATGATCCGCGCCGTCAATTACGTGAACACATCGGGTCTGGGCTGCTGGTACATCGAGTGCGTCGAAGAGACCGATTCGAAAGTAGGCAACGGCCACACCCTCGTACTGCGCAAGGTAGAAGGGCTGTCGGCCGAGAAGTGGCAGGACGTCGCTGATTTCAACACGCAGTTCAATCAGTTGTTGATGGCCGGCAAACTGGAAAACGCACTGACGCTGACCAAGATCCTGCTGTCTTTCAATTTTTTTGATGCCAACAAACTGCATCTCGCCGGTGCTCTGAGTCGTCAGTTGGGCCACTTTGCCGAGGGCGTCGAGTTTCTGCGTCAGGCCCTGGTGGTCGATCCGGAGAACGAGGAGTACCGAAAGGAGTTCATCGAAGTCACCGGAGTGCCGTTCCACAATCCGGTGCTTTGAGTTGTAAAATGGTCAGCTTCAAGCGGTAAGCCTTTGGCTTGCAGCTTGCCTGAGAGTCTGGCTGCCGCAAGAATTATCACTTCCTTGTACCTTGCAGGCCACTCTTGAGCGTCTGAAAAGCAGTCAGTTGGCCAAGGAACTGTTTGGTCATGAATTCATCGAAGGCTACGTCGCGTCGAAGGCCCTGGAACTGAGCAGTTTTTTTGACGAGATAACCCCTTGGGAACGGCGCGTTGTGGCTGCCCAGGTTCAAGAATCGCAGTGTCGGGCTCGCTCATTCGGGCGACTCCCAATTTTTGGAAAGTTGATGCGCCAAATCTGGAAATCCTTTCGAGGGCTTTATTTTGCCTCGTTGATGATGTTGATCGGCTCGGGTCTGCTGAGCACTTATCTGGCCCTGCGCCTGGCGGCCGATCAGGTCGATAGCCTGTGGGTCGGTGCGTTGATGGCCGCGAACTATTTTGGCCTGGTACTGGGTGGCAAGATCGGTCACCGCCTGATCGGTCGCGTCGGGCATATACGTGCGTATGCCACCTGCGCCGGGATCGTCGGTGCGGCGGTGCTCGGTCATGGGCTGATCAGCTGGCTGCCGGCCTGGCTGGTGCTGCGGGTCATCGTCGGCCTCGGCATGATGTGCCAGTACATGGTGATCGAGAGCTGGCTCAACGAACAAGCCGAGGCCAAGCAACGCGGCATGGTGTTCAGCGGCTACATGATCGCTTCGTATCTGGGGCTGGTGCTGGGCCAGTTGGTGCTGGTGGTTCACCCGCAACTGGGGCCTGAGCTGCTGATGCTGGTGGCATTGTGCTTTGCGCTGTGTCTGGTGCCCGTCGCCATGACCCGCGCCATTCACCCGGCGCCTTTGCATCCGGCACCTCTGGAACCGCGGTTTTTCATGAAGCGCGTACCGCAATCGCTAACGGCGGTGTTGGGCGCGGGGCTGATCATCGGTTCGTTCTACGGCCTTGCGCCGGTTTACGCGGCTGAGCAGGGGCTGTCCACCGAGCAGGTCGGTCTGTTCATGGGCTGCTGCATTCTCGCCGGGTTTCTGGTGCAGTGGCCGCTGGGCCTGCTGTCGGACCGCTACGACCGCTCCGTACTGATGCGGGTATTTGCGGCCGCGCTGGTGGTGGCGTCATTGCCGCTGGCGGTGTTCCCCAGTGTGCCGGTCGAGGTGCTGTTCGGCGTCGGTTTCCTGGCCTCGCTGATGCAGTTCTGTCTTTACCCGCTGGCCGTGGCATTCGCCAATGACCACGTCGAGGCCGAGCGGCGAGTCTCGCTGACTGCAATGCTGCTCATGACCTACGGTATCGGCGCAAGCATCGGTCCGCTGGCTGCTGGTGTGGTCATGAAAGTGTTCGGTGGCCATATGCTGTATGTGTTTGTCTGCGGCGCTGCAGCGATTCTCGTGCTGCTGATCCGGCCCAAGGCTGTTACTCACTTGCACCAGGTGGAAGACGCGCCGCTGCACCATATTGCGATGCCAGACAGCATGTCCAGTTCGCCATTGGTGGTAGCGCTTGATCCGCGGGTGGATGAGCAGGTGGTGCAAGAGCAGATGCAGACGGCCGTCGAGCCGGAAGTGGTTGACGAGCCTGAGCCAGATACACAGCCAGAAGCAGAGCCGGTGGCCGATGCCAAGGCTGAGGTTGTTTCGGCGGAACGAGAGGGCGAGAGCGAGACCTGGAAGGCCTGAATGTAGCAGGAGGGCTGGGTGACTGCGGCACAGCTGCCGCAATCACCCGCACAGGTTCCGGGCTGTCAGAAGTCGTCGTCTTTATCGAAGCGACGTGCTTCACGCTGCAACTGGTAGACGAAACGTTCGACCTGGCGCTGTACCAGCCCGCTCATGTTGTGAAAGCGTACGCCGGCAAAGGTGGTGTGAAAACGTTCTTCGAAGTGCAAATGACGTAATTCCACCGGCGCAGTCATGGCGCCAAACGGCAGTTTGGCGACAAAACGATCGTACACCTGGCCCAGCTGCATGCGGTCAGACACATCACCTTCAAAGCGTAACTTGCAGCCGGTCGCGGAAATATCCAGCAATTTGCCGTTCAGCGTCGATTTCAGGCGCTCGCC
The DNA here is from genome assembly GCF_001293775.1 of Pseudomonas syringae pv. cilantro. Classification (GTDB taxonomy): domain Bacteria; phylum Pseudomonadota; class Gammaproteobacteria; order Pseudomonadales; family Pseudomonadaceae; genus Aquipseudomonas; species Aquipseudomonas syringae_P. The sequence goes on from NZ_LGLN01000033.1 coordinate 592,576, forward strand.
ACCGATCTCGACGTCCACCAGTTGGGCCAGCTTGAGTGCGGCGCGAAATGCGTTGCGCCGCTGGTGATAGATGACTTCGTCGGGCATCTGCCCGCGGTACATTCGCTGGCCGTCAGCCTCGACGATGTCCATCTGCGCCGAGCTTTCCCAAGCAATGCGCACGCCGTCATGAAAGCCTTCCACACGGTAGGGCTCGCCATTGCCGATGAAGCGTTCGCCATCACGGGGGATCATTTCGTCGAGCGCCATGGTATTGCTGTCACGGTCGACTTCGAGCAGGTAGCTCTGGAAGCGCTGGGCGCGCTCGTGGAAGGTAATGATCAGAGGATCATGACTCTCGACGAGCAGCCGCAGGTTTGCTGCGATTTCCAAAGGTGTATTGAGGACCTTCGGGGGCTGCGGAGCATCGTCCGCGCTTGAGCCATTCACGTTCTTGAATCTCCAGGCAAAATACTACGGCAATGCAGCAGCAGGCATTCTGCCACTACGCTCAATGCCTTGATACAGGAAGTTACGCCTGACTCAGAGGGCGCGGCTTGGCTCTCAGAGCAGTCGAGCCGCGACTGTCGTAAAGCGTCGGCGTATCGCCGCCATTGAGTATCCGAAGCTGATGAGCGGTGCTGATCTGTTGCAGCTGGATCAAACTACCATTCTGGTTATTCAACGTCTGGCATTCATTGATCAGTGCACTCAGTTCATCACTGGCCGCCAACAATTGCTCGCCGATATCCGACTGGCTGGCCAATAGTTGAAGGCCTTCACGATTGGCAGGCAGCCCGACCCCCGCAAGGATCTGGCTGCGTTTGCGCCCATGCTGATCGAGGAGAATCACCAGCGCCTGCTTCTGCGCCAGTACCTGCTCCATCTCGCCCATGTCACGGCCATTGAGAATCAGTGCTTCGGCCTGCAACAACTCGAGAAGCTGACGGGCAGCGACCATGTCGTCGGTAATCATCTGCAGCAAAGTAGTGTCTTGCATCGCATGCTCTGGTTTTTAAGCGTCCAGAATATCCAGCGCGAGCCGTGGCTTAGCGTTGGGTTTCGAAATTCAACAGTTTGCTGGCAACACGGTTGCTGTCGACCTTGTAGCTACCGTCTGCGATGGCCTGCTTGAGCTCGGCGACGCGTGCACTGTTGACGGTTGGCAGATCGTTCAGCTTGTCCGTGATGTTCTGCAACTGTTGAGCCTCACTGCTCAAGGAAAACGTTTCCCCGGTGCTTTTCACGCCTGCGGTGGCTGCAGGTGCTGGCGCATCGGTTTTGCTGATGTCTTTACTGGCCCCGGTACGCGATGTACTGGCGACAGACTGTGAATTGTTAAGGCGGCTAAAATCTATGACCATGATTGAAAAACCTCTGGGTGTTTGGACGCTTGCCTTGTTTTCGGCCAACCCCGATCAAACTTTAGGCTGATTGTGATAAAGCTTCTCAATAGATGCTTTCCACCGTCGGACATTCACCGCAGTCTAGAAAAAACGCACGTGCTACGCCAGCATCAATGCATTACATGGCCACTTCCACCTGTCCTGGACCGGTGACATTGGCTTTGATCACCCGCTGGGAATTGAGGTTTTTCACTCTTATCTGCTCGTTGAAACCACCATCGGACATCGCTTCGCCAGGCATACGCACCGCCAGCGTACCGGTACGGGCAATGATCACCACCTGATCGCCCTTGTGAATCATCTGTGGCTGTTCCAGCGCTACGGGCGTGATGACCTGATCTATGACCATCTGTCGGACAACCTTCTGACCGACTGCCTGATCCAGCGACGCCAGGAATCCCTGACCCAGGCTGCTGACATCCCGCTCGCGCATCGCGACATCTTCTTCAGTGACGATGGCATCGCGTTTCAGCGGCCGCATCACGGTGACGACGTTGCGAAACAACTGCACCTGAGCCGGCACGAACACGGTCCAGGGCGATGAGCCTTCACAGCGAACCCGCACAGTGACGCGGCCAACCGGGCGCGGACTTTCCAGCGTGGCTGTCAAATCCTTGTCGCAGGCGCCCATCCGTAAACGCGGGTCGAGCTGCTTGACCTGGATGTCATGACGCCCGTCAATCTGGTTGGTTGCCAAATAGTCTTCTACTGTGAACTCAAGAAACCCTTGGGTGACGCCGATAAGCTGTTCAGGCAGTGTGAAATTCTCTGCACGGGCGAAGTTGCCCGCGCCGCAAAGGCAGAGCAGAGCGATTGCGCACAGAAGCCTGCGGGTTTCTAATGCGAAGTGTCGAGAAATTGTCGTCTTTGCGTTCATGGGAATATAAATAGCAAAGCCCGTGCCGCTTATTGATCAGGTGTGTGGGCGGCGGTCATTTTGGTAAGGGGGTTCGGCATGGCAGGTGTAATGGATTCGGTAAACCAGCGAACTCAGCTGGTGGGTCAGAATCGCCTGGAGCTGCTCTTGTTTCGTCTCGACGGCAAGCAGCTCTACGGGATCAACGTCTTCAAGGTTAAAGAAGTACTGCAATGCCCGAAACTCACCATCATGCCCAAATCGAGCAAGATCGTTCGGGGTGTCGCCAGTATCCGTGGCGGTACGATCCCGATCATGGACCTGGCGATGGCAACGGGTTCCGCCGGTATGATTTCGCTGGTCAATTCCTTCGTCATCATCACCGAGTACAACACCAAGGTTCAGGGTTTTCTGGTGCATTCTGTCGAACGCATCGTCAACATGAACTGGGAAGAGATTCATCCGCCACCCAAGGGCACCGGGCGCGATCACTACCTGACCGCAGTCACCCGTGTCGATAATCAGTTGGTGGAAATCATCGACGTCGAGAAGATTCTCGCCGAAGTTGCGCCGGTTTCCGAAGAAATCTCGGCCGGTGTCATCGATGCGGAGGTTCAGCATAAGGCTGTTTCGATGCGCGTTCTGACGGTCGACGATTCGTCGGTGGCCCGCAAGCAGGTAAGCCGTTGCCTGGAAACGGTCGGGGTTGAAGTGGTTGCGCTGAACGACGGTCGCCAGGCGCTGGATTACCTGCGCAAGATGGTCGAAGAAGGCAAAAAACCGGAAGAAGAATTCCTGATGATGATCTCCGACATTGAAATGCCGGAGATGGATGGCTATACCCTTACAGCGGCGATCCGTAATGACCCGCGCATGCAGAAGATGCACATCACCTTGCACACCTCGTTGTCCGGGGTGTTCAACCAGGCGATGGTCAAGAAGGTCGGCGCGGATGACTTTCTTGCCAAATTCCGGCCTGATGACCTGGCGGCCAGGGTGGTTGCGCGGATCAAGGCAGCAGAATAACCATCCGGGGGCGTCGTTCCCGGTGATTCACATGATTTGAGAGGCGGCACCTTGTCTACGGGTAATTTGGATTTTGATCAGTTCCGGGTATTTCTGGAAAAAGCCTGTGGCATCTTGCTTGGGGAAAACAAGCAGTACCTGGTGTCCAGCCGCCTCAACAAATTGATGGAGCAGCAAAGCATCAAGTCGTTGGGTGAGCTGGTCCAGCGTATTCAGACCCAGCCGCGCAGTGGTTTGCGTGAGCAGGTGGTCGATGCCATGACCACTAACGAAACCCTGTGGTTTCGCGACACGTACCCGTTCGAGGTGTTGAAGAACAAGGTGCTGCCCGAGCAGATCAAGGCCAGCCCCGGCCAGCGCCTGCGCATCTGGTCGGCAGCCTGCTCGTCGGGTCAGGAACCGTATTCGCTGTCGATGTCCATCGACGAGTTCGAACGTGCCAATCCCGGTCAACTGAAGTCGGGCGCGCAGATCGTCGCCACCGATCTGTCGGGTTTGATGCTCAATAATTGCAAGACGGGCGAGTACGACAGCCTGGCGATTGGCCGCGGTCTCTCACCTGAACGTCTGCAACGTTTCTTTGACGTGAAAACTCCGGGCCGCTGGGCGGTCAAGGCGCCGATCAAGAGTCGTGTCGAGTTCCGCTCGTTCAACTTGCTCGACAGTTATGCGGCGCTGGGCAAATTCGACATCGTGTTCTGCCGTAACGTATTGATCTACTTCTCGGCCGAAGTGAAGAAAGACATCCTGCTGCGCATCCACGGCACGCTCAAGCCGGGTGGCTACCTGTTTCTCGGTGCATCCGAAGCGCTGAATGGTTTGCCTGATCACTACCAGATGGTCCAGTGCAGCCCGGGGATTATCTACAAGGCCAAGTGACGGTTGCCTGGCTGTTTGTCATCAAGGAGACCTTCGGGTCTCTTTTTTCGTTCTGGATATTAGTGTGGTATTGCTGATGCTGTTATCGAGTCAACTCATCAGGAGAGGGTCATGCCACACAGCAATATGTCCAGAACACCGCGCCAGGATCTGACCGAGCGCGTGCTGCGAGCCAAGACTGCAAAGAACCTGACCTGGGCGTCGCTCGCCGACGATACGGGGCTGAGCGTGGTGTACGTTACCGCTGCGTTGCTCGGCCAGCATCCTTTGCCGCAAGCGGTTGCCGAAGTAGTCGCCGAGCGTCTCGGGCTGGACAGAGACGCCGTTGCTGAGCTGCAAACCATCCCCTTGCGCGGCAACGTGGAAGATGTTTCCAGCGATCCGACTATCTATCGCTTCCACGAGATGGTTCAGGTTTACGGCACCACGCTGAAAGCCTTGGTGCATGAACAGTTCGGCGACGGCATCATCAGCGCCATCAACTTCAAGCTCGACATCAGGAAAGTCGAAGATCCGGAAGGGGGAGAGCGTGCCGTGATCACCCTTGATGGCAAATTCCTGCCCTATAAACCTTTCTGAGGACCCTGATATGAGTGATAAAGGAAGACCCCCGTTGCCGCCCTTCACCCTGGAGACGGCTATCCAGAAAGTCCGCGGCGCCGAGGATGGCTGGAATTCCCGGGATGCGGCGAAAGTCGCGCTGGCCTACACCGAAGACACCTATTGGCGTAACCGCAGTGAGTTCGTCATTGGACGCGCCGAGGCGCAGGCTTTTCTCGAGCGCAAGTGGCGCAAGGAACTTGACTACCGATTGATCAAGGAGCTCTGGGCCTTTACCGATAACCGCATTGCCGTGCGTTATGCCTATGAATGGCACGACGACTCAGGCAACTGGTTCCGCTCGTACGGTAACGAAAACTGGGAGTTCGCCGCGAACGGCCTTATGCAACGGCGCTTCGCCTGCATCAACGATCTGCCGATCGCCGAAGCCGAGCGTAAATACCATTGGCCGTTGGGCCGTCGGCCGGATGATCATCCGGGCTTGAGTGAGCTGGGGCTCTGATCATCGCCACTCGTATCTGACATAAAGAGACCTCAGGGTCTCTTTATCATTGGGTGTTTTATTCAAGGCGTTGATCAAGCGCCGCCGCTGCCAGGCGGCAAACCCATACTGGCAAAAAAACGGCACCCACCTTGCCGCTTTGCCTCCCCCAGCGGAAACGCCTTGCCGCTTTTCTGGCATGGCTGCGTCTGCGCTGCCTGCAACCCTTGCAAACATTGGGTTTTGCAACATGGCACGCCGATTGCTTTGTCAGTAACAACAGAATCAGGTCAACCGGCAAAGGTTTCCCGAAATGAGCATCAGCTTCGATAAAGCGCTAGGCATACATGAAAAGGCCCTCAACTTCCGGGCGCAGCGGGCAGAGGTGTTGGCCAACAACATTTCCAACGCTGACACCCCGAACTTCAAGGCCCGTGATCTGGAGTTTTCTTCGGTGCTGGCTGCCGAAACCGACAAGGCCCAGAACGGTCATTTCGCGCTGAACAAGACCAACAGCCGTCATATCGAAGCCGAGGGTATGGGGAATAACGATGGCACGCTGATGTATCGCACGCCGTCGCAGCCTTCGCTGGACCAGAACACCGTTGACTCGCAGGTCGAGACGGCCAGTTACACCGAGAACGCCATGGGCTTCCAGGCCAGCTTCACCTTGCTCAACAGCAAGTTCAAAGGGCTGGTTGCAGCCCTTCGCGGAGAATAATCCATGTCACTAGCCAATGTGTTCAACATTGCCGGTAGCGCCATGAGTGCCCAGACCACGCGTCTGAACACCACGGCCAGTAACATCGCCAACGCCGAGACCGTGTCCTCGAGCATGGACCAGACTTACCGCGCCCGTCACCCGGTGTTCGCCACCGTGATGCAGGGTCAGCAGTCGACAGGCGGTTCGCTGTTTCAGGATCAGGGTGAAGCCGGGCAGGGTGTTCAGGTCAACGGCATCATCGAAGACAGTTCCAACCTCGAAGCGCGCTACGAGCCTAATCATCCTTCTGCCGACAAGGACGGGTATGTCTATTACCCCAACGTCAATGTCGTGGAAGAAATGGCCGACATGATTTCCGCCAGTCGTTCGTTCCAGACCAACGCCGAAATCATGAACACCGCTAAATCCATGATGCAGAAGGTTCTGACCCTCGGTCAGTGATAAAAGGCGAACATTATGGCCGTTGATAGCACTACATCAAACAGCGTTTCATCGACATTTTTGAATACGCTGCAGAACCCGACACCGACCAAGACAGACTCTACCGGCACGCTGGGCAAGGATTCGTTCCTGCAGCTGCTGGTTACGCAGATGAAGAACCAGAACCCTCTGGATCCGCAGGACAACACGCAGTTCGTGGCACAGCTGGCGCAGTTCAGCAGCCTCGAAAGCATGCAGAACCTGACGTCGACCGTTGACACGATTGCCAGCAGTTACAAGTCGTCTCAAGCCTTGCAGGCCTCGTCACTGGTCGGTCGCTCAGTGATCATCGACTCGAGCAGCACGTCCGTCGATACCGCCAAGGGCCTGACCGGCTCGATCGTGGTGCCGGGTGCGAGCTCGGTGACAACGGTCAAGATATACGACGCGCAATCCAATCTGGTCGACAGTGTCGATCTGGGTGCGCAGAAAGCCGGCACCACCAGCTTCGCCTGGGACGGTACGGACTCAAGCGGCACAGCGATGCCGTCGGGTACTTACACCTTCAAGGCTGAAGGCGCGATCGACGGCAAGAACACACAACTTTCAACTTACCTGCCCGCCACGGTCAACAGTGTCACGCTGGGTGTCAATGGTGCAGAAACAACGCTTAACCTGGCCAGTGGCAGTGTTGCCTTGTCCAAAGTTCAAACCATCGGATTGTAGAGCCGCTACGGCGCAGGAGTGAAACATGTCTTTCAATATCGGCCTTAGTGGGCTCTATGCTGCAAACAAGAGTCTCGACGTTACCGGCAACAACATTGCCAACGTGGCGACCACCGGTTTCAAATCATCGCGCACTGAATTCGCTGATCAATACGCTCAGTCGATCCGTGGTACGTCCGGCAAGAGCAGCGTCGGCAGCGGCGTCATGACCGCCGCCGTTTCCCAGCAGTTCTCGCAGGGCAGCCTGACCACCGGAACGGCCAACAGCCTGGACCTGGCCATCAATGGCGACGGCTTCTTCATGCTCAGCAACAATGGTGAGAAGCTTTACACCCGTGCCGGTGCATTCCACACCGACAAGGAAGGCTTTGTCGTCAACAGCAGCGGCATGAAGTTGCAGGGTTACAACGTTGACGCCAACGGTGATGTCGTGACCGGCGCGCTCAGCAACCTGCGTGTGGACTCTTCCAACCTGGAGCCCAAAGCGACGACCACGATCACCAACTCTGCCAACCTGAATTCGACGACTGCCTTGCCGTCCGTTGCGACCTTTGACGCGACCGATACCAAGACGTACAACACTAAATACAGCACTCCGACTTACGACACTCAGGGTAATGCTCATACCCTGGATCAATATTTCGTCAAGACCGGCACCAATACCTGGTCGATGTACTCGCTGATGGACGGTCGCAGCATCTCCAACCCGGCAACCACGACGCCGGACAAGAATGACCTGACGTTCGATTCTTCGGGCAACCTGGTTACCACCGCCGGAGGTGCCGTTCCAACCGACAGCGCCAATGTCAGGTTCAATGCCGACGGTACGTTCTCCGTCAATAACTGGGTGCCGGGTGTACAGGTCGGCACAGGTACGACAGCCACCTGGGCAGCGAACGGCGCGACTGGCGCAGCGTCTATCAGACTGGACATGTCCGACATCACCCAGACCGCTTCGGTGTCGGGTCTGCTCAAGCAGGATCAGGATGGTTATGCCACCGGCCAGCTCAGCGCGATGAACGTCGATGCGACCGGCAATCTGTTCGCTACTTACACTAACGGCAAGTCTCAGGTGATCGGCCAGACTTCACTGACCAGCTTCGCCAACGTACAAGGCCTGGCACAGGCCGGTGGCACCAACTGGCGTGAAACGTTCGCCTCGGGTGTTCCGGTCAGCGGCGCCCCTCAGTCGGGCACGCTGGGTTACATCACCGGCCAGGCGCTGGAAGAATCCAACGTCGACCTGACCATGGAACTGGTCAACCTGATCAAGGCGCAGAGCAACTATCAGGCGAACGCGAAAACCATCTCGACACAAAGTACCATCATGCAGACCACTATTCAGATGACGTAACAAGCGTCGTTTGCCGCTGGTAAAAGAGCCTCTGTAAAAAGAGGCTTTTTTATGGGCGATGGATAACCATGGTTCGTTATTTGAGCAGAACTCAAAGTTACAGATTGCTCCCTCAACCTACTTGGAAACGTCCTACGCACGATGATGTGAGAATAAATCTCCTCTATGAATTGCCGTCAAGGCAAGGGAGCACTCATGTCATTCAATACAGCGATCAGCGGTATTCATGCTGCAAACAAAAGGCTGGAAGTGGCGGGTAACAACATTGCCAACGTCGGCACATTGGGCTTCAAGTCGTCGCGTGCGCAGTTTTCGGCGTTGTATGCATCTGCGCAACTGGGTGCCGGGGGGAATGCTGTCGGGGATGGCGTGCGGCTTGCGTCGGTGCAGCAGAATTTCAATCAGGGTGAAACCGTTATCAGCTCCGGTAATCCGCTGGACATGCGTATTCAGGGCAATGGTTTCTTCGTGGTCAGTGATCAAGGCGCGCTGGCGTATACACGGGCCGGCGCTTTTCTCAAGGATGCCGAGAATTTCGTGGTCGACAGCGACGGTGGACGCTTGCAGGGCTATGCCGCGAGTGACAGGGGCGAGATTATCCGCGGGATCCGCACGGACTTGAAGATCGACACGTCCAACGTCGCCGCCCGGGCCACGACCCGCGTGGCTGAAAATATCAATCTGGACGCCTCGCTGCCTTCGCTCGCCCGCTTGCCGACTTTCGACCCGACCGACCCGGCGAGCTACACGCGGGTCACCACGCGTACCATCCAGGATGCGGGGGCCAGTCCGGTGCCCGCCGCCGATCACGAACTCAAGCAGTACTTCGTCAAGACCGAAGATAACCGGTGGTCCATGCATGTGCTGGTGGATGGGCGTAACCCGGTAGATCCCGACAGCGTGGCGCCGCTGCAGGTCAGCCTCGAACTCAAGCCGGACGGCTCGCTGTCGTACAGCGGCAATAGCCAGCACCTGCGCAAAGTCTCGGACAACGAATTTGCCTTGCAGGGCTGGGTGCCGGCCAAGCAGGTCAATGGCGCTTGGATGGCTAACGGTTCTGCCAACGGCGGGGTGGTTTCGTTGCCGCTGGACGATGCCGGGGTGAGTCTGCTCGATCCTGCCGATGCGGTCATGCACCGTCCGGTTCCGGACTTCAATCCCGCAGACCTGAACACCTACAGCAGAATGTTCGGCAATCAGATCTATGACAGCCAGGGCAATGCGCATGAGCTGAAACAGTATTTCGTGAAAGACGGCACCAACAGCTGGCGCATGCACGTGCTGATTGACGACCGAAACCCGCAACTGCCCGAATCCACGACGCCGCTGACCGCCAATATCGTGTTCGATGCCCATGGCTCGGTGGCGTCGCTGACCGGCAGCCTCGGTCTGAACAGCAGCAATGGCAGTCTTCTGCAGCTCACGGGCTGGTCGCCAACGATGGTGGTCGATCCAGGTACAAGCCGCGAACGCTGGATCGCCAACGGGGCGGCGGGCAGTGCCGACGGCATTACCATCGACTTTACCCATCTGCTTCAGCACAACGCCGCCAGCTCACGTTCTTCCGCGTACGTGGACGGTAACTCGGCGGGGGAGCTGAAAAGTCTGGACGTCGGGCGCGACGGCATTTTGCGGGCCGGTTTTACCAACGGCATGACCAAGGACATCGGTCAGGTCGTGCTCGCCAGTTTTGCCAACCCCCATGGTTTGCAACCGCGCAGCGATACCCGCTGGACAGCGACCGCTGATTCCGGGGTGGCTGAATACGATATGCCGGGCGTCGGTACGCTGGGCAGCATCGTCAGTGGCGGGCTGGAGGGTTCGAACGTCGTGCTGGCGGATGAGCTGATTGCCTTGATTCAGGCGCAGACGGCGTATCAGGCCAACTCCAAGGCGATTTCCACCGAGGTCACGCTGATGCAGACGCTGATTCAGTCCACTTGATCAGATTGAGCAGTCGGCTTTGATGAAGTGACCTTTCAATTGTTTCCAGCCCGGGCCCGGACTGGTCTGGGCACAGACGATCCGGCTGTCGCCCTGCCATTTGTAGTAATGCGCGGGCGCGGCCTGGGCGAGCAGGGTGAGAGTGGTCAGGCTGGCTGCCACGAGGCCGACAATGCCGCCGCGAAAAGACATGGCGATTACCCGCTGAGGTCAGTGATGACAGGCAGATTATCACTGTCGCTCAGCTTGTCTGCGTGCATCTGCGAAGTTTTTTTGGCGTTGCGTCGGGGTTGGCGTGAGGTGGGCGGCAGTCCGCCGCCGCTATTGAGTGGCACTTTGCCGAGAGGCAAACGCTTAGTGTCTGTTTTTGCTGGTAAATCAAGCGTTTGTATCGGGCCTGACAAGTTGGTTCAAAAATTGCTTTAACCCTTTCAGAACAGCTACAGGCGGCAAGCGTCTGTCGGAGGAGGAAGACTGTGGACAAGTTGCTTTACGTCGCCATGAGCGGTGCATCCGAAAACGCGATTGCGCAGAAGGCTCACGCCAACAACCTGGCAAACGTTTCGACCAACGGTTTCATGCGTGACCTTGAACAGGCCCGCTCGATGCCGGTGTTTGGCGAGGTCATGCCATCGCGTGCCTATGCCATGAGCGAACGTCCGGGGACTGACTTTTCCGGCGGTGCCATGGTTCAGACCGGCCGCGAGCTGGACATCGCCATCAAGGGTGATGGCTGGATCGCGGTGCAGACACCCGATGGCGGCGAAGCCTACACCCGCAGTTCCGGCATGAACATCGATGCCCTGGGCGTGTTGCGCGACGGCAGCGGGTTGCCGGTAATGGGCAACGGCGGTCCGATTGCCGTGCCGCCACAACAGCAGATCGAAATCGGCGCCGATGGCACGATCAGTATTCGTTCGCTGGGCGAGAGTCCGCAGGTGATGGCTCAGGTCGACCGCATCAAGCTGGTCAAACCGGACCTCAAGACCATGGAGAAGGGCCCTGACGGCCTGATCCACACCAAGACCGGCCGGCCTGCCGATGTCGATGCCACCGTTCAGGTCGAGTCCGGTTTTTTGCAGGCGAGCAACGTCAACGCAGTCGAGGAAATGACCTCGGTGCTGGCCTTGTCCCGTCAATTCGAATTGCACGTCAAGATGATGAAGACCGCCGAAGAAGACGATCAGTCGATGGCTCGCGTCTTGCAACTTGGCTAATCAATGACAGCTTGCGCCGACAAACCGGCGCTTGAGGAGAACACACATGCTTCCTGCACTATACGTCGCCAAAACCGGCCTTGCCGCTCAGGACACCAACCTGACCACCATCTCCAACAACCTGGCGAACGTTTCGACCACAGGTTTCAAGAGTGATCGGGCCGAGTTTCAGGACTTGCTGTATCAGATCAAGCGTCAGCCAGGTGCTCAGTCCACTCAGGACAGCGAGCTGCCATCCGGCCTGCAACTGGGTACCGGTGTGCGCATCGTCGGCACCCAGAAGAACTTCACGGCCGGCAGCCTGCAAACCACCAACAACCCGCTGGACCTGGCGGTCAACGGTCGCGGTTTCTTTCAGGTGACTCAGCCGGACGGCACCGTGGCTTATAGCCGCGACGGTACATTCCACCTCGACGCCAACGGTCAGATCGTGACCGCCAATGGTTACGCGCTCGAGCCTGCGATTGTCGTGCCGCAGGCTGCGCAGACCTTTACGGTCGGCCAGGACGGTACGGTTTCGGTCACTCTGGCTGGCGCAACGGCAACGCCGCAGATCATCGGCAACATTCAGACCGCCGACTTCATCAACCCGGCCGGCCTGCAGGCCATCGGCGGCAACCTTTATCTGGAAACCGGTTCGAGCGGCGCGCCGCAGATCGGCACACCGGGCCTCAACGGCCTGGGTCCGACCCTGCAGAACACCCTGGAAAACTCCAACGTGAGCACGGTCGAGGAACTGGTCAACATGATCACTACCCAGCGCGCTTACGAGATGAACTCCAAAGTGATCTCCACCGCTGACCAGATGCTGCAGAACCTGACTCAGAACCTGTAAGGCGCTGATGCCGGCAAAACCGCTCAATCCGAAGGGGCGCCTTGATAAGCGCCTGTTACACCGCGAGGTTTCAAGTGTCATGAAGCGCCTTAGTGTTCCGCGTTTTTCAGTGTTGATCGCTTCATTGTGCGGGATCACCCTGCTGTCTGGCTGCGTTGCGCCGACGGCCAAGCCCAATGACCCTTATTACGCTCCGGTGTTACCACGCACGCCCATGTCGGCGGCTTCGAACAATGGCGCGATCTATCAGGCCGGCTTCGAGCAGAATCTCTATGGCGACCGCAAAGCGTTCCGGGTCGGCGACATCATCACCATCACGCTTTCCGAGCGTATGGCGGCGAGCAAGGCGGCGACGTCTGCAATGTCCAAGAACAGCACCAACAGTATCGGCCTGACCTCGTTGTTCGGTTCGGGGTTGACCACCAACAACCCGATTGGCGGTAACGACCTGAGCCTGAACGCCGGCTACAACGGTGCTCGCACCACCAATGGCGACGGCAAGGCCGCACAGAGCAACAGCCTGACCGGTTCGGTCACCGTGACGGTTGCGGATGTGCTGCCCAACGGCATTCTGTCGGTACGCGGCGAGAAGTGGATGACGCTCAATACCGGTGACGAACTGGTACGGATCGCCGGGCTGGTTCGCGCCGATGACATTGCGACTGACAACACCGTGTCGTCCACACGTATTGCCGATGCACGTATTACCTATTCGGGGACCGGAGCCTTCGCCGATACCAGCCAGCCAGGCTGGTTCGACCGGTTCTTCCTCAGCCCGTTGTTCCCTTTCTGATAGCGGGATAAACATGATCAAGCTCAAGCAACTGATAGCGGCGACCTTGTTGTTGTCCACAGCGTTCGGCGTCCATGCCGAGCGCCTGAAGGACATCGCGAGCATCTCCGGCGTGCGGGCCAACCAATTGATCGGCTACGGTCTGGTGGTGGGGCTCAACGGTACGGGTGACCAGACCACCCAGACGCCCTTCACGCTGCAGACCTTCAACAACATGCTGTCGCAGTTCGGTATCAAGGTGCCCGCCGGTTCCGGCACCGTGCAGCTGAAAAACGTCGCGGCGGTTGCGGTGTACGCGGATCTGCCTGCGTTCGCCAAACCGGGTCAGACGGTCGACATCACCGTGTCCTCGATCGGTAACTCCAAGAGCCTGCGCGGCGGTGCTTTGTTGATGACGCCGATGAAAGGTGTCGACGGTAACGTCTACGCCATCGCTCAGGGCAACCTGGTGGTTGGCGGTTTCGATGCGGAAGGCCGTGACGGTTCGAAAATCACCGTCAACGTGCCGTCGTCGGGGCGTATTCCTGGTGGTGCTTCGGTCGAGCGCTCGGTGCCGAGCGGCTTCAATCAGGGCAACACCCTGACCCTGAACCTGAACCGTTCCGACTTCACCACCGCCAAGCGCGTCGTGGACAAGATCAACGATTTGCTCGGCCCGGGCGTTGCTCAGGCGCTGGACGGCGGTTCGGTGCGTGTGACTGCGCCGCTCGATCCGGGCCAGCGTGTCGACTACCTGTCGATCCTGGAGAATCTGGAAGTCGATCCGGGCCAGACCGCTGCCAAGGTCATTATCAATTCGCGGACCGGCACGATTGTGATCGGCCAGAACGTCAAGGTGTCGCCGGCCGCTGTGACGCACGGCAGCCTGACCGTGACCATCACCGAAGACCCGATTGTCAGCCAGCCGGGCGCCTTGTCCGGTGGTCAGACTGCGGTCGTGCCGCGCTCGCGAGTCAATGCCCAGCAGGAGCTGCACCCGATGTTCAAGTTTGGTCCAGGCACCACGCTGGATGAGATCGTTCGTGCGGTCAATCAGGTGGGCGCTGCGCCCGGCGACCTGATGGCCATCCTCGAAGCCCTGAAACAGGCCGGCGCGCTGCAAGCCGACCTGATCGTCATCTGAGGACTCGCGCATGGACATGCCAAAGGGCGGAATTTCTTCAGCGGTCGACTCCGGTGCCTACACCGACGTCAACCGTCTGGCGGCGCTGAAGCATGGCGACAAGGACAGTGTGGAAAACCAGAAGAAGGTGGCCCGCGAGTTCGAATCGCTGTTCGTCAGTCAGATGCTCAAGGCCATGCGCTCGGCCAACGAAGTGCTGGCCAAGGACAACCCGATGAACACCGCGGCGACGCGGCAGTATCAGGACATGTATGACCAGCAACTGGCGGTCACGCTGTCCACCCGTGGCAACGGCATTGGTCTGCAGGACGTGCTGATGCGTCAGTTGTCGAAAGACAAGGGCATCCACCACGCCGCCCCGACCGATCCGACCGACGCCGCCAAGGCTGCAATGGCGACAGACGCCACACCAGCCAAGACCGGTCTGGCGACCAGTATCTACCAGCGTCCGCTGTGGGCGACGCGTTCGGCGGCGGCGGATCAGGCGGCTACCGCTGCGTCGGCTACCGGCGAAGGCCGCAACGACATGGCGGCGCTCAATTCGCGTCGTCTGTCCTTGCCGAGCAAGCTGACTGATCGACTGTTGGCCGGTATCGTGCCTACGGCTGCCACCGCTGTGAGCAACAGCCCTGCACCGGCTCGCGCAGCGTCCGGCAGCACGGGCAACAATGGCGACTGGACGCTCGACCCCAACCTGGCGCCTGCGCCGCAATACGTGCGCTCGATGGCCCAGCCACCACTGGCGCCGGCCAAGCGTGCGTTCAGCAACGCCGATCAGTTCGTCGAGACCATGTTGCCGCTGGCCAAGGAAGCCGCAGCGCGGATCGGCGTCGATCCGGTCATGCTGGTGGCGCAGGCTGCGCTGGAAACCGGCTGGGGCAAATCGATCATGCGTCAACAGGATGGCAGCAGCAGCCACAACCTGTTCGGCATAAAGGCCGCAGGCAGCTGGAAAGGTGCAGAAGCACGCGCCATCACCAGCGAGTTCCGTGATGGCAAGATGGTCAAGGAAACGGCGGACTTCCGGTCCTACGGCTCCTATGCCGACAGCTTTCACGACCTGGTCAGTCTGCTGCAGAACAACAATCGTTATAAAGAAGTGGTCAACTCGGCCGATAAACCGGAACAGTTTGTAAAAGAATTGCAGAAGGCTGGTTACGCCACCGACCCGGACTACGCCAGCAAGATTTCGCAGATTGCGAAGCAGATGAAGAGTTACCAGACGTACGCCGCTGCAACGGGCTCTTCCACGACTTTATAAGGTTTTAATCATGTCGCTGATTTCAATTGGGCTCTCAGGTATCAATGCCAGTAGCGCTGCGATCAATACCATCGGTAACAACACGGCCAACGTGGATACCGCGGGTTACTCGCGTCAGCAGGTACTGACCACAGCGTCGGCGCAGATCGCTCTGGGTCAGGGTGTCGGCTACCTTGGTACCGGCACCACGCTGTCCGACGTGCGTCGCATCTACAACAGCTACCTGGACACCCAATTGCAATCGAGCACCGCCCTCAGCGCGGACGCTGTCGCTTACTCCGGTCAGGCCGGCAAGACGGACACCTTGCTGTCCGACAATGCGTCGGGCGTCGCCGTGCAGCTGGCAGACTTCTTCTCCAAAATGCAGGGCATCGCCACCAACGCCACCCAGGCTTCGGATCGCTCGTCGTTCCTGACCCAGGCGGGCGCATTGAGTGCGCGTTTCAACTCGGTCGCGTCGCAGTTGTCCTCGCAGAACGACAACGTCAATGCTCAGCTCACCACCTTCACCAAGCAGGTCAATGAGCTGACCAACACGGTGGCGGGCCTTAACAAGCAGATCACTCAGGCGTCGGTGGGCAACTCCACGCCCAATACGCTGCTGGATTCACGCAGCGAAGCGGTGCGTCAGCTCAACGAGCTGGTGGGCGTCAAGGTTGTCGAGAACAACGGCAATTACGATCTCTATACTGGCACCGGACAATCACTGGTGAGTGGCGGGACGTCTTACAAGATGTCGGCCTCGCCGAGCCCTTCCGACCCGTTGCAGTTCAATGTGCAGGTTGCCTACGGTCAGACCCAGACAGACGTGACCTCGGTCATCACTGGCGGCTCGATTGGCGGTCTGCTGCGTTATCGCAACGAAGTGCTGGTGCCGGCAACCAACGAGCTTGGCCGTACGGCGATGGTGCTCTCGGACCAGGTCAACAGCCAGTTGAACCAGGGTATCGACAGCAAGGGCAATTTCGGTTCGAACCTGTATTCGAGTATCAACAGCGCGGATGCGATTAGCCAGCGCAGCATCGGCAAGACCGCCAACAGCCTTGGCTCCGGCAACCTGAACGTGACGATTGGCGATACCAGCAAGCTGACGGCCGACGATTACGAAGTCACCTTCAGCGACACCTCCAATTTCACAGTGCGTCGTCTGCCTAATGGCGAGAGCGTCGGTGCCGGTGCGTTGAGTGACAATCCGCCCAAGCAGTTCGACGGTTTCAGTGTGAGCCTCAACGGCAATACCCTGGCGGCCGGCGACAGCTTCAAGGTCATACCGACACGCACCGGCGCCTCGGGGATCTCCGTGGTCATGACCGACGCCAAGGATATCGCGGCCGCCGCGCCTTTGACGGCGACAGCGGGTGCCAGCAACGCCGGTACCGGCAGTTTTACCCAGCCGGTACTGAACACCAAGTCAGATATCTACAGCAGCACCCGAACCGCCGATCTGCGCAACGCGCTCAAAGATTCCACCCCCATGAAGCTGGTGATGGGCGCGGTCAGCAGCACTGGCGTGCAGAGCTACAGCCTGATCAATGCGAGTGGCGGCGCAGTGCTCGATCAGAACGGTAACGCCGTAGGCGGTTCGATCATTCAGGGCCAGACCAACACGCTCAAACTGAACGTCGGCTACACCGATACCACGACAACGCCTGGCAGCAAGACTGCGTTTCAACTGGAAATGACCATTTCCGGTTCGCCGGTCGTCAATGATACGTTCAGCGTAGGCATCACCGGTTCGGGCTCGTCCGACAACCGCAACGCGCTGGCAGTGGTCGGCTTGCAGACCGCCAAGACTGTCGGCGTCGCCAATGGCGGCGCGGGTACCAGCCTGTCCGGCTCCTACGCTGATCTGGTTTCTGTCGTCGGCACGCTGGCAAGCCAAGGCAAGAACGATGTCACGGCCACAGCGGCCGTTGTCGGTCAGGCCAAAGCGTCACGCGATTCGGTGTCGGGCGTGTCGCTGGATGAAGAAGCGTCCAACCTGATCAAGTATCAGCAGTACTACACCGCCTCATCGCAAATCATCAAGGCGGCACAAACCATCTTCAGCACGCTGATCAACAGCCTTTAAGGAATCGTGAGCCATGCGTATCTCGACTACCCAGTTCTACGAAGCCACGAACGCCAATTATCAGCGTAACTACGCAAACCTCAACAAGACCAGCGAAGAAGTTTCCAGCGGTATCAAGCTCAATACCGCGAGCGATGATCCGGTGGGTGCTTCCCGCGTTCTGCAACTGGCTCAGCAGAACTCCATGCTGACCCAGTACGCGGCCAACATAGGCACGATCAATACCAACGTGGTCAGTACCGAGACGGCATTGACCAGTATCATCGATACCATGCAGTCTGCTCGTGAAGAGATCATATCAGCGTCCAACGGCGTCAATACCGATTCTGAACGTCTCACCAAGGCTCAGGCGCTCAAACAGTATCAGGGTCAGCTTCTGGCGCTCATGAACAGCAAGGACCCTAATGGCCAATACATATTGGCCGGTTCCAAGTCCTCGACGCCGCCTTACTCGCTGAACGCTGATGGCTTTTACAGCTACAAAGGCGATCAGACCAGCGTCAACCTGGCGGTCGGCGATGGTCTGGTAATGGCCAGTAACACCACGGGCTACGAAGCATTCGAGCAGTCGGTCAACAGCACGCGCACGTCTGCGACACTGATTTCTCCGGCGACCGACGATGGCAAGATCGGCCTGAGTGCTGGCCAGGTAACGTCGACCCCGACCTATAACTCGAGTTATCAGGCGGGCGAACCCTACACACTGACCTTTCTCAGCGGTACGCAGTTCAAGATCACCGATGCCACCGGCACCGATGTGAGCTCCGACGCATCGTCTGCCGGCAAGTTCGGCAACAGCACGTTCGAGGCGCAGACGTTTACCTTTCGTGGTGTCGAAATGACCCTCAACGTCAACCTGCCAGCGGCTGACAGGGTTTCGCAAGCCACGGCTGATGCTGCGCTGACCAATCGCAGCTATCAACTGGCTTCGACGCCAGACAGCGTATCGACGTCGCGAAGTGCCGGTAACACCTCTACCGCCAATATCAGCAGCTCGACCGTGGGTAACACGGCAGCTGACCGGACGGCGTTCAACAATACCTTTCCTGCTGGCGGCGCAATTCTCAAGTTCACCAGCGCCACCGACTACGACCTGTTTGCGTCACCCTTGACCAGCAGCAGTAAACCGGTGTCCAGCGGCACGATGAGCGGCTCTACGGCCAACGCGTCCGGGGTCAATTTCAATGTCAGCGGTACGCCTGCCGCCGGTGATCAGTTTATCGTGGAGTCTGGTACTCACCAGAACGAGAACATCCTCAACACACTGACGGCGGCGATCAAAGCCTTGTCGACGCCGGTTGACGGAGATCTGGTGGGGACACAAAAGATGCAGGCTTCACTGGACTCTGCGCTGGGCAACATCACCAGTGGCATCGCGCAGGCTTCCACCGCAAAGGCCAATGGCGGCGCGCGCCAGCTTGCTGCGAGTGCGCAAGGCACCACCAACGAGCTGCTCAAAGCCAACAACACGATCGAGCAGGGCACTTACGTGAACGCGGACATCGTCGAGGCGACCACGCGGCTGACGTTGCAGAAGACCATGCTGGATGCATCTCAGCAGGTGTTTACCCTGCTGTCCAAGTTGAACCTGTTCAGTCAGCTTTGAATCCTGACGTTGAGCATGCGCCGTCTTTTATCAGCGGTGAGGGGGACCGGCCGACTGGCGGGTTCTCCGCCGCTCACGAGTCTGTAATAGTGAATTCAGTCCCCCTCGTCAGTATCGTCATCCCCGCTCTCAATCCACGTTTCTTCCGTGCTGCGCTGCAAAGTGCCCTGGACCAGACCTACAGCAATATCGAAATCATTGTCTGTGACGATTGCCGTACCGATGAGATCAAAACGATTTTTGACGAGTTGGTCCCTTCGGACACTGATCATGCGCGTTACGTAGGCAATCCTCAACGCCTGGGTTTTCAAGGGAATCTGCTCAAATGCCTGGAAGAGGCTGGCGGCAAGTACATCAAGTTTCTCTGCGATGACGACCGTCTTTATATGCATTGCGTCGCACATCAGGCACAGACCCTGGATACTTACAAGGATGTTCAGCTGGTCGTCAGCAAACGCCATCTGGTGGACGTCGATGACTATGTATTGCCGGCGCGCATGGAGAACGTCGGTCTGGTGCCGTACGACGCCGTGTTCAAAGGCGAGGACATGCTGGCAATTTTCGAGCGCACGCCGCGCAACTATTTGGGCGGTTTCAGCGGCGCGCTGATGCGCCGTGCCGACGTGTTGGAATACCTGCCGTCCCTTGCTGTGCCAGGGCAGGGCTTTTTCGCATTGCTGGATTTCACGCTGTTTATCTGCCTGCTGCGACGTGGCAACCTGATTGTGCTGAACAATGTCGAGAGCGTCGAGCGGCTATACCCGGGTCGCTTCAGCAGTCGGCCAGACATGCTGCAAAAAGCTACCACCGAATGGGGCTGGCTGAACGAAATGCTCAAGGCGCGCAGTGGCGAAGGCGCACCTGCCGACGGCTGGGTTCGTTTCCTGCCATTGCGAATGGCGCTCGAAGAGCCGCGCGAGTGGGATGAGGTCGGCCTTTATGGGGTGATGGCCAGTCGTCAAGGCGTCATGATGAGCCGGGTCGGCAGCCGCAGCGACAGCTACGCAGAACTGTACGCCGAGTGGCTGTCGTGCCGCCAATTTTCTGCTCCGCAGAAGAAGCTGCTCGAGCGACGCATCGGAAGCTGGGCCTGGCAGCCGCGCATTGTCCCGGTGATCATCGATCCCGAGGGCGACGCCGAAGGGCTGGACATCACGTTGCGCAGCATTGCCGAACAGGATTACGCCGCCGACTCAGTGGTCGTGCTGACCAATGCCAGCATTGATGATCCGCAGGTGCTGCGTTTTTCCCTGCAGCCGGACTGGTCGCGGCAGTTGAATGACGTATTGCCGCTGCTGGACAGCGCCGACTGGGTTTATCTGCTGCGGGCCGGCGACCGACTGACACAGTCTGCGCTGCTGGTGCTGGCCGAGCGCATCGCGCAGACCTCCGGCCTGTTGTGCATCTACAGCGATGAAGGGGCGCTGGTCGACGACGAATCCAGAGAGCCGATTTTCAAACCCGGTTTCAATCTCGACCTGCTGCGCGCCTATCCTTATGTCGGGCGCACGCTGGCGTTCGAGCGCCGCAACTTGCTGGACATGGGCGGGTTCGATCCGGCCCACGATGAGCTGGCCCCGCATGATGTCATCTGGCGTCTGGTCGAGGGTGCCGGGCCACAGACCATCGAGCACATCGCCGAAGTGCAGGTCGAATCGCGCCTGGCGTTTGCCGACTGGCTGTCGCTGCCTCAGGTCATCGAACACAACGAATCGCTGGTATCGGCGCACCTGACGCGTATCGGCAGGGAGCATGTGATTCACCATGATCATCTGCCGCTGCTGAACCGCATCGAATACCTGCATCCTTCGCTGCCGCTGGTGTCGATCATCATCACCGCCAAGGATCAGTTGACTGCTCTGGAGCGCTGTCTGGACAGTATTCTCAGCAACACAAGCTACCCGCATTACGAAGTGCTGATCGTCAACAACGCCAGCGCAAGCGTCGATGCGCAAGCCTGGTTTGCAGCAATGGGCCAGTTGGGCAGTGACAAGCTGCAGATTCTCTCGTTGTCTGACGCGGGCAGCCAAGCCGCGGCGCAGAACCATGCTGCCCGTCATGCCCGTGGTGACTACCTGCTGATGCTCAGCCCGCACGCCGTTATTTATCAGGCCGACTGGCTGCAGGGAATGGTCAGCCATGCCCAGCGCCCGGAAGTCGGCATCGTCGGCCCGCGTATTCTCAACCCGCAGGGCACTATTCTGTACGCAGGCATGGTGATGGGCATGGACGGTCTGGCCGGGCGGCCTTTCATCAACTTTCCTGCGGGCGCGCGCGGCTATATGCAGCGCTTGCAATTGACGCAGAACTGGAGTGCGGTCAGCGGCAATTGCCTGATGGTGCGCAAAGAGGTGTTCGACGCTGTGGGCGAGATGGAAGCCGCGACCTTCACTCAGGGGCTGCAGGATCTTGACCTGTGCCTGCGGGTCGGGCGCGAGGGTTACCTGATCGTCGGCACACCTGATTCCTCGTTGGTACTGGCTGAGCCTGTTGCCGCTGCACGTGACGAGACGTCCCGTCAGGCACTCGATAACGAGCAGAAATCGTTCTTCTTGAAGTGGCTACCGAAAATGGCCAGAGATCAGGCATACAACCCCAATCTGCACCTTAACGAAACGCTGTCGTTCGCTCTTAACCCTGGTCTGCTGGTGGGCTGGGATCCGTTCTGTAGCCGTCATCTGCCATCCATTCTCGGCATGGCGGTCAACTCTTCGGCAGTGGGGCATTACCGGGTCAGCCAGCCACTGCTGGAGCTGATGGCCGCCGGGCGGGTAGTGGGTCGCATGACCTACGAGACCGCATCGCCGGTAGAGATAGAGCGCCAGTCTCCCGACGTGAT
Source organism: Pseudomonas syringae pv. cilantro (assembly GCF_001293775.1). Classification (GTDB taxonomy): domain Bacteria; phylum Pseudomonadota; class Gammaproteobacteria; order Pseudomonadales; family Pseudomonadaceae; genus Aquipseudomonas; species Aquipseudomonas syringae_P. The sequence continues at coordinate 614,677 of NZ_LGLN01000033.1, forward strand.
TGTCTTTCAGGGCCGCTACACCGAAGCCAAGGTTCCGGATATCGAGCTGGCAAAGAACTACTCGAACGCCATGCGTATTTTCGAACTCGACGATTACATTGCCGATGTACCCGAGCGCAACGAGCACAAGCGCAACATGCCGGACAATATCGGCACGATGCTGCGCAAGGGTATCGGCCTGTGTGACCGCGTGGTGGTGTCGACACATCCGCTGGCCGAGGTGCTGTCGAGCATGCACAGCGATATCCGAGTGGTGCCGAACATGTTGGCGACCCAACTGTGGAGCAACCTCAGAAGTCAGCGCCGCAGTTCCGGCAAGCCGCGTATCGGCTGGGGCGGCGGCACCAGCCATCGGGGCGACCTGGAGCTGATTGCCGATGTGGTGCGCGAACTGGCTGATGAAGTCGAGTGGGTGTTCTTCGGCATGTGCCCGGATCTGCTCAAACCTTACATCCATGAGTTCCACCCGGGGGTCAGCCTGAAAACCTACCCGGCCAAGCTGGCCAGCCTGAATCTCGATCTGGCACTGGCGCCGCTGGAATTCCATATCTTCAACGACTGCAAGAGTAATCTAAGGCTGCTGGAATACGGCGCGTGCGGTTACCCGGTCATTTGCTCCGACACCGAGGCCTACCGCGGCCATCTGCCGGCCACCCGCGTGTACACCAACAGCCCGGACGAGTGGTTGCAGGCGATTCGCATGCACCTCTCCGATCCCGATGCCAGTTACCGTATGGGCGACGAACTGCGCGAGACAGTGTTACGCGACTTCATGCTGCGCGGTGAAAACCTGCAATATTGGGCCAACGGCTGGCTGCCGGACTGATCCGATCGTTTGATCACGCGTCAGCGGATGGCTGGCTGACGCCACGTTACGCTCTTGCTTCAATGCCGGTACGGGTTGAAGGCGCACTCGATTCGTTATAAGGAAAGATCATGCAAAACCATTCGGGACATCAACACACCGCTCTGAATCAGCGTCTGACCCTGCTGTTGATGGCCAAGGACCAGCCGGATTTCCTGCGCCGCGCCTTGAAGTATTACAGTGACTTTCCATGCAGCGTGGTGGTGGTCGACGCATCCGCTCAGCCGGATGCCCATATCGCGGGCACCTCCGGCCTGCATTACGTGCAACACGCCGCGCTGACCGATGCCAGCCTCAGCGCCAGGATTGCTGAGGGCCTCAAGCATGTCACCACACCGTTTGTGGTCCAGGCGCCGGTCGACAGCTTCCTGCTGGCAGATGCATTGAGTGCCGCCTTGAGCTTTCTTGAAGCCAATCAGACTTATGGCGCCTGCCAGGGCTACAGCCTGAGCTATCAAGCCCATGTCGATAAAGTGGATTATTTCCGTCGCGATCGTAAGACCTGCGAAGACTACGCGTCCGATGACGCTGGCGAGCGGGTGTCGAGCTTCATGGGCCAGGGCCTGTCCTTGCTCAGTGCAGTGACGCGGACTGAACTGGCGCAGCAGTGGTTCGCTTCGGTTGCCGGAGACACCGAGCTGCACTGGCAGGAAATCGGTTACATGAATTATCTGGCGGCGGCTGCGCGGCTGCGCATTCTGCCGATTCCGTATGCCCTGCATTTTACGCCGGGCAAGGACGCAGAGCTGCGCCGTGGCGCGGGCATTGTCGCTGCGGTCAGGCATGTCGATCCCAAAGCCAAGGCGACCCGAGAGGCATTTGCCAAAAAACTGCTTTCGGTGTTGGGCGACGAATCGGGTTTCGCCGGCACGCAGGGCCTACAGAACATCCTGGCCGGACTCGCCGCCATGGCCGAACGTCTCAAGACTGAGGGTTTTCAGGCGGATGAAAAACTCATCAGTGCGGTCTGGAACGTTGCCCTTGAGCAGTCGGACGCGTTGTTCGAGGCTCGGCAGTTTGTCGAACTGCCGTTTTACAATCAGCCGCTGTTCGACGAGCTGGCCCGCATCGAATTCTTGATTCACGTCATGCCGGCAGGCCGCTTGCAGATGGAGGCGCTTGAAGCGGCTCTGCTCAAGCAAGCCGAGTTGCTGCGTGAGCAAAGCAATCCGGATGCTGAAACGAAACTCAGCCGTCTGTGGCAGGCGTACGAGACCTATGCGTTCAATCTGGGCGTCGTACAGAGCCTTGCCAGTGAATTGAGCAGCAGCAAAGACGACAAACACAGCGAAGAGCAGCTTGCGCTTGTTTCTGCCTGGGGCCAGCGTCTGCAGGCTGCATCCGGTTTCGACAACGGTCGACTGCTCGACGGTATGGCCTCTGGCCGACTGCTCAATTGGCTCGATTCGCGTAATCCGGCCCCCGACGCCGTCAAGCAGATCACCGAAAAGCTCGCCAGTGCACCGACCGGCTCGCAGATCGGTATTTTGCTGCTGGACCTGGACGCAGATATGTTGAAGCTACAGGCAACGTTCGACAGCCTGATCAACAGCCATTACAAGGCGTTCAAAGTGGTGGTGTTCACGACGGGAGAGTTGCTGGCAGTCACCACACTGCACAACACCCTGCATTTTGTGAAGGTCACCGAAAGCAATTACGTCGACAAGATCAACCAGATCATCAAGCAGTCCCCCAGCGACTGGCTGATGCTCGCCCAGGCCGGTGAAGAGTTCACCCGCAGCGGCCTGTTGCTGGCCAGTGCCGAGCTGGTTGACGCGGCCGAGTGCCGTGCAGTGGCGGTCGACGAGATTCAGCGTCAATCCAACGGCACCCTGGCCCCGGTGTTCCGCCCGGGTTTCAACCTTGACCTGCTGCAAAGCCTGCCCGCCCTGATGGCGCGCCATTGGCTGATCCGCCGCGAAGTGCTGGTGGAGGCGGGCGGCTATTCGCGTGAATTACCCAAAGCGCTCGAATTCGATCTGTTGCTGCGCTTGATCGAACTGGGCGGCATGAGCGGCCTGGCCCACCTCAGCGAGCCGCTGCTGATGTGTGATGCCCCTGCGCTGGAAGACAATCCCGACGAACAGAAAGCGCTCAAGCGCCACCTTGGCAAGCGGGGTTATCAGGCTGAAGTCACTTCAGTGCAGCCCGGCACTTACAAGATCGATTATCGCCACACCCATCGGCCGCAGGTGTCGATCCTTCTGCACAGCCAGGACAACCTGGCTGACTTGCAACGCTGCCTGCAAAGCGTCCTGCAGCGGACCCGTTATCAGCGTTACGAAGTGCTGATCGGTGACAACGCCAGCACGTCGGCCGAACTGTCGACCTGGCTCGACAGGCAGGAGCAGGTTTCCGGTCGCGTGCGCGTGTTCCGCGCCGAACAGCGCATGAGCCCGGCAGCCCTGCGCAACCAGATCAGTCAGGAAGCCACGGGCGAATACCTGATCCTGCTGGATGCGGAAAGTCAGATCGTCAACGTCGGCTGGATCGAATCTCTGCTCAATCAGGCGCAACGTCCGGAAGTGGGTGTGGTGGGCGCCAAGCTGGTTGACCGTGAAGGCGCCGTGACGCAGGCCGGCCTGATTCTGGGCCTCAATGGCGGCGTGGGTTCGGGCTTTGTCGGCGAATCGAAGACGTCCAGCGGCTACATGCAGCGCCTGGTGGTGGAGCAGAATTATTCCGCCGTTTCATCGGCGTGCCTGATGATTGCCAAGGAACTGTACAACGGGCTGGGTGGGCTGGACGAGGATGCATTCGCTGAAGCGCTGGGCGATGTGGATCTGTGCCTCAAGGCCGCACAGGCCGGTTACCTCACCGTGTGGACGCCGCATGTTCAAGTGGTGCATTCCGGTATCGTGCATGCGCCGGAGCACGCGCGCACTGCGCTGATGCACAAATGGTCGGCGCAGTTCGCGCAGGATGAAGCCTACAACGCTAATCTGGATCTCGACGGTCCGGGTTTTACCCTGGCTGGCTGAGTCACCTGCGTTTGTGAAACCGGCTGCATTGCGGCCGGTTCACTGCTTTGTAAACCTCTTCGCAGGGGGCCGCCTCTCAGGTTTCCGCGCGCTTTTCCCCGACGCAAATTATCGCAAAGCATGCAAAACTTGAGTGACCTGCAGGTCATAAAGTGCATCTTCACTGTAGTGTGTTACAGGGAGCGACATGCGCCTGACTTGCTTTAACCTGCCAAGCGCCCTGAAAATGTCTGTAAATCACCTCTATTCGGTAGCGCCCTGATTTTGTCAGGACGGAAAATGACCTGTTTACTCATCGGGAAGCCATGATGATTGGCATTAAAAGCATAGCGAGTTACGTGCCTGTTGCAGGCGTTGATAACTACGCTCAAGGCGCCAGATTCGGCAAGGATGAAGACTTCATCCTCGGGAAGATTGGCTCCACGTTCCTGCCGCGCAAAGACGCTGGCCAGGAAACCTCCGATCTGTGCGTTGAAGCGGCCAATACGCTGTTTGCCAACAACCCGCAGCTTCAGCGCGAAAGCATTGATGTGCTGATCGTCGTCACCCAGAACGGCGACGAGGAAGGCTTGCCGCATACCGCGGCCATCGTCCAGGACAAACTGGGCCTGTCGACCAATGTCGCCGCGTTCGATATTTCGCTGGGTTGTTCCGGCTATGTCTACGGTATTTATGCGCTCAAGGGCTTCATGGAGGCGGCAGGCCTGAAGAACGGTCTGCTGATCACCGCCGACCCGTATTCGAAAATTGTCGACCCGGAAGACCGCAACACCACCATGCTGTTCGGCGACGCAGCCACCGCCACCTGGATGGGCGAGGGCGCTGACTGGCAATTGGGCAAGGCGAAGTTCGGCACCGACGGTTCCGGCGCGCCGCACCTCAAGGTCAGCAACGGCATTTTCTTCATGAACGGCCGTCAGGTATTCAATTTTGCCTTATTGAAAGTGCCCGCTCATTTGCATGAGCTGTTGGCCGAGTCGAACCTGACGCCTGACGACATCGATGCTTTTTGCATTCACCAAGGCAGTGCCGCAATTGTCGACGCCGTTGCGCGCCGTTTCGAAGACAAGCCCGAGAAGTTTCTCAAGGACATGGTCGAGACCGGCAATACCGTGTCTTCGAGCATTCCGCTGCTGATTGAAAAGCACGTACTGGGCTCTTCATGGAACCGAGTCGCCCTGAGTGGCTTTGGGGTAGGACTGTCCTGGGGCTCTGCCATTATCTATAAAGGCTGAGTCGACAAGCCTGACAAACAAGCGCCTGCGGATTATTCCTCAGGCGCTTTTATATTAAAGAGTGATCCACGTCACAGTTTGAACTTCGGCCCGCAGCGACCTCGCTTGTCTCCCCCTCTTAGTATCGATGAATTTCTCGCTTTTCAGGCGCATGGTTATGCGCCAAACCCTTGTTTTATAAGGGGTGGCAGTGTGATGGCAAAATATTAAAAAAAAACGCTCAAGCAACCTGCTATTGCGACGATAACTATTACGAAGGTTCTCTAGGCACACCCGGCGCTTGCAGGGGCCGGAAGCCACGTAGTACCAAACCACCGAGGAATTCATCATGGCTTTAACAGTAAACACCAACGTAACATCGTTGAACGTCCAGAAGAACCTGGGCCGAGCTTCTGACGCGCTGTCGAAATCGATGGAACGTCTGTCTACCGGTAAGAAAATCATCACCGCTGCAGATGACGCGGGCGGCAGCGTAACCCAGACCAAGATCAACTCGCAGATCCGTGGCCAGACCATGGCGATAAAAAACGCCAACGACGGTATCTCGATCCTGCAGACCACTGAAGGCGCGCTGCAAGAGTCGGTCAGCATTCTGCAACGTATGCGTGAACTGGCTGTTCAGTCGCGAAACGACAGTAACAGCCCGGAAGGTCGTGATGCGCTGAACAAAGAATTCGCGCAGATGAGCTCGGAACTGACCCGTATCTCTGACAGTACTAACCTGAACGGTAAGAAATTGCTTGACGGTTCGGCCAGCACCATGACTTTCCAGGTAGGCTCCGACTCTGGCGCTGCGAACCAGATCTCTGTAACCCTGAGCGCCAGCTTTGACGCAGACACCATGGGTGTCGGTTCGGCAATCACCATCGTCGGTTCCGACAGCGCCGCTGCAGAGACCAACTTCTCCGCCGCCATCGCTGCGATCGACTCGGCTCTGTCGACCATCAACAACACTCGTTCCGATCTGGGTGCTGTACAAAACCGTCTGGTCAGCACCGTCTCCAACCTGCAGAACATCAGCGCTAACGCCAGCATGGCACTGAGCCGTATCGAAGATACTGACTTCGCTGCGGAAACTGCACAGCTGACCAAGCAACAGACTCTGCAACAGGCTTCCACCTCTGTTCTGGCGCAGGCTAACCAGCTGCCATCCGCTGTACTGAAACTGCTTCAGTAATATCGGCATGAGTTTTAGCGGGGGAGTGCTTAACAGTGCTCTCTCGCTTTTTTACTTTCAGAGGTGATGGTCATGGATATGAGTGTGAAGCTGACCTTGTCTTATCCGGCCGTTCAACCGGCAAGTCAGGCCGTTGTGGCCGACCCGTCGGTCGATAAGCCTGCCGATGCCAGGCCCGTAGAGCGTGTTGCTGCCACGGCGGAAAGTAAAGGTTCTGATCTGCCTAAGGATAAAGAGGGTTTTCCGGACGACGCCAAGGTCAAGGCGGCGGCCGAGGATATCCAGAAATTCTTTCATACGGTGAATCGTAATCTCGAGTTCTCGATCGACGAAGACTCTGGCAAAGTGATCGTCAAGGTGATTGCCAGCGACTCCGGCGAAGTAGTCAGGCAGATTCCCAATGCAGAAATCCTGAAACTGGCCGATAGCCTGAGTGATGCGAACAGTTTGTTGTTCCGCGCCAAGGCCTGATCGCCGGTACGGTATTTGTTGCCGGATTACGAGCCTCTTGAAAAGGCGATGAATCCTGCGACATTCTTGAAGGGAGAAGCACCATGGCAAGTCCGATTGTACCTACCACAGGCCTGGGGTCAGGTCTGCAAATCACTGCAATTGTCGAAGGGCTGGTGGCGGCTGAAAAAGCACCAAAACAGACCCAGATCGATCAGCAGACATCCGCCACCAAAGCGTCGCTTTCAGGCGTTAGCCAGCTGACGTCCGCACTGGCTGCGTTCCAGAAGACTCTGGATACGCTCAGCAGCAGCACGCCTGCGTTTCAGGGCTTTGCCGCTACGTCATCCAACGATGCAATGGTCAAGGCAACGGCGGGTAACACGGCCGTCAATGGCACCTATGCCATTAACGTCACTAACCTGGCCTCTGCTTCGAAGGTGTCCACAGCTGCGCTTACTTCGGCGCAAGCCAGTGCCATTCCGAGTGGTACTCTGGAAATCACTCAGAATGGCACTACCCAGAAGGTTGAGATTGGTAAGGCTTCAACCTTGCAGGAGGTGCGTGACCAGATAAACTCGTCGCTGCAGGGCAAGGGTATTACTGCCAACATCATCAATGACAACAACGGCTCAAGGTTAGTGTTCAGTTCGACCACCACAGGGGCGGGCAGTGATATCTCTGTCAAAGGTGGGGCTGGTCAGGAAGCGTTGAATATTGACGGCACCAAGTTGATGAGCGACACCAGCACCCGTACCGATGCAAGCGGTAAGCCGATTCCTGGCGCGGGAGCGATTATCGATCTGGCAAAGGATGCAGTGTTCTCTATTGATGGTCTTAGCCTGACCAGCAAGACGAATACAGTAAGCACCGCTATTTCCGGTCTTTCCTTCGATCTGATTGCGCCCAGTACAGCTGCTGCGCCAACCACCACTATCACGGTGGCCACCAATACCGAAGGCTTGAAAACGTCGCTGCAGTCTTTCGTCGACTCCTACAATACCCTGGTCACGCTGGTCGGTTCTTTGACCAAGGGCTCTGTCTCTGCCAGCGGTGTCTTTACCCCTGCGGCCCTGACCGGTGATGCGACGCCACGTGGTTTGCTGGCAGCGGTGCGTGACCAGATTGCTACCGCCACATCGACTTCCGGACTTGGCTCTCTCGCTCAGTTGGGGATCAAGACTCAACAGGGTGACGGTAAGCTCTCACTGGATACGGCCCAGTTAACCACGGCGCTGGTTGACAAAAAACTTGGTGGGCAGATCCAGGCTCTGTTTAACGGCACCGGTGCCAAAAAAGCTGACGGTACGCTTGTGGATGGCGGTTTGGTCGCGCGCATGACTAAAGCGCTTGAACCCTATACCAAGGCCGACGGCATTCTGGCCACCAAGACGACCAGTCTGAATAAGGTGAATAACAGGCTGGCCAAGGATCAGGAAGCGCTGGACCTGCGTATAAGCTCGTTGACTGAGGTGTTGAAGGCGAAGTACAACAAGATGGACCTGCTGGTCGGGCAGCTCAGGGCATCGAGCAGCAACATCACGTCGATCTTCGAGGCGATGAACGCTCAGAAAAACGCTTCGTAAGCTCTTTTTACCGAAGTGCCAAGAACCCGACCCTGCGTCGGGTTCTTGCTTTTGGGCTAAAGTTTCGGCGCTGTACGTCGATAGCCTGAGTATCAAACATTCTGAGTGCGTCTCGAGGTCATTATGAATCCGATGTTAGCGTTGCGGCAGTATCAAAAAATCGGCGCCCAGGCTCAGACCTCGGAAGCCAGCCCTCATCGTTTGGTGCAGATGCTGATGGAGGGCGGTCTTGACCGCATCGCTCAGGCCAAAGGCGCAATGGCACGAGGAGATTTTGCCAACAAGGGTGTGTTCCTCAGCAAGGCCATCGGCATCGTCGGTGGGCTGCGTGAGGGGCTGGACCTTGAGGGCGCGCCGAGTGAAGGTCTGGTCAGACAGGACAGCCTCTATCGCTACATGATGACGCGCCTGGCAGAGGCCAATGCCCGCAACGATCAGAAGATTCTCGACGAAGTGGCTGGCCTGCTGATCACCGTCAAGGAAGGCTGGGACGCGATCGGTACCCTGCAATAACCTGCTGCTTTCGAGGAGAATAAAAATGAGTGCTGCGCTCAAGCGTATCGAAGAAACCCGTGAAGCCTTGGTAGGTGCATTGGCCGAGCGCGACTGGGAGGCGATCGGCAAGCTTGATCAGGCCTGTCGTGAGTGTGTCGATGCTGCCGTAGGCGAGCCCCCTGCCGATGAACCGGCACTGCGCAGCAACCTTGAAGAGTTGTTAGGCGTGTACAGACAATTAATCGATGTTGCAACCGGCGAGCGTCAAGCCGTTGTCGATGAAATGTCGAAAATCCACAATGCCAAAAATGCGACGAAGGTATACCATCTCTTCGGTTAATGTTTAATTGTCATTTTTATTGCTGGACGAGATTTTCGCCATAAATTTGACTGTGTCCGTTTTTTTGACTTAACTAGTGATGTTTACTATTTTCTGGCGTCTCAAGGTTTATATCTGCTGAGATTGCCAAGTTGTCCCAATTGGTGGGCATTGAGTTGACTAGGGAAGTTGCTATTGCATGTGGCGTGAAATCAAGATTCTGCTAATCGATGACGATAGCCAGCGCCGCCGGGATCTGGCGGTCATCCTGAATTTTCTTGGCGAAGAAAACCTATCCTGCTCAAGCCAGGACTGGCAGCAGGTGGTCGGCTCTCTGACCTCCACGCGGGAAGTGCTGTGCGTACTGGTCGGTAGCGTCAGCGCACCGGGCACCCTGCAAGGGTTGCTTAAGACCATCGCAGCATGGGATGAGTTCCTTCCTGTGTTGATGATGAGCGAAAATGCTGCGGTCGAGCTGCCGGAGGATCTGCGTCGGCGTGTGCTTTCCGTACTGGAAATGCCGCCAAGCTACAGCAAATTGCTCGACTCCCTGCACCGCGCACAGGTCTATCGTGAAATGTACGATCAGGCCCGCGAGCGTGGTCGTCACCGTGAGCCGAATCTGTTCCGCAGCCTGGTAGGTACCAGCCGCGCGATTCAGCATGTGCGGCAAATGATGCAGCAGGTTGCCGACACCGACGCCAGCGTGCTGATTCTTGGCGAGTCGGGGACCGGCAAGGAAGTGGTTGCCCGCAACCTGCACTACCATTCCAAGCGTCGCGATGCGCCGTTCGTGCCAGTGAACTGCGGTGCGATCCCGGCCGAGTTGCTTGAAAGCGAATTGTTCGGCCATGAAAAAGGCGCCTTCACCGGCGCAATTACCAGCCGTGCCGGACGTTTCGAGCTGGCCAACGGCGGTACGCTGTTTCTTGATGAAATCGGCGATATGCCGTTGCCGATGCAGGTCAAACTGTTGCGCGTGCTGCAGGAACGCTCGTTTGAACGCGTGGGCAGCAACAAAACCCAAAGTATTGACGTGCGAATTATTGCCGCGACGCACAAGAATCTCGAAAACATGATCGAGATCGGCAGCTTTCGCGAAGACCTTTATTACCGTCTCAACGTATTCCCGATTGAAATGGCTCCGTTGCGTGAGCGTGTCGAAGACATCCCGTTGCTTATGAACGAACTGATCTCACGCATGGAACACGAAAAGCGCGGTTCGATCCGTTTCAATTCGGCCGCGATCATGTCGCTTTGCAGACATGCATGGCCGGGTAACGTTCGTGAGCTGGCCAACCTGGTCGAGCGCATGGCGATCATGCACCCGTATGGCGTGATCGGTGTGGCGGAGTTGCCAAAGAAGTTTCGCTACGTCGATGATGAAGACGAACAGATGGTTGACAGCCTGCGCAGCGACATCGAAGAACGTGTGGCCATCAACAACCACACACCGAACTTCGCGTCCGGTGCCTTGCTGCCGCCTGAAGGGCTTGACCTCAAGGACTACCTCGGTGGTCTGGAGCAGGGCCTGATTCAGCAGGCGCTGGATGATGCCAACGGCATTGTCGCCCGCGCCGCTGAACGTCTGCGGATTCGTCGCACCACGCTGGTGGAGAAGATGCGCAAGTACGGCATGAGCCGTCGTGAGGGTGACGAACAGGCGGAGGATTGACGCCGGTTTTCAGTGCCAAAAATCAAGCCTCTGAATTTTCAGGGGTTTTTTTTCGGCACGAGGATTGCTAAGTCTCCTGTGACACACCGTTTACTGACGGTCCGCCACAAGAGAGCAGAACTATGTCCCAGGCCGCGCAACTGACTTCCGCCCCCGCTGTTCAGGCTCCGTATTCCCCGGAGCTGGAAAGTCGTCAGGGGCTTGAACAGGCGTTCTCGCTATTCAATCAGATGTCGGCGCAACTCACGGACTCCTACGGAGTGCTGGAGGCGCGGGTCACCGAGCTCAAGGGTGAGCTGGCCTATGCCGGCGCTCAGCGCTTGCAGGAACTGGCGGAAAAAGAGCGTCTGGCCAATCGTTTGCAGAATCTGCTCGATCTGTTGCCGGGCGGCGTGATCGTCATCGACGGCATGGGTGTGGTCCGTGAAGCCAATCCGGCGGCTGTCGACCTGCTGGGGCAGCCGTTGCTGGGCATGCTTTGGCGCCACGTCATCAACCGCTGCTTCGCGCCGCGTGAAGACGACGGGCACGAAGTCTCACTGAAGGACGGGCGCAGGCTTTCCATTGCCACCCGTTCGCTGGACGCCGAGCCGGGGCAACTGGTTCTGCTCAATGACCTGACTGAAACCCGCCGTCTGCAAGAACAACTGGCCCGTCACGAGCGCCTGTCGTCGCTGGGGCGAATGGTCGCTTCTCTGGCGCATCAGATTCGCACACCGCTGTCGGCAGCCATGATCTATGCCAGCCATTTGGCCGAGCAGGAATTGCCTGTGGAAACCCAGCAGCGCTTTGCCGGAAGGCTCAAGGATCGTTTGCACGAGCTTGAGCACCAGGTGCGCGACATGCTGGTGTTCGCGCGTGGCGAGCTGCCGCTGACCGATCGCCTGGCACCGGGCGTGCTGTTCCAGGCATTGCAGAACGCGGCCGCTACCCATCTGCAAGGTGTAGCCGTGCGCTGGCAGTGCGACAGCATTGATGGCGAACTGCTGTGCAACCGCGACACGCTGATCGGCGCATTGCTCAACCTGATTGAAAACGCGGTCCAGGCCAGCGCCGGTCGAACCCTGTTGAAAGTTCATGCCTACAGCCGTGGCAATACGCTGCGCATAGCCTTCAGCGATAACGGCAGCGGTATGGACAAGGCCGCACTGGCGCGTATCGGTGAACCCTTTTTTACCACCAAGACCACTGGTACCGGGCTGGGTCTGGCGGTTGTCACTGCCGTGTCGCGAGCGCATCAGGGCGGCGTGCATTATCTGTCGCAGGTCGGCCGCGGCACCTGTGCGATTGTCAGCTTGCCGTTGATTCCGGCAGCCAGCCCCGTGGGTAACGAATGATGTCGATCAAGGTGTTGCTGGTCGAAGACGACCGTTCGCTGCGCGAAGCGCTGGGGGAAACCCTTGAGCTGGCAGGCTACGGCTATCAGGCGGTCGGTTCTGCCGAAGAAGCGCTGGTCGCTGCCGATGCGCAGCCTTTCAGTCTGGTGATCAGTGACGTCAACATGCCTGGCATGGACGGTCATCAGTTGTTGAGCCTGCTGCGCAGTCGGCACCCGCAGTTACCGGTGTTGCTGATGACCGCGCACGGTGCTGTCGAGCGAGCGGTGGACGCGATGCGTCAGGGCGCGGCGGATTATCTGGTCAAACCCTTCGAGCCCAAGGCGCTGATCGCACTGGTCGCCCGGCATGCGCTGGGTCGCCTCGGGCCTGCGGACAGCGAGGGGCCGATTGCGGTCGAGCCCGCCAGCATTCAGTTGCTGAACCTCGCCAGCCGTGTGGCAAAAAGTGATTCCACGGTGCTGATCTCCGGCGAGTCCGGGACCGGCAAGGAAGTGCTGGCGCGATTCATTCACCAGAACTCACCGCGTGCCGATAAACCGTTTATCGCGATCAATTGCGCGGCGATCCCGGACAACATGCTCGAAGCCACCTTGTTCGGGCATGAGAAGGGTTCGTTTACCGGCGCCATCGCGGCGCAGGCGGGCAAGTTCGAGCAGGCTGAAGGCGGCACGATTCTGCTCGACGAAATCTCCGAAATGCCCATGGCGCTTCAGGCCAAACTGCTGCGCGTGCTGCAGGAACGCGAGGTCGAGCGTGTCGGCGCGCGCAAGCCGATCACTCTGGACATACGTGTCGTGGCCACCACCAACCGCGATCTGGCGGGCGAAGTGGCAGCGGGGCGCTTTCGTGAGGATCTGTTTTATCGCCTGTCGGTGTTTCCGCTGGCGTGGCAGGCCTTGCGTCAAAGGACTGCCGATATTCTGCCGCTAACCGAGCGCTTGCTGGCCAAGCACGTCAATAAAATGAAGCACGCGCCGGTGCGTTTATCTGCCGAGGCGCAGCGGTGCCTGATCGACTACGCCTGGCCTGGCAATGTGCGCGAGCTCGACAACGCCGTGCAGCGCGCTTTGATCCTGCAGCAGGGCGGCGTGATTCAGGCGCAGGATTTTTGCCTTGCCGGGGCGGTCGCCATTGTGGCGCCTGCGGCAACGATAACGGCTGTGCCAGCACTGCCTGTCATATCGGTAGCGGATCATTCGGGCGGTGCAGAGTCCGTCGGCGCACTCGGCGATGATCTGAGGCGACGGGAGTTTCAGATGATCATCGACACGTTGCGCGCCGAGCGCGGGCGGCGCAAAGAGGCTGCCGAACGATTGGGTATCAGCCCGCGTACATTGCGCTACAAACTGGCCCAGATGCGCGACGCCGGGATGGATGTGGAAGGCTATCTGTTCGCCACCTGACCCCCGATACGACGTGCGGACAAGCGTCTGCGAACCTGAGAATTCTGCCTGACCGCTAAACCCCGAAAATATAAACGGACTGGACCGCAGGCCCGGTCCAGAGCCGTTTCATGGCGGGCGACATGGCATCCATAATGGGTGTGGCTAATCGCCGCCATCTAGCTGGCACCGTTGTTGCTATGTCTTCTGTATCCGCTGAATGAGTGTCAAAAATTTGCGGGCCTTACGAGAGAAACGTCCATGAGCCAAGGTGTTGAATTTAATCGCTTGATGTTGGATATGCGGGCCATGCAGATGGATGCAATGTCTGCTCCCAAGCCCGTGTCCGGTCCGCAGGAAGCCGGAGCCAGCAGCTTTGCCGACATGCTTGGTCAGGCCGTCAACAAGGTCGCGCAGACCCAGCAGGCATCCAGTCAGCTGGCCAGTGCATTCGAAGTGGGCAAGAGTGGGATTGATCTGACCGACGTCATGATTTCGTCGCAGAAAGCCAGTGTGTCTTTTCAGGCGTTGACCCAGGTTCGTAACAAACTGGTTCAGGCGTATCAAGACATCATGCAGATGCCGGTTTAAGGGACGTACTGAGTCATGGCCGAAGCAACAGCCGATCCTGTTCCTGCACGAGCAGGCGCTTCCGATAAGAAACCGTTGTTCGGTTTGTCTTTTCTGGAAAATCTTTCTGAAATGACCATGCTGCGTCAGGTCGGCCTCATGGTCGGTCTGGCGGCAAGCGTGGCCATCGGCTTTGCCGTGGTGCTCTGGTCCCAGCAGCCTGACTATCGTCCGCTTTATGGCAGTCTGGCGGGTCTGGACAGCAAGCAGATCATGGACACCCTGACGGCGGCGAACATCGTCTACACCGTCGAACCCAATTCCGGTGCGCTGCTGGTCAAATCCGATGACGTGCAGCGTGCGCGCATTCAGCTGGCTCAGGCGGGCGTGGTACAGAACGACGCCAATATCGGCTTTGAAATCCTCGACAAGGATCAGGGTCTGGGGACCAGCCAGTTCATGGAAGCCACGCGTTATCGTCGCGGTCTGGAAGGCGAACTGGCCCGTACCATCTCGGCCCTGAACAACGTCAAGGGTGCGCGTGTGCACCTGGCGATTCCGAAAAGCTCGGTGTTTGTACGTGATGACCGCAAGCCAAGCGCCTCGGTGCTGGTCGAGCTGTACGCCGGTCGCTCGCTGGAGCCCAGTCAGGTGCTGGCCATCATCAACCTGGTGGCCACCAGCGTTCCCGAACTGAGCAAGTCGCAGATCACGGTCGTGGACCAGAAAGGCACGCTGCTGTCCGATCAGGCGGAAAACTCCGAGCTGACCATGGCGGGCAAGCAATTCGATTACAGCCGGCGCATGGAAGGCATGCTGACCCAGCGCGTGCAGAACATTCTGCAGCCGATTCTGGGCACTGATCGCTATAAAGCCGAAGTTTCGGCAGTGGTCGATTTCAGCGCCGTCGAATCGACCGCCGAAAGCTTCAACCCTGATCAACCTGCGTTGCGCAGCGAGCAGTCGGTCAATGAACAGCGCTCCAGCAGCTCGAGCTCGGGCGGCGTTCCGGGGGCACTTAGCAATCAGCCGCCAGGTCCGGCGACCGCTCCGCAGACTGCTGGCGGTGGCGCTGCCGGTGCTGCCGGTCCGATCGCAGCCGGTCAGCCATTACTCGATGCCAACGGTCAACAGATCATGGACCCGGCTACCGGTCAGCCCGCGTTGGCACCGTTTCCGGCCGACAAGCGCGTGCAGTCGACCAAGAACTTCGAACTGGACCGCTCGATCAGCCACACCAAGCAGCAACAGGGTCGTCTGACCCGTCTGTCAGTCGCTGTGGTGGTCGATGACATGGTCAAGACCAATGCCGCCAACGGCGAGATCAGTCGTGCGCCGTGGAGCGCTGCGGATCTGGCTCGCTTTACGCGCCTGGTACAGGATGCGGTCGGCTTCGATGCCAGCCGTGGTGATAGCGTCAGTGTGATCAACGTGCCGTTCTCCAGCGAACGTGCCGAAGTGTTGCCTGAGGCGTCTTTTTACTCGCAACCCTGGTTCTGGGACATCGTCAAACAGGCTGTCGGGGTGATCTTCATCCTGATCCTGGTGTTCGGTGTGCTGCGTCCGGTGCTGAACAACATCACCAACGGCAAGAGCAAGCAGCAACTGGCCGCTTTCGGTGGTGGCGACGCCGAGCTCGGTGGCATGGGCGGTCTGGACGGTGAGTTGTCCAACGATCGGGTAAGTCTGGGCGGTCCGCAGAGCATCTTGCTGCCAAGCCCGACCGAAGGCTATGACGCACAGCTGAATGCGATCAAGAGCCTGGTAGCTGAGGACCCTGGCCGTGTGGCTCAGGTTGTGAAAGAGTGGATCAACACTGATGAATGAACGAGCCATGGTAGCCAAACTCTCGAAAGTTGAAAAAGCGGCTGTACTGTTACTTTCGCTGGGCGAAACCGATGCGGCTCAGGTGCTCCGGCACATGGGGCCCAAGGAAGTCCAGAAGGTAGGCGTGGCCATGGCTCAGATGCGCAACGTGCATCGTGAGCAGGTCGAAGAGGTCATGAGCGAGTTTGTCGACATCGTCGGCGATCAGACCAGCCTTGGCGTCGGTTCCGATGGTTATATCCGCAAAATGCTGACTCAGGCACTGGGCGAGGACAAGGCCAACGGTCTGATCGACCGTATTCTGCTGGGTGGCAATACCAGCGGCCTGGACAGCCTCAAATGGATGGAGCCACGGGCAGTTGCCGACGTGATCCGTTTCGAGCACCCGCAGATTCAGGCTATTGTGGTGGCATACCTGGATGCTGACCAGGCTGGCGAAGTGCTCGGGCATTTCGATCACAAGGTTCGGCTGGACATCATTCTGCGTGTATCGTCGCTCAACACCGTGCAGCCTGCGGCGCTGAAAGAACTCAACCAGATTCTCGAGAAGCAGTTCTCCGGTAACGCCAACACGTCGCGTACTACCCTGGGTGGTATCAAGCGTGCGGCTGACATCATGAACTTCCTCGACAGCTCCATGGAAGGCGCGCTAATGGATTCGATCCGCGAGGTCGACGAAGACCTTTCGGTGCAGATCGAAGACCTCATGTTTGTCTTCAACAACCTTTCCGATGTGGACGACCGCGGCATCCAGGCGCTGTTGCGCGAAGTGTCTTCGGACGTGCTGGTGCTGGCGCTCAAAGGCTCGGACGAGGCGATCAAGGAAAAAATCTTCAAGAACATGTCCAAGCGTGCCGCCGAACTGCTGCGCGACGACCTTGAAGCCAAAGGTCCGGTGCGTGTCAGCGATGTGGAAACCGCCCAGAAAGAAATCCTCACCATTGCGCGTCGTATGGCCGAGGCCGGCGAGATCGTACTCGGTGGCAAAGGTGGCGAGGAAATGATCTAAGGATTCAGCTGACTCATGTCCACCTCCAATAAAGAACTGGCCAGCGACCTCATTCGCGCCAAGGACGCCGGGGCGCTCGATATCTGGGCGTTGCCCAGCTTCGACCCGCATGTGGAGCCCGAGCCTGAACCCGAGCCCGACCCTGTCGATGAGCCGGTCGAGATGGAAGAGGTGCCGCTGGACGAAGTTCAGCCGCTGACCCTGGAAGAGTTGGAAAGCATTCGTCAGGAGGCCTGGAACGAAGGCTTCGCGACCGGCGAAAAAGAAGGCTTTCACAGCACCCAGCTCAAAGTTCGCCAAGAGGCTGAAGTTGCACTTGCGGCGAAAATCGCCAGTCTCGAACAACTGATGGGGCATCTGCTGGAGCCGATTGCCGAGCAGGACACACAGATCGAAAAGGCCGTTATTCATCTGGTCGAGCACATCGCCCGCAAGGTGATTCAGCGCGAACTGGTCACCGATTCCGGGCAGATCGCCAGTGTGCTGCGCGATGCACTGAAACTGCTGCCGATGGGCGCGCAGAACCTGCGAATTTTCATCAATCCCCAAGACTTTCTGCTGGTCAAAGCCATGCGCGAGCGACACGAGGAAGCGTGGAAAATCGTCGAAGACGAAGACCTGCTGCCGGGCGGTTGCCGGATCGAAACCGAGCACAGCCGCATTGATGCCAGCGTCGAAACCCGCATCGCGCTGGCGATCTCGAAGATGCACGATCAGTTGCACGAGCAGGTCACTCATCCTGCGGCGGCTGATTTGAGTGTCGATCTGGAGGCCTCGCCAGCCGGCGCTTCCCCTCCTGCGGAATCTGAAGCGGACACTCTCGATGCGCCTTGATCGCACCAGTTTTGGCAAGCGGCTCGGCTCGTACGCCGAATCGATCAGTCTGCCAGCCCAGCCGGTCGTTGAGGGGCGCCTGTTGCGCATGGTCGGCCTGACGCTCGAAGCGGAAGGCATGCGCGCGGCCATGGGCAGTCGTTGCATGGTCATCAACGATGACAGTCATCACCCGGTAGAAGTCGAGGCCGAGGTGATGGGGTTTTCCGGTGGCAAAGTGTTTCTGATGCCAGTGGGCAGCGTTGCCGGCATTGCGCCCGGCGCGCGGGTAGTGCCGCTGGCGGATACTGGCCGTCTGCCGATGGGCATGAGCATGCTGGGGCGCGTACTGGATGGCGCCGGTCGCCCGCTGGATGGTCGTTCGCCAATCAAGGCTGAAGACTGGGTGCCCATGGACGGCCCGACCATCAACCCGCTCAAACGGGACCCGATCAGTCAGCCGCTGGATGTCGGTATTCGCTGCATCAATGGTTTATTGACGGTCGGTCGCGGCCAGCGTCTTGGTCTGTTTGCCGGTACGGGCGTGGGCAAGAGTGTGCTGCTGGGCATGATGACGCGCTTTACCGAGGCGGACATCATCGTCGTTGGCCTGATTGGTGAGCGGGGCCGTGAGGTGAAAGAGTTCATCGAACACATCCTCGGCGAAGAAGGCCTCAAGCGCTCGGTGGTGGTCGCCTCGCCAGCCGATGATGCGCCGCTTATGCGTCTGCGCGCTGCGATGTATTGCACACGAATTGCCGAATACTTTCGCGATAAGGGCAAAAATGTCCTGCTGTTGATGGATTCCCTGACCCGTTTCGCCCAGGCCCAGCGGGAAATCGCCTTGGCCATCGGCGAGCCGCCTGCCACCAAGGGCTATCCGCCGTCGGTGTTCGCACGCTTGCCCAAGCTGGTCGAGCGCGCCGGCAATGCCGAAAAGGGCGGTGGTTCGATCACCGCGTTTTATACCGTGCTGTCGGAAGGTGACGACCAGCAGGACCCGATTGCCGACTCCGCGCGGGGTGTGCTCGACGGCCACATCGTGCTGTCCCGGCGTCTGGCCGAAGAGGGGCATTACCCGGCCATCGATATCGAAGCCTCCATCAGCCGGGTCATGCCTGCCGTGGTCAGCCCCGAGCACATGGCCCGGGCACAACATTTCAAGCAACTGTGGTCGCGTTATCAGCAGACCCGCGACCTGATCAGCGTCGGTGCCTACGTCGCCGGTGGCGACCGCGAAACAGACATGGCCATTGCGTTGCACCCCGTGCTGGTGCGTTATCAGCGTCAGGCGTTGCGCGAAAACGAAAGCATGCAGGGCAGTGGCGAAGCGTTGGCGTCGATCTTCGCTCCGGCACCTGGCGGCTGATAGGCCATGGCTCAGAGTCGAGCGGCGCGTCTGGCGCCTGTGGTCGAGATGGCTGAAGCTGCCGAGCGCACGGCAGCCCAGCGACTCGGGCATTTTCAGGGGCAGGTCAACCTGGCCAACAACAAGTTGCAGGAGCTGGACCAGTTTCGCCAGGACTATCAGCAACAATGGCTGCAGCGTGGCAGTGCCGGGGTTTCCGGACAATGGCTGCTGGGTTATCAGCGTTTTCTCAGCCAGCTCGATGTCGCGGTTGCCCAGCAATACAAAAGCCTCGAATGGCACAAGACCAATCTCGATAGGGCTCGCACCGCCTGGCAGGATTGCTACGCGCGGGTCGAAGGTTTACGCAAGCTGGTGCAACGCTACATGGACGAAGCACGCAAGCTTGAAGACAAACGGGAACAGAAGCTGCTCGATGAGTTATCGCAGCGTTTGCCCCGGCATGAACAATTCTGACTTTTGACTGAATGAGGTCCTGGCGATCTCTCGGTCTGGTCTACGCTCACACTGTCTCGGTGATGAAACACCTCGGAGTTCCCATGACAATCACTTCCGAACGTTCGGCAGATGGTCGACAACTGACCCTTTTCATTGAGGGACGCTTTGATTTTGATGCCCACCAGGACTTTCGCGCTGCCTACGAGGAGTACCCGCAGGATCTGAATTACGTCGTCGACCTGCGCAGTACGCATTATCTGGACAGCTCCGCGCTCGGCATGTTGCTGCTGCTGCGCGATCATGCGGGTGGCGATAAAGCCGTGGTACGGCTGATCAACTGCACGTCCGATGTTCGCACGATTCTGGCGATCTCCAATTTCTCGAAGCTGTTTCAGTTGAGCTGACGGGTGCAGTCGTCCGCGAAGAAGCTGTGCATTCTGATTGTCGATGACAACGCCAGTGATCGCCTGCTGCTGTCGACCATTGTCGCCCGTCAGGGGCATCGGGTGCTGAGCGCCGCGAATGGCGTCGAAGCTGTGGCAATCTTTACGTCCGAACGCCCGCAGCTGATTCTGATGGACGCAATGATGCCCGGTATGGATGGTTTTGAGGCGGCCCGGCACATCAAGGCAATGACCGGCGAGTCGCTGGTGCCGATCATCTTTCTGACCTCGCTCACCGAAGGCGAAGCGCTGGCGCGTTGTCTGGATGCCGGCGGCGACGATTTCATGTCCAAGCCTTATAACCCGCTGGTGCTGGCGGCGAAGATCAATGCGATGAACCGCCTGCGCGTGTTGCACGAGACCGTACGCGAGCAGCGCGACCAGATTTCCAGGCACCATGACTATTTGCTCAACGAGCAGCGTGTGGCCAAGGCCGTGTTCGACCAGGTCGCGCATGCCGGCTGCCTCGGCGCAAGCAACATCCGTTACCTGCAATCGCCCTATGCGCTGTTCAACGGCGACCTGATGCTGGCGGCTTACACCCCGGCCGGGCACATGCATGTGCTGCTCGGGGACTTCACCGGGCATGGTTTGCCGGCCGCCGTGGGGGCCATGCCGCTGGCTGAAGTGTTTTACGGAATGACCGCCAAGGGCTACGGGCTGGTGGAAATCGTTCGGGAGATGAACGCCAAGCTCAAGCGCATTCTGCCGATCGACATGTTTTGTTGCGCGACGTTGTTGTGCGTCAACCTTCAGCAGCATCAGGTCGAAGTCTGGAGCGGCGGTTTGCCGGACGGCTATCTGCTGCGCGGCACGCAGGGCGAACACGTGCCACTGGCCTCGCGCCATCTGCCACTGGGCGTATTGAGTGTCGACGCCTTCGATACCCGTACCGAGGTGTATCCGCTGGCACCCGGAGACCGGATTTTTCTGCTGTCCGACGGCGTGCTCGACACCAGCGACAGTGACGATGAATTGTTCGGTGCACAGCGTCTGCGTCAGGTCCTGTCAGCCAGTCGCGAGCCTCAACTGCTGATTCAGGAAATCCTTCAGGCACTCAACGATTTTGGCGGCAAGGCGCGTGATGACGTCAGTCTGCTGGAAATCAGTGCGGTGAATGAGCCGCCCGCAAGCGTGCCGGTCCTGACCTACTCGGACAGCGGCGCTTCAAGCCCGCTGGACTGGTCGGCCAGCTTCGAGTTTCGCACATCGACCCTCAAACGCTTTAATCCGCTGCCTTATGTTATGCAACTGCTGCTCGAAGTCCACGGCCTGCGTAATCAGGGGGCCGCGTTGCACATGGTGTTGGGCGAGCTGTACAGCAATGCCCTGGAACATGGTGTGTTAGGGTTGGACTCGGCGCTCAAGCATGATGCGCCGGGCTTTGCGCTTTATTACCAGCAGCGCGCCGAACGTTTGAACGCGCTGGAGGCGGGCTTCATCCGCATGAGTCTGCAGATCGAGCCGATCGGGCAGGGGGGGCGTCTGACCTTGAGTGTCGAGGACAGCGGTAACGGATTCAATGCGCAAGCGGCCAGAATGCAGACACCTGCCAGCGGCGATCTTTATGGACGCGGTCTGCGACTGGTGTCTGAGTTGAGCCATGAGGCTCGTTGGTCCTCGGACGGCAGGACCGCCTGCGTGGAATTTTTATGGGAGGGAGTGGCATAATCCGCCTCGGTGGCTGCTTGTGTGTCATCTCGGACCGGCAAAGCGGCCCGCGCCTGAACCCGAACAGACCCTCAAATCTTGATCAAGGAGCGAGCAAGTGTCGATTCATCTGGATTACAGCGTGTTAAACGCGTTGCAGGAAGTCATGGAGGATGAGTATCCGACATTGCTGGACGTGTTTCTGAAGGATTCCGAGCAGCGCCTGCAGCAACTGCGCCTGGCGGTTGCTGCCTGCGACCTGGATTTGCAGGAGCTGAGCCTCAATGCGCACAGCTTCAAGGGCAGCAGCAGCAACATGGGGGCATTGCGCCTTTCCGATCTGTGCCGAGAGCTTGAAGAGCAGGCTCGCCAGCAAAAGCCGTCCGGGCTTGCAGAGCTGGTTGGCAAAATAGACAGCGAATACCTGACCGTCCGCGGGCTGTTCAATGCAGAGCGGCAGTTCTTTGTCAGTTAACTGTCATTTCAGGTTCTGAGGGGTGCACAACCGAAGTTGGCCTGCATCTTGCTGGTACAGAGATAACCAGCTGCTCATGCGGAGACCGAAATGCCCCTTGCCACTAACGCCCTTCTTCAGGCCACCACTGCTGCGACCTCACGGTCCGGTGTGGCGAATAACTCGGTCAAATCTGCCGACAGCAGCAAGGACGGGGCTTCCAGCTTTTCCAATGTCTACGCCAAGCAGGCCCGGGATACCGTTGCGCCACGCGATGACGTGCCGGTCAAACCCGGCCGGGACAAGACTGCGTCCGACAAGGACAAGGTTGCCGCTGGCAAGGATAAGCCGGTCGACGACCAGGCAAGTGCCGCTGACAAGGCGACCGTTGCCGATAGCGGCAATGGCTTGCCTGCCAAGCCCGCGGCGAGTGGCGAAGATGCTGCCAGCGCGGAGTCTGCGCAGGAGGACGCCACTGCGTCTGCCGATCCGGCGCTGGTAGATGCGCAAGCGCTAATTGATCCCGCACTCGATCCTGCCCTGCAAGCGATGACGGTACAGGCGCCTGTTGCGCCGACAGTCAAACCGCAGAGTGCGGAAACCAAGGTTTCGCCTGCCCTTGCAACGCTTGCGCCGACTGCCGTTATGCCCGCTGCCGCCCCTGTGGTCGTCGAAGCGGCTTTCAATCCCGACGCTGACCCTCTGGCGGGTCTGGACGCAGTGCAATTGGCCTTGGAAAATGCCACCTCCAAAACCCAACTGGCTGCGCAGAATGCTCAGGCCGCCAGCAAAGCGACGCCGTCGAACGCAGAAGCTGACCCGGCGCAGAATTTAGTCAATAACCTGTCGGCCCTCAGCGAGCAGCTTGCTGCGGATGACAGCAGTACTGAAAGCAGCGACAAGTCCTTTAGCGGGTTGATCGGAGAAGGCCTCAAGGATGTCAAAGGCGCCGCCGGCGATACCCGCGTCGACAACTTCGCCGATCGCCTTGCCGCATTGAGCCAGGCGGCGCAACCAGCCCGCGTGGCGGCAACACCCGCTGCCGCGCCGCTGATGAATCAGCCACTGGCCATGCATCAAAGCGGCTGGACCGAAGGCATCGTCGACCGCGTGATGTACCTGTCGAGCCAGAACCTCAGGTCTGCCGATATAAAGCTGGAGCCTGCAGAACTCGGTCGTCTGGATATCCGTATCAATATGGCCCCGGATCAGCAGACCCAAGTGACCTTCATGAGCGCCCACCTGGGCGTGCGCGATGCGCTGGAAAACCAGATGTCGAGACTGCGCGAATCCTTCGTCCAGCAAGGCCTCGGTCAGGTAGACGTCAATGTATCCGATCAATCCCAGCAACAGGCCCAGCAGCAAGCACAGGAACAAGCCAGCCGCGCCCAGCGCAGCGGCCGCGGCAACGGCATGAGCTCCAGCGACAGCTCCGATGAAATTGCAGGCGTCGACGCCGCCATCCCCGTCAGCCAGCCAGCGGCACGCGTGATCGGCAGCAGCGAAATCGACTACTACGCGTGACAAAAGCCCTGATTCTCGTGCCAACACACTGGTACGAGCATCACAGGGTCCAAACATCACTGACACCGCAGAACCGCCGTGTGACGCA